>CAVUCA010000001.1:0-711712 GCA_963739865.1 uncultured Chloroflexia bacterium
GGATTGGATCAAGTCGCAGCCTATCAGGAATAAGACCGGTGCTGAGAACGCAGGCATTAAAGCTTTAAATCAACTTATTATTAAGGTTGGCAATTATATGGGTACCGGTCCCGGTTCTCCACAAGAAGGACGAGCTTATGCTGCTGGATCTTCACAATATGTAGACAGGGCAAATTCTGTTTATGATCGTGCGGTTACGGAAGGGTGGATGGACTGGATTTATGGTGAAGATGAAGAATACGGCGCAGAGGAGTATGAGGAAGAAGAGGAAAGCGAAGAAAAAGAGGTAAATGAAGAAGAAGGGGAAGGTATCTGGGATGAGTTATGGGACGAATTATGGGAAGAAGATGAAGAGATAGAGGAAGAGGAGGCAGAGGAATCAAACTGGTGGGATGAGTTGTGGGAGGGGGAAGAAGAGGAACAGTATGGCTATGGTGAAAGCCCCTATAACCAAGAAGAAGGGTATGAATACGGCGATGAGGAAGAACCCTATTACGAGGATGAATGGTACGGTTATGGTGAAGAATCCTACAATGAAGAAGCAGGCTATATCTATTAGCCCGGAAAAATCTGAAAATATTCCCGGTATTTGTTTATTACGAAAAATGCAATTACGTGTCTTTTTACAGCTTTTTCAGGTTAGTGAATCACTGAGTAAGGGTTTCTCCTACATAAACTGTTCAAATCGTTCATTTTTAGCTTTACAAATCGGACAGACTTCAGGCGGCTTTTCCCGGGCGCAAAGGTATCCGCAAACCCGGCAGCGCCATACCGGGTATTTAAGACGAGGTAGATTATTTTCATTTATGGTAATGGTATTTTCTCTTTGCCCAGGAGGCGGCCGTCTTTCCGGGATACTGGTCACTTTTCGGGATTCTGCCATAACCGATTGCGAGACATAAAGAGCACAATAACAAACTCCGTACTCTGCGAGATCGGGATCACGATAATAACAAGGGCAAATGATATCCGAATCACTACTCTTTTCACCCGACGCCAGGCGGCATGGGCAAGCTTGATAACCATATCTTTTTTCATTGATTAGCAGGCTAGTAATTAACTCCCTGGTAGATTCTTCATCGGGATTGAGATGGTAGCCACTGGCTTCAGCTTCCTTTTTTAGCTTTTCATATAACTGATTCACCAATTCTTGAGAAATTTCCTTATCGTTCATTGTTTTAACGCTTCCTTGATATCAGTTTCTTTAAACCCGACAATACATTTTTTATTATCGATTACCATAGTAGGAAAATTGCATGCAGGATTCCATTTAGTGACAATTTCAATCGATGATTTTTGTTCTTGTCCGGTCAAGAGGTCGACATATTCATAGTCATATGCTACTCCCAATTCTTCCAGAAGCTGCCTTGTTTTTCGACACCACCCACAGGTACTGAGGGCATAGAGCATTACCTTATGTGTTTGTTTTCCCGGAACATGGATGCTCGTCATTTCAAGTCTCCTTTCCAAATCATCTAGTTATCGCAACAGATAACGTTTCTTTCAACCCCTAAACATGAGTATAATTCATTAGTTTCTTTACTTCTGTACAGTTTAATTATAGATGGTCTTATGTATGAACTCATAATAATTGGTAGATAAGTTTCCTGGATTACATATAACTGACTCATAGCAATTATCTGCTGCAACTGCTGAGGGTTATTACCCTTGAAATATGCGTATTATCCTGAAGAACTTGCGTCGGGATTCGTCTATATTTAGTCGGGAGGATATTTGATGCCGGAAAAGAACCTTGATGAACTGTGTATCGATACCATACGTTTTCTTTCTATTGATGCCATCGAGAAAGCAAAATCAGGCCATCCGGGAACACCGATGGGTGCTGCGGCAATGGCTTATGTTCTATGGGATCGCTTTCTAAAGCATAATCCCCATAATCCCAAGTGGCCGGATAGAGACCGGTTCGTTCTCTCTTGCGGACATGCCTCGATGTTACTCTATTCCTTGTTATACCTGACCGGATATGGCCTTACTCTGGATGATATCAAGAATTTTCGTCAATGGGGGAGTCGTACCCCGGGGCATCCGGAGTATGGACTAGTTCCCGGTGTGGAAACAACGACCGGTCCCTTAGGTCAAGGTTTCGCGAATGGGGTTGGCATGGCTATTGCTGAAAAATGGCTGGCAGATAACTTTAACCGCCCGGGATTTGAGATTTTTAGTCACTATACCTATGGAATTGTTTCCGATGGGGATATCATGGAAGGGATTTCATCAGAAGCAGCCTCAATTGCCGGTAAACTAAAACTTACCCGTTTGATCTATCTATATGACGATAATCATATTTCTATTGAGGGCAGTACGGACTTAACTATCAACGAAGATATAAAACTAAGATTCAAGGCTTTTGGTTGGCATGTTATCGGTCCGGTTGACGGTATGGATGTTGACGCTATAGATTCAGCGCTGAAAGAAGCCCGGAACGAGCACGATCACCCGAAATTGATTATCTGCCGTACTGTGATCGGTTATGGCAGCCCGAACCGGGCAGGGCGGGCAATCGTTCACGGCGAACCTTTAGGTGAGGAGGAGGCTCGTTTAACTAAAAAAAACCTCGGATGGGAGGATAAAGAAGCTTTTACTGTACTGCCGGGAGTTGTGGCACATTGCCGGGAAGCAGTCAAAAGGGGTTTACAACACCAGCAGGATTGGGAAAGAAAACTGGAAGAATACAAGACCGCCTTTCCCCTCGAGGCTGCAATTTTGGAATCAGACTTAAAAGGGGATTTACCCGGGGGATGGTCTCAAAATATCGATGCCCTATTTTCAGATATTCAAAAACCGATGGCTACCAGGGTGGCATCAGGGAAGATAATGAATGAAATCGTAAAAAAGGTACATGCCTTTGTTGGTGGGTCAGCCGACCTTGCCCCTTCTACAAAAACTACTTTAACAGAACAATTCAGCGGGTTTCATGATAAATTCGACCGCAATTTACATTATGGCATTCGTGAGCATGCCATGGGCGCAATATCCAGCGGGATGGCACTCCATGGCGGGCTAATTCCTTTTACGGGCACTTTTCTAATTTTTTCCGATTATATGAAACCACCGATGCGTTTGGCCGCTATGATGGGCATCCGGGTAATATATATATTTACACATGACTCCATAGGTTTAGGACAGGATGGGCCGACCCATCAACCGGTCGAACAACTGGCAGCATTAAGGGCAATCCCTAACCTTGTCACGGTCCGCCCGGCAGATGCAACCGAGACCGCCGAGGCCTGGAAAATCGCAATAGAACGTCGCCATGGCCCGACGGCGCTGATATTATCACGCCAGGATCTACTGATTCTCGACCGTACGACATTGGCTCCGGCAGCCGGTGTTAAGCGTGGCGGTTACATACTCTGGCAGGCAAACGAGACGCCAAACCTGATAATTATGGCTAGTGGTTCTGAAGTACAAATTGCCTTAAGGGCAGGTATGCTTCTACAAGAAAAAGGTATTGCTGCCAGGGTTGTATCTCTTCCTTCCTGGGAACTGTTCGACAGCCAGCCGGAAGAATACCGTACTGAAATCCTCCCTCCTCATATCAGGGCTCGGTTATCTATCGAAGCCGCTTCAACAATGGGGTGGGAACGGTATGTTGGGCTGGACGGAAAAGCCATTGGTATTAACCGGTTCGGGGCTTCTGCCCCGGGAGAAGTTCTTTATGAGAAATTCGGTCTAACGGTTGAACGGGTGGTTAATGAAAGTATCAGGTTATGGCAGCGTCTGAATGCTAATGTTTAAAGCCGTTTGATAATTTTCTCTTGTCCATAGGTGGATTCGTAGTTATTTTTTTACCTAGGTGATCACGGCCACTAAAGTAATTTAACCATGATGATGTTTCCCAAAGAGACCAATCACACGGCGGGACAATTCCCTTGTGGATATTTTCCTGGTAGCCGCGATTTCCCAACCGGTAATAGGCACGTACCCATATACATTTCCTTTCATTGGGATAAACCTCACACCACCCCTGGTAACTCCCTCCACATGGACCGTTACGCTGATTTTTGGGACATTGCGAAACCGGGCATAAGTAAGCTACTTCGAAGAGGGCACAATCACCGCAATGCTGGCATCCGTAAAGAGCCATTTTCACTAACGTTTCACCGGAGTTAAATACCTTCTTCCAAAATTGAGAATGGTCGATATGGAAAGCGAGTTTTTTCGCTATGCCGAAGAAAGGGCTCCCCGGTTCAAAAATAGCTTTATGGACTATTTTAGAAAGAAAATAGTTGGGAGATAGGCGGGGACGGCTGTCTGTTGCCACCGGCAGGTTTTCATTAAGGCCGGTTTTCTGGGAAGCTTTAAAAGGATAAAAACCATCCCTTTGTGGAAAACTAAACTCGCCGACTAATGATGGCCAGATGGGAAAAAGGTCCTGTCCTTGTGTAATGATGGATTCGATTGTCTGGTAGGATATCCCTTGTCCGCTGATGCTGACACCGGCAAAGCCAAGGCCTTTTGCAACCGCATATAATTTCGCTGCGCTTAGGATCTGACGCTGCCGCCCCATCGCAGTGTCGGCGAAATCATCCGTGATTTTATTAAGTAGCTTGTCGGTAACTACACATCCAGGTATGCCGTTTTTGTTCATGGCTTGAGCGGTTGCCGGAGAAAGGACATATATACTGGCGACAGTAGGAATCGTCAATCCTTCAGCTTTTAACCAGGCCTGGAGTTCGTGAAGCTTACGGGCGTCGTAGCCTATTTGAGTTATGATAAACTGGGCTCCTGCTTCAATTTTTTTCCGTAATTTCGCATATTGTCCGGTGACTTCAGCTTTTTCCTGTTTAAACGGTGAGAAAGCCACGCCGGGAAAGAAACTAGTAGGAGCCAGGGTTGTCTTCTTTGCCATGATTTCGTGTTCCATACCGCGGTTCATTTCTCTAATCAGGCGGAGGCCGGTAACCGAATCCAGATCGAAAACAGGCCGTGAAGTACCTGCGTAAGCCCGGTTTGAGGGATAATCACCTGTCAGGACGAGCAAGTTACTTATATCCATTGCGGCCAACTGGTATAAAAGACTTTCGCATTGGTTCCGGCTCCGGTCGCGAAATGCGATATGGACAAGCGGGTCGACGCCCAGCTTCCTGATTTCGCTCGATAGGACTTCGTTGGCGATACCCGGGTTGCCCCCCGGATTATCGGTAACGCTTATGGCACAAACCCTGCCCCCCTGGCCGGCTTTACGGGCATTATTGAGGATTGTTTCCTGCCGTTTTTCAAAAGAGCCGAGTCCGGGAATCTGTTCCCATATCACACAGAAGCCGTTCTTAGTTTCAAGTGATTTTTTTAACCGGTTCTGCCGGGCCTCCAGCTTTTCTTCGATGATATTTTGCAGGTTGTTATTAATTTGATTAATTGGTATATGAGGAGGTGGTTCTTTGGGTCTGGCTGCCAGTTCCTTATCCAGGTATTCATCGTCAAATAGTTGGATCGATGACTCATTACTGCGAAGTATCAGTAATACCGAACTATGCCGTGATATCCAACCACTCCTTATTTCATGATAAAAACCGGCGTAACTGTTAATATTTTCGTCGCCAATAATTATTACAATATCCGGACGGTTTGTTCTTATACTTTCCAATGCATCCATTTCATCCCTGGCTTCGACTATTTGTGCTAGTGAACCTGCCAACCGGAGAATACTATCGGCAAGTACTGTATCGAATTTCACAACGAGGATTTGCGGATTGTTATTTTTTATCCTTGTCAATGTTTTATTGGTGATATCATCCATCGTCTAGATCCCTGGCTAAACTACTTAGCAACAATCCAGTGTTTTCCTCTCCTTCAGGTAAGCTTTGATGCTTGTGATAACTACTTTTTAATCTCTTTCCTTGCTCAGCCTCTGTCACAGGTTTATTATGCTACAATGAAGCAAAATTTATCGATATTTATTAAGAAACAATTAACCCGGTCAAACATTCTTTTTGTTATTATTTTACTCTATGTTCATTGCACGATAGGTGCCGCCGGTGACTATTGAAAAGTGGAGAATCGGCCTGTCAGTACGATGGATAATCAGGGGGCAATGGCTCATTCCGGCAGGTGCGAAGAGCAAAGTACTTTTCGTTAACATGTTTTTCGTATCTCCCATCCACATTTCCACCTCTCCGTTGAGGTTGTACGGGTCCGCTGCAACACCGCCAAAGAACCCAATGATTTCATCATCTGCGTGCGTGTGAGGCATCGGTGCATGATGTGCAGGTTTACAGTACCAGGAAACATTCATCTGGAAAGCACCCGGGACAACGTCTTTATCCATCCACAAAACACGGGTGGCGAATTTTTTATAGGCTTCAACAAACTCCGGTTTGAAGACCGGGGCCTTAAGTTCTGTGACGATGTTTTTACTGTAATCGGATTCCGGTTTATGCGTCTCTTTTAATGATGCTGTGTCCCAATGGCTGCCGGTCGTGACGGAGAAATGGAAGATGGGCCTTTCGATACGCTTTATAAGAAGCGGGCAGTGCTTTAACCCGCCGGGAATGAACACCATGGCAGTTCTATCGATGGTAAACTTCTGGTCCCCCAACCATATCTCGACCTCTCCGTGCAGGTTATATGGGTCGTCGGGGTCATTACCGAAAAAACCAAGGATTTCGCTAGCCTCATGAGTATGAGTCGGTGGACCTTTCAGGATCGGTTTAAGGTACCATGAACAACTCATCTGGAAGGCTCCCGGGACCACATTTTCATCGATCCATAGGATCCTCGTGGCAACTTTTGAGTACGCGGCATTTGTCTCCGCCGAAAAAGGTGCTTTTAGTTGCTGAACAACGTATTTAGCATATTTTGAGGCAGACATAATCAACCCCCTTTTTTATCCTGGTAATAACATAATAATAGTTACTTAAGGAGCCGGGAGAAACCAGATTTTACCTGCAAGGGTTCAACGATATACAGATACCGTTCTGTGGTTTCGTTATAGGCCGGCCAGTTAATTAGGCCTTTTACACTCGGGTTTCCTGTTCGAGCAAACGCCGTCCACATCTGCATCATCTCTTCGGACACCTTTCTCTCGGCATCCGTAATCACCGGCATATCTGATTTTGCTCCGGCTGCTTTGTACATGAACTGGAGGGATTCCCATTGGCCGGGAAAGTCGACATCACCAAATACATAATGTATCTCCATGGCGTGGGCTGAGACCCCGCCTTCCTCACGGAAATTGCGCGGCACCTGGTCGAATACTGCAATATATCCCTTTTTCCCGGTTTGATTTGCCGCGGCAATAATCTTCATATAAGCGGGAATTATATCGGGCGCATACACCAGTCCGGGACCGGTAAGTTCACCGAGGTTGGTGCAAGTGATCATCGGTACGGAATTTTGTTCGTACCTGTCAAGGATATTATAGGGAGTGTTAGGCAGGAACCACCCGTCGGTGGCAATATTCCAGGGGCCGTCGAAAACAGCAGCTCCTCCGGTTTCTTCGTTCATGGCCTGGCTGACCTCAATGATTTTTTCACACGGAATTGCCCGGGCAGCGGCCAGGGGATCGGCCTTTTTATTTACGCCAAGCCGGGCAAACAATTTACGGCCGTATCCTTCCATCTCTTTTAACGGGACTGCAAAAGCATGACTGCCACCGCTCTCGCAAATGGCCTTGTGGAAGAGGCCTTTTGCCAGAGGGGAAGTAAGCATGCAGACGACCTTGTCCCCGCCTCCAGACTCACCGAAGATGGTGACATTATCCGGATCACCTCCAAACGCGGCGATGTTCCTCTTGATCCATTTCAGGGCGGCTATTATGTCGAGGAACATATAGTTTCCGGAAGAGTGCTGCGGCGATTCCTTTGTCAGCAGGGGATGAGCCAGCAACCCCATTTCTCCGAGCCTGCTGTTCACGGTTACCAGGATGACACCGTGCTGCGGCAGCCCGGGGCTGTTATAGATATGCCAGTTTCCGCTGCCATACCGTAACCCGCCACCGTGCAACCAGACCATCACTGGTAGCTTTTCGGTATCATTTTTAGCCGGCGTGTTAACATTCAGGTAGAGACAATCTTCACTAGATTGTTCCTTCTGAACTTCTTCGGGCATGTTTTTATCGGGATACTGAGCGGCCTGGATACTATACTTTGTACATTCACGGATCTCTTCCCATGGGGCTACCGATTGAGGCGGCCTCCAGCGGAGTCTCCCGACAGGCGGGGCAGCGTATGGAATACCACGGAAAACCCTCACTTCCTTTCCTGGTTTTCCGATTACTGTACCGGAAACATAACCGGTGTCTGTTTTAATAACGTCCATACTTATTCACACTCCATTTAAAAGTCCCTATTTTTTACGTTCATATATTTTTTTTATCTTGTCCTGTTAGTTACACCGAGTATCAAGCACAAACCCTGATAATCATAATTTCAGGAAAATGTGGGCAATTTTCCCCCGGCCCTGAAGAAACGTACCTGATTATATTCCCTTCGCTATTACGCTATCAATATCTCGAATCGGGTATACGCACCCCTACTAGAGAATCCTTTAGTTGAAAAATAATACCTGGGATTTGTATAGCTCCGATAACCTGATGGGTAGGTTTTTCCTCAGCATTTAGTAACTGGTAGAATACTCAATGAACAATTATAAGAACTTTCGATAGAATTAATTTAACCGGGGCGAGTGGATTTGAACACCCGACCTCAACGTACTGATATTGACATTATTACCAAATAAGTTCTATAGATTGAAGGAGAGAAGGGATAAATGAATAAATGAAAGTTATACTTCGCCTGTTTATGATTATTGTTTCCCTGGTACTAATAGGCAATTTTGCAGTATTAAGGATTTATGGGGATACCCTCCAGAGTACTCATCTTTTCATTGTCCGAGGTACGGTTTTTTATCCGATATCCTGGCTTAATCTGGTCCTGGGTTTATCGTTGATCATTTATCTAGTATGGGAATGGATCAAAAAACGCAAATCATCCGGTTAACGGCAAATCAAACTGCTTAGCGGATTACCATGGTGAAGCCGCAACTCTCTATATTCCATACCAGTGAGTAAATGAATCTACAGGTTCGCGAGTGCGAGGAAAATTATTGACGCTAGCTTCCATATCCGGATACCCAACTACTATTCCAAATGCAATGAGTTTATTTTCGGGGATAATATTCTTTTCCCTGTAAACCTCAGGCCAGTATGTAACCATGGACATGATACAGGTAGCCAGGCCGAAATGGAGCGCAGCTAAAGAAATCGTCTGGGCAATCATACCTAAACCCAGGAAAGCTCTTGGGCAAATTTCCCGATCCGTGTAAACGATTATGGCATCAGGGGCTCCGAAAAAGACACCGTCTGTATTACGGTCAGCTTCATTTTTCTTCCGAAGGCCCTGGGCATCTCGAGGATGCTGATAGGCATTCATCGTCTGAAGTACCTCTTTCTGGCGTGTGCGGTAAGGCTCAGGCATGGGAGGGTATGGAATATCAGGATGCCCGGGAGAATCTTTTCTGCGGTTGATAATGTCTTTGTTAACTTCCTCCAGAGTCTTTCCGCCGAGGATGGCAAATTCCCATGGTTGGGTATTGCTGCCCGATGGCGACCATCGGCTGATATCGATCAATTGGGTCAATACTTCTTTGGGTACTTCATCAGACTTGAACTGGCGGATGCTGCGGCGGGTGCGGATAGCTTCAATAATATCCATCTAAAACCCCTTCACCGTTTATTCAGAATTAAGTCAGCTTACATTTTCCTAACTATCGACTACAAATCTATCAAAAGGAATTATACTTTACTTATAGTACACAATAATCTGGTATGCATAATTTGGTTGAGTTGATATTTTTCGAATCAATGACTAACATGCAAATTGATCTGAAAGCGATTATGGTGATGGAAATGTTGTGGGTCGTTGTTTAAAATATCAACCGCCGATGGAAAGGGAGGCAAATACTTGGCTTTAAAGTTTAAGGTTTTTCTCCATAGTTACCTTGGCTTTAACAGTAATTCTACCCTTATATACGGTAAAAGAGACGCGATTTTGATCGATGCCTCCCAACTCCTTAGCGATACCCATCGGATGATAGCTGACATTATCCCCATGCGGAAGAACCTTACTCATATCTACGTCTCACATTTCCATCCCGATCACCATTTTGGCTTGCAGGTACTGAAGAACGCCTTTCCGAAAACCAGGATCGTTGCTCTACCCAGTGTAGTGAAAGATATCATTGCTACTTCGGCAGACAAGATCGAGTTATGGGCCATTGACCGCTTCGGACCGGATGATATCCCCAGCAAAACGACCATCCCCAAACCACTAAAAGAACCACGCCTAATCCTTGAAGATGAAGAAATATTAGTCTCTGATAACTGGGATGGCGACAGTGTCAACAACTCCGTGGTCTGGATCCCGTCGATCAAAGTAGCTTGTGCCACAGATGTTGCTTTTCATGATTGCCATTTGTGGCCGATAGAGAGCAACGTAAAGCGGCGGGTCAAGTGGCGTAATTCGATAAAGCACTTAAGGGATTTTAATGCGCGTATCATAATTCCCGGCCATTGTGATGATGCCAGGGTTCGCCTTCTGGAAGAGGTACAAGCTAAGAGCTCGCGTTCATATACAGAGTGCATCGATTGGTCGCTTAGATATCTGGACAACTATGAAGAAGTATACAACTCGGCAAAAAATGCTCTGGAGATGGTAGAGGGAATGACCAAACGCTACCCCGATGTAAAAGCTGAGGATTTCGCTATCCATTGGCAAGCAAGATTATTATATCCACGAAGCAGTCCGGATTGGTTGACGCCGCTACCCGGTAAACCGGGTAAAATCTTCTTAAATCCATCCGGCGGATCTGACGGTGATCCGCCCCGTGAATAAATGTATTTATATACTCGAATGAAAATTAGTGGTCGGGGCGAGAGGATTTGAACCTCCGACCTCAGCGTCCCGAACGCTGCGCGCTAAACCAGGCTGCGCTACGCCCCGTAACTTCCCATTATAAAGATAACCGGCGCCGTAAGCAAGGGCAGTGATATATGTGACATATGAATGATTGCCGATGATATCAGAAAAGCACTACAATTGGTGTGATGTTGTTAAAAGAATACGGCTAATAGGAATAACTGCATGAAATATTGTGTACTGATAATGGACGGCGCTGCCGGTTTACCGCTGCCGGAGCAAGGCAAGACTTGTCTAGATTTGGCCGGCACACTAAATCTTGACCGGATGGCCCGGAATGCTATGGTCGGGATGACCCGTACCGTCCCCGCCGGCATGGAACCTTCCAGTGCTTGTGCCTGTATGTCCGTATTAGGTTATGACCCGGTAGTCTATTACCGCGGCCGGGCAGGCATCGAAGCAAAAAGTATGGGGATATCGGTGGGTAAAGGTGATGTTGTTTTCCGTTGCAACCTGGTAACCGTACAGGATGCCAAAATGCAGGACTACAGCGCCGGCCATATTTCTACTGAAGAAGCCCGGGAGTTAGTGGCTGCCCTGAATGAAAATCTCGGTTCCGGTGCCGTCCATTTCTTTCCCGGTGTCAATTACCGCCAGATGCTCAAACTGTCCGGACATGAGGAAACGTTGGAGGCTCTTTGCACTCCGCCCCACGATATTCCCGGCCAACCGGTACAAGGAAATTTACCCCGGGGCCAGGGGAGTGAAGTATTACTCGATTTGATAAAACGTTCCGAGGCTATCCTTAAGGACCATCCGGTGAATACCAGGCGCCGCTTGGAAGGAAAACTTCCCGCTACTACTATCTGGCTTTTCTGGGGCACCGGTGATATCCCGGAGATGCCCTCTTTTAAACAGGTATACGGCCTTGATGCTGTCATGACTTCCGGGGTTGATCTACTGCGCGGCCTTGCCCAGATGGTATCCATGTCCGTTCTCGAGATTCCCGGTGTGAATGACGGGTTGGATAATGATTATTCGGCACAGATCAAAGGCGCTTTACAAGCCCTGGATAAATACGACCTGGTTGTGGTACACGTCGAAGCGCCGGATGAAGCCGGCCACAGCGGTTCTGCCGCTGAGAAAATCGAAGCCATCCAACGCATCGACCGGTATATGGTTGGCCAATTATTGGAATGGCATAAGGAAGGTTTTCGGGTCCTAATCATGCCGGACCATCCTACTCCTATCCAGACCCGGACCCACAATGCAGACCCGGTGCCGTTCATGATTTGGGGGCCGGATTTCCTGACAAACGGCGCGGTACGTTTCACCGAGAGTGAAGCCCGTAAAACAGGCTTGATAATAGAGCCTGGCTATAATATTATGGTAAGGTTAACGAAAGGCATCCGTTAGCCGTTAACCTGGAGGATAGGAAATAGGTATTTGATAAAAAGGGGCGTATCTGGCGCCCCTTTCTAGACTATAAAGGTTTCTGATTTCGAGGAATAAGAAATGGCGTTGGTAGTTCAAAAATTCGGTGGCAGTTCGGTCGCAGATGCTGAAAAGATTAAAAATGTCGCCCGCCGCATCATCAAACGTTGGGAAACGGGAGACAAGGTAGTCGTGGTTATTTCAGCCATGGGCGATACTACTGATGATCTTCTGAAACTGGCAAGGCAGGTAAGCGATAATCCCAGTGAGCGGGAACTGGATGCCCTGGTCTCGACGGGAGAACTTGTTTCCAGCAGCTTGCTGGCCATGGCTTTACAGGGGATGGGCCACGAGGCCGTCAGCTTAAGTGGCGCTCAGGCTGGTATCCGGACCGATGCAAATCACAGCCGGGCCAGGATTGTCGATGTTAAATCGGCTCGAGTTACCAAAGAACTGGATGAGGGTAAAATCGTCATTGTTGCCGGTTTCCAGGGTGTGACTAAAGAGATGGATGTAACAACTATGGGGCGGGGTGCTTCGGATACCACATTGGTGGCTATCGCCGCCAGCTTAAAGGCAGATATGTGTGAAAGATATACCGACGTCGAGGGAATATATACCGCCGACCCCCGCATCGTCCCTGAAGCAAGAAGCTTGAAAGATATCAGTTATGAAGAAATGCTGGAAGTGGCTACTTACGGCAACAAGGTTATGCATGCCCGGGCAATCGAAATCGGGGCGATATATAACGTTCCGATTCGCGTGCGTTCTAGTTTTATCGATAGTCCCGGTACGTTAATACATGGAGAGGTAACAATGGAAGTTCGCAATAAGGTTCGCAGTATCGCTCATGATCTGGATGTAGCCAAGATTATGGTGGTTGGCGTCCCGGACCGCCCGGGTATTGCTGCTGCTATATTTGAACCGTTGGCAAAGGCTAATATCAGTGTTGATACTATTGTCCAAAATGCCAGTCTTCAAAACATTACCGACCTTACTTTCACGGTTGCCCGGAGCGAACTGTCCAAAGCTATGAAAGTCGTCGAACCGATCGCCCGTACCATCGGCGCCCGGGAATGCCTGAGTGATGCCACCCTGGGTAAAGTGAGTATTATCGGTACTGGTATGCAGAATTCCCCGGGTTATGCCGCCCGGATGTTTAAGGTTCTTAGCGATAAGGGTATCAATATCCAACTGATTTCCACCTCGGAGATTCGGATTACCTGTATTATTGACGGTTCGAAAGTCAAAGAAGCAGTGTTAGCCTTACATAAGGCATTTGAACTGGACTCAGATAGATAAATAAGAACTGTATTGAGAACTAAATAGAATTGGATGGCTGAGTCCGGTTGGACATTATGGTATATTGTAGTGTAAACTGCGCAATCATATTTTGTATCGCGAATTGCTTCAATAGAGTGGAGGCAGTCGGCTAACATGTCATACCGGGAAGAAGATAAATCTCGCATGAAACGGCAGGTGAGTAAGCAAGCGATTACTCTGGCTATGCAGGGACGTTGGCAGGAAGTAGTGGCCGTCAATAAGACTTTGCTGGAGAGTTTTCCCGATGACATCGATACGTATAACCGCCTCGGTAGAGCATACATGGAACTTGGGGAGTATGCCATGGCCAGGGAATCTTACGAAAAAGCGATGAAATTTGATCCTTATAACACGATTGCCCAGAAAAACCTGAATCGTCTTTCTTTACTAGACGAATCGGCGGCCACATCTGAATCTAGAGTCCAGAAAGTCGAACCCCAGCAATTTATCAAGGAAATCGGTAAGGCTGGGGTCGTAAACCTGATTTCTCTAGCTCGCCCGGAAGTCCTGGGTAAATTAGTTTCAGGTGCCGCCCTGAATCTCAGGGTTGATGGCGCGAATCTGGTGGTGGATAACAGCTCCGGCCATTATATCGGCCAGGTGGATCCGCGGAACGGGCAACGATTGGTCAAGCTGATGGAGGGCGGCAACAAATATAGTGCTGCGGTAGTCAGTGCGACTGCTGAGGGGAATCTCAGCGTCATGATTAGGGAAACCTATCAGGACCCGTCTCAAGCCGGGCGTTTATCGTTTCCCCAGCGGGATGCTGAACCCAGCCATTGGGCTCCCGTTGGCGATCGTATGATAAGACGAGAACTGGAATATGAAGAGTCTCTTCCCGGTGATTCCGGGTATACTATTGTAGGTGGGGAGGAAGGGGAGGAATCCGAGGTATTTGTCGAGGAACCTGCAGATACCGATGAGGAAAATGAAGAATAACCGTCTTGTATGTTTACTAATTCGGTTTAGGATTGTCTAATGGTTGTTGGTAAGAAAAGACCGGTAACAATAGAATCGGAGATGCGTACATCCTACCTGGATTACGCAATGAGTGTTATCGTCTCCCGTGCTCTTCCTGATGTCCGGGACGGCCTGAAACCCGTCCAACGGCGTATTCTTTATGCCATGAATGATATGGGCATTCGTTATAACACGGCTTTTAAGAAGAGTGCCCGTATCGTCGGCGAGGTTATGGGCAAATATCATCCTCATGGCGACAGCCCGGTTTATGAAGCAATGGTGCGCCTGGCCCAGAACTTTTCCATGCGGTATACCTTAGTGGACGGCCAGGGTAACTTCGGCAGTGTCGATAATGACCCTCCTGCGGCGATGCGTTATACCGAAGCCCGCTTCACGGAAATCGCAGAGCAGATGCTGCTGAATATCGATAGTGATACCGTTGATTTTATCCCAAACTTCGATAGCAGCCTGATGGAACCTACCGTACTCCCAACCCGTTTACCGAATCTGCTGGTTAACGGCAGCGCCGGTATCGCAGTGGGTATGGCGACAAACATCCCACCGCATAACCTTCGTGAAATATGCGATGCCCTGATCCATCTTATTGATAACCCGGAGGCTACAGTTGAAGAACTTGGCCGGTTTGTCCACGGCCCTGATTTTCCCACCGGAGGGATTATTCTCGGGCTGGAAGGTATCAAGAGTGCTTATGCTACCGGGCACGGCCGTATTGTAGTACGGGCGAAAGCATCGATCGAAGAAGCTACTGAAGGCGGACGCCGCCAGATTATTATCAGCGAGTTGCCTTACCAGACAAACAAAGCTGCCTTGGTGGAGCGTATTGCTGAACTTGGTGCTGAAAAGAAGATCCCCGGCATTAGCGAGATTCGCGATGAATCAGATCGCCAGGGAATGCGGGTGGTTATCGACTTGCGCCGGGAAGCCCAACCCCAGATGGTGCTTAACAACCTGTTTAAGCATACATCGATGGAGTCAGCCTTCTTCGTGAACATGCTGGCGCTGGTAGACGGACAGCCTAAGGTCCTAAGCCTGAAAGAAGCTATCCAGCATTTTATCGACTTCCGTTTCGTTGTTATTACCCGGCGGTCGCGTTTTGAACTGAAACAAGCCAGAGAACGGGCACATATTTTAGAAGGTCTTAAAATCGCTCTCGACCATATCGACCGCGTAATTGCCATTATCCGCCAGTCCGAGTCTGTAGACAAAGCACGTACTGGTTTGATGACCGAATTCAATCTGTCCCAGATACAAGCCCAGGCGATCCTGGATATGCAGTTACGTCGGTTGGCCCATTTGGAACGCCAGAAGATCCTGGATGAACTGGCAGAAGTCCAAAAGACAATTGCTTACCTCGAAAGCTTGCTGGCTGATTCTAAGAAGATACTGGCCCTGGTCAAACAGGACGCCATTGAACTGAAGGAGAAATTTGGTGATGAACGGCGGACCGAGATTAGCCTTCAGGGTGAAGTAGACTTCCGTGAGGAAGACTTAATACCGCACCAGAGTATGGTGGTTACGGTCAGCAATCGCGGTTTCGTAAAAAGGGTCCCGGCCCAGCTTTATACCCTGCAACACCGCGGCGGTAAGGGCATCATCGGCATGGCTACCCGTGAAGACGATGCCGTTAAATTACTTACGCTTGCGGATACCCATGATAGCCTTCTTTTCTTTACCAATCGCGGAAAAGCGTTTAAACTCCGGTGCTGGGAAGTCAGTGCGGCTACGACAAGGACGGCAAAGGGTATCGCCGCCATCAATATCTTCCCCATTGCTGAGGGAGAACATATCGCCGACGTTATGGCTGTAACCCCGGCTATGGCGGGAAGAGCCCTCCTGATGGTTACCGAACGGGGTGAGATAAAGAAAACCGCCCTGGATAACTTTGCTAATGTCCGTAGCAGCGGTCTAATTGCCATGAATGTAGATGCCAAGGATGACGAATTACTGGCAACACGTGTGGCAACTGATGAAGATGATGTCCTGATCGTCACTCAGAAAGGTATGTCCATTCGCTTCCCTGTAGCCGGTGTACCTGTCCGGTCCCGGACGGCTGGCGGCGTACGGGGTATCCGCCTGGGTGAAGGTGACCGGGTGGTTGGCATGGATATTGCCGTACCTGAAGCCCTGGTCTTGACTGTTACTACTAAAGGATATGGTAAACTCACTCCCGTAGAAAAATACCGGCTGCAGAAACGGGCGGGACGTGGTACCCGGACTTACCGGCTGAACGATAAGCGGGGTGAGCTCGCTGCAGCCAGGTTGGTTACGCTGAACCAGCAGGTTATGATAATTTCGGCCGACGGCATAATTATATATACACCGGTAAAGGAAATTTCTATCCAGGGCCGTACTACCCAGGGTGTCAGGTTGATGGACATAAAAGAGAATGACGGCGTTGTAGCAATTACCAATTTTGAAAAAGTGGAGAAAGCAGCTTAGTTAACAAATTTTCAAGTATTTAAATCCACTCATAACAGATTTTACATGTTATGGGTGGATTTTTGTTTTGGTGTTATATATTCTTCCCCAGCCCCGCTTCCACCGCTGTTTTGATTTGCGGTAGTGTCCAGGGATTCGCAGGCAGAGTTTTTGCTCCGTACTCGGCCAGGACCTTGATGGCTTCTACATCTATGGCCACCTGGTCCCTCGAGGCCAATATCACACCTGGATTTGCTAACTGTCCCTTATACGGACCACCTGAGATAAAAGCCTTCCGTCCGTCTGTGATGACTAGATCCGGCTGCCGCCACAGGTTTACCTCGGCCAGTTTTTCTTGTAGTAATTTGCCGTGATAGCTACGCCGTTCCCCCGGATGCACGCAGCCGAAAGCCAACTTAATGGCGCCTGAAAAGTCGGCCAGACTGTGTGTTTTCAGACAAGGAAGGTATACCAGCTTATCTGCATCGTAGGCTGCCCGGGCGATGGTTACCCACTTAACATAACGTCCATTTATCTCGATTTTCACCCAATCGTTGCCCTTCTCTTCAAAAGCGATGACGGGCACGCCGAGTTCTTTTCCCAGACGGTATAGTCCGACATGCTCAAAGGTGTTTCTGGTCGGACGCCAGACTGCCCCGGAACTCTCGCCGATGGTAACCTTGGCTCCGGCCTCGCGCAGGATTTCGATCACTGCCCGTAAAAATGTCTGGTCTGTCGACGCGGGTGGTGGATCGGGGCTGTTATAATTTGGTTTGACCAGGACCCTATCACCCCGGCTGATGATAGTTGATAAAGGACCTACCTGGGAAAGTGCCTTACCGATATCTTGTTTCAGGTTAGGCCCGGCTTGAAGTCTTGCTACCGGTGATGGTTTCCCTGTTGTCCGGTTGTTTTCACGCCGGCTTTTAGGGGGGACCGTCGGTGTCCCCTCCGGTACTGTATCAAACAAGTAGTGGTATATTCCCTGGGTCCTGTCGGAAAGTCCCATTACTTCTGTCCCAACCCCCGTTTTTACTCTTGTTACCAGCAGATTATGTACTATACCACGTTTATTGTCACGCTAATATTGACCGGTGCTGTAATCTTTATTATATAGCTTCGAATCAGGAAAAAACGCCAAATGACGGCGGCATTATCCTCATGATGCAAGTTCGTAACGAAACATTACCCGGCTCTGATATCCGCCCTGGAATTTGAGTCTAGCCGCCGAAAGTAATGCTGGTTTCGGAGTTGATTCTCCTGGTGATATACGTTAACATTCATCCCGGCGTAATATTTAAGTTCTAACAACAACTGTAAAAATCGATGGTTGAAGTATAAGGAGGTTCGGGAATTGAAAACTGTAAAAGCTGTCATCGTTGAAAAGTACGGACAAGCAGTGCTCAAAGATATCACCCTACGGGATTTAGGCCCGGAAGAAATGCTGGTCAAAATATCCTACTGCGGCATCGGTGGTTGCGATCCTTTTATCATCACCGGAGAAGTGGCCCTACCTTTGCCCTGGCATATGGGTTACCAGGCATCCGGTATTATTGAAGAGATGGACTCCCGGGCGAAAGCCCGCGGCCTGAAAGTAGGCGACCGCTGCGCTCTCGACCAACTGCGTTTTTGCGGTGCCTGTTATAACTGTATGCACGGCCGGGAGACTTTCTGTGATAATCGCGAATTCCCCCACGGCTACCTGGATTCTATGATGGCCGAATACGCCGTTTTGCATCAGCGGCAGGTCTGGAAGATCCCGGATTCTATCTCCCTGGAGGAAGCTTCACTGACTGAGGTCGTAGGTGCTTCTCTACCGGCTATCGACCTGGCTCCTTTCAAGATGGGTGACAGCGTCTATATTTCCGGTGCCGGCAGTTGCGGGCTCATTATCTTACAGCTTGCCAAACTACAGGGGGCGACTAAACTAACCATGGTTGAACCGGTTGAAGCCAAACGAAAGCTGGCCTTGAAACTCGGCGCTGACTATGTGATCGATCCCAAGAACCAGGATATCGTTGCTGAGGCCATGAAAATCACCGACGGCCGTGGCTATGACCGTGTCATCGAGGCTTCCGGCGAAGCCGTGGCCATCGATCCCTGTATTGAGATTGTCGCCAGGTGCGGCCGCATTGTCTTCTTTGGTATCTACCCCAGTCATTATAAATTTACCGTTGATTTGGATAAACTCTACTTTAAAGAAGCCGGGATACAGACTGTTTTCGGCCAGTCACACCTCTTTCCCCGTGCGGTCGATATCCTGCCCAAGTTAGATCTGAAATCGATGCTGGGGCCGGTCTTCCCGCTGGAAAAATGGCAGGATGCTATCAAAGCCCATCAGACCATGCAGTATGCCAAAGTACTGATAAAGTGTTAGGGTCTACAGCCTAATAAAAACATAAGGAAAATAAAAAACTCCCGATGTAACCATCGGGAGTTTTTTAACCAGGGTTCAATTTTGGGAACTAACTTTTACAGGCCAGGATGGCTCGTTTCACCAGCGTTTTCGCGATCTGGACCTTGTACTTGCTGTCCACCAGGGCACAAGCTGAGGCTATGGCAGCCTTTCCGGCTTTTTCGGCGGTAGTCTCGTTGATGGCTTTCCCAACCAGGTACTCTTCAGCCCCGGTTACCCGGTAGGGCGTGGTGTAAACAGCATTCAAACAGATACGGGCGGACTTTACTTTATTGCCTTCGCTGGTGATGTTTACGGCACAGTTCACGATCGGGAAATCTATTGATTTCCGGATGGCAAACTTGATAAAGCTGCCATGAGTTGCACTACCGGTTTTCGGGAATTTCAATATCTGTGACGATTTCATCGTCGTCCAATACAGTGCTGCTGTTTCCGGCCACGATGAAAAATTCATCGGCATTGATCCGGCGTTTATTGGTCTTGATCCGGGCATCCAGCGCCACCAGCGCCGGTGCCATATCCGAGGAATTGACCGCCACACAGCCGCAGTTCAAACACCGCCCGGCTTCTTTCATTGTTGCTTCTGCCGGGAGTCCTCCGATGTCCTCTACAACCAGGCTCTTCAATCTTTTTTCCATTGCGAGTTCGGGATTTGCTGCCCGTTTGCTCGCGGTCAGGTATTCGCTGTCGAAGGTCAGCGGTTGTTTTACCGCTATATTGCGGCCGGGGCTGAGCCCTTTTGCGCCCAGGTATCTACTGATGATGTCTGCCGTCCGCCGCCCCGCCGCCATCGCCCCTGCTACTGTGGACGGCCCGGTAACGAAGTCACCCGCGGCGAATACCTTCGAACCGTCGAGATTGCCATTTTCATCTATTTTTAGTTGCCCCGTCTTATTCATAAATATTCGCAGGGATAATAGCCTTGTCCGGCTCTTCGCCTAAAGCTTTCATCACGGCATCGTATTGAGAAGAAAACTCCGAACCGCTTACCGGTACCGGCCGCGGGCGTCCGCTATCATCTGGCGGCCCGAGTTTCATCCTGGTACAGGTAAGGATGATTTTGCTTCCCTTCTTAACTGCGTTTACCGGTAAGGTCAGGAACTGGATAGTTATCCCTTCCTCCTCCGCTCGTTCCACCTCTTCGTGTACCGCCGGCATTTCTGCCTTCGTCCGCCGGTATACGATCACCGGGTCTGCCCCCAACCTCTTCAGGGTCCGGGCAATATCGATGGCGACGTTGCCCCCACCGATCACGGCCACTTTCTTGCCCGGGGTTTTGGCCTTCCCCTGGTTCATTTCTCTAAGAAAACCGGTCCCGGAGAGAAATAGTTCGTCGCCTTTGATGCCGGACTCCCGTTCCTTCCAGGCGCCGCAGGCCAGGAATACAGCGTCATATTTTTTCATCAACCCGTTGACCGTTATCTTCTTCCCGATTTCGACCCCGGTCTTGAAAGTTACCCCGGCCGTCTCTAATGCCTTCACTTGTGACCGAACAATATCTTTGGGCAAACGGTACGCCGGAATACCATATCTCAGCATGCCGCCTGCTTCGTTTTGCGCTTCGTACACAGTCACCCGGAAACCTTGCTTCATCAGGTAATAAGCCGCAGCTAATCCCGCCGGGCCCGACCCCACCACCGCTACTTCCTTCCGGTACCGGATATGCGGTGCCTTGATGAATTCGGCAGCGTGTTCCAGTATATAGTCTCCCACCGTCCGCTCCACCCCGCGGATATTGACTACCTCGTCAAGGTGGCACCGGTTGCAGCTACCCTCGCAGGGGTGCGGGCATACCCGGCCTGTGATGGCCGGGATGGCGTTATATTGCAACAGATATTCCGCCGCTCCCTTCATATCGCCCTCGCGGAGCTTTCCCAGGTAGGTCGGGATATCGATGTTTGCCAGACAGTCGCTGATGCACGGGGTGCTTTCCACCCGGGTGCCGCCGAATATCGAATGGTACCGTCCGTCACCGATCGCCGCGTAACATGTCCGCCCGCCTTTTCTAAGGCAGTGGAACAGGTTATTCGGTACCCAGTAATACCAGCACCGGTTACTCTGGCAGATATTGCCGGCGATGGTGCCCTGCTCCCGTATATGAGGGGAGGCAGTTTTGCCGGCAGCTTCGGCCAACAATGGGCAATACTTCTTGATGGTGTCGCTATTAGCGATATCTTCCAGGCGGGTTAAGGCCCCGATTTTGATATTCCGGCTTTCGGCTTTAATATAATCGAGCCCGGTTATGTCCTTGATATTGACAACTACCTCGGGTGATTCCGGTAGTATCCCGTCTTTCATCTGTCCCAGCAGGTCGGTGCCGCCGGCGATGATCTTTGCCTTTCCACCGGCTTCTTCGAGAACTGAAGCTGCTTCGCTGATTGAAGTTGCGTTTAGATGCTTAAAATTTTTCATTTTCTTATGCCTTTCCCAGTGCTTTTAGGACTTTATCCGGTGTCATCGGCATATCGTTCACCCACTTGCCGGTGGCATTGTAGACCGCCGGTACGATCAGTGTCGGTACTACCGTGGCGACGTCTTCCCCTATCCCCACCAGGCCGTACGGTCCGTAACCCATCCCGCTTTCCACCAGTAAGGTATCAATCGGTCCTACATCCAGTATGGTATTTACTTTGTAGTTCAACAGGTTTCCGTTCAACATGATGCCGGTGTTCTTGTCATGGACCACTTCTTCACTTCGCCCTCGTCCTACCGCCATGTAGGTACCGCCGTACTGCTGGGCTTCGCACCCTTCCCAACTTATCACTTTACCGACGTCATTTACGTTAACCACCCGGGTTATTTCCACATCTCCGGTCTCCGGGTCTACTTCCACTTCCATAAAATGAGCCTGGCGGCACAACCGCAACCGGGCTCCCGAATAAGCTCCCCGCTGTATCTGGAACGAACTGGCAAACATCGGCGGCCGGAAGGGATATCCAGTGATTTTCTCCCCCGCATTCATCGGCTCCCCGTGCGGAGAAAGCAGCGGCCCCATCGCCCCGGACGGCCCCATGAACTCCGCCATGGTTTTTTGGTTCTTTGGATTAGCCTTTTCATAAATAACACTGTCCTTGATATCCAGGTCTTCCGGCTTTTTACCCGGGAAAGCCGGGGGGAAACTGCCGAACTGCGACTGTCCGGTAGGACTGGTCGCTGATTCCAGTATTTTCTGTTTCAATAATCGTGCTGCATTCCGGATGGCATAACCGTTGATGGACATGTTGGTTGATGAATCCGGGGTCATTGTGAAAAACCCGGTATCGGCATGCGGCCGGTAGTATACATCCTCAACCTTCATTCCAAGTTCGTCGGCGGCTACCTGGCAGTAGGCGGTTTCGGAGTTCACTCCCACGTCCGCCCGGCAGCCCATGATCGTCGCTGTCCCGTCATTTCGTTCGATCATGATGGCGATTTCGCCCGACCCCGCTGAGTCTTCCCATTCATGTGTCCAGGTCATGGCAATACCATGCATTTTGCCATTGGCCAATTTTTTCATCCCCGGTTTATGCCATTTCTTTTGCCAGCCGATCGCCTTTATCCCTTTATCGATGCATTCCTGCAAACTGTCTCTGACTACGAAACCCATCTCGGCTTTACGCTTATTCAGCCAGGCCATATCATGGCCGTGGGCGCCGTCATTTTTCAGGGCGACTGCCACCGGGTCCATTCCCAGTGCCGCTGCGACCTGGTTAAAAACCATGGTCAGGCTGTGGCAGTTGGCATTCTGTTCACAGCGGGTGGGAACGGTCGGCCCTTTATTTACCCGCACCGCCTCCAGTCTCCCGTACACGTTCGGGATGCTGGTATTATCAATGAGGTGTTTTACAATGCCGAAAGCCGGCATGTTCTGGTTCACCATCACCCCGCGTTCTTTTACTGCGGTGATCTTGCCGTCTTTTTTAAAGCCGACCTTGAAATAGTAGACCCCCACATCCATTTCCCCGCCGTAAAAGTCCTCTCTACGGTTAAAGGTCCACTTCACCGGCCGGGCGGTTCGCTTGGCAATAACGGCGGCACAGTAGTGCCCGCCCATATTCCAGGGCATCTGCGACCAACCGCCGAAGCTGGCCCCCTGGTACAGGGTGTGTATCTGTATTTTATTCATCGGGATGCCGCCGAACCAGGAGGCGATCGCCCGTTTACAGATATGCGGCCGCTGGTGTTTCAACCAGACTTCAGGGTATTCCCCATTCCACTGGAAGACGCCGCAAGGACGTTCCGGGCCGATCCAGGTGTTATATCCCTGCTTTAGTTTGAACTCAATGACTTTATCGGCCTCGGCGAATCCTTTTTCCACGTCGCCGTGCTTTTCAATGGCCATCGCTTCGGCATACAAATTACCATCGGGATAATTCTCCGGGTCAACCAGCGGTGCTCCCGGTTCCAGGGCTAGTTCCGGGTCGAGGATGAACGGCCGTACTTCCCAGACGACTTCTATCAGCGATAAGGCCTGTTCGGCGATTTCTTCGCTGTCAGCCGCCACGGCCGCACCAACTTCTTCACCCTGGAAATGGGCAACTCTGGGAATGACCGTTACCGGCGAGGGTTCATGTCCGCCCAGGTCCACGGTTGGCGGAAGCTCTGTATCGTCATATCGCAGGACCGCCCTGACTCCCGGATAAGCTTCGGCTTTGCTTGTGTTCATACTTTTAATTTCCGCATGGGGATACGGCGAGGTCAGGAACCGCAGGTGCAGCATACCGGGTAGTTTTACATCCAGGGTATATTTGGCTTGTCCGGTAGCTTTCTCATAACCATCTATCCGGCGGACCCCCCGCTTCCCCACCTGGCGGTATTCTTTAAGGGGATATTTGTCGTGCCTGGTATTATCAAATAATTCCTGTATCTTGGCCATCTCATCTTGAGGCATCTTACTTCCTCCCCCGCAACAAGCTGGCGGCTTCTATCACCGCTTTGATATGTTGCGGATAGCTGCCGCAACGGCAGATATTTCCGGCTAAGGCTTGTTTGATCTCTTCCTCGGTCGGGTCCGGATTCCTGTCCAACAGGGCTTTTGCGGTGACAATGAATCCGGGAGTGCAGTATCCGCACTGCATGCAGCTATATTTTACATAGGTTTCGATCAGCGGATGTTTTGCCCGGGTGATGCCTTCGATCGTCTCGATTTTCTTACCGTCGCATTCGATCGCCAGTATCATACAGGAGAGCACCGGCCGCCCCTCCATTATCACCGTGCAAGCCCCGCAGGCTCCTTCATCACAAAAGGCTTTCGTTCCTGTCAGCCCGAGGACATCGTGGAGGACATATTGCAGCGTCCAGGTCGCTTCCACGCCCGCTTCATATAAGTCCCCGTTCACTTCCAGCTTGATCTTTGCCTCGTTGAGTAACTCTTTCTTCTTAACTGTCGTCATATTCAAGTCATCTCCTTAGGACAGGCTTGCATCGTTGAAGGCCAATCCTGCCGTAAATGTAGTGGAAAAAACAATGAAACTTTTTGATTATACATAACACACTTGATTTTGACTAGATTGAAGTTGGCTATTTCGATACAAAAAACATGAAGCGGGGTGGTACCACCCCGCTTCATGTTACACAGGAGTCCAATAAGGAGGAACACAGTATTAAAAAATCACTTTAACGGTCTCCCCAGGGTAGGACAAAGTCGGGTATGTTCGAGTCCGGTGTAACTGATGAATTAGTTGTCTGGGCTGCCAGGGTGACGTTAATACTGACTGTGGCACCATCACGTACGATAGTAAGCGTTACCTCATCCCCCACCCGTTTTGTCTTGAGATAACTTTGCAGATCGGTAACTTTGGCGACGGTTTGCCCGTCGATTGCGGTGATGATGTCTCCGTCTGAATTCGGAGTACCGTCACGTCCGGTTCCGGCACCTATCAGGCCGGCTTTGTCGGCCGGACTGCCGGAAACGGTTTCCACTACATATACGCCCTGGTTTACCGTCAGGCCGATTTCTTCTGCAGTACTTTGACTAAGGTCCATACCACTGATGCCCAGCCAAGGTTTGACGATTTTTTCACCGGCGATCAACTCATCCAGCACTGCTTTGGCTACACTGGAAGGTACCGCGAAACCGATCCCTGTCCCTTCGCCTTCGATTGCCGTATTGATACCGATCACTTCACCGTTGGAATTAAGCAGGGGGCCTCCCGAGTTGCCGGGTTGAATCGTGGCATCGGTCTGTATCATCCCGGTTAGTGCACTGCCTTCTACGCTCCGATTTAAACCGCTGACAATACCGGTGGTAATAGAATTGGTCAACCCGTAAGGGCTGCCGATGGCGATTGCCAACTGGCCTGGTTGGACATTTATTGAATCTGCCAGGGTTAGTGGTACGATATTTGCTACCAACGCCGCATCTACTTTGATCAACGCCAGATCATCTTTAGAATCTGTCCCCAGTATTGTTGCCTGTTCGGTGTTGCCATTGGCAAAGACGACCTGGACATCAGTAGCGTCTTCGACCACGTGGTTATTCGTCAGGATATGGCCTTCCTTATCGACAACAAATCCGGAACCTTGTCCTTCCGTGGAAAAAGCACCGAAGCCGGTGGTTTGTGTTTTCACGATGATTTCCACTACAGCCGGGCTGGCAGTATCATAAATACTGGTAATCGTAGTTTCATTTACCAGCGTTTCATTCGAAGCAGCCGCAGCTTTTTGTAATGGTTCACTCTGATTGTTGGTTATAAGGACGAAAATAGCTGCAGCAACCAGCAAGACTGATACCGCCGCTGTGAACCGGAGAAGCCATTGCTTCATCTCCTTTACCTCCTCCCTTTGATGATTCCGGCAAGCCATCGGCAGCCACTCCAATTCCCGTGGAATGGCTGCCGAACCTTGCCACCCCAGGACTCCTTAATATTCGCGTAAAAATGTTTAGGAATTATTAAGAAACTAGAACCGGCATGGTATACTGGATTCCTGCCGATTTCACTTGGATAATCGACCATAGTGCACTATTACAACTTCAGTAAATTATTTCGAATTTTAAGAATGGTGTTTATCAATCGGATCAAGTAAATATATGGGCTTGGAAGTTATTACTATTAGGTGGCCGATAGTGAACGGCTATCTTCTGAAGACCGGGCATAGCTTTGTCCTTATCGATTCCGGGTTTTCCTGGCAGCGCTATATCCTGCGTAGCGCCTTAAAAAAAGCCGGGTGTAATCCGGGTGATCTTAAACTCGTGGTAATAACACATGCTGATTTCGACCATACCGGTAATTGTGCCTGGTTGCAAAAAACATATAAGGCCCCCATCGCCCTCCACCCCGCCGAAGCACCGGTGGTTGAAAAGGGATGCATGTTCCTCAACCGTAAAAACCAGAGAGGGGCTTTATCCCGGACTGTCATTTATCTGGTCGGCTTGTTGATTTTCAGGCGCTTCAAGCCGGATATTTATCTATCCGAGGGAGAAGACCTGTCCCGTTTTGATCTGGACGCCAGGGTATATTACCTCCCCGGACATTCCCGTGGTTCGATAGGTATCATGACCGGTGAAGGTCAGTTTTTCTGTGGCGATTTGCTTACGAATGAGGGCAAGCCCGGAAAAAGTACCCTGGTCGACGATGCTTCTGAAATGGATGCCAGTATTGCAAGACTGAAAGTTTTAAGTATAAGTATTATCTTCCCGGGACACGGTTTACCTTTCACCATGGCCCAATACATCGACACGAAATAACTATCACCGGTTAATTCACTTTTTTAGCAAGAACGGTCAAGAACCTTATTTCGTTTTCAGTTAAATTGGATACATGAGGTAAAGATACGGAAAACTGGGAAAAGATCAAAGCTGTACAGCGAATGCAGGATTATATCGAAAAACATATTACCGAACCGATTACCCTGCTTAATCTAGCCCGGGCTGCCGGTTATTCACCATGGCATTCTGCCCGGATTTTCCGGGACGTGACCGGAAAAGCTCCTTTTGAGTATATCCGGGAACTGCGGCTGTCGTGCGCGGCCGTCAGACTCCGTGATGGTGACGACCGGATTATCGATATTGCCTTGGATTTTGTCTTCGGCTCGCATGAGGGTTTCACCCGGGCTTTCTCGAAACAGTTCGGCATGAGTCCGCGGGAATACTCCCGGACAAGGCCGCCGATCCGCCTTTCTATGTTGGACCGGGCCCGTGATTATTACCTCAAATTACAGAAAGGAGAAATTGTTATGACGGAAAAAAAGAAACCGAATACGGTGTTCGTCCAGGTTGTCGACCGGCCGCTCCGTAAATTGATACTGAAACGCGGTACCAAAGCTACCGGATATTTTGAATACTGCGAAGAACACGGTTGCGATATCGACAGTTTTTTGGGAACCATCAAAGACGCTCTTAACGAGCCGATGGGCGTCTGGCTGCCCCAAAACCTGCAGCGTCCCGGTACCTCGACTTATGCAATGGGGGTTGAGATGCCTGCCGATTATACCGGACCGGTCCCCGATGGATATGAGATGATCGACCTTAAGCCGTGTAAAATGATGGTTTTCCAGGGTCCGCCCTTTAAGGATGAAGAGTTTATGGAAGCCGTCGGTGACCTCTGGGAAGTCATGAAGATCTACGATCCCGGAATATACGGCTTCGCCTGGGCGGATGAAGACGGGCCGCGGTTCCAACTATCACCCCAGGGATATCGCGGTTATATCGAAGGCCGGCCTGTCCGCCAGCTCAATATCAGGAAAAAGTAAAAAAGAGGTAACTCAATGTTATAGGAGCGGTCGCTGGACCGCTCCTTTTTTATTTCGTCACGATCTTCGCTTTACAGGCGGGGATGATAGCCTGGAGTCCGCAGGTATTGCACGGCCCGTTCCGGCAGTCATTGGTCTCTTCCGCCCTCAAAGCCCGCTGGTACTCCTCTTTCAGGAAAGCGGGACTTACACCAATATCAATATGCTCCCAGGGTAAAGGTTCATCTAGTGAACGTTCCCGGCTGGCATAAGAGTCGGGATCGATACCGCATTCGGTAAACGCTTTTTGCCAGATAGCATAGTTGAAATGCTCGCCCCAGGAATCGAACAAAGCTCCTTGTTTCCAGGCTTGATATATCACTTTTCCTATACGCCGGTCGCCGCGTGACATCACGGCCTCTAATTGACTGACTTTCGGGTCGGACCAGGATAATCTGATCGCTTTACGGCGGACGATCTGGTGGAGGAGTTGTTGTTTAGCGGTTAATGCCTCCTCACTTTCCCGTTTTACCCATTGAAACGGAGTATGGGGTTTGGGTATGAATGTGGAAAGGTTAACCCGGATCTGGATAGGCCGGCGGCTGACTTTCTGCCCTTCCGTAAATACTTTATTTACGAGATTGCCGATTTCCTCAACATCCTCGTTGGTTTCCCCCGGCAGGCCGAGCATGAAATAAAGCTTGAGCCCGCCCCAGCCTTTGGAGAAAGCCGCCGTGGCTGTGGTCAATAAATCGTTTTCTGTCACTCGCTTATTGATAGTGCGGCGCATGCGCTCGCTGCCGGCTTCGGGGGCAAAGGTTAACCCGGTCTTCCGGTGTGACGGTAAGCATTCCATCAGGTCAACGGAGAAGCTGCCGATATACAGGCTTGGCAAAGATATCGCCAAATCGGGATATTGCTGCGTCAAACTGGTTACCAGTTTCCTGATATCCGAATAATCACTGCTGCTTAAAGAAACGAGGGAAATCTCATCGTAACCGCAGTTCGAAATCACTTCGCCTACTGCACTTAGTACTTCTTCGACCGGTCTTTCCCGGACCGGGCGGTAAATCGTTCCTGCCTGGCAGAAACGGCAGCCGTTGCTGCACCCTCTTTGTATCTCCACGGCCCCCCGGTCATGGACCACTTCAATGAAGGGCATGACCGGTTTGGTAACCGGCGGGGGAAGCTGGGGAATTATTCTCCGCTGGATGCGTTCTTTTGCCTCGGGAAATAAAGGTTTTATACTTTGAAAAAGTCCGTCTGCTTTATATTCGACTTGATAGAGGCTGGGCACATAGATACCGGCGATTTCAGCAAAATGCTGCAGGATATCCTGTCTTGTTTCTGTCGGTTTACCACTGTCCTTGCGGATCTACCCTGTCTCGTAGTTGCTCGACGATTTCCAGGATGACTTCTTCGCCGTCACCGATGACGAAGAAATCGATAAAATCCGCCATCGGCTCTGGATTCAATGCACCGCTCCCGCCGGCGATGATCAGGGGATGAGATGCATCCCGGTCCGACGCCATTAATGGGATTCCCGCCAGGTCCAGCATATTCAGGATATTGGTGTAGGTAAGTTCATGTCCCAGGGAAAAACCGAGGACGTCGAATTTCCGCAGCGGCGTCCTGGACTCCAAGCTGAACAATGGTATCTTAGCTTCCCGCATTGCGGCGGCCATGTCAACCCAGGGCGCGAATACCCTTTCGGCAAGGACATCAGGCTGCCGGTTGCAGATATCATAAAGGATCGGTACTGCCATATTGGACATCCCGATCTCATAGACATCAGGATAAGCCAGTGCGATCCTGATGGGAGTTGCTTCCCAGTCCTTCTTAATGATATTCCATTCCCCGCCGGTATACCGTGCGGGTTTATTCACCTGGTGTAAAATACGGTCGAGGTTTTTCAGTTCATTCACGGTTCGGTTATCCATCCAGTTCTGCAAAATCGAACTTCATGCCATCTGTGGCCGAGATTACTTTAATTCCGGTGTCCTGGCTCAAACGTTCGGCGATTTCTTTGGGCTTGGCTTGCCACATTGTCATTCCGAAGTGGGTAAGAATAGCTGTTTTGGGTTTTAATGTTGAGATGATATATGCGGCATCAGGCACGGCAAGGTGTTCGATTGGTAGCCTCCTGTCCCCGCCGTAAAATCGCGGTTCGGTAAACAGGGTGTTGATTATCAACATCTCTGCTTGATAGTGTTCCACGATTTCTTTGAAAAACAGGGTATCGGCAATATATGCGAATGTATGCCTTGGTGTCCGGAAAACCATCCCGTATGTCTCCACCGGATGGGTATGCCGTACCGGCGTAGTGAATGTGACGTCGCCTATTTGATAGGATTTTTTTTCTTCCAGGACTTCAATTCCGTCCAGGCTTTTTTTAAGGTAAGAGAATAAGACGGGTTCCGGTCCGAGGGCATCTGCCGGCGCAAAAAAATAACCATGCCGGCGGTGTCCGCCATCAGTCATGGCCTCCACCATCACATTTACATCACCGGAATGGTCCAGGTGACGGTGCGAAACAATAATCGCATTCAGCCGGTCGGCCTTAAGTTGACGCCTCGTGGATTGGACGATACAGCCGGGACCGGGATCCAATAAGATCTCATTCCCGCCCAGATTCATCCATATCCCCCCCGAAGCCAGGACCTGGCTGATAATCATAAACCGGGCGCCTCCCGTCCCCAGGAAGGTCAACGAATCTCCGGGCAATCCGGTTTTTTCTTTATCTTTAATGTTATTCGTCCTTAACCATGAGTTACTTAATGATGATCCTGGCGTCTACTGCCCAGTAACCTTCGCCCTTAGCCCGTACACTGACCGGATTAAGGTCGAGTTCGGCGATTTCCGGTACGTCTTCTACCATCGCCGAAACCCGCAGCAGAAGCTCCTGTACCGCTTCCGTATCGCTCGGCGGCGCTCCCCGGTAACCGCTGAATAATTTGGTCATTTTTAATGAACTGATCATTTCGGCGGCGTCCGAATCGGTGATGGGATGCAGTTTGAAGATAACATCCTTGAGTAATTCGGCGAAGACACCACCCGAACCGAACATGATCAGGGGGCCGAATGACGGGTCCTGCGTGACCCCCACGATGGTCTCGATCCCGCCGGTTACCATCCGCTGTAAGGTAACCCCGGACATCTCTTTCTCCCGGCCCAGCTTCTTCAGGTTTTTCCGGATCGTCTCGTAGGCTTCTTCTACACCGGCCTCCGAGGTTATGTTCAGGACAACGCCGCCGACATCCGTCTTGTGCGTGATGGTGGGTGATGCCAGTTTGACGGCGAGCGGGAAGCCGAGTTTTTTCGCCGCGGCCTTCGCTTCGGCAGGAGTAGTTGGCGGCGGCGATTTTTGCCTGTTGAATGCCGTAGCAATCCAGTAACTCGGCTACCTGACTGGCAGAGAGATGTACCGGCCGTTCGGTACTGTTTTTCAATACGGTTTCCACCAATTGGCGGGCATCAGCCTTTCGTATATCTTTGAAAACCGGGATTTTTCCCATTGGTTTGCGCCGAATTTCCGAATATTCAACGGCTCTTTTGAGCGCCGAAATAGCTTCTTCCGGGAAGGTATACAGAGGGATGAAGTGCCCCTGGGCGCTAAGTTGGGCACTAATACCTTTCTGTCCGATAAAGCATCCCAGTAAGGGTTTCTTAGCCCGCCAAAATACCGGCGCCATCCGCCGTAGATGTTTCTTCCATATCTTTTGTTTCCACCACGATCGGCGGCACGAAGATGGTCAAAACGGCGTCGATATTGTCATCGGCGGCCAGTACTTTCAGAATTCCTTCGTACTCTTCTGCCGTTGCCCCGGCCGTGGTGTCCATGGGATTGCCCAGGTTGATATCACGCTTTAACGACGGCTTGATTTTTTCCTTGGTTTCGGCACTCAACTCGGGCACTTCCAGGCCGTTGAGTGAAGCCGCGTCCGCCGCCATGATACCCGGGCCGCCGCCGTTGGTTACGATTGCGATTCTTCTTCCCTTGGGCAGCGGTTGGGTGGATAAAAATGTCCCCAGGTTGAAGAGTTCTTCTACTGAATTCACCCTGATGATACCGGCATTTTGGAAGAGGACATCCGAAGCCACATTCGATGAAGCCAAAGCTCCGGTATGTGACGAGGCCGCCCGGGCGCCGGCGGCGGTCATGCCGCCTTTTACCGCAACGATCGGTTTTTTCGCCGATACCCTGCGGGCGATCCGGGTAAACCGGCTGGAATCACCGAACGACTCGATATATAACAATATCACCTTCGTCGCCGGGTCCTGTTCCCAATACTGCAGCAGGTCATTGGATGATACATCACCGCGGTTGCCGACGCTGACGAAAGTAGATATCCCCATATTCAGGTTCTTGGCGTGTTCCAGGATGGCCAGGCCCATGGCGCCGCTCTGGGATAGGAAAGCGACACTGCCTACCGCCGGGTATACCTGAGAGAAGGTAGCATTGAGTTTGATCGCGGGGTCGGTATTGATGACCCCCATGCAGTTCGGGCCGATCAGGCGCATCCCGTAACTGAGGATGATGCTCCGGAGTTCCTCTTCTTTGGCTAGCCCTTCCGCACCACGCTCTCTGAAACCATCCGATATCACGATCAGGGCGCGAACTCCCTTCCGCCCGCATTCGTCAGCAACCTTGGGCACGATGGCTGCCGGGACCGCGATAATGGCCATATCCACTTTATCGGGAATATCCAGTACCGAGGGATACGATTTTACGGAGAGGACCGAATTGGTATTGGGGTTAACCGGATAAACCGTCCCGGAAAAGCCGTTATATAAGATACAGCGCATCAACAGGTTGCCGATCGTGCCGGGATTACGTGCCGCCCCGATGATGGCCACCGATTTCGGGTTGAGTATCGGTTGTAACGAAGTGACGATGGCATCACGGTCACGTTCCGCCTGCTTCGCATCGGCTTCCTTGGTTTGTTTGATCGGGAAGGTGATATGGAATTCACCGGCTTGCAGTTCGCTGGACATATGGAAGCCATAGTCCAGGAATGCTCCCATCAGATATGTATTCTGGCCTAAGACGTAGGCTTCGAAAGTGGAAATATCATTTTTCCGGGCTGTGTCCACCAGGGCATCGATGAGTAAAGTAACCAGGCCGGCATGCTGGTAAGCATCTTCGACGGCAAAAGCTACTTCCGCCGAACTCTTATTAGGTAAACGGTAATAATGTGCCACAGCGATGATTTTCCGGTCCTGCCGGGTCCCGGTTTCCGCCACGTACGAAAAAGAGTTCCGGTAATCTACGGTACAATAACGGAGGGCATCGCCTTCGGTCATTTCTTTCTTAATCGTATGAAAACGGAAGTACCTGGTTTTCTCACTCAACCGTGAAATAAATGACAGCCATAAAGGCACGTCGCTTTTTTCAGTAGCTCGCAATAATACTTTCCGCCCGTCCTTGAGGATCTCTTCGCGGCGGTACTTTATCAGGTCTTGGGTGATTTGTGCTTCAACCATTAGGCGCTAACCTCCATGTATAACTTTTATCAGTCTAAAACCGCCTCCATTGAATGTCAACCTATCCCGTCTGTTTTGATAATAAACAGGTTCCTTAATTCCTTCCGCAGAATTTTTATATGTCTTCACTGCGGGTCACCTCTAGTATAATGTTTTTGACCTCATGCCTGTCCTCAGTTAAAATGTGACCGGTATCTATTCGAGGAGCTTGTATTGATGACAGAACAATTATGGGCGCCCTGGCGGGTCGAATATATCCAGGCAAAGAAACCCGAAGGCTGTATTCTGTGTGAAAAACCGAAAGAGGAATGTGATGAAGCAAACTATCTCCTGTTCCGGGGAAAGTACAATTATATAATTATGAACAGCTTCCCGTACAATCCCGGGCACCTGATGGTAGCGCCATACCGGCATACGGCTACTCCGGAAGATTTAACAACCGAAGAATTACATGAACACACCGAGTTGTTATGCCGTTGTCTCAAACTGCTTCGTGAAATATACAATCCCAACGGGTTTAATACGGGGATGAATATCGGTAAAATTGCCGGTGCGGGTATTGATGGGCATATCCATACCCATATCGTCCCACGCTGGCAGGGCGATACCAATTTCATGCCGGTCATCGGTGATACCCGGGTGATTCCGCAGGCGTTAAACGAAACTTATAAAAAGTTGAAAGAACACCTGAGGTAAACCCGTTTATAATAAAGCGGCTCAGGTTATTCAGGAGGGGATAAACATGACCAAAGAGAATTCTATCAGTTCCTGGAAAGTGACCCAGGTCGGCGTTGTGGTAAAAGATGCGGAAAAAGTAGCGCAAAGATTGACTGAATTAGGGTTCGGCCCTTTCGAAACCATGAAACTACCGCCCGACCGGCAGGAGTTATTCCGGGGCAAACCTGCCTTAGCCGATGCCAAAATCATGGGGGCCCCGTTCGGCGGTTTACAGATCGAGCTGGTACAGCCGTTAGCGAAAGAGTCGCCCCATCGCGAATACCTTAACAGTAAGGGCGAAGGCATTCAACATGTCCTGATAACCGTTGATGATATCGAAAAAGAGATCAAGCGGTTGACTGACAAGGGTTGTACCGTGCTCCTTGATATACGCATGCCCGGAGGACGCCATGGCGCCTATATCGACCTGAATGCCGGAGGGATTATCCTGGAGATGTTCGAGCAGGGGCCGGGGCCGCAAAAGTAAAGCTGTGGTCAGGTTAGTAAGGAAACGATGATGAAACTCGAGGGTAAGGTGGCGTTGATCACCGGGGCAGGTACCGGCATCGGCCAGGCCATTGCCGCCCTGTTTGCCAGGGAAGGCGCCGACATTGCGGTTAACGATATCGATATGCCTTCCGCGGAAGCAACTGCCGCCCGCATCAGGCGCCTGGGACGCAAAGCTATCAGTGTGGTAGCTGATGTTTCCAACGCCGGCCAGGTAGGGGCAATGGTGTCCCGGGTTATTGAAGAAATGGGCGGCGTTCATATCCTGGTCAATAATGCCGGCGTCCCGGAATACGGTACAATGATCGAGGAACAAACCGCAGAACGCTGGGACCGGGTGATCGCCGTCATTTTACGCGGTACTTATTTGTGCAGCCGTCGTGCCGGCCAATGGATGTCCAGCAATGGTGGGGGATGGATCCTCAATATATCTTCCGCCGCTGGAATTTCCGGCTCATCGCATGTACCCGGGTACAGCGCCGCGAAAGCCGGGGTAATTAATCTCACCCGTTCGCTGGCAGCCGATTGGGGTAAATATAAGATCAATGTAAATTGCATTGCCCCGGGTATTATTGACACCCCGACCACCCGGCGGACCATCTCTGCATGGTGGACCCCGGAACAGGTAAACCGGCGGATCCCCCTGGGCAGGGTGGGAGAAGTTGAAGACGTAGCTAATGCGGCTTTATTCCTGGTGTCCGCTGAGGCCGGTTACATCACGGGAATAACACTGCCGGTGGACGGCGGTTGGTTGACTGATTGAAAGAAAGACGAAAGATAAGGATATGCCCCCAATGGAATTCGAATCCATGTCTACACCTTGAAAGGGTGTCGTCCTAGGCCTCTAGACCATGGGGGCGCGATTTAGAAGTATAACAAAGATGACAGTACCGGGCAACTCCCAGATGAAAACCTCTCCGGAAAACAATAAGGATACTCCAAAAAAATCCGGGGTATTGAAGAAGTTTATTGTCCCGGCAATAACCATTTTACTGGTTATCGTGATTTCGGTGGTATTATTTGTCTATCGGCACGAGATCGAGGGCCTGAAAGAATACGCCTATCTGGGTGTTTTTGTCGTTAGCCTGCTCAGCAGTGCCACCGTCGTTGTTCCCGTACCCGGGGTGGCGGTATTTATCCCTCTTTTAGCCACGCTTAATCCGGTAATGGTCGGCGTCATCGGTGCCGCCGGCAGTATCATCGGCGAACTTACCGGTTATGCCGCCGGTTACAGCAGCCGGGACCTGGCGAGTAAAGGCAAGTTTTATCAGCGGGTTGAAAAGTGGATGCAAAAACGCGGCAGCCTGATCATTTTCCTGTTTTCTTTTCTCCCAGTCTTACCCCTGGATGTGGCCGGCATCGTTGCCGGGGCGCTGCACTATCCGTTGTGGAAATTCATGCTGATAGCCTGGATCGGCAAGACGTTAAAGTATATTGCCTTAATGGTCGGGGCAGCCTGGGGCGTACAGTGGCTGATGCCCTGGATAAACCGCTTTATGGGTTAGCAGGATAATGTCTTCAGTTGACGAAATTCCGTCACCGCCCCGGCAATCATTACGGGAAATAGACCATATCCAGGAATTCTTTTTCCTCGATGATCTTGTTGAGTTCTTCCCGTTCGCCAGGGTCTGATATCGGTTCGACTTCCGAATACGTTGCCCCGTCTCTCTCTGCGGTGTGCCAGCCTTTGATATAACCCGGAACCGAGGCATATACCCAATTACCGGCGCCGCAGCAGGAATTTTCCAGTACGGCTTTCCCGGTCAGATAGAGTATTTCCCGGCCTTTATAGGGCATCCTGACTTCTTTGAACATCACATAATAACCGGCAATCCCGATCAGGATTTCCTTCCCCGGTTCCAGGTGCTTAAATTCTACGGTTGTGTTTTGTGCTGTGCCGGACGGCATCGGATATCACCTTATTCTTCTTCGGAGTCGCTCACGGCGACTACTTCCTTGACCTCGGGCAATTCCTGTTTGAGGATTCTTTCGATGCCCATTTTTAAGGTCATGGTAGAAAACGCTCAGTGGCCGCAGGCACCGGTCAATTTTACTCTGACCGTACCGCCTTTTACATCGACCAGTTCTACATCGCCGCCGTCGGCTTGCAGCCCGGGCCGGATCTTGTCCAGGACTCCCTGGATAGTCTCTTTGGTCATGAAAACCTCCTTGGGGTTATCACGGTTGGTCTATAAACCGATATTAACATAACAGATTATTGTGGTCAATTTAGACAACAAACCGGATTATTTTTCCGGCTGGTTTGGCCGGCAGCCGGCAGGAGAAACCGTCAGCACCGGGATGTGAGAATGACGTACCACTTTTTCCGCCACGCTGCCCATGAACCACCGCCCGATGCCGGAACGGCCGTGGGTACTCATGATGATAAGGTCGACCTGATTGTCTTCGGCATATTTCATGATCGTATCCCCCGCCCAGCCCGTCACCACCTCCGCTTTCACCGGCAGGCCATCCTTCTTCAGGTTTTCGGCGGTCTTGGCGATGTATGTTTTCGCCGCAGCTTCCACGTCCCGCATCAAGCTGACGGTATCGATGCCGGCTTCAGCATAGGAAGCCATATCGGCGGCATGGATCGGCTCCACTACTCTCAACAGGATAATTTCCGGGACCTGGCATCCCCGGGCAATCGTCTTCACATGTTCCAGACTGCACTCGGAAAACTCGGACCCGTCCAGCGGTGCTAATATCTTATTATACATACGTGCTCCTTTTTATAATAAATGATTCTATTTTACCTGGATATTTTAAGTTGCAGGCTTCTCAATTCGCCGGCGGACTTGATATTTACCCCTTTCAAGGGGGAGACCATGCCAAAGAAGGTGCTTTTCATTATTTTCCGGACGAATGTGTTGACAACGACGGCTTCACCATTCAGTATGATGCGGATGTCATCCCCATCAAGGGTTAGATCCAGGTCCTTGACCGGCCCGGTGCCGTCCAGCGATGCCAGCATGCCGCACACCGTGTGTTCAATAAAAGAATCGACAAACCGTTCGAAGTTGATATCTATCCCATTTACCTGCAGACAAATCCGGCTGGCCATCAGTGCTTTTCTCCGCTTGATTCCTACACGTATTGTTATTATACACGAATATCCCCGGGGATGGGCCGGTTATTGTGAAAGCGGAAAACCTGAAGATGATGGCCGGTTTCACCTGGGAACACGGGTGTTGCCGTTAATCACAAAGGGCTCCCCGAATCACCGGGAAGCCCTTTGTTAAAAACCCCGTGTTTGGTTAATTTACTCTGTTAAAGACTGTTCGGCGGCATTTGCCGCTTCCGGCGGGAGAACGATGGTTACCGGTTGATTGTAGCCGGAGTACTTGACGGTCATGACCATATCGATAATCATCTGCTCATAACCTTCGGTACTGCTGCCGAAGTCTTCCTCGTTCATTTCCATGAGGATGGTCATTTCCATCTTGGCCGGAAGATAAGTATCCACGGCCAGCCACTCGGTGATGGACATCGACTTAAACACTTTGGATAAGTCAACATCTGCCAGGGCGTCAGCCCCGGTTTGAGCGCCTAGTTGAGAACCGATAAAGTCGGTCAATGCGGCCATGTCCGGCGTGATTTCCAGCATATAGCATTCGATGCCGTCGACGTTCCCCTTTCCCAGGGACGTGGTCTTGACGGCGGTTTTCAACAACTGTATCTGCTGCTCGAGTTGGTTCTGCTGCGTCCACATGCTGTCGTCCAGCCTGGACTTGATCCATTGTTCGGCAAGTCCGGCCATGCCTATTTTCATGTACATCCAGTCATCGACAATGTACATATCAGTTGATATATTCTGAGCCCCCAGTTCCGGGATATCCATGTCCAAAGTTATCGCCATCGCCATTTCGGTTTCCGGGATGTTCACCAAGCCGTTAGCCTTCATATTCATCTGGTAGCTGACGGGTTCTTCGCCGCCCACCGCGTCCAGGTCCATGGTCATATCCATGTCCATTTTAACCGTGGTTATAGCGTCGTAAGCGCCAAGCGCATTAGCAACGATCTGTTCTTCACTAAGGGAAGCAGTACTGCTGCAGCCCATCACGGTGACGAACAGGACCAGAGACAGGGATACCTTCAAGATTTGCCTGATAAAAGCCATTAAACCTCCTTAAACCATAAAGACAAGTAAATTCAGAATAGAAGACTTGAAAGCCCTCATATTTTCGATTCTATCTATGTGATATAATCCGGTCAATCACCAGAACGTACCTTTGACATCACGGACGGTAGTGGGTATAGTGGCTTTTGTGTTCAAATTAAGACGAATCCCGGCCTTTCTGATAGTACTAACGTTTATCCTGATTTCCTGTACCGGCGCCCCGCCCGGCACCACCACGGCCGCTCCGCAAGCGGCGGCAGAATATGAGTACCAGGTGGTCAAATCCTACCCCCACGACCCGGCGGCTTTCACCCAGGGCCTGGTTTTTACAGCGGGTCAGCTTTATGAAGGGACGGGCCTGGTGGGGCGGTCATCAATACGGCGGGTGGAACTGGAAACGGGAGCAGTTTCGCAGGCCTATGACTTGCCGTCGCCTTATTTTGGGGAGGGCGTTACGGTTCTTGACAGCCGGCTTTACCAGTTGACATGGCAGTCGTATACCGGTTTCGTATATGATCCGGCAACCCTGAAAAAGTTAAGCGAGTTCACTTACAAGACGGAGGGCTGGGGGTTGACCCATGACGGCAAACACCTGATCATGAGCGACGGGACGTTGACCCTGTATTACCTGGATCCGGATACCCTGCAGGTTAACCGCCGCCTGGAGGTGCAAAATGTCCCGCAGCATCTCGGTACCGTCAAACTCAACGAACTGGAATATATCGAGGGCAGGATATACGCTAATGTCTGGCCGTCGTCTTATCTCGTCATCATCGATGCCGGAACCGGCCGTGTCACCGGCTGGGCCGACCTGTCGGGATTAATCCCGGAGGTCCCGGCAGGTACTTCGATAGATGTCCTCAACGGCATCGCTTACGACACCGAAGGCAAGCGGCTGTTCGTCACCGGCAAGTTATGGCCGCGGCTGTATGAGATCGAACTTATTCCGGTTTCAGTAGTTAAATAGCGAGATTATCTTATAATGGGAATAGCGAGAGAACGGCACATATGGAAACAGTACTGCTGGGACTGAATACGGAAGAGCTTAGCCAGCTGGCTCAGGAAGAGGGGGCACCGGGGTACCGCGGCCGGCAATTGGCCGAATGGATATACCACCGGCACGCCCACGCCTTTGAGGAGATGACTGATTTGCCGGCGGAGCTGCGGTCGCGGCTGGCAGGAAAGTACCGGGTCGGCCGAGCCGGCCTGGTGACGGCCCGCCGGAGCCGGGACGGAACGGTCAAACTGCTCCTGAAAATGGGTGATGGGGCGCAGGTGGAAACGGTGGGGCTGCCGTATGAAGCCCGGTTTAGCTGCTGTGTTTCGACCCAGGTCGGCTGCGTGGTCGGCTGCCCTTTCTGTGCTACCGGATTAGGCGGCTTCATCCGCAACCTGACGGCCGGGGAAATTGTGGGGCAGGTACTGGCAGTGGAGGAGGCGACCCGGGACGGGCAGTCAAGCCGCGAACGCATCGACCATGTGACCTTCATGGGGATGGGCGAGCCGTTGTTCAATTACGAAGCCGTCCTTAAAGCCCTGCATCTGCTCAATGTGGAAAAGGGCATCGGAGCCCGGAACCTGACCGTAAGTACGTCCGGTTATATCCCCGGCATCCTTAATCTGGCGCAGGAAAATCTACAAATCACGCTGGCTATTTCCCTGCACGCAGCCACTGACGAACTCCGCCGCCGGCTGGTTCCCGGCATGGCTAAGTGGACGGTCGGAGAACTCATCGACGCCGCCCGGGAGTATGTCCGCCGGACCGGCCGTAGGATCACCTTTGAATACTGCCTGCTGGCCGGGGAAAATGACAGCCTGGAGCAAGCCCGGCGGTTGGCCCATTTACTGCACGGATTGAACTGCCACGTGAACCTCATCCCTTATAACCGGGTGTCCGAACTCGGCTTACAAGCTTCGCCGGACCAACAGGTCCGGGCATTCCGCGAGTTGCTGGCGGCGGCCGGCATCCAGGTCACCCAACGGCAGGAAAAAGGGGTGGATATCGAGGCAGCCTGCGGCCAACTGCGCCGCCGTACCGGTAATCACCCGTAACCATCAGATGCCCCCCGGCTCATCCCGCCCCGCCTCCCTGTCATTGTGAGGTACGAGCGCAGCACTCTGAACTTGTTTCAGAATCCAGTCGGTACCGTCATGAAAGAGGTTAGCTCCTTAGTAATCCGTACTGCCTAAATGATTTTAAGGTTGGGCTTGACCGGAATAATCATTAGTGCACCGCTCAAACCATCCGGACACCATGCAGATGCTATTTTCCTGTTGCGCCTGGGATTCCCGGCGGGCGGCTGCCCAGGCCCGGATATCTGCATCCGGTACGGCAAGCTGTTGTGCGACTTCGATGGTACGTTCGGTGACGATGCGGCCGTGGAAATCAAAATGGTCGACCATCGCCTCCACCCCCCGGGCGATCGCTTCCATACGGCCGGCTGCAGGCGGGACTTGCAGTGCGCCCGGCCGGGGATTTTCTTTCAGTACCGCCTCCACCCGGCGGCAGACATCCTCGATGGTAAAAGGTTTCACCAGGTAGTCGGCGGCCCCTTTTTTCATCGCCCGCACCACGGTCGCGGCATCGTTGAGGGCAGAAACTATAATGACCGGCAGATTGAGCCGGGATACTTTTATGATATCGAGCATCTCCAGGCCGGACATCCCGGGCAGCATGATATCCAGCAATACCAGGTCAAAGGAATACCGGGACAACAACTCCAGGGCCCGGCCGGTATTCACGGCGGTGACACAGGAGCAGTCCCTGGGCGCTAAAATATCGCCCAGGACCTTGCCGACAAGCGGTTCGTCATCGATAATCAAGACCCTGGTATTCTCAGTCATCAGCCTTTTCTCCTTAACCGGGCCGGAATTTTGCTACGGTATTACTACTAAAGCGATTAATCTTTAAGCTTTCGATGCCTGTCTCCGTTTCCTTAACAGTAAGATGATAAGAATGATCACAACCAGGACGATTCCTATGGCTGCAGTAAGTAACCAGTTGATCCTTCCGCTGGTATTACCGGAGATAGTAAAGCTGCCAGCCAGGCTGCCGGCCGCTACTTGATAAATACCCGGTTCGTCCCGGACAACGGTAAAAACGACCGTCCGGTTTTCTCCGGCAGCCAGGTCAACGGCCTTTTCCTCTACAGGTACGCCGTTTATCCGGAGAGCCAGGATATAACTACCCGGGGTACCACCGGTATTTGCCAGCGTAACCGACACCTTGATAGTAGAACCGGGGTGGCTTTCCGGTACATCGATAGTTAAGTTCGTGACGGAAAATGCCGCCGGGGCCGGGGCTTGCGGAGCGGTAACGGTAAAGATTCCGGCCAGGCCGTCGATATCGACATGATATTCACCGGGGATTTCCCGGGTGACGGTGAAGACCACCGTACGGCGTTCGCCCGCAGCCAGGTCTAGCGGTATTTCAGTTGTTTTCACACCGTTGATCACCAGGATAGAGGTATGACGGCCGGCTGAACTACCGTTGTTGACAACGGCTGCAGTGATGGTAACCGCTTGTCCGGGGGCAACTGCAGCCGGGGAAACTGATAAAGAGGAAGAAGTAAAAACCGCCGGCGGGATTGAAAGCACCGCAAAAGTAGTGAAGTGGGCGATTTCTGCAGTAATGGTATGCCGGGTAGTATCCAAGGTGCAGTCCAGATACATCCAGACCCCGGTAGCCTCATCATAATAAGCCCAAACCAGGGCTTCATCGGAAATCACGGCAGGGAGGGTATCGTTTGTGTAATCATATTCCAGGACAGCATAAGGACTAAAAACAGCACCGGTAGGCCCGAAGTTATAAGCCGTCCCGATGATAGAGGCGCCGGTAGGGGTGGCGGGTGGACTATCGTTTACGGTGCCGGTTAACGAGGCGAGGGGCAGGCCTTTATGATCTCTGGCTTGAGCCCCAGCCGGGATGGAGAGGGACAAGCGTCCGTCGGCAGACACTAACTTGATGTCGGAAACGGCCTTGCCGTTTAGATCGAGACTATAGAAAGTCCGGGTACCACAGAAGTCGGCCTGGAGATAATTTACCACCGGCACGGCCGGAAGTGGGGCAGGGAGCAACGACGTAGTGGAGGCGACGTACACCGACATATGGTCGAGCAACAGGCCGATGGTATACATCTCCCCGGCCAGGCCCAGCACGGTGCCGCCCGGTTCGTAGGCGGTGCCGTCGACCGTTCCTGATTTCCCGGCCAGTTCATAATGTCCGGTTAGCTTATTCCGGTAATAGATATAAGGCCGGCTGCCGGCGGCTACTGTTACTACGGCGGTGAAGTCCTGGGAGAAACTGACCTGCTGTTCCGGGTTGCCCATCTCGATCACCACCGCCGTTGGCGGCAGGGTACTTTGCATTTCGGTATCTGGTTTCACTATCCGCGGCGGGTAAATTACACCGCCATAAATCTGGCCGGCAGCGTCCGTTAAGGCTGTCCCCGGCGGGATAACCACCTCTACCGCCGCTTCCATCCCGGAATCCGGTACGGCCCCGGCCGCAGTGGTCAACGTCACCTGCACCGGGATAGTGCCTCCCGCCCCCGGTTCGATGATGCCGGCGGTGCTGATCTCCTGTCCTCCTTCAAGCCCGGCCGGCTCCGGGGCCATCACCGTGTATTTGACGGTGCTAACCGTGTTCGTACCTGCAGCCGTGGTCACCTGTACGTCGTAAGTGCCTTCCGTCAGGGCAGGAAAATCGGCGGTGATGAAAGTGCTGCTATTAACCGTGAAGCCGGCAGCGGTATGGCCGCTCAAAGCAACCGCGGCAGCCCCGGCGAAATTCGCACCATATAAGCGCACTCCGGCTTGCGGGTGGCCGCTGACGGCAATGCCGGGTATCAAATTGGTCACCACCGGCAGGGGCTCTGGCAGGGCATGCACGGTGTACGCTGCCGTGCTCAGGAGAGATGTCCCGTAAGCGTTACTGATACGGACGTAATAACTCCCTGGCGGCGTCCCCGTTGCCACCGTGGCCGTGATTTCGCTGTCGCTGATGACGTTTACGTCTGCCAGTGACAACACGTTTTCCCGGCCGACCAGACATACTACCGCGGCTCCCCCGGCTGCAAAATTACACCCCGTCGATATGAGGGTCCGGTCCCGGCCGTTGTCCCCGTCCGGCGGGTTAAGGCCGGTCACCAACGGTACACGAGCGGTAGTGGCCAGGCTGACCACGTTGCTGACAGGCGAGGTGTTCGGTATCTCGTCCTGAACTTTGATGGCGAAGTAGTAAAGGGTGCCTGGTTTCAGGCGGCCGACGGTGAACGATTCCGTTTCTCCACCCGCTGCCGGCGATAATTTATTATGTACTGTGTCGGCGGCAGCGAAGTTGCCGTCATCAATGGGAGAGGTAGACTGTTTGATGATATATTTGCGGGCAAAGCCGGTGTCCCCATCATCTCCGGTGGCGGTCCAGGTCAATAACACACTGGAAGACGCAGGGTCACCGGCCGAAACAGCCAGACTAGTGACGGCCGCCGGGGCAGTGTGATCGGGCGCATTGGTACTCAACGTCGACGCTTCGAGATAACTGATGCCCGACCGCAGTTCGCCGTCGACTACACTCAGCCCGAAATAATATTTCGTCCCCGGCTGCAATCCTTTCACCAGCATCTGCTGAGCCGTATTTTCCGGGACCGGTTCACCGGACATACATTTCGCTTTCGTCCAGGTTGCCGGGGTATCCAGGGGCGAGGTGTCATAACGGAAGTCGTACCGGTCGCCCTTCCAGATACCGCCCCCCGTCCATGCCAATACCACCGCATCACAGGCCGCCTGGCCGGCCGAAGGTGCGGTTGGTGCCTTCAGGTGCCACGGGTCATTAACTATATCGCCGCGGCACTGCCCGGCTATTTCAGCTTGATTTACCGTGCCCCACCAGTTGCCGGTAGCATCTACCGTGATACCATCCAGATTGTTCTCCATGCCCCCCGCAAGGTTGCCGCTGACAGCGGCGTAGTGGACGCTGATCCCGGATGGCACGGTGTTTTGCTTGTCGAGTTGGCCGAAACGGATACCCACCCGGTTCCCGGTAAAAGTCCCGCCCTTGATGGTTACCCCGGCCAGCGTTGCCGGCCGGCTGCTATAGCTGGCGACGTCCATTCCGGTCCCCCGTGCTTTCACCGCCAGTCCGGTGCCGTTGTCCGAGCCCACCCCGTTGCCGGTGACAGTCAGGTCATTGAAAGTAAGGTTGGCGTAATCGCCGTACTTCAGGTTGATATCGATGCCGGCGTTAACGGGATCGGCCCAATCAGGCGACAGGGAGGTATCACCGTTGTCGGTGACGGTAACCTCGTTAAATACGGCGTCGGATAATTTTTCAGCATAAAAACCCTTGATGGAGTTGCGGTTGAAAGTGGAACGGTTGATTTCGATATCACGGGCGTTGGTCCCGGTATTGCTGTTATTGAAGAAGATGATGCCGTAAGCCATGTTTTCGAAGACGGAATCGTTGATGATTACATGTTCGAGGCTGGAAAAATCGTCCAGGAGGACGCCCGACTCGGTGGTACCGGAGGAGCGGGTGCCGCAAATGCGGACGTTATCCAGTTCCAGCCAGGAAATCTGTATCCCGGGGCGGGGCAGGATGCCGGGTAATTGTGCCCCGGTAACATTGTCCTGGTGCGTTCGTATCAGCAGTCCTTTCAGCACGATAGGGGAGTCTTCGACGCCCGAAGTGCTGATGACGACAACCGGTTTATAACTGTAAGGCGAGCCTTTTATCAAGGCTGGCGCAGCCGTGTTCTGCAGGATAGTGCCGGTGATATCATCATGCCCGGCCCCCTGGAGAGTAAGGCGGCGGTTGATATCGATATTCTCGTCATAAATGCCAGCCGCGATGGTGATCGTATCGCCGTCGGCAGCGGTCTCAATCGCTTCCTGGATGGAATCGTTAGTATACCAGTCCCAGGCTCCCGTATGAGCATCGGCAACATAATCGGCCCCCCACCACGGGGAATGGTCTACCCCGGCACTGACGGTAGCGGCAATCTCAGAGCTAATGTTGGTGCCGAACCAGTTGCCGGTACAATCGAGGACTCCCGTGGCGCCAGCCGGCAGGTAGACATTCAGGTTGGAATTCAGGCTGAAATGATTTCTATTAACGTGTATGAAATCATGGGTGAAATTGCCCCTGTCATCAGCCACGGCAAGGGCGTTCCAGCAAGAAGTAATGGTATTCCCGGTGACATTCACCGGCCCGGTAAAATCACTGGCCCACAAAGCAATGCCGCCCTCACCGGAATTATGAGCGGTATTGGCATTGGTGATGCGGTTTTGTGAGATTATGACATCACTGGACGGACTGGCCAGGTTGATGCCTTTCTTCACGATATTGGTCAGCGTGTTGCCCGAACAAAGAAAATTATCAACGCGGTCCAGATCGATCCCGCCGCAGGTATTCAGCAAGACGTTCCCGGAAACGGCGCTGTTGGTTATGGAACCAACCTGCATGGCGGCCGCGTCACTGAAATTTTCGAAGCGGTTGTTCCTGATCTGCCAGCCGGAACTACGCAGGAAGGCATTGCCGCTGGTCTTATAGATGCCCATGGACTTCACACCGTTAGCAAAACCGGTGAAGATATTGTTCTCGATGACCACATTGTTGGTGGTAACCGGTGTTCCCTTGGATTTTTCCTGAGCTTGAACGATACCAGCCGTGTTTGTGACATCAGGACGGCCGGTAAAACTAAACCCCTTAATCGTAATATCGTAGATAACCGGCCCGCCGTCAAAACTCAGGGATATGGTCCGCAGCGGCCAGGAACCGGAATTGTCCGACTGCCAGACAGCCTCGGGATAGCGCAGGCTGGTGTTGGGGTCAATGTCAACGTTCGGCCCCAGCAGCGTAACCGGTTTGGTGAGGATGATATTTTCGTGATATGTCCCGGCGGCCACGTTGATGGTGGCGCCGGCCGCCGCCAAATCAGCGGCATGTTTGATGGTAAGCCAGGGGCCGGTGTCTCCGAGGCTCCAATCTGTACTGTTATCAGAATCGGCCCATATCTGAGAACCATTGCCGAATTCATTGCTGCCGGCGGGAGAAACGTAACATACATCAGGTACCCAGGCTGAGGCCGGCAGCGGGTTGAGCCAGCCGGTGCATATAATCAGGGCAAACAAGATTATCAGAAATTTCTGTTTCATAGATTTATCCTCCACAGACCAGCCTACGGAACGTAAGTCAAACCTGGCTGGGAGGATTCTACAACTGTAATGATGAACAATCTCTTAACTTCGTACCGGAAAATCTGAACATTGTCTGAATATTTTTAATCACCCTCTCCAGTAATCTGGAGAAGGAACTCTATCCTCGATGTAGACTGGAAAATTCATGGTAAGGCAGGTGTCCCGTCGGACGAAATCCAGCTATATCTACCCCCGGATCAAGTCCGGGGCAAACTTTTGGAAAAAGAAGAGGAACCCACGAAACAACCTGAAGCTAGTTTACAAGGTTTGTTGAAACAACCTCAGACACGATTTGAGGCTAAATTCTATTTCCCCCTCACTTGCGTCTCTTGCCGCGAGGGGCGAGAGCAGAACGAGGTATTTTTCCTTTTCTAAGGGTAGGCGCGGGGATCTGTCCCTACAAACTAAAAACTGAAATATCAATAACAAATCAGTAATAGAAGAAATGTTCGAATAATTATCATGTATAGTACCAGTGTTCTAAGGGTTTGTCAATACCCCTTTTTAAAAAATACTTAAAAACGGAGAGGGAACACGGACAATCCCCTGTTGTCCATGAATCACCGCTACCGGTGAGGCGATGCCATTAGCTTATCCGACGCCGCGCTAACAGGGGTGGCAGGTTTCTTTCCGGAGGGGTGGTACAGTTTAATCCGGAAAACGCACACGGCCGCACCAGTCATACTAAGCTACTTCTTCTCCTCGGTTTTAGGGGCGTTTTGCGATATCATTTGAGACATCCAGGCGTTGAATAAGTTGCCGCTCATGCTCCCTTCCCCACCGCTAACCAGCGTTTGTGGGACAATCTGAATCTTACCGGCGGCTATTTCCTGGATTAGTTTGATTATCGCCACGTTCTGCTGACCAATTGCGTCCTTCTGAGAATTGTAGGCTGCAGCGATGCCTTCACCTTCAATCCTACTCCGGTAGGAATTACCGTCAGCCACCAGTATAGTGGATTCTTTCGTACCCTGAGCTCTGAGAATCACAGAACGTCTTTCCCCGTCCGCTTCCCTGACTTTGGCTTCAGCTCTATCATTATTGATATCAATCGAAAGCTTGGCGTCAATAACATCCTTCTGTTTATCACCCCTCGAAGCCTTCTCCATGACCGCAATCCGCTTTTCCTGCGCAAGAGCCTCCTGGTCATATTGAGCCTGTTGCTGATTGGCGATCTCTTTCTTGGTTTGGGTGTCGAGCAACTCTTTGGGGATATCAATATAGGCAATTAGTAGATTCTGCGCTTCGACGTTGTATTCGGAGAACTTCTCCTTTGCATGCGCGAGTGCTTCCGTCTGTAAGTCCGTTCTACTCTGGAAGAAGTCAATCGCTTTCTTTTCACCAGCTTTGTTCCTGAATGAGGAGTCAATTAGCGGATGTACGATTTGGTCGATGAGATTCACGACCGACCCGAATCGTGCGATGATGTACGCCGCATTAGCCGGTTGAATTCGAATGACCATTCTTACATTTACTTCCAGTTGAAAGCCATCTTTGGACGTGACCTTCAAGGGGTCGAACTTGTATAGAACGCCTTCGTCTGCAAGGCCAGGTTGTCGGGCACCTTTTACTTCGGTCCCGATTCGCCCCTCGGTAGCCCAGTCGATGGTAACAGCCGAGGTAGGGACAGGGTAAGCAGTGAAAGCGATAGTATTCAGGTTGTATTTACCCGGAGCTATTGGCTCTCTCCATATCCCCCGGGTGAGTTTGTCGGTAGTTAAAATCTTCTCGACATCCTCGTGAATCGGCCCACCGAACCTTCCCTCCGTAGTAGAAGGCTCCGGCCCTTCGATCGCTCTCTCCAATTCCATCCCCACATTGGACCTGATTACAGCAACGTATCCAGGTGGTACCTCCGCTACGTTTTCAGCCCGGATACCAAAGAGGAGAGGGTTAATGTAATATTTGCCCGGTTGTAATGTATCCAATTGCGGACCTCGATATCCATTACCCTCTATGAAAAGTTGCCCATTTTGATAGAATTTATGGTCCACCTCAGTACCGTCGTCATTTCTGGCCTTCGGAGCGATGATAAATCCCGGCGGTAAGGGAATACCATCGATCGCTACTGCAATACCAACCGTATTCTCGGCTATCGCAACCGCATTAGCTATCGTGACCGAGAACAACCTGGTGTTAATCCTGTAAGTTCCCGGGCGCAGAATCCCGACCTGCGGGCCTTTCTTACCATGATTAACGAGAAACATAGTGGCGTCTTGAAACTGATTGCACTCAACTTCGTCACCCAGAACTCTGCCTTTAGGTAAGGGTTCTCCATCAATAGCTTCGATCAGTCCGACACTCGCCACATCAATTGCAATGACAGGGACTTTGGCGATCGACCAGACGATCGGTAATCTCCAGTAGAGGCCGGGCATCAACGTCCTGGCTAGAATTCCTATTTCCCCACGGCGGGCGATAATCTGTCCTTCAGGCATACTATTACCAAGCATCTTCCTGGTAACAATACCGACTTGATTAGGGCCAATCAAACAAAAACCGGGAAGGACAAAAACCAGGAAAAGTAAAATGACGATACCTAAGATAACCCATCCCAACATCTTCTTCTCCTCCTTTAAAGACCGATCGTTCACCCCGAGGATTAAAGACTACAGCGGGGACCTTTTACCCGGCAGCGATGATACCACAAAGACATTCCATATCACAAGAAATAGGCATCGGAACGTTTAATATCTGAACAAAACATCGTTTTGTGACTTTATAATCGATTTCAAACTACACACTACCGTTTCTTAAGTTAATACCCCTCAGAAAAATGGAATACTACGTCTTTAGTGCCGATACCGACTGGATTCTGAAACAATTTCAGAATGACATTTGACGGTGTTTGCGGACAACCTCATATGAGACTTCTCATAATGACAGGGGGCAAAGGCGGGAGACTCTGGGCTACAGATACAAAACTTTAGTATCTTTTATTTTCATTCTCGCCAGGTAAGCACAACTTCATATCATATCGGATATATTGATACTAAAGACTCACAATGATGGGACTTCCGTCTACCAACAATAGGACGTTTTTAGCTTATTTTAGAATCCGGTTCCAAGCCACAATAAAGGTAACCATAACTGACCGGTTTCACCGTTAGTATTTCAAGAAAGGCACCGAAGCAGGGTTGCGGATATAGGGGAAAATTCACTGTGCCGTTAAGCAAGAAAATCTTAATTATCGTCGTCTCTTTGATCTTTCTATCGTTTCTCTTTATTGGTTTGATAACCATCTTTATAATGAACAACAATTACCTTTCCCTGGAAAAACAAAGTGTGGAACGTAATGTCAGCCAGGTGATAAATTCCATCGATACCATCAAGAACGACCTGGCGGTTAGTACCCCGGATTGGGCGCATTGGGACGATACCTATGAATTTGCCAGGGGCACCAATCCTACTTATATTGAGCGTAATATCACGGAATCAACCTTCGAAAGCAACCAGATCAACCTCATTGTAATCCTTGACCGCGAACAAAATATCCTTTTCGAAAGAGCCTATGACTATCATGAAGAGACTGACGTAGTTATCTCTCCGGAATTGCAGGCTCTAATAACGGACCCTCTGGTAGCAATTCATAACGATGCGTCGCCAGGTACCACCGGCTTGTTACAAACATCAGCAAATTTTCCCCTATTGGTTTCCGCCTATCCTATCCTTGACAGCCTGGGGCAAGGGCCCAACAGCGGCACCTTGATATTCGGCGTATTTCTGGATACCGCGGCCATCAATGAAATTGCCGACCTGACCATATCGGACGTCTCGCTTTACCTGGTGAATGATCCGGCATCGTCCGAAGAAATTTTGGTCGTCAAAGATTCGCTTACCACGGAAGAGCTTGTGGTTACCAGGCCCATCGACCGAAATAGTGTGGCCGGATATACGGTGATTAAAGATATTTTTAACCATCCTGCCATGATTTTAAAGGTAACCAGAAGCCGAGCTATTTACCAACAGGGACAAGCCACTTTCTTAGTATTCGGCTTGACCATGGCTGTTTCCAGTATTATTTTTGGTGTCCTGGAATTGTATATTTTAAGAAAGACCATTATGTCCCGTTTCAATATGATTTCCAGGGGGGTGAACTTTATCGGAGAGACGGGTGATATCTCGAAGCGTATCTCCATCGGCGGGACCGATGAACTACGCCACCTGGCAGATAACATCAATCATATGCTGGAAAAGATCACTGAAACGGAAAGTCAGCTCCGTTTTCAGAAGAAAAGATTCGACCGAATCCTCGAATTCAATCCTGCGGTGATTCTGATATTCGATGCGAATACGGTACTGCTTTCGGTGAACAAGGCATTTTGCACTCTTTACGATGTGAGGGAACATGATGCCGTGGGGAAAAATATAGCGGACTTTATACCTCAAGAAATAATAACCGGGATATCTCCTCTAGTTACTGATGTCGAAGGCTCCGTATTCGACACGGAAATAAAACTACAAACCGGCGGCAAGGAAAGACTATTTAGCGTCACTATTATTACGCTATTTGCCGGGGAATATCTCCTCCTGGCCTGGGATATCACACAGCAGCGCCAGGACATGGACCGGATGTACCTGACCGACCGCTTAGCGACCATCGGCGAACTGACCTCCGGTATCGCTCATGAACTGAATAATCCGTTAACCAGCGTGATCGGGCTCTCCGGCTTAATGCTGGAAGCGGAATTACCAGTTGACATAAAAGAGGATTTACAAACAATATACCAGGAAGCGAAACGTACTTCAGATATTGTGAAAAACATGCTGGCCTTCGCCCGTAATCACCCGGCGGCCAAGCAATCTATCGATGTGAATACCACACTAATCAACACCCTGAATATGCGTACCTACGAACAGAATCTAAACAAGATCCAGGTAGTCAGGCAATTGGCGGAGAACTTACCACAAGTCAAGGCGGATGCTTTCCAGTTACAGCAAGTATTCCTGAATCTAGTAGTAAACGCAGAGTATTTTATGAGAGAAGCACACGGCGGCGGTTGTTTGATCGTAACAACCGAACAAGCAGCGAGTAATATCAAAATATCATTCCGTAATGACGGCCCGGAGATACCAGTAGAGATACAAAAGCATATTTTTGACCCCTTCTTTACCACGAAACCGGTGGGTAAAGGAACAGGTTTAGGATTGAGCATCAGTTACGGCATTATAACCGCACACAACGGCCGGATGTACGTAGAGAATCTACCGGGGAAAGGGGTTGTCTTTACCATCGAACTGCCAACAAACGGCAAGATGCACTAACCATGTTCAAGAAGCTGTCACCAGGCTATTAAGCTTGTGCAGCATATGTTTCAGATGGGTTTGCGACCGGGGACGGCGTATCAGCCCGGCGATCTGCCCGAGAATCCCGTAAGGCAACTTGATATGCTCCGTAATCGTGACTAAGGTCCCCGCCGGAGTGGGTTCCAGGGTATACCTTTGCTCATAACCTTGCACAAAATTTCCGGAGGTCATTTTAATGGCAACACTTTCATGCGGCACCCATTCGGTGACCACGAAGTGTAATTTCAGGAGAATCCCGCCAGCCTTTTCTTCGAAATAGAAAGAAGTCCCTAAACCACTATGCTGCGGGCTGGTATAGCGAAGGTTATTGATAGTAAGGCACCACTGCTGCATCTGCTCCAGGCTGACCAGGAAAGGCCAGACCTGCTCCGGTGATGCGGCTATTACAGTCGAACGATGGATTTTCATGATTAGTGTTATTCTATCAGTTTCCGGAAGAAATGGAGAAAAATACAGCGTTTCTTTCCGGAAGTGCTACTTTAAACCATCCGGATGACCGCAGAAACGACCCTCTGCTTCAAGATAACCCTGACGATATCAGTAGTCGGTAATTTGACATTTTTCCGCTGCCGTGCAAAACTCTGGCCAGAATATTTTAGAGGAGTGAACTGCGATCAACCGGCAGCAATTCCTGGAATACGCCGACCATTTCAACAACAAACGGTGGGACAAAGTCGTCAGTTACTTCTGTCCGGATGTCACCGTGGAATATCCGGACAATTTTCAGGGGGCGCAGATCCCCGGCCTGACCGGCAGAACGCTGCACGGACCGGCGGAGTTCATCGCCAACTACGAAACGATCACCGCTGATGTGCGTGAGGTGTTGAACGTGGGCGTTTTTCTTTCCCGGGGCCGGCATTTCTGTGTCGAACTGATCACCGAGTTCCACGTATTCCGGGATCCACCGGCAGGTTCGCCCCGGCAATGGAAGAAGGGTGATATCCTCATCCTGAACCAGAATGTCCTTTACGACCTGGATGAGCAAGGGAAGTTCAAGCGCATCCGCATCTTTCATCACCGCCACCTCGACCCGGCGATACTCAAACAAAAAGCAAAATAAACGCAAGTTTTACCGACTACTTTGGTGAGGCGTCGTTATTAGCTTCAACTTTACTAAAACTTCTTTAGTATATCCTTCGGGTCAATCTATATCTTCTGCGCCGGTAGTTGTCGTGGGGCAGGAAATAACCGTTATCCCGATACACATGGGTATCCAGCGTCATCATCCATCCGGATTCAGCCGACAGCGGCCAACCAACACGATATTGGAGATCGTAGCCGGGAGTAGATACTGTGGAAACGGATCCCGCAGCTACGCCCGGGATGACATTTCAGGAATAGGCCTGATGTCATTCCGGACTAATATTGAAAAAGGCACTTTTATATCCGGATGATAGGATGGACCATTTTGGCATCCGGCCAGGAGCCGTAGTATTTCATCATATCTTCCGGCGGCTTTTTTTGCAGCCATGCTTTTTCGAATTCGGCGTAAGGCTGCGCTCGCGCTGAAACGGTCTTTACGTTCCGCCTGCCGCAGGGCTGCCGTCGGCTCTTCATCGGCCGTCCAGGTGGCGGCATCGTAAGCTACGTGGTATACATTTCGCGCTGCCCAATCCGAGATAATCTCATCCCGGATATCGTTAACGACCGCCTGCGGTTCCCGTTCCAGGACATCGCCGTAACCATAGCCGCCGGCCTGCGACCCGCCGCCCACCAGCGCCCCCTCATATAGCAATCCCTGGTTGCCTTCGGCGGGGAATTCTTGGATCACGTCCCGCTTGAGGACTTCCTCCGGGGTGGTGGGGATGTTCTTTTCGCCTTTGGCCATTAGTTCGAGGAGGTTGCTGCGGTTGATGCCAGCGCCCGGGGTGGGATATCCGGGATATCCGCCGAAAAGGCCCTGCCCCACGAGCATTCTGGCATGGTCTCCCCTACGTTCGACGTTGCCTTTGACATAAGGAACGCCGTAGACGACGCTGGCCATGTACCCGGAGGCGCCGCCGCGGAATTTGCCATGGCCGCAGCTATCTTTGCGGTGTTTCTGCCAGAGGTGGAAGACCGGTTCGTTGACTTCGGTCTCTTCGCCGTCGGTACCCGGGGCATGTACGGCGGAGCGGAAGACGGCGCTGTTCATGCCGTCCGAGTCCACTCGGCCGCCCTGCCCACCCGTGTTACGCGTCCATCCGCCGCCCCCGCTGACGAAGGGGACCCCCCACTGGTTGATGCCCGAGCCGATGCCGCCGCCACCCCCACCACCGCCCCCGGAAATGCCGTTGATGGGCGCAGCAATCTCATATTTATCATCACTGGAGAACATCATAGAAGCGAATATCTTGGGCAGCAGTTCGTTATTCAGTTCGCCCACGGGCGGGGCCAGCGAGATGGCCGCATCCCAGTTCGGGCTGATGATAGTGCCGTCCGGGATCTTGAAATCCACGGGAACCAAGGTCCCGGAACATACCGGCAGGTCCCAGAAGCCGTGGGAATACATGTGCAGGGCAGCGTAGCAGACAATGACCCAGGGCATGCAGTTCCAGGCGGTATCGGTTTCGGGAGAAGTGCCGGTATAATCGAACAAGATATGGTCGCCTTTTTTATAAGCGGTACAATATATGCGCCACAATCCCGGGTACGGCCCTACCCCGCCGTTGAAACAGATATTACGGTAGATGCCGTCATGCCAGCGGCTGATCCTTAGTTTAGCGCCTTCCTCAGACACGATAAGGATGCGGCGCAGCAAACCGAGGATGAAGCCGCCGCCCTTTTCATCGGCTAACTGCTGGATGCGCGTACGCAGCCGGTCGGCGGCGGTAACTCTCCCCTTCAGGTCCAGTAATTGCTGCCGGGGGGCGCGGGAAATGAAATTCACCATCATCTCCACGAGGTCATCCTTGAGGATATAGTTTTCGGCGATCTTGATGGGAGTCAAGCTCATCCCTTCGTCATAGCGGCTCTTTGCACCGGGAATCATACCGCCGGGCATGGTACCGCCGGTTTCAGCGATATGCGTACCGGCGGAGGCCCAGGCGATGAGTTCCCCTTTATGGAAGATGGGCATCAACGCCAGTTGGTCGCAGTTATGTATGCCGCCGTAGGTAGCTTCGCTAGCATAAAAGATGTCGCCTTCGTGGACGCCGACGCCGGGATTATTTTTGAAATTACGCATGATCCATTTGATGGGGTTCTGGGCTGTGACGCTGTGGATAAAAGTGCCCAGGCAAGCACCCACGAGATCGCCCTGGGCGGTATGCAGCCCGACGATGAGGTCGCCGCCGATGATCCAGTCCGAATTACCCACTTTCATGAATACTTCCTTGCATTCGGCGAGGATCATGGTCAACCGCTGGCTGCAGATCTCATAATCGCCAGGTTGCAGCAGCTTAAGGCCTTCTGCTTCCTCATTGGTGATGGGATCGGGTTTCAGAAATGCCATGACTTCATTTTTTGACGGCCGCATATTTTCCCTGCCTTTCGGTTATTTCCAGGAGACTTAATTTCCTGGAAATATGCCCATTTTTCCTATTCGATGATGCCGCTGCGGTATTCATTCATCCGGAATGTCCGGCCCGGGGGGATGACGGTATTGGTATCCGGGGATTCGATGATGACGGGCCCTTCCAGGACATTGCCCGGTTCGAGCAGGTCCTGTTCGTAAAGGGGGGTGGGTTGATACCGCCCTGTTTCCTCCCAGAAAGCTTCCCGCTGCCCTTTATAAGCGGCAGCCGGGGGTTTAGCACTTTTAAGTGTCAACCTGGGAATTTCGAATTTCGGTGTCACGTAGCAGGACTTGAGGATAAATGAAGAAATATCGACACCGCCCTGGGGATATACTGCCAGGGGGCTGTAGGCTTCGCTGTATTCTTTTTCGAACTGCCGGTAGACTGCCTGAGCATCGTCCAGGTTTTTCATGAATAGGCGGGGCGAGGAGACCCGTTTCATATTCAATTGCCCGCCGTAACGCATTTCCAGTTCCAGGGTAAAAATGGCCTTTTCGGCGGAAATGCCCTGGCCGACCAGGTCGCGCACGGCCCGTTTTTGCAATTCCAGGACGACTTCGTTAAAGCTTTCGAAATCAGCGGCATATTCCAGCGAACCCGGTTTAATCAAGGGCAGGTGCCGGGACATTTCGTAAAACTGCACCATGTCCATCACGGCCGAGCCCAGGGCACAGAAAACCGGGGAATTAGGGAAGGTGACGACGCGGGGGACACCGGTGCCGAAGGAATAGCCGCAGCAGTGGGTAGGCCCACCCCCGCCGAAAGCGAAGACGACAAACTCTTTGGGATCGTAACCCCGAAGGACGGTCTCCTTAAAAATCTCGCCGCCCATATTGCCGTCGACTACTTTTTTGATCAGCCGGGCAGCCTGTTCGACATCGACACCGAGCGGCCGGGCGATTTTCTCTTTGATGGCATTGATGGCTTTCTCACGGTCAAGTTTGATCTTACCACCGTGGAAATAGTCCGGGTTAAGGTAACCCAGAACCACATCGGCATCGGTGACGGTCGGTTCCGTTCCGCCCAGGTCGTAACAAGCCGGCCCGGGCATGGAACCGGCACTTTGCGGCCCAACCTCCAGTTGATTCCCCAGGATAGGATTGATGCGGGCGATGGAACCGCCGCCCGCCCCGATGGAGCGGGACTCGAGCATGGTGATCTCGACGCCCCAGCGGTCGATCACCGGCCGGAACTGGTAGAAGTTAGGGCTGCCGTTCACGACCAGGCCCAGGTCGAAACTGGTGCCGCCGACGTCGGTGGCAACGATATTCCGATATCCTTGCATTTTACCGAGATAGCCGGCCCCGATAATACCGGCGACCGGCCCGCCGTTATATGTATTCAAAGCCGTGGTGCGGAATACTTCCGCCATGCCGCCGCTGTTATGTACCATCATCATGGCCCGTTTATATCCCGAACTCCGCAGCTCATCGCTCATGCCCTTCAATTCATCGGACATGGAACGCTGAAGATAGGCGCTGAGCATGGTGGCGACCATACGGGGGTATTCCCGCCAGCGCGGCAGTACTTCACTGGAGAGAACGACCAGCATACTGCCCAGGTAACATTCGGGATACTGCCGCCGCACCAGGTCGCGGATCTGCTGTTCATGCAGCGGATTAGCATAGCTGTTGATGAGGCAAATCACAAAACCCTGGGCGCCCTGGTTTACCAGGTAACGGAGTTTTGCCAGGGTATCTTCTTCATCCAGCGGCCGGATAACCTTGCCGTTGGCGGCGACCCTTTCTTTCACGCCCACGATCATATGGCGGGGGATGACGGGCACCGGTTTGTTCATACGGGGCAGGTTACGCATCTCGCTGATGGGAATGCCGTCGCCCCACGAACCACCCCGGCCGGCTGACAGGGTATCCTCGAAACCCTCCGTGGTAAACAGGCCGAGGCGCGGCCCTTTCCGTTCGATGAGCCGGTTGATGGCCATGGTAGTGGAATAGAGGATCATTTCCGTGGAATCCAGGAGTTCCTCCAGGGGAATATCAAGCAAAGCCACGGTTTCCCGCAGGGCCTGCATGAAACCTTTCGACAGGTCGTAGCCGGTGGTAGGGGCTTTTCCCGAAACGATTTTGTCGTTATAAATAATAACGCAATCGGTAAAAGTGCCCCCGATATCCACGTTGATGCTGGCGCGCTGTTTTACCATGTTCGTACTATCTGTTTGTTGCCTGGACTGGGTCATGTTCCCTCCTCATCCCAAACGGTCAAATTAGATTCCGTGGGGCAGGTGGTTTATTCGGCCGCATATTTCGCTTTCAGCTTGTCTACATCCAGTTCAATGTCATAGGTAACAGGGTGCCCGGGCGGCAAAACTTCATTTTCCACCATGACGGCGCAAACCGGGCAATAGAATTCGATGATGCGGCAGAGTTCCGGGTCGGGGGCAAAGCTGTTGTCGGGTAGGACGGGGTTATAGACGGTGCGGGGGTCCCGGTCGTAGACCAGGCAGCCTTTCTTATAATTCTCCCGGGCAGAAATTAACTCACGGCCGCAGCGGTTGCAGCACCATTTTTCGGTGTCCAGGTCGATGTCCAGGTATTCCGTAATCCGTATTTTTCGTCCCATGGCTTACTCCAATTCCATCAATCCGTTGAGATATTTATCCACGGTATATCTACTACCGGGCGGCACAATGATGGTGGTATGAGGGCTTTCGATAAAAGCCGGCCCCTTAATCACATTACCGCACGCCAGCTTGCCTTCGTCATAGAGTGGGGTGGATTGGGGTTCCCCGTGGAAATATGCCGTCCGCCGGCCTTTTAGTGCTGGTCCCGGGTTTTCCCCCGCCTCAGCGTACACGGTGAATTCGGGATCCGCCAGGTGGCAGGATGCCTTAAGGCGGAATTCCCGTACCGTGATTTTATGGTTTTTTTCACATGCAGTTGCCCGGTCCCGGTAAAGGTCCAACAGGCCTGTAACATCAGCGTTATCCCGGAGCTGCAGCAGTGGCCATCTAACCGGGGTTAAGGCTGGTACACCTTCCGAAATCATCATTAATTCCAGGACAAGCGAGACCCTGGTTTTCTCGAAGCCTTCCCCTTCCATGTCGAAATAAGCATCCGCCTGTATCTGCCGGACAATTTTGTTAAACTCCTCGCGCACCGCTTCCCCGGTTCCGGTCAATTCCAGGTTGGCGACAGTACTGTAATTATGTAGAATGTCGGTACACGAAGAGCCGAAGGCACAGAACTGGGCACCGAAGCGGAAAAAGCGGATTTTACCGATCCCGGCGGCCCGGGCGATACCCGGACACAACAGGCCGCCGCTACCGCCGAAAGCAAACATTTCCAGTTTTTCAGGATCGATAGCTTTCTCGGTGGTGAATTTAGTTACCAGGCCGGCACAATTCCGGGTGATAACATCAAGTGCCATTTCAGCGGCTTTAGCCTCGGTAGTTTTAAGAGGGTCAGCCAGGCGACGTTTTACGGCCGCCCGAGCTTTCGCCGTATCCAGTTTGCGGCGGCCGCCCAGGAAATAGTCGGGGTCGATATAACCAAGGGTAACCCAGGCGTCAGTAGTACAGGCATTAGTGCCGCCCAGGCCGAAACAAGCCGGCCCGGGGATGCCGCCCATACTTTCCGGCCCGGCGGTCAATTTTCCGTCGCGGCCTACTTTCATCACTGAGGAACCGCCGCCTCCGATAGAGACGGTCTCGATGGCTGATTCTCTCACGGGAACACCGCCCAGGTCTTTTTCGCGGGTGTAAGCCGGTTCTCCACGGGCGATGATACCCACATCCGTACTGGTGCCCCCGATATCGACGGTAACCACGTTTTCAAGGCCGTATTTCCGGGCCAGGAAAGCGGCGCCGAAAAGCCCGGCGGCCGGTCCGGAATCACAGGTGTCGATAGCTTTGGTCTTAGCGACACGGCACACGCCGCCGGTGGCATGGACAATCAGCAGGGGCCATTTGAAGCGGTTGTTCCTGAGATCATCATCGGCTTTGTAAAGATAATGTGCCATATCCTGGTGGATATAGGCGTCGATGAGGGCGGCGTTGGTGCGATAAAAGTCATCGATCTCGGTGCTGATCTCGGTGGAGAGTAATAAAGGCACAGTGCCCAGGTAATGGGCCGGGTAGTTGGCGAGGACAATTTCCCGGACCAATTTTTCATGAGCCGGATTCAGCGGCGAGCGGGCGAGACTCACCACGATGCGGCGGGCGCCCCTTTCCAACAAATCCTTCACGGCCGCCAAAACTTCAGTGCTTGAAGGCGGTTTGACCGGGACGCCGTGTTCGTCCATCTCTTCAGCGATGCCGACCACCATGTCTTTGGGAACCAGGAAATCAACGGCCGGATTAGTCGCTTCCGGCGGGGCATAAGCATTGATGCCAATTCCCCCGGTTACCAACAGGCCTAACTTGGGGCCGGACTTGTTGATGAGGGCATTGGTACCGATGGTTGTGGAAAGGCGTACCGTGTCCGTGTGCGGTAGTAAACGGCTGGCAGATTCATAGCCTAATTTTTTTGCCGCTTCCTGGATACATTCCATGAAACACAGGGTCAGGTCGTGAGGTGTAGTCGGTACTTTTACCAGTTCGATTTTTCCGTTGCCGTGTACAAAACCGTCGGTAAAAGTCCCCCCGGTGTCGATATCGATGCTGTATCCCATGTTCCCCCCTCATTGGATATGCCGGATAAACACCTGAAACCTGTTAATATATTTAACTTGAGTTAATTAACCTGGCTATTTCCTGTATGGTTTCCACACCGGCAGTATAAGGTATTTCACCATCCGTAGTAATAAACCAGCCCCGCCGGTTATCCGACATCGGAATATCAGCGAGGGTTACGGCATCAGCCGGTTTATCAAGTACTGCTGTGGGGATGTTAAGGCCGCAGCAAATCTTACGGCCAGCAGCGGCCTGCTGCACAGCAGCACCGTCCACATCAGTACCCAATGATACGCCGTCAGACTGCAAATCGATGACCGGGCGGATATTGTCCGGAGTACAACCCGGAGTCAGCAGCAGCGACCGCACATTATAAAAGCGGACGACATTCCAGATACTCTTCAACGGGGCGGCGGCGGACGTGAGGCTGGATGCATCCAGAGAACCCAACATTCCGTCGTTGATTACGACCACATCTGCCCCGAGTTCACAGTAGGTGCGGCACAATTTAAGGCCGATGCTGCCGGCGGCGGCAATAACCTTGATGGCCTCAGCTTTGCCCTGCCGTAAATCTACCGCCAGATTTTCACCATATAAGTGCCGGGCCAGGGTAAACGGCCCGGTAACCATACCGAGCAAGGCTATCTGTTTACCTCTCAGGATGTTGATCCTTTTGAAAGCCTCGATACAAACGGGCAGCCGGCCTCGCTTTTCCAGGCCGGGAATATCTATCTTTTCCATACCGGTACCGCCAGGAAAAGGATGACTGACTACCTGTGGTAAAGCATCCCCGTTGTCCGGCCAGGAAACCTCACAGCCGCAAGCTTCGGCTTCCAGGCTGGGATCAAAAACGACGGTGATAGCGTCGTAGCTGAACAACTCCTGGGCGTTTAATAGAGCAGTGGATAGTAAACCGGGTTCTGATAGCATGTCCACAACGGGAAACTGTTCCAGTTTGGCGGCAAAGGTGCATACCCAGGGAAGGAAAGGAAGGCGGGGCAGGTCTTTCAACAGGAAAAGGTCTTTGACCAGCGCTTTTGAAGATATATCAGTCATGGTGCCGTTATATTAACGCTTCATTGATTCCGATTCAAGCGATGCGGCAAGGGGTGCAGCTTGATTTGATACCCACATCGGGGGCAGCCCCGGTATTTTACCCGGTGGCCGGTAAGCCGTATAATCCCGTTAGCTTAAACAATTATCCTCAACATGGCAGCATTATTTACTACTGACAACGATGTTGCGAAGTACTTTAGTTAGAGGAGGACAATCATGGTGGCAAGTGAAACGAAAGTAATCATGGACGGGTTGATTTTCCCGGAATGTGCCGCGCTGGCATGATGGCCGGCTCTGGTTTTCCGACATGCTGGACCGCAAGGTGATCGTCATCAATCCCGACGGTAAGCCTGAGGTAGTGGCCGAGGTACCGGGGCAGCCGGGGGGCCTGGGGTGGCTGCCGGACGGCCGGCTGCTGATCGTCTCGATGTTCGACCAGCGCCTGCTGCGGCTGGAGGCTGGTAGCCTGACAACGGCGGCCGACCTGAGCAAAATAGCGAGAGGGAACCTCAATGATATGGTGGTGGATGTGCGGGGCCGGGCGTATATCGGGGATTGGGGCTTTGTGGGGGCACGCCCGAAGGACCACGTGACCACGGGAGATGTGATGCTGGTAACCCCCGAGGGGAAAGCCCGGGTCGTTTCGGATCAATTACAGTTCCCGAACGGGGCGGTAATCACGGCAGATAACAAGACTTTGATCGTTGCCGATTCTTATGGTTATAACCTGTCGGCATTCGATATCCGGAGTGACGGGACACTGACGAATTACCGTGTCTGGGCGGACATGGGAAAAACGGTGATCCCGGATGGGATCTGCCTGGATGCCGAAGGAGCGGTTTGGGTGACCAATTCGGCCGGCAATGACGTAATCCGGGTAAAAGAAGGCGGCGAGGTTTTGGGCAGGGTCACGGTTACCTCCCGGGCTTATGCCTGTATGCTGGGCGGCCCGGATAGAAACCTGCTGTACCTGACGACGGCAGCACCGGGCATGTTCGCCGACCTGAAAGACAAACGCAGCGGGCGCATCGAAGTGATTCCGGTAGAGGTACCGGGCGCCGGGCTGCCGTAAAGAATCCGGGTTAAATATTTTAATTACAGGACTTCAGGGGAGGGCTATGTTTACCAGGGAATTAGTTAAATTCATCCATAAGACGGAATATAAAGACTTACCGGTTGAGGTGGTCAAGGCGGCCAAACCGGCGATACTCGACCTGCTCGGAGTGGCGATCGCGGGCAGTCAAGAACCGTCCGGGAAAATAATTGGTGAGATGGTCAAACAAACGAAGTCTATCCCGGAGGCGACCGTTATCGGGGGTGGGTTCAAGGCTAGCTGCAGCGCGGCCGCCCTGGCCAATGCCACCGCCGGCCATGTGCTGGACTGGGACGACTGCCTGGACTTCCCGGACGTGGGGCTGGCGCATCCCACGACCAGTATCATCCCGGCCGTCCTGGCACTAGGCGAAAAATTACATATTTCCGGGAAAGACCTGATTACGGCATATGTCCTGGGATTGGAAGTCTATGCTAAGATCGGGCTGCTGCGGCGGAAAGCCTACCATTCCGGCTCCGGGTGGGAGTGGACGGGGGTGCTGGGGGTGATGGGGTCGGCGGCTGCAGTATCGAAAATACTGAAACTGGATGAGAAAAAGACGGAGATGGCGCTGGGTATCGCCGCTTCCTCCGCGGGCGGACTGACGCGGAATTTCGGCACCATGGCCGGGCATCTGCACTCCGGTAATGCCGCCCGCAACGGCATCGAAGCGGCGGTCCTGGCTGACATGGGCTACAACGGGGTGGAAAACGTCATCGAAGTACCTTCCGGATTTTATAACCTTTTCGCCGGCACTGACGTCCCGCTGACGGACGAAGTGATGCGGGAAAACATCAATGCCCTGGGCAATCCCTGGAATATCATCGAGCCCGGGTTGATGTTCAAAGCTTTCCCCATCGCCCATATCAGCCATTTCGGGGTCGAGGCGGCTTTACAATTGAGAGAGAAATACCCGTTCGACTGGCAAAAAATCGAGGAGATCGAATTCCGCATCCCTCCCTTCATCCAGCGGGCGGTCTGGTATAAGGACCCGCAAACGGGGATACAGGGCAAATTCGGCCTGGGCTATTGCCTGTGCCGCGCCCTGGTGCAGGGGAAGATCAATATCACCGATTTTACCGATACGGCGGTAAACGACCCGGCCATCCGGCAGTTGATGAGCAAGATCAAATGGGCCGGCCTTGAACAGGATGCCGGGGTGGGGCCGTTCGGCTGCCAGGAAATAGTACTGAAAATGAAGGACGGCAATACCTGCAACTGTAAGGTCGAACACCCGCGCGGCGAGCCGCAAAACCCGTTGACCCATGAACAATCAGAGGCCAAGTTCCGGGACTGTGCCCGACATGCCCATTACGAGGAAAAAAGAACCGCACAGATCCTGGAACTGGTGATGAACCTGGAGAAAGATGGATGATATCGCCCGGCTGGCGGTGCTGTTATAAACTTTTAAACCACTTATAATTAAGGTATAAATAGTGAAAGATAGCAATCCCGGGCCTGCTGGAGAGGCTGCCGGACTTTTTAAATGTCCGGGGGCTTTAGGCCGGGGGGATGCTGTACGGTCGAAGTCCTTTTACCGGGTAAATTATGCAAAGGGGGGGCAAATGTCAACATTCAGAAACCGTATTCTAAAGGTCGATCTTTCCACTTCTACATTCTCGGAAGAATCCTTCGACGAAAGGGTGGTACATGACTATCTAGGAGGCCGCGGCTTCGGGGCGAAGATGCTTTATGACCGCCTGCAACCCGGCACCGACCCGCTGGGAGAAGACAACCTCCTGATATTCGTCGCCGGGCCGCTGGCGGGGACGCATGCGCAGTCTTTCTCGCGGACGAAGGTATTCTTCAAATCACCACTCACCGGCGGTTATTTCAAGAGTGCTGCCGGCGGCTTCTGGGCGCCGGAACTCAAGTATGCGGGTTTCGACGCCATCATTGTCCGCGGCATCGCCGAAAAACCGGTCTATCTCTGGGTGCACGATGGGAAATATGAGCTGCGTGATGCCGGTTACTTGTGGGGGCTGGATTGTGATGACACGCATACTTTAATACGTGAGGAATTGCACGATCCCAGGGTCCGCCTGGCCTGTATCGGCCCGGCGGGAGAGAACGGGGTGCGCTACGCCGGGATATTTACCGACCGCCGGGCAGCAGGGCGCGGGGGTGGCGGCATGGTGATGGGGGCGAAGAAACTGAAGGCCATTGCCTGCCGCGGCGAACAACCGGTGGAAGCAGCGGACAAGGAAGCCTTCGCCAGTGCCATCAAGGAACAACTGGCCGCGTACCGGGCGAACCCGGCCTGCGTTAATTTCGCTAAGACGGGGACCCAGATCGCTGAATTTACCAATCTCCTGGGAATGTATCCGGTACGGAATTTCCGGGAAGGGGTTCTACCTAACTGGCAGGCGATCGAGGGCGATGCCTATGCGAAGTTAAGAGCCCGTAAGGAAGGTTGCTATGCCTGTTCCGTGCATTGCGGCAACCTGACCCGGGTTTATACCGGAGAATATGCCGGAGCCTGGACGGAAGGCCCGGAATATGAATCAACCTGGGCTTTTACCGGGCCGATGGGTAAAGCGGACATCGGGTTGACCATCGCCGCCGACAAACTTTGCGATGACATGGGAATGGATACCATCACCGCCGGGTCGACGATCGGCTTTGCTTATGAACTGTTCGAGAAAGGCCTTATCACCAAGAAGGATACCGGCGGCATCACCCTGAAATACGGCGACAACCGCCACGTGATGGACCTGCTCCGGCAGATCGCTTATAGAAAGGGATTTGGCAACCTCCTGGCGGAAGGGTCCATCCGGGCAGCCCGCCAGCTTGGACATGAGGCGGAAAAGTACGCCATCCAGGTAAAAGGGTTGGAACTACCGGCATACGACCCGCGCGGCGCCAAAGCCCACGGCCTTAACCTGATGACCTCCAATATCGGAGCCGACCATAACTCCGGTTACGGCGGCCAGGAAGTGTTCGGTTCACCGGTCCCATTCCCCGTGGACCGTTTTGAAGTCAAGCGGAAAGGGGAACTGACGAAGTGGAACCAGGACCAGACGGCGATGTTGGAGACGGGCATCATCTGCAGCTTCGTGCCCTCCTGGGGCGGCATCACCGAGGAAGTATTCGGTAAACTGATGGCGGCCGGCACCGGCACGGCGGATTTTGCAGACGTGAAGTACCTGTGGACGGTTGGCGAGCGCATCTATAACCTGGAGCGGATGTTCAATGTCCGCGAAGGTTTCGGCAGTAAAGATGATGTGATGCCGGAACGCTTTTCTACGGAGACGCTGCCGGAGGGGCCGTCGAAAGGCCATATCTTCGAGCAAAATGAACTGCGCCGGGACTATTACCTGGCACGGGGTTGGGATGTAGATACCGGGATCCCCGGCAGAGTGAAACTAGAGGAATTAGGCCTGGCTTATACGATCGGGAAATAAGACGTTGAAGATCGAAGTATTATTCTTCGGGCGCGCCCGTACCATTACGGGCGCCGCCCGGAAAACGGTAAACATCAGTGAAGGGGTGAAGTTAGCGGACCTGTTCCGGCTGCTGGACTGCCGCTATGACAACAAATTCAGCGGTGAATTTAAGGATTTTAAAGGGCTGATGGTTATGATAAACGGCCGTCATTACAACTCGGTCGGCGGCCCGGATGCCCCGCTGAACGATAAAGATACGGTGGCTATCATGCCGGCGGTGGTGGGGGGGTAAATTTCCGGCCGTGCTTGACCACCACCGTCGGCTGGTCGCGCCGGTAGACGGAAAATACCCCCGGTGAGGTCTCGATCACCCGGGTGTGGTAGCCGTGTTTGTGGTATTTAAGGGCTTCTTTATTGGCGGCATTTTTGTTGTCACAGGTGTGTTTGAGCAGGAAAAGGCGGCCGTTGAAAAATTTCTGCGCCGGGGTACCGGTAGCCCCGGTAATCGCAGGGATGCCGGTACGGCCGATGTCCCGGGTTTGTTGCTCGAAAGCCCTCGCTTTGATTTCTTTTTCGTCATCGAACATCGAGGCGACCCTCCTCTTCACCACATAGGTAATAGTTGACGGAATACTATCTTATAACATCATCAAGGCATTTATTAACAGTATTACCGATGAACCGGATAAATTCATTATAATAAAAATACGGGGATGTTTCTTAACAACGTAAGGGAAAAACACCATGATCAAGTCCGATTGACAAATTGACGGATAGTATATAGAATGCCGTACAATGATGGTCACATAGGACTGGACTTGCTGTCACCTAACGGGCAAGTGACATCCCCTTTCCGGGCACTTCATAAGTAGGTAATCAGGATACTAATAAGGAAAGAAGTGGGCTGGAGAAACACTTATTACCTTAAGTTTTATGCAGGAGGGAGTAATACAATGGCAGAAATCAACCGACCCGATGATAATAAAAGCGGTCCCGGAAGGCCGGGCGGCCCTGGTGGGCCGGGAGGACCTCCGGGAGGCCCCGGCGGCCCTCCCGGTTTCCCCCCCATGCCTTCTTTCCCTGAAGTAGCCGGCGGCTATAACGGCAAGTTATTAAGAGTTAATCTCACGGCCGGTTCCGCAGTTACGGAAAAATTGAGTTACGATTTTTGCCGTAAATATATGGGCGGGGCCGGATTCGTCACTTATTTCCTGTGGAAAGAATTGAAAGCCGGCATTGATCCGCTTGGTCCGGAGAATAAACTCATCTTCGCCCTGGGGCCGGTATCCGGTTTACAGCTTCCCGGGGCTGCCAGGTTCTGCATCGGCACCAAATCCCCGTTAACGGGTACGATCGCCAAATCCGAATCCGGCGGTTTTATAATGGCCGAATTAAAACGGGCCGGGTTCGATGCGATTATTATCGAAGGTAAAGCGGCCAAGCCGGTATACCTCTGGGTCCAGGATGGCAAGGCGGAGATCAAAGACGCCGCTAATCTATGGGGCAAAGAGACCAAGGAGACCCGGGATATCATCAGGACCGAGTTAGGCGACGACCACATCCAGGTAGCTTCGATCGGCATCGGCGGGGAGAATCTGGTACGGTACGCCTGTATCATGGGCAGCCTGTATGATGCCGCGGGGCGGGGTGGCACCGGGGCGGTGATGGGTTCGAAAAACCTGAAAGCGATCGCTATCCGGGGACATCAGCAGCCCGCCGTGGCCAACGACGAAGCGATCAAGGCGATCCGGCAGCAGATGATGGCCCGTCCGTCGCCCATGTCACAACTGGGGACCGGCGGCCCGGACATGGTGATGGGCATGAACTCGGGCAACCTGCCGGTGCGTAATTTCCGTGACGGCATGTTCCCCGATGTGGAAAAGATCCATGCCGGAGTCATCAAAGATACTATCCGCGTCAAGATGGAAGGCTGTTATGCCTGCCCGGTACGCTGCAAGAAAGTCGTCAAGTTCGAAGAGCCGTACCCCTGCGACCCCGAATACGGCGGGCCGGAATATGAGACGCTGGCGGCATTGGGTTCCAACTGCGGGGTGAACGACCTGAAAGCTATTTGCAAGGGCAACGAACGATGTAATGCCTATTCCATGGACACTATCTCGACTGGAGCGACCATTGCTTTTGCCATGGAATGTTTCGAAAAAGGGCTGATCACCAAAAAAGATACCAACGGCCTCGAACTGCGGTTCGGCAATGCCGAAGCGATGCTGCAAGCCATCGAACTGATCGCCCGGCGGGAAGATTTCGGCGGCCTGCTGGCGGAAGGGACCAAGCGCATGTCCGAGAAGATCGGCAAAGGTTCGGCGGACTTTGCCATGCATACGAAGGGCCTGGAACCCGGGATGCATGACCCGCGGGCGAAGCAGTTGCCGGGGCTGGGCATCGGTTATACCCTCAACCCGCACGGTGCCGATCACTGTTTCAGCATGGGCGGCGGCACCGGGCCCATGGGCCTGGACCAGATGCACCAGTACGGCATCCTGCACCCGGTCCCGGATGATTATGGACCCAGCCGTATGGCAGTCTATAAATTGACCCACAGCCTGGGAGCGGTTAAGGACTGCCTGGCCACCTGTATGTTCGCTTCGCCCAATGATACCGGTACCGTGGAGCTGGTCAAAGCGGTTACCGGATGGGATACCGGGAGCGTAGAATTGATGAAGATCGGCGAGCGGGTGCTGACCCTGATGCGCTTGTTCAATGTGCGTGAGGGCTTCACCGCAGCCGATGACACTTTACCGAAACGTTTCTACGGCCCCAAGACTGATGGGCCGTTAGCCGAGCAGTCGAAAGGTTTTGATAAAGAAAAGATGGATAAAGCCCGGGGTTATTATTACTTTTTCATGGGCTGGGATGCTGCCGGCGTACCCACTAAAGAAAAGGTCGCCGAACTGGGTATCGAATAATATCACATCGCCGGGAGAGGTTGTACGGGCAACAACTTTTCCCGGCTGAAATACTGGTAAGTGTGTATGCAGCCTGGAAAAGGGACGTTATACAGGTGTTACCAGGCAATGCTGTGCAAGGGAGGGTACGATGTCACTGACTGGAGGTTACACCGGGAAAATTTTAAGGGTTGATCTCAGTACCGGCAAAATCACGACGGATACCCCGGACGAGGAGACCTACCGCAAGTTCCTGGGCGGAAACGGCCTGGGGTCAAAATACCTGTACGATGAGATTCCACGAGGTACGGAGTGGTCCGACCCGGATAATCTGCTTATGTTCATGGGAGGGCCGCTGTCCGGTACCCGGGTAAGCGGCTCCGGTACCTTCTCACTGGTCACCAAAGGTCCGATGACCAACATGGCCGGGCTATCGCAAGCCAACGGTTTTTTCGGGGCCTTTATGAAGTTTGCCGGCTTTGACGGCATCATCGTTAAGGGTAAAGCCGAACACTGGTCTTATCTTTATGTTCATGACGGCACCGCTGAAATTCGCGATGCCCGGCACCTGGCGGGGAAAGATACCTGGGAAACCGAAGATGCCGTAAAACAGGAAATCGGGAACCAGTGCAGCGTCTACACCATCGGCCCGGCGGGGGAGCACCTGGTGCGGTTTGCTGCGGTGATCGGGGACCACGGCCATGCTGCCGGACATAACGGCACGGGGGCGGTGATGGGCGTGAAAAAGCTGAAAGCCATCGTGGCCGAACGCGGCAAAGGGACGGTGAAAGTAGCCAATCCGGAACTTTTGGCAGAAAAAGCGACGGCCTTGATCGAAAATGCCATCAAACTGGACCCTATGCTGGAAAAGTGGGGCACCGCTTTTATTTTCCCGCGTATCTACCGGGGCGGGGCATTGCCGGTGAAAAATTACACGACTAATATCTTCCCGGAGCCGGAGCGGTTCGGCGGCGATGTTATCCGGACCAAGTTCAAAGTCACGACCACGACCTGCTGGGCGTGCCGCATGAGCCACTGCCGGATGACGGAAGTGACCGAAGGTCCGTATAAGGGGTTTGTCGGTGAAGAACCGGAATACGAAGGCCTGGCGGCGATGAGTTCGGTCATCGGCCAGGAAGACCCCGGGGCGGCCATCATGTTAGCCAATCAGGTAGACCGCCTGGGCATGGACATCAACGAAAGCGGTTACCTGATCGGCTGGATCATGGAATGTTACGAGAAGGGCTGCTGAAGCAAAGCGACCTCGACGGCATGGAGATGAAGTGGGGCGATGCCGAGGCCACGCTCAAGATGCTGAAGAAGATCGCCAACCGGGAAGGCTGCGGCGATTTGTTCGGGGAGGGCGTGAAACGGGCGGCGGAGAAGGTGGGGGGAGAAGCCCTGGATTGTGCGATATTCACCAAAAAAGGGGCTTCGCCGCGCGGGCACGACCACCGGGCGCGCTGGTCCGAACTTATCGATACCTGTTTATCCAATACCGGTACCGTGGAACTCAGCGGCGGCTTCCCGCACCCGGAGCAAGTCGGGCTGACGCCCCTGCCGATGCAGGACCAGTTCAATGCTGTGGCGGTAGCGGTGATGAATGCCAAACTCAATGGGCGGCGGCAGTTCGAAGATTCTCTGGGCATCTGTTTCCTGGGGGCCCAGGACCTGCAGTTGCTTATCGATACCCTGAATGCTGCCACGGGATGGAATTTCGATATCCGTGAAGCCCTGGATGCCGGCCTGCGCATCATAAATCAACTCCGGGTTTTTAATTTCCGGCACGGACTGAGTAAAGACCTGGAAGCACCTTCGGCCCGCTACGGTTCGGTCCCGGTCGACGGCCCGGCGCAGGGGAAAAATATCATGCCCTACTGGGAGGAGTTACGCAGTAAATACTACGCCCAGATGGGCTGGGACGCGGACACCGGCAAGCCGACCCGGGAAACCCTGGAAAAGTACGGCTTGGGGCATACTTTCTCAGAATTGAAAATACAATAAAACATTTTTACGGTATTTATTCTAACTGGTGAGGAGTTCTGATACGAGGCGGCTCCTTATTGAACCATTTGGCGTATGTTGTCAATCACGCTAGAGTCATGGGATAATCTTATATGACCAGACGCTCTATAAAGAAAAGAAAACTCAGAACAAAAGCCCATCAAGTTTACGGTGGAGCCGGAGCTACTGGTAAAAATAACCCGCCAACAACTGCTGAGCAAACAGGCGACAATCCCCTGGATGTAAGTCACCAAAAACTTGAAGTCACGAATATTGGCCTGGCACCTGAAGCGGGACAAACACCGCAGGGGATTGAACACGTTGAGCCTGAACAAGGATCACCGCCGTTGATCAAGGCATCGGACTTATTTACCTTCACGAAACGTACCTTGTCTGCTGAGGCGCGGGAAATACTTGCCAGGGTTGACGAAGGCGGCATACCCTTGATAGTAACACAGAATCTCGAGAGAATCGCTAAAGAGCACGGTATCGAGATCAGTAGAAAAATGACTCCGAATGATATAATCAGGCGGTTGCGCAATTTAGCCTGAATGAGTTGTACAACAGGGCAACCGATATTGCGATACCTGCCTGTTAAAGGAGCCAACATGGTGAAAGGTGTGGAATTTATTATTGATGATGTGGGACAGAAAAAGGCCGTTCTAATTGACCTTAAGCAACATAGAGAGATTTGGGAAGACTTCTATGACACCCTCCTGGTGAAAGAGAGAGAATCTGAGCCGCGAGAATCTCTCAAAGAAGTCAAAAAGAAACTCCTTGGCCGGCCTTAAGTGTCCCAATATTAAATAGTTTTCGCCCGCTCGGCTCGAAAGGAACTTCAAGCTATTTCTAGTAATGTTGCGGGACGTATCCTGGAGAAAGTTGAGTTACTTTCGTCAAACCCCAGGCCTTTCGGCTGTAAGAAATTTCGCGGACATTCCAGTCTTTGGTGAATACGGATTGGTGAATACCGCGTAATTTACAGCATTGACGATGATAAGCATGTTATCGATATATCAGTTGTCCGGCATAGAAGTGAAGCATATCGGTAATAACTTCAACGCAACAAAATCTCCCGCCTTGATTGACATAAATCCCGGGTAAATCTAGAATGGGTGCCATGTTAAGGGTTAAATAATTGCGAATAAACCGCAAGGAGTGTGGCGACATGGCAGAAGCCCGGAAGATTTCCAAAGAAGACCAACAACTGAAAGACGCTATTCAGAAGAAGCACGGCAAGAGCGTCGAAGAGCTGCGCAAGGAGCGCGAAAAGCGGCTCTGGGATGCCCTGGAGTTGAAAGTACCGGACCGGGTACCGGTGATCTTCGGGGGCACTTTCTTTGCCTGTAAATTGGCCGGGATACCGTACTCGGCGGCTTATTACGATACCGCGGCCTGGAAGATGGCCTTCAAGAAGATGATCGTGGAAATAGACCCGGACTCGTACGGCTGGGAGCCGCGGGAGTCGGGGGTAGCTTTGGAAGCCCTGGCCACGAACTACACCCGTTGGCCGGGCGGCACCCTTCCCCCCGACGTGCCCTTCCAGATCGCCGAGAAAGAATACATGAAGGAAGAGGAATACGATATCTTCCTGACCGACCCCACCGACTACATGATACGTTACCTGCTGCCCCGGGTGTACGGGTCCCTGCAGCCGCTAGCCAAATTACCGCCCCTGATGGGTTTCGGGGCAAACGTCGAGCCGATCGCCCGCATACTAGCCTCGCCGGAATTCGTACCGGTGGTCAAGGCGATGCAGAAGGCCGGTAAGGCCGAAGCCAAACGGGAAAAGACCATCAGCACGATGATACAGGAAATGGCGGACCTGGGCTTCGCTGAACCCTTCCCCGCCCGCGGCGGCATCATGCCCCCCTTCTCCGGTTTCTCCAATACCTTCCGCACCTTCAACGGCGTGGTAAAAGACATGTACCGCCGCCCGGAAAAACTCAAAGCGGCGCTGCAGTTGATGCTCGATTTCCGCATCGCCCGCGCCACCCCGGCCGTCAAGCAAAAAGGGCGCCCGGCGATCGGCAGTTCGGGCGAAGCCCACCGCGTTTCCGATGAATTCTTCTCCAACAAGCAGTTTGAGGAATTTGTCTGGCCTTACTGGAAGCAGGCTATGGATAAGACTTTTGAACTGGGTTACGATATCGTTTCCATGTTCTTCGAGGGGAGACGGGACAAGCAACTGCATTATTTCACCCAGTATCCCAAGCGCAGCATGCTGATCCGTTTCGCCGAATCCGATATCTTCCGCGCCAAGGAGATGCTGGGCGACAAGGCCTGCATCATGGGCAACGTACCCATCGCCATGCTCCAGGTGGCCTCGCCTTCCGTAGTAGAGGAATATTGCAAGAAGCTCATCGAAAAGGTGGGCAAGAACGGCGGCTTCATCCTGCGCTGCTCGACCGATTTTACCCAGGATGCCCGGCCGGAGAACGTCAAGGCCATGATCAACTCGGTGGAGAAGTACGGGAGATACTAATACAGAAACACTAAATATCTAAATCCAAAAAAAATCGAAATACCTCTCACTCTAACTCTCTCCCGTAAGGGGCGAAAGGACTAACGATTCGGGTTCGCTCCTTCTCCCTTTGATGGGAGTCCCGACTCATCCTATTCGTACGGGATGCCATATAAATGGGTCGACTCGCAGTCGAAGGAATCGGCAAAGGCCGGGATGAGGGTGATTCGTTATACCTGGTTGAGTTTTTCGATAACAGCTTGACAGAATGTCTGGCCTTCTTCAAGCGTGGTTCCACCGGGGCTGCCTTTGATCAGTAAACCGGGTTCGACCACCTTCATTTTGAGCGTGTTTTTCAAGGTATTAGTGATGAACCCGACCCCTTCCCCACTACCGCTCCACCCGTAAGAACCGAACGCTGCGCCAAGTATTTTCGATAGATCTACCTTTCCTCCCATGTTTGCCCGCCCCATGTCGGTGAGGAAATCCTGGACCGGAGTCATGATGCGGCTGTAGTGCGTCGGGGAGCCGATAATGACTGCATCAACGCCGCCCAATACCCTGATCAGGTCGAAGTGGTCTTCATTTGCTTTCGAAATACGCTTGAAGACAACGTCGAAGCCGGCAGTTTTTAACCGGGAATCGATGATTTTCGCGAGCGCCTCGGTATTCCCGGTCTGAGTTTCGTAAACGAGCAATACCTTTTTCATATATACCCTCCCCCTGAGATATCTTTTATAGCACCTGGGTCGCTTCTTTGGGCTTGGGCACTTTCACCACCAGGAAGCGAAGTACCCGGCTGCCCTGGTTGTACCAGCAGTGGACGATTTTGGCCGGGCTCTTGACCAGGTGGTCGGGGCCGACTTCCTGTTTTTCATCACCGATTTCTACGATTCCCGTGCCTTCCAGGACATAGAAAAATACATCCACCGGGGTGATATGCCGTTTCAGTTTTTCCCCCGGCTGCAGGGTAATCAGGTTTACCATGGCATTATCGGTATCATACAGTTTGCTGACATGCACTTTATGCGGGTTGTCGATAGCAGGCGCGGTTTTGGCATTCACGATTTCCATTTTTGAACTCCTTTGATTATTTCTCCCAGGTTTGCATTACTTCGTATTCATTGCGCCACTTGATTTCGAAAGGCAATTTCCCCTGCCACTTTTCGTTCATTTCGGCTAAAGCATCAGCAACTTCGGAGCTCTTGACGAACCCTGCCATGGCGGCCTGGTCTTTAAATTCAAAAATCGTGAGGTATCCTTTTTGCCCGTTGGTGCTGGTTTGCACCCGGCAGCGGGTGGCTTTCATTAAGCCGGGGTATTTCATGGCCATGGGGATATGGACGTTAAAATACCAGTCATTGAATTCCGCTTCCTTTTCCGGGTTGCATTCCTGCGAGATGACGACGATAGCCTTATTTTCCAGCATAGCTGCTACTCCTATAATGGATAATGCTAATAAAATACGATGATAACAGACGAAGAACCCTGGTATCCGGGTTTGTTGCCCGGATACCAGGTTGATTATTTACCCGCCGAGGATAGCCTTCATATCTGCTTCCGGTGTAGAAATCGGTTTGATATTGAATTTCTCCACCAGGACCTTTAGGACGTTGGGCGAGATGAAGGCCGGCAGTGAAGGCCCCAGGTAGATATTCTTGATGCCCAGCGAAAGCAGGGTCAGCAGGATAGCCACGGCTTTCTGCTCATACCAGGAAAGGACCAGGGTCAGCGGCAGGTCGTTGACGCCGCACTTGAAAGCACCGGCCAGAGCCAGGGCGACCTGGATGGCCGAGTAAGCATCGTTGCACTGACCCATATCCATGATACGGGGCAGGCCGCCGATCTCACCGATATTCAGGTCGTTAAAGCGGTACTTGCCGCAGGCCAGGGTCAGTACCACGGTATCGGCCGGGGTTTTCTTGACGAAATCGGTATAGTAATTGCGACCGGGTTTGGCGCCGTCACAGCCGCCCACCAGGAAGAAGTGCTTGATGGCGCCGGATTTCACGGCGTCAATGACTTTATCGGCCACGCCCATGACGGTATTGCGGGCGAAGCCGGTGGTAACCTCGGTGCCGCCGTTGATGCCGGTGAATTGCTTGTCTTCCGGCCAGCCCCCAGCTCCAGGGCTTTCTTGATGACCGGGGAGAAGTCCTTCTTCCCGTTCTTTTCCGGGATATGCTGTACACCGGGATAGCCCACCACTGAGGTGGTAAAGATGCTATCGATATAGGATTTCCCGCGGCATCATGATGCAGTTGGTGGTAAAGAGGATCGGAGCAGGCAGATTGGCAGAATTCCTTCTGCTGGTTCTGCCAGGCGGTGCCGAAGTTGCCCTTGAGGTGGGGGTATTTCTTCAGTTCGGGATAGGCGTGGGCGGGCAGCATTTCGCCGTGGGTATAGATATTGATGCCTTTCCCTTTGCTCTGTTCCAGCAGCTCTTTCAGGTCGAGTAAATCATGGCCGGTGACGACGATGAAAGGCCCTTTTTCGACCTTCAAAGTGACTTTGGTAGGGACGGGATGCCCATAGGTGGAGGTATTGGCTTCATCCAGCAGGGCCATGCATTTCAGGTTGACCTGGCCGAATTCCATGATCAGGGACAACCACTCATCCACACTGTGATTCTCACCCACCGCCAGCAACCCCTTGTAGAACCAGCCCGAGACCTCAGGATCGTCTTTACCGAGGACATGGGCGTGCAAGGCATATGCCGCCATGCCTTTCAGGCCGAAGATGAGCGCCGAACGGAGCGAGGTCGTATCCGTCTCGCCGTGATACAGGGCTTCGGTGTCATAGTCGGCGCTGCCGCCGAGTTTCGCCTTCTCTTTGGCTACGGCCTCGCGGTATTCATCGATGCGGGCGGGGTCGAAGTCCACATTCGTCAGGGTGGCGAAGAGGGCCTCCATCACCAGGACATCGACTGCTTTCCCGGGTGATCTACCTTTGGCAGCCCGGGCCAGGCCGATCAGGGCCGCTACCAGTTGGTCTTGTTTATGGGCGACTTCCGGTTTCTTACTGCAGACACCGACCTTGGTACAACCGGTGCCCCCGGCAGTTTGTTCGCATTGAAAACAGAACATTTCAGCCATTGTTATCCCTCCATATTTTCGCGGTTACTTTGTTATTTGCTACTAATATAATAGAATGACTTAGAGAAAGCGGTAACGTACGTTACTAAAGATCCGGAGGATGAAAAATGTACCGGGAATGGCTGAAAGCACTGCGCCAGGCACCCCTGTTCCGAGGAATCGAAGATGAAGCTCTGAATGCCATGCTGGACTGTATGAAGCCCCGGGTATATCAGTATAAACAAAGAGAAATCGTTGCCTTTCACGGCCAGCCGTTCCAGGGCATCGGCATTATCGCCAGCGGGAGAGTATCCCTGAATAAAGAAACGGTGTCCGGCAACCGTATCATCCTGAATATGCTGGATGCCGGCGACATTTTCGGCGAGATGGTGGCATTTTCCGATACCAAAGCCTGGCCGGTGACGGTTATTTCGCAGGATGATTCCTGTTTACTATTCTTACCTCCGGAAAAGGTCCTGGGGAATTGTGCCAATATCTGTGCTTCACACAGTACGCTCATTATGAATACCCTGAAGATACTTTCCAACCGTGCCTTGATGTTAAATCAGCGGATCGAACATTTGTCGGCGCGCAGCATCCGGGGTAAAGTCAGCCGCTACCTGGTGGACTTGTATACCCAGGCCGGCGGTAATACGTTGACGGTACCTATGAAAAGGCATGAACTGGCCGATTACCTGAATATCCCCCGGCCGTCGTTATCCAGGGAGATGAGCGGCCTGCGTGACGAGGGTGTGATCGATTTTAGCGGTTCTGAGATCATAGTGAAAAAGCTGCCGGTGCTGGAATCATACCTCGAATAAAACCTAAAGGCGTTTTTTCATCCAGCGGCCGGTGAAGAAGTAGGCCGTATATGCGGCCGTACTGATCAAAGCACTGATGATCATCGCCCAGCGGATGCCGTAGATCTCCAGCCCGGTGTGTTGTGACAACCAGAAAGCCAGGGGAAGCTGCACGGCCCACATAGTGACGATGCTGACGATCATATTCGGCCAGGTATCGCCGGCCCCGGCGATGCAGTTTTGCAGTATCATGGCGAAACCGGAGATCAGGTAACCGGCGGCGGCGATGCGCAGGAAGGCAGCCCCCAGGGATATCAGGCCGGCCTCGCTGGAAAAGATGCCGATGATACTTTCCGCCCACAGCAGGATCACGGCGGCACAGACGGCCATGAAGATTTCTACTAAGGCGACGGCCAGCCAGGCGCTTTTCTTCGCCCGGGCAGGTTGTCCGGCCCCGAGGTTCTGTCCGATGAGGACGCCGGCCCCGGTACCAAGGCCCATACCGGGGACGAAGAGGAACATTTCCACCCGGCCGGCCAGGCTGTGCGCAGCCAGGGCCAGGGTCCCGAAGGGGATGATCAGCCGCATCAGGAGCATGCTGCCGAAAGCCCCCTGGATATTCATGGCCACGGCGGGGAGGCCGATCTTGAAGATGCGCCAGATGATGTTCCAGTTGATACGCAAGTCCTGCGGGATAAGGCGGATGCGGGTGCGGCCACGGAACATGACCCAGATGATGGCGATAGCACCCAGTACCTGGGCCAGCACATTACTCAAGGCAGCCCCGCCGACCCCCATGCGGGGGAATACCCAGAGGCCGAGGACGAGGAAGGGGCAAAGTGTCACATGAATAACCCGAATGCCCGCTTCGATGATCATGGGGGTGACAGTATCACCGGCAGCCTGAACGGCGTACAGACTCATCATCAGCAGTTCCATGCCTACCCAGCCGGTCAACATCACCCGCAGATAAGCCGTCCCCTGGGCGACCACCGCCGGTTCAGTACCGAATAGGCCTAATACTTTTTCCGCCAGCAGCAGGCCGATAACCGTGATGGCGGTGCCGAAACATGCCCCGAGTATGAGGGCCTGTCCGGCCACACGGGCAGCCTCCTGCGGGTTGCCGGCGCCGATATAACGGGCGATCATCGCCCGCACCCCGGTGAGGATACCCATATCCAGCGAGAAGACCATCATGACGATGATGTTGGCAAGGCCGACACCGGCGATAGCGTCCGAACCCAGCTTCCCGATCCAGATCATATCGACGATCTGGCCGGCCGTCCACAGCCCTTCCATGAGCACCATTGGCCACGAAAGTAAAAGTAAGTTACTGATGACGGAACCTTTGGTCCAGTCTTTCTGGCGAAGACTGGTTTTGGGGGCTGGGGCGGTGGTTTTCGACGCCATGATTTGCAGTATCCTTTTTTTCAGGTGCGTTAATGGTAGCAGATAGGAGGAAAAAGATAAATGGGAGATAAAAACTCAAAGAAATAAGCGCAAAATTCAAAGCAAGTACCAGATACCAGGGGAAAAATGATCCTCTGTTATGACTGGCGGGACCCCGGTCAGCCCTTGAAATAACAATCTCAGGCACGATTTGAATCTGATTCCCCTCTCTCTGACTCTCTCCCACAGAGGGGCGAGAGAACTAGCGTTCAAGGTTAGCCCCTTCTCCTTTTAATGGGAGAAGGCCGGGATGAGGGTGACTAATAATCCACAATTACTACCTCTCTCCCGCACTAGAGCTAGAAGACCATCAATCTCGTGGTTAGCCCCTTCTCCCTTTGATGGGAGAAGGTTGGGATGAGGGTGAAAACCTGGAATTAATACTTATTATTTTATAAACTAACTCGGGTTCTTATATGATAGCGCCGGTGTTCTAAGGATTTGTCAAGACTGACTGACGGCCTTACCCGGCAGATAAACCGTGAACGTGCTGCCCTTGCCGGACTTACTTTTCACCTCGATGCGGCCGCCGTGGAGTTCGGCGATGCGCTTGCAGATGGCCAGCCCCAGCCCCGCCCCCCCGTCTTTCTCCATTCCCTCCTGCTCCACCCGGTAGAACCGTTCGAAGATATGGGGCGAGGTGCTTTGCCGGGATGCCGATGCCGGTATCGCTGACGGCTGCCAGGAAAAAGCCGTCCTCCTGCGATAACGACAGCGTGACCGTGCCCCCGGTGGGGGTATAACGCACGGCGTTGCCGGCCAAGTTGAGGAAGCACTCCCGCAGGCGGGTCTGGTCGCCCCGGATACGGAAATTCCCGGCCATTTCCGGGATATCGGTGTGGAAGATGATGCCCTTTTCGGCGCACAGCCCGGCAACCCCCGCCGCGATATCTTCCAACAATTCCTTAAGGTCGAATGCTTCTTTGATAATACCGCTGCCGTTTTCCGAGCGGGCCAGGAATAAGAGCCGGTTGGCCATCGCCGAAACATGGGTGATTTCACGGGATACCGTTTCCAGTGCTTTCTGGTACTCCTTTCCGCTTCTACCTTTAGTTAAAGCCAGGCTGGCTTCCGCCTGGGCGATCGCCAGTGGTGTCCGCAGTTCATGAGAAATGTCGGCCGTGATCTGGCGTTCGGCATCAAAGGCATTCTCCACCCGGTCGAACATCTGGTTCATAGAAGTTGCTAATGCCCCTAATTCATCTTGACGGCCCACGTCGAACCGTCCTTTCAAGTCTTTCACCGTCATTTCCCGGGCGGCCCGGGTGATCGCCTGCAGCGGCTGCAGCATGCGCCAAACCAGGAAGAAGCCCAATATGCCGGCTGCCAGTAAGGTAATGCCGGCAGCGATGATAGTCGTACGGCGGAAGATACCGGTAAGCGATGCCTGGCCGGTATCGGATTGAGTAGCGACTACCAGTTTCCGGTCGGCGGGGTCGTTTTTCGAGATGAAAAGGTAAAGCCACATCCCCTCCCCGTCCGTATTACCGGGGCCGGTGAGGAGATTCCGGTCAACCAGGATCGGCTTCCCGCCGAAAACTTCTATCTTCACCGTAAGGTTGTCCGCTGCCGACTCCAGTAAACGGAAAACCGGGATCTGCATCCCGGTGTATCCGGTATCTACTCCCATCTGGCCGGTAATGCTGGTAAAACCGTTGATGCGGCCGCTGCCATCCGCTAAAAAGGCGATATCGGCGATGCGCATATCATACGGTGTGACGATGTTCCGGGATAAACCTTCGACTAAAAAGAAGTAGCTGGAGATACCGAATAAGGCTACCAGCACCGTCACGATGAAAAGGTACCAGGCGGTAAGCCGGAATTTGATATTGTTAAAAATTTTCATCTTTCCTGAGGTTGTCAGAAAACTAAAATTAACCCCCATTCCCACGGAGGTGGGAATCCAGAGTCAGGCACAAAATCAAGCATCTGGACTCCCGATCGAGTCGGGAGTGGGAATACTTCGGACAACTTCACCATAGGCTCCGTCCGGAATTTGGAAGATCTAGGTCGTCATCATGTAGCCGAACCCTCTTACTGTATGGATCAACCCGCCGTCCGCCGGATCACCGAGTTTTGCTCTTAGTTTTCCTATATGCACTTCGACCAGGTTGGAGCCGATATCGGACGAGGTGTTCCACACATGGTTTTCGATAATACTGCGGGACATAACCGTATTCAAATTGGACATCAGCATATACAGGATGGCATATTCCGTCCGGGTGAGTTGAATGTCCCGGCCGCCGCGCCGGACGGCTTTGGTGTTGGTATCGAAGATAAGATCGCTTACCTGCAATACCGGAGAACCGTCTCCGCTTCCCCGGCGCAGTAATGCCCGTAACCGGGCATACAATTCGGGAAATTCGAAGGGCTTGGTAAGATAGTCGTCCGCCCCGGCATCGAGGCCTTTCACCTTATCGTTCAAGTCGGCTTTACAGGTCAACATCAGTATTTTAGAGTTGACGCGCTTGTGCCGCAGTTCCCGGCAGACCTCGGTGCCTTCTTTCCCCGGCAGCACGACGTCCAGGACGATCAGGTCGTAGGTCCCGCTGTCCGCCAGTTCGTACCCCTTTGTGCCGTCATAGGCCACATCGACGGCGTAGCCCTCTTCAACCAGTCCCTGTTGCAGATACCCGGCCATCCGTTTATCGTCTTCGACCACCAGCAGTTTCATCAAACACCTGGCCTGTTTCAATCATTTGTATTATACATTTGTGTATTAGTCAGGACAAACTTAGTTCTGGAATTCTTCAGCAAATCTTTAGTAAATCTTCAGCAAAACATTAACAAAACTTCAGCCAATCTTCAGGTTCATCTGCTATTTTGTAATTAAAAGAGTTCTTGGGACACTCAAACATTACGGTAAAAGCACCGTTACACGATAAATATCCAGGTAATTAAATACGTGGCCGGGCTGGTTTCCTCTGGCCGTTTCACTATCGATTACAAGAAAAAAGTAGGGGGGTACTAATGACTGGTATAAAAGGGATACTGATAGGCGCCGTCCTGGCACTGGCCGTTATCGGCAGCCCGGTGATTCAGGCTGATACTGATAATCATATGGAGGCAGAAGAAAATACCTGTCCGGAAGAAGTTTTAACCGAAGTTCCGGCTGCCGTTCCGGAAGGGGTGTTGGGATATTATACCGCCGACGGCGGCAAGACCTTCATTCCCATCAAAGAAGAAAAGGGCGTAGCGGAAAGGATTCCGGCTGGTATCTCCCGGGACGAATACCTGGCAAATTACGGCAGGGAAAAAGAGACCGAGGCGGCGATCGTCCACCAGGTGCCGCCGGCCCCGGTGGTGATCGATGGGAAAAAATACGAACCGGCACAGATCCACCTGTTCGATGGGCAGCAGTTGGGTTTCACGGTCGGACAGGACGGGCAGTTGTATGCCTTTACCCGTTTTGCCGACCTGGACCGCTTTGTAGAAAAGGAACGTACTGCTGCGGCCAGGTTATTCCAGTCCGCTTACAGTTGTTTTTATGAATGCTACAACTGCTTGCCGCTGGGGTACTGGATGCAGGTCCTGCCCTCGACCACGCTTTTCAACTTATCTCCGATGAACGAAATGATTTCTTCCATGGATATCAGTGCCGTTGCCGATAATGGTATTACCTTATTCGACCTGCCCAACCTCCAGGGGGACTATTTTCATGGGTACTATGGGATACCGTATCCCAACCTGGGCACGTATGGCTGGGACAACCGGGCCTCGTCGCTGGTGGTGTGGCCGCAATAACCCGCCGCCGGAAAAAGAAAGTGAAAAAGGAGGTTGTTTATGTTTAAAAGAACGCTGTACAAGTGGTACGGAGTATGGCAGGTGGATATAGTATTTTGTCCCGTCTAGGATCAATAAGGGATAAAAGAAAAATTCTGAAAAGAAGGAGCATAATAGTGAAACGAAAGATACTTCTAGGTATTTTATTAGGAATAATAGCTAGTATACCAGTCGTTGGGGGAGTACTAGCTTCTGGTTGGGTATATTTTCCTAACTATCATACTGAGTATTTTACTCATAATTGGGGAGGTGGCACAGCTCATGGCAGACTTGAACAAGATGATTTATGGTATGAATATTGGGACGATGGACAAGGAAGATATACACAATATGATATCCAAAGCGGGAGTAACTCGTGTGTATATAACTATGCTGATTCTCAAAGATATGTATTTGGGATAAAAGCTTATCTTATTAAGAGCGATGCTAGCCAAAGTACTCACTTATGGCAAGACTATTTGATATTGCCAGGAGATCCCGGCCAGACATTTTATTGGCCTGGTAGTGATACACAGTTCTCTAAACCATCTAATCCTAATAGTGATCCGAGTTCAATGCAATGGGAATATTTTTGGCCTGGCCCACAGATATGGCAAAACAGGTATACAGGTATCAATTGTTGGTATGCTCTTCAATTCTATGAATATGATTCTTGGTAAAAATTCACTATTAAGTTGAGGAGAACAATATGAGAAAATTATGGTTTTCACTTATCATTACTTTTGCTGTAATAGTATCTACTTTGTCAGTCACAACTATTGTGTATGGACAGAAGTCAGATACAGGAGTTTCTGATGTAGTTGATCGTTATATTAAACTTACTCAAAATCATAACTACACTGAGGCATATCTACTCTTGAGTACAGAATTCCGAAATATAATACCACTAGAGACTTTTATTAAGTATCATGAAATGTTAGATAATGGCAGTAATGAGATTTATCATTGTGGTCAAATTCGACAATTGAGTGAGAGTCGTACTGAGGTCGAAATACTAAACACTGACGGAAAACATGATGGTAGTTTATTAGTTGAAAAAGAGAGTGATGAGTGGTATATCCTCGCTGATTGGCAAGCATTTTTCCCAATTAAGGTAAATTTGCTCTCCCCAGTAAGCGAATATAGAAAGGACGGATTTTCAGTTACCTTAAAGTATTTTCTAAATTATCCTATCATTCAAGAATCGATAGGAGGTACCGTAATGAGACTAGATTTAGGCAATGATAGTGATCATGAAATTCGCTGGGAGTTGCCAATACCTGGGACGAATGCAGGCTTTATTGAAGACACGGTAAGTAATACAAAATATTATCATTCATATGGGTATAGTATAGGAGCGACTAAATATGAGGGATATTCTTACATTACAAAAGAAGGTGGTCTTGGGACAATATTACTAGGTCCTGGAGCTAAGGCTACTGTACGTATTCATTTTGAAGATGTTATTCCAACAAATACAACTTCATGCAATATATTTCTATCAGGTTTTTCATTTACGGATACTAAAGAAAATTGGGATATAGAAATGGAAAATATTATATTCAAACCTGAATTAATCCCCGCTCAATAATATCGGACTCATAAAAAATGGTGTTATCCTGAGTTTGGGTTAAAATTTTAACCCAAACTCAGGATTGTGTTATAACACTTTTCATGATTATAGTAAATTTACAATTTGCCTTTGTCAAAGGAGAAATATAGTGAGTATATACAGGCTAATGATAGTGTTCCTATTGGTATTATGTGGGCTTGTATCGTGTGCTAATCCGATACCTGGTGATACTGTTACAACAACCGATGATATATCTTACCCCCCCGATACTCCAACGAGTTATTATGACCCATCAAAAATAATACCTGATAGAACACTTGAATCAATAATTCGTAATACAATCGATAAACCTGAAGGAACGATCACAGAGGCTGACTTACAGCGTGTCACCACAATTGTTATTAATATTCAAGCGCCGTTATTCAGTATTGAGGGACTTGAATATTGTACTAACTTAAAACATCTAGATTTAAGTGGGACTACTATAACGGAGATAGATGCTGTTTCTAGTCTTACTTCTATAGAATATATAAACTTAAGAGGAACGAGGGTGACTAATTTATCTCCTTTATCCATGTCGAAAAATCTAAAGGTACTTGATGCTGGAGGTGCCGGCTTTATTAGTGATATATCTGTCTTATCATCACTGGTAAATCTAGAATATCTGATACTAAATGGCGCAAATATTATAGATATTTCTCCTTTAAAAGAACTCGTAAAATTGAGGGAACTGGATATCGGGCATAATCCTATTTCCGATCTCTCACCTTTAAGTTGTCTTAATAATCTTGTTAGCTTACATATAGATCAGGTACAAACAACCGACTTTTCATCTTTAGCTATGTTAAAGAACCTGACTGATTTGAGCTTAAGTGCTAATAATATAATCGACATATCTTTTATATCCAGTCTTACTGAATTGAAATCTCTCCATCTCCTCAAGAATTCAATAACAGATATTTCCATGTTGTCATCTCTAAAAAACTTAAATGAATTATGGTTAACTCATAATCAAATATCAAATATAGAGTCTCTAGGATTACTAGAGAATTTAGTCACACTCAATCTGATGGGTAATAATATCAGTGATATATCATCACTACAAAAACTCATCAGTCTCAGGACACTAAATCTCTCAGGCAATCAGATCACTGATATATCACTATTAACCACACTTCCTGAAATTAGAGACTTATTTTTAGCAGCTAATAATATCAAAGATATACATTTCCTGTTATCTATGGAGAAGTTGAAATCAGTTAGTATTCTAGAAGGTAATCCGTTAGATAAAGAATTCTCAGACATTATTGAGCAGTTAAAAAATAAGGGAGTACAAGTTAATTAACAAGAAAACGAAAAATATTATTTCGGTAGAAGATATTAAGAAGAACCATAAGAAGGCTGCTAAATCCTTATATCAATCTTTGAGTTCATTATGAATGTATTTTCAAGACAATAGTAGATGTAGGGTGGGCTGAACGCAAGCATAGCCCACCCTGTTGAGGTTTCAGTAAGGAAATCTCCCTGGAAAACCCAGATTATCGGTGTCCTGATCGGACTCGCCTTATTCATTATCATCGTTGGTGTCCTGTATATCCTGTTCAGCCGCTTCCGCTAGAAAAAAATCCGCAGCGGCAAACTATTTGTGGTTTCGTTACGCTCATATTAGTTCCATTGGCATTTTCTGACACACTTAATCCCGGAAAATCTTCAGCTAATCTTCAGCTTCATCTGCTATTTTGAAATTAAGGGATACCAGCGGACGATAGAAAATCACGGGAAACAATCAGCCGTATACAAAAACATCATCATCAAGTATTAACCAATCATATAGGAGAAGTGACGATACTATCTCCTCAGGAGCAAAAGAGTGCAGAAGTTGGCAGCGGTATTACCTTATTCGACCTGCACGACCTCCAGGGCGACTATTTCCACGGGTACTACTGGATTCAATATCCCAACCTGGGCACCTATGGCTGGGACAACCGGGCGTCATCGCTGGTGGTATGGCCGCAGTAAATCAGGATCGATATTTGGATTTAAGATTTTTCTAGTAGGAGGTGTGTCGTGAAAATTCCTAATACTCGTAATAATCTGTTCGAGGTATGACCGATTGACTAAGAAAAGTTTATGCCACAAAGGGAAGTAAAGAATGGAGACAAGAAAAACAATATAGGAGAAATAAATGAAACTTAAGAAAATATTAGCAATATTTTCGACCATCGTAGTCACCATAGCTATTATGCTTGTATCTGGGCCGGCAGCATATGGTCAAGAAGCAAATCCTTCTTCGGTGGTAACATTCCAAGAAGAAAAAGAAGATGGTAGAATCGTTTCTGCTCGTTCTTATGCAGACACACATGGAGTAACACTTGACGAAGCTTTACTCCGGTTTAGCTTGCAAGACAAATTCCGATACTTAATGCCTTTATTGATGGAGAAAGAGGCGGAAACATATGCGGGAATGTATTTAGTAGATTCTCCAGAATTTCAGATTGTTGCTTTATTTACCCATGATGGCGAAACTACATTGGGTAAATATATACCGGATGAATTGAAAAATGAGAGTAGTGTGATTAGAGTAAAGTGGGTAAATGTCTCTTTACGAGATCTTGAGAAAACACAGATTGAACTAAAAGCGATGTTTGATAGTATGGGACTACGAACAGGTGGATATATTAATGAAAGGGCCAACTGTGTTGTTGTGAAAGTAGAACACAATGATAAACAGAAATTTGATATGGCGATTCAATCAGGGGCAGTTACTTTGCCAGTATATGTGAAGGTAGTCTCAAATGAAGAATTATATAAAGCTGAAACCGACTTAATAGGAGGTCTTACTCTAACTTACGGAGATGATGCGACTACTGGTTTTGGAGTGAGAAGAAACTCCGATGGACAAATGGGAATCATCACGGCAGGCTATGTAGCTAATAGCTGGCTAATTTATTGGTATCCTTTTCCTCGTATACTTGAGTATATATCCGAGGCCTATAGTGGTCCTTACGATGTTCAGTTTAATATTAATAACTCTTTGACGGTAAAGAATAAAATTCTAATCGGTCCAAGCACAACCCGTGATATTACTGCAAGAACTAATCGTTGGAGTATGTATATCGGCGAGGATGTTGAAAAATACGGCAGTACTACTCACTATACTAAAGGTGCAATATATTCAAAAAATGAATATTCCGATGTGCCGGGATCTACAGATACTTATATTGGTGTCGAACCTACTCTTGGCTATCCTGATCTTTCAGAACCAGGTGATAGTGGTTGCCCATGGTACGTAGGAAATACCGCTTATGGAGTACATTCAGCAGGAGCAGCAGGAGGTTATGCTTGTTTTACAGCTGCGGATTATTGTGAATCTGGACTTGGTGTTAGTATTTTGACTTCTCCATAATCAGTTTGACAATAATGAACTGACGTTCTAAAATGGTGTCCGTATCTAAGTGAAATTATTCTCCTGATGAAGCGGACACCATTTTAGAAATCATAGTATGATGGAAAATAATATGAGTAAGAGTATTGATTTGCATATGCTATATGCATATGCAGCTGGCATGATAAAAGAGAAAACGGTTATTACCATATCGATCATCACCGGTGTACTAGTACTTGCTTTATTACTCGTTATTTCAACATTTGGGTTTCCCTTCTCACGTGTCAATTTTTTCCCAACAAGAGCTGAGATTTCAGAAACCTATTTTGATTCTGCAATACGCGGAAGACTGGTAATCATTGACGGGTGTATATGTTTACGACCTTTATCCCACGGACTTGGCTTCTTTGGAACGGGTGAAATGGTTATCTGGCCTCATGGTTATTCAGTAATTAGGCGTGGTTTAGTAACATCGGTTCTCGACCAAAGGGGGCATATAGTCGCCCGAGTAGGAAGTTGGATTATACTTGGAGGGGGAGAGACCACTAAAGAATGGGCCGAAAAACTAGTCAAACAACCGATACCCGAACGATATAATGGATTATTCTGGCTAGCTGCACCAACCAAAACAGATTGAAATTAAAGCCTGCATAGAAGATTATGACAATAGTGATGATCAATAAAACATAATTGTATCTTTCTTCCATTCGCTGATATTTACTAGATTTTATGTGTTAAGCTTGAGGATGGGGTTGTGGGCTTCGTTTGCATATAATCCATTCTATTAAGGGTAATTAAAATGAGGCCTCATGAAACTGAACGTAGTGTCAAAGGGTATGTCGGCCAACAGAAAGAAGGCGGCTCAAGCTCCCCCCCGCCACAAAGAAAATCACCCTGGAAAACACAAATTATTGGTGCTCTGATTGGGCTCGCATTATTCATTATCATCGTCGGTGTCCTGTATATCCTGTTTGGCCGCTTCCGTTGAAGAATTACTGAACCGGCTAACCTTTTCCCCTTCTCGTTCGTTAAACAAGGGTAGATTAAGGATGAATTATCCCTGAGACGTTAAGGTTTAGGAAACATCACGAGATAAAGGGACCGGGATATGATGATGAGTTCGGTTTATAAACTAGCGTTCGCGTTAATATTTTTATCTTTGGTTTTGGTTTCGTTAGCAGGGTGTAATCATTATGCTGTTGCTCAAACAACAACATCTACAAATACAACGCTTGCTACAACACAACCTGCAGCATCTGCGGAAATAATCGCAGGACAGATCAAGGCAAATAGAGTACAGGTTGATTTCTCCTCAATTAATGTAACCGGGACCGCCGGATTGCCCGACGGGACTATTCTTCATTCCCGGCTGTTTGAAGAAGGCTTACCCCTGGCATGGTGGCCTACCGGTACGAATATAATTGTTCAAAACGGTCAATGGATCGATTCGGTAGCCCTGGAAGCAGCCGGGCAAACTAAAAATATCCTGTCCGGCCCTGATTATCATTATGAAATCTGGCAGCAAGATGATTCCGTAAATACTGCCGGGCTGTTCTTCGACCTGGCGGGTCCGCCGCCGGCTGATCCATGGTGGCGCCGCGGGATATTTTGGCTGATAGCCGGTATTGGCATCGGTATCCTGGCTGTTATTGCCGTGATTGTATTTTTAATACGGGCCAGACACCGTATATAAAACACGCTGAACACTAGGCCGTGATGGCCTTGATGATATTTGCATATAAAACGGAACGTTCATTATCAACGTCGGTGTCCTGTATATCCTGTTCGGCCGGTTTCGGTGAAAAACAGCCAGACCGGCTAACCTTTTCTCCGCCTGTTCGTTAATCTTTAACAACAAACTAATTCGTCTGTGCTGAATGGATAATAAACAATGAACATATATCAAAGATGGAAGGCGGTCTTATCTTCATTATTGTTATCACTTATAGTTTTTATATCTGGATGCAGTCAAATTCATCGACTTGATATTTCGATGGATACCGAGAAACTGACATTAACGGAAGTCTGGGACAAACTGATAAAGGAAATTGATCTACAAGAAAAAACCGCCGATCTCCAAGATTTTCGTCTGGAGACCGATGAAAACGGAGACGTAATAAGAATTAGCGTTGAATTATGGGGAACGAATTCTGCAGGACAGCTTTCATTTTGTTTGGTTGGTATCGATAAACAACGGAAGTTGAGTATTGGTATCATGCCAATATCTCAAAATATCACCTCAGTAGGTTATCAACCACGGCGATGGTTTGAACAAATCGATAAGGTGGGATTATCTCAAATTCAATCCGGTTCCGACGGCATATCGGTAATGATTAGTTCCGATTTTAGTGGCAGAGAATACAAGATGAGTGACCAAGCATGGCTGCTTTTTGAAATTGATGAAGGCCGGCTTATCCCGCTGCAAAGAGTTAAGTTTTTAAACGAACCATATATATATGGGGCCAGGATAAGTAAAAGTGCCGTTAATGATACCCCCCTTCAACCGGTTCAGTTCTGGTTTCTGAGTGAAGACCTGGAAAAAACAGAAATCATTGAATATGTTGAAAACTAGCGTCTAGTACTCGTGATTCTATTTCATTTTTACTAGAAGACATGTTCCCGGCTAACCTTTTCCCCTTCCCGTTCGTTAAACAAGGGTAAATGAAGATAATTAAAGCTGTCGTTGCCGGGCTGCTTATATCAATCTTGGTAGCATTGAGTGGCTGCCTCAACAGCCGCCCCCCGGAGTATGCCGTCGGGAATCCCTGTGGAGCACCGGATGGGGTGGGTGGGGTTTATGTGGTTTATGAAGTAAACCATGGTGATAATTCGGACCTGTATCTGCAGCGGCTGGGGAGTCAGGGAGAACCGCTCTGGGACAAGCCGGGGAAAAAACTCGGTTCCGGCATAAAAGGTTTTTCTGAAAGCCAGGGACAATTAGCTTCGCTGGCAACCGGTGAGTCCGGCAATGTCACGGCCGTCTATGCGTTAAGCGGCCAGATATGGCTTTCCCGGTGGGATGTGAACGGGAATCCGGTGGCAGAACCTGAGCTGGTGGCCCAAACCGTCAGCTTACCTTCTGCCGGGTTCCAGGTGGTAGGCTGCGAGCCGGGCGGAACCGTCATTGCCTGGGCCGCTGATGAAAACCATATCGGCATACAAAAGCCCGGCCTTTATGACGGCTACCTGGTTTCAGCCGATGCACCGGGACTGGACCGCTTCGCCTTAGCCGGCGATGCCGCTGGCAATACCTTCATCGCCTGGAAAGACCACCCCGGCTACAGCGAAGGCAATTATTATATTCAGAAACTGGATGAAAACGGCCGTGTTATCTGGCACCCGGAAGGTATCAAAATCACCGGTACGGCCGATTCCGGTTATCTCGGCACAGGCCTTGGCCGGACACTGATCAGCGATGGCGTGGGCGGGGCTGTCTTTATCTGGCTACAGAGCATCTTCAGTGACGATGGCAAGCTGATTACCGGCCGGGAAGTCTATGCGCAGTGGATCAGCAGCGAAGGCAAGGCCATTTGGAGCGATCACGGCAAATGCCTGGTAACGGGTTTGCCGGGTGTGGTTGCTGTCTCCATCGCCGGGGAAAGCCTGGCAGATGCGGTTATCTGCTGGTGCGACACGAAAGTTATATATGCCCAAAAACTGGACATAACGGGAAACACAATTTGGGGAGAAAAAGGCATCGCTGCCGGACAGTCGAGTGAAGGCGGCAGCGCCGTTTACTACTTCGCTGCGGGCGATGGGGAGGGTGGGGCGGTCATCACCTGGAATTATACGGAGAAAGGGCACAAATATCTCCGTGCCCAGCGGATCGACACCGAAGGCGATCTTCTCTGGGGGGATAATGGTATCGAGATATCCACCACATCGCCTTACTGGGGTGATTACACGGTCCCGGCCAGGATTGCCCCGGACGGCCGCGGCGGTTATTTCATCACCTGGGCAGCCGGTGAAGGTATCCGGGAAAAAGCATCATCCTATATCCAGAGGATCAGCGGCGAGGGAGAATTATTGTGGGGCAAAAACGGCGTCCGGCTGAGTCCCTGATGATAAGGACCAGGTCTGGTATTCCCGGCTAACCTTTTCCCCTTCCCGTTCGTTTATCTGTAATTGATAGATGGAATAATTAGGTAAAAATTATCGTTGAATCCGCCGGTGATTAGCCGGCAACCGGGAGAAGGAGGGCGAGATGGCTGCTGCCGGAGCGATCAACAGAGATAAAATACTGGGGGTTTTCTGGGTGGCGGTGGGCATCGCCGAACTGGGCCTGGCCGTATATAGTGTCTACCGGGTGTGGACGCATCTCGCCGGTTCATCCTGGCTTAATTATTTCGGATACGGGGTCGAGATGCTGTACGGCATCATCCCCATCGTTATTGGCATCGGCCTGTGGTTTCGTCAAAAATGGGCGTGGATCATGGCACTCATCGTTTCGTTTTTGTTACTCATCTTCGCCGTACTCGGCCTGGTTTCTTTATTCGGATCCGCCCGGTCCGTTCATTTCCTGGTTATGGCGAAATTGGTGCTTCCCTTTTATCTCATCACGGTATTGCTAAGCATTTTTACCTTAATACGCTTTTTCCGGCCGGTCAAACCGTGGAAACAGTCGTAATGGGCTGTAGAAATGAAAATTGATATAAAACGGTTTTTAATATCCGTCCTGTTTGTGGTTTCGTTGTGGGCAGCCGGCGGTTGTACCGGGCTAACCAGTCTGCCGTCGAGTCCCGAAGCCGTTCCGCCTGAATGGTGGTTGGCACCCCCGGAAATCAATATCTTTGTGAAACCCGGACAGGAAGTTCTCCCTGAAAAACTTACAATATCTGTGCAAAACGGTTCGATTACCTGGACTGCTGTCAGCGATCAACCATGGCTGAAACTCGATCCCAACCGCGGAGGTCCGGCAGAGGCCAATGCTGCTGTTACCTTAGCGGCCGATGCCTCCGGGATGCAGCCGGGAGAGTACCGGGCCGAGGTTACTATTTCTGAAGCACATTCATTTTCTCGGGTGGTCCCGGTACGTTTATACGTAACGGATATCGAGATTGCTGATGTCTCGCGTATTCCGGTATACCCCGCCACTGGAACAGCCTGGGAAAACGGGATCGAATTATACAGCGGTTGTGCCGTGACTTTCGGCTTGCTAAAAGATGCCCCCATTACTTCGTGGACAACGAGGAACGGTATCTTTTATGAAGAGAACGACCAGGTTTTTATTATCCGGGGTGCGCTGAAAAATACCTCTGCCAAAGACTGGCATGTCCTCTTCGGGGCGGTGGGGTTGAATGAGGCGGGAGAGGAGGTCTCCTGGACGCTTGACCGTGCCGGTATTTTAGGACAGGCTGAAGTCTTTATTCCGACTGATGAAAAGCGGGAGTTCATAATGCGTCAAACCTGGCATGATGATGTCTGCCGGTTCGATTTCTTCGCCTATTGTTATGAATCCAGCCCACCGTAAGGGTCGGAATAAAAAAGTGGTCTGTACCACCCCCTGTTGTCCCCCTTGCTAAGGGGGACTTATAGAGGGGTCGTTTTGACTGGTAAATTAATCCTGAACACACTCCCCCTCCCCACCCCGCTCTCCACCTCGATGCTGCCGCCGGCGGCAATGACGGTACTTGACAAATCACTAGAACACTGGTACTATTCAGTCAGAACTCCTGTTCCCTGGGTTGATTGTTCAAAATAAGAAAGATTAGCGAGGTGTCGGTATGATAAGTACGTGTTCTGGGAATACTATTGGTTTGTTTCCCTATTTTATTGTAATTTGTACCTTAGAAATTGGGATTTCCTTAGGGTTTATAGTTTGTAATTTAGAATTTCACCCTTTAGCTTCAATTCCTGTCTGAGGTTGTTTCTTCAAAATCCGCAATTTAGCCTCAGGTTGATTGATTTGCCATCGGTATTTTCCGGCAAATCATCCCGGATGAATAACGGATTTCCCCTTACCTAACAAATCCGTATGAATCGGGACCGCAGTTCCTTGCCCCTTAACAAGTGCCTGTCCTGTCGTAGATCCCGCATGAACGAGTCGACCGCAGTCGAAAGAATCGGGAAGCAAAGTCGAAGGAGGAAAGCCAGAAAGGGGTGGTAAAGAACTGACAGGCGAGGCGCCTGTTTTACCCGTTCCTGATTTTGAATTTTGGGTTTATTACTTTATATTTCCTTAGAGTTTAGAAATTTTTGTCCTTGCTTTATTATGCCACGGTTTCCACCTTTAGCATGTTGGTGGAGCCGGACTCGCCGAAGGGGATGCCGCCGGTGATGACGATGCGGTCGCCGGGGCGGGCCAGGCCGGTCTCTTTCGCCAACCGGGCGGCAGTAGCGAAGAGCTCGGTAGTAGAAGTGGTGACGCGGCTGCGGATGGGATAGACGCCCCAGAGGAGGACTAACCGGCCGCAGATATCACCGGGGGTGACGGCCAGGATGGGGGGGCGGGGGCGGTACTTGGAGACCCGCCGGGCGGTATTGCCGGATTGGGTGAAGGCGACGATGGCTTTGGCGGAGAGGTTGTGGGCGGTGAGGCAGGCGTTGTAGCCGATAAGTTCCTCAGTGGCGGTATCGACCAGGGGTTTACGCTGGGTGAGGGCCGACTCATAGGGGAGGTCTTTTTCCGTCTCCCGGCAGATGCGGTCCATCATTTTCACAGCCTGGATGGGGTATTTGCCGATGGAGGTCTCAGCGGACAACATGACGGCGTCGGTTCCGTCGAAGATGGCGTTGGCTACATCGGTAACCTCTGCCCGTACCGGCCGCTGGGCAGCGACCATGGTCTGCAGCATCTCGGTGGCGGTGATGACCGGTTTGCCGACACGGTTGCATTTACGGATGATCCGTTTCTGGACCAGGGGCACCCGTTCCAGGGGGATCTCCACGCCGAGGTCGCCGCGGGCGACCATGATAGCGTCGCTGGCCGCCAGGATGGCATCGAATTCCTTGAGGGCATCCCGGCGCTCGATTTTAGAAACGAGGGGAATATCATCTCCCGCTTCCTGCAGGACCTTCCGGGCGTCGATAACGTCCCGGGCGCGGGAGACGAAGGAGAGGGCGATGTAGTCGGGTTTAATTTTCGTGGCCAAACGTAAAAGGTACCGCAGTTCAGGTGAAACAAAGGGCCCGGGGTTGGGCATGCCGGGGACAACGACGCCCCGCCCTTGGACGAGGACACCGCCGGCAGTAACCCGGCCGTGGACCTCACGGCCGTTCACGGCGGTGACTTTTATCTGTAACGCCCCGTCATCGAGGAGGATGGTGCGGCCGGCGATGAGCCCGGCGGAGAGGCCGGGGAGAGTGACGGGAATCAAGCCGGGATTACCTTCCACGGGCTGGTCGGTCAGGGTGACGGCGGCCCCCTGGTGCAGGCGGACCTTGCCGCCCGGCAATTCTCCGACCCGGTGCTTGGGGCCAGGCAGGTCCAGTAGTATGGCTACCTCTACTCCCATGTCCCGGGCTACGCCCCGGATGAGGCCGATATATGCGGTATGTTCATCCGCCGTGCCGTGGGACATGTTGAGCCGGGCAACATCCATGCCGGCCTGGATGAGTTGACGCACCATCTTTTCCGACCCGGTAGCCGGGCCGATGGTACAGACGATCTTGGTACGGCACCAGTGCCGGCGGAAAGGTTTCATGGCTCTATTATACACAGCTTTTGTTAAAAATGGGTTAAGGATACCTTAAAAAAGTATAGTTGCGGACTATATTCCGCGAATAAAATCATGCCTGTTTTTTGCATCGAAGGCCATACGGTGTGTATACTTTTAGACGAATGTTGTCAGGAGGTGCGTGTTGGCCAAATCTAAAAAATCCCCGCAAGAGCTATTCCAGGAAAGAGAAAAGAGAATAAAAGATGTGGTTGAACTCAGGGTCCCCGATAAGGTACCCCTGCGCTTCAGCCTTGCTTACTTCCCCGCCAAGTACTGCGGCATCACCACGAAGGCCGCTTTTTATGATTCCAAACAGTGGAAAGAAGCCTGCAAGAAGACACTGGTGGACTTCGATGCGGACTGCTACCTGCCCTCTACCGGTGGCGGCGTCGGCCAGGCGATGGAAATCCTCGGTGTCCGGACCATGAAATGGCCGGGACACGGCGTGTCCGATTATTCCAGCCATCAGTCCATCGAAATGGAGCCGATGAAGCAGGAAGAATATGATGAATTCATGGCGGATCCCTCCGATTTCATCATGCATAAATTCATCCCGCGGGTCTGTGATGCCGGGGCCGCCCTGGAAAAATGGCCGACCTTCCGCAACCTGACCAATGGTAATGCCCTGAGTATGTTTGCCTCGGCTCTCGTTTCCCCGGAACAGCTCGAATTCCACGAGAAGCTGGTCAAAGCGGGTAAAGCCCAGTTGGCGGCGCAGAAAGAAATGAGTACTTTCGATGCCGAGATGGAAGCTCTGGGCCATACCAACCTCAGCCCGGGCGGCGCAGGAGCTCCCTTCGATATCATCTCGGACAGCCTGCGCGGCATGCGCGGTGCCATGATGGATATGTACCGTGTCCCCGATAAGCTTACTAAAGTCTGCAATATGTACGTGGACCAGAGCCTGGAGCGGGCGGCATCCTTCGCCAAGGTCTCCAAAAACAAGAGAGTGTTCATGGCCCTGCACCGCGGCTCGGATGGTTTCATGTCCATCGACCAGTTCAAGACGTTCTACTGGCCGACCTATAAAAAGGTCGTCATGGGCCTGATCGACCTCGGCCTGACCCCGGTCCCCTTCTACGAGGGCATCTGGGACCAGCGGCTGGAATTCCTGAAAGAGTTCCCCAAGGGAAAGACCATCGCCCACTTTGCCCAGACGAATATGAAACTGGCCAAGGAAGTCCTGGGCGGCCACACCACCATCATGGGCGACGTACCCTCCTCCATCCTCCAGGTAGGTACCGTCGAGCAAGTGGAAGACTACTGCAAGAAACTGATCGATGACTGCGGCAAAGACGGCGGCCTGATCGTGACCCACATGCCGATCGACGAAGCCGATCCCAAGCTGGTGAAAGCGATGGTAGACTTTGTCGCCAAATACGGTGTATACAAATAAAGTTAACTCCTGAAAAAAAACTTAGCTACGGATATTCGAGAGAGGGCGTGGGACACTACGCCCTCTCTTTTATGACTGCCGGATTTGAAAAAAACACAGAAATAGTACATAATACGTACGATTAGGGAATTGAAAGGAAACAAGGCACTTCGGAGGTTAAAAAAGCTTGGAACTTAAGGATCTCAGAGACAAAACAGCTGTCGTCGGGGTAGGTTACTCCGAGCGGCAGGGAACGGTGCCGGACACCACCATGATGCGCCTGGCACTGGAAGCATCCAAAAACGCCATCGAGGATGCGGGCCTGAAGAGGGAAGATATCGATGGCCTCATGCAGCAACCCTGGATGACTAGTGCCCATTCTTATAACATCGCAGCCCAGCTTGGACTGAATCTGCGGTTTACCGCAGATGAAGATGTCATGGGCGCCAGCTCCGGCTGCATCGCCCAGCATGCTGCCCTGGCAGTAGCTACCGGGCAGGCAAATTATGTGCTCTGCCTGTACACCACCATGGAGCAGTCCGGGCGGCCGATGTTTATGGGCGGCGCACCCCGGGCGGGTTCGGACTTCGCTTACGGGGCGATGGGCGCCCCCATGTCCTATGCCCTGGCAGGCCGCCGGGCCATGCACGAATTCGGTAGCGGGCCGGAGACCTGGGTAAACATCGCGGTCAATACCCGCAAGTGGGCCAACCTCAATCCCCGGGCGACTTTCTATACCAAACCATTGACCCGGGAAGATTATTTCAAGGAACCATGGATCGCCGAACCCTTCCGCCGGGCGGACTGCTGCCTGCAAAGCGACGGTGCCCGGGCCTTCATCGTCACCACCGCGGAACGGGCGAAACATTTGAAACAACCGGTCGTTTATATCGCCGGCTGGGGCCAGCACCATCACACCAGCGACCCGACCCATTCTAAATATCTCACCGGGCCGACCGCAGCCAGGGAATCGGGCGCCGATGCTATGAAGATGGCCGGCATCACGGTCAAAGATATCAGTGCCTGCGAGATATATGACTGCTTTACCTACACGGTGGAAATTACCCTGCAAAGCTACGGCTTCTTTAAGCCGGGCGAAGGCAAGGACTTCTTTGCCAACGGGCGGACGGGGCCGGGTGGAGAATTCCCGGTCAATACTTCGGGCGGCCTGCTGTCCGAGGTCTATTACATGGGCTTCACACCTCTTACTGAAGCCGTGATGCAGCTCCGGGGCAACTGCGGGCCGCGCCAGATCAAAGACCCGCACTATATCCTGGCCAGCGGCAATGGCGGCATTTTACAAACTCATAGTACGGTGATTTTCAGGAGGTAATGAAGAGATGATGAACCGTCCCATGACCCGGCCTTTGCCGGTAACCGATATGGATACCAAACCGTATTGGGACTACTGCAAGCAGCATGAACTGCGGGTGCAGAAGTGCCTGAAATGCGGTCAGATTTATTCTCCGCCAAGTTATATTTGCCCGCACTGCATGAACATCGGCTCGGAATGGGTCAAACTCAGTGGCAAAGGCAAAGTATACAGCTTTATCATCGTGCGGCGGCAGTACCATCCCATGCTGCCCCCGCCGTATGTTGTCGCTATCATCGAACTGGAAGAAGGCATCCGCATGCTCTCGAACGTGGTTGAGTGCAAACCGGAGGACGTCAAGATGGAAATGCCGGTGACGGTAGTCTGGGATGACGCCAGCCCGGAAATTTCCATGCCCAAGTTTAAGCCTGCATAATACTTGTCTGACATCACGAACCTAACAACTAGCCCGCTCATCCTGAGCCTGTCGAAGGAAAGCGGGCTAGTTCATTATTAGACTCAAATAACTCTTCTTAACTGCCCGTGGACCGGTAGTGCCGTACCCCGAAAGACCAGATGAAGAGGGAAGCTACCAGGAACAGCAGACCGGCGGAGGGAGAAATCCATAGCAGCCAGCCAGGATATTTGAGGGTTTCAGCCTTGTCCATGACAACCAGCATGGGGAAGTAATTGACGCATGCCAGGGGGATGATGAAGATGAAGATCCGGCTGAACCAGCGGGGGAAGATCGACAGCGGCCACTGCAGAGCTTCCATTCCGCCGTAGGTGAAGGAATTTATCACTTCGAGGCTCTGGGTGGACCAGAAACACATGGTGGCCTGGATGATGAGCAGCCCGGTAAAGACCATGATGCCGCCGCAGACGGAGAAGACGAGCAGCCCGATCTTGAGTAAGTTCCATGCGATACCGAGATTCAGTGAAGCCCAAACCAGGATGGACAGCCCTTGTATTAGGCGGCCGACGCGCATCAACTGGAAATCGTGAGACAGGACAAGGAAGGCAGTAGGGCGGGGACGGAGCAGGGTGCGGTCGAATTCTCCATTGATGACCTGTAGGGAAAACATGTCGAAGCCGCGGCCGAAGGCCTCGGACAGGGCGAAAGAAACATTGACCACCCCGTAGAACAATGCCACCTCGGCCAGGCTCCACCCACTAATGGAGTCGAAGCGGGAAAAGAGCACCAGGATGGTGATGAACTCGATGAAGGAGACCAGCAGGTTTCCTATCGTCATCATCAAGAACGATGCCCGGTACTGCATTTGACCTTTCAAGTGAACTGCTACCATCTTAAAATAAACACGTACTGAATCACTCACACTAACCGCCTTGAATCGTTACTTTCCGCTTCCCCAGTCGCAAGACCAGTACCCCGGCAAGGATAAAAAAGCAGGTCCAAAACAACTGTAATAAGCCGAAAGTTACTATCGATGAAGCCGGGGCCATCCCCAGGTAGAGCCGGAAGGGGAAATCGACCAGGCCGCTGAAGGGTAGAAATTTCAAGATGGCCTGCGACCAATCCGGGAAGAAAGCCAGGGGCACATTCAAACCGGAGAAGACCATGGTAAATGCCGGGAAAATGCGCTGCATGCCGTCGCCGGCAATAGTCCACAACGTAGATACAGTAACCAGGTTGGAAATGGCGCAACTCAGCAGCAAGGCCAGGAGAAGTGAGAAGAACCAGGCTCCCGCTGAAGCCAGCGAGGCCGGCAGGGAAGCACCATACCCGGCCGGCAGCAGGAGAGAAATGGTAAACAGCGGGACGCCGGCCATTAAGGTCGGCACGATGCGCTGTGACAAAAGGCGGACATACCACAGGAAATAAAGGTCTAGCGGCCGGCACAATTCGTAAGCGATATTACCGGAACGGACCATGTTGATAACCTCGGTATCGATAGCGAAACCCGGCTGCAGGCGGAGGGTAGCTTGTCCCAGCCAGGTGTAGGTCACGGCTGCCGTCAGAGTCATGGGTTGCGGTTTAGAGGCGGCGGCATAGAATGCATGAAAGACCATCACGATGATAAAACCAAAAAAGAGCTGGGTAAAGAAAGATGCTGCTGCAGCCGCCCGGTACTGGAGTTGGACGGCCAAGCGCAGCTTAAATAGTGAGAGATAAGCGTTCAAGTGGTTATTAATCATCGAATTCAGGTTTTGTTATGATTTTCTTTTCGAAATGCGAGCCGTTCATGGTGAGTTTGTCGAACCACGGCTCGCATGTGTTCATTTGCTATGAACTAAGTATTAGATCTCGAATTTCTTATACATACCGGCGACGATTTCCTCGATGGGCGGATTTTCCACCACAAAATCCTTGACCGGATTGCCGGCAGAGACAGCGGCAATGAGGTCGATGGCGGACATTTTTACCGGATTGAAACGGTATTCGGCTATGCGGCCGTTATGCCCAGCAAGCACTGCCGGGGGAAAGTCGAGGTAGTGGGGAGTCTCCTGGAATTCTACCTTTACTATGCGCTCGGGAACCAGGGTATTGCGTAACTGGCTGACACTGCCGTCGAAAAGGATAGTGCCTTTACCGATGACCATGATTCTCGAACACAGAGCCTCGATATCGTCCATATCGTGGGTGGTAAGGATGACGGTGACCTGCCGTTCCCGGTTTATCTGTTCGATGAAACTGCGTACGGCTAGTTTGGACACAGCATCCAGGCCGATGGTTGGTTCATCGAGAAACAGGATGGGGGGCTGGTGGAGGAGGGAGGCGGCTAGTTCGCAGCGCATCTTCTGGCCCAGGCTGAGCTGGCGAACAGGCATATTCAGCAAGGACTGTAATCCCAGGACTTCGATCAATTCATCCTTCGTTTTCCGATAGGCAGTTTCCGGCACCCGGTAGATGTCCCGCAGCAGGTCGAAGGAGTCGATGACGGCGACGTCCCACCACAATTGCGACCGCTGGCCGAAGACGACCCCGATCTGCCGGACGTGCTCCTTGCGTCGCAGCCACGGAGTACGCCCTAATATCTCGCATTTACCGGAATCAGGGACTAGGATGCCGCTCATGATTTTAACGGTGGTGGACTTACCGGCGCCATTGGGGCCGATATAACCAACCATTTCACCGGCATCCAGGGAGAAGGAGATTCCCTGCAAGGCGCGGATGGTTTCGTACTCACGGTGGAAAACACTCAAAAATGAGTTGGTTAACCCGCCCTGACGGCAGGGGACTTTAAACGTCTTGTACAGGTTTTCCACGGCTATCTGGGACATTAAAAAACTCCGGATGTTATACTATAATATGCGGATAAGCATATCAGCATAACACGGGGTGATGAAGGGAGTCAAGGTTAAAAAGGCTAGATTTATGATTTAGGAAACAAGATTTAAGAATGGGGAGTAAGAGTGAAAGCTGTAAGCTATCTCTTATTTCCCATATAAAATTAAACTGATGATTTCTTTTTCCGTCTGGAACTTATCGTAGTCGCCGGTTAACTGGCCTTGATAATGGTAAATGATGCCGGCTTTTTCATTTCTTGCCAGGCAGTCCAAGAATTTGGCTTCGCCGTGTTGGGCGATGAAACGGGCGAAAGCCCGTACCCGGATCTTATCCAGCATGGTGCCGGAGCAAGGGAAATCATCGCATTCCCAACAGCCTTTTAGCCCTTTCTCTTTACAGCAGTTGAAGTTCTTACACCATTCCCGGCCAGTGCAGCCTTCGTTCCGGCACCCGGCGCAGGTCTGGTTATTGCCGCAGACGCAGCAAGCCAGGCCGCAATAAGCTAAACCCTTTGTCTTATCCATACCAAATATCTTGCAGAATAATGGTCCATTATACAATAAAATATGAGAGGGAGAGGTATCAGTTGATTGAATTGTCTGACTTAGCCGGATGAATGATACCCAGCCGTGCAAGGCGGATTTGGGCGGCTTCGGGTGAGACATCGAAAGTACTGGCGATATGAGCGATTAATCTTGCAGATTCAGAAGAAGCGATATGTAGTATACTGGCGGATTTATCTATTGGTAAATAGTTTTTCGCGGCAGCCCGGAGTTCGGCGGCGGGTATAAGAACGGCGCCGCAGACATAGCTGGCCTGCCATTCCATCCAGTCGAAAACGGGGGCATCGAAGATAAAAGTCCGATGGCAGCGGGGACCGGTATTGTAAGCGTTTCCGGGGCGGCCGGGGACTGGAGGCAAAAGAGACGGGATGACGGCTGCCGGGATTATCGTCTGCAGTCAAGCCGGCACGGAAGCGTTGGAATTGCTGACGCTGCCGGGACAATTTTTGGGTAAAACCGGTTTGGGGGGTGGCGGGCAAGGTAGTGTCCCACAAGAATTTATGGAAGCGGACATGGCCGTATTCATGGGCCAGGGTGGTACGCAGGCGCTGGTTCCGGTCTGCGCTAATAGACAATTGATGAGATATTCTTACCGCCGGTTTCTTCCGGGCAAAGAAATCCGTCAGTCCTTCCACATCCTCTCCCTCCCGGGATAGGTCGGCATATAGATCGAGTTCGGAGGTGTCCTGCTCCACCATCACGGTAAGGTCGTCGGTAGAGATGGGGAAGCGGCGGGTGCCGTACTTGACTTCCAGGAAAGCCGCCACCATCCGCTCGCATTCGGCATCCAGTTCCGCTGCTTCATAGTAGGGACGGTATTGGAAGCGGCCGGAGGTATCGATCACCCATTTCATTTTTCTTGACCGTGTTCACCCCGGCGGTAACTGCGGGCGAAGGCTTCGAAGGCCTGTTGGACCTGGAGGGGGGAGTTGGGGGTGGTGTGGCGGTACTTGGGGGGGATCTCGTTTGCCAGAAAATACAGATATTCTTCCGGTATCTCCAGGATTTTAGCGAACTGGCCGATGATGCTTTCCCCGGGGGGGTTGCGGCGGTCCCGTTCGATATCGTTGAGGTACTGGGGGGAAATGGGGGTGCCGTCGTCCTTAACCACCATAGATGCCAGTTGTTTCTGACTGAGTAACTTCTTCTTGCGGGCTTCAATCAAGGCCTGTCCGAATGTCATGACAATACTCCGTAAGCTGAGAACTGATATCCGCTTATCAGCGTATCAGGAAAGGGGAGGAGATGTCAATGTCCAAATCGGAAAGAATAAAGAAAACAACAAGGCAAATCACGTAAACAACCGGGTAGGAAAATAGTAACGGCCGGCTAACGGAACACTCTTTTCTCCGTTAATTCAAGACATCAAAACTAGATGGAAAATATATGAAAGTGAAGAAATGTCATTCCGAGTGAAACGAGGAATCCGTATCTCCCGCATCGGATGAAATAATGTTTGATAATTCGAAGCTGCGGATTCCTCGTCGCCATGCTCCTCTGAATGTTACACAGAAAATTATTTCTTCTTCGTTATCTCGTCTTTGATGACGTGTTCTTCAACAACCCACGGCTCGCCGCCCTTCATCTCGGCGAACTTTAGCTCCGTCCAGGAACAGCGGCCGGCCTTCCGGTGTCTGCAGGTATTTCATCGAGTTGATATATGCTTCGACATTATCCCACCACATTTCGACGATGCCGTCGCCTTCAAATTCACGGCCGGGGACATTAACAAAGTGGTTTTGTACGTATTTTCGGAGGCCGGGGAACATCCGGGCGGCCATGGGTCCGTGCTGCTCCAGCCAATATTTGCTGAATTCCTCCCGGGTCAGGCTGGGTTTGCGGTAGGCTAACGAGATTGATTTGATCATTTGCTGTCCTCCTTTATTGTCTACCCCATCAGTCTACCACCTGCTTGCAATAGTGCCTAGATGCTAGTATCATCCCAGCAGGAAAATACGCCCCGATTATCATGCGGGATGCCGACTACGATCGGTCAAATAACCAAATAACAATTAAAAAAATATAGTGACTAAAAACGTACAGGAGGAGATGATGGCAAAGTATTTTTTCTTCGCTTTCAGTGATTGTAAAGACCCTAAACGGGAAGAGGAATACGCCAACTGGTATGCTAATACCCACATCCCGGACATGCTGCAGGTACCGGGCATGATTAAGGCCACGCGTTTGGAAGCCGCCGAACCGAAAGCAAATATGAAGCGGAAATATCTGGCCTTGTATGAATTCGAGACCGATGATATCACCCAGTTCAATGCCGACGTGCAGAAGCAGGGGAAGTGGACGATGCAGGCAGGCCGGTTCAGCGATTTACCGGAGTTCGATTCGGACAACATCCCGCGTATCTACAAACAGGTCATGCCCGCCAAGAAGCCGAAGTCGGTAAAGAAACCCACCATAAAAAAGCCAGTAGCGAAGAAAACATCAACTAGAAAAACGAAGAAATAACAACCAAATCTCAGCGTGAAATATTGATAACCATGAAATTGATTGCGCCGACACGGCGTCTCGAAATGACATATCTAGAAATTGAACTATTATCTTTATGGGAGGGATCATAAGTGGCAAAAGGTAAATATGATAAATATATCCTGTCCGGGCCGAAACCCTGGAACCGGCGGGCCAGCGGTACTATCGTGGCTTTCTGGGACGACCAGGTCAACCGGAAAACATATAAAGGTTCTCACCAGTATTACGTGCACTGGGTGGGATTAAAACCGGAGGGACTGGAGGGGGTGGAAACCTGGGAACAGATGGGGCATGGGCCGCATGAGCATACCTATCCCGAGGTGGTGATGCACCTGGGGACTGACCCATTCCATCCGCTGGACCTGGGGGCAGAGGTGGAGTTCTGCCTGGGGCCGGAAAAGGAAAAACATATCATCACGACCTCCGATGTAGTATACTTGCCGGCCAACTTTATCCACGGCCCGTGGATCATCCGCAAAGTCACCCGTCCTTTCATTATCGTCACTGTCGAACAGGGTCCGCGGCACATGGAGAAGTCGCATAAGGAAATGGTCTCGGCCAAGGAACGGGAAAACCTGCTCTTCATCGACGAAGGTTATGCAGACGCTGAGCGGGTTGTTGAATTATCCAAGCATATGTCCGGGGAGTGGTAAAATTAAGATGAAAAAAAGGCGGCTGGTTAAGCCGCCTTTTTTTCATCTTTCCATCGTCGTCAGTAGTTCATAGGAGGCTGCCCATTTGGCGGTAAAGCCGACCTTCTCTTTCATTTTTTCGAAGTCCTCGACAGCGGCGGCGAATTCCGGACTCTTGGTGAAGCCGTCCAGGGCTTCTTTGGTGTCGAATTCGTAAATCGCCAGGTATTTAGCACTTTTATCATCGTCGCCCAACCTCTGATACCGGCTGGCTTTCTGCAGCCCTTTGTACCCGAAGAACATGGGGACATGGACCTCGGTATACCATTTATTGAAGGTGTTTTCTTTTTCCGGGGTGCTCTGGGAAGCCACTATCTGAATCAACTTGTACCCGGCCATGGTTATCGCTCCTGCCTGTTATTTTTACTCCAAGGATATCATTTACCGGCGAAAGAGGACAGTAAACCTTGAGATTATCGGGGTTCTGCATTAAAATCATGCAAAAATATAAAACACTAAACACTAAACACTAATTACAAAGTATAAATTACTTTTTACAGGGAGGGTTCAAATGGAAAACATTTTTAAAGGACGGGTAGCGATTATCACCGGCTCGGCGAACGGTTTGGGTAGGGCCCATGCTCTCGCTTTAGCCGCCCGCGGTGCCCAGGTGGTGGTTAATGATATCGGGACTTCAGCCGACGGCTACGGAAAAACGAGTGAGGTGGCCGACTTGGTGGTGAAGAAAATCAAAGACGCCGGCGGTACTGCCGTGGCTTGTTATGACAGCGTTGCCACTGAAGAAGGGGCGAAGAACATCATCCAAACGGCCGTCAAGCAGTTCGGCCGCCTGGATATCCTGGTCAACAATGCCGGCATTATCCGGTCAAGCCCGGTAGAAGAGACTACTCTCGAAAACTGGGACGCGGTGATCAAAACACACGTTTACGGTACTTTCCTCTGTACACGAGCCGCCGTCCCGATCATGAAAAAACAGAAATACGGGCGAATCATCAATACCTCCTCCGCCGTCGGCTTCGGCCTGATCAACCACACCGCGTATTCCACGGCCAAGGAAGCTATTACCGGCTTTTCCCGCACGGTGGCCCGCGAAGTCGCCAAACACGGCATCACCTGCAACATCATCCGTCCGGTAGCGGCATGGCGGGGGGCAAAGGATAAACTCGACTCGGTGGATGTGAACCAGCCGGAAGACATCGCCCCACTCATTGTGTATCTGGCCAGCGAGCCAGCCGGAAATGTGAACGGTTGCTTCTTCGAGGTATGGCGCGGCCACGTGGGCATCTTTGTCGATCCACCGCCGGTGGAGCAGGTAGTGTGGAAGGACGGGCAGTGGACGGCGGAAGAATTGATGAAAGTGCTGCCGGGGACGCTGACTAGAGATAAGTCTCGGGAAAAATTGCCGCATACCATGCCGTATTTCATGACACAAATAGAAGAGTAGATATAGTAAGAAGACAGGGATATTTCCCCGCCTTGAGCCGCTAATAGGGAATTAAAAGGATGGATTTACCGGGCGAGGTTTCTCGACCCCTTAAAACCATCTTTACCTAAGAATCTGGCAGAATTGCCTAATTCTTCTTCGATGGCGATAAAACGGTCGCCTGTCGAACCCAGTGCTCCCAAGATCACGGTACCGGCGCCGAGCCCAACCGAATAATCGGCGATGGCATCGCCTTCGCCGCGGCTGGCGCAGGGCATCACCCCGTAGCCGTGGAGGTAGGCCAACTGGACGGCATCGAAGGCCTCGCTGATGGTGCCTACCTGGTTCACTTTTAACAGCATGGCATTGCAGGCTGTAATGGAAATGCCGTGCTGCAACCGTTCCATACTGGTAGTGAACAAGTCGTCGCCCACGATTTGAATCCCCAATTCCCGGGTCAGGACGGCGTGGCCTTCGTAATCGTTTTCGTCGAGCGGGTCTTCCAGTATCATGAACTGGTAGTGCTCAACCATCTCCCGGTACAGTTCGATCATCTCGTCGCGGGTCTTATCGCCGGTAGAAAAAAGGCCGGAGTACACTTGCTTCTTTTTATCGTAATAAGTGCTGGCAGCCGAATCGATTTGTAATCCCATTTTTCCTTCTTGTCCGGCGATATTAATGGCTTCCAGCATCAATTTCCATAATTCCCGGTCATGTTCCACCATGCCGGCCTGGATGCGGAAAGTAGCTCCCATCCCCGTCCCTTCCGAACTCATGTTATAGCGGTCATGCATGATCTTCTGGAAGGCCATCGTTACTTCCCAGCCGGCGTAAGAGGCTTCGGCGAAGGTATCGTAGCCGTAGCACATGATGATATAGCTGGGTTTGCCGCCCGAATTCTGTCCCCCGCCGTAGCGGGTGCTGCCCCTGATAGGATGAACGCCGGGCACGGGCAGGGTGCAGGCATTCACCCCGCCGATGTGCCGATATAGAGGTATCCCCAGGCTGGCCGCCCCTGCTTTGAGGACGGCCGCGGATACACTAGCCGTTGCATTACCGCCAAGATGGGATTTATCCGGGGTGCCGTCCAGGTCCAGGATGATGCCGTCGATGCGGCACTGCTGGGAAGCATCTTCCCCGATTAACGCCGGGGAGACTAAATCACATACGTTGCTGACGGCTTTTAAAACACCTTTGCCGTTCCATTTTTTACCGCCGTCGTAAGCGAATTTGATCTCATGTTCACCTGTGGAAGTTCCTGCTACGGCAACAGCCGACCCTGTCGCTCCGTTTTCCGTAGTGACGGTGGCTTCGATAGCCGGATATCCCCTTTCCGAGGAAATCTGGCGGGCGGTGACGGCGACGATTTTGGATCCTTTATTCATCGACGGCTCCTGTTCATAAAAAAAGTTTTTTTAAGGAGTGATTATTAACGTAATGCCGACCGGGCAGTGGTCCGAACCCATTACCTCGGGCATGATGAAGGCGGAGGTTACGGAAGTCACGAGATTTTCCGTGACAAAGAAGTAATCGATCCGCCAGCCGACATTCCTCACCCGGGCGCGGGATATCACGTCCCACCAGGTATACTGGCCCGGTTCTTTATTATAATCCCGGAAGATGTCGACGAAGCCTTCGGCGATAAATTTATCCATCCAGGCCCGCTCCACGGGGAGGAAACCGGAGGTCTTACTATTTTCTTTGGGATGAGCGAGGTCGATTTCCTTATGGGCGGTATTGTAATCACCGCACACGATCAACCGGCGCCCTGCTTGGCGGAGGGGCCGGGTATAGTCCAGAAAGGCCTCATAGAAGTCCATTTTGTATTTCAGCCGGGCTTCGCCCATTTTACCGTTGGGGAAATAGATATTGAAAAGGATGAATCCCGGGTGTTCCGACATGATGACCCGGCCTTCGAGGTCCAGGTTTCCAGCAGTGAAGCCAAAATCGACCCTGGCCGGTTTTTCCAGGGTGAAGGTCGCTACCCCGCTGTAGCCCTTCCGTTCGGGGTGGTTCCAATAGGTGTGATAGCCGGGCGGGTTTCTCAAGGCATCGCTGAGTTGGGCGGGTTGGGCCTTGGTTTCCTGCAGGCACAGGATATCGGGCGATTCTCGGGACAGCCAGTCGAGAAATCCGTTCCGTTCAGCTGCCCGGATCCCGTTGATGTTCCAGGATAATAACTTTATTTCTCGCATGATGAATGCCCCGGTACTAGTATATATCAAACAGCGCTTTTACCGTACCATGACTATTGTACTTGATGATTTACCATATCGGGCTATTGTCCCGGTAGCTTTATACAGTTATTGTTAAGATGGTTAAGTTAATGTTAGGAAAAAGGAGGTGCATATACTTGTTAAAAACCAAGAGTGCAACCAAACCAGCAGTTAAAAAAACAGTTGTGAAAAAAACTGTCGCTAAGAAACCGGTAGTAAAGAAAGTAGTAAAATCGACTACGAAAACGAAATAAGGAAAAAACTCCTTAATTCCCCTGTAAAAGCACAAGAAGGGACTGATTACCAGTCCCTTCTTTGTTTGATGTCCGGAGTATCAGAATTTCAAGTCAGGTTATTCTGTCTTCTCACCACCCGGTAAAGCTAATCGGGCTTTTCTCTGTTCCAGTCGTGCCTGGGCTTGGGCGATGACCACATCCTTCTGTACCTGATCATTCATCTCGCCCATGGCTCTTTCGAATTTAGCGTCGGCTACATCTGCACGCCGTTGTATACGGTCAGCCACAGCATCTACCGACACATCCCCACCCGCTGAGGTGATTTGCCCGGCCTGACGTATCGCTTTGACAGCGCTCTCCTTGGCTTTAGTTGCCCGATCCATTGCTTCCAGTCGTTGAATTTGCTGGACCATGTTCTGGTATCTGGTTCGTAAAGTTGACGCTGCTTCAGAAAGTGCTTGTGCGGTTTTCTGTCCGGTGGTTATTTCTTCGCTTTTTGTAGACAAGCGTTGTTCCAGGCCGATCAGCCTTGCCTCTAGAGGAGTCGCCAGACTATCATTTTCCGGTTTGTTATCACTCAGGATAAAATCGATATTCTGGTTCAATTCTTTGACTTGTGACTGTAGTTGATCGGCATCCCGCTGAACAGTCCGGACATGTCCGGCTGCAGTAGCTGAGGCATCCTCAAGGTCTTCCAGGGCATTTTCCAGGTCCCGTACATATTGCTTGACTGCGCCGATAGAGTTCAAGTCTACGATCTTGTCCATCAATGAATGTGCGGTACTCAATGCAGCGATGCGAGCTTTTTCAAATAAGTTTGCCATGATTTCCTCCTAATAATTTATAATTATGATTATCTTTAATAGTATCTTTTTTAGCTGGCAGCTAAGCACACCAAATCCGGTTACCAACCTCTAGACCCCCCGCCGCGGCTTCCCCCGCCACGACTACTACTACCTCTGGAACTCCAGGAAGATGACCCTCCCCCGGTCCTGGTTGTACCGGATGGACTGGGCCTGCCGGGACGCGGCGAACCCCAGGAAGAGCTTCCTCCACTTGGCCTGCTGGTCGTTGATCGTGGTAAGTTGGGTACTATTACAGGTGGAATACCCTGACCTGAAGTCCCGGAGGAAGTTGAGGTTGGTCTTTGCCAGCTATTATTTACATCATTTTGAGCCAGAGAATATGCCTGGTTTGCCGCCGCTTCGGCTTTTAAAGCCATAGATATTTGAGAGTTTACATCCAGTGTCGCTTCTGCCTGTCTGAGTGTTTCTTCCCCACTAATTAGAGAGCTTCTGGCATCCTGTTTCACCACCTGGTAGTGGTCTTCTATATACTTCCGGGCAATCGATACCCTGGTAGAAGCATCTCTCCGGGTGCTGGCTGCTTTATTACGGAGTCGTTCTGCTGTTTCGTGTTCAGTACGGGCTTGAATCAAAATGCGGTCCGCGGATTCATTGGCATCACGGGATAATTTACATACCTCGAAATAATCCGGCCGGTCTTTATTAAGCTCTTGTCCCGCCTGGATATTTTTGTTTTCTGCAGTTCGCAGATCATCCTCTAAACTCTCTCTAATATCTTCATCATACCGGTTAATGTAGTCCCAGGCTTGTTGGATATCGGTCCGGGCTGTATTGATTTCATTCGGGGCATCCTGCTGTGCTATTTTCAGGTTGGACTCCAGGATGGAGATCGACTGAATCAGTGAAACCGCTTCATTCAACCATTTATTGCCAGCCTCAACCGACTTGATAGCTTGCGGCCAATCCTGCTGTTCAGTTCCCACTGCCGCTTTTGCGTCCTCCATGGCTTCTATCGCCCAGTTTACCCGGTTCTCGGCCTCTGTCCCATTTCCCTGTATCGATTGCCATGTCGAATCCGCATAAACAGCCGCCACCCTCTCGAAATTATCCCGGCCGTTGTCCACTGTTGATTTTACTTGTTCGATCCGGGATGACAGTGCTTCGATAGCTTTTTCGGCTTCTTTTTTTCGCTGCGGCAATTCGTTTGTTGCCTTCATTGCAGTTTCGACCTGATTCCTGGCCAGTTCTAGTTGTTTCGTACCCCCCAGGACCTGTTTTCCGGCAACCATGGTTTTAGCCTGGGCCAGGGTGTTGCTGCCGGTGGAAATTAGTCCTGTCAGGTAATCTATACGGAATCCCGCCTTTTGTAGTTCCTCCTGTTTATTGCAGACCTTAGTGATATCGGTTTGGATTTTAGAGACCTCGTTTTGGAAACTGTCGGCGGTCTGTTGCACCAGCGCTACATTGGTTTCCACTTCTTTGATCGTTTCTCCGCCTTGACTAAGATCGCCTAGTATCTTCTTGTATTCAGATTCAATCGCTGCCAGTTGGGCCTCGCCTAGTTTAGGATTCTCCGGGTCGCCGGCACTATGAGCGAGATTACTATATGTCTCAGAACAGCGGTCAACCAGATTTTTCGCTTTCTGCAGTCCATCCCATAACGGAACTGCTTCTTCCGGTGTTATCCGGTTAGCTGTAACATTGACCTTGATCTCCAGCATCTGTAGTGTTTCCAGTTGTTTGTTGATATCTGCAGCAGCACCTTGTTTTGCCAGCATTGCTTTTTGTCGGGCAGCAGATATTTTAGCCCTGGTTTTCTGTAGATAGAAAAATATGATTAATCCGATAATGATACCGATAACTGCCAGGACCACCAATGGAATGATCCACCACTGTGTTTGCCGGGACGTACCGGTAGGTGTTTGGCTTGATTCCTGCACCAGCCGCTGTATCTCTTTTATCCCTGTAGCCGTTCCTCCAGAAAAATCCCCGTTCTTGAAACGCGGATTCATTGTATCGTCTAATATTAGTTTCCACTCATCTTTCAGGATGTCTGCAAGGTCGCTGCCGTAATATATCCCGGTTTCCCGTTCCTGAAACGAAATGATCAGGATAACCAGGTTGCTTTTTAGTGAACCGTATTGATCGGTCCAGGAAGGGCTTTGCTTTTCCAACGAATCTTCATATTGGTCCAGGCTGACAGCCGTTCCGTAAGTTGAAATCGTCCTGATTCGGATATCAACGCCTATTGTTATCAGGCTTTGAGCGGCAGCTTCTACTTCCTCGATCTTACTCTCGAAGAGACGGGCATCATCTATTACGATTTTTTGATCGATACTTTGGGCTATGGCTAGATTGGCGGAAAAACCCAGAAGTAATAAAATTCCTACCCAAAAGAGAAATAAGGGTTTTCTTCGTAAGGTAACCTTCATCAGCTATTCCATATCCAAAACGCTTGTTCATGTATGACTAAAGATAGCTATACAGTGAAATATCTGGTAATAAACGTAAAAAAGGAATAATGCAGTATTAAGTAGTTCAGATTATGTTCTAGTGATGTAGGCAATGTCAATTATTATATTCAAGGCTTAAATTACTATACTAAAGGTTTCAGGGATGACTTTTATGATAAGCCGGTCCGGTGCCGGCAAGCGACCGGCACCAGACCAGTAAGATTATCTGTGTTCGCTGTCTTCGCAATATGAGGTTAGGATATAACAGCGTCATCCGGATTTAGTGACCCATCGATTTCTTCAGTTCCTGGTCGACCCAGATCCATCTCGTGAAGTCGTAATTTGCCACATAACCGACGGATACTTCGCCGGAGTAGTTCTTTACCCACGGCCACCAGCAGACATAAGACGGATAGCGCAGGGGGCCGATAACCCAGCATTGTTTAACCACATACGGAAGCAGTTCCTTGGTCATCCACATGGCACCGGTGATATCGCCTTTCAGGTAGGTATACCGTGCCTTTTCCACTTCTGCCGTGGCATAGTCATCTTTAACAAAACTCATGTTCACCCAGCTATCCCCGGTAAACTGGTATTGCTCCGGGTAGGTGGAGGGGGGCGACTGGCCGTCGGTGATCATATCGTCGTAGTCCTTGGAAAGGACCCGGTTCCACATAGCACCGCTTTCTGTAGGACTGATGGTGAGGTCGACATTGATCTTGGACCAGTACTCCTTGATGATGGCATAGTAGTCCACGTTGGCCTCTTCAGTGCCCGTGATCAAATTGGTCTTGAAGCCGTCCGGATACCCGGCTTCGGCCAGCAGTTGTTTGGCTTTTTCCGGTTTATAGGAGAAAAGTTCCTTGATGTCAGCCGGAGTATCTGTAGCATAGTAGTCCAGGTAGATGGGCTCATAACCCTTCACATACCAGTACGGGTAGGTGATGATCTGTGCTTTGCCGCCGTAAAGGGTATTATTCATAGTCTCCCAGTCGATAGCCATGAAAAGGGCCTGGCGGACGCGAACATCATTGTAAGGTTTCTTATCTGTACGCATGCCGAGGACTCCCACCGCCATGGGCTGTAAGTTGGCTTCCTTCAAGTTAGGAGCGGTAGTCTTCAATTCCTGTTCGTCTTCCGGGACCAGGCCGTCGACCCAATCGATCTTGGCGGTGCGGATGGCGGCCATTCGCGTTGACTTATCGGTCAGGATAAGCCACTTAACTTTTTCAAGATAAGGCAATTTGTCGCTTTTACCGGGGCCGATCGGGTTTTTCATCCAGTAACCGGGATTCTTTACCATGTTAATGGCGCTGCCGGCTACGTAATCGGTTAGTATAAAGGGGCCGGTGCCGACGGAATTCTTCCAGTCTTTCATATCGCCGTACTTTTCCATTACTTCTGGCGGAACGATGAGGGTGTTCTCGATCAGCTTCATCAGGTTGCTGGTAGCATCTTCAATTGGGATGGTAAAGGACACTTCCCACTCGCCGGTCTTGGTAGCTTTGAGGCCCTGGCAGAGGGGGGTGGTCTGGTAAAACATGGCATTGGGGTTGTTCATGCGGTCATCCAGGTTGAAGACAATGTCGTCAGCCGTCATTTCCCGTCCGTTTACCAGGCGGCTCGCTTCGTTGTTCTGATCGAATGCATAATGGATGCCCTTACGTACTTTGATGATGCCGGTGACAGTCTTAGCGTCGTCGTTGACGGTATAACTGTAGTCCTCGGCAAGGCGGGGCGTCTTATAAGTCGGTATGTTGATGGAGCCGTCCTACAGGGTATTCGATGTGCCGTAACCGCCGGCGGGGCCTTTCGTCCAGTCGCCATCAATGACACGCTCATTGGTCAGGTTCCGGCTGGCATCGCCGAACAAGTCGGTGGTAATGTCGAAAGTCCGGATATCCGCCGATAATACGCCGATGAATTCGCCGCCGTACTCCGGTTTTTCAGAGGACGGTTTGGATGTCTTGGTAGTGGTTCCCGAGGGTGATGTAGACCCGCAGGATGCCGCGGCGAGCATGATAACAATTAAAGCAACACACCAAAAAATACTAACTAGTCTTTTCAAGTACACCTCCTTTATTGTCGGACCATTTTGAGTCTGGTTGTCCCGGTTTATTCAAACATGGCTGGCAATCATGCACTCTACTCACATCATAAGCTTGCTGCCAACCGTCCCGGGGTAAATAGTAACTGGCTCATCTGCTTTCCTGTAGAATAGAGTAATATTTTCTATGATTTACTGGCTTGTTTATGCCTCCTTTTTCAGTAGTACACGTCAGAGTAAATTATCATATTCGATATCACATTCGACTATCGGTACGATATCTTCCCCTTCGTTGAGACGATAGTGTATTGTGAGTGATAAGGCAAGTCAATAGGTTAGATTCAGATGTAATGAAAATAATAATGATAACTGTGATGATATATTTTGGAGTGTTATAACAGCGGACAGAAGTGGTTTGATGAGCCGTGCAGGATTCGAACATACGGCTAATTGTTGATCCGATAGATAAAGATTTATATTTAGTATCATGCTTACTATCACTCTATTACTAACGTTTAAAAAAATTAGTACTTTTAGGTCTATTCAGAAAGGAAGATATCGATTAGAATCTTTAACATCAAGAGGTTAGGTACATAAGGGTTAACTGCCAGCTACTCAAACGATAAGAGTGCTAATACCGACCTCAATAATATCTACCTTCATCAAAGAGACAGGTGTTGAACCTGCCTCTTCTTGTTTGTACAGTCAGATAATAAATTTACTTTCAAGACTGCTCGCATAAATACGTATAATTTTCGGATTCCAGGTATAATAGTACATGTATGTTAAGGTGTAGAATGGTTATCTAAATTAACGTCTTAAATTCTTGCAGATAACCTGCCTAATTTTTTAGACTAGTGAATAGGCGCTTCTTAATATTTCGGTTGGAGTAGTAATTCCGGCTTTCACCTTGTGCATACCATCTGTCATCAAAGGCACCATACCTTCTTTTACAGCCTGCGTTTTTATATCAGTATTACTGGCCTTATTAGCAATCATTACCTTGATTCTTTCACTCATAACGAGTATTTCGAAAATTCCTATCCTACCTCGATATCCGGTATATGAACATGATTTACATCCGGTTCCATAAAAAAATCTGTTTTTCTTTTCACCGGTTGCTTGCTCATATAGCAGCTTTTCCATTGGCGGTACTTCGATCATTTGAGCACAGTCCGGACAAATTCGACGTACCATCCTTTGTGAAACAACTCCGATCATGGAAGTTGCCAACATAAAGTGTTCTATTTTTAAATCAAACAACCGGAAGAGCACGCCAACAGTATCGTTAGCATGAACTGAGGAAAGCATCAGGTGTCCGGTTAGTGCGGCTTGTACGGCGATACTAGCGGTCTCAGCATCACGGATTTCACCAACTAAAATGACATCTGGATCAAGGCGAAGAATGGACCGTAATCCAGAAGCAAAAGAGATACCGGCTTGATTATTTACCTGGATTTGGTTAATGTCCTTGAAACGATATTCGGCTGGATCTTCAATAGTTACAATATTTCTCCCCATCCTGTCGAGGGAGTTGACAGATGCATAAAGGGTTGTTGTCTTGCCAGCTCCTGTTGGACCGCTAAGGAGTATCATTCCATATGGAACTTTCAACATTTCCTTATATTTTACTAAACCGGAATCCAGCATACCGAGTTCGGGGAGATCGATTACGGCCATGGATTTATCCAGTAGCCTGAGAACAGCCATCTCGCCCCAAACGGTTGGTGTTGTCCCGACACGTATATCAATTACTCGACCCTTGGTATTCATCGTGAATTGGCCGTCCTGGGGACGATTATGGTCGGCTATATTCAAATCTGCCAATATCTTGATACGCGATAATAAAGACTTGCGGATACTTAAGGGTAATGACATCATATCCTGGAGAATACCGTCGATACGATACCTCACTTTAAGACGGTCTTCTTCAGGTTCAATATGAATATCGGAAGCTCGTGACTTCACTGCTTCATCTATGATTAGACTAAGTGCCTGCGTCAGAGGAGTATCCGAACTGGTACTAACGTTGATTTTTGTATTATTCGTATCCTCGGAGATATTTATGTTTGAAATTTGTTTTTCGATCTCTCCATAAGCTTTATAATTAAAATCGATTGCATCGTGGATTTCCCGTAATTCTGCAAATATCGGATTTACTCTCATTCGGCTTAGTGCTGAGAAAGTTTCAATTGCAAAGATATCGGATGTATCTGCCATAGCCACATATAGTGTATCTTCCGAAAAATAAAGCGGGATTGCGTTATGTCTTCTGGCCATTATTTCAGGGATCATCTGCACAGCTTCTGGTTTTATCACTTGGCGTAACTTTTTCAGAGCAGCTTTCATGCCGCCCCTGGAAGTAGATATCTCCTGTTTTGCCCGATTTTCTTTTGTGGATATCAGGTTCAGCCATTTCCCGCTCGGGTAATGATACTCCCGATTTTGGTTCGGTACCTGAGTGATAATATAGTACTTTGATATGTTGATATTGAGTGAATTTTCGTGCTTCAGTTGATAATCCGGAAAACACAACGACGATTTTTTCATCAGTATTCGCATCATGAGCTTTGGCATCGAAGGCTAATACCCGATCGATACCGACTTCATTTGGGGAAAATAAATAATCCATGACAATAGTGTGATTAACCTGGTCTCCTTCGCCACGAGCGACAACATCAAATGTATAATTAAGCCCGGATCTTCCTCTAATGATGCCTTTTTCTACTACTGTATAACCACGTAATTTCAAAGACTCCACAAAACTGGATGGAGTCTCTAGACTAACTGGTGCCGTGGGCTTTATCGGTATTGTAGGTTTGGAGAGAAATGACCCGATAGTGTCACCGTCAACTACAGTAATTCGTTGTCCGGTAGCGAAGTGCTTTAGTTTGTTGTTTAAGGTCGGTAATGATATCAAAAGGCGGTTCTTTATTCCGGTATCAAAGGCTTTATTGGCAAAGCTGTAAATGATGTTTGCTTCAGATTCAGGATTATTTTCCTGGTTAAAGCAAATACATACACTGTAGTTTGAAATGCCGTCATTCTTTTCAGCCACCATATCGAATGTGTGGTGGATACCGGATTTGCCCAGGAGTTTAACGTCGTCGTTTACGAAGTAACCTTGTGTCTTCAGGTATTCTTTACACTCGATAAGTAATTCTGGTATTTTACCAACTGATCGATTTCGACTGGCGTAAAATATTAGTATGTTATTCCTGTAATTTAGGGAACTTGAGCCTCGCAAAGACGTTACCCTTAAGAAAGTATTTTTCAAAAATCCAAGAGTAAGAAGGAAGGAAACGTAATATGTGTGGACTAGCTTTCAAAAAAGGATTTGGTGAGCCGTGCAGGATTCGAACCTGCGACCAGCTGATTAAAAGCAATGAGTTTATTTTCTGGAATAATAAGCTTCTCCCTGTATACCTCAGGCCAGTAGGTAACCATGGACATGATGCAGGTAGCTAGTCCAAAATGGAGGGCAGCCAAAGAAATGGTCTGGGCAATCATCCCTAAACCCAGGAAAGCTCGGGGGCAAATTTCTCTATCCGTGTAAACAATAATGGCATTAGGAGTACCAAAAAAGATACTGTTCGAATCATGGTCGATATCTCTTTTCTTTTGGGCACCTTGAACATCCCGGGGATACTGATATGCATTCATCGTCTGTAATACTTCTTTCTGGCGTGTGCGGTAGGGTTCAGGCATGGGAGGGTATGGTATGTCAGGATGGCCGGGGGAGTTTTTCCTGCGGCTGATAATTTCTTTGTTTACCTCCTCCAATATCTTCCCGCCGAGGATGGCAAATTCCCATGGTTGGGTATTGCTGCCCGATGGCGACCATCGGCTGACATCGATCAATTGGAATAGCACCTCTTTTGGTACTGCATCAGGCTTGAACCGGCGGATGCTGCGGCGGGTGCGGATAGCTTCGATAAGATCCATCAAAAACCTCTTCACCGTTTATTCAGAATCAAGTCATCTTACATTTTTCAAACTATCCACTACAAATCTACACAAGAGAGATGATGAGCATAGCCTCATTATAGCTATTCAAATACCGCTTTCGTAATCGCGCTTGTCAGTTTACATAAAAAGTGAGTTCGCTCATAACCTAAAATATTCATGATGAATTAATGCTATATTCATCTTATATTCATCTTATGCCCTTATAATTAGTAACCAAAAGCGGTAATAAGACAATCTTAAATTACTCTTTATTTTAACTAGAATTATTTTTATTTTTTATTCGAATACCTGTTGAGTTATTATTACCGTTTCTCAGTCTCTTCATCTGAAGAGCAATTATAAACGTCAATTTGGAGGTAATTGGATGAAAAAACTTAAGAATTTCTTAAAAATTATTCCTCGGATTTTCATTGGATTCATTGGTTTATGCATTTTTTCAAGTATTATTGGTTTAGCAGCCATAGAAAGTGTTGGTGCCCAGACTATTAGTGAATCAAAACAGATTTGCGTTTTTTACTATGGAGATGTAAATTCAGTCGTCAAACAACGACTTATCACATCTGCACCCAAGTATGTAGTACTAAACACTCCGGGTGGTTCTTATAAAGGTTCGATTTCATCTCCTACCCCCTCAGATATTGCAGAGCTTAAAGCAGCAGGAATAAAGGTCCTGTCTTATATTTCAACAGGTAACCTGGTTCATTTCCAATTTGCATGGGATAGCCCGCCAAACGACCGGGATTTTGTTCGTGGCTGTATTGAGACTATCGCTGCTGAAGGTTGTGACGGAATATACTTCGATGAAGGCGGTGTGGGGTATCGTCCTTCATATGCCGATCGTTATCTAGAGGCTCCAGCTCTTGATTTATATGGGAATCCAAATTCTTGGGCGGGATACACTATTGAGGACTATGCTTCTTATACTCACTCCTTTGGTATGATCGCAGTCGAAGGGACGGATTTTTATGAAACACGGTTTTTGAATACGAATATCTTCGAAATATTCGATTATGTCCTGACGGATGAGAATTATTATCCCAGGAATCCGGGCGACGCGGAAATAGGGTATGAAGCACAATGTTGGGTGATCAGCCAGGACATATATGATGCTGATACAGCAGCTCTTTATACAAATGAGGCTCTCGACCGTGGTTTTGGAGCAGCTTATCAATGCTCCGACTATGGAAGTTTGGATTCCTATTACGAAAACTACCTTTCACGTGTAACTCCCACTACAACGATAACTTCACCTTCGACACCGATAACATCGACGACAACTGGTAAAACCTATAAACTTAACATTACAGTCCAGGGACAGGGTTCTACCAACTACGGAACTGGCACTTTTAGTATCCCTGCAAATCAGTTGGTTTCCCTTAATGCAATCCCGGCTTCAGGCTGGAAATTCCGTTCGTGGAACTGGCCTGGAAATATCTCTTCTTACTCTGGTTGGCCCACGAATCCAGCGTCCTGGACCATGACTGCCGATATCAGTATCATTGCGATATTCGACCAAGTTTATTCGTCAACCACATCAACCACATCAACCACATCAACCACGACCCCTACTCCTACAGCTTCATCGACGACAACTGGTAAAACCTATAAACTTAACATTACAGTCCAGGGACAGGGTTCTACCAACTACGGAACTGGCACTTTTAGTATCCCTGCAAATCAGTTGGTTTCCCTTAATGCAATCCCGGCTTCAGGCTGGAAATTCCGTTCGTGGAACTGGCCTGGAAATATCTCTTCTTACTCTGGTTGGCCCACGAATCCAGCGTCCTGGACCATGACTGCCGATATCAGTATCATTGCGATATTCGACCAAGTTTATTCGTCAACCACATCAACCACATCAACCACATCAACCACGACCCCTACTCCTACAGCTTCATCGACGACAACTGGTAAAACCTATAAACTTAACATTACAGTCCAGGGACAGGGTTCTACCAACTACGGAACTGGCACTTTTAGTATCCCTGCAAATCAGTTGGTTTCCCTTAATGCAATCCCGGCTTCAGGCTGGAAATTCCGTTCGTGGAACTGGCCTGGAAATATCTCTTCTTACTCTGGTTGGCCCACGAATCCAGCGTCCTGGACCATGACTGCCGATATCAGTATCATTGCGATATTCGAACCTAAATAGATCAAGTAATCAAAATTCTCGAAATAAAAAAGTCGCGTCATTGAACTAACGCGACTTTTTTATTTATTCAATCACCTCACACAAATATCAAAGAAAGCTTATGAGATAGACTTCCAGTGTCGTGTCTTATTAGTTCCTTAAATAATTTGAATTTCCTGTAAGTCGTCATTCTAGTGCAGGTTCTACCATCGTGTTGGCAGAACCCAGAAAAAATAGTGGCATCTAGATGCTGACCTTCGTCGGAATTACACAGACTACAATCCGGAAGTTTGTATTATTCAAAATATTTCCGTTTTTCCAGTATATGTAAATCACGAGGTATCAAATGATTTCTTCTGGATGATTATCAAAAATATTCCTATGTAATGTGGCAAAAGACACAATTTCCGAAACTTTTAATCAGAGTCAAATTGTAATCCTAGATCAGCTTGCTCGATTTCTGTTGACAGATACAATCCTTGTCTTAGGCGGTTAAAGGCAGAAATATATGGAAAGTGCTTCCTTTACCTATTTGGCTTTCAACTTCGATTCTTCCGCCGTGTAAATCTGCGATTTGCTTAGCTATCGACAGGCCAAGTCCAGCACCTCCTTCAGCACGAGCATGTGCCTTATCAACTCTAAAAAAGCGTTCGAAAATAAGTGGAAGATGCTCGGGATCAATACCAATGCCAGTATCAGAAATACTTATCACAGCTGAAAGCTGGTCCTTAACTGCTTCGCATGAAATGGAGCCAAAGGTAGGAGTATATCTTATAGCATTTTCGAAAATATTCATGAATAACTGCTTCAACTTGACACGATCTCCTTTAACCGGAAGATCATCGTTGATCATTAAGGTATAACCAAGGGCTTTATCGTGTGCAAGCTTCTCGATATTCGGTGATAATTCAGACAGGATGTCTCTAGTATTCACAATTTCCATTTTCGTGCGTTCTTGGCCAGCTTCGCTACGAGCAATTATCAACAAATTACTAAGCACACTTGACATAAACTCAACTTCCCGGTATATAACCTCAAGAGAATTTTTGTATTCCTCTCGTGTTCGATCCTTCTCGAGTGCAAGGGTAGCTTCTGCTTCAATTATCGAAAGTGGAGTGCGTAACTCATGGGATGCATCGGCTGAAAATTGTTTCTGTCTATTGAACGATATTTCAAGGCGTTCCATCATTCGATTGATTGAAGATGCTAATCGTCCGATTTCGTCTTCACCATATACATGCATACGAAGACTTAAATTATTTTCTCCAAAGTCCTCTGCGGCTCCTTTCATTTTTAGTAGGGGATAGAAAGCCCGATTTGTTAATAATAAGCCCCCCAAGAGAGCTAAAATAATGCCATATAACGCTGAAGCTCCAAATATCGACCTGATTATGCCTAGTGTCTCATTGATAATTTCCAATGACTTACCTATTACTACAACTACTTGTTCGTTTGAGTTAAACAACAAAGGTTTCGCGTATATTCGCATTTTCGATCCGTCATTGTTAGTATCGGTAAAAAAAACATCTCTTCCCTGCGAAGCTACCTGAGCTAAAATATCAGTAATCAGTGTATGTGTTATTGAAATATCTGTACTTAAATTTATCAGTAAATTACCACTCGAACTATACACTAGAAATGGATCTGATGAAGTTCCGGAAAATGTCACTTGACCATCGTCAATTGTTAACTTACTTTCAATATCGGCAAACGAAACCATTAGGGACTTGTCCAAATTAAAGTGTAGTTGATACGATAGCGTAATATAAGCAGCCAAACCGAAAGTAGCGAGTAATACTACAATGACACAAAGGTACCAGAGAATAAGTCGGAACTTAATACTTTTAATAAATGACATTTATTTTAACCGGTATCCTGCACCACGTACAGTTTCAATAAGACTAGCCTCTCCTGCTTTGTCCAGTTTACTACGAAGTCTTCGTATGTACACATCGATTACGTTTGATAAACCATCGAATGAATAGTCCCAAATATTTTCTTCCAACATTGTCCGTGTCAATACAATATTTTGATGGCGAAGAAAATATTCCAAAATAGTGTATTCCTTCGTTGTTAAATCAATTCGACGGCTGCCACGCCAGACCTCACGACTTAGAGTATCCATTATCACATCACCGGCCTGAAGCTTATGAGATTTAAGATGCCCTCCCCGGCGTACCAATGCTCGCAGGCGAGCCAGTAGTTCGCTAAAAGCGAAGGGCTTCACCAGATAGTCATCTGCTCCTGAGTCCAATCCTCTAACCCGGTCGTCCAAGGTATCTCTAGCAGTAAGTATCAAGATTGGAGTGTTTTTACCCTTTAATCTTAAATCACGGCAGACCTCAATTCCATCTTTCCGGGGGAGCATTAAGTCAAGTATGATAACATTGAATGGACTATGATCAGCCATATATTCAGCTTCTTCACCATCATAAGCATTATCTACGGTATATCCTTCTTCAACAAGACCCCGTCTGATTATATTCGCCAACCGTCTTTCATCTTCGACAACTAGAATTCTCAAGATGATCCTCCGATTGCCATTCATTTACGAATAACAACACTATATTAATATTAAATGAATATTAGATGAATATTAGATGAAATTCAAGTACAGTTTTCCAATTGACCTTCGACTACTAGTTGTATTGACTAACTAACTTAGCCGAAGAAATCGCCGATTAAACAGAGCACGTTTATCTTATGTATGTAGCTGCTACCAGGGCTAAGGATTATCTTGTCGTCAGCTTGTATCGTCTTAAGAAGAGCACGAAAGACAATAGTTATGTATCCCAACTTGAAGAAATCTGCGGCCAAAATGGTGCTTTTTGGAACGAAATAGAATGCCTCAATCCAGGAGAGGACTTGGAGATGAATAGCGTCCTCTATTCGGGGTAAAAGTAATATCCTGTACTCAACCTGAAGGTCAGTGGGAGTACCCTGGCTGATGGAAAAGTCATATATAACGATATTAACACGGGAGAGTATACCTTCTATATCAGCTGGTTTGGCTACGAACAACAGGAATTTCACATTACGGTTATCGCCGGAAATACTGTAGAAAACTAATACATCTGTTGATCAACAACCTTTATGTTGTTACAATCTTCGCGTCTATAATTCCGGTAAATTGCTCATATTGAATTGTTTAAGTTGTGGTGATACTCGGATTTCTAGTTAATCAATTAACCAAAATAGTACCTCAAGTATGTATTTCCTTACAGGAGGATCTAGGAAATACATAACTGAAAATATAATCAGGTGAAAATATGCCTAAGTCCATAAAAAATCAAGTTTTGTTGAAAGCACATTAAATGTAAAAAAACTCTGTCCACATTGTGGACATGACGATTTTAAAACCATTTCTACAAGATTCTCTTGGCTCTTTGGACAGACTTTCTTATGTTCAAAATGCAAAGGTACCTTTAAAAAAGCAAATATTGTTAAAGTAAATCAGGTTGAGAAACACTACGATTCTAAACGATTCGGTAGGCCTAAACCAAAGAACCGAAAACATCGATAAAACGTATGATATGACCGAAGAAGTGACCTAATCTACTTCGAAAGACCAGCCGAATTCTTCTGAAAATGCCAATTCAGGCGACCTGAAGGCTTACCTTATAACCTAAAGCTTCGGTGCGTCGTACCATTCGATTAAAAATATGTTCTTGGTCTCTTTTGTCGAAATAGAGTTGTCCGAGGTCACCATACTTAGTCATTTTACTGACCATGTTGTAGATAATATCGCCCATACTATGAGCTACTGCGACAATTACTCTTTTATCGCCACACCTTGGAGCGAGCCTATGGTACTGAGCCGAAAGATAGTTGCCTTTGCTTCTAGAAGCACCTCAAGACGCCTGTACCAGCGAACTGCAAAGCCAGCGGTTGCCATGTCGTGTACTCCCACCTCGACGTTTACCGGCGCTCTCATTGTTACCCGGACAGGGTCCGATCCAGGAAGCGAGATGAGCAGCAGAAGCTAATCGCTGGGTAGAATCGCCAACTTCTGACATATACTTTTCGGCGATACGGCGATTAAATCCTGGAATCTCGTCTAGGCGTGTCTGCCTTGATCAGGAAACTTAAGTAGTAGATTGAGATAATCTTTATATAAATCACAATCCGTGAAGCTAATTGTAACATTTCAACTAATAGATAGCGGATATTTGTTTACTTCACGGCGGTTATTCCGATCTCTGACCATAAGACTGGTTTTGTAAAGTGGTGTTCTTCCCAAGTGGTACGCCATAGAAATCTTATACGACGCCCGATTCCACAGACTTTATGTCCGCTCGCTTCAGATATACCTTTCCCGGGATTATTAGTATAATCTACCACTCCTCTTTTAACCGTGAAATTTCTTTCCGCCAAGAATAAGTTGCGGTGCCATGCTGTAAAGACCCAGAGTTTTAAACCTCTATATTTTGGATTTACCCAGGCACCTCTGGAAAATGCCTCGTGATTATCATAATCAACTATTACCGGCGGAGCTCCTATTTTCTCCTGTGTATCCTTGGATATTATCGCCCAATCGATGGCTACGAATTCTTTCTCAATAAATATGCAGCAAGCTACCGCACCATAGTTTAGCCATTGCCTGTAAAGTGTCAGGTTATGGTTGAAGTAAGTTGGAGTATTACGGAAGCCGTAACCCTCGGCCTCCAATTTATCAGCTTCCTCATTCGAAGATATGGCTTTGAACGTCAGTTTGTCTAAGCTAATACGAGGATAATATTTATTTGCATCATTTTCTTCAGTTAAATTTATTACTGTCAACCAAAACGACTCACTTTTATACAGTGGGCTAACTAAAAAACGCATCCCGGACTTTAGTAAACCTGTTAATCCGCTTTGCTTATAGATTTCTTTCGGTCTATTCGATAATAACTTGAAAGTATACTTTATAGTCATAATTGTTAACTCTATCGAAGTTAATCCTTTTTTATCGATTATTTGACCATCCTTCGTACATGGCACCAATTATTGAGTTAGATCGACGGGTATTTTAGCTTCAGGTGCCGGAGGTTTATATCCCCGGGCACTGTGTGGTCTTACTTGATTGTATTCTTTCCTCTACTTGGCAAGCAATACCTTGGCTTCATTAAGAATTGTAAAAATCTCACGGTAAAGTAGTTCATCTTGGAGTTTGCCATTTAAAGATTCGATATAACTGTTCTCCCAGAGACTACCTGGTTCGATGAATAATGTTTGTACTCCCATTTCCATTAGCCACTTTCTTATCGCTTTTTCCGTAAACTCGGGCTTATAATCGGTATAGACCGGATACAATGGTAACAAAATAGACCGGAGACATGGGTAACAGATAAGGTATAAGCAGGAGGGAAAGCTTATGCCTTGGAAGTGTTACATCTCCAATCAACAGAGCATGTTCACTGATATAAGTTTCTTTACCGATTTTCGGCCCTCTGTTTCTAAAGCTATAAAGCATTAAAATATCTCCTCATAAAACCTTACATAGCTTATCTTTACCGAGCTTGATTTCTTTAGTCGTATTACATACGAGATCTTACCTTAATCAGGACAATGAAGAGAAATTGTGCCGATCTTTGCACAATATCCTATCCGCTGTCTTCCGGGAAGGGAAATTGCACAATGCAAACTAATGTCCCTAAGCGACACGAATAGAAATGAACATTTACACTCTTCTGCTGCATTGTTGAAACAAATCTACTAAAGAACTCATATTGTCATTTTGTCTTAACTGATGGTGTCCTAACGACTAAATACGGAAGATTTCCCCGGTATCCTTCTTTGATTTTATCTATATGAAAAAGATTTACAAAAATTTGTGGTAAGTGGATGTTATATATATCTAACTATTTATGTTTATAACATATTTATCCTGGATGATGAATTGTAAAGCATGCTGTCATGATGAAGGAAGGGTAAAATGAAAAAAATAAAACAGATACTTCTTGTCATATTCCTTATATTAACGATGTTGTCAATTTTGGGCTGTGAAAAATATCTTGAATCGGACGAAATTAATGGCTTAATAAAGACAAACGATCTGTCCATTCACATGAAAGTCGGGGATAATGACAACGGTTTTGCCGTTGAGAAGATTGGTGAAAGTAATGGTGAGTATTACCTGAAAATCGTTGCTAAAGACACATATTCACTTCGAGGGGAAGCCGAGATTAAACCCGGGAACGTATACGAATTATCTATTACATTGAAAAATATCGACGTTAATCCGACTATAAGTTATTCATTTTGGGAAAAGCCTAAAACATCGTTAAGGCATTATACTTTCAAAGGTGTGAACGGCAATCCTCCGACTGCTGAAACTCAGGAACTATATAATGATTGGAAAACATTTAAAGAAACCTTTGAAACACGTGAAGGCGAAGACTCTTTTATGCTGACTTTGCATAGCGGGGAAGGAACCTTCTTTATCAAGGAAACAAACATTAAGCAAACGTACTAATAGGGAGGATATTGTTTAATAAAGTCACCAATAGTGACCTGCGATAATTTACAGAGTCCTTATGATTGTATTTTACAATGTATTGTCTATAATTGGAGCTTAAAAGGAGAAGGGTTTGCGCCGCCCAGACCTGAGATCTGAATAAAAATAAGCCGAGATACTACCATTCGAAATATACTCAGCGAAACAATATCGATTTCGAGCAAAGAATCATGGCAATCATCAGATGTACCAATAAGCTTTTAAACGAGCTAGTGATCAAACCAACGAGCATCGAAGATCAGTTACCAAGTTTATTCAATTGGTATGCCAACCTGCTGTGGCTAAATCATCAGAAGTACGTGCTGTTCACCAACGATCTCACTTTGTATTCACTCCTTATGCACTGGAGTAAAACGCCACGGCCGGTAAATTTTCTGGAAAGATTCAGGTTAAGTATGTTCAATAGCCTGATGAGCGAAGGAATAGCCATAGCACAGGTCGAATATGTACTGAGCGAACATGTGCAGGTCACGATAACGAAGTCTAATAGCCGTAGTGTTTTAGGGTCAATGAACGATTTGGTTTTTCAAATCAAGTCTATGATTTACATGAACGGTGGACTGGCTAATACGGATATATCAGAAATCTCCCAGCAGGTAAACCGTATTCCCATGGGCGCAATAAAGTACAAAGTTGGCATTGATGAACTCAAACGAAGAATAGCCGATGCGCATAAATAGGGCAGTGCAATGGTTATGCCGTTACACGCTGCAAGAACAAACTTACAATGAGTGAGTGCCAACCCAAGGTTTGGATACCGATTTATCATCTTCGATGCAGGGTGGTTGCTGTCGTCAACTAATAATGATAGATTACGGTGAAGGAAAAGAACCGTGATTTATCTGAAATCGATAACCATACGGGAATGGAATGATTGTGAAACTACCGGTTTCCCGTTCTCACTTAGTGTTATCCAATCATTGAAGGAGATGATATTCGATTCGCCGGTCACTTTCTTTGCCGGAGAGAATGGTTCCGGCAAGTCAACGATTATTGAAACAATTGCCTGTGCTATCGGATCAGTGACCGTTGGTAGTGAAAGCGTAAAGACCGATCAATCGCTTGCTTCAGTCCGTAAGCTATCGCGTTATTTCCATCTTTCATGGCTTAAACATACGCACAAAGGCTTTTTTCTTCGTGCTGAGGACTTCTTCGGCTATGCGAAGACCGTACGCCAGACACAGGAACAGTTACATTCAGAGATGGTAAACCTCGAACATAAAGCACGAAGACGATCAGAGTTCGCCGCCACCCAGACCCGGATGGCATATACTAGAGAACTTTCGGCGATTCAACGTCTTTATGGAGAAGGTCTTGATGCCCGCTCTCATGGTGAGAGTTTCATGGCTTTATTTCAGAACCGTTTCGTGCCTGGTGGCCTTTACTTACTTGATGAACCTGAAGCCGCTCTTTCACCTTCGCGCCAATTGAGTTTCATTTCAGCACTCAAGCAGATGGTGGAGAAGGATTCTCAATTTATCATTGCCACCCATTCTCCGATAATTCTCGCGTTCCCAGGTGCAACAATCTGGAGTTTCAACGAAGGTAAGATCGATCAGGTGCTATACGAGCAACTCGAACATGTCAACTTAACACGTGAATTTCTTCGTAATCCACAAGCCTTTCTACGCCAATTGTAATTATAGTGGTGTTCGGAGTCGCAATACTTCAACAGAAAATCACTATTAAGGAAACCTAGTATCAGTGATGTCTTCGTAACAATTGTCTATTTTGTTGGTTAATCGAGTCTTAGCTGTGACATAAATAATACGTCCGTGCGTTCATCCTCTTGTCTGCTAGCCAAGCGATATGCCCGATATAACCGCCAATCTATGACCTTGTAGTTATTCGGAGAATTGCATTATGACTATAGTAACCCTCCCACTAAACTAACTGCCTATTGTCCTGGTTAGAAAATACAACTAAAGTGAAGATAGTTGAGGTCGAAGGATAGAAAATTATGAGAAAAAGATTGGCGAAAATAAGCAGATTTCCTTTTCGACTACGATGGCATTTCATGTCCCAATCGTAAAAATACGCCTATTTATGGTCAATAAGTAAGAAATCTTTTTCTCATTAACTACTAAAAATCCCTTTTACGATTGGCATAGGTTAACGATGAAATTATTGATAGAGACGATAATAACCGTTACCAAGTGATAGCATCATTGTTAAGTATTAGGTTGACCCAATTATCTATAATAAAACAGGTAGCCTCGGAGTTCGTTGTAGATGACATCAGGTTTAGAGAAAAGTGAAGATACTCTATCGTTACTTGCCAATAACGAAGAGACAATCGGTCGTCTTTATACCGCTTATGCGGAAAGGTTTCCAGAATCGACCGATTTCTGGCAAGGGCTAGCCAAAGAAGAGCAATCGCATGCGGCTTGGATTTATAAGCTAGGTGAAGGAGTCAATTCTGGGGGAATTCTAGTCGACCAACAAAGATTCAAAGCTGCTGCCATACGTACCACGACAAACCATATTGAAACTGAAATTAAAGCCGCAAAACAAGCTTATATTACTTCTATTAACGCACTCTCTATAGCCAATGCTATTGAACAATCGCTCATCGAAAAAAAGTTTTTCGACATCCTTGAATCAGATTCCATCGAACTCAAGCGACTTTTACAGAAATTAAAGGATGATACAGCGAAACACGCTCACAAAATACATGAACAATGGGATCGATTTAGCCGCCACTAACCTAAAAATTAATCTAAAACAATTGAAGGGCGGATTTATCAACGTACTTTCTTGTTTTTCTAAATCACTTGATTTATTGTTAGTGCGAGATTCAATATTACAGCCTTGACCAAACCTAATATCTTATATCTTTAGACAATGATATCCTTGTTAACAATAAGGAGCGGCAGGTCGATAATATCTTGGTCTTGAAAGGCCGTAAATTAGCATGGTCGCCGCACCAGTATCCAGAAGAGCCCGAACATTTGTTAGGGCAGAAGCCCGTATCGTGTAAGGATGAAATGATATCAGGGTGTGCCACTAACATACGTTCCAACCTCTGGTTAACTTCGTCAATACGTCCATGATGGGCAAGATATAGTGGAATATAACGGAATATAGGTGTATTCATCTACTCAGGCACGACCTTCCAGAGCGTTCTACCACGATACTCATCGGTATCTCCAAGGTAAATAACAAGTCGCAATCCAATCAGCATCGCAGAAACAAAATGAGCCTGCTCTGTTTCAGTATCACGGCTTAATTCAATTGTATGCTCGACCAAATCCATGGCTTTTTCTAATTTTACATCTATGAGCGCCATATTAGAATCTAAAAATGTTGCGTATATATCGGCGGTGACCTCAGCCCAACGGTTCGCCTGTTCTTTACTAATGCGAGCCATATCTACCACTCGTCGGCGTTGCCCACAGGAGAGGAAAGCCATGAAAGCCCATAAATGAGTAGCTGCCATTGTTGGTAACCGAATCTCTGCTATTTCCCCGGCAAGTTATAGAGCTTCTTTGGCAGACCATGGTGTCAACCCTAAATTAATTATCTGACCATCGGCAATGTACAATAGTTGTTTGTCACCAAGATTCTTGTCTGTTCTGCTGCCTTTCGGATGAGAGGAATTCCCTCTGCATTGTTACCTCTCATACAACTCCTGGAGCCCTTGGCAAAATTTAACCAAGCATTTCCTAATGAACCTGGTTCGGCATGACGCTCGGTAACATTCATCCATTGCACCGCTTCTCGACTGGCTAACCCTGCGATAGGAGTCATCGGTTTGGGTTACTTAAAGAAAATACCATTTCCGAGTATCGACTAGGTTTTCACACCTTACTTATTCAGGTACGGTCCTTGTGTGGTACCATATACCAAATCACTTGTTGACCTTTCGTTGGGTCGGACTGCTGAGGAGGAAGATGACCAGGGTGCTGGGTATGCGTTTAGTATCCGTTCTCATTGATACAGTGGTGGTTAGCACCACACCGCCTGACTGCCAATTACCCCCCACGGAGTATAAACTCAATATTAAATAGGTTGCATCATCGAATCCAAAGAGGAAAATGGAGAGTGAAGACATGAAGATATTGTACGAGTTTGTTCCAAGGCTGGACTTCCTTAGTGCCGCCGAGAAGACGAAGGATTTAGTTGACGGATGGAACATTACGGACAGTGCCGGAGGCATACCCGCACCGAGCGCAACAGCGGTAGCCTGCGTGCTCAAAGAGAAATATCCCAATAAGATAGTCCTTCCGATGCTAATTACGAACTATAAAGGACCGGTAGAAATAGGTGCGGTCGCGCTCGCTGCGGAAGCAAGCGGAGTGGACGGCATGGTCCCGGACCCCGGAGACGCTCCGAAATACGGGCACCTGATAAGGACTCGAGAGGATGGCAGTTGTCAGTTACTGGCAGACCCGGATGAAATCGATAAATACCGGCACTCTACCGGTCCGGCCGAAGATGTCAGGAACTTTCTCCGAAATTCCGTGAAGATAAAGCGGCTGAAGATAGGGTGCTTGTTGACCTCACGCCGGCCCGCTGAGGACTCCATCGTCCGAATAAGAGATGCATGGGATTTCTCCTTCTTCTTAAGGCTCCACGAGGAAGCTTTACCCAGGTTGCAGCAAATAGCAGCAGAATGCAGGAACCTGGGAAAGTCCATATATCCGTATTTCGTGGTAGAGACAGCCAAGAACACAAAGACGCGAGAGCGGATTGGATGGCCGGCCAGTGCGACGCTCGACAGTACTGTAGAATTCGCAGGAAGACTCGAAGGTATCGTGGATGGTATAGTGGCAACTTGTCTCGGAGATATTGCGGGAGATATGGAGTTACTGGAGAAAGTCCAAATATTCAGGAAATGATGAAGGTACCCGGTTTACCATTCGGACGTACGTTAATGCGCAACAGGCAAGGTAAAGAAGAAAGTGCTTCCCTTGTCCAACTCCAATTCGACCCAAATTTTGCCGCCATGGGCTTCGACGAGTCGACAACAGACCACCAAACCTAGCCCAATTCCCTCGATGACTGTATCATGTACCGCTGTCTCCAGCCTGCTGAAAGGTAGAGGATCGTTCTATCATTTTCATTACTATCGAACCAATATGTAACGGTTCCTGGTTCAGTATCAGTCTATTCGACTGCCATCTTGAGAGTTCAAGCAGATATTTACAGAAAAATATTTTAGTCGGGGCGAGAGGATTTGAACCTCCGACCTCAACGTCCCGAACGCTGCTTGCTAAACCGGAATTCTTGATTGAAATAATAGAATCTCGTTATTACTTCGTATTAGTAGAAAAAGCTATTCATAGAATCTGATATGGTTCTTTTTTACCTTGTTAGATTATTATTTAACTCTTTTCATCATGCGAATCTACTTCCTTTTTTTGCCTGGACAGAGGTGCCTTGCTTTGTGATCTAGAATAATATCCAGGTGGAGCTACATTCGGCGGAGCAGGCCAACCAGCCTCTACTGCTATCATGCATAGGGCACCAAAATCAATTAATTCTTCCACTAACTCCGCTTTACGGCCATAGCTCAAATACTTTACAGCTATTCGCCGGGCAACGATGTCGATAGCATTACGACGTTCTCGCTCAGCACTTAGTATTTCTGAAGCTTCTTCGTCATATCTGGATATTTTTTCAATCGTTCTCATCCCCACATGTACATCTGTCAGGTGCTTTCGTAATTCTTCTCTTTCTTCAGGATTTTTATTCGCTTTTGGTATCTGGATTGCTCCGAGTTGGAGAGCGTGCTCAGCCAAACTGAATAAAGGGACGTGTAGCTGATCTGCGAGAAGTTTTAGAGATGACGGGATACCGGGTGAACACTGAAAGCCGAACACCCGGCGTCCGGTATCTTTTTGTAGTACTTTCCTTATCAGTTTTTCGTTGGCTTTTTGCACTATCTCTTTTTTTTCTTTTTCCCGAACATCTTCTATCTCCTCCAACGTAGTTTTTTTCGGCCGTGAGTTATAATTCCAAGTAATACTTATTTAGTTAACAATGCACGGTTAATCGAGCCTCGTTTAGTGGTTGATATATTTTCGTCTCGATTGATGATTTCGATGAGTTTTTCCGGGACTCTGGGGATTTTAAGCCTGCTCAAGATATTTTCGGGAAGGTATTGCTCCTCGAAGAGCCAGGAAGTGAAGGCTTTTAAGCGGCGGACGTCATCCTGGATGGTATACGGGGCGATGTTGTGCTGTTGTTCGTTAATGATAAATTCCCGTACATTCTCGATCGATAGGGCGGACAGGTGTAACGGGATTCCCTACTGTGTAAGGTATCTGGTAAATGCGACAATAGTATAATCATATGCCTGGGTGGTGGCAGGGGACTTTCCCTCTGCTATTTTTGCTTGGTAACAGTGGACGGCCAGCTTTTCGATTTCTAGTTGTGCCATGGTGAAGTTCCTCCTCGGTGTATTCGGTCCTGTCTTCAACATATACTTGCCTGCCTTTTCTGTGAATTGTCCGGCAGACAAGTATCACGGAGGAGCTTCCAGAAAAAATAGGGGGGAAAGTAAGATGGTCGTTTTTTACGCTCAACGCGAAATCGCTTGTTGATTCAGTCTCGGATTAGCTTCAAAAGAGGGGGTTTGGTGAGCCGTGCAGGATTCGAACCTGCGACCAGCTGATTAAAAGTCAGCTGCTCTGCCAACTGAGCTAACGGCCCAACCTTTTCAGTCTAGCAAATCATCGCTTCTCCCGCAAGTATGATATAGCTCGGAGTGAAGTCCACGAATGTCCGGGAGTCACTGTTGCCCAAACAGTTCAGCAAAGAAACAAAAGGAGCCCGCCACATTAAGCCACTGGTGCAACATAAATGAACCTTTTGTACCTTTACTGTCCCGTGGAATCAGATACAATAAAAAGTAATTAGATTTGTTCTACTCACCTCATGAAAAAAGCCCGGCCGTCGACCACCGGGCTTTTTTCATTCCAATCTTAAAAGCCCCATCCACCTTTACAAGCTTATTAACCTTGCGGTATCCTAACTTTCAAGACCGGGTATCCGGTCAATGGCAAAAACTAAACAAGAAGATGGTATAACGATGAAACAGATTATCCGCCCCGTCAGGGGTACACGTGATTTTTACCCCGACCAGATGGCCTTTCGCCAGTGGCTGTATGCCCGGATGAAGGAAGTTTCACAGCGCTTCGGCTACCAGGAATACGAAGGCCCGGCTCTGGAGACCCTGGACCTATACGCCGCCAAAAGCGGTGACGAACTGGTGAAAGAACAATCATATGTCTTCACCGACCGCGGCGGCGACCAGATCACCCTGCGCCCGGAACTAACGCCGACACTGGCACGTATGGTTGCCCAGAAACAGCGCGAGCTGCCCAAGCCGGTGCGCTGGTTTTCCTTCGGCCCGTTCTGGCGCTACGAACGCCCGCAAAAGGGGCGCACCCGGGAGTTCTTCCAGTGGAACCTGGACATCATCGGTGTCGATTCCGCATATGCCGACGCCGAAGTGATGGCTATCCTCGTCGAATTTCTGAAATCGGTCGGCTTGACCTCGCAGCAGGTCGGCATCAAAGTGAATAACCGTAAACTTATGAAAGCCAAGATCGAAGCCCTGGGTGTCGCCCCGGACAAGGTAGAAGGCGTGTACCGCTTGATCGACAAACTGGACAAACTGTCCCCGGCCGATTGGGCGGCCTACGGCAGGGAGACCGTGGGATTAGGAGATACCGAACTGGAACGGCTGCGGGCGATGATGGCCGACCGTGAGATGTGGCGGGAATCGCCGGCCCTCACTGCTTTCTTCGGCTTGATCAAAGAGCTGGGTGTCACTGAATTCATTGAATTCGACCCCTCGGTCATCCGGGGATTGGCGTATTATACCGATTTCGTTTTCGAAGTCTGGGACCGCCAGGGGGCCTTCCGGGCGATACTGGGAGGCGGTCGCTACAGCAACCTGATGTCCGATGTAGGCGGCGAGCCGATGGGTGGTATCGGTTTTGCCATGGGCGATGTGGTCATCGGCCTGGTGCTGGAACAGTACGGCTTGAAACCGAGTTTGAAGTCCTGTCCGACCCGGGCGCTGGTCACTATCTTTTCCGCTGAACAGATTGGTGTCTCGGTGCGGGCGGCCGCCCGACTACGGGCTGCCGGCATCAATACCGAGTTATACCCCGATGCCGTCAAACTGGACCGGCAGTTGAAATATGCCAATGCCAACAGCATTCCTTTTGCCGTCATTATCGGGCCGGATGAGGCAGCAGTCGGTAAAGCGACGGTTAAAAATCTAGCCACGGGCCAGCAACAGGTGGTAGCTCTCAGCGAGTTAGTGGGGGTAGTAGCTGCACAATAACCCGGGCTCATGGCCGGGTTAGTAAACCCGGCCTACATTTCTTGTAAGGTCGTCGTTCACTCAATTTCTAGTTCAACAAATTGTGTAATGCAGGTCTCCCGACCTGCCTGTGGGCTGTGCTTGGGGTTGTCTCATTTCGTAATGGGCGACGCTGAATTTCCATTTGTATGGAAATATCGAACTAATTATTTGGTCATTCGTATTTCGGATTTTTAAACGAGGTGGTTGACTACTTCGGTCAAGGTACGCAGGCGGGGACAGTCGGTGATATCCGTCAATTGATCCAGGCGGTCGATAAGCATGGCTTTCATCCCCACTCCCTGAGCCCCCAGAATATCGTTCTTGTACTGGTCGCCGACCAGGACGGCTTCCGCCGCATTCACCGCCGCCCGATTCAAGGCTGCTTGAAAGATGCGGGGGTCGGGTTTATCCACCCCGATCTCTCCGGAAGTCACGATGACATTGATATAATTCCCGATACCGAGGTCCCGGCACATGGCCGCCATGTCCCGGTCGAGATTGGTCAGCAGCCCGATGGTCAGTTTCCGTTCCCGTACGCTTTTCAAGGCCGGTACGACGTCATCGAAAAGGACGAAATGCATGGCCGAAGACAGCGTATGCATACGGGTCACCACGGTCTTCAGCAAGTCGGGTTTGGCGGAAAAATCAATGCCCGCCCCTTTCAGAATTATCTGATGGTGGCGGGCATATGCTTTAGCTTGTTCAGCGGCACTTCTAAGCCGGATGGGTGCACGGGCGTTTTCTTCGAACCAGTCTTTGTCGGCTGCCGCCATCGCCTGGCGGATTTTATCCAGTGGGACCTCGTAACCGAATTCGTGCATCACCTGGCGTGCCGATTCATCGCGGGCAGGCTCATATTTCGCCAGGGTATTAAACCAATCGAAGAAGACCGCCTTGATTGTCATGGCCGGTCCGGTTAGGCGTCCTGGATACCCTGGTCTTTGATGTAATCGACGGCATCCTGAACCGTGGCTATTTTTTCGGCGTCCTCGTCAGGTATTTCCAGTTTCTGGTTCGCAGTGCTGAATGCTTCTTCCATGGCCATGATCATTTCGACCAGGTCCAGCGAGTCCGCTCCCAGGTCGTCTACAAAATTGGCGGTTGCTACTACATCTTTCTCATCGGCACCAAGTTGCTCGACGACAATTTTCTTTACTCGTTCAAAAACTGTGGCCAACGTTTCCCCCTTATTTTGTCTCTACTGCCTGGTTGTCCTTGAGATGCGAGACAACCGAGCCCAGAACGCCATTAATGAATTTTGGCGTACTATCGCTGCCGAAAGACTTTGCTAATTCGACAGCCTCATTAATCACAATCCTAACAGGAATCTTATTATCAAGTAAAATTTCGAATATTGCAAGCCTTAAAATATTACGGTCGATGACCGGTATTTGCGATACCGGCCAGGCCGGAGCGAATTGCTTGATGCTGCGATCGATTTCCGGCATATGCCCGATCACCCCCTGTACCAGTTCACGGGCGAAAATAGACTTGTCTTCCGGAAACCCGGTTTCCTCCAGCAGCCGGGCAAGGACCTGCTCAGCCGGGTGGCCGACCGCGTCAACCTCATATAGGGCCTGGAGGGCGACTGCCCTGGCCTTGCTTCGTGTTTTAAATACCGGTTTTCTCATCGATTTAAACAGAATATTATAGCATCCGAATTTACAAAGCGGTCAAATACCATAGTCTAACCGGACCAGGCCGGTCGGTTTTGTACTGACACCACGTCACTGACGTTGGCAGTCCTGGCCTCCCGGTTGATGCGCCGGACCAGGCCGGTAAGTACTTTACCGGGGCCGATCTCCACAAAGGTGTTTACTCCCTGGGCAGCCATATACTCAACCGACCGCTGCCATTGTACACCGTGGCAGAGCTGCCGGGTGAGTTCGGCTTTGACCTCCCCGGCGTTGGTGAGGGGCAGGGCGGTGGTATTGCCGATAACGGGTACGGCCGGGTCACGGAAAGCCATCCCGGTTATGATTTGCTTTAAAGCTTCTTCCGCCGGCTTCATCAGGGGCGAATGAAAGGCCCCGCTGACCTGCAGCGGAACAGCCCGGCTGGCGCCGCGGGCTTTCGCTAACTCTACCGCCCGGGCGATGTTTTCCGCGGCCCCGCTGATAACCAGTTGGCCGGGGCTGTTGTAGTTGGCGATGTTAGTGCCGGTTTCCCGGCAGACCTCGTTCAAAGCGGCTTCTTCCATCCCCAGCACCGCCACCATGCCCCCCGCAGTTTTCGTCCCGGCTTCCTGCATCAGGCGGCCCCGTTCCCGGGCCAGGTAGACTGCCGTGGCGAAATCAAATACCCCGGCTGCAACTAAGGCGGTGTACTCCCCCAGGCTGTGCCCGGCAGTGAAGGCGGGGACGGGCATGCTGGCCCCGGCGACTTCCTGCATCGCTTTCAGGCAGGCGACGCCGATGGTCAGCAGCGCCGGCTGGGCATTGATGGTCTGCCGCAACTCTTCTTCCGGGCCTTCGAAATACAGTTTGGACAGAGGAAATTTCAATACTTCATCAGCCTGGTCGATGACCGCTTTCGCCGCGGCGAAATTATCATACAGGTCGCGGCCCATGCCGACGGCCTGCGAACCCTGGCCGGGGAAGATAAAAGCGGTCTTCATCGCATCACTCATACCTACTTCTCCTGACAGTCATATTTTCTCTGGATAAAACCGTTATGTGTCGCTATTTCCCGTTGAACGGTTGACCGGGTATGGCCGGTTCATTTACCGGCAGCTTGTAAGCGGGCGATCACCGCTTCTGCCTGGGCGATGGTCTCTTCAATGATATCCCGGACCGGTTTGATGTCCCGGATGAGGCCGGCGATCTGCCCGGATAGCAGCGCTCCTTCCTCAAGGTCGCCTTCGATCAACCCCAGGTACATCCGGTCGCGGTCGAATAAATCGAGGTCTACCTTCGATACCCCCGCTTTTTCCAGTTCTTCGAACTGCTCGCTTAGTTTGTTGCGTAGTGTACGCAGGGGATAACCGGTAGTACGGTGGGTAACCATGGTAGCGGCATCGTCTGCTCCCATGATTTTCTGTTTGTAGCTATGGTGGGCCGTACATTCGGTGCTGCACACAAAACGCGTTCCCATCTGGATGCCTTGCGCGCCCAGGGCCAGGGCAGCTGCCAGGCCGCGCCCGTCGGCGATGCCGCCGGCAGCGATCACCGGGACTTTTACAGCATCAACCACCTGGGGTACCAGGGCCAGGGTCGTAGTTTCCCCGATCCGCCCCCCGGACTCCATCCCCTCGGCCACGATAATATCGGCGCCGGCTTTTTCCATGCGGCAAGCCGCCGCCACCCCTGCCACCACGGGCATGAATATAATCCCGGCTTGTTTAAACCCGGGCACGAATTCACTGGGATTGCCGGCTCCGGTCGAGACTACGGCGGTTTTTTCCCCGATAATGATTTCGGATATTTGTTTGAGATAAGGGGAGGTAAGGGCTATATTAACGCCAAAAGGCCGGCGGGTTAGCTTTTTGGTTTGCAGTATCTGCTGCCGTACCCATTCCGGCGGATAATGGCCGGTCCCGATTATCCCCAGCCCTCCGGCATTGCAGACAGCGGAGACAAGTTCGGCGGTGCCCACGTGGGCCATTCCCCCCTGAATGATCGGGTATTTGATATCAAGCAGACTGCAGACGGCCGTTCTGAGCAAAGCCACCATCCTCTTGCGCCCGGACAACCGCCGGCGATTCCCTGTCATCTCCCGGATATAGACTCAGGAAACGGTGAACAGGAAAACCCCTATCAAACTTAGGTTGAAGGTGCCGGCCTTAAGAGGACTTCTTTTCCTCAGGGCCTTTCATTGCCACCACTTCACGCCCGGCATAATAGCCGCAGGTGGGGCAGACGTGATGCGCCCGTTTTACACTATGGCACTGGGGGCATGATTCCGTGGCCGGCGGCATTACCGCGATGTGTGCACGCCTTTCACCCTGTCGTGCCTTGGCATATTTTCTTTTTGGTAGTGGTCCCATCGTTTATCCTTTCGCTTTGGAGGTTTCGACTTCCAGATTTATTTATCTATCACCAGCCCGCGCAGTTTTTCCAGGCGCGGGTCGACGGCTGGAGGACAATTACATGTTTTCAGATTACGGTTGACACCGCAGGTCGGGCACAGCCCCGCACAATCTTCTTTACACAACGGCTTCATCGGTACTGCCAGCAGGGCATACTGACGGATGGCTTCGGAGATGTCCAGGATGTTATTCTGGTCGATCATGAATGCATCCGGTTCATCATCGGGGCCGTCAACCTTGGAACCGGTGATGATGTCGATCGTGGGAAAGAATTCCTCTTCGATCTCGAGGGTCACCGGATGCCGGAACTTGCCCAGGCAGCGCGAGCAGGTCAGGCCGATATCGGTCTCCAACCGGCCGGTGACCAGGATGCCGCGGTTGGTCCGCAGCAAGGTTACTTCACCGCGTACATGCGGCGTTTCCTCGCCGATATTTACCTTCTCGTCTACCTCGTAGTTACGGATGGTACCGAGCGGTGATTTCAATAACTGGGAAACATTGATTTCGATCAAGGTTCTCCTGCGGCCGAGGGGTAATAAAAATGAACACAGGCCACCAAATGTAGAACAATTATAAGACGGACGGCCTTCCTGAGTCAACTTCATCGGCTAAATATGACCTCACCGGTACCTACCCGGGCCGGCCGGTCAGTAGGTTGCCGTGCCCCGCACCCCGTTTACCAGTATCTTGATCAGCCTTACCAGCACCCCGATGCAGATGCCGAAGATGATGATCACCATGGTGATCCGGGCGGAGAGGTCCATAGGGGTGGACCAGATGTCGCCGAAGGCGCTGAAGTCAAAGGGGAAGATCACCAGCAAGGCGGCGATGGAGACGGCACTGAAGATATCCAGTATCAGCATGGTGCCTTCGCGCATGATGTACTTGTCGATTGCCAGGCATAAGGCATGCCCGGCAATGCCGCAGATGAGGGCCGTGTTCACGATGGGCAGCCAGGCAGAGAAATCAGCGGTCAGCAAGGGCTGCCGGATCCAGGTCGAGATACCGGCGGCGGTTTCCTGGTGGTAATAAGCGATGTATTCATGAAAGAAATTCAGGAATATCAGCATGGCGATGCTGAAGGCGATGGCGAAAGCCGAGGCGGTGATGCGGCCGGCCCGGCCGGCATCGGCCCGGTGTAGAGCTCTAACTGGTTGGGACTGGGTGATCGAGGCCGATGGCGGCGGTGGCGGCGGGGGAGGCGTTATTCCCTGGGACGTCCCCGTGGGTTTGCCCGGCGTGGATCCGGAAGCTGAACCGAGTATCTTTTCCGCCAGGTCCCCGGCTGGTGGCAGGTTAAAATAACCCTGGCTGGCTTTCACCATCAGGATGATCCACAGGATGAAGGCCAGTATACCCACCGCTGCCCCCAGGAAATCACCCATGACCGGTATCTGCTGCAGCAGCAGCCCGGCTACGTGCAGAAAACCGAAGACGATAATGGATTGGGCCGCATGGAAGCGGACCAGCCGGTTTTTCTGCTCCAGGATGAGGAAAATGATACCGGTGATCCAGCCGCCCAGGTAACAAAGCAGGGAGGCGGTCCCCGGTTTCAGGTCCAGGGTTGAATCGCGTTCGGGTGGCGGCGGGTTGTTCTCGCCTTCCATGCGGGCTTTCTCTTCTTCATATATCCGGCGTCTTTCTTCCGGTGACAGTGTTGTCATATTCGACTCCTGATACTGGTATTTCCGGTTTATTTTTTATGGATCGTGGAGGAACCCGATATTTCGATGGCTTCGAGTGAAGGGTCTCCGGTGTAAGTCAGGCTGGATGCTCCGCTCAGGTTAAGCTTCAGCGAGTCCCGTACCGAGACCGTACCCCGCGAAGCGCCGCTGAGTTCGATGTCTACCTTGTGTGCCGCCAGTTCCTCTAAGGCGGCTGTACTGGCCCCGGAGGCGTTGATATCCAGACCGTCGGCTGCCCCGGTCAGCGTCGCCCGGCTGGCACCTGAGATCTCGGCTGTCAGGCTGGCAGCCTTTAGGTTGCCGGTGATATGGCTGGCGCCGGATATTTCCATCTTAACCATGGCCGCTTCCATATCGATTTTCAGTGAACTGGCCCCGGATACGGCGATCTCGGCATCCCGGTTCGACCGAAAGCCTGCGGCCGTACCGGAAGAAGCCCCGGACAGGGTCAATGCTTCCAGGTTCGGCATGGTGATGCGGGCTTTAGCCCGTTTGAAACCCCACGATGATACCCACGACCCCCACCCCCATTTAAGGTTGACCTCCAGCGTGTCCCCGGTTTTACTTACATTAAGGTTGTCGAACAGCTTCTCCTGGGCTTCGATGGTGATGCTCCAGGCATTCGACTGCACGATTTCCACTTCGAAAGTGCTGCTGACCTCCACCCGGGTGAAACCGGTGAAATCATAATTCCGGCTCGTGATCGGCCCGTAATCCCCGGTACACCCCGTGAACAACAACGGTACTATCAATAAGACGGCTAATGCCGCCAGTCCTATCTTCATCTAACTTCACCTCCTCGTTCTCAGGTAACGGTATCGGGTTCAGGCAATATACCGGGTATCCCCGTTACCCCCCATTTTGTATTTTCATATTTTTGTACGTTCTACTTCCTTAGATATTCGAGTTTAGTATTTAGAACTTTATATTAAGGTAGTGTGGGACGTATGATAGCATTCTAGGAGAATAACCGGCCTCCCGGCACCCGGCAACCGGAGGGATTTCGTCCTGTCCCTTAGTACAGTATACCGGGAGAGATTGACACGGACGATAGCCCGCCTTTAACATAAGGTGATTCCTGAATACAGAAGCAGTTGGACGCCCTGACGGCAAAAGTGGCCGACGGCGAGATCGTAATGAATCGACTAGACAGGTGTTCCGGATGAATTTCCTGAGAAAAGCCTGGCGGGGGCTCAACCGCAGCATCCAGCGGCGGTTGGTGGTCTGGACCACGGTTTTCTGGGTGATTTCCATCTCCATCCTCAGTCTTGACCCTCATTTTTACCAGCCAGTACCGTATGGTACGGCAGGCCAACCAGCGCAACACCCAGTTCGCTTCTATCGTCAGTTGGAATATCAATATTCAAATGAGCGGCATCGCTTCCGACGTCCGTTTGTTCGCCGACCATCTACAGGCAGTTCCGTCCGGCCTGGCCAGTCAGGCGGAGGCGTTACTGGCATTACGGCTGGCTTCGCCCCAGCGCTACCGGGCGGCTTACTACTTCGATAATCAGGGCGAGTTGCTCTTTTATATGGCGGAAACCGGAGCGTCCCTCGCCCGTTTGACCGTTGCCGATATCCTGTCCCGCCCCGGTATTGCGGTACCGGAAGGGGCCGCCGCTACCCGCCGGCAGGTAGCTGATGCCCTGTATGTTTCCGGTGTCGATTTTTCCGGTGCCGACGGTATTCCTGTGATTTACATGGGTATCCCGGTGGGGCTGGAAACTGACTCCACCCATACCGCTGTACTGGAGCTGGATATCAACAGCATCTGGCAGAATATCTACCTGATGACTATCGGACAGTCCGGCATCGCTTATATGGTCGATGCCGGCGGTACCATGATCGCCCATCCCGACCGGGCTTACCTCGGCCGGCCGATGCCGCCACAGCTCAGCCCTTTATTAGCCGGCGGATCCGGTTATGCCGAATATACCGAGCCTTTCCGTAAACATCCCGTGCTGTCCGCTTACTGTCCTGTGGGTGGCGAAACCGGGTGGGGTGTCGTCGTTCAACAGGATAAGTCCGAAGCTTATGCTGCCGTTAAAGATACGGTGACCCTGAGTATCGTGGTCTGGTCTATCCTGGCGGCTGCCGGCGCCGGTGGGATAATAATTGCGGCCCGGCGGTTCACCCGGCCGCTCGTCGACCTGACCAGGACTGTGGAATATATCGCCCGTACCGGGGAATTAACCCGCACCGGAATGGCCCGGAATGCGGACGAAGTAGGCCAGTTGAGCCGGGCTTTCGACGGTATGATCGATAAACTGGGATTGGCGGAAAGTGAGATAAAACGGGCCCATGAAGCCCGTGCGCAGGCGGCGGCCGAAGAACGCACCCGCCTGGCCCGGGACCTGCATGACGCCGTCAGCCAGACCCTGTTTTCTTCCAGCCTCATCGCCGAGGTACTGCCGCGTATCTGGGACAAAGACCCTGAAGAAGGCCGCCGCCGGCTGGAAGAGATCCGCCGTCAGACCAGGGGGGCGCTGGCGGAGATGCGTACCCTGCTCTTCGAGTTAAGGCCGGCGGCGCTGGCGGAGGCCGATCTCGGCGACCTGCTGAAACACCTGGCGGAATCGGTCGCCGGCCGTACCGGTATTCCGGTCGCCGTCCACATTGAAGGGCAGGGCGAGTTGCCGCCGGATATCAAGATTGCCCTGTACCGCATCGCCCAGGAAGCGTTGAATAATGTCGCCAAACACTCCGGGGCCGTCACGGCACAGGTGAAACTTACATACTCTCCCGGACGCATTGCCCTGGATATCCGCGACGACGGCAGGGGTTTCGATGAATTTACAATTAAGGGCGGTCGCTTGGGGTTGGACATCATGCAGGAGCGGGCCCGGGCCGCCGGGGCTGCCCTCTCGGTTCAGAGTACCATCGGCCGGGGGACCACCGTTGCCGTCTCCTGGCAAGGCTTTAACAAGGAGGAATCGCTATGACCGGAGAAAATGGAATCCGGGTAATGCTCGTGGACGACCATACGGTGGTGCGCAGCGGCCTGGGTGCGGTGATCGGGGCGGCTGACGGCCTGCTTCTCGTAGGTGAGGCGGGTGACGGGGAGGAAGCGCTGCGAGTCTGTGAAAAAGCCCGGCCTGATGTCATCCTCATGGACTTGCTGATGCCCCGGATGGACGGCGTGGCCGCCATACAGGCTGTCCTTAAAACCTGGCCCCATATCAAGGTGATTGCCTTGACCAGTTTCGCTGAAAAGGAATACGTGGAGGGGGCCTTGCAGGCCGGAGCCACGGGTTACCTGTTAAAGAATATCTCGGCCGCCGAACTGGTGGCTGCTATCCGCCGGGCGGTGTCCGGACAACCCAGCTTGTCGCCGGAGGCTGCTCAGGTCCTCATTACTAAAGTTAATCAGCCCGCCGCAGTGGGTTATGACATCACCGGACGGGAAAAGGAGATCCTCACTCTGATGGTGGATGGCTTGAGCAATGCCGATATCGCCGGCCGCCTTGTCGTCAGCCAGTCGACGGTTAAGTTCCACGTCAGCAATATCCTGTCCAAACTCGGCGTGGCCAGCCGGACGGAAGCGGTCGCCCTCGCGATCCGGCATAAACTGGTCAAATAAAAAAGGGTGAATTAACTCCATATTTGTCCCTGCTGCTTGGAATCTAGAATTTTGTTTTTTATAGGTTGTAGGGCAGACCGTATGGTCTGCCCTACGATGCTTAACCGAAGATTAACTTGCCCAGCCTCGCCAGGAGAGCGACGATGATGGCAATCACTGCCAGGACCAGGGCGATGATGCTGATTATCGGGGCTGCTCCCGGACTGCCCTGGGGGCCCTGTTCGCCGGCCGGTCCGGTGTCTCCCCTGGGGCCTTCTGCACCTTCCGGGCCTTCTGGACCGGCAGGCCCTTGCGGGCCGGCGGGGCCGGAAGTTACGGAACCGGAGGGGCCGGTGGGTCCGGCATCACCCTTGGGCCCGGCCGGGCCGGTCATGTTATCGACGACAAAAACAGCCTCTGCAAAAATAGCGCCGGGGGCGCCGGTGGGGCCGTTTGAGACGGCTCTTACTACGTGACCGCTGATCGATGTCTGCGTCGGTACCGCGATAATGGCGGTAAACCCATTTTCCACGTATACAGTTTGCGGTACAGTCGGTATCTGTATCGCCGTCCCAGTAAATAGTGACAGTACCGTAAAAACCCATCCCGGTGATCGTGGTCGCGGCGAAGCCGTGGTTCGGGGTTAAGGTTATGGTCGGCGAGTTGCTCTGTGACAAAGCCGTACCGGAAATCAGGCCGAGCGACATCACTGCGATCAGGAAGGCCGTTGCCAGAATCGCACCGAGTTTTTTCATTTTTACCTCCGGGAGTCAGTATTACCGGTTGAACCAGCTTTCAATGGTGGACACGAAATTATCTACCCAGGTTTGCGGGCTGTCCAGTAAAGTGCTTAGTCCGCCCCCGGCATTCAGTATCAGTATTACGGCAATAACTAATATCGCCAGGGCAATGATGATACGGAGCGTCCGCATGATCGGACGCCACGAAGCGAACCATGGTGTGTGGTTCAGTTCACCGTTGGCCGTCTGCGCTATTTTGCCCTCCGGCTTGGCGCTCATGGTGATATCGAAGCGCTTTTTTTCGCCGATGATAGAACCGCGTTTGGGCTTGGCCTGTACCGGGATATCCACCGTGCTCCAGGCCGGGAGGACGGGATTTTCCTCCTTGAACTTAAACCGCACCCCTTCATCCAGGTCGGTTGCCGAAAGGCTGAACTTTATCGGGGTGACCCCGGTGTTGGTCAGGTTGAAAACAAAGGTGCCTTTGTTACGGCAGGTGACCCGGAAAGGCCGCACCGCGGCTTTGAATTCGATCAGGGGTAATACTTCCAGTTGTCCCAGGATGATGGTGGCGTCGCCGGGCGTCGCCTGCGACTGCACTGAAACCGCGAACGGATATATCCCCTGGCGCACCGGCTTCTGTTTCGGCGGCTGGAATATTATCTGTGCTGCGCTGTTGGTCTGCGGCATCAAAGCTACACTGGAAGCCGACCGCGTATACCAGGAGGCTTCCAATCCGAAGATTTCTACCTGGAACTTGTCCACGATCTGGCCGGTATTTTGCATCTGCACGGTTAATGGTACCGGCACCCCGCCGGCGTTGGCCTGCAGTTGCGTCTGCGACAACGTGACCCGGATGCGGTCGCAGGCTTTGGCGGCCGGTACCGTGACCGGCTGCACCTCGACCTGCTTGGCCGCCGTGCCATATTTATTGGTTGCTTTGATGGCATAAGCCCGGGCTTCCATAGGGCGGACCGCTTTATTTCCCTGCCGGGTTACCGTTTCGTCATCGAGCGTTATCTTCGTGCCACGCTTGACGGACCAGCTTAACTTGAATTCACGGTTGTCGTCGGTCACGGCTTTAAATTCAATTATCTGCGGCGGTTTGGCCAGCCACGGCAGCCGGATATTGACCGCCCGGTACCAGGGCAGGCGGTTCAACTGGCCGCTGACGGTGCGGGCTTCCGCCCCGCCCGGCATCGACACCGCCGCCTTGAACAGCGCCTCTTTCTTGCCGAAGAAATAGGTCCACCAGGCTAACTTGGCATCGATATCGGCTTCGTATTGGCCGCCCGCCGGTATCTTAACACTACTGGTGGCTGGATTCAGTTTCAACCGGCCGTCGGCCGTGATATTTTTCACTTCCAGGTCGGCCTCCGCCGCCCCGGGATTGGTGATCAGGACATGGAAATGGGCCTTGCGACCGGTCGCCGCCGGGGGCATCATTTCCAGGCCGATCTCCGGCAGGGCGACGACCTGTAGCGAGATGTTGAGCACCACCGGCGCCTGGGGATTTTCCTGGGAACTCACCTTTATCTTGAAGGGGTAGGCCCCCCCTTTGGCGTCGGCTTTCGGCGGGCTCAGTATGATTTTAAGCGAGTCCTGGTCGTTGGGAAAGAGGGCCACGCTGGAAACGGGGAGACTGAACCAGCCGGGTTGCAGTCCTTCTACACTTAAAGTAAACTGGTCGACCGTCTGTCCGGTATTTTTCAGCGTTACCGTTGCTTGTGTGGTCTCTCCCGCGGTGACCGTTAACGATTTCGGCTCGACCGATATATTGACCGTATCAGCCATCCCTGTCCTCCTGCATTCCTCACGACATTAAGACCGGCCTGTTTTCATGCTTCGGGCATAGGCCAGGATATTGTCCCCCATTTCGAAGGCGGCCCGGATCAGTTCCCGGGTCAACGGCTTGTCCGTGTGTCCGCCCTGCCAGGCGCAGGCATAATCGCTGCCGCTGTATATCATATGCCCGCCTTCCATCAACATACCGTTCTCGGCCCCGGGCGGGACTTCCGAGAATACATGAAATGCCGAGAGGAGGTAATGGCCGCGTTTGACGCTTTCCAGCCGGTGCTTGAGCTGTCCGGCCAGTTGGTTGAAGGCCAGGCCGAAATCCCTGGCTGACTTGGGGTTGGCGTCGTCCTGTCCGTTGCTGCAGCCTTCGCCGAAGATCGTGCCGCCAGCCTGGAGATATTTAGCCAGTGCCGCCTGCTGGTTCACCGGCAGTTCGAAGCGGCCGCTGCCGCTACAAAATATCATGGTATAACGGACCAGGTCCTGGTCCAGTACGATTTTATCTTCCAGGGTATATTGTAAGTCTCCCTTCTGCCCGGCGTAGCGCAATAGGTTCTGCAGGCCGTTGAGATGTCCGGCGCTGTCCGTGCCCCCCATGATGGCGTGTCCGATCACGACGGTTTCTACCGCTTTGGGCACTTCCACTACCCGGGTTGTTTCGGTTCGAGAGGGCGGCGGTGCTGTTTTTTCCACTACTGCCGCCGGCGCGGCCGGAGCTGCCGGTACTGCTTTGGTTACCCGGTTGCGCAGGTCGATTTCATTCTTGCCCGGATGGGCGGGCGACTTCGCCTCGGTGAGTGCCCCTTTCCCCGGATCGTAGTCGATGCGGGCTAATTCCAGGTAAGGCTCGTCGGGCAGCTTGTCCCGTTCCTGGATGCGGTAGGCATCCAGCATACGGGTGGCCTGGCCGCCGCCGGGGGGCTGATAGGGCTCTCCGGCCACCTCCCGGAATTGGATGACTAAATAGACCAGCCCCGCTTTCTGGGTCTGGAGTTTATAACGCTGTTTCTGGCCGACGATGATAACGTTGCCTTCCGGATCCACGGCGATGCCCGGTTGCACTGTTACCGACTGGTCGGGCGGGGTGTTGGCGGTTACTTCCAGGCCTTCGGCGATGCCCGTCTGGTGGAAAGCCAGCAGATGCACGCGCATGTGGTTGATATGATAATTGTGGGCATCCCGCCAGGCATCGGCATCAATAACCAGCCCCTGGAAGGGATTGACCTTCTTTAGCTGGAACTTGCTGATATCTTCAATCGACATATTCTAGAGTGCCCAGCCTTTTCTCCTGTTCGATAACAAGAGTTTTAGATGGTCTTCGGGCCCGGCTGATCCGGTTGTGTTACCGTATCAGTTCCCGCATCTAACTCGACCTGTAAAACATGAAATGCGGGGCATCCGTCCCGTCTGAAGGCAACTATAGGGCAAAGTTAACCATAGTTTACTTCTCCCGTCAAGGGGTACATATCATTCATGAAGCAAAATACTCGGGAAGATAGTACTATATGGAGGGGGTAAAGGAAAACTCTAAATAGACGAAATCCCTCTATATCTCCCTTTGAGAAAGGGAGAGGAAACCAGGGTCTGGTCTTTACACCACTCAACTACCCGGGGGTAAAAAATGGTGGAACGAAGGAAGCTGGCAAAAAGGGAAACAGGCACGGTTCGTTTTCGCGGCAGCCGCCAAACGACCTCTTCGGTATCCGGGGGTGGGGGTGAACGAGCAAGACAAGCCGGACCGGCGGGACTTATTCGTTACGCGAGATATTAATTCCGGGTGGGGTTGATGGCGGGGACAAGATAGAGATATTTTCATGGGGGACCTCCTTAACACACACTCGTATCGCTTAAATACAGGTATATAGTAGAACATAAATTCTTCTATTTGTCAAGCGATATGGTAAATTTGCTCTGTGTCCCTGGTACTTAGCACTTAGCTAATGACTACACTAATTTGGGTATCACTTTGATACATATAGCCCCGGGAATCTGTCTTTTGCGAGTGCATCCCGATGACACCTGAATTCCCATGTGCTTAGATATTAGAATTTTGAATTTCGTTTTTTTCTTGCTTCGTCAACGGCAGCGTAAAATAAAACGACGACCCCCGCCCCGGCTCCGACTCCACCCAGATGCGGCCGCCGTGGGCTTCCACCAGGCGGCGGCACACTACCAGCCCCAGCCCCACCCCCTTCAACGAGGCTTCCATGCTCGTCTCCAGCCGCTGGAACGGCTGGAACAGCTTGGCCTGGTCGCCGGCTGATATCCCGATGCCACGGTCGTGCACCCCGATCACCATGCTGTCGCTATCCCGGCGGGCTGTGATGCGGATGTCGCCGCCGCCGGGCGAATACTTGGCCGCATTGTCCATCAGGTTGTCCAGCACCCGCTCCAGCCGGATGAGGTCGGCATTGACCTGCGGCAGGCCCGGCTCGATCTCGGCCGTATAGCACCGTCCCGCATTTTTCCGGGTATGCTGACGTACCATCCGTTCGATGATGCTGGGTACGTCCAGCAGGCGGGGCGACAGCGTCAGGCGGTTAGCTTGCCACCGCGACAGTTCAAGCAGGTTGTCCACGATATCTACCATCGCTTCGGCGCCCCAGGCGGCATCGTTCAGCAGCGACTGCTGCTCTTCCGGGGAAACCCCGGGGGAAACGGCGGTATCCAGCGCCCCCAGCACCACCGTGAGCGGGGTCTTGAGTTCGTGGGAGACCATACCGATGAAATCGTCCTTCAGCTCCACGATTTTCTTGCTTTCGGTGATGTCGTGGAAAAGGGCCAGCAGTGCTACCGTGCCGTCGGCGTTCTTGAGGGGAGCGTCGGTGATTTCGAAGATGCGCCGGCCGATCAACGAGCGGCTTTCCCGGCGCTGGATCTCCCCCGCGAACACGCCTTCCCGGCGGCACCACGGACAGCGCTCGGGCACATTGTTGAAATACTCGTAACACTTGCGACCTTCCACCGGCCCGTAGATCCCCTGGATGACAGGGTTGACATAAGTAACGTTGTAATCGGTGTCCATGATGCTGACACCGTCTTGTATCGTCTCCAGGACGCTCATCAGCCGGTCGCGCTCGGTCTGTATCGCCTCGGCCGCTTTCTTACGGCCGGTGATGTCGTATGCCACGATGAGGGCGGTGTCCGGTTTCCCCCCTGCGTGCGAAGTGACGATACTCATCAGGGTATACAGGATGGTGCCGTCCTTTTTCCGTACCGCGTATTCGGCGGTCTCTTCACGGGAGTCCCCGGCGGCCTGCCGGTGCAGGCGGTCGGCCAGCAGGGTATGGCTCTGTTCGTCAAGCAGTTCGTAGAAACTCATCTCCAGCAACTCCTGGCGGGAGTAGCCGGTCACGCGGCACATCACTTCGTTCACGCTGAGCAAGAGCAATTTCCGGTAGTCGATCTCGAAGATGGCTGCCGGCGCCAGTTGGATGAGGGCGTTGGCCTTGGCCTCGGAAGCTTGTAAGGCTAACAGTGTGTTACGCGTCTCGGTGACGTCGTGGAAGATCAAGACCAGCCCGATCAACTCCCCGTCGGCTTCCTTGAGGGCCGTCGCCCGGCCGAAGGTATATACCTGGCGGTTGTCCCGCCGCCGTTGGGCGAGGTCGCCGGAAATAGTCCCTTCCCGCAGTATCTTGCGGCGCATCTGGTCGATCGCCGACCCGTCCAGGAAGCGTGTCTTCGAAAGTTCGAATACGTCCCGGCCCATCACCTCCTCCGCTTTCCAGCCGAACATGATCTCCGCCCCGCGGTTCCAGCCCGTGATATAGAAACCGGCATCGGTGGAGACGATGGCGTCTTCCAGGCTGTCGAAAACCAGTTCCAGGTTGGCTTTCTGGCGGGGGCTGAAGAGTTCTGCCAGGGCGGTCTCGGCAGAGACCCGGTTGGCGCGAGCTTCCTGCAGGGCGACCATCGCCGTGGCCAACAGGAATAGGCCGCTGAAGAACTTGGCACTGTGTCCCAGCCAGTCGAGCGGAGTGCCCATCCCCTTCTGCAGCAGAAGGTCGACGCAGCCGATGCCTGACATCAAGAGTGCCAGCGAGTACCAGAAAAAGAGGTCGGAACGGGTAGTATTGAACCGCCGCCTCATGGCGGCGGCCCCCGTGAAGAAGATCAGCGCCGTTGCCCCCATCATCACCTGGCGCAGCAGGACGCCCCCGGTTCCCATGGTAAAGATACGGGGGATCAGGTCGAGTATCCCGGCCGTGATCAGGAACAGCACGGCAAAGAAGACGGAGGAATATACCTGGAGGTGGAGGTTGCGGCGCCCCGCCTTGCTTTGCAGGGGTTCCAGGCGGTGGATCACGCTTAAAACGGCTTCGATGTTAAACATGGCCGCCAGGAAAAGGAGTAGATACTGGGCGAAGACGGCCGCCTGCATATCACCGGCCAGCAGGAAGCCGGAGCCGATCAGCCCCGCCAGGCCGAAGGCGATGGTCCCGCCCCCCAGCCACAACACCGGCCAGGACCCGGTCATCAGGAAACTGCGGGCGGACATGATGACCACCACCATCGAAGGTACGGAGATAAAGACCAGATTCAGGCAGAAGTAAAGGATGGGCGAGACGAAAACGGCGCCGGGATTAAACAGGGCCAGGATGACGCTGGCCGCGGCAAAAAAGCCCAGCAGCAGCAAGGCCGGGGTTTTCAGGCGTTTTGGGTAGTCGCTGCTTATAAACATACCGCTGTCCCCCGCCGTGATTTCAATCAGTAGTTATGGCTGGTATTCTACAACCCCACTAAAACTACCGCAAGAAGAGTACAAATGTATGGTTACGAACTAGCTCATAATCTAAAATATTGTTTGTCTGGTAGTGTCCGGTTTGATATTGATAAGATCTGTGTAACCCTTTTTAACCTGCAAGGGGTCAGTTATCAAGAGATATGAATCAGTAGAACTGTCCCATGCCGGCCATTCGATAAGCTCCTTTACACTTGGACTACCCGTTCTGGCAAAGGTGGTCCATATCGTCATAATGTTTTCGGCTACCTTCCGATCCGATTCGGATATTTCAGGAACCGGTGATTTAGCTCCGGAAGATGCGTAACCGGGCTGAGAACTTGCCCAGGATTCGTTGTCATCGATCGCACCGAATACATAGTGCAACTCCATCGCGTGCGCAGCTACACATCCTTCCCGCCTCCAGCCTTCCGGTACCTGGTCGAAGATAGCTGCATATCCACGTGAACCGGTAGTACTCGGCCCGGTTAACAGCCTTAAGTAGTCCTTGATTATCATATCGGCAATAAGCGACCCCGGACCGGTTATTTCCCCTCTATTTGCAACCGCAAGATATGGAACCTGGTTTCTCCGCCCGGTCTGGAACATTTTGACCAGTGTATCCGGTAAAAACCAGCCATCGTGTACAACCTGCCAGGGTCCCATAAAGATATATTCCCGGCCCATTTCAATGTTCAATTCCTGGTCAATATTAATGATCGCCTCTACGGGTAGGTTTCGTACTAAGGCAAGTGGGTCTTTTTCTTTTCCAATCCCAAGTTTACGGAATAGTTTTTCTCCAAAATTCTCCATATCTTTTAAAGATATCGTGTCGAAATAACGTCCTCCGCTTTCAATGATAGCCCGGTGGAATAGACCCTTTGCCAGTGGAGTGGCCATCAGCGCCGCCACTTTCAAACCGCCTCCGGATTCACCGAAAATGGTTACATTGTTCGGATCGCCGCCGAAATGAGTTATATTGCGCTGTACCCATTGCAGGGCTGCAATCATGTCGAGGAACATGTAATTACCCGATGTATGATTTGGAGATTCCACTGAAAGAAGAGGATGTGCAAATAATCCCATCACCCCTAACCGGTGATTGATATTCACCTGAACTACGCCGTGAAGTGGTAAACCGAGATTGACGGATAAAGGAAAGTTCCCGTTTCCGTATCTGAGGCCGCCGCCGTGGAGCCAAACCATAACCGGAAGTTTATCAGCAGGATCATTGGTTGGAGTAAGAACATTGAGGTAAAGACAATCTTCACTCGACTGTGCTATTGCTGCAGGCCGGGATGAATGAGGGTCAGGATACTGAGATGCCTGGACGCTGAATTCAGTACATCGTCTGACACCTGCCCAAGATGCCACCGGTTGTGGTGGTTTCCATCGCAATGCACCGATCGGAGGAGCGGCATAAGGAATGCCTTTATATACGTAAACCTCTTGACTGTGCTTTGTTACTTTGGTACCCGAGATATATCCGCTATCCAGTTTCACATTACTCATCACATTCCTCCCGTATTTCATTCACTAACTTGAAAATAAGGGTGGTATTCATCTATAGAGTATCTTTCAAGCGATCATCAAGCCATTTTGCCAGATCCTTAAATACCTGAAGGTGCTCCGGCTCTTCAATGAATAATATCATCACCTTACCGTCGGTATAATATGATTTATTTTTTGACTTTTTTCAAGCTGTATATGGGTATATTCAATTATTATCCGGATAAATTGAACACCTGTTTATCGACGAGAAACAGAACGAAGTTGGTGCATTACTTACAGCGCAAGCCATTCAAATAGTTAGCTAAAATCAAGGATTGTTTATTTCAAAAATAACTGTCATCATATATCAAAATTATTTGCTCAAGGAGACAAAAATGGCTGAAAGAAAATATGCGAAATATGTTCTTCAAGACCTGATAATGCCCGACGGCATGATGCCTTCCGCTGAATATATGCAAAGAGCGACAAAAGTGCTCTGGATGGACGCCGGAAATACTCCCGGGGCTTTTAACGTTAATGTCACCTGGCTCTGGAAAGCCACCGACTTCAACCACGACGAAGCCCACAAACACGATTATGATGAGGTTATAGGCTTCTTCGGCAGCAACCCGGACAGACCAAATGATTTAAACGCTGAAGTGGAGTTCTGGCTTGATGATGAAAAATATATCCTGACCAAGAGTACCTTACTATTTATCCCGAAAGGACTGACTCACTGTCCCCTGAGAGTGCTGACCGTCAGACAGCCGATATTCCATTTCACCGTCGTCCTTAACGGTACATATAAACAGAATTTAGTTTAATGGAAGTAATAGAACACATAAAATACGACAATTATTTCATTCCCGGGCATGAATATTCCCGGTTATTGTGATTTGGGGGAGAGTTGACCCCGGCCTGAAACAATGCTTGTTTTGTTTTGAACATCGAAAATGTGTAAGGTCTACCGGCCATGATCATCATGGCCGGTAGACCGTTCCTTACTCCGGAAGCTTTAACGCCAGAAATCTATACTGTATGCCGGGTCGGCTTTGGCACTCCGGCCGTCACCCCAAAGAGATACTTCTTCTCCGCCGCCGGTGACGATGATGCAATTTTCAAAGGGATCGGCTACCGCCGGCACCATGTAGTCTTCCTCGAGTTCTTTCCAGGGTTTCCCTGATGTCGCCTCGACTGCTTTCCAGGCATTGGTCGTGACATCAGGCCGCTGGTGAGTGCGGTATTCTCTGACGGTCATGAAGCTCTTCTTGTAGAGCCATTCGTATATCTCGGACTTGGACTTGAAGCCGTAAAGTTGAAGATCACGGGCCATCTCCGGCAGCATGAAGAATGTCTTACCGCCTTCCCAGTTCTTCCACAAACTGTCTACGAAGTACTCCATCCAGTTGTGGGGGCCGGGTTTTCCCTTTACCCCCAGCCTTCTGCCAATTCCACCGTGGCCGCTCTTCTGAAATTCCCGGTATCCTCCGGGCATAAACTCGGTCCTCTGTAAGGTGCGGCAGTGGTGTTGACTGAGAGCGATGACACAGCTCTCGTTCTTCTTGAAGTCATATTCTTCCCTCAGACTGGACCATCCCGGCGGCAAGGCATCATCGTTCTCCGGGAAGCAGTTGAAGAGGCTTGATCCCCAGACACCGCAGTTGGTCTGGTTGGGAACCATGCCGCCCAGGTTGCGCCACATCAGTTCGGCAGCGCGGCCGATGCCGCGATTGGCCAGATTGCCCGGGCCGAATACACCGGTATCGAAGTTCATCTTGATTTCTTTGGCATACGGGCCGCTGACGACAAAGACGATACCGCCGCGGCCGTCGCCGCAGCCCCCGCCGGCTTCGGCCATGGCGAGCAAGAGCGGCATGTGCTCCGGTTCGCATCCAGCCATGACACCGATGGTGGCGATCTTCTCGACGGTAGCCTTCCGCCTCATCGGCATGAAGTATACCGGATCGCCTTTCTTGCCGGAGTTCCCCATCTGTTCCACGCGGTCGCCACTGCGATGGTCCGTGTGATAGGTAATTACCTCGTCCGGCTGGTGGCTGGTGCCCTTAAGCATCCTCGCCACCTTGGCTTCGGTCGGCAAGACTACCGGAAGGCCGTCGGTGAATCTGCAGATCGGGGCGTTGTTGTACAGTTGGGGAATGGGGTCGGCCTGCTTGAAGAACTTCTCAGCTTCGTCGTAGGTACCTTCGAAGATATAACGGGGATTCGACAGGTCCAACTGCGGGGGATTCTTTTCTGCTTCGGTTAAAGGACGTACCAACTCGTTCACCAGTTTGTCTATCCAACTGTCTACATCCTGCAGGCCCGGGAATGTGGCGTGATCCGTGAATACGCCGCATATCGGCAATACCATTGATGCGGCATGCCTGTTTCCAGCATTCATCCTGGTCTTCGAACATGATGAAGACGCTGGGGAGTCCTCTTTTTTCGATAGATGCTAGATGGGGCAACTGCTCCCAGATGGCGCCATGTCACCATACCACGCCGCGGATGAGGGCATCCGCGGTCTTCATCTGCTCTTCAGTGATGGCGATGCTGCCTTCTTTGGTCGCATGAGCAGCGGCGTAGTGGATAGTCCATTTCACCTGGGGGAATCTCTCCGGCAGCTTTTTAACCAGGGGGATGAGAATACCCTGTTCTCCCCCGGCACCTACACTCATAACAATACTTTTACCTTCCAGGGTATCAAGGCGCGGGGCGAGGGGGTGTACCTTCACCGGGTCATGGATCCCGACAGGATTTAGATATTTATACACATTTTCTGCCATGACGGTCTCCTTAATGCTTGGCCAAAGATGTCATAAATATATACTAAATCGCTATTTTATTAAACTGCGGTCGGGTTGTCAGGTAATGGTATCTCCTGACATTTTGGCGGTGATAACAGGGCGGTTAAAAAGTAATTTCAGTAACTTGGGGTCCCTGTAGGGAAGGATTCCGAACCTTCGTTTGAGGCTATCCAGCCTGGTTGGAAGCATTCACAACTCTTGTTTGAGAAAAAATCGCTGATCCCGGCCGTTCAGCAGTTGCTTGTTTAAGCTAGTAGGTGGGGAGAGTCATCCTCTTCCTGAAACAACGCCGGAAATTGATACCCTGTCTGTATATTCTGCTATACTATATTCTGGTTTTTATCGAGGATATATTATGAGATTTTCCATAACTCTTGAAAAGGATGAGGACGGTTTCATCGTCGCCAGTTGTCCCGCTTTGCCAGGGTGCCACTCACAGGGTAAAACCAAAGAAGAAGCCATGGCAAATATAGAAGAGGCGATACGGGGTTACATAGCTAGCAAACGTAAACACGGCGAACCGCTACTCATCACTGAGATTAAAGAGGTGGAGGTTGCCGTTTAGTGCCTCGGCTGCCCGAAATATCTGGAGACGAGTTCGTCAAAGCTGTACGTAAGATTGGATATATCCGGGACCACACCGAAGGCAGTCATATGATTTTACTCCACCCCTCCGGGCGGCGTCTTTCAGTACCCCGACACCCTGAACTAGGGCGGGGGTTGTTGAGAGCTTTAATTAGAGATACTGGATTGAGCCGACAAGAATTTATCAGGTTGCTGCGAGATTAAGTTCAAATAATACCTCAATAATTCCACCACCCTATCCGGATAATTGATGGCAATTTCATGGGCGATCTTGCCGCTCATGGAGACACCCATCACATGCGCTTTCTTAATAACTAAATGATCCCATAATGCAACGGTTTTTCCAAGAAAGGGTAAAACACCTGGTTAAGTGCAGGTGCTCGCTTTAAATTAACAAAAGATTTACTTTTGATGTGCAAAAGTTTGCAGATGGGGTGAGTGAAGGGATTTGAACCCTCGATATCCAGATCCACAGTCTGGTGCCTTAACCGCTGGGCTACACTCACCATGAAAGCTGTTGGCTGCCATCACCGGCAGACCACTAGTAATTATAGACGGAAGCGGGGTGGATTTTCAATCAACATACAAACCTAAACACTAATAAACCCTAAGGAAGATCAAAACACTTAGGATTTAAAACGAAACTCTAAGAACAAAACTCTAATATCTAAGGAAGTATAAAAAAATAATAAAGGGAAAAAATACTGATAATCGATTGAAATCACTGTTATTGCGTAACCGTTGACGAAGTCAAGGCGTCCGACAACGTGGCGGCGCAATCCGAGAAGTAGTTAACATTTATTTCTAAAGTTTTTATAGTTTAGTACTTTTGGATATTACTTTGGATTTCGATACTAGAAATTAGCGTTTCGTATTTTGTTACCTTTTATTTGTGCCGGCTGCGGCCTATTACTTTATTCCTATTGTCCGACATGACTGCGGATGTTACCCTAGATGCTGTATCACTTGCATCATCAGGATAAGTTAAAACGTGATACAAAGGCCGGGCAGCCGGACGATGAACTTACCAAAAAACGAAATACGGACGATGCGCACGCGCCTGGGGTGGTCCCAGGAGCAGTTGGCGCGGGAGGTGGGCGTCAGCCTGTCCACCGTGCAGCGCTGGGAACAGAACGGTACTAAACCCAGTAAACTGGCCGCCCGCGAGTTGGAAAAAGTATTTAGAAAAACACTAAAAACGAAATCCTAAGATACAAATCCTAATATCTAAGGAAGTAAAAAGTACTAAAAAAAAATACAAAACACTTAGAAATTAGAGTTTCGTATTTTGGTTTTTCATTAGGATTTTTTGAGGTTGGAGGTAATTTGGGTGGGCATATTAACTGCGGGTCAGGCACCTGCTTTTTAAGGGATAAGTTAAGGAGGAAAAATATAAAGGAATGAAAAAACTCATAACAATTGCAATCGCCCTGGCCATGTTGGCCACCATGATCTTGCCATTGTCGGCATTAGCAGCCGAAACCGGTATAGTATCAATTACGACTGGTTCCCAGACTATTTCAGTTGGTCTCACCCCTGATACTTGGGCAACAGGTGCTATTGTCGCTGGTACTCCTAAGACCACATTTAATGAGGAAAATCAGGGTTATTTTACAATTACTAATGAGGGATCAGTTACTGAGGATTTCTCGATTAAAGGAACAAATGCGACTGGATCGTCAGTAACATGGACACTTGTTACTGCTCCAGACGCTACAGATGAATATAGTCTTGGTTTTGGACAGGCTACAGGCGTTGGTCCGTATACCCAATGCGCTGAATACACAGAATTCGATACTTCAGACGTTCCGTTAACAACCGGACTAACCGTAAGTAGTACATACAAATTCGACCTAGCGTTAACAGCATTTACTGGATCTAATGTTAACCAAATGATGTCCGCTACAGTTACTATTACCGCAGTGGCACAGTAAGATATTTACAAACAAATTAGTATCGGAATATACCGCCTTATGAAAGTATATTTGTTTTCATAAGGCGGTATATTAGACATAATCGAGGACTTTATGTATTATTGGAAGACAAGAATATCACTTGCCTGTATAGTTTTGATTTCCATTTTACTTCCATTTTCTGTAGCGATGGCTGGTGATCTTGCCGCTTCACCAGCAGTTATTACAATTGAGGGCCTAACACTAGGGCAAACTACATTTGTTCATGATATAGAGATTATCAATCAAACCAATCAGGAAAAGACCTTCATCATTTATTGTAAAAAACCATCGATGCTCCGTGAAGGTTATCAGGAAATAATTGATCCAAGATGGATATATCTAGACAAAACAGAGGTTATCGTAGAAGCTAATTCTAGGGGATTGGTCGGAGTTTCGGTTCATATACCGAACAATAATGTAAATTCCGAGAAAAAATACGAAGCATGGGTGGTAGCTCGTGATAAAACAACTGGGCTGGTTGCTCTTGAGTTAGCTATACGAGTTCTAATGACTACGAACCAATACAATAATAATGTACCTGAAGAAGCTCAACCATTGGAACCGATACCAGTCGATACCCTACCTATTCAAGCTACTCTAATGACTCCTATATCACCAACTACAGGTACTATACCAAATACTACGCCATTTTCTATTAATTCACCTATACCAACGGCTAGTATTGAAACTAAACCGGGATCTAACCAGTTCCCGATTATTCCAGTTACAGTAATAAGTGCAGGTACAATAATCGCAGTCACCCTTATTATTACATTACTTGGAAGGAAGAAACGATAATTGAAACCAGGAATGGCGTTTAAGTCTATCGCCTTATTCCTGATGATGGTGATTTTTGGGCTTACTCTCTTACCTTTTCAGTATTTAGTACGAGCCGAAAGCATATCAATTACCATCGGTGGTTTAACTGTGTCCGAAGTGAATATATCTAGCCTGACCTCTACCGGTGCCACCATCACCTGGACCACCAACGGTGATTCCACCTCCCAGGTCTTTTACGATACGGTCTCCCACCCGAGCGATACCGATGCCAGCGATTATACTTCCAGTACTACCTTGGACTCTAATTTTGTCTCCAGCCATTCGGTATCATTATCCGGATTGACGGCTTCCAAGACTTATTATTACCGTGTCCAATCGGTTATGTCCGGTGTCGGTACGGCCACTTCTGATGAGTATTCCTTTCAAACTACTTCGGCAGGGGGTGGCGGAGGCGGTGGTTGGCGGAGGCGGTGGAGGAGGTGGCGGCGCTCCGGCCGGTCCCGGGGAAACCAATATCACTCTGTTTACCAACGCCGACAGTGTTTTTGTCATGGAAAGTAAAATCTACTCGGAAGACAAATTGGCCTGGCTGACGATTGTCAAAGGGGTCCAGGCCCTGGATAAGGATGGCCGCGGCTTGAAGAAAATTTCCATCAAGCCCCTCGTCCAGGACGTCCCCGCCCCGCCGGCGGGTGCTACCATGTACTCCCTGGCTTATGAATTCGGCCCCGGCGGGGCTGCCTTCAACCCGGACATCCTCTTGACGATTACCTACGACCCGGCCAAGCTGCCTATCGGCTTTAACCCGGCCGGCCTGGTTTTGATGACCTGGAATGCAACTGATAAGAAATGGGAGGCGGTTGAAGGAGCCACTGTCAACACCACGAATCATACCGTTTCCGTGGCGGTCTCTCATTTCAGCCTGTACAGCCTCTTCGGCAGTGCGAAGAGCACGCGGCCGGCTTCCGTCGCCATGTCCAGCCTCGCTGTCTCCCCTGCTGAAGCTAATACCGGCGACGTCGTGACCATCTCGGCGGCCGTGGCGAACAGCGGCGACCTTCCGGGCGACTATACCGTCACCTTGAAGATCAACGGCCGGGAGGTCGAGAGCCAGACCGTGAATGTGGGCGGCAGCGGTAGTACCACCGTCAAGTTCACTTTTGTCCCGGATGCGGATGGCACTTACGAGGTCGAGGTCAACGGCCGTAAGTCCACCTTCAACGTGTGGACGGCCGGGCCGGTGGCGCCGGAGTTCGCTTTGAGATCGCTGGCCGTCTTCCCCTACGAATCGACCTACGGGGAGGAAACCGTCATCAGTATCGTGGCGGAGAACAACGGCGATGCCGCCATTACGCAGGCTGTCGTCTTCAAGATCGACGACGTTGTGGTGAGTTCCCAGGAAGTCAGCCTGGCGCCGCATTCTCAGAAAACGGTGGAGTATATCACTTCCGGTTGCGAACCGGGTACCCGGTCCGTGGACGTCAACGGCATCAAGGCTTCCTTCAATGTCCGGCCGCTCTTGATACCTTCGTCTACCATTGATATCAACTGGTATCTTATCGGGCTGATCATCTTCACCGTGACCGCCCTCACCAGCACTATCGGCTTCCGCCTTAAGACCCGTACCCAGTATATTCCCCCCGTCCCTCCGCCCGTCCGCCGGCGCAATGGTTTTTAAGGGAAGGCAAAATCCCCCTCCCCCTTGCCCCTACCCCGTCCTTATGTTATTAATTACTTTAGAATCATTTCAGGAATTATTTCCCCAGGAGGATGCAAATGAAGGTGATGATGATTTCCGGAAGCCGTAATACCGCGGGGCGCACCGCCCAGTGCGCCAACGCTATCGCCAAGGGGCTGACACAGGCCGGGGCCGCTTCGGAACTGGTCTTCCTGCCCGTGATGAAGATCGAACGCTGCCGCCAGTGCGAGGCGGACGGGTGGGGCATCTGCCGCCGTGAGGGGCGCTGCGTCATCAACGACGACTTCGCCGGGCTGCTGGAGAAGATGCAGGCCGCCGACGCCGTGGTTTTCGCCAATCCCGTCTATTTCCGCGACCTTGCCGACAGCATGCGCAGCTTCCTCGACCGCGTGCGCCGCTTGAAGTTCATGCAGCCGGACCGGCCCATGGAAGGCAAGCCCGCCGTGGGGGTGTGCCTGGCGGGGGGCAGCGGCAACTTTGCCCCGTCAGCCGGGTATATCCTGGATACCGTGCTGCAGATGTGCGGCTTCGACGTCGTGGATATGGTCAATGTGCGCCGCCAGAACCTCGATATCAAACTACCCATGCTCGAAGCTACCGGGCGCTGGCTGGCTACCAAACCTACCTCCGGCCCGATGCCAACGATGACGAGATAAAAATTCTAAACCCTAAATCCAAAATCCTAAGGAAGTTCAAAGAAAAAAATATAAAAATACAAAACAATTAGAATTTGGAAATTAGTATTTTGAATTTCCCTGGGATTTAGATATTAGAAATTAGAGTTTCGTCTTTGGTATTTATAATTTGTACTTTCGGTTTTTTGGGTTTATCTTTATTCCATGGCTTTTTTCCGTGACGAGTCCCGTGCTATCGGCCGTTTCGTGTCCGAGTACCGTAACGAAATCATTGTTCTCGGTTCGGCCATGCTGTTCCTGTCCCTGGGGGAATATCACCCCCTGCCCTACCCCTGGCTGAGTTCCCTGGTCTATTATGCCGTCCTGCCGCTGCTGGTTATCGTCCTCCTCCTGCGTAAAAATCCGCTGGACTTCGGCTTCCGCCTGGGCGACGTCAGGAAGTGGCTGGCTTATGTGGGTATCACCTGCCTTATCGGCGCTCCTATCCTCTATTTCTCCTCCCGGGGGGCGGCTTTCCAGGGCTACTACGACATGATGCACTTCCGCACCGGGGCATACGCCTGGTCTATCGCCGTCACCCTCTTCGCCTCCGAGTTCCTCTTCCGCGGCTTCCTCATCTTCGGACTCAAGGACCGCCTTAAAGAGGGCAGCATCCTGGTGCAAATGGTCCCTTTCGTCATGGTGCATTTCGGCAAGCCCGAGGTGGAGACCCTCAGCACCATCCTCACCGGGCTCTATTTCGGCTTCATCGTCTACCGCACCCGCTCTTACTGGCCGGCCTTCCTCATCCACCTCTTCATCAACGTCTTCTTCGTCGTTTCCGTCAATCTGTGGTAAGTAAAGGCGGGTTGCTTGAGGGACAAGCGAGACGCTTGTCCTACCAGGATATTTTTAGGTTGCATTGGGAGTTGTATTGTAGGGGATGGTCTGTGACCATCCCGCTCTGAAGCAGGATTTATCAGATCGCCTGACTTATGATCGGCTGCCTCAGGACTTTCGGCGGGTGGGTCCGAGACCCACCCCTACGTAACAACAGCCGTTATTGGAAAAAGTCCGTGCGTTTATATTGCTAATCATCCCGGAAGATAAACGAGGACGAACCGGCAGGTGGGGACACTTGCCCTACCAGGATATTTATAGATTGTATTGGGAGTTGTATTGTAGGGGATGGTCTGTGACCATCCCGCCCTGAAGCAGGATTTATCAGATCGCCTGACTTATGATCGGCTGCCTCAGGACTTTCGGCGGGTGGGTCCGAGACCCACCCCTACGTAACAACAGCCGTTATTGGAAAAAGTCCGTGCGTTTATATTGCTAATCATCCCGGAAGATAAACGAGGACGAACCGGCAGGTGGGGACGCTTGTCCTACCAGGATATTTTTAGGTTATATTGGGGATAGAGTCCCCTCTCCAAATTTTTGGAGAGGGTGAGGGTGAGGAATTTTCGTCTTTAGTCTATTACTCCATCCTTCACCAGGTTGTCGAACTCCTCGTCGCCAAGTCCGAGAATTCCTTTGAATACCTGAACATTATGTTCGCCCAGCCGGGGTGCCCGCCGCATCGTCCACTTGGTCTTGGACATGAAACAGTGAGGGCCGACCTGGGTGCGGTAGCGGCCGCCTTCGGGGTGTTCCAGTTCGACGAAGGTGCCCCGGTGTTTGAACTGGGGGTCCTTGTCCAGGATGTCTTCCCCGGTGGCGACGATGCCCGCCGGCACGCCGGCTTGCTGCAGCAGATTCATGACCGCTTCCGCCTGCTTGTCTTTCGTCCACTCGTTGACCAGGCGGTCCAGTTCTTCTTCATTGGCCTTGCGGCTGGATATAGTAGCGAAACGGCTGTCCGTTATCCATTCCGGGTGGCCGGCGGCCTTACCGAAGGCGGCCCATTCGGCGTCGTTCATCACCGCGATGGCGCACCAGCGGTCCTCCCCGAGGCAGCGGTAGGCGTTGTAGGGGGCGGCGTATTCGCACTTATTGCCCATCCGTTCCCGGATGCGGGCATTGACGGTGTAGTCCAGCACCGTAGCGGCCAGGAAATGGATGGAATTCTCGTACTGCGACATATCCAGGTACTGGCCTTTGCCGGTCTGGCGGCGGTATTCCAGGGCGGCCAGGACGGCGATGATGTTCATGCGCGGGGCCAGGAAATCGGTATAGGCTTCATAATAACCCGGCTCGCGGTCCGGCCAGCCGGTGATGGTGTTGAATCCGGAGAGGGCGGTCAGCTTGTGCCCGGAACCGGGGTGCTTGGCGTGGGGGCCGGTCTGCCCCTGCATGCAGGAACTGAGCATGATGATATCGGGCTTGATCATGCGCAGCACCTCGTAACCGAGGCCCATGCGCTCGATGGCCCCGCCGGCGAAATTCTCCACCACTACGTCCGCCCGGGCGATCAGCCGTTTGCACAGTTCCAGCCCCCTGGGGGTGGACACGTTGAGGGTAACGCCCAGTTTGCCGGTATTGTACTGGTTGAAGCTGCCGAATTTGGAGCCCATGCGCTGGATATCGGGACGCTTGCGGCTTTCCACACGGATCACTTCCGCCCCCGCATCCGACAGGGCCTTGGTGGTCAGCGGCCCGGTCAGGTGCCAGGTAAAATCAACGACTTTTATGCCTTCTAAAAGCCTTTTCATCTCTTCACCTCTTTAAATCACTCCCGCCTCGGCCAGGGCGGTCAACTGCGCCCGGGTATAGCCCAACTCGCTCTCGAAAATCTCCAGGTTGTGCTCCCCGATAAGGGGGGCGCGACGGCTGATCACGGGCGGGGCCTCGTTGGAGGTGGCAAAGGGGCCGGGATAGGTTATCTTCGTGCCTAATTCGGGATGTTCCACCTGGACCCAGAAATGCCGCGCTGCCAGTTGCTCGTCCGCCAGCATATCGGCCGGGGTGGAGACGGGGTACACCTGGGTATTGGTGCGTACCGCCCCTTCGAACAATTCCTTCTTGGTATGGGCCAGGAAGAATTTAGCTACCGGGGCTTCCAGGCGGTTGATCTCCTCCTGGGTATTCTTTTCGCCGAACTTACTCCAATCGAAATTCGAGAGAAATTCGTCGGACATGCCCTCGGCTTCCATCCACTTCACCAGAGGGGTGTTGGTGCGCAGGGACATCACCCCGCCCCAAAAGAACCAGGATACATAGCCATCCTTGCACGGCCACAGCCGGGTCATCTTCTGCATTGCGGTCGGGCTGGCCCCATCAGCCTTACCCCGCCGGCGTACCCGCTTCGCCAGGTCCCAGCCGGCTGTGATATGTTCGGTATTCTGCATCACCGCTTCCTGGGCGGAGACATCAACCTGCTGTCCCTGTCCGGTATGTGCCCGGTCCGCCAGGGCCATCAGGGCGCCGATAGCACCGTCGGCCCCGGCACACAGGTAAGCCTGGGAATGGTAGCCGATGCGGAAGGGCGGCCGGTCGGCGTCCCCGAAAGGAGCCATATCCCCGCCCATGCCCCAGGCGACGATATCCGGGGCTTTCCAGTCTTTATAAGGCCCGGTCTGGCCGAAAGGGGTGATGGAGACCAATATCAGGCCGGGATTGATCTTTTCCAGGTCGGCATATCCCAGGCCGAGATGCGCCAGGTAGCCCGGCCGGTAAGTTTCGATCACGAAGTCGGCCTTTTTCGCCAGCCGTTTGAAAATCTCCCGGCCGTCGGCCGACTCCAGGTTAAGGGTGACGCCGCGCTTGCTGGTATTGTAAGCGAACCAGAACAGGCTTTTCTCGTCATCGATCTGGTCGTGATAGAAGGGGCCGATGCGGCGGGCGGCATCTCCTCCCGGAGGTTCGATCTTGATAACGTCTGCCCCCAGGTCGCCCAGTATTTTCCCGCAAAACAGTCCATCTTCACCTGCCAGGTCCAGTACCCGGTAGGGACTGAGTACACCCATCTTCATGCCTCCTGCAGCCGCCGTATTGCGGCTTTTCCCTTGTCTGAAAATTCGGCAACATCATAATAGATATAACGGCATAATGCAAACTTAGCCACCAGGGTAAAAGCAGATTATGTATGGTATATGATATAATGCCCCGCATACGTAAAACGGCTGGTGCAGGAGGGGTCGGTATGAAAAACGGGATGCAGTCTTATTTTTCCAGGTTCCGCCTGCTTTTCTCCGGACTACTGCCTCTTTTCATGCTGGCGCACTTCGGCCACCATGTCGTCGGCGCCATGATCAGCCCGCTGCTGCCCATGATCCGGGATGACCTGTCCCTTACTTACACCACGGCCGGCGTCCTTGTCTCGGTCTTTTCTATTGTCGGCGGTATCGCCCAACTGCCGGCCGGCTGGCTGGCGGACAAATTCGGGCCCCGCATTATGATACTGCTCAGCGTCACCGGTGTCGCCGCCGGGGGTATCATGATCGGCTTGTCCAATTCTTACGGCATGCTGCTGGTACTGCTGGGACTCACCGCCCTGCTGGGCGGCGGATATCATCCGGCTTCGGCGGCAGCCCTGTCTGCCATGACGCCCCCGGAGCGGCGGGGCCGCGTCCTCGGCCTGCATCTCATCGGCGGCACTTCGAGTTTCTGGGTTACCATGTTTCTGGTGGCCCCCATAGCCGCTGCCTGGACCTGGCGTACCCCGTTCGTCATCTTAAGCATCCCCGTCGCTATCCTGGGCGTGGTGCTTTTCTATATCATCGGCAAACGGCTCAAAGCCAGGGATAATATCCCATCCGGCGGCACGGCGAAAACCAGTTTTGTCGCCGAAGCGACGGCCATCCGCTGGCGGGTCTTTTTACCTTTCCTGATACTGACGGTCGGTTCGGCCATGATCATCCAGTCGGCCGGCGCCTATTATTCCATGTATGCCGCCGATGAACTCGGTGTCAGCAAATCGATGGTCATCCTGTTGATGGGCATCGGCCCCTTCGTCGGCATGTTCGCCGCCCCCCTGGGCGGGTACCTGGCCGACCGTATCGGCGGCATCCCCGTGGTCATCATCAGTTGCCTGCTCTCCGCCCCCCTGTTGTTTGCGGTCAGCCTGGTGCCTAACGGCTGGGCTTTTGCCCCGGTCCTGATCGCCATCGGCGTCGTCAACATGGCGCGGGCGCCCAGCGCGGAAACCTATTTCGTGACCCAGATACCAGCCAAGCGCCGGGCGACCATCCTGGGCATCTACTTCTTTGCCGGGGCGGAACTGGCCGGGCTGATGACGCCGCTGGTGGGTAAGCTCATCGATAAATACGGCTTCGACCCGGTGCTGATCTGGTCGGCGGTGGCCGTCGTTGTCCTGACCCTGGCCTGCACCCTGTTCCTGTGGCGGAATATCAGGAAAGTAAAGGCTCCGGTGCCGGCAACGTAAGAACCTTTCCCTCGTACCCCGCCCTACCCCATCAGTCCTGCTATTTTCCTGATACACGGGATATCCAGGCTCTCCCGCACCATGCGGGCCAGTTCATCGTACTGTTCTTCACGGTCCACAGCTACCAGGGAAGCGGCATCGATGCCCCGTAGTTCGGCCAGCCGTGCCAGCAGCTTGCGGGTAAATGACGGATTATGGAACAGGCCGTGGATATAGCTGCCGAAGACGCGGCCGTCCGGTGATGCCGCCCCGTCATCATAATCAGCCTTACCCGCCGGGGTCTCCCGCACATGAAAAGCCGGGCGGGTTTGGGCGCTTTGGGACAGGCCCATGTGGATTTCATAACCGGTGATTTCCTCGCCGGCTAATCCCTGTAATAAACCGCCGCCTTCCAGCACGCGGGCTTTGACCTGGGTGGTGGTTTTGACCGGCGCAAAGGTCGTCTCGATGTCCAGCAGGCCGAGGCCGTCGATGCTGCTTTCCGCCGATTCGATATGGCCGGGGTCGTTTATCCTCTGCCCCAGCATCTGAAAGCCGCCGCAGATACCGATGACGGGGGTGCCGTCAGCGGCGCGCCGCCGTACCGCCTGTGCCAGGCCGTGCGCCCGGATGTGGTTCAGGTCGGCTATGGTGGTTTTGGTGCCGGGCAGGATGATGAGGTCGGGCCGCCTGAGATGGTCCGCCGACCCCACGTAGCGCAGGGTACAGCCCATCTCTTCCAGGGGGTCGAAGTCATCGTAGTTGGACATGTGGGGCAGGCCGATCACCGCTACATCAAGGCCGCTTTTGCCTGCCGTCTCGTGTTGCTCTTCCAGCCAGACCGAGTCTTCCTGGGCGATGCGCAGTTCCTTAAAGTAGGGCACTACGCCTAAAACAGGCTTGCCGGTGCGGTTTTCGAGGAAGTCCAGTCCCGGTTTCAGCAGGGAGACGTCGCCGCGGAACTTATTGATGATCATCCCCTTGACCAGGTCACGGTCGGCCTTATCCAGCAGGTCGAGGGTGCCCACCAGGGAGGCAAATACCCCGCCCCGGTCGATATCCCCCACCAGCAGGACCGGTGTGCCGAAGGTGCGGGCAACCCACATGTTGACGATTTCCTGCTCCTGCAGGTTGATCTCGGCCGGGCTGCCGGCGCCCTCGATCACGATGATATCGTACTGTGCCTGCAGCCGGGTAAAGGAGTCTTTGATCACCCCTGCCAGGTAGGGGGTGTGTTCGTAATAGTCGCGGGCGGGGAGGTTTTTCCAGACCTTGCCCATGACCACGACCTGGGAACGGGCGTCCGCCTCCGGCTTCAACAGTACCGGGTTCATATCTACCGAAGGGGCGACGCCGGCGGCTTCGGCCTGCACGGCCTGGGCGCGGCCGATCTCACCGCCTTCCGGGGTGACAAAGGAATTCAGGGCCATGTTCTGCGACTTGAAAGGGGCTACTTTCAAGCCGTCCTGCTTGAAAATACGGCACAGGGCGCTGACGAGGATGCTTTTACCCACCGAGGAAGCGGTGCCCTGTACCATCAAAGTCTTAGCCGGCATAATGGCGTACCTCCGGGGTATCGATGGCGGCCAGGAGTTTTTCACATTCGGGCATGGTGCGGGGGGCCAGCCGGATATGTGACGGCAGCCCGAAAGAGGTGCAGTCGCGTACCAGGAAACCCTGCTTCAGCAGGGCCAGACGGAAAGCGGCAGCATTGCCTGCCTTTACCATGAAGAAATTGGCCGCTGAAGCGATTGTGGTAAAACCGAGCTGCTGCAGCCCTGAGACCAGGAAAACCCGGGCTTCCCGCAGCTTACCGGTGCATTCCTGCAGGTAGCCGTCCTGTTCCAGTATAAAAGTGGCGGCGGCCTGGGCGGGAGCGCTGACGTTCCACGGCGGCTTGATGCGGGCCAGGACCGATATCAATGATTTGTCTGCCAGGGCATAACCCAGCCGTAAGCCGGGCAGGGCGAAGTCCTTGGTCAATGAGCGGACGATGATCAGGTGTCCTGTCTCGATCAGTTCCAGGGAATTCCAGGGATTTTCGGTAAAGGCTACGTACGCTTCATCCAGGATGACCACGCTGCGGGCGGCCTGGTAAAGCAGGTGGTTGACCGCCTCCCGGGGCAGGTATTCCCCTGTGGGATTGTTGGGATTGCACAGAAACAGCCCGCGCACCTGATATTCGGTGACCAGTTCCTTTATCCGGCCCAGGTTAAGCCGGAAATCAGGTTCACCGAGCATCCATGGTTTCTGGATGCGGGTGCCGGTCAACTGGCAGGCTGTTTCATATTCACCGTAAGTCGGCTGCGGGATGACGACGGTATGTTCCGGGCCGAAAAAGGCCGTGGCGGCAAGGCGGATGAGTTCCGTGGAACCGCTGCCGGCGATGATATTATCGGGCTCGGCCTGCAGCTTGGCCGCCAGTTTTTCCCGGAAAATGGTGGATTTCGAATCGGGATAAGCGGCGATGTCCGCCTCCATCATGGCTTCCCGGATGCCGGGGGGTGGGCCGTAAGGATTTACGCTCACGGAAAAATCGAGGACCCGGGTGGGGTCAAGGCCCAATCGCCGGAATTCCTCCAAGTCGATACCACCGTGCGCTGGCGGGGTCATATGTTCGATATTAAGCCTGGGTGAGTACATAATATCCTACCTGTGCGGCCGCCAGGACCAGCGTCCAGATCACGGCCGTACCCATCATTATCGCAATCGAAGCATCGATCACCGCCGGTACCAGGGGACGGCGGTCATCGCCTAACTTATAATAACCTATTTTTTCCAGTTGTACCCCCAGGGCACCGGCCATGGCGCCCATGGTCCAGCCGCCGTTGGGGCTGGCCGGATGGCGGTGGTCTCGCAGCATGATGCGCCAGGCCTCCCCGGCATCTTTCCGGCAAAACCAGGCGGCTATCACGAACAGCAGGGCATTCAGCCGGGCAGGGATGAAATTGACGACGTCATCCAGCCGTGCCGCGAATTTGCCCAGGTATTCGTATTTACCCCGGAAACCGATGCTGTTGTCCAGGGTATTGACTGCCCGGTAAGCTACCGCCCCGGGCACCCCCAGGAAGAGGAAAAACAGCAGCGGCGCGACAAAGCTGTCGCAGCAGTTCTCCCCCACCGATTCCACGGCCGCCGAGACTATTTGTCCCTCGTCGAGTTGCGCTGTATCGCGGCCCACCAGGGCACGCACCGCGGCACGTGCTTCGGGCAGCTTCTGCTGCAACAACAGGTTTCTCACCTTCAAAGCGGCCTGGCGTAAACCCTGCAGGGAGAACATCGTCTTGAAAAGCATCGCCCCCACCAGGATATAAGCCAGGGTACTGGCGCCTTTCAGCCACCACAGCAGGAAAAAGGCCGCCGTGGTAAAAAGGCCGGTAGTCAGCAGTACCACGAAGACGCCGTAGAGGAACTGGATGGCACGCCGTCGGTTTTGGTCCTGCACCCTGGCAACCGGCGCTTTCATCAGGAGTTTGATAAAGTTACCTATCCAGACGACAGGGTGGACGGGGTTGGGCGGTTCGCCCAAGGACTGGTCGATGACTAAGGCCAGTAACAAAATCAACAGTTCGGGCATATCGAATAAAGTCATGCTATTTCTTGTGCCCTCCGGCCGTATTATCATTACCCTGATGGAATCTATGACACATCTCAACAAAGCGGGGCGCCAGCGTGGGCAAAGCCCCCAGGTGGAGGTGGATATAAGAAGCCAGCACGTTACCTGCCTGGAAACCTTCCTCGCCGCCGTTCTTTTCCAAGATATCATATGCCGGAGGTAAGTTTGACATTTCACATAAGTTGGACCAGTGAAATTCGTGGCCGTGGGCAGACTGGCCCTGCTGCAGCAGCGGGCCGTCGGCCAGCGCCCGGACGGTACGGTAGCCCAGCGTCAGGCGGGCATTATCGATACGGGAAGCGATTGGTAAGACGCCGGCCATGGTATGTTCCCGGCCATTGAAATCACGGATAGATTCCCCCAGGTACATCAGGCCGCCGCATTCGCCGTATACCGGCATACCCGCAGCAGCCGCGGCTTTGACCGCTGCTTTGATAGACGCATTAGCAGCCAGTTCTCCGGCATACATCTCCGGGAAGCCGCCCCCGATATAGAGGCCGCCGGTATTATCGGGCAGCCGTGAATCTGTAAGCGGGCTGAAAAAGGCCAGCTCGGCGCCCCAGGCGGCCAACAGGTCCAGACTGTCCTGGTAATAGAAGCTGAAGGCCTTGTCCCGGGCGACAGCGATACGGATAACGGTGGGGTGGGGAGTAACGGGGAATAAAACCGGAGAGGCAGCGGGAGGAGCCGCCTCTCCGGACAAACTGATTATCCCGTCTATATCCAGGGTCGCTTCACACTGGGTAATCAGTGCTTCCCGGAATTCCTCGCCGGCCGGTCCTTCGACGGTGGGTATCAGCCCCAGGTGACGTTCCGGCATCTCCAGGATATCCCGGCGGGGCAGGTAGCCCAGCACCCGGATACCGGTATAGTGTTCGATCGCTTCCCGGCATATCCGGTAGTGGCCCTCACTACCCATGCCGTTAAGGATGACGCCGCTTAAAATCAGGGCGGGGTCGAAGTCCCGGTAGCCCTTCACTACGGCGGCGATGCTGCGAGCCCCGTTGCGGGCGTCAACGGCCAGGATGACGGGAACGTGCAGCAGTTTGGCCAGTTCGGCGGTGCTGCCTTCATCGGTGGTGGCCGCATGGCCGTCATACAGTCCCATCACCCCTTCGATGATACCGATATCCATGCCGCCCATTGCCCGTATGAACAGTTCGCCAACAGCTTTGTGGGATAGCATCCAGGTATCGAGATTTCGTGAAGGATTTCCCGTGATCCAGGTATGGTAGCTGGGATCGATATAGTCCGGGCCGGCCTTAAAAGGCTGGACTTTGAAGTCCCCGCCGTGCCAGGACGCCCATGAGTCCGGTGGCGATGGTAGTCTTTCCCGCCCCGCTGGTGACTCCCCCGATAACAACAGCTTTCAACAATGCCCCTCAGCTAGATCTCAATGCCCGGTTGGGCTTTGATCCCTTTCTTGAAATGGTGTTTGATATCGACCACATTGATAGCGGTATCGGCATAATCGAGCAAGGCTCCCGGGGCGTCCCGCCCGGTAATTATCACATGAAGGCGCGGCGGACGGCGGTCCAGCACCTCGAATACTTCTTCTAAAGATACCCAGCCGAAGCGCAGCGGATAGGTAAATTCATCCAGGACAACCATATCGTAACGGTCCGAAGCGATCCTTTTCCGGGCTTCCTGCCACTGGGCAACGGCCAGGGTACGGTGCTGGCCGGTATCATTGGGGTCGAAAACGAAGCCGGCGCCGCCGGGGATGATTTCGACCCCCAGACGCGCGTGCGGCTTTATGTTCACCGTATTCACGCTCCGGGCTTTTCACGAATTGCAGCATGACTACCTTCATATCATTGCCCCAGGCACGTAACAGCAGGCCGAGGGCGGCAGTAGTCTTGCCTTTCCCATTGCCGGTATGGACGATGACCAGTCCTTTAGTATCACCCATTTTTCTCTCCCTCGATTCCGGAATTTCCATTACCGTCCACCAGCACCACGGGCAGGCCGTTCAACGGGTGGCGGTAAACACAGTGTTCCGCCCCGTAGACCGCCCGGATGTTTTCGGCGGTGATGACTTCGGCGGGGGTCCCGTGTTTATATATCCGGCCGCCGCTGATGAGCACCAGCCGGTTGCAGTACTGGGATGCCAGGTTCAGGTCGTGGATGGCAGCCATGGCTGCCATATTCCGCTCCCGGCAAAGTTTTTTTATCAGGGACAGTACTTCGATCTGCCGGCCGATATCCAGGTTGGCCGTCGGTTCGTCCAGCAGGATAGCCCGGGTTTCCTGGGCCAGGGCGCGGGCGATGAGCAAGCTCTGGATCTGGCCGCCGGACATCTCGCCGATGATCCTTTTCGCCAGGTCGGCTGTCCCGGTCATTTCCATGGCCTGCCAGGTGATTTCCAGGTCGCGGGCTTTCTCGTTGCCGAACATACCCAGGTGGGGGTTGCGCCCCATCAATACGATTTCGAAACCGGTAAAAGCGCTGGGGAGGAGGGGCAACTGCGGTACCACCCCCAGCATTTGGGATAACTCATGCCGGCTGATCGTAGATAACTCCCGTCCGTCCAGATAAATTTCCCCCTGCAACGGGGTGATGATGCGCGTCAGTGCCCTGATGATGGTTGACTTTCCGGATCCGTTGGGGCCGATCAAGCCGACCAGGTCGCCGGGAAGTACGTTGAAGGTGAGGTCCCGCAGCACGGGGCGGCGGTAATACCCGATAGAAACATTATCCAGTTCGATCTTTATCATCTAAAAGATCACCTTCTTACGGCGCCGCAGGAGATACAAGAAGAACGGGGCACCGAAGATAGCGGTTACCACGCCGACGGGGATCTCGGTAGGAGCTAAAATGGTCCGCGAAATAAGGTCGGCTAGTATCATAAAGATAGCGCCGCAGAGGACGGAGAGGGGCAGCAGAAAGCGGTGGTCGGCGCCCCAGATCAAACGGACGGCGTGGGGGATGATGATGCCGACGAAGCCGATCGTGCCTACGAACGAAACGGCAGCCGCGGTGATGAGAGTGGCCGCCGCCAGCAAGATGATCTTCATCCGTTCCACATTGATACCGAGCTGCTGTGCCTGTTCCTCGTCAAGCTGCATCACGTTCAGCGAGCGGGCATACAGCAGGATGATGCCGGTCCCCACGATTATATAAGGTAAAACCATCCGCACATCCGACCACTGGCTGAGAGAGAAACTGCCCATCAACCAGAACAGGATGCTGTGCATCTTGTCGCCGGAGGAGATAACCAGGTAGGAGACTACCGAACTCAACAAGGCACTCAAAGCTACTCCGGCCAGGATTAAGGTGGTCACCGGCAGGGATTTACCCTGCCGTGCCAGCAGATAAACGATTAACATGCTAATCAGGCCGCCGGCGAAGGCGAACATGGGAATGATGCCCACCCCGAGAAAGCTGGCGCTGATGGGGAGAACGAAACCGGCCACAGCACCGAGGGAAGCTCCCTGGGCGACGCCGATGAGGTAAGGATCGGCCAACGGGTTGCGGAAAAGGCCCTGGTAGGTAGCCCCGGCAGTAGCCAGGGCTGCCCCCACCAGCCCGGCCAGGATGACCCGGGGCAGGCGGATATCGGCGATGATGATCCCGGTCCCGTTGGCCCAGGTGGGAGTAATGTCAATAAAGGGCAGCCGGTCCAGCACCACTTTGATCGCATCCGATATAGGAATGGAAACGCTGCCGATGGTGGTAGCGATTGCAGCCACTACCAGCACCACCACGGTAAGGACGATGATAGCTGTGATCCGGCTCCGCCACGGTACTAAATGCGCTGACCATGGCGAGGCCATCTTCCGGTCTACAACTATCCCGGCCGGCCGGTTGTCATCAGCAGGCAATTGGCCTTTCATAATTATTTAAAAAGCTCCGGATGGATAAGCCGGGCAAATTCTTCCAGGGCATCGACCAGCCGGGGGCCCGACCGGTCGACAATTTCACTATCGACCCCGTGAACGCGGTTATGCTGGCGGGCGGAGGTTTCCCTGAGCCGCGCTTCTTCCCGGGCGAAAATCAACGGGGCGTCCCCGCCTTCCCCCATGCCGATCCCGGCCAGGATAATGTCGGGGCTGGCTTCGATGACGGTTTCCAGGTTGATGCCCGGGTAATCCGGTTCGGTTACCATGTTGACCCCGCCGGCCATCTTGATCAACTCATCATGGAAGGTGTTTACTCCGGCAGCATATAACGGGTCGTGCCAGACCAGGTATAGCACTTCCGGCCGCTCTTCCGCCGTCAGTCCGGCGGTCTTGTCCGTAACTGCTTGAATGCGCTGGCGCATATTCTCCGTCAGGCTTGTGGCGATTTTTTCTACCCCGGTTACCTGGCCGACCAGGATAATAGCTTCAAGTACCTGTTCGACGTTGACCGGAGTAACGGCTAGTACCTTGATGCCCTTGGCTTCGAGTTGGGGTATTACCTGGTCTTTATGGATCGGGGCGGCGAAGACCAGGTCAGGCGATAAGGCGACGATCTCTTCGATATTCGGATTATAGAAGCCGCCAATGGTCGCTTTCCCGGCGGTTTCGGGGGGATAATCACAATACTCGGTCACGGCAACCACGCGGTCGCCCAGGCCCAGAGCAAATAATATCTCGGTGTCGGCAGGAGACATGGAGATGAGACGCTGGGGGACACTATCCAGGGTTACGGTGCGGCCGAGCTGGTCGGTGAAACTGATGGTGGCGGGGGTGGTAGAGGTTGGTGAGGAATTACAGGACACCAGGGACAGTATTACCAGGGCCAACAGGACAGGGACAAGAGTACGCAGAAACCTTTTCATGCTTCTCCTTTTTAGCGAAAAAAATCCCCCTGCTCGACAGAACAGGGGGATTTTTCCTTCTAAAAAAGAAAAATCCGACCCCCATCTCCGCGGAGGCAGTAAGGAACTAACCGGGCCGGCGTTCTGACTTTACAGCAGGCGGGACTGTGCCGGAATTGCACCGGACTTGCCATCCATTTAAGCCTTGAGCTCAGCTCGAAGGCACCCGTACGAATTCGCTATCTTATTTTTTCCAATATAACAACAGGACTGAAGAAAAGTCAAGTTAAAGTCAACCGTTTTTCATATATATCGATATTGACAAATATCCCCGGCCAATGAGATAGTTAAGAGTGCTCCTTCGTAACCTCAGAACTTTCAGTTCTTTATCCAGTTCGAATTTCCGACTGTATTTCATCAACAACCTGGTTTCCCAGGCCGCTGGTAATATGCAGGGAATGGCGCGTTCGCTGCTGGTTTACCGTTTGACCGATTCTGCCCTGTGGCTGGGACTTTCCATGGTCATCAATTTTCTCCCGGTCATCTTTTTGTCACCCATCGGGGGCATGTTGGCAGACCGCTTTAAAAAGAAATATGTAATATTAGTCGGGCAGTCCTTTCAGATATTGATGGCCTTGATTTTAGCCGTACCGCTTTCGCTTGGCTACCTGGAAGCAGGACACCCGGCCTCCTGGTGGATATTAGGGGTTTCTTTCCTGCTGGATGGTATCGGCATGGGGCTGACCAGCCCTTCCTACCAGGCGATCGTCCGGGAGATCGTAGAAGCGGACAAAGTAATGAACGCCGTCGCCCTGGGCAGCCTGGCAATGAACATCCTCCGCTTTTTAACCCCGTTGGCTACGGGTTTTATCATCAGCGGTCTCGGCTTTGCCATAGTTTTCTACATCATGGCGGTATTATACGTTGTTGGTGTCATCGTGATCGCTTTCCTCCCGGCAGTCGCTCCCCAGGTCCTTCCCCGCATGGGACGAGCCCGGTCCATCACTGAAATAAAAGGCGGTTTTACGTATATTTTAAGCCAGCCGACCCTCCTGATAGTGCTGGTCTTCTTTACGGTGGCAATGATGTTGTCAATGCCTTATGGGGCATTACTGCCTATTTTCTCCGAAGACATCCTGAAAGTGGGGGATACCGGTTATGGGATGTTGATCAGTGCTTCGGGGCTTGGCGCCATGCTGGTCTCGATCATTATTGCCTCGATGCCGAATAAGAAGCGTGGTTTGATGATGCTCGGTGGCGCTTTCTTGCTGGGGGTAACGCTGGCCGGGTTTGCCTTTTCCACCACCTGGATCCTGTCATTGGCTTTGTTCTTCCTGGTCGGCCTGGGAGATACGCTTCGGAACACAGTGACCAATGCGCTGCTACTCTTTTACTCGGAAAATGCTTACTGGGGCCGGGTGATGAGTATCCAGATGATGATATTCGGGACCTCTAGTCTGGTTGTCCTGGGGGCCTCCTTTGCGGCCGAAAAGATGAACGTACAGTGGGTTATCGGATGCCTGGCCGCAATACTGACTGTATTCTCGGTGGCAATGTTCATCTTCGTCCCCCACCTGCGGCGGCTGCAGTAGGCCGGACTGATAAACCTGAGTCCAGATTCTTGACTATCAGAATCTCTTTCGATAAAATAGTTCTATTAGCAGTCTATAATAATGACTGCTAATAATTTTGTGTAAATGCTTTTTCCTACATCATCGAGGGGGTGATGGATTTGCCTATCTACGAATTTGAGTGTACCTGCTGTCCTTCAAGGTTCGAGTTACGGCGTGGTTTTCACGATGATACACCAGTTTCCTGTCCAAAGTGCGGCGGCAGGGCTCGCCAGCGGTTTTCCTCGGTCCCCATTATTTTTAAGGGATCGGGATTTTATGTCACCGATACCCGCGGCGGGCAGAGTTACACTTCGACAACCGGTTCATCCGAAGAAAGTAAAAGTTCCACGGAAACCGCCGCCGCGCCACAGCCCGTTGCGGCGAAAAGCGAGACTAAGGAAAAGTCGAAACCTGCCAGCACGAAAAAAGACTGATATCACCAACCGGGCTGGCCTTCGGGGCACCGGGACGCCATCATCTAAGAAATCGGAATATATTGCCAGTGGGAGGCGGCATGCCTTTAGCCATCCTTTACCGCCCGGAACTCAGGGAATATGATTTTGGCCCGGGACACCCATTTCGCGGCGACCGTTATGATGTATTCGCCCGCTTTCTAAAGCAGAATGTACCGGAAGATAATAATTACCGTATCCTGCAAGCCGAGACCGCCGGCGAAGAAGAACTGCTGCTCATCTGTGATAAGGACTATATCAAGATTACCCAGGACTTTTTTCATGCCATCCAGGTTGGTGAAGAATACCCCTCCGAATTCTTCCGCTTCCAGAGCGGCGATAATCTGCCCATCGGCACTCCGGGTAAGGTCGAGGAAGCTGCCCGCCTGGTGATCGGCCAGGCGAAAAAAGCCTGTGAAATGGTAGTCAGCGGCGAATACCCAAAGACGATCTCTATCGGTGGCGGCCTGCACCATGCCAAACGGCGCTTTGGAGAGGGATTCTGCGTTTATAATGACGTCGCCTTCTGCGGTGTGTACCTGACATCGATACTAAAGTTGGACCGGGTCCTTATCCTGGATACCGACGCCCACGCCGGAAATGGCACTACCCAGTATTTTACCGAGGACCCCCGTGTCCTTTTCATCGATATCCACCAGGATCCGATGACGATCTATCCGGGCACCGGTTTCGCCAACCAGATCGGGGCAGGGCCGGGGCGGGGCTTCACGATCAATGTTCCTTTTCCTGAATTGGCTGGCGACCGCTCTTACCGCCTGGCCTTCGAAAGCATCATCGAACCGGTAGTAAAGGAATTTAAACCCCAGGTTATCGTAAGGAACGGCGGCTCGGACCCTCATTTCAGCGACGGCCTGACATCCCTTGGCCTGACACTGGAGGGTTTCCACATGATCGGAGAAAAAGTCCGGTCGATGGCTGAATCTTGTGACGGTAAAGAGATCGACCTGTTGGCCTCAGGATATAACCGGAAGATACTGCCGTATGCCTGGCTTTCCCAGGTGGCGGGGCTGGCGGGATGGGACTATCATGCCGGCGAGCCGGAACCACCGGCACAACCGGTGGAAACAGATGCCGTTTATGCTAAAACTAAAAAAGTAGTCGAACAGGTCAGGAATAATCTGAAAGACTACTGGGCTTGTTTAAGATAAAGCGCCAGGTTAGCCAGCCTGGTTTCCTGTTCTCTCCTGCCAAGATTTGACGATGGATATCTCATCTTCCCGGTTATGAGCTTTGCCGTCTAACTTGGCATTCAGCACTTCCCTGAGAATAGTTTTCCGGGCGGGGCCGGGGGGTATCCCCATTGCCTCGATGTCACTGCCGGTCAGGATAGTACGAACATGGCACAGTTTGTCTTGATATAACTGCAGCCACCGGCGGACCGGTGAATGGCCGACCGCAATAAGATTGGCGGTCACAGCGGCTAGCGGATATTCTTCCACTAATGCGTAAAACTTACTCCGGGTCAAACCGGGCTGTACCAGGGTATCAAGCCTTGTCTTCAAGCCGATGGTATCGGTAATATTTTCACTCACAGAACGGGATAATCTCAAACGGTCGATTAAGTTTTCAGCCTCGTTGAGGGAGAGCCGGTATCCCAGCAGGGCGTAATATAGTTCGGGGAGTGGTGGGTTGTTCACGGTAAGTTTTCGTGCCTGATTAAACTTCACCCCCAACCACCGGTCAGCTTTTACAGCCGGATGTAATGTTTCCAGCACTCCCAGACCGGCCGTCCTTTTGAGGACTTTTTCCGGGTATTCTTCCCGGAATACCGCCTCGAGTTCATGCCGGATACGGTCCTTGCTGATCGTTTCCAGCATCAGGATATCCCGCTTCAACAGGCGCCGGGTTCCCGGCTCGAGATGAAAGCCCAGCCGCTGTTCATAACGGATCGCCCGCCAGATGCGGGTAGCATCATCGATAAAACTGTCGTTATGCATCACCCTGATCTGCCGGTTCAGGAGGTCTTCCCAACCGCCCAGATAATCAATAAGCTTGCCGAAATTCCTTGGGTCAAGATCAACCGCCATCGCATTGATGGCAAAATCACGGCGGTACATGTCCGACATCAAGGACCCTGGCTGTACCGTGGGTAAAGCTCCGGGTTTGCGGTAAGTTTCGGAACGTGCCATGACCAGATCGACACTCCATTTATCCCAGCGGAGGTTAGCCGTCTGAAAAGCTGAGTGGATAACCAGTTTTGCATGGGTTAGAGCCTCCAACTTCCGGGCTAGCGGAACAGTATCGCCTTCGATCACAAGGTCAAGGTCGAAATTCGGCCGGTGCAATAGCAGGTCCCGGACCAGGCCGCCGACCAGGTATAGATGTTGCCCCTCGTCAGCCGCCAACCGCCCTGCTTGTTCTAAGAAAGAGACAAGTTCGATTGGAAGCTGTGTTTTGATGTCGGCCGTCAAGTTAAGTTTTCGGCGCATGGCCGCATTATAACACAAATACACCGGGATTAGGCATCTTTTTGAGAAAAATTCTTTGGCTGAAACTAAAACTGTGCGGGGTATATCAGCCACCTGCTAACCGGAACATGTATTGACTTATCTCAGGGACGCAGATAGAATTCCAACGAGTTTGATACCGCCCCGTGTACTGGTAACAACGAAGCAGAGGAAAGTAAAGATGACGATGGAAAAACTATACCGGGAGAGAGAAAAGCGGATCGATGATGCGGTGAAACTGAAAAAACCGGACCGGGTGCCGGTGATGGTGGAGTTCAGCTATTTCCCGGCGACATATACAACGATACCCTTTGAAGCAGCCTGGTATGACTACTACGGATGGTTACGGGCAACAAAGAAAGCGATACGGGACTTTGAGCCGGACTTGATTCACGTGACCCCATTCTTTCCGGGGAAAGCCCTGGAATACCTGGACCCGAAGCCGTTGATGTGGCCGGGCCACGGCGTGCCGTCAAATGCCTCACATCAATATCTGGAATTGGAAGCGATGAAAGAGGATGAGTATCGTTTATTTCTAAACGATTTGTCCGATTTCATACTGCGGTATCATATGCCGCGCATGTGCGGAGCGGCCGAAGGCCTGAAGGATTTACCACGGTTTTCAGCGGCAGGTTACAGTTACCGCGGTGCCTTGACCCTGGCGGAAGCCTTGATCAAGCCGGAGGTGGTGGAGTCCATTAAACAGTTGCAAAAAGTGGGACGGGAAATGGCCGGATGGGAAGCGAAGATGGCTGCCTTTAACGTAGCAATTGAAAAGCTGGGCTTCCCGCAATTCAATCCGGGCACTGCCCAGGCACCATTCGACGTGGTATCCGACTTCCTGCGCGGCATGCAGGGAACGATGATAGACATGTTCCGGCAGCCGGAAAATTTACTCAAGGCTTGCGATAAGATAACGAGGGAATTATTCGAGCGGGGGATGCCGGTAAGGAACCCGAAGAGTCAGTGCCCGCCGCTGTTATTCATGGGCTTTCACCGGGGCTCGGATGGGTTCATGTCCGTGAAGCAGTTCGAGAAATTTTACTGGCCGACGTTGAAGAAAGTGATTCTGGGCGTAATTAAGGCGGGACTGACGCCTTGCCTATTCTGTGAAGGGGACTGGACAACCCGTCTGGAATATATCCGTGAACTCCCGGCCGGCAAGTGCGTAGCCCGGCTCGACCTGACTGATATCTATAAAGCGAAGAAGGTCCTCGGCGGCCATACCTGCATCATGGGGAATATGCCGGCTTCACTACTGCAGACCGGGTCTACGAAATCGGTAAAAGACTACTGTAAGAAACTAATCGATGATATCGGAAACGACGGTGGGTATATCATGTCGGCTGGTAGCTCTATCGATAGTGCCAGGCCGGAGAACCTGATGATGATGGTAGAGTTCACCAAAGAACACGGTGTCTATTAGCCGAAACCGGGAATATTGGTTAGCAACCACTGATGGCGCATCCGCTTCCCTCTGATTGCACACGGATGCGCCTTTAAATCTTCTACTTTATTACCTTGTCCCCAATCATCAGCGTATACCGGGTGTGGGCTGGTTTCTGGCTGTCAATAATATTTTTGATAGTACGCGGGTCGATATTTTCATTTTCAACGGCTTCTATTGCGACCGTAAAGTGGTGGCCGCTGCCCGAACTGCCCAGTACTGTATTCTCTCCCAGTGCAGTATTTTCATCGAGGATCATGCCCGGAATATACTCGATTATTTGGGGCTTTTTGCCGGTATATATCCTTAAGTATTCGGTTAAGCCACGCCGAGTGCCCCGCCAGCGGTAAAGTTCTGAAGCTTTGCCCACGAGCTCCCGCCGCCTTTCCAGAGGCCAGGCAGGGTCCAGTGTCTGGTCTACCCAGGTAGCCAGCCAGGGTAACAGGGATGCCGGTATCAACCGGGGATCGAAGTATAAAGCCATATTGTCGACGGTATTGAACAACGGGTCCATGATACTCTCGAAAATGAGTAAGAACCTGCCCATGAACTCGTTCTCCCGGTCACGGTAAGGTGCCGGCAGAAATTCCAGGTAATGACTGACTTCTTGTATCTCTTTTACCCCATTAACATGATTTTTCGTTGCTGTAACCATCAATTTCTCCCTTTTACAAACACCAGGCCCGGGTGAGAATCTTCCTATTCGCTTTCGACCAACATGACCGTGACAATATGCTCGCTGGAGCATAACATCCCATTAGGCGGGATGTTGATCTTATCTGTCACCGGCTGTTTCTGCCCGGTTGTCCAGTCCACAGTGAATAACCGGGCACTTTCTACGTAATCAACATCAGGTACACTCTGGATCACGGAAAATATCTCCGAGGAAAATAAGCCGCGTCCGAACGGCCAGCCTTTTCCTTTCGGACCGCCCCACACCGGATTGATATATTGGTAAAGCTTGTGTTTCACACCGGTAGCAACCTGGTCGAAGTCGATCCCCGGTTTAACCCTGACCTGTGTTTCGATGGTAATAGGTTGATATTCCGGTGGAGCGATTTCGACCCGCATCGCCAGTAAACGGCGTTCGTCCAGATACTCCTGGACTACGGTCCGGATAGCAGGGAGTAACTCCAATTGGTCTTTGGGTATAGGACCTTCCAGGTTATCTATCCTTGGCACTAACAGGAGCCGGACTACGCCGGGTGGGATCACCTGAGAATCAGAACCCTGTCCTGAAGCCAGACATTTGGCGCGGGCAACATCCGGAGATGCCTGTACAGCGAGGTATTCAAAGTCATCAGCGGTGACAGCCCGTGTCTGGTTTCGCAATATCTTCGGTGCCCGCAACATGGCTGATTCCAGGGTTTCAGCATCAGTACCGCCGGAAGCTGCATTCAGATTTGTCACGCCGGCGATGTATGGCAAGGACGATTTCAGAGTCCTGATCGTATTTTTCCCCACATTACCGACTACTCCGCCGCCCCAGCGGTAACCTGTAAAACGGATGCGGCGTCCCATAGCGGGGACTTTACCGTACTGGCGTTCCTGCCCGTCCGGTTGCCGGATGAGAGGACCGAACTGAACTTCGCCGGAAATACTATCGAGGGTGAAATGACGGTCGGCGGGCCTTGATTCACCGAAATCCACAACTTCTTGCCAGGTTTCAAATTCTCCGTCTCTCTCCGTTTCGACTTCGATAGTTTCGCCATCTTGCCGTGGCAGGATGGGGGTATTGCGCAGGGAGAACTTCTGGTTCGGCGTTCCCTTACTTTTGCCCAGGAGTTCATCCGCCATACGCAGACAATGGCTGGCGGTAACAGTCCCGCCGATACAATCGGCAGTGACGCTTTTTATCTGAGGAGAACTGGTATACGGCCGTTGCCCGGTACGCGGTTTGACCGCCCGGCAGCGTATCCAGAAAGCCCGCTGTCCGTTGATGTCAGTCATCGCAACTGTGATTGGCATATAGAGGATTACCACGCCGCGGGTGTTCAATCCGCCCGTAGTATCGGTATCTATCCGTAATGGTTCCCATCTCTCACGCTGAGCGTCCCAGGCTTCCCAAACCAGCGGCGGATCGTTGGGATCGACGCCGATGCCTTCGATACTCGAGTCGATCGTTAATAATAACGTTTGAGCATGAAGCGCCTCAACAAAGCCGAAATAGATGGCATTATTTTCTTCCGGTACTGCCTTGAAGATCATAACCCGCTTGTCCTGTTTTTTCAGGGATGGCATACAGTCCGTAAATGCCTGGCTGTCCGGTGTCGTCAGGGCATAGGCAAGTTGCGGGATAACTACAACCAGGTCCTGGTTGGTGGTGAAAGAGACTGCTTCCTGGGTTTCCGTCCGCATCGTGGCGATCTCCGTCCCTTTTACTATCTTAATAGGGTGCGGCTGTGGTGCCGAAAGCCGGAAGGAGATATCGACCTGGGCCGGCCTGGGTGCTTCCAGGCGTACGCCGATAAGGTCCATGAACTTGATATAATTTTTCTCCGGCACCCGGTTGAGCCGGTATAGGATCATATCGGTCATCCAGGCAAATAACTCGATCATGGTTACCCCGGGGTCGCTGAGGTTATAATCTGTCCACTCGGGGCAGTATTGCGGGATCTTACTTCTTGCCTCGGAGACGATATCCTGGAATTTCCGGTCATCCAAATTTGGTGTTTTTATTGACATTACGACCTCCCCATCAAGTAAAAGGGATATACGATATTCCGTGCGTCATTGGTAGCTTTAATACGGTATTTGATATTGATAATTAGCCGCGAGGTATCATCCGGGTCCGGCTGAGCTTCTACCCTTAAGACATCGATCCGGGGTTCCCACCAGTCCAGTGCATCCTCGACATAGTGGCACGCCAGCCCCCATGTAGTCGCATTATTAGGAGCAAAGACCAGCGTATGTATATCGCAGCCGAAGTTGGGACGCATCCGCCGTTCTCCCCTGGCGGTACTTAGGATAAGACGAATGCCTTCTTCGATCCCCCCTTCATTTTTCGATAGGGCGATGCTTCCCCGGTTATTGATTTGGAGGGGAAAAGCCCAACCGCTGCCGAGAATTTCTCTTTTTAATTCATTTGCCATACTCATTTACCTCTAATGTATCTCTAAGCGATCATTACCGTAGGACAACCCGGCGGGATGATAGTATCGGGTGGTCCGACACAGGTGGCCATATCGCCGACCCTTGCCGCAGGTTGACCGCCGATCATAACCGTAGGACTGCCCATCGTAATCGGGCCGCCTACATGGGGTATGGGCGGCGTGCCTGGTGTGGACATGGGACAGGTATGCATATCACCCAGCCTGGCCGCAGGCTGGCCGCCGATCAAGACCTGCGGAAAACCCATAGCTATCGTTCCGCCATGTGCCGTCATATCTCCCATTCTTGCAGCCGGTGCCGGCATATTTTCATCACCTCGTTAAAAATAAAACTCTTCACGATTAGTTGATATTTACTATGGCTCCCCGTACCGTCAGCGGGCCGCTCGATTTAACTTCGGCAGTACCGGTACCTTCCACGCTGGTTTGCATTCCTTTTAAACTGGCTTGCATGTTCGATGTCAGTTCCAGGTTCCCACCGGCAGAATTCACCTTGACGCCGGTCTGGCCGTCGATCTCTATTTTGCCGGTGGCTTTTATCGATAAGTCCATAGCACTCTCGATCGAGATGCTTCGCTGCGCACCATCCATGACGATCTTACTATTCGCTTTATCGGTAATTTGTATTTTCTCCCCACCGGAAGAACAGTCCAGAAGAATGGTCTGGCCGGCTTTATCCACGATCGAGATCTGCTCTGCAGACTGCGTATCATCGATGGTAATCACATGTCCGGAACGGGACTTGATGATCCTTTTTTCCACTTTACCGCTGCTGCCAACTACTTCACTCGATGGTTTGGGTGGTTTATCTTTACCGTTCCACAATGCCCCGATGACATATGGACGGTTGATATCGTCATATTCAAAGGCAACAAGGACTTCATCATTGACTTCGGGGATAAATTGGATACCCCTTTCCGCCCCGGCCATGGGTGTTGCCAGGCGTGCCCAGTTGCTTTCCAGTTCATCGCTAATGGTTGGGAATTTTACTTTTACCCGTGATAAATCATCCGGGTCTTTCACGTTGGTTACAATACCCACCACGACGCCATATGAGTGGTGAACACCAGGTACGGACAAGATACTGGAAATGGTGTTGGCACGGTAGCCGCTGATCTCAAAATGAGTGGTATATTCAGCAACGTCCTGGCGGTGTACCGCCCGGGTAACCAGATAATTCCCGGAAAAGCGTTGCCCTATTTTCTTAATCTCAACCAGTTTTCCGGCACGTACTGCCGGATTGCCATGACAGGTACCCTCTGCCTGGAAAAAAGTCTGGCAGTTGTCGTTTAAAATAGACTGGGACAGGAGGTCGGCTTCACTTTGGGTATTCACCGGCCGGTTATTTACAATTTCTTTGGCTGTAATACTAAAAGCATCCCTGGCCATGTTCCCGCCGTGGTTCGTTCCGGCTACCGTCGGTGTTCCCGTAGGCGATGTCTTTGCTCCGGATATCACCTGTTTTTGTTTGATATCCCAACCACGGACCTCGGACTCGGCGGACTGTCCAGCGCTGGTAAAGCGGGCCTGGAAGTTGGTCAGATTCTTCCCCCATTCCAGCGTCGCAACAGCGGATGTCGCCGCCGCATTAGAAAAGTACAACTTGTCGTTTTCCACATAAGAGAGGTAGCCTACGCGCCGTGCCCGGTCGTGAACGAACTCCATATCCGTTTGGTCGTCCTGGAATACGTGGTCGTAAACCGCACTGGTCGAATCTACACTGACATCCAGGCCGTTTTCCTGAGCGATCTTGGATACGATATCGCTGTCGGTACTTTGTTGGAAAACCCGGCTCTTTTTACCCCGGTGCAGCCGGTGCGACTTATCGTAGCCTCTAACTGCGATGGTGGCCCCGGCACCTTCGGTTAGTTCCGGTTCGATAGCGACGATTTCTCCCTTCATCAAAAGGGTAGCACTGCTCTCACCTGAAGCCTGGGCGGAAATTTCAGCGGGTTTTCCGATTTCCAATAACGTGGAATCTATCCAGGAAAAATCAGGATCGTTAAAATGAATGACAAACATATCAGGGAGATAGATGCTGGTATCAACCACGACTTCCCTGATATTACGCGTCATCGGGTCCGATGGAGTTTGTCCATCTATCTTGAAGGTCATTAACGATAAATGACGATTTGATACAGGCATAGTTACTCCTTTAGGCCTTAAGGCAGCGGGGCGATCGCCAGCGCCTGTCCCGGCCTGAGCCGGTCCGGTGCATCAAGATTATTAATATCGGCAATATAGCGCCATTTGGATGCATCGCCGTATTCGGTAAAAGCTATCCAATCGATAGTATCGCCCTCACTCACTATCCAATGCCGGTAGCCGGGTTTACCAACGGTCGTCGGGTTCTGGGCTCTTGTCTGGTTTTCATTTCTTATTTCGCCCTGCAGGAACTCGATATCGAGCGTTGCCCTGATAGGGACCCCATCGTCTCGAAATAGAGTGAAGTGCTCGGTAACACTGGTGATCACCGCTTTAAACGACCAGGTTTGGCCCCACTGGAACTCCACAAACGGCGGCCGTCCCTGGACACTGCTGTGTCCGGTAAGATCAGGATTTACTTCCATCAGTGTTCTTACCTGGTCCACGACATCTCTCACATCCCCTCCGGTCGTTGAAGTATCCAGGAAAAGCTGCATGGTGAGGGTGGCCGAATCGCCGCCTCCGAACTGGATGTCGGGGATATCTTCGCCGGCCGTCTCGTTGGCGGTCCAGCGGTTGGTCTTCCGGAAAGTATACTCATTCGGATTAAAAAGACAGGTAATGACCACTTCGGGGTCTTCGCCCTGTACCGTCCTGATAACAGCTTTTTCCATATATCTTCACTCCCGGTTAAAAATGGGGTAAACGTTCCTTCTCGATGATCAACATGCGCCGGATAAGGGGATAGAGTTCACGGGCTAATGCCTTGAGGTCAGGATTAGTATTCCGCTCATCTTCCTGGCTGGCGGCATCAGGAGTCCTTGGCGAAGCAGCGGGCCTGGGGGCTGCCATCGAGTCATGTGCTGAGCCACCCGTAGAAGCAGGCGCAGAAGTGGTTTGAGATGTAGCTGTGGTAGCAACATGCTGTGGTACCCGGCTAATACCGGTTGTTGATGAAGCCATCCCCGGCAGATGATGTTCTACTAGTGGTGGAAGGCGAGGGATTACCGGGTTTCTGTTTGAACAAGCCGTCACGGTGTGTTACCCCTTCATTCAAACCGGGACGGGCAGTCCTGGCTACCGGAAGGTCGAGAGCAGAGGGGATACCGGCAGCGGGAATCCGGATAATATGTTCTGCCGTCTCCTGCTTTCGCGGTAAGTCTGACGGTGGCGTAGACCGCTGCACTGTTAAATTAGCCGGCCGGAAAGAGGAACCGGGTGGCGGCACGGTAGGAGTACTGGATTCATTGTTGTCTTCTCTTTTGTTAAGCGACCTGTTCGCCGTTCCGGTGGATATATCAATACGGCTGTTTTCGGTCGATTGAGAAAAACCGCCTGTACTTATATTCTCACTGGCAGGCCGGCTTTCCAGCCTATCATTAATGACCGGCTGTACATTATGTACCGGATAGACTGTACTGTTAGGTCGACCCGTTCCGGGCAGTAATGTTTTCGCCGTGACCGACCGGTGTACAACGTTATCAGTGGTATGTGAAATATCCCTGACGGCTGGAGTATTCCAAATCTCCGTTCCAGCCAGCGCAGCCGGATTATTATGAGATACGTTGTTTTCGAGTTTTGTATCTTGTTCCAAATCCGGCTTGTTTGCAGGTTCGGGAAGGTGTACCTGGCTGACAGGTAAGGGGAAGGGAGATCGGCCCGGCCCTTCGTTGACGGTATTTGTGTCATGTCCCCGGAGCGGGGCGTTAGAGGTTGTTTCTCCCGTCTGTCCGGTACTTAAGCCTTTAAATGACACTGCTTTCTCTGGTTGCGTGTAAGCAAGCGGTAACGCCTGTGTTGCCGGCGGTGAAGTTAAAACAGGGTTCGAAGCTCGGACGACCCGCCGTGTTTTCAGGTAAAGACTCGACTTCAGGTTTAGCAGGAGCTAGTTTTGCACTGACCCGGGTAAATCCTGGCGTACCGGTATCAGCAGTTACGTTCGACACCCTGGGAGCGGGCGTTACCGGACTAATATTTTCTATATTATCTTGTCTAGCCGCCTTGCCTTGACGTGCTCGTTTTCCCGGTATTTTATCTGTTTGAGGGGATGATAACGGTTTTCGCGATATTCTTTTCACTGATGGTTTAGTATCGCTAACCGGATGCCCGGCCATTGATTTTCCTGGACCTTCACTGCCGTCACCGGAAATATTCCTGGTCTTTTTGTTTTTAGAAACAGGTTTATTCTCAGCGAGGCTCTCCCTGGTTACATTTGCAGTACCGGACTGGTTTACATTAGATTTTGTAGGGACGACCGGAGTAGATCGGGACTCATGGTGTTCCGGGATAACTTTTTCCACAGTACTCTTCGGTAATGGCCGATTCTGGCTGCCATCTACGGATGATGGTGCTGTCACCGCCGGTTTATCTACCGGCGTGGTCCCGGGCAGAGATGGCGTGATATTTACCCGTGGTGATGCTGGTTTTTCAACGGTCGTCCTGCTGTTTTCCTTCGGTTGTCCAGGTGGGAATGTTGCCGTCTCCTCGATCTTACCCCGTACCATTACCGGGGCACTGGCTGCCGGGCGCGGCGGGATTACCGGAGGGCGAGGTTTGGCAACTTCCGTTGGGGAGGGAGCGCGGAAAGGTGAGACTGGAGGTGCTGCCGGAGTGTTCCGTTCTCCGTCCTGGCTGGAGACAAGTAATTCCAGGGCCGGCCATGCTGTCGACGTTTGATAGATGCCTGGATTACCGGTGTCTACCACTTTAAACAAGGCGAGATTTTCAGATGAGCCGGCAACCAACTCAGGACGGTTGACTACTTGACGCGTCAGACGGCTGCCGCTTTCACCAATGGGCAAAGACCCGCGGCCAGGTAAAATACGCGGTGAGGTATCTAGTGGTAAAACCGGGTGTACCAGAGTCACGCTGTTTTTAAGAAGACGTTTCTCCAGCCACGGGCTTATCTGCCGTTCTTCCGGATTCCCTGTCTGGTTCAAGTCTGCCTTGCCTTCGTTTTGTGCCATATCGGTTTCTTGCCTCTAACCGGTGCTGCCGCGATGTCTCATATAGACACATGCCGGCTCATTTCAGTCATTAAAAACTACCCATATTTATACCGTGGTGTGCAAATTCCAGCGTTTCCACCGCCACGGCCGCTTCATCGGTGTTCAATGTAGGCCCGGTCCATTTAACGGGGAATGCTTTATCCAGGTTCCACATCATCATGGTCCCCTGTTCCTGGGAGGTGTAGAGCCGGATGGTCACGGTACGAAAACAGCCCTGGGAGAACGGAAGGCCCTGCCGCATGGCATTTTCCATTTCGCGGTACCATTTGAATATCTCGTTGGATAGCAGGACACCTCTTTTCAAGGTGATATTGGAGTATTTGGTCCTCGCCGGGAATTTGTGTACGAAACCGTTCTCGCCCCCTTCCTCGTACAGGAAGGGTTCATGCCCCATGTCCAGTCCGGTGCATTCGGTAAAGGCGGCTTCGGTGATACTCCCGATCTCGACATGAAATTTAAAAGTCGGGAAAAGGCCGAGAGTCGCTCCTGTCCTCGTATCACTGGATATGTTGAGTGATGCCATGCCATCCCTCCTCAGGATATTTCATTTGCTTTACGGTTGATTTCAGCTATTTTTTTTGCCCACTGGCGGCGGTCCTGGTGCTCCATTTCCAGCATTTCCTGCAGCGGCCAGTGAAAGTAGTAGGCAATGTAGGCTACCTCCTCGTTCAATTGTTCGAGGGGGTAGCCTACGATTCCCCCGGGTGACCTAGATCCACCTCGATAGCTTTGCTGCATTCCGGGCAGGTGACCGATATCTTACTCGTGCCGTTTTCATTTATCTGCCGGTAGAAGTCCTGGAGATAGGCAAAATCGGCCGAGAATAGATTCTCGATGACGCCTGTATTGATATCCCGGAGACTGCCCAACCTGGTTATTACTCTGGATAGCAGGATAACCGCAAGGTATGCCTGGTTAGATTTGACGCGTAGATCGCGGAGCGGGACGATTTCATCCATGGCCGTCGCCATTCTCATGGTGCCCTGCCGGTGCAGATTACCCTCTCCATCCACGTAACCTCGCGGTAAAGTAAACTCGAATTCAGTTTGCAAAGCCATCGCCTCAGCCTCCTATTTGACGCGTTCGATGAACTCATGCACGATCGTCAATTCCTCGATACCTATCTCGTTGCCGTCAGCTTTTGGTGCCGGACCGCTGATTTTGGAAGGCCAGGCATTGATAAAGTTCCAGCGTGCCGCTTCCTTCAGCTCACGGTCATACATGACGATGGAGCCATTCTTGCGGGCACCATTGACCTTGCCGTCTTCGACTTGTTTGCGCCAGTCCCAGAGGTCCATGTTGGAGGTGATGCCGCGTTTGAGGGTGATATCTCCCCATTTCAATCTTCCAGGGATTTTAAGGATGACTTCGACACCTTTTTCATTGACCACTTTCTGTTCGACGATTTCGTTTTCGGAACCCAGGCCGCCGACTTCGGTGAAATATCCCTTGATCGCGCCACCTACATCGATACCAAAATTAAAACCAAGTAAGGGATCTTCTCTGCCAGCAGCTTCATTGGCGTAAGGCATTATATGTTACCTCCTTTTGTCTTGTATTAAACCTATTCGGATGTCTCAGAACCGGCAGCCCACTGGCTGATGCGGAAAATCACGAATTCCGCCGGTTTAACCGGAGCTAGGCCGATTTCGATGATCACCTGACCGGCATCACGGACGGAGGGAGGATTGGTTTCTCCATCGCACTTCACATAAAACGCCTGTGCGGGAGTAGCGCCAAATAAAGCTCCGGTACGCCAGACATTGGTCAGGAAAGCGGTAATATCCCGTCTGATGCGTGCCCACAGGTCAGCATCATTCGGTTCAAAGACGATCCACTGTGTTCCCGTTTGGATCGATTTTTCGATGAAATTGAAGAGACGCCGCACGTTGATATAGCGCCATGAAGCATCGCTGGAAAGCGTCCTGGCACCCCAAACACGAATACCACGGCCCGGGAAGGTGCGGATGCAGTTAACGCCGATGGGGTTGAGGATATCCTGTTCACTCTTGGTGATCAGCATTTCCACGCCCGTGGCACCCCTGATCACTTCATTGGCCGGAGCTTTGTGGACGCCGCGTTCGTTATCGCTGCGGGCATAAATACCGGCCATATAGCCGCTTGGCGGAACTAAAATAGGATCGCCACCCAGCGGATTAGCAACTTTGATCCAGGGATAATAGACTGCGCCGTACTTGGTATCGTAACCGGCGGTGTTCATCCGCCATTCCTTGACCTGCTGCGGATTTAAAGCGGGAGGACAGTCAAGAATAGCAAAACGGTCTTTCAGATTTTCACAATGGGCGATCATGGCTAACTGGACGCCTTTAACAGCATCCATGGAGAGATATCCGGCTTGATACATAGCCATGAGGTCCGGGCAGCAGACCATGGTAACGTCATCTGCGATTTCCAGGCCGGAAAGGCCGGTCCGGGCAGCAGCATCGCCTATCACCTCGTTTGAAGATAACTTGGCGAGGGCCGTGGTCCCGGCTGCCGACAGTGCCAGGTTATATGTTCCGGGGGCCGGTAATCTTTCAACGATACTCAGAGTTGATTCTTTTTCAACGACATGAATGACTTTCGATTCTTTATTGACGATATCCAGGACATTACGGGCGGCTTTTCCTTTTTTCAGAGTGAGGTTATCGAATTTTTCAACCTCGGACTTGCCCTTCCGGACGATCAGGTTAAACTGTTCTTCCGTGCCCTCACCACCCGGTTTGACGATTTCGACCGTCAGTTCAGCCCCGGCGGCTCCGGCTTCGAGCGCCGAGATGGATAGACTCTCCAACTCCGGTTTTGCACTACTGGGTAAAGCGGCAACTGCTTTCGCTTCGCCTCCTTTCGCTTCGCCACCCGGCAGCCTGCTTACATAGCAGCGGCCGCCGCCGTTCTGGAAGTAGCCGTAAACCGCAGGTGCTAAATAACCGCCTTTGATAAAACCACCGAAGTTTTTCACGAATTCGGTCCAGTTCGCCACGAACGTAGGTTGGTTGACCGGACCATCTTCCGCGAAACCGACAAAAGCAGCGCAGGCGGTCCCGGCGCCTTCAATCGGCTTCGAACCCCGGTCTATCTCCTCGACATATACGCCAGGAGAAAGGTATTCTGGTGACATAATGCCATCTCCTTTTTCTATACTGGAGCCGGACTACATTAAGGTTGTGCCACGCCGGCCCTCATGGACAACCGCTTGCTACATTTATGCCTGACAATCAGATCATCTACCACCCCCTTTTAATCGGAAAATAATTAAAATTTTTATATTTCAAGGTCATAACCTGGACCTGGGACCACTATCTCAAATGTTTTCGCTGGTTTATCAGGAATCAAGACTTCTAATGTCTGTTTACCTCCCGGGATACGGGAGAAAGCATATTGACCCTGATCGTTCGTCTTACAACTCATGCCGGCTTCTTTTGCTACGATCGTCGCATTGGCGATAATACTCTCCGCTTTGCCTTTCAGGTGGACTACCCCGGAGATACCGGTCATCTCTTCGGCTTCGGTATCCGGCCTCTTCGTGGATAGTTTCCTGGTCCTGGCAACGGCACTCGTGAAGGCGATATCCAGGTCCATCGGCAGGGTGATTACATAGTTGAAAGACGGTTTTATCTGATTATCGAGGGCCGCCCAGAAGTCCGCCGGATTACCGAACAGTCCATCAGGCTGGGCCGCGCTGGTGATGACGGGGTATTCCTGTTCTTTGAGAGTACCCATCAACAACTCGGGCGGAATAATCGGATAACGGATCAAGGTATGCAACACACGCCAGAGAAGGCTGTGCTGATCATCCGTATTTTTTGTCCAAACGGTTACCATGTAAGACAGGTTTATCCTTTTGGCATTCTTTCTCCTGGTCGCGGTGTTATTCGCGTTTTTTTCGACGTACCATTCCGTCCCGCGCAGTTCGTGGTTTTCCCGTATGTCGTAGAGATACAGGTTCACCGTCGGTTTATTACCCAGGGTTGCCGACCAGTCACGGTCGGGCGGATCGAAACTGATATCAATTTCGCCGTGGTCTATTTTCCCCATGTCGGTGAGGATTTTTTTAATGGTCTCGTCTAAATCAGTAATCATCAGTTTTCACCCCGCATCACACAGAATAGTGGATGGGCCTTAGTTGATATGATTTCCCTCCGGCAAGTTGGTCGTTTTCTTAAACAGATCCGGGTTGATTATCATTTTGTCGAAGTCCAGCCAGACCCGGGGATCATGGCTGCAATCGTATTGCCGGCATACGACGGGACGGCTCTCATAAATGCTGCAGCGGGCACAGTCGTGCTGCCAGTGCACGCAGTAACCGTCGCTTCCGTGGGCGTTCATGAAGGGACGGCCGAGGCTCCAGCGGACGCCTTCCTTGATATCCTGCATGGTCAAAGGATATTCGAAGCTGCAGCAGGCGCCGTGGCAAAGATGTATCCGTTCAGCACAATCTACGTTAACCGCTGTCGATAAGTCATACTTATTGATCTCATCCCGCCGCACCCGGACCCCGATTTGGGCTTCCTTAAAGCTGGCATTCAGTTGTTCTTTAACCGCTTTTTTGTACTGGTCGAGTTCATCCCGGCTGATCAATCCCTTGGCGGTAAGCAGTTCGATCAGGGCATAAAGACTGGCCGAGGCTTCGAAGAGCTTCACCGAGTTGGTATCCAACTGTCGGTACGAATAAAGGAAGCCGTCCAGGATTTCCCTGGTCTCGATCTGACGGTCGCTGGCGTGTACTACCATCTTTTTCTCCCCCTTTTAGAACAGGGCGTCCGGTATTCACCGGCTAATGCCTGATTAACTATTTGTAACATTTCACTCACCAAATAATGTGTTTCAGTATTGATTCGGGCTACAACTGGTCTCTAACCTGAGTAAAAATCGAGAACCGCGAACCTTCGCGTGACGGGTCGATCAAATCAGCAATATATTCAAGTGATACGCCTTCCTGGTTATAAGGGGCGATGGTGCCGAATAGCGTCTCCAGGGTAGAAGCTGCGTAATTAAAGAGAGAAAATGTTTCAAAATTACTTTCGTAGGAGGGCCGTGTCGAAAGCAAAATATCCTGTGCCCGGCGGATATGATCCAGAGATATTCTGGCTTTCTCATTATCAGGTTCGTTTCCCGTTAAAGTTGTGTGGACACTGCGGACTGATTCGACTACATTGGAATCCCAGACGGCCCGAATGGCAGACTGAGCAGGGCTGAGTGGAGCGGCGATGCCCGGTGCCGCACCGGCAACTTCCGGTGCAGCCGCCGTTCCCGGGGTGACTTGTTGTTCTGCCGCAGGGCCGGCGGTTCCCGGTACCGTAGCAGGCGCCGGGGGTACAGGTTGAACGTTGCTCGACTCGATTTGCTCCGCTGCCGATGATTGGGAAGATCCAGGTCTGGCAGTCCCCGGTGCCGTAGCAGGAGCCGGAGGTACCGGTTGTACATTGCTGGACTCGATTTGTTCAGCGGCTGATTGTTGCGCGGAACCCGGCCTGGCGGCACGAGGTGGGGCCGGAGCCGGGGGAATATTGCTGGTTTCGATCTGCTCTTGTTCCTGGGTGCCGGGTGGTGGTGCTGTCGGTCTTAAAGGGGTATTCCTGGATATAATCTGTTCCGTTGGGCCGCCTGCTGTGTTAAGAATGTGCTGGACGTACGAATTGCCGTAGGAACGTTGCAACTGGAGTGTCAGGTGTGCCCGCTGTTCATCGGACTGCATCCGGGAGAGTATGGCAGCATGGTCATGTATCCCGGGTGTAATATCCATATTCATCGCGCCGGTATCGTTATTTTGAACATCCGGTTCCTGTGTCTGCTTTCGCCGGGTTTCTTCCTTATTACTATCAGTACCTTTAACGGACCTATTCTGAGTCCCCATATCAGTCTCCTTTTTGTTACCTGGAGTAATAGCCTCCGTATTCTCCGGCCGGGCCCTGGGCTGCGGCGGCACGCCTGCGGAATTCAAGGGCATCATCACTTTCCATCCATGTCTGGTAGTTCACTGTCTGCGTGACCAGCATCGTGAAAATCTGTTGTACTCCTGAATCCCAACCTTCAATCTGGTACCCTCGTTCCGCCGATGCACAGGCCATGGCGAGTTGCTTAAGCAGCCAGCCATAAATCCGCATCCTGCGGTAATCCATATCCCTCTCCCAGCTTGCCTCATCGAGGGCTTCGTCAATCTGGGGAATGATCCGCAGTAAATTTCCGGCAACACCCGTAGCGGCGGAGCCGATCAAGTAGGTTAAAAATTGATTACGTACCTGGCCCCAGGCCAGGTTCAATCCCTGTCCGAACAGAGCTTCAGCTTGAGACTCATCCTGAGTTACTCTTTGCCACCGCTCGAATGACATATAGCTGGCCGCATCGGCCTGCTCCCTAAGTTGCGCCCAGATAGGCGGGAAATCCGGCCTTACTCCGGCACGGGAAAGCGAGCCTTCAACTTCGATAGCTGAAGGCACATCCCGTTGCACAGCCGGATTCAAACCGGACTGCTGAATAACGTGGGTCAATTCGTGGGCGATGAGTTTCTTACCCTCGCTGGTATTCGGCTCATAAGCACCGTCTCTAAAGAAAATATCGTTTCCTGTAGTAAAAGCTTCGGCTTCCAACTGGCGGGATAACCGGTTTGCCCCGGTATCATTGTGGACACGGACGCCGGACAGGTTGTATCCCAGTTGTGGTTCGAGGGTGGTACGGGTGTCTTCACTTAAGGGCTGGCCGTTGCCTTTACGGCGGGTAATTTCCTGTTCGATATCCCCCGTCACTTCGGGGACTTCGGCCGCTGCCTGCCGCTGCAGTTTTGCCTGAATCTCCTCCTCTTCAGGGATTTCTTGTCTCTGAAGTTTGCCTTGGATCAACTCCTCTTCTTCATCAGGTGTTCCCTGCCTCTGTAATTTAGCCTGGATTTCCTCTTCCTCGGGTATTTCCTGCCGCTGTAGCTTCCCTTGGATCAACTCCTCTTCTTCAGGTGCTTCCTGCCTTTGTGTGACCGGAGCTGACGTCACTATGTTAGCCACACGGTCGGCTTCCTGCTCATATTTATCTCCCGGGGGATTGACTGTCAGTTTAGCTTGAATGGGCAGGGCATCGACCAGGCGTTGCACATAGGCATTGCCGTGCGTCTGCTGCAGTTGCGCCGTCAACGACTGCCGCTCGCCATCCGTTTGTGCCCCGGCCAGCATGGCCGTATGGCTGCCGGCTGCAAGGCTGGCAGCGGTATCTAAAGAGGCTTCCCCGGTCTCTTCAATCTGGTTGCTGTCTTGCCCGGCCGTCTGCTTTCTTAGCTTGCGCTCGGCTTCATCTGCTTGTTTACGGTCAATGCGTTTACTTCGCATTTCCTTTCCCACCTTTTCAGCCTTTAGTCTTTAGTCTTTAGCCTTTGACTAGATCGAAATATTGGGCAAAATCGATTTGCGTGCAGAGTTTACCGATTTTCTGGTACTCCCGTTTCGTGGCATGGATCAGATTTTCCATTTTCAACATCCGGCCGTCCTGGGCGGCCAGAAAGGCTGCACTGACGGCGATATTTTTGATATTGCCGCCGGTAATCTTAAATTGCCTGGCCATGAAGCTAAGGTCAACCTCTTTACCTACCGGCATTTCCCGGGGAAAAATACTTTGCCAGATACGCAGGCGGTCGGCTTCCTCCGGTATGGGAAACTCAATGGTGAAATGCATCCGGCGGGCAAAGGCTTCGTCGATATTATTACGCAGGTTGGTTGCCAGGATAACCACGCCTTCGTATTCATCCATCTTCTGGAGCAGATAGGCGATTTCGATGTTGGCATAACGGTCGTGGGAATCACGTACCTCGGAACGCTTCCCGAACAGGGCATCGGCTTCGTCGAAAAAGAGGATGGCGTTCGCGGCCTGGCCTTCCCGGAAGATCTGGTCCAGGTTCTTTTCCGTTTCCCCGATATACTTGCTGACGATAGCAGAAAGGTCTATCTTGTACAGGTCTATTTTCAGGGAATTGGCAATGACATCGGCAGACATCGTCTTGCCGGTACCGGAAGCCCCGGCGAAAAGGGCGTTTAAACCTTTGCCGAGGGATATTTTACGGCCGAATCCCCAATCGCCGTAAACAGTCTGGTAATGTTGAACATAAAAGCAAATCTCATGTAGTTGTTCCATCTGGTCTTTCGGCAGCACGATGTCTGCCCAGTGGTATGAAGGTACTATTTGCCGGGCCAGGGTTATCAAGGTATCGCGTGATAATTTACGGCAAGCATCATAAAGGTCTTCTCCGGTAATTTCGACGGTATCCGGATCGCGCCACCGGGCCAGGTTGGCGGCAATGGCGACGGCTTGCTTGATCTGGTCGCTGCCGAAACGGAACTTACCGGCCAGGTCGCCCAGGTCGATATCCGGGGCGATCTGTGTCTCGCCCCGGATACTCTTTTCCCAGGAATTTTTTCTCTCGGCAAACGTTGCCGGGGACAATTCGATATCGATAAATGGTTTCTTTCCAAGACTTTTTCCCGGCCGCCATCCCTTTTCAGAGGCGATGATTACCCACCCCGGGTAAGCTAGAAGCTCGTAAGCAACCTGTTGAAATACCTGTTTGCCTCCGCTGCCTTCTGTGGGTAAGGGATTGAGATTCTCCAGATAAATCGCGGCGTTATGGAGAATACCTTCACGGAAGATAAGCGGAGCCGCGGTTTCCGCAATTGTTTCGTCACCAGCCAGGCTTTTAGTATCTACCACCAGCATCGGTATCCCCATGGTCGCACATATCGCTTCGGCGGTGTCCCTTTTACCGGTGCCCGGCGGGCCCGATAGGCAGCAGACCAGTGGCGAACCCTGGTAGTGGTGCGTGAGTGCAAGCAGGCGGTCCTTCGTGTCTCCGGGTAAAACCGCTTCCTCCAGTTTCTCTTCCGGCTTAATGACATTGACTGCCCGTGTCAGGTGTGAATCTACCCGGTCTTCTCCCATCAGAAAATTACAGATACGTTCATCCAACTTGAGCGGCCTTGCCAGTAATACCGGGGTACCGGCGGCGTGGCTGTTGTCGAAATGAAGTAAACGGTACTTTATTAACGGAGATGCCGGGGAGAAGTATTTACCTGCCTCGAATGTCTGCTGCGGGGAGTCGCATAGTAAATGCAGCACGAAATCAACCATGGGGCTCTTCCGGGTAATATCGTCCTGGAGATAGGCGTATAGTTTTTGGTATCTCAAGTCGATTTCAGGCAGGAGGCAGACCAACAGGGTATCAACCTCAAACCGGGAAAGGCTGATTTGCCTGGTTAAGAAGTCCAGGCGAAGCCTGAGGCCGCGTTGTTCAGCCTCAACCTTCCGGGCAGCAATATTAATCTGGATCTGTTCCAGCCGCGCATTAAACGAGGCGGAGGAGAAACCTTTCTGATATGGTGGCAGGGCGAATTGCAGGCGGTTCGGATTTTCCAGAATGGCATCGATTTCCTTATCCGAAATATACAGGCCTTTAAATTTATCGTTTTCGTTGGGATTTTCACCACGCCGTAAAATACTCGCCCACGAATGAAGCCTGAAAGCGATCAGGTTCAATTCGTCGAGGATATGGTCGACACTCGTCTGGTATGGGCCGGGATTACGAAAGCCCGTGATTTCAGTTACCGCCATGAATACCTGCTCTCCCTTTTGCTATAAAATGGGACAGTTAACCGGCTGACCGGGAACTGACAGCAAGGTGATGGTAACACGGGCCGGTAAATGGGCAGTAAATTTCCGGTTAATATCGAGGATTTTTCCTGATTTAGGACATTACTGATTATTTCCGATAAGGAATGCGGTTTCGTAGGGGTGGGTCTCGGACCCACCCGCCTCAAGTCCTGACTCAGCGGTTACACAGGTTGGTTATCCAGGAGTTGCCGGTACAGGCTTTCGGTCTCCTGGTCGGGCGTGGTATTGAGCTCGGTTTTGACGATCTGCCGGCAGATCTCGTACCAGCGCATCGCCCGGTTGCGTTGTCCCAGGCGGCTGTAAGACTGCATCAATTTCCGGTAGGCATCTTCACGGCAAGGGTCTTTCCCTAATATCTTCTGGCAGTAGCCGATGCATCCTAAAAAGTCTTTCTCAAGGAGGACATGATCGGCCAGCCGGGATAGAATGGCCATATAAACATCACGCAGGGCTTCCCGTCGCAGCAAGGTCCATTCTTCATATAATTCATCCTGGAGGTAATCGCCCTGGTAAAGTTGTTCGCCGGCTTCGAACTCGTGCACGGCTTCGATTATCCGGCCGTCTTTTTCCAGGCGGCGGCCGGCAGTCCAGTGTTTTTCAAAGTCTTCAATGTCCAGCCACAGGTCGACTTCCGGGTCGACCATATAGCTGCCCTGGACGAAGATCACCGGGTTTAAGGTATCGTCACCCGGCAGTTGCTCCAGGGTACGCCGCAGGCCGTGAATGGCCGATTTCAGGTTATTGTTGGCTGATTGCGGGTCGCAGTCCGGCCACAATATTTCCATCAAGGCTTCTTTGGCAATAGGTTCCCGGGGCCGGGTCATCAGGTATTGGAAGAGAGCTTTTGCTTTTACACTTTGCCACTTATTAACTGTCTTGCCGTTGCAGGTCAGGGTGAATTTACCCAGACACCGTACCTGTAAAGTGTGTTTTTTAGGCAGTGCTGCCGGACGGGGGATATATGTTCCGCCGAGAGTCGCTTGTCCCAGGACGGCGTTACCGGCACCGATGCGGTAAGGGACCAGGCACATGGTCCGTTGTCCGGGAGCCCCCATCAGGGCATATTGAAGGCGTTCATTAACCAGGGCTTCTCTTTCCGCCAGTGTTTGGCTGACTTGCTCAAGCTGCCGGCGGGCGCCGGTATAATCATCCTGGACCAGTTTGAGAAGGTGAATAGTATCCTGCCATTCCGTGTCATCCGGCGGGTTATTCACTGCCTCGGGGTCTAGCCAACCATTCATGCCCGTATTCCTTGCCTCTCCTGTCAGGTGCGAATATCCGTCAATTCGGTAGTGCAAGTCCGGTGGGACCGGTCGGACCAAAATCAGCAGCCGATACTGCCAAAGTGTATAACATCAACCAGCCCTTGTCCAGTATCGGGACAGGGGTAGTTTGGGCAAAAAGGGCATCGGATGGTAAGCTATAAGGGCATAACTTAAGTACTATGTTAATTCGAAATAGAAATATTAGTAAGAGACAGCCATGAAGATCTGGGACAGGATAAGCGGCTACCTGGACCGGGAGCCGATATTTGTACGCAGCATCTATGCGGGAAGCCTGTTGGAGGACTTCTTCGTCTCGGCGGTGGCGGCGGTACTGGCGATCCGGTTGTACTTGTTGGCGACCGGATACGGACAGCTTGCCTTCGGGCCGCTGCACATCGCCCACCTGACCTGGGGCGGGCTGTTCATGCTGGCAGCGTTGCTGATACTGTTCGGGACGTTGAACCGGCGGGCGCAGACCGTCGCCGCCATCGTAGGTGGGGTAGGGTTCGGGGCTTTTATCGATGAACTGGGTAAATTCATCACGAAGGACAATGATTATTTCTTTCAGCCTACTATCGCCCTGATATACGTGATCTTCGTGGTCATCTTCCTGGTCATCCATACGATCAGGCGGAGGCAGCCGCTGTCAACCGAACAAAGCCTGGCGAATGCCTTCGACATAGCCATGCAGGGCAGCCTGGCGGGGTTGGACCGGGATACTAAATCACAAGCCGTGGAATTACTGGCGAACTGCCCCCCGGGGCCGGTGCGGGAAAACCTGGGAATCATCATCCGTGAGACCAGGGAGACGAATCATTCCCGGTGGCGGCTGATGGAAGAGATTCACGAAGTGATCGACAAATTGTACGACCAGGCGAGTACGAAGTGGTGGTTTAGCGGGATGATCGTAGTCTTGTTCGCCTTCACCTCGGTGACCTCGTTGTATGCTGTAGTAGGGGTAGTGGAGTGGTCGCTGGGGTTGGTGTTGTGGATGGTGACGGGCATCGCCCTTCTGGTGGGGCTGGTGTGGTCGCGAAGCGCCCGCATAAAATACCTGAATGTGGCGGTGTCGGTGGGGATGGTCATCGTCTCCATCCTGATAAGTTGGGGGGTGCTGGCCAATCTCAAGGATCTGCCGCGGTCCTTCCTGGACTATGCCCAGTTCATCTTCCCGGGGGTCTCGGGGGTACTCATCATCATGGGGCTGTTGACCATGGCACACTCAAGGCTGCAGGGGTACCGGCTGTTCCGCTTGTCCATCCTGGTCTCCATCTTTTTCACCCAGGTCTTCGCCTTCTACGAACAGCAGTTGCTGGCGTTGGTGGGGTTGTTCATGAACGGGATTATACTCCTGGCACTGCGTTACCTGATCGCCCATGAGCGGGGCAAACTGGAAGAAAAAAGCGCCGTGCTTTGACCGTGATATAATAACTACGGGATTTATAGTAAATAAATCCCAGCCATATATGCGCCTGTAGCTCAGTGGATAGAGCATCGGTCTTCGGAACCGGTGGTCGTGGGTTCGAATCCCTCCAGGCGCACCAGATGTTGAAGCTAAAAAAGACCTTTACTCATAGAACAGTAAAGGTCTTTTTTATTGAATGGCACTAATTTGGCACTAAATAAAGCTTGTATAGTCCTTCGAGGGTTATTGGGGTTCCTAATTTAGTTAAGTCATCTTCTTTTTCTTTGTTGAATAACTTTTCCAATAAAGGTTTCTTTTCTTGGAAGGTTGCGTGATGTAGTAATCTATGACAGTTGGGACATAGTGAGATGATATTCGCGCGATTATCAAGAGCCTTTTTAAAATCAAGTTGCGATTTTAAGGGTACTAGGTGATGTGCTTCGACATAATTATGTTTGGTTACCTGAGATATAAATGATTCATGGTGAGAATTGATTTCACAATGATAATTAGCTTTAATTAAACAGTATTTTGCTAAAGAAGCGTCTTTATTTAGTTCCTTATGACCTTGGTGTTGAGAATATTGAGGATCTTGGGGAGTCTCTGGAGCATTCGGAATTGGATTTACTCGTTCAATTTCTTCTTGATAACTATTTTCGTCAAAAGCCTCAGTCGAAAATAGCCTTGCAATCCTATTAAACTTATCAGGTCCAATATTAGTAATTCTCCCCGAATACATTCGATTGAGATACCAACCAATACTGCTTCCTTTTATCGTGTCGTCTTCAGTTAATATTTGAATTGCAGTCTTTGATGGTACTGCTTTTTCGTTTTTGTAGACAATCTTGGCGTTGGCTATTTTCCAAAAACTATCCTCCTCCTGTTTCCAAGGATCGAGTAGTGTAGTGATCTGAGCTAATGCAACGATTGCTTTAGCTCCATCGCTTCTCGTTTTTAACCTATCTTGATTGGGCTCATAGATTGCCACCCAATCCCTTGGATTAATAGGGAGGTTAAGGTGAGAACTTTTAAATCTGGGGTGTACCCATATGCCAGGAGAATCGTATTCGAGCACTTTAGGGTCTTGAGTAACAAACCAATAACTCTGCACAACGTACTCCTTTTTTTTATTATTACCTTGATGAAGCCTGAATATTATTGGGTAAAATAAGGACAATTTCATCAAATTTGTTAGCGGCTGCTTGTTGCAATCCTGGTGCAACATGACTATAAGTATCAAGCGTTATTTGGATGCTGGAATGCCCTAATCTTTCTTGGACAATTTTAGGGTGAATGCCTTGTTTTAGCATTAACGATGCGTGGGTATGGCGAGCATCATGTAACCTGATATGACTTAAACCAGCTTTCCGAACGAGTTTCTCCCAATTGTGACTTACAGTATTTGGTAAAAAAGGCTTTCCGTCATGATGACAAAAAACAAGGTCGCTCTCGCTAAGTCTAGGGTAATCTAAAGACTCTCTTAGAATATCCTGAGATGTTCGATATTCCTGTAATAATCGAGATAAGGATGGAGAAAGCGCAATAAGTCTCCTACTTTTATCAGTCTTGGGTTGTCTGAAGACGATTTTCCCGCCCTTTATTTGATGTAGTGATCTATTAATAGAACATTGAAGAAGTAGTAAATCAACATCCTGCCATCGAAGAGCCAATAACTCACTTCGGCGCATACCGGTGAATATAGCAGTATAAAAGAGAGCATAATATTGTGTATTATGTGCGACTTCGAGAAATTTATGTATATCGTTCTCATTCATAGTCTGAATTTCGTGTCTGGATGATTTGGGGATAGTTATAGCATCTACAGGATTACGAAATAGGAGTCCCATTTTTACTGCATTTTGAAGGGCTGTATGTAGGCAAACAATATGGTGTCTAACCGTCCTTGAGCTGAGACCTCCTTCATAGTTTATCCGTCCCTTCGAAAGTTTTTCACTAATGTAAGATTGGATAACTTCGGGTCTTAATTGTGTTAACAGAATATTCCCTAGGTTAGGTATGAGATGACGATTGATTATAGATTCATAGCCTTCGACTGTGTGAGGTGCTAAGTTAACGGAAGCATAGTTTTTAAGCCATTGAGAGAGATATTCCGCAACAGTAGCTTTACCTGGTTTCACGAAAGTTCCATTTTCATGTTGATGGATTACATCGTTAAGACGTTTTTCAGCGTCTTTTTTGTTCCCTTGAACTGTTTCATAATGGGATATGTATTTTCCAGTAGTTGGGTCTTTACCTAAAGATACTTTAATGCGATAAGCGTTTCCTCGTTTTATTATTGTTCCTCTCATATTAGATCACCTCTTCAGTCTCGGAGTAATAACGATTTATATTAAAGTAAAAACCTTTCTTGAATGCCTTATTACTGAGTTCATGTTGCTGTAATTCTTGAGATACGGCTATAAAAGCATTTATATCAAGTAGACAAGCATCGAGTTTGTGAGTATCTATAGATGTGTCTGCCATTTCACACATGATTTCATAATTTGCATAAGTAAATGAAGCGAATTGGAGATAAGGAATGTAATTGGTTTTTTTTACCTTAATTCGGTGTAGTCTAGAAATCCACTTAGCTTGACGAAAAGTGAGAGGGATAACATTACCCACTTTTCGCATGTATGCCTTGACTTCGAAAATCCGGTTTATTGATTCCGAATCAAAGGTTAAATCAGGGAATTCATCAAGTTCTCCTAAATTCCAAGGTCTATCCAGAGGCGTTCTACTGTGATTCCGATATTTCGAGATTAGTTTAACTATTGTTTCTGTAGTTGGAGGTATTTCATTTGGGTATTTAGTTTTGATTTGATTAAGCAGTTCTTCAGCAAGGTCTTCACGATTTTTATCATTTGAAATAGATATCTCGGCAATAAGACGTTTTATGTTGGACGACATGGTTTTCGCACGTCTTTGTCGTTTAAGTTTTTGTTTTTCCATAACTAATCCTTACTAATCCTATAAATATAAATTACTAATCCTTTACATAGTAAATAATATTCTTTAGCATCAGGATATACCTAAATCAACTAGTAGTCAATAGGGGGTAGTTAAGGATGGATGCGGATAAAAAAGTAATGTCAGTAACTGAATTATCCAAGGCATTGGGTATATCAGTTAACCTAGCTTATCGCCAAGTAAGGGCAAAAAAAATCTACTCAGTAAAATTGGGCGACAGGTATTTGATACCGGTAAAAGCCCTTGAACGATTACTATCAGGAGATGTGGAGGGGTAGGGTGGTGGGTGGACGGAGGCGGGGTATCCCGCCCCGTCGCCCAGACGGAGGATATCAGACAATGAATATAGAAAATGAATATCTATCTCCATTAGTTCAAGAAGCAATTCGCATTGGCGCAGTAATAGAAAGAGTTGAACAACTGAATACGACGTCGGCGGGCGATAGCCCGCAATCCTCTGGGTTTATCCCCATAACAGTTAATGCGGACAAGATAAATGAAACAAGTATTGACGTCTCAGAAAAAGAGCAACAAGCAGCATTCAGGTTTTATTGTGAGAAATTAGTAGATAAGCGGGTACTAATAGAGAGCTTAGCTGATCAGAAGACGGCAAAGTTAATAAAACCATCAGATGCATCCAGGTATTTCCCAAATGGTCGTAAAAGGATAAAAGCGAGGATTTTCAAACGGCTTGGTAAGTGGTTTAACTGCCCTGGTTTACTACTTTCACTTACCTTCGATCCAAAGAAAATCTGTCGTTATGATGCATGGCAGTTAGTCGGTTTATTTCGGCGTGAGTTTATATCGAGAGTTAACCGTTGGCGGATACGTCACGGGATGCCTAAAGCAACGTTCCTGGCAGTAATCGAAGCACAGAAAGGGACAGGTTATCCCCATGTCCACCTGGTATTTCCCCATTTAAGATGGTTGGCTCCACTCGATTTCCTTACTGAGACATGGGGACAAGCGCCAAATTCAGTTGATGTGAAGACTAGAGACTCAATGTCTCCGGTTTCTTATGTCTGTAAGTACATATCAAAGCTTGAAGGGTGGTCTGAGTTAGCTTTGTCATACATTTGGATCAACAAAACAAGGCTTTACTCGTTATCAAGAGACTATGTGCTACCTGATTACTCTGATAAACGCGTTCCCGAATGGGTATTCAAGCGTGGTTTAGATAGGATAAAAGCTGCATATTTCATAACTAACGATATGGGTGGATACGAGACCTTAATTGGTACAGAAGATTTAGTAAGTCTAATGCTGACTAAAGAGAATAAAAATGAAAAGACAACGAACTAAAGCAGAAATCATCCAAAGAATGAATAGTAATACAACAGATACCAGGGAATTGCATGAACAACGTATTGTTGAAGTCCCCAGGGATACTTTAGCATGGGGCTTGATGCATCCAAAGATACCCGAAGAATTATTTCAAGAGCAGTGTTTTGGCACCTGTCGCTGTTGCCATAAATTAACCAATGATTGGTGGTTTTATGATAAAGAAACAAACGAGTGTGAATGTCGATCCTGTTATAGAAAGTATCTTGAAGAGCGTCGTGGCGGACAACAACAATCACTGTTCTACCAGACTATCCAAGACTAAGACAACATACCAACAACATATTTTCCCCCGAAGGACAACGTTCTCAACAGCGCACGGCAAGGCGCTGGCAAGGTCGTAACGAGCGATAGCGAGCGAAGCCGTAAGGTTGCCTTGCCAGAATGAGCCGTAGCCATGCGCTAATCTTTATGTATCTTCGGGATAGGAGGGTTAATATTTTGGAAGAACTATTGGATTGAATACGTACCATAAATATCTACCAAGAATAATGTTAGATATTGAGAAAATGTCGTATTATCCTTGATTATTTTGTAAATATATGTCAATATTTCGTACTAAGAGGAGAAAATATCTCTTTGGAGAACTAAATGTTATTATCTTTTTCAGTTGAAAACTGGGCTTCTTTTAAGAATAAAGTAACAATTTCTGCAATAGCAGGAAGACAAAGAACTCATCGAGATAGGTTAAAAGATATAAAAAGTTATAACATTCGAATTTTACCAGTATTAGCAATTTATGGGGCAAATGCATCAGGAAAATCAAAGTTATGCGAAGCTCTTGCATTTGCTAAAAGAGTAATAGTAAAAGGAACAGAGAAAGATACCGATATAGATGTAGAACCATTTATATTGTGCAAGGAAAGAATTAATCAGCCATCTAGTTTTTGGTTTGAGTTTGTAGTAAAAGATCAAGTTTATGAGTATATGTTCTCTGCTACTAAAGAACGGATTGTTGAAGAAAATTTAACACTCATTAACAGGACAAGTGAGTCATTAGTTTTCCAACGTAAAAATCAGTCGATAACGGGTGATGTAATTACGAAAGATCCTCAACTTGGATTCATTAGTAAAGGTACCCGTGAAAACCAATTATTCATTACAAACTGTGCTGAACAGAATAACACTGAATTTAGAGATATATATAATTGGTTCAAAAATAGTCTAAGAATAATTAGACCAGATAGTAAGTTTTCAGGGTTAAGGCTATATTTAGATGAGAAGAGTCCTCTATTTAAACCACTGAATGAAAAACTTCTACAAATGGATACAGGGCTAAAAGCTCTTAAAGAAGAACCATTTACAGAAGACAAAGAAAAGCCATATAAAGAAAGAAAAAATTGGGCGAAAGTGATAGAAAAATTTTCAGATGAACGTTTTGTATTTCATGAAGAAGATGGTATTAATGAAATTGGTAAGGTTATTACCATGCATGAAAGCGATGACGGTACACAAATACCATTTAAACTGGCTCAAGAATCAGATGGAACTCAAAGGTTACTAGATTTACTACCAGCGTTTGTTGGACTTCCAATGACATATATAATTGATGAAATTGATCGAAGTATCCACCACTTGTTACTACGTCGTTTACTTGAGCAGTTTTTAACCGAAAGAACTCAAAAATCTTTAAATCAAATAATTTTTACGACTCATGATTTATTATTGATGGATCAAGATATCCTAAGACGTGATGAGATGTATGTCATAGAGAAGGATAGCTCTGGAATCTCATCGATTATTCCTTTAAATGAATATAAAGGGATTAGATATGACAAAGATATATTAAAAAGCTACTTACAAGGACGACTGGGCGGAGTTCCGCGAATCTAAAATGAAAACTAGTAAACGGCGATCTTTTAGAAGAAGAGTTGAAATAAGAGAGTATAGACCCGTTTTCCTTATAGCAACTGAAGGAAGACAAACGGAACCACAATATTTCGGTATGGAAATATTTCGTGATAGACCTGTTGCACTAAAAATACTAAGAACAAATAAGCAATCTTCACCAGAAGATGTACTCGAGAGAATAAAAAGTACATTGAAAAAATACCGTCCGTTGAGAAAAAAAGATAAAGCGTGGATTGTGATTGATCATGACGGCAGAAAAAAGGAAACAATTGAAATATTGTATTCCTGGGCACTAGAGGATGAAAAAAGAGGCATCGCTGTAAGCAATCCAAAATTTGAGTATTGGCTTCTCTTACACTTTGAAAATGGAGATGGTATTAGTAACGATGAAGAGCTAATGAATCGTCTAAAGAAACATTTACCTGATTATGAAAAGGGAGATATTCAGGTAAATCGATTTTCGCTAGAAAAAGTAAAAATAGCAGTAAAAAGAGCCTCTAGTAAAGATAGACCAAAATCACAAAAATGTCCTCCAGCTTTCGTTACGACAATATATAGAGTAATTGATCTTATACTTACGGTGGAATAATCGTAAATCTATTGTATATATCTAATGACCATAGGCTAGTGGCACTAATTTGGCACTAATAGTTTTGAAAATGGGACTCAAAGTAGAAGTTTTCGAAGCTAAAACAGGAATAAACACAAAACAACAAGTTAGCTTCAAAACAAGCAAAAAACAAGGCTATTTATAGACTTCGGAACCGGTGGTCGTGGGTTCGAATCCCTCCAGGCGCGCCAGTGATTCAAAAATCACAACCCGGTGTAATCGATCTCCAAATGCGATTTGCCTAAAGGCAAAGGCGTTTTTACTTTAGACAAACTATTTTGTTAATATCTGACCTTATTCAAATATTTCCAAAATACCCCTTGACAAATTCATAGAACACTGGTACTATCTAGCGTAAATATTCGAACAAGTCTTCTACTCCCGTTAATAGTTGTTATCAAAAATAGCGTTGAGCATAGAGTTCCTTCTCCAAATTACTGGAGAAGGTTAGGATGAGGATTTAAGCGTAAGGAGAAAAGCAATGAGTGAAATCACCAATCAGTCCAATCAATCAGGCCAGCCTACTCCGTCCCCTTCGTCCCCCCGTATCCGTAACAAGGATAACTTCTTCTATTATGACTCCCTCACCGAAGAGGAAAAGGAACGCTATGACCGCGGCGGCATCGAACTGGATAACCTCGATGCTGAGATCAAGCTGCTTAAGCTCCGCGTCACTTCCTTAGCTCTTGATCCGTCCGTTAATCCCGGCATCATCGCTCGTTTCATCACCATCATCAATGCCTGTATCAAGACCAACGCCAAGGTCCTCCACCGCGTCGACCGTGATCTGACCAAATACCGCCGTACTATCCAGCAGATGTTCCGGAATGCCCCGGCTTCTATGCTTATTAATTTGGCTGATATGATGGAAAAACAAAATCCCTTGCCGGAGGGCTATACCGGATCTTGACCGCTCTTCCTGGTTGCCTCGGTACTTTAACAACTGAATATCGGTTCCAGCCTCAATCCGTGCCTGAGGTTGTTTCTTCAAAAACCCCTATCATATCTCTCGGCTTGTTCCGATATTGTCAGGGGTAGCCTTTCCTGAAGTCTTTCCTTAGTATTATAGGGTTTGTTCGCCAGTATTTTAGAAAGTGCTTCGTGAGTAGCCGGTTCAGGCCAGGCAAATGCTCCCTTATCTTTAAGCGCTCGTAAACCTTTACCGCTATTTTCACTGATATGAACATACATCGGGATATAGTTTAATTTGTCCAGTTGTTCCACCGCTCCAGCCCAGGTACCACCACTGTTGTAGTCGGAGCTTACTACCAGCGATGCTTCCGCCAACGCATAGATTAGTTTATTCCGCTTCATCGCATTACCCACATTGAACCCGGCTGCGGGATCGTATGGGGAAATCAATACCAGTCTTTTGTCCTGGAGAACGTCCCGGTTCAGGCGTTCTACCGAAGCACGCTCAAGGCTGTCAGCCATCACTCCGGTTACTTTTCCGCCGTGTTCCAGCGCCCCCCGCATCGCTGCCTGATCGACGCCGCGTGCGGCTCCCGATACGATCGTTATCCCGGCCCTGGCGGCCAGGCAACCCACGTTTTCCGTATATTTTATGGTGTCGGTATCGATATGCCGCGAGCCGACTACCGCTAAACCGCCGGTGTTCATGACCGACGCTTCTCCGCATCCATATAAGATGGCTGGAGAATCATCTTTTAAACGTTCTTTTAACCGGTTGGGATATTCGTCATCGGCACGACTTACTACCCAGATGGAACGTGCCTGCCACTTATCTATCACCTGGCTTAATAAAAAACCGCGGTTAAGCAGTCTTTTTATGCGTTCGACAGCCAGGAACTTACCGATATCTTCTATCAGTCTATCGGTATTCACTGCCAATAGGTCAGCTGGCTGTTTTTCGTTGTCCCTTAAGTACCGGGCTAGTTTTTTATATTCCCACGGCGTTAAGATTTCCTGCGAACGTTCACTGTGACTAAATAGCAGCGGAGCAGTCAATAATAAGATAGCCTGGGTATTTTGTGAAATGCTCATCATCATAAGTCATGTCCCGTTAAACCCAGGGCTAAAGGATATACTTCCCCGCTTCCCTTTGAGCGCAGCAACCAGGCCGCGATAGTTATTGTCCAACGTGAATCAACCATATCGTCAATCAGTAATACCCGGCCTTCCGGAAGCGATTTTACGGTAATGTCCAGAGCACCGTCAATATTTCTTGCTTGTTGTGTGCTGTTTTGCATCGTCTTTTGTTCCGGCCGTTCTTCGGTCTTTATCAATATTCGTTTATAAGGAATACCAAGTTGAGTTGCTACACGTTGCGCGAAATCCGGAACTAATTCCTTATGACGCAGTGAAGGGATGCCGGTGACCCAATCAGGCTTGATCTTCCATTCTTTGACCAATTGTACACAGCCGGCTACTAATTCATCCGCAAAATAATGGTCTTCATATTTACCACTGGCAACAAGTTTACCCCAACCGGCTTCCCGCCAAATACAAAGCGCTTTTCCCGGCTGAGCTTGCAGATTTTCGGCGATTTTCCCTTTAAGTCCGTATTGAGGTAGTCCGCCTGAAGGCCATTGTTTTCTTGGTTCAATAATTAAGCTGGATCTACGCAGAAATGAAATGGCATCCTGAACTAACCGGTTGTTTACGTTTCCGGACAATTCCGGTAAATCCGGGGGGATGATCTGTCCGGGAACGCCGTCCAGTTCTTTGATCAGGAATTCCATATAGCCTGTTTCCAGTTCTACATATTGCTGCATTCGCTTTTTTTCATATGTGCGCAGAGAAGTCAGCCGCTCTATTCGCTTCCAGAATCCATCCGATAAATCTGATATCGTGAGTTTCCACTTCGAATCCTCTTTCACGATTGGGGGTGGTGTTTCCAGGGACAATAGCAGCAAGGTTTTCTCGATTCTCCCCATACTCAGGTTTATTCTTGCCATCAACTCATAAATGGAAAGGCCTTGCGGAGAGGCATTTATGGCCTTGAGTACTTTATCCACCTCATCCCGGGTTGGAAAAGCACTTTGTATAAAGTAATCATTAATATCGGTGTCTTCCTCTCCGCTGAGTAATACACCATAGGCTTTATCGATCGCCCGTCCGGCTCGGCCGACTTGCTGGTAATAGGCTACTACCGAGGCCGGACACTGATAATGTATGACAAAAGCCAGATCCGGTTTATCAAAACCCATCCCGAGGGCAACGGTAGCAACTAGTCCTTTTATCCTGTTTTCCAGTAAATCCTGCTCCAGTTCTTCCCGGTTTGGTGATTCTGAGGTATATGCTTTCAACGGGATTCCCCTGGTTTGCAGCCAATCCACTAATCTATTAGCATCAAGGATTGTTAGTGTGTAAATAATTCCGTGTCCCGGAATTGCCGGTACTTGTTCGGCTAACCATGCCATTCGTTCTGCTTTGCCTGGCAATTTTATCGTTTGCAGCTTAAGCGAAGGACGGTTAAGATCGCCGCGCATCACCGTTAGTCCCGGACCGAGTATTTCATCAAGGTCTTTCATTACCCGGTCATTCGCCGTTGCAGTCGTACCCAACAACCTTAAATTCGGAGGTAATAAGCGAATGATCCGTTCGATAAGGCGATATTGCGGGCGGAATTCATGTCCCCAATCAGATATACAATGGGCCTCATCGATCACAAGTAAAGATAATTTACCGGCAATATTACCCAAAACATTCTCACGAAAACGCTGATTTGCTAAACGTTCCGGCGAGATTAATACAATATCGGCTTCGCCGTTTGTTATTTGTGCTTCGACCTTTTCCCAATCATCCGGATTCGCAGAAGTTATGGTCACCGCCTTAACGCCCATTTTCTCCGCTGCTTTTATCTGATTTCGCATTAATGATAAAAGCGGAGAAACCAATAAGGCCGGGCCGCTTCCGGATTCTCGAAGCATCTTGGCAGCGATGAAATATACGAAACTTTTCCCCCACCCCGTTTTCTGTACCACTAACAGGCGCCCTTTTCCTTCAACGAGATGCTGAATCGCCTCTTCCTGTCCATCACGGAACACCGCCCCGGGATTTCCGGTTCCCAGCTTTAATAGTTCCACAGCTCTCTTTTTCGAGTAGGTCGTCACTTATCTCCTTGAATAAATACCTTTTTCCGGATTACTGATCTATGAGATCAGTTATTCATCATTGTATCTTATTTTCCCTGGATGTAAATTATGCGAAAGTACTCATTTATAGATTGGGAATTTTTCGTTAACTGGTGTAAATATCGAAGTCATTGAAAATTCCTGTTTTAGTTCCTGGAGAAAAACGGATGTCACCTCACGGTTTTTCCGACCCTCTTGACAAACTACCAGAACACCGGTACTATATAAAGTAATTACTAGAACACATCTTCTACCGTATTTTTTGTTATTTGTTTGTTACTTGTATTTTGGAATTTTTCTTAGGATTTTGAGTTTAGATATTAGAGTTTTCGTTTTTAGCTTCAATCCGTGCCTGAGGTTGTTTCAACAAACCGTGTAAACTAGCTTCATGTTGTTTTGATTTGCTAAAGGTATTTTCCGGTAAATAGTCCCACATGAGTGTCGACTCGCAGTCGAACGGATTGTCTCCTACCTACCCAATCCGTATGAATCGGGACTCGGTTCCTCTTCCCTTTCCAAGGGGAGATATAGAGGTTTTTTCGTCCGGCGGGATGCCTGTTATACCAGGATATTCTAATTTACATTGATGATAGAGTCCCCTCTCCAAATTTTTGGAGAGGGCTAGGGTGAGGAATGGTATTTGGGATTTTTTTAGAATTTTGAATTTGTCTAGATATTTCGGCTGGCAGGCTGTCTAGCCTAGAGGATCTTGTTGATATCCGAAACACGCCGGCGGCTTGGGGGGTTGGGCGAAGAATATCATGATTGAGGCCAGGATAAGCAAACCGATGCAGAGGTTGAAAGCGATGGAATAACTGCCGGTGCGGTCGTATATCCCGCCCACGATGATGGGAGCGATCACGCCGAAGGGCATCATCATCAGGGTGCTGATCCCCTGGATGGAACCGATGCTTTTCCGCCCGAAGTAACGGGCGCCGACCGCTGTATACAGGGGAATGGTGGCGGTGAAGCCGGCATAATAGAGGATCAGGAAAACCTGGGCCATGGCCGTGGTCTGGAATAGTTGATAGGCAGTGATTCCCATGATGACTAATAGAAAAGTCCCGATGGCAATAAAGCGCATTTTGGTTTTGCCGACATGGTCAGTCAGGTAACCGGCGATGAGGCGGGTGGGGATCGCCAGGGCACTGGAAAGCGACATCATCCAGGCCGCCCGCACGGGGTCGATGCCCATATCGGTGAGGAAGGGGATAAAGTGCACCATCATGGGCATGATGGCCATGTTGCCCACGGTCCAGGCGGTGATGAACAGCCAGTAAGCCCGGGTGCGCATGGCCTGCCTTAAAGTGAATTCATATTCATCGGCATGAGCCGCATAATCGATGCCCCGGTCGATCATCCGGTTTTTATCTTCGTTGCGGCTGCGGTTGCCCCATCCGGCAGCAGGCCGTAAAATTCGGGACGCTGTTGTTTAACATGGAAAAAGAGGAGGGGCAGCCCGACCACCAGCATGACGATCCCTCCCAGCACACAGGTCATGCGCCAACCGATCACGGTGATCAACCAGGCGATCAAGGGCAGCACGGCCATGGTGGCGAAGCCCTGTAAAATAGCCCGGGCACTCAGGGCGATCCCACGTTTTTTCACGAACCAGTTGGAAATGGCCTTGTCCATGGGAATGGTCAGGCCGATGTTCATGCCGGTACCCAGGATCACGCCCCAGGCAACATAGAAAGCCCAGAGCGATTGAACCAGGCCCATGAGGAGCAGCCCCAGGCCGATAAGGAAAGCTCCTAATATCATGACCCACTTCGGTCCATAGCGGTCGGTCAGCCAGCCGATGACCGGAGCTTCCAGCCCGCCTTCGAACCGTCCGATGCTGGAGGCGACCGAAGTCACGGCACGGCTCAGGCCGAGGTCGGCCGAGATTGGTTTGAATAAGGCTGAGAAGCCCTGGGAATAGTAACCGTGCCCCCAGAGGGTAACGAACCCGGTGGCCAGCACGATCCACCAACCGGGGTAGATTAAAAGCAGTCCCTTTCTTTTCGACCCAGCCATACAACTCCGGTACCGTGTTCAGCAATGCCAAATACAAGATGAGGTATTCGGCCTAAGAGAATATCATAGCGGACTGATTAAAGCTAGTTCACGATGGAGGTAGGGTGAGGAAATGGCGTCTAAATAACGGTTTTTCGTATCCCGGCACGGCGGGCGGCGTCAGCCAGGATTTCATAAGGCTGGCAGCCTTCCACAGTCTCGCTGCCCAGGAGAAAGGTGGGTATGCCGCCCACTCCCAGTTTTTTATACTCAGCCCGGGTATCGGCAATACGCTTAAGATAAACCGGGTCAACCGCTGCCTTAATAGCTATATCCGGATCAAGCCCGGCAGCAGCGGCAAGGTTGCGCAGAACTGACTCATCTTCGATATCCCGGCCTTCTTTCCAGTGGGCAGCCATCACCAGGGAACGGAAGGCGTTCAGTTTACCCTGGTCGCGGGCGTACTCGGCGACGGCCAGGGGGCGGCGGGTGTTGGGGAGCCTGGTGGAAGGCTTGATGTCGTGGATGCCGAAACCGGCGGCGAATTTCAGGATATAACTGCCCATTTCCGATTTTCCCTGGCGGGGGTGCAAGCGGGCTAGATCCATACCGCCAGACGGGGTCTCGGGGTGCAGTTCAAAACCATGCCAGTCGACGGCGATATCAAATTCCTGCTCCAGCCTGACCAGGCTGGCCCGCTCGGCGACGTAGCAGAACGGTCAGATGAAGTCGGAATAGAAGCGGACGGTAAATTTGGTATCCTGATGGTCCATGGTCATTATTATATGCCGAACGGGACAAGACAGTAAATTTTAGGTAAATTCAGGAAAAACTAGCCGGGGACTATTGACAGGCATGCTTTGAGCGTATATTCTTGAGACAAATATGGGAGGTGTGCCATGCAGGGATATTGTGTAAAGTGCCGCGCCAAGAAAGAAATCAAGGGTGCCAAGGCGATTACCATGAAAAACGGCAGGCCAGCCACCCAGGGTACCTGCCCGACGTGCAGCACCAAGATGTTTAAAATCGGTAAGAGTTAATCCTGGCGGTATACCTAAACTGAATCAGGCGTCTCCGGACTCCGGGAAATAGAGCCTGGAAAGCTGAAGCAGCCCTATCGAAAGACGGTCTCAAATCAAGGCTTTATACCTGATATTGTAGTTGTCTTCTTTAACCGCAGGAAAGCCTGTTTCTCTAGGGAAAACAGCTTCAATCCTTCAATTTGCCCAATCTGTCAAAGATTTCTACGGTACCCCGGATCATGCCATCGACCAGTTCACGGACACTTTGAACGTGGTCAATGCCGGTGAGGGCCAGGGACACCATCCGGGTGGGGTCGGCGGCACTGACAAATTCATAAGGCTCATCCCCGGACTGGGGTGGCGTGTTTTCCGGCGACAGAGGCTGATTATCCTTGAGATTCACCCGTTCTACCGCCCGCAGCCAGGCATCCAACGGCATCTTGCTGCGTAAAGCCATAACCTCCGAATAGGCTTTCGGGTCGGGCAAGGAAAGCACGCGACGGATAAGGCGGGGATCGTCGGGACTGACCTTGATTATCTGTTCCTTGAGCGACGGTTTCAGGGGACTTTCTCTGGTCAGCATAAAGGCGGTGCCCATCATGACTGCATCCGCTCCCATCCCCAGCGCCCCGGCGAAACCATGAGCATCGGAGATGCCGCCGGCAGCAATGATAGGGACGTCCAGCAGCCGCTTTCCCCAGACGACGGAAGCCAGGGTAGGTAATTGTTCCGGGCTTTTAAATCCGGTTCCTTCAAGGCCGACGAGGATAACCGCTTTTGCCCCGACCTGGGCGGCGTGAACGGCATCCTTCAGCCGGGCGGCTTTGTGTATCCAGGGCAGGCCGGATTCGACGATTCGTTTCGCCAGGGCGTCGGGCTTATACATGGCAGTCTCGACGGGGACCTTTTCTTCGATACAGACCTCGAGCATCTCCTCGATACGGGGACAGAGGCCGAAACTCAAGTTCACACCGAAAGAACCCCGGGTAGCTTGGCGGCAGTTACGGATATCCTCCTTCAATTTTTCGGGAGTCCGGGAGATGGAGGCGGTGATCGTTCCGTGAGCCCCGGTATCAGCGACAGCAGCGGCGAACCGCCAATCCCCCAGTCCGGCCATGGCCCCCTGTAAGATAGGATATTTACAGTCCAGGAGTGCGGTGATTCTGGTTTTCATATGTGTGCTCCTTAATCATGTGTAAGGATTTTATCAAGAGGATATCAAAGCGAGGTAAGAGCGTCAAACACCCCTTGCTAAGCCGGAATATAGGTTGACAGAGTTTTCCGGACTATCTAAACTGCGTTACGCAACAGACTATATAAAACTGCGTCACTCAGGGAAGGGTTATCCACAACACACGGTCAAAGCAAAAGAGACAAACGGAAAAAGGGACGGAACACATGACTGAGATTCGACCGGGGAATACCACCTCTGACCTGGACTATATTTTCCATCCGCAGACGCTGGCCATTGCCGGGGTTTCCGATGAAGCTTCACCGCCGAACTCCGGCCGGAATTTCCTGAACGTAATACTGGAGGCGGGATTTAAGGGCAAAATCTATCCCCTCAACCGCAGCGGCGGCCAGGTGCGCGGTCTGAAGATTTACTCCGGACTACGTGAAGTCCCGGATACCGTCGATTTCGTGATTTCGGCGGTCCCCGCCCGGAACGCCCCTGAGTTGATGAGGGAATGTGTCGAAAAAAAGGTAAAACTGGTGCATTTCTTCACGGCCGGATTCAGCGAACTGGGCGACGAAAACGGCAAACGGCTGGAAGCCGAGGTGGCGGCGATCGCCCGGGCAGGTGGCGTACGCATTACCGGCCCCAACGGGATGGGATTTCACTGTCCGCAAGCCGGACTATCATTCAGTCCCGGTATGCCCACCCAGACCGGACCATTAGGACTATTATCGCAAAGCGGCAGCCACAGCAGCTACCTGATCCGGGAGGCGGGGTTCCGGGGGCTGTATACCGGTAAAGCGGTCAGCTACGGTAATGCAGCCGACCTGAATGAGACCGATTTTCTGGAGTATTTTGCCGGAGACCCTGAAACTGAAATTATTGCGGCATATATCGAAGGCGTTAAAGACGGGCCGCGTTTCGCCCGGGTGTTAAAAATGGCAGCGGGACAGAAACCGACCATCATCCTGAAAGGCGGCATTTCAGTAGCCGGGGCACGCAGTGCGGCCTCTCATACCGGTTCGATGGCAGGGACGGGGCGGGTATGGAACGGACTGTTGAAGCAGTCAGGGGCACTCCAGGTGAACAGCCCGGACGAACTGGTTGATACCGCCCTGATGTTCCGGTTCCTTTCGCCGCCGCAAGGGCGGAACGTGGTGATCGTGGGATTCGGGGGTGGGGTGGGGGTATATTCGGCTGATCTGTGTGCTGGCTTGGGACTGGAATTACCGGCGCTGCCGGAGGAAGTTAAAAATGAACTCAGGAAGGTCTGGCCCAGGGACGCGGGGAGTTCCCTCAACAACCCCGTGGACCTGTTCGGTGGGGCGGGAAAGGGGGGTATCGAGAAGACCTTGGAAATCATCGCCGCCCGGCCGGAGACCGATTTCATGCTGGTACATATCCCGGTCTACCTGAATCCGGCGGCTTCCGCCCAACTGGTGGAATCTTATGCCGGCTCGCTCGCTAACCTGGCGGATAAAGTAAATTTCAAGACCGTGGTTGTCATCAGTTTCGTTTTCTCCGAACACGCCAACCAGGTCGTGTCCGGGGCGCAGGCATCACTGGTGAAAGCCGGTTTTCCGGTCTTCTTTGCCATGGACCGCGCCATCAATGCCCTGGCAAAATTCGCCAGGTTCTATGAAAGAAGCTGACTAGTCCGGCACCTCTGCTAAAGCCTAGGGATGCAACAGGTGGTAGCCGCAGCTGACCAGCAGGTTCTGGCCGGTGACGGCACTGGCGTCGTCAGAGGCCATGAAGAGGATCGCCGCTGCCACCTCGGATGGTTCGGCCACCCGGCCCAGGGAATAACGGGTCAGTATCTCTTTCATGATTTCGTCGGTAGAAATACCACGGACTTTAGCAGCATGCCGCTGGGGTTCCATGAACCGTTCGGTGCGGGTGGCGGCGGGGCTGATGGAGTTGACCCGGATATTATACGGGCCGACTTCCATGGCCAGGGTCATGGTCAAACCGAGCAGGCCGGCCTTACTGGCGCTGTAGGGGCCCAGGCCGGGGGCACCGAAGTTCCCGGCGACACTGGAGATATTCACGATATTACCGCTTTTCCGGGGTATCATATGTTTCAGAGCATGCTTGCAGCAGAGCATAGTACCGGTCAAATCGATAGCTACAGTCTCGTTCCAGCCGCCAATATCCATCTCGGTGATGGGGCCGCCCCCGCGCCCCCCGGCGTGATTATTGACCAGGATATCGATCTGCCCGAACTCACGCACGGTTTCCGCCATCAGGTGCTGTACCTGTTTCTCATCGGAGACGTCGCATTGAATAACCCTGCAGATACCGTTATTGGCGGCGATTTCTTTCGCGGCATCTTCCAGCCGGGACACGGTACGGCCGGTGAGAACGACCTTAGCGCTCTCGGCGGCAAACCTGACGGCAGTAGCTTTACCGATGCCGGTCCCGGCGCCGGTAACGACAGCAACCTTATTTTCCAATCTGTTCATTTAGCCCTCCCTAGGTGCGATTATTTCCAGAATTGATACCCCGGATATGGCTGAGGAAAGGTATCATCAGGTAATAATCCAGTCCTCCTGTCCCTTCAGAGGATGGATGTTAATACCGGAAGTAAACCGCGCCAGAAAATTACTACACCTGGTGTATTAGTGTCAAACATCTGGAGAAAATATCATGGACGATATTATTTGACAACAATTGGTATTTAACTTAAAATATCCGGCGATGAATATTCGAACAGTTATCAGGTTAATGCATCGGCGCGCTTGATCCCGGATCACTGAGAGGGCGTGGCTCTCAACAGTAATTCAAATCAGGCGTGTTTTTGGTTATGACGATGCAGCGCGTTCTATGGTATCCGCGTTCCTTGATCCAGCCGCAACCAGTGAAGCAGTTTCGGCATATCCGGTCATGTTCGCTTAATCGCAATTCTTCATATAATACAGTCAGTCTAAAACGGGCCAGGGGATTTAATTCCCGGCCCGTTTTCTTTTTGTCTCATTTTCATTATTTCAACTGTACTTTCAAGGAGGTGATGTAATGGTATTTCCGCAGAGAAGAACATGAAAAGCAGTCACGATGCGGTCTTGGCATTGCGGTGAATTACTGAAGACGGGAAAGCCGGCATCACCTCCGCCACTTGATCTACCATGCGGCTGCACCCCTTAGGGGTATGTGTTATTACTCCTGAAAAGCTTAAGTAAATATTCCTGCCCAAGCATCCGCTGATTTTCCCATGTAAAAGACCGATGCATTCCTGGTGTTCCATGGATGAAATCAGTAAAAAGAAAGGAATTGACATTATATGACTAAAAAATGGTTGATACTCCCGTTTATCTTAATATTGCTGGCCGGCCTGCTCCCCACCGGGTGCACGAACAGTAAAAAGGAACAGGTTACTGTTACCTTTTCCTATCCGCCCTTCGGATATGATTCCAACCTGGAAGATGCTTACTGGAAAAAATATATCGCTGAATTTGAGAAAGAATATCCAGGCATCAAGATAGAAATGACGGTAGAAAGCTGGGATACGGTAGATGCCAAGTGGAATCAGGCACTGCAGTCCGGGGTTACCGCCGATATCGGTTACGAGAGTCCGGGAACGATCATCGATTACTCCTCACAGGGTAAAATTTTGCCGGTAACCGATGTGGTGAATAAACTGGGCGGCGAATCTGCCTTCGTGCCCAGCATGCATTTCATGAAAAACGGGGATGATTGGTATGCCGTACCTAACTGTGATGCCTGTAAAGTCCTCATGTATCGAAAAGATATCCTGAAAGCTGCCGGATATGATAACCCGCCGTCTACCTGGGATGAACTCGTGGAAATTGCCAAAGCTTGTACCAGGGACGGAACATACGGCTTGGGATTTTACATGATAGACATGTTCTATTCTGCCCATGATACCCTCGGCTTCATGAAAGCCGCCGGCGGAGAAATGCTGGATGCAAATAAAAACCTGGTCCTCGACAGCTCGGAAAACCTGGAGGCATTACGGTTCATTTCAGACCTTGTGAATGTACACAAAGTAGTCTCTCCGAATGCGGTTAGCTGGGCTTACGGCGACCTGGTCAGTGCCCTGGGTACTGGGAAAATTGCCATGGCTATTGAGTGGGGCGGTTTCGGAACTCTATTGGAGACGACCTTTCCTGATGAGTACCAGAATATCGGATTTGCTAAATTACCTGATGGCCCAAGCGGCCACTCCGGGAGTTTCTCCGGCATGGGCGGTTTTTTCATTTTCAGCGATGCCAAGCATCCCGAAGAAGCGAAAAAGTTCATCGAGTTCATGAGCCGGGCTGAGATTAGTATAGAATGGTGCAAAATTTCCGGAAACGTTTCACCGTTCGTGGCTGTAGCCAGTGATCCTGAGCTCAACCAGATGGAATGGTACAAGGCTATGGCTGAGCAGTCTTCAACCGCGGTCCTTTACGGCTGGGATTACGGCAATATCCCCGGTTCCAACGAATGCCAGGTCATGGTACAGAAAGCATTCGTCGATATCACGTCAAGAGGTATCAGCCCGGAGGAAGCCATAAAAACACTACAGCAAAATGCCCAGGAAGCGATTGACGCCGCAGCCAAGCAAACGAAATAAGTAACGATCGGGGGAAGCCCGGAAACTCCGGGCTTCCCCAAGTCAACAGTCCAAGAAGAGAATCGACATATGGCTAAAGCTCAGGGGAATAAAGTTGTGAAACTCAATACCGCAATGACATCATGGTTATTCATATTGCCGTCATTGTTAATCATTAGCAGTGTGATTGTTTATCCGCTGGTCCGTAGTATCATCATGAGCTTTACCGATCGCATCTTAACTTATTTCCATTATTCGTTTATCGGTTTGGTAAATTATGCCGGTGTATTCAGAGACTCGCTGTTCTGGCAGTCTCTAGCCAACTCGCTGCAATTGACTTTCTGGAACGTGACAGGTAGCCTCTTGATCGGTTTAGGATTGGCGCTGCTTTTAAATAGTCGCGTGAAAGGCCGCAACTGGTTCCGGGGACTCCTGTTTTTACCCTGGGCAGTACCGTCAATTGTCATTGCCCTGATGTTCCGCTGGTTTTACAACGACATTTATGGTTTCGCTAATCATATCCTGGTGGAATATGGCCTGATATCCCAGACAATAAATCCATTAGCCATGCCTGATATGGTCTGGCCGGCTATCATGTTACCAGTTATCTGGAACTATTATCCCTTCGTTATGCTGGTCTTTTTATCAGTACTACAATCGATCGACACCCATCTATATGAAGCAGCGGCAATCGATGGCGCTTCCCGCTGGCGAGCTTTCCTGCATATTACTTTGCCGGCATTGAGGCCAGCAATGGTAATGATAGTGATCCTGCAGGCGTTGTGGAGTTTCTCGGAATTTGCTCTGGTATATCTTCTGACTGGTGGCGGGCCGGCGAATGCCACGATGACATTAAGTATTTATATCTACAAACAGGGATTCGGGGCCAAACAATTAGGTTATGCCGCGGCGATGGGCACAATGATGTTCTTTCTCCTGGCTGGTTTTACAGTTCTCTATTTCGGGGTAGTCAGAAGAACGAGGACGGAGATATGAAAAAAAAGTCCGGATTTTTTACGATTACCAATACGGTAATTTTAGTGATCATCACATTGGTAGTTCTTTTCCCGATATTCCTGGCGGTTTCGACTTCACTTAAACCAGCTAATGAAATCACTTCGACTAATCCGGGGTTGATTCCTCATGACTTCACTCTGAAGAACTATCAAGCTCTTTTTGCCCGGGGCAATTACGGAACCTACATGTTTAATTCGATACTGGTGTCCGGATTAACAGCATTATTGTGTATTATCATCGCCTCTATCGCCGCTTATGCCATCGTTTGGATGCGGCTCCCGGCGAAAAAAGCTATCGTCCGGTCTTTATTTGTGTCCTATATGTTTCCGGCGATCATTTCGGCTATCCCATTGTTTATGATCTGTTATGAGATGGGATTGATTGATAACCGCTTTGTCCTGGTCTTGATATATCTTTCTTTTGATCTTCCATTTGGTATCTGGTTAATGAAGTCTTCCCTGGAGTCAATACCATCTGGCTTGATCGAAGCAGCGAAACTGGATGGGTGCAGTGATATCCATGTCCTGGGTAAAGTGGTGGTGCCCTTATCGCTGCCTTTTATGATGACCGCCGGGGCGTTATCTTTTGTTTTATCCTGGAATGATTATTTAGTAGCCAGTGTACTCATCACCAACGATTCCAACCGGACACTGGCCCTGGGGCTGCAATCTCTTGTCGGGTATTACCATGCTGATTACGGTTTGATCACGGCAGCCGGCGTTGTCATGTTAATACCGGTCCTGATCCTGTTTTTGCTCGTACATAAATACCTGGTTAAAGGAATTTCTTTCTAGATACATCGAGGTGAAAAATGTCACAGGTTAGATTGGTCAACTTAAAAAAAGTTTATCAAAACGGGGTAATGGCCACACATGACCTCAACCTGGAGATAGCTGAAAAGGAATTCCTGGTACTGGTAGGGCCTTCCGGTAGTGGAAAGTCAACGATATTAAGGATGATTGCCGGTTTGGAAGATCTGACGGATGGGGAAATATATATCGGCGACAAAAAAGTCAATGATATCCCCCCCAAAGACAGGGATATTGCCATGGTTTTCCAGGATTTTGCTCTGTATCCACATATGAATGTGTTTGATAATATTGCCTTTGGCCTCAAAATGAGAAAAGTGCCGCGGGAAGAAATCCAAACCAGGGTAAACGAAGCTGCCGGAATACTGGGGATCGAGGGATTATTGCAAAGAAAGCCCCGGCAAATATCCGGGGGTGAAAAACAGAGAGTAGCGTTAGGCCGGGCGATGGTCAGGCATCCCAGGGTTTTTTTAATGGATGAACCGTTATCCAACCTGGATGCAAAGCTTCGGGTGCAAATGCGGGCAGAAATCTACCGGTTATACCGTTCTTTGGACACAACGGTTGTTTATGTTACCCACGACCAGACTGAAGCAATGACGATGGGGACCAGGATAGTTGTTCTGAAAGACGGAGTTATACAACAGGCAGATTCTCCCCGGAAAGTATATAACAAACCGGTCAATACATTCGTAGCCTCATTCATCGGCACGCCGCCGATGAATCTGTTGGAAGGGCAGTTAAGATCGGCAAATGAGCACTTAAGTGTCGATCTAAAGCAGGGATTTATCGATTTCCCTCATGGGATAGGAATACCTCTCCCGGCTAGTATTGAGAAAAATGTTGTTGTCGGCATCCGGCCGGAAGATATCCGGATTGTGCCGCCCGGTTCCGGTAGGAAAGAAATCGAGGGTGAGGTCGAAATGATAGAACTTATGGGCGCCGAGAGTTGTATATCAATCGCTTGTCCCTGCGGCAATATCGTGGCAAAAATACATGATGACCGGAAAATATCGAACGGAGATCAAGTCGGCATGAGTTTTAATACCGACAAGGTTCATCTTTTTGAAAAAAATACCGGCAACCGGATTGTATATTAGCGGTTAATATCGAGTTAAGGAAACAAGTGATGAAATCCAGACTAAAACAAATGACCGATGCCGCTTGCCTGGAAGCTGTTCTCAGGCGTGAAACAGCGGAACGGGTGGTATACATGGAATACTACCCGTTACCAATTGCTGCGATACAGGAAGGAAAGGAGATCGCTGATGCATATACCGATCCCGTATTCGCTTATGAATCCCAGAAAAAGTTGGCTAACGAGATGGGATGGATCTTCCAGCCGGTATATCCTTCTCTGGGAGGTGATTTTGGAGGCGAATCTAAACTACCGGAAGGCCAGTATGCCCAATCGCGCACCGTAGTCCGTCATGCCGTAGAAAATGAAGCAGAGGCCTGGAAATTACGGGTCCCTGATTTGAAGATAAAACCTGCAGCCAGGAAGGATACTGATTTTGCATGTTTGTCTGCCCGGGAGAAGCTGGCAAACGAAGTTTTTAATGTTACGCTATGTGTCTCCGGGCCTTTTACAGAAGCTGGCGAAATATGTGAGATTGAGAGACTGTGCCGCTGGATGGTACGCAAACCGGAAATCGTGCACCACTTATTACGCATCGCCACGGATTACCTGGTACAGGAAGCTGCTGCCTGGCGGAACACCTATAAAGAAGCCAACATCATATATTTCCCGTCTGAACCAACCGCCTCCAATAACCTCATATCGCCGGCTCATTTTGCTGAATTTGCCTTTCCCTATATCATTGAATTACACCGTAAAGTACTGGCACTGGGCTATCGCCATATCCTTTGCCATATCTGCGGTAATCAAGCCGCCAATCTCCCGTATTGGGCGAAAGTGCCGATGGGGGATCCGGGTATTGTCAGCGTCGGGCCGGAAATCGATATTGAGACCGCTGCTGATTTTTTCCCCCACGATATCATCTACGGGAATCTGGATCCGGTCATACTCCAGACGGGGACTCCGGACCAGGTATACAAAGCTGCCGGTAAGGTTGTCCGGCATGGCAAAAAATTAGGCCGCCGGTATACTTTCGGCCAGGGTTGTGAGATTCCGCCCCGGGCAAGCCGGGAGAATCTGTTAGCCATGACCCGGGCTGTTGCAGATTATGGCTGGTATTAGGGCATCTCCTTACTGAAGATGTACAGATAAAGAACAGGGGTTGCGAAACGGAGAATCGAAAAATATGCAAAAAGAATTGCTAGACAGCTTCCTTAAAGATTTGGCGGCATCGGTAGTTGAAATGGATGAAAAAAAGGCTGCCCAGTTAGCCCGGGAGGCAGTTTTACAAGGAGTCGATCCATACCTGGCTATCAGCAAAGGACTGGCCCGGGGCATGGAAATAGTTGGCGAACAATATGAGAAAGGAATCAGCTTTATCCCGGAGTTGCTGTTGTCCTCCGACGCCATGTATGCCGGTATTGATATTTTAAAACCCTTAATATTGTCTCGGAAAGGAAATGAATCTGTGCGCCATTGCCGTGTGGTCATCGGGGTAGTGGAGGGCGATGTCCATGACATCGGTAAAAACCTGGTAATAATAATGCTGGAAGCCGATGGCTTTGCAGTAATCGACCTGGGTAGAGATGTCCCGTTACGCCGTTTCATCGAGACGGCAGTCCAGGAAAAGGCAGATATGATTTGCCTATCGGCCCTGATGAGTACCTCGATGCTGGCGCTGGGGGACTTTATCCGGATGTTGATTGACGAAGGAGTAAGACAGGAATTCAAGGTAATGGTAGGCGGAGCCTGTATCTCCCAGGCATTTGCCAACAAGATAGGTGCTGATGGTTATGCGCCCAATGCCATGGCTGCCGTCAGAAAAGCCAGGAATTTACTCAGAGGCAGTAAGGTTGAACGGTAAAGAGCGGTTTTTAAAGACGCTTTCGGGCGAAATACGTAACCATATCCCGGTTATCTGCCCCGGCGGTATGATGTCTATGGTATGCCGGGAAGTCAGTGAAGGTAAAGATATATCATGGCCTGAAGCTCATACCAGGCCGGAAGTAATGGTTAAAGCAGCCCGGGATATGCAGGAAGCCACCGGATTTGAAAATTACGGAGTGCCTTTTTGCGTGACCGTGGAGGCAGAATCGCTGGGCAGTCCGGTGGATTACGGGGATGCGGTAGTTGAACCGCAAATTACCGGTTATATCTTAAACTCTCCGAAAGAACTTACAGCCCTGATCAAGAACCGAAATAAAAACAAAACGCGTATCCCGGTGATATTGGAAGCTATTTCCCTTCTCAATGAACATAATAACGATATCCCAGTCATTGGCAATGTAACCGGGCCGGTTAGCCTGGCGACTTCTCTGATGGATCCGAATTACCTGTTCCGGTTCATGGTTAAAGAAAAAACTTTTGTTAAAGAAATGATGCATTACGTTACTGAGTTGATCGCTGATTTTAGCGAAGCACAGGTCGAAGCGGGAGCAGATGTGATATCGATCGGTGATCCTACCGCATCGGGGGAGATCCTGGGGCCGGAGCTTTTCGCAGAATTTGTCTTACCCTCTTTGATGGAGATTATCCGCAGGATTAGAAAGCAAAAAGCCCGGGCAGTCTTACATATCTGCGGCCATATTGATTCGATTCTTAAGCTGCTTCCTGCCAGTGGCGCAGATGCTTTTAGCTTCGATGCTTCTATGTCGATTAAGAAAGTCAGGCGTGAGATTGGAGATAAGGTATTGATGGGCAATATCAGTACTTTCCTGCTCGCTGAAGGTCCTGTTTCAACAATCTCGAGAGCAACCGGACGCGCCATTGATGATGGTATTGATATTGTCTCTCCCGCTTGCGGGTTAGGGACCGGGACTCCCTTGGCGAATATCAGAGCAATGACAGAAATAGTAAAAAAATTACGAAAAAGTGATGATAATACGGCTGCTAAATACTAGTAAGACATTTTTGTTTAAGGAATTATGCAAATGGAAATAACCAGTGTGGCCAAGCTATCTATGATGCGCGAGAATGTTTTGTCGGAAATTTCCGAAGCAAAAAAGAAAGGGACCAAGGTGGTTGGTTATTACTGTACTTACAGCCCCATCGAACTGCCGTTGGCCGGCGGGGCGATCATCGTGCCCCTTTGCGGCAGTAAAGACGGAGCGCTGCCGGCGGCGGATAATGACCTGCCCCAGAACCTGTGCCCGGTGGTGCGGACTCTATATGACCTGGCGGTTACCGATACCTGCCCCTATTTCCATTTTTCCGATATGGTGATTGCCGAGACCACCTGCGACGGCAAGAAAAAGGTTTATGAATTCCTGGGAAAAATCAAACCGTATCATGTCATGGACCTGCCGCAGAATCAAACCTTGCCCTCGTCTCAACAGGCATGGGAAAGTGAAGTCCGCCGGCTAAAAACAGGCTTGGAAGACACGCTTGGATTAACAATTACCGGTGAGGCTTTACGCCAGGCCATCCATCTTATGAATGAGGAAGCCCGGGTGAAAAAAGAGTTGTTTGACTTGAACCGGGTGGATCCCCCGCCGCTCTCCGGAAAAGAGTTGGCCGTCATTGCTTCCGATTCCGAATTTACCGCCGACCGGGCGGCGACAATCGATCTGCTAAAAGAAATCATCGTGGAAGTAAGGGAAAAATCTAGGAATATCAAGAATTCAGAGAAAAACAGAGCTCCCCGGATTCTTTTAACGGGATGCCCGGTGGGTACCGACAAAGACAAGATCATTACCCTCACCGAAGAGTGCGGGGGGCGGATCGTGGCCATGGAGAATTGCGGGGGATATAAGACGGTAGACTTGCGTATTGATGAGAGTGATCCTCGCGATCCGCTTGCCCTTATTGCTGAAAAATACCTGAAAGTCCCTTGTTCCGTGATGTCGCCGGATGACGGACGGATGCGGTTGTTGGAGAACATGATCCGGGATTTCAGAATCGATGGAGTGATCGACCTGACATGGCAAGCTTGCCATACTTATAACGTGGAATCTTTCTTGGTAGGAAAGCTGGTGGAGAAGCATAAATTGGCGTTCCTGCATCTCGAGACTAATTACTCCGATGCCGATAGTGAGAACCTGCGGGTGCGTATCGAGGCTTTCCTGGAGATGATAAAGGCATAATAATTTCCTGATGAGGAAGGGATTACATTAAGGATGGAGTACATGATAACAGCCGGACTCGATATAGGCTCAAGAACGATCGCCCTGGTGGAGTGGGACGGAGTTAAAATCATCCGCCAGGAAGTGGTCTTTACCGGGCAAGATCCGCTCGCAAATTCACATCGGCTTATCAACAGCCGGAAGATAGACAAGTTGGTTTCGACCGGTTACGGACGACACCTGGCGGCAGAACATGAAATAGCCAACGAGGTGATTACTGAGATCCGGGCTTATGCTATCGGGGCGCATCATCTTTATCCGGATGTCCGGACGATACTGGATATAGGAGGCCAGGATAGTAAAGTAATTTCCGTTAATTCAACGGGAAACGTGGTCAAATTTGAGATGAACGACCGGTGTGCGGCCGGTACCGGCCGTTTCCTGGAGAATATGGCCCTGGCTTTGGATATGAAAGTGGATGCGATCGGCCCGCATGCCATTGCCGCGGGTGGCAAAGCTATCCAGATATCAAGTATGTGCACGGTATTTGCTGAATCCGAGACCGTCTCGTTATTAGGCAAGGGGGAGAAAAGCCAGCACATTGCCCTGGGGATACATCAGGCAATCGTAAAAAGGGTAGCAGCCATGGTGCGGCGGGTGGGCTTGCAGCCAAGATTAGTTTTTGCCGGTGGCGTAGCTCAGAACCCCTGTATGCAGATGCTGTTGGCAGAAGAACTGGGGGTGCCGGTGACAGTGCCTGAGAATCCGCAGACGGTGGGGGCGTTAGGGGCGGCAATCTATGCAATGAGGCAAACCGGGTGAACTTATCAGGCCTTTAGGTTATGATATTGGCAGATCCCTCGAATATATGACTCATGGGAGGTGGAAAATGGCTGACGGAGAGAAGAAACTGCGTTTGACAGAAACCGTACGTGGCTCGGGTTGAGCTTGTAAGATCGGTCCGGAGGACCTGGCAACAGCATTAAAGGACCTGCCTTTAACTACCCATCCCAACCTGATCGTGGGTATGGAAAGAGTAGAAGATGCCGGCGTGTATAAACTGGCCGATGATCTGGCAATTGTCCAGACGGTCGACTTTTTTACGCCTATTGTCGACGACCCGTATACTTTCGGCCAGATCGCGGTGGCTAATTCCCTGAGTGATGTTTATGCCATGGGGGGAAAGCCCTTGACTGCAATGAATATCGTGTGTTTCCCGATTCAGACCATGGATATCTCGGTACTGAAAGAGATATTAAGGGGCGGCCTGGACAAGATGCGGGAAGCTGATATCGTGCTCCTGGGCGGACACAGCGTAGACGACCAGGAATTGAAATACGGACTTTCAGTGACCGGGACCATCGATCCGAAAAAAGTGCTGCGGAAAGAAGGTGCCCAGCCCGGAGATAAGCTGCTACTAACAAAGCCACTAGGGACCGGTATTATCAGTACGGCAGTCAAAGGCGGAATTGCAAGTAAAGAAGCGGCCGACCAGGTTGCCGTGTCGATGGCGACATTGAACCGGCGAGCCTCAGAAATAATGATGAAAACCGGCGTCCATGCCTGTACCGATATCACGGGTTTTGGCCTGCTCGGCCATGCCGCCGAAATGATCGAGAATACTGAAGTGGGTATGGTGATTTATGCCGGCCAGGTACCGTTTTTCCCGGAAGCCCGGCAGCTGGCGGATATGGGCATGATACCAGCCGGGTTGTACCGTAACCGTGACTTCCGTAAAGACATGGTTGAACTACTCACTGGGATAGATCAATTCCAATCTGATATCATGTTCGACCCCCAAACCTCTGGAGGACTGTTAATAGCAGTACCGGGAGAGAAAGCACAAGCCATGCTAATTGATATGCATCAAGCTGGAATCGTTTCTGCAGCAATCATCGGTGAGATAAATGATAATCCGAAAGGGAGAATAATAGTCAAAATAACGCAATGAAACAGGAGTTGGAAAATGGCAAATACTGTAGATGCCCGGAATATTGCCTGCCCGGAGCCAGTGGTAAGGACGAAGAAAGCCCTGGAAGGGATGACGGAAGGTACCCTAATCGTCCTGGTTAACAGCAGTGAAGCGAAGCAAAATGTGCAGCGTTTTGCCCAGAGCCAGGGCTACCCGGTTAAGATAAGTGAGAAAGACGGGGAGTCGACGATCGAGATTTTAAAGACACTACAGGTAACAGTTCAGGAAACCGCTACCGCCCCGGTTTTACTAATTACATCTGATGAATTTGGCAGCGGAGATGAAGCTTTAGGCCAGTTACTGATCGCCAGTTTTATCAATGCTATACCTGAAGCAACCGTGAAACCAGCGAAGATGCTTTTTATCAACCGGGGTGTGATGCTGACGACTGAGGGTTCCCGGGTGCTTGATACCCTGCAGAAACTGGAACAAGCAGGAGTGCAGATATTCTCCTGCGGTACCTGTCTCAATCACTACCAGTTGAAAGAAAAGTTGAAAGTGGGGCAAATAACGAACATGTATGACACCGTCAATACCCTCATGACGGCAGAGAAAGTGGTCAGGATATAAAGTAATCTTAGTAACCAATAAAAATGACAATTATTACAGAAACTGAATAAGGAGGATGATTTATGAAATACGGGGCAAGGAATCAAATCGATGGTGTAGTCACGTCAATTAAAAAAGGCAATGTAATGGCCCAGGTAAATATCGATATTCCTAAACCTTCAAAAATGGGCTCGGTCATGACCGTCGATTCGGTCAATGACCTGGACTTGAAAGTCGGCGACAAAGTGAAAATAGTAGTCAAAGCTATCAGTGTGTTGTTAGTAAAGGAATAACCTGAAAATTAACTCGAATTAACTGCTGATGTTTATTCAAGGAGGTGATGTTATGCTGGTCCTGCATCGACGAACATGAACCGCGGTTACAATGCGGTCTTGGCATGGTGAAAACGTAATACAGCCGGGAAAGCAGACATTACTTCCATTTTTAACAGAAACCGCCTAAATTTCCATCCTACCAAGCTTTCCTAAATGGCTTAATAGCCCGGCCAAACCTGATAGTGAAAACCTGTCAGGTTCATGGGTGGTATCCGGAGTGTGTCATATTAACAGTCCGGATAAGACGTCTGAAAACCCCCATCCAAAGCCACAATATGCGAAAATCACCCAGGTGTATTCTTGTTTTATTTTAGTTGAAAAAGGGAAGAAGGATAAAAATCTAAAATGATGAGGAAATGGTTCATGCCGGTTTTAGCCGGCTTATTATTGGTCAGTCTACTCCCGATGGGATGCAGCGGGAATAAAGAACAAGTTACTGTCTCTTTCTCGTATCCACCTTATGGATATGATTCGGAAAAAGAAGATGCTTTCTGGAAAAAACATATCGCTGAATTTGAGAAAGAAAATCCCGGCATTAAGATTGAACAAACAGTTGAAAGCTGGAGCGATGTATATACCAAGTGGGACCTTATGGTGCAGACCGGAGAAACGGCGGATATCGGTTATGATTGCCCTTTGACCGTGGTCAACTATGCTCTCGATGGAAATCTACTACCGGTAACAGATGTGGTGGAAAAGCTTGGTGGAGAATCGGCTTTCGCTCCGGCAATGCAATATTTCAAGAACAATGGGGAATGGTATGGTGTTCCTCACGGTGATGCTTCCATGGTGTTGTTATACCGCAAAGACATTCTGAAAGCAGCCGGCTATGAGCAACCTCCGAAAAACTGGGATGAGTTGGTCGAAATCGCCCGGGCTTGTACGCAAGGTAATGTCTACGGCCTTGGCATCTATACTTGTGACTGGTGGTATTCCTGCCAGATCATTACCGCCTTTATGAAAGCCGCCGGCGGCAAAATGCTGGATAAGAATGGGGCTGTAATTTTGAATAGTCCGGAGAATCTGAAAGCTTTAAAATTACTGGATGACCTGGTCAACAAATATAAGGTGGTTCCGCCCAGTGCGGTTAGTTGGGAACACGGCGACCCGGCCAATGCTCTGGGCACAGGACAGGTAGCCATGTGTATAACCTGGGGCGGCTTCGGCACCTTACTGGAGGAGATGTTCCCTGAGGAATACCAGAATATCGGTTTTATACAACAACCGGTCGGCCCCGGCGGAACTTCTGGCAGTTGGTCCGGTACTGGGGGATTCTTTATCTTTAAAAATGCCAAGCATCCCGAAGAAGCAAAGAAGTTTGTCGAATTCATGAGCCGGGCGGAATTAAGTAAAGAATGGGCACTGATATCCGGGAATGTCTCGCCCTTCATTGGCATTGCTGATGATCCGGAACTGGTTAAGCTGGAATGGTACAAAGCAATGCTTGATCAGTCGTCGACACAGCTCCAATTAGGTTGGGACTATGCCATTGTACCGGGGTCTTTCATGTCTGATCCCCCATTCACTAAGGCCGTCGTCGATATAACATCTAATGGCGTTAGCCCGGAAGTGGCAATAGTAACTTTACACGAGGAAGTGCAGGCAATTCTTGAGGAGGCGGCTTCGCACCAATAGTCATATGATGGACGGGAGGGAAACTTTATGGTGCCCTCCCGGTTCTTCATTACTAACACTTTCAGGGTATCGGCTATGTCCCGATTAAATGTAAAAAAGAATAATGATCGTAATGACATCATGAAAGCGGCCTTATTTATCGGGCCGACACTGATCGTTATTTTCACCGTGATCTTCTATCCCCTGGTCAAGAGTATTATCATCAGTTTCACCGATCGGATTCTGGCATATTCTAAGTATTCCTTTGTCGGTTTCGAAAATTACGTTGCTATATTCAACGACCCATTATTCTGGCATGCCTTGGGCAACTCCTGGATCCTGGTGTTTTTTAATGTATCTATCAGCCTGTTCATTGGCTTGGGATTAGCTATGCTGTTGAACTCCAGATTAAGGTTTACAGGTGTATTTCGAAGCCTGCTGTTTTTACCCTGGGCTATGCCGTCCATGGTAATTGCCTTGATGTTTCGTTGGTCGTATAACGATATTTATGGATATCCTAATTATTTCCTGGTCCAGCAAGGCATCATTGATAAACCCTTGTTTTTACTCTCAGGCGAATGGACGGCATGGATAGGGATATTATTGCCGATCATCTGGTGTTATTACCCTTTTATCATGCTGGTCTTCCTGGCTGCTTTGCAGTCGATCGACCGTAGCTTATATGAGTCAGCGGCTATCGATGGGGCCGGGCGCTGGCAAACCTTCCGTCATATAACCTTGCCGGCACTAACACCGGTTATTTTCGTCGTTTGTATACTGGAGATAATCTGGAGTTTCTCCGCTTTCGACCTGGTTTACCTGCTGACTGGTGGTGGCCCGGCAAATAGTACCTTGACCTTAAGCTTATATGTTTATAAGAAGGCATTCCAGGGCAAGTTATTGGGATATGGAGCGGCGTTGGGGACGATTATGTTTTTCGTTCTCACCGGATTTACACTGCTCTATTTCTGGGCAATAAAAAAGATCAAGTTGTATGAAAACTAGAAAGAAATTCGATGCGATCGTAAAAATCCTGATATTGTCAGGAATTACCATCCTGATATTTTCCCCGGTAATACTGACGGTATTGACCTCTTTTAAGCCGATGCATGAAATTATCACTGCCCATCCTGAAATACTCCCACAGCAGCCTACTCTGGAGAATTACCATGACATCTTCTCCCATCAGGAGTTTTTAGGATACCTTCTTAACAGTTTCCTGGTAGCAGGATTAACGGCTCTTCTCAGTACAATCCTGGCATCATTTGCTGCGTATGCCATGGTCTGGTTTCAGTTTCCCGGAAAACGAGTTTTGTCCCGCACTTTTTTCTTAACTTATATGTTCCCCGAAATAATTCTTGTCATTCCCCTTTTCCTGATGTGTAATGAAATGAAGCTGATCGATAACCGTTTCAGCCTGGTACTGGTCTATTTATCGTTTTCACTTCCATTTAGCATCTGGTTGCTCAAAGTTTTCTTCGAATCATTAACAGGCAACCTGATCGAGGCCGCGATGTTGGATGGTTGTAACGATTTGCAGTGCCTGCTAAAGATAATAGTGCCTTTATCAAAGCCAGTGTTGATTACTGTTTTTATCCTTTCGTTTGTCATGGGATGGAATGAGTATTTGTATGCCAATACACTGATAATCAGCGACTCTAACCGGACGATCGCCGTCGGATTACAAACATTAATCGGGTATCACCAGGTCAATTTCGGTCTACTGACTGCCGCGGGTGTAATCATGATGCTGCCGGTACTGGTCCTTTTCTTGATTGTTCAGAAATACATCATCCACGATCTTTCATTGGGACAAATCAAGTAGGATTCGAGTTGTTTGGTACAATCTGGGCTGATGATAGCGTTAATTATTTGGTATCATTAGTATCCAAAATAAAGAAGACTACATTTTACTTGACAACCCCGGAACTCACGTGCTATGATACAAGAACTTCTGTTTTATTATCTTCTGGTTTGTAATTTGGTTATTATGCCGACCACAGTCGGCATCTCATAAGACGTCCGATTCGCAGTCGGCGGAATCGGGAGTTATTGTTTGTATCTTGTTACTTGTGATTTGGATTTATTTTGTATTTAGAAATTTCGTCTTGGATTTTAAGCGTTTGGAGATCGCCATGAAAGTAACTATCAATCCGTCCATTTCGTCCATTTCTCCACCTCATTTTATACCGGATCCAATTAGCTTCGAATTGTTTCGCGCTTTTAGCCTCCCAGCCCCCCAAATTAACCTCGAATTGTTTTTTCGTTCCTTACGGTCTTTTGTAGGGGCAGAACCCTGTCTCTGCCCTCTGGTAAAGCAATTAGCCTAAAATCGTGCCTGAGGTTGTTTGATTTGCCAAAGGTATTTTCCGGCAAATCATCCCGTATGAATACGGATTTTTCTTTACTCTTAAATCCGGTTGATTCGTAATCAGATGAATCGGGATCTTCCTTATTCGTTCGCTTACTACTTTCTGGTGTGAGGATTGTTATTTTGCTTCAGGTTGATCCGCGGTTCCTGAGGGATTTCTTCCAGTAAATTGCCGTGGTAAAAAAGCAGTGGTACAATCCACTCACCGAAGCATCCAGAAAGGGAGGTCAGAAAAAGATGCAGGAAGGGAAATACGGGAAGTACATCATCGAGGAAATGAGGACACCCTCGAAATTGTCTGTATCCAGGCGGATGGACCCGACAGATGTCCCGCCGAAGCAGCGCGGGCGTATCCAGTTGCTGTATTTGGACAAGGAAACAGTCCCGGGCGGGACATACACTGAATGTGTCTGGATCATGCCGAGCACACGAGGTCCCGGATTAGCCGAACCACTACCTCACTATCACGATTTCGATGAAGTAGTATCTTTCATCGGGAGTGATCTCGATGATCCATGGGACCTGGGTGGCGAAATCGAGTTCTGGATAGAGGGGGAAAAACATCTCCTGACTCGGAGTTGTCTTATCTGCCTGCCCAAGGGGACGAAACACTGCCCGTTAATCATTAGAAAGGTAAACAAACCGATATATCATGCAGCGGTTGGTACGGGCGGTATTTACCTGCAAAACATTGATGAGAAAGACCGAAATGACCCGAAATATAAACCCGAGAACCTGTTAAAGTGAGACTGTATTATTGGTAAACTAAATCAGGGTATGTATAACCATGATGGTATGCATACCCTTAGCTTTATCAAATATTAGTTTGGTTTTACTGGTTTCTCAATGAAACTATCTTGCCAGCCTTCAAGCCAGGTGCCTGCCCCGATCATGATTGCCATTTCAATATACGGTTTCCGGACCATATTGAAATTGTTGGGGCCGTGCAGCATACCTTTCGGCACGAAAAGGGCGCAATTGGTGGTGAAAGACATCAGGTGTCTATCAAGTCCCATCTCGAGTTCAGCTCCTAAATCTTCCGGATGATGAGGATCACTACCAATATGTAAAACGATTTCATCGTATTTTTTGTGTATCATCTCGGGAATGCCCGGCTTCACTTCGTCCCAGATCCAGCCGAATTCGATATAGCACGGTGCCTGGCTAACCTGGGTCTTACTCATATAAGTCATGGTAGGATACTGGCGGCCTTTGATCTGCATCCCGGCGCCGGCTTCCCGCATCGGGCTGCGGACCACGTATTGCTCGTAATCAAACCTGTCCTTTTTCACCGGCAGGATTTTACTCACCGGTAATTCAGGGCTGTTACCTCGGGCAGTAGTGGTATTGCCCGTACCGAAGGTTAAGGTCATCTGGAGATGGGGGAAACGGTATTTTTTCCAGGTAACCGGGCCATGCGGCAAACCCTTAGGGATGAATACGGCGGCGGTGGTATTGAAAGTGACTGCTTGTCCGCCTATATAGAATTCGATTTCAGCCCCAAGGTCCTGGGGGACATCCGGATTACTGCCCCAGTGGATGATGACTTTATCATAGTCATGGGCGTGTTCATAAACGCTGGGATTTAGTTCCGGCATACCGCGTATCCAGGCAACGTCAACATGATAATGAACCCCGGGTATCTGACGGTCACTGATAAAAGTCATGGGGGGAATTTGGCGGTTTGTAAAAGTAGTGGCTTTGGCACCAGGTCTGTCACTTTCGTACAGAGGTTTACTGACGGCATACCTGTGGTAATCGATATCGGACATCATTGACCCTCCATATTACCGATATTATCCCTGGTGCAGATGATAGTGCACCGGAAAGTCGATGTCAAAAAGGTCGCCTGTGACCGTCACATCCGCCTATTTTTGACACTCTACAATGGCCTAAATTATAATCCTGCGCGGGACAAATGGGACAATATGGTCTCTGTTATTACTATTATCACACTAAATCTGTATCAGTGATCCGGCTATGTTTTTCAGTATTCAGCAGCCTGAGAAGGAGGGAACATGTTTGAAAAAGTCGATCATGTCACAATCGTAGTCAAAGACATGGACAAAACCCTGAAAGCCTATGAAGAAATACTACGTATGACTCCCGGAAACAAAGGTTTCGTAAAGACATTCGGAGATACCCGCCTGGTAATGTTGACGATAGCCGGGGCGAGGGTAGAGTTGATGCAACCGGGAGCCGGGGGAGGGCGGGATAATCCGTTTGTCCAATTCCTGGAAGACCACGGTGAGGGCATATACAGCTACTGTGTGTATGTAGAAGATTTCGATGCCGAGATAAAACGGCTTAAAGAAGCGGGCGTCAAACTGAGAGAGTCGACTCAGGACTTCCTGTTTCCAGGTTATCCTTTCCGGATCGCCTGGGTGCTGCCGGAAGAGGGGTTGGGAGTAGCGGTCGAACTGGTCGATGCGGCGGCACTGCCGGACTTCGAGCGGTAAGAGATTATCTTAGTAAAGGAGATTACTTAGAATGGAAATGACATATGACAATATCCTCAGTTGGATCAAAGAATATTTTGATGTTTATAGCAAATACGGCCAGGAACCGAAATCAGCAGACCGTATGTTAAAGTACTTTACCCCGGAACTGAGATTTATCCCATATATTGCCCCGATAGGAGGACCCGAAGGAGGCTTTAAAAGCCGGGAGGAATTTATCAACACCGCCGTAGCCCATACGGGATGGTATGAGAAACTAACACCGGTGGAAATCACAATTGATGAACGGCGTAAGACAGTGGCGGTACTGTTTCTGATTGATGTCTATGACCGTAAAACCGGAAAAGTAATGGTAAAACGAAGTGCCTTTTCACACTATGATCTGGTCCTTGATAAGGACGATATCATAAAAATAAAAACAATCAAGTTCTTCTGGGAGGTATTACCGGTTGGGGTTCCGGAATTCTTTGAACTATACCCTGAGAAACCAGGTGAAAGAACCAAAGAAGGGAAGAAGTAACTAAAAAATATACTTGACTAGTGATGGTATAATGAAACGGACGTATGTGATAGTCTATATGGACATGACAGGGACAGCCTGCCGAAAAGCAGGAGTCATGTAACATATATCGAATTTGAATGACATAATATCCCAATTTAACAGTAATTAATTTCGGCATATTATTGTCATCAGAAAAGGTTAAATAAGTGATAAGCGAGGTGATTACAGGAAGATAATTTAAATCGGTTATTTTGGGACGAATAAGCGATTTTTAACTTCTAAAATGATACTTTAAAACCAAATAGGAGGGAGGAACGTGAAATACAGGAATGTGTGTGTGATTCTGGGTTTGTTAATGCTTGTTTCTCTGGTGATGGTATCCTGCAGCGCTGAAGAGACTACGCCTCCGGTAACCACGACTCCGGCTAAAACAACAACTACATCTCCACCTAAAACAACAGCATCAAACATACCAACCTACGGAGGTCAACTATCCATTTGTCTAACCAGAGATCCTGAGGGTTTTGACGATTCTCTTACACAACCTGGCAACAACTTTACGATGCATATTACTAACCAGGAACTTATGATTGGGGATTGGACGAGAGGGTTGGGAGGTACCAAAGAAGCAACCTGGACTACGGGAGTTATCCGGAAAGTATCGCTGTCAACCGGGTGCCTTGCTGAGAGTTGGGAAATTACAGAACCTGGTACGATGGTATTCAAGATTCGTAAAGGAGTTTATTACGGTTTTAACCCAAACAGTGAGGCCAGTCGTCTAGTCAACGGGAGAGAGATAACGGCAGATGATATTGCATGGACATTCAATCACTATATCACCTCTCCCCGGGCACCCATCGCCATGGGTGATACAAGGAAAGCGATAATAAAAGCGATTGACGCTTACACATTGTCCATTACCTTGCCGCTACAAAACTTCTCCGATATGGATATCTTTGGTGATTACTCCAGTCCTGATATTCCGAAGGAAATCTATGACAAATACGGTACTGCGAATGATTGGCGATACAGCGTAGGTACGGGACCGTACATGCTGGTGGATTATGTCTCCGGAAGTTCAGCCACTCTTACCAAGAACCTTGGTTTCTGGGAAAAAGACCCGATGGGACCGGGTAAAGGTAATCAATTACCATATGTGGAAACGGTAAAAATGCTTATTCTTACAGATGCATCTACCAGGTTGTCTGCTCTACGGACCGGTAAACTCGATATTTTGAACGATGTGTTCTGGGAAGATGCGGAGAGCCTGAGGTCAACGAATCCGCAGTTGAAAGAACAGAAATACTATGCTGATTCCGGCCTGGCAATCAATTTCAGAACCGATAAACAAGATTTACCTTACAAGGATGTAAAGGTACGCCAGGCTCTAATGAAGGCGATCGACTTCAATTCGATCAAAGATACATGGGGTGGTGGTGAAGCGCAGATAGTAACTTTCCCGATTTTGAAAATGAACGAATATGAAGATGCTTTTTGTTCTATCGAGGAAGCTTCGCCTGAAGCTCAAGATCTCTATAAATACGATCCGGAAGCCGCGAAAGCGCTGTTAGCCGAAGCTGGTTATCCTGACGGATTCGAGGCTACACTTGTATGTAATACTGTGACCACAACGGTCGACTACTTGTCCATCATTAAACAGATGTGGTCTAAAGTGAATGTAAATGTCACTCTATCACAAAAAGAGACTGCGGTTTATACAAGTGTCTTCTGGACCCGAGCTTATGAAGACATGTTCTGTGGAGGTCCCGGCCCGGCGGGAAACCTGTATATTGCTTATTCATTTGTCACCGGTCCGTTTGGCGGTAATTTCAGCTACATCGATGACCCCGTCGCTAAGGAAGCAAAAGACAAGATGATGGCAGTCTCAATTGCTGACGCATCGGCTGCCGATGCAATACATAAAGAACTGATGAAGTATGAATTGCCCAAGGTTGTTTCCATCCCAGGGGTCTGTCCACCCGGATATCATATGTGGTGGCCTTGGGTGAACAATTATCATGGGGAGGCCAGTCTCGGTTATACTAACTATCCGAACTTTATCAAATATGTCTGGATCGATCAGAACATGAAGAAATCGATGACGGGTAGATAAAATAAGGGCTCAATCACCGTAAAGCGGGAAAGGATACCATTTAGAATAATAATAGAAAAAGGAAATGGGGACGGATAGCCCCCATTTCCTTTTTTACCGCTGTACCGCAGGACTGCGGTAATATTGCCAGTACGGAAACATTTCGGATACAATCACAGGCATCGATTAAAGGGACGGGACACATTACTCCAGGTGTTGGGAACAAATAGACAAAGGAAAACCAATGGATTTCAGACAGGTACGAACCAAAACTGAGTCTGAGAGCGGTTTTTCCCGAGACCAGGATAGAATAAATATCTATCTCGGATCATTGTCCGGTGATGACGATGTTCCCGGACTCTATCGTTGTATTCAAGAAGAAACCGGCCGTTTGGGCTTAAAAGTCAATATTTTCAGGACGGGATCGTCAGGATATTATGATCTTGAACCGGTATTGTTTATTGAGAAACCTGCTTGGCCGGTGGTTTTGTATAATAAAGTTACGCGTTTAACGATTCCGGCAATTATTAAAGATTTCCTGATAAATAACGAGCCCAGACCAGACCTGGCTTATTGCGTCTTTGGAGATATAAAACCCAGTACTATTCCCAAGGCGGAGAACCTGCCACTTTTCCGATGGCAACACCGGGTTGCTTTGCGGAACTGCGGTTATATCGATCCGGAGAATATCAGTCATTATATTCTCAATGGAAATGGATATCAGAGCCTGGCAAGGTGCCTGGGAATGAGTCAGAAAGAAATTCTAGAGGAACTAGCGAAGTCCGGATTGAGGGGTAGGGGAGGGGCTGGCTTCTCCGTGGTTGAAAAATGGAAAGCCTGCTGTAATGCTGGAGGAAGTGAAAAATACCTGGTCTGCAATGCGGTTGACGGGGATCCACAGGCATTAACCGCCCGGCTGCTCCTGGAGGGTGATCCTCACTCCGTAATTGAGGGCACTTTAGTCGGCGCTTATACTATTGGAGCTTCACACTGTTTCATCGTAACGGTTGAAGAGAACCGTTTGGCAGTGGAAAGGCTTAATACGGCGCTCATACAAGCCAGAAAGTACAACCTTCTCGGTAACAACATTTTAGGTACAAAATTCAGTACCGAAATTGAAATCAAGACTGTTAAACGTTCCCTGGTAGCGGGAGAAGAGACGGCGCTACTTCAAGCAATAGATGGTAAACAGGCGATGCCGTATCTGAGCGTGTCATATCCGGCCGAATGCGGTTATCAAAACAAACCGACCCTAATAAATAATATAGAGACCCTGGCCAACATACCGGTAATATTTAACGGTAAATCCTCAGACCAAAGTAGTATGGTAAGAACAAAAGTAGTAACACTAGCTGGTAAAACTAAGCACCATTATACCGTGGAAGTACCGTTAGGTATGGCAATTAGAAATATCGTTGCTGAAATCGGGGGTGGGGCGAGGGAAGGTAAAGAGATAAAAGCGGTGCAAGTTGGAGGCCCGACCGGTGCGTTTTTCAAAGTAGATACGCCAGAGGTAATTTTCGATTACGAATTTTTAAAATCAGCCGGAGCTATTCTTGGTTCCGGAACAATAGAAGCATTCGACAGTAGTTCATGTGCGGTTGAGATGGCGATGGAAAAGGCAGCCTATTTATCAACCCAATCGTGCGGTAAGTGCGTTTTTTGCCGGGAAGGAACAGTCCAAATAGCACAAGTACTGAAGGATATTAACGGAAACCAGGGTAAACCAAAAGACCTGGACCTAATAGTGGAATTAGGCGAACTAATGAAGGTTAGTTCGATATGCGGGCTTGGTAAGACCGCTGCAAACCCGGCGTTAAGCAGCCTCAGGTTGTTCCCTGGTGAATTTGAGTCTCATATAAAAGAGAAGAAATGTCTAAGCATGAGCAGTATATGATCGAGCAGCCATAGTATGAATAATCAGTCCGAAATACTTAAGCTAAATATTGACGGCCGTGATATCGAAACCTACCCTGGAAAATCAGTTCTGGAAGCGGCCCTGGAAGCCGGGATATATATTCCTCATCTCTGTTATCACCCGGATCTCCCTTCCATTGGGGGGTGCCGCTTATGTACAGTTGAAATCGAGGGCAGGGAGGACCTACCAACGTCATGCACCACCCCGGCAGCCCACGGCATGACCGTAAAGACCAATACCGAGAAAGTGAAACGCTTGCGCCGTATGGCGATGGAATTATTACTGGCTGGGCATCCGCAGGCCTGTGATACTTGTTCGAAATACCTTAATTGTGAATTACAGTCACTTAAACAATACATAATTGACAGCGACCTGAGTGTCAGAATCAGATCCCGGCTGTTTCCCATCAATACCAGGAACCCGTTGTTTCTACATGATCCAAATAAGTGTATAGCTTGCGGGCGGTGTGTCCGGGCATGCAGTGAGTTACGTGGCGTGAGAATATTACAGTACAATCGTAGAGAGGCCGATATATACTGCGGGACAGGTGCCGACCTGCCGTTGGCAGATTCGGGATGCCGCTTTTGCGGCGCTTGTGCTGAGGTATGCCCAACCGGGGCGATCGCTGACAAACCAGAATTGCTAAGAGAAAAATCCAGAAAGGCGGCCCTGGTACCGTGCCGCTATACCTGTCCGGCAGAAATCGATGTACCCAAGTATATACGATATATCCGGGAGAAAAATTACGCAGCGGCCAAGGCTGTTATCAGGGAAAAAGTCCCTTTTCCCTTAGTACTGGGTTATGTGTGCGACCATCCTTGTGAAAATGTATGTCGACGGGGCCAGATAAACCAGGCGATATATATCCGGGAACTAAAACGTTTTGCCGCAGAAAACGATTTGGACTCCGCAATCCAGTCGATTAAGAGTAGAAAATCAGCGACTGAAAAGAAAGTGGCTATCATCGGCTCAGGTCCGGCGGGATTAACGGCGGCTTACTTTCTTTGGCGACAAGGCCATGAAGTGACTGTTTTCGAAGCATTACCCAAGGCCGGGGGAATAATGCGGTACGGCATCCCGGAATATCATCTGCCCCGCATAGTTCTAGATAAGGAAATCGAGGATATTATTAACCTTGGCATTGAGTTAAACACCAATACGAAGATAGATTCAATCGATATGTTATTCACCGGTGGATACGAAGCAGTTGTAGTGGCAGTGGGAACACATAAGGGACTCACGTTGCCGATCCCGGGAGGAGACGGTTCCGGGGTTTATAACTGTATTGGTTTTTTAAGAAAGGTACATTCTGGAGAAGTAATAGAGCTGGGGAAAAAAGTGGTGGTGCTGGGTGGGGGTAGTGTAGCCTTCGATTGTGCCCGGGTGGCAAGGCGCTTGGTTGGAGAAAGCGTACATATCGCCTGCCTGGAAAGCAGGGCGAACATCCCAGCTTCAGTAGATGAACTGGAAGAGGGGGAAGAAGAAGGGGTAATTGTGCATCCTTCCCGGACCGCTGTCAATATTTTGAGGGAAGGTAACAAAATCAAAGGAGTGGAATTCAAAGAAGTCTCATTCTTTGGTTTTGATGAAGACAAGAATGTACAGATAGAGGTTGTAGAAGAACCCCGGTACTTTATCGAGGCGGACAGCGTGATATTTGCCATCGGCCAACGTCCAGAAATTCCAACAGGTTTTGGGTTGGACTTATCGGCGAGAAAGTTGATTGAGATAGACTCATTTACCATGAGTACAAACCGAGAAGGAGTCTTTGCAGCGGGGGATGCCGTGTCCGGTACCGCATCAGTTATAACAGCGATTGCTTCAGGGCGAAAAGCAGCAGCAGCGGCTGATAGATTCCTTGGAGGAAATGGAAATATCGAAGAACGTCTGGCGCCGATCATAGAGCCGGAGAAATGCCTTGGCCTGGAAAGAGATTTCGCTAAAAAAAGCCGATTACAGTTAGAAAAAGTCCCTGTATTAGAAAGGCTGCCAGGTTTTTATCCGGCAGCGGCAGGATTGGATGGAGAAAGCGCTGAGTATGAAGCAAACCGCTGTCTGCAATGCGATTTAAGATTAAAAATCACCCCGGTTAAGTTCTGGGGAAGTTATTAACCGGAAAATCTTAAATACGGGAGGTCATCATGAATGAGAAAAATCAAGCTGATATCCTGGTAATCGGGTCCGGCGTTTCCGGATTGGCGGCAGCGTTAACGGCGGTGGAGGGCGGGGCGAGCGTGATTATTTTCGAAAAACAACGTTCGATCGGGGGTACATCAAATTTTTTCAAAGGGACATTTGCCGTAGAAAGCGATATGCAGCGGGAGAGGTATATCACTTATAGTCGTGATGAAGCTTTCAAGAGCATCATGGAATACGGCCACTGGCGTAACAATCCCCGCCTGGTTCGAGTTATCGTGAATGAAACAGCCGGGTCTATCAAGTGGCTACAGAGTGAGGGCGTGGAATTCAGTGATGCCCTTATCAATATGATCGATGCGCCACGCACATATCACGTGGTACAAGGCGATGGGGCAGCGGTTGTAAAGATTCTAGCCACCAAAATCAAGGAAAAAGGCGGCGAAATCAGACTAGGGGTGCCAGCCAGGAGATTATCAAGGGAAGGCAGCCGGATCACCGGAGTCGAGATCGAGGAGAATGGCGAGGATGTCCCGGTGAGGGGAAAAGTGGTGGTAATCGCCAGCGGCGGTTATGCGAATAACCGGGAATGGATTAAGAAATATGCTGGGCTAGACCTGGGAGTAAATTTAATCCCGGTAGGAAATGTCGATAAGACGGGCGACGGCATCCGTATGGCTTGGGAGGTGGGTGGAGCGGAGGAGGGGACCAACACCCTGGAACTATTCAGGATAGGGCCGATGGCCCAGGAAATTGGCGGTGGGGGACGGGTCAGCCTGGCGGTAATACAACCCGACTTGTGGGTAAACCAGGCTGGAGAAAGATTCTGTGACGAGAGCATTACTTTCTATGATACTTCCGAAGGTAATGCAAATATCCGGCATAAAGAGGGTTATACTTACAGCATTTTCGACGATTCGATAATACAAAGGATGATCGAGAACGGACTGGAAAAAGGGATTACTCCGGAGTCATATCCTGCCCAGCGGCCCATTGGATTCGATAAAGACCTAAGAGTTGCACTGGAAAACGCGCCCACCGAGGTTTTCGAGGCTGATTCGGTTGAGGAATTAGCCCGCAAGACCGGGATGCCTCCGGGCGCATTCAAAGATACTGTAGATGAATATAACAGGTATTGTGAGAAAGGGCATGATGATCTTTTTGCCAAGGATCCGAAATACCTGTGGAAATTAAGAGGGCCGAAATACTATGCCGCTAAAGCCAGAACGGTTTTCCTGGGCACAATGGGAGGAATCAAGATTAACCACCGTATGGAAGTGATCGATAAGAAGGAGAAGGTAATTCCCGGGCTTTATGCCGTAGGGTATGATGCCGGCGGGATGTACGGCAACGATTATTGCATGAAAGTGGCTTCAGGTTTATCTTCGGCTTTTGCGATTAATTCCGGACGACTGGCGGGTAAAAACGCCCTTAAATATATGAACGAGAACAATCCTAAATAACCCACCTGGCTTAACCGGAAACTATCCTGATTACATATTTTAAAGACATGTCTAATAGGATGGTCACATGAGATTGACAATTTTTAACGGCTAAACTATAATGCCCGCGACGATTCCACTTGTACCAGGGGACAGCCAGTGAAAAGTAACAAGGAGAGTCTATGAGTGAAAAGAAGTTGAGGGTTCAAAACAAGCGTATCGATGATGATCTCCTGATGAAAAAAAGACGGGAAGCATTGGATGTGTGGCCGACCGGTAAGGAGGTCGATTTCGATGACGCGGTAGCATATCAGAAAAGCTTGCCTGACAGTAAAGTCTGGTGGAAGGTCATGACCAAGCTGGAAAAAGAAGGGCGCATGAGCGTATTCCCCCGGGCAGGGACACCAATTCTCGAGGATATGATCAGCCTGTGCCAGTCAATGGCAAATTCCGGAGTGGTATTGATCCCGGTTACAACCGACAGTTATACCCGTGCCGGCCAGTACGAGAAAATCGAACAGGTATTACAGGAATGCTACCGGACCGGGAAGCCTTTACTTAATGGATATCCAATCATCAATTACGGAGTTAAGAAAACCCGGAAGTTGGTGGAGAGTTGCGATGCTGCTTTCAGTCCACGCGGCGCTGGTGGAGAGATGGCGATTGCTTCGGGGATGACTACTGCCGGCGGCGGCCTGGGTTTCCTGCATTTCGGCAGTTATGCTAAAAATACCACCGTACGGGAATTGGTGGAAAGAAGCCAGAGTGGGATGAGGGTCGTGGGGTGGTATGCCGACCGGGGAGTGATTCTATGCACCGATCTACATGGCTGGCTGCCTACCGGTCCTTTTCCTTTGAGCGTAAACATAGCCTGCCTGATCATCGAAGCAGTCACAGCGGCAGAACAAGGCCAGTTAGCCCTCTATCCGCTGGTTCACTGCATGGGCAACATGGCCCAGGACATGGCTTGGATTAAGCTGGCACCCAGGTTGATCAGGGAGTACCTGGATAAGTTCGGCTACAAAAAATGTATGGTGGTTGGTACCTGCCCGGCTCAAACCCCGCTCTTCCCGGTTGCTCAGGACCTGGGTGGGGCATTCGCCTACCTGACTTATGTGGCGATGGTAGGAGCGTTGTCAAAAAGCAATGCCGTTGATCTACGGACCATCGATGAAGGAGCCGGTGTGGCTACGAAAGAAGCCCACTCGATGAGTTACCGGGCGGCAAAATGGATTTTCGATGTCATCCGGGAACAGCGAATCGAGCTTGAAGTCAAGGATGTTGCCCAGGAGGAAAAGGTAACCGAAATCGAAGTCAGGGCGATCCTGGATAAGATATTTGACCTCGGTGACGGCGATATCGTGGAAGGTACAGCGCGAGCGGTGGAGTCGGGGATAATGGACTCTCCCTGGAGCCCGAATGTAACGGTTAAAGACCAGGTACTGGGCGTCAGAGATGCCCGGGGAGCTTGCCGGTACTTGGAATTTGGAAACCTGCCGATACCGGAAGAGATAAAGCAATTCCACCGGGAAAAGATTGCCGAAAGAGAAAAGATCGAGGGCAAGAAAGTCGACTTCCATTCCGCAGTGAGGGACCTGTGGGGCCTCAGTAAAGGCAAGATGGTGGGACTTCCGCCCTACAACAAGTAAACACCGGTTATATATGATAGTGGAAGGAGAAACGATGAAGAAAGTACCTACGATAATAACCGGAACGGTGGGCATGGATGCCCATGTAATAGGCACAAAGGTTTTGTCACGGACCTTTAAGGATGCCGGATTTAATGTAGTAGCGTTAGGAATGCAGGTATCTCCGGAAGAATTCATCAGGGTAGCACAGGAGACTGATGCTGATGCCATTCTAATAAGTTCTTTATATGGCATGGCCGAAATGGACCTGCAGGGTTTCAAACAAAAGTGCCTGGAGGCTGGTCTTAGTAATGTGATCCTGTATATTGGCGGTATCCTGGGGATTGGCCGGCATGACTTTCAGGAAAGCGAAGAAAAGTATAAAAAGCTGGGCTTCGACCGGGTTTATCCCCCGGAAGCTGACCTGGAATCAGCTATAAATGACCTGCGTAATGACTTGAAGACGAGGGGAAAAGCATAGGAGTAAATATCGTTGGAATACTGATGGAGAATATCAGGCTTCTTATCGATTTCGGCAGTACCTTTACCAAGGTCGTAGCGGTCGATCTTGAGAGTGAAGACGTCGTCTCAGTAGCTCGTGTCCCATCGACGGTGGATACGGATGTCACGCTTGGTTTGGAGCAAGCTTTCAAGCAAATAAGCATTGATGTCGAAATTAACGATATTCACAAAAAGAAAGCCCTGGCCTGCAGCAGTGCGGCTGGTGGCTTGCGGATGGTCTGCGTTGGTTTTGTGCCTGAACTGACCAGTGAAGCTGCTAACCGTGCTGCCCTGGGCGCCGGAGCCAAGGTTGTCGGCCGCTATTCATATCAATTGACTTCACGAGAAGTCGAAGAAATTGAAGCTATTGCTCCGGATATATTGCTACTAGCCGGAGGGACCGACGGCGGCAACGAGAAGGTGATTTTACATAATGCCAGGATCCTGGCAAGGTCAAACCATGCGATAAAAAATGTCGTGATTGCCGGAAACAAAGCGACCCACGATGAAATAAGGGAAATATTCCACGACTTCGGCGGTCATGTATTTTTAACGAAAAATGTCATGCCGGAAATAGGGGTACTCGATGCCGAGCCGTGCAACAAAGAAGTAAGAGAGATATTCATTAAACATATCATCGAGGCGAAAGGTATTGCCAAAGCCCGGGCGATGATCGACGAGGTAATTATGCCGACACCGTCGGCTGGCCTCGAAGCTGCCAAGCTTATTGCCGGCGGATGTAAAGGGGTCCCCGGGCTTGGTGAGTTACTGGTGGTCGATGTGGGCGGGGCAACCACGAACGTACATTCGATAGCCACCGGTAAACCGACCGGGAATGCGGTGGTGTTAAACCATTTACCGGAGCCCTATATCAAGCGGACGGTAGAAGGAGATATCGGCCTAAAATACAATATCGCCACCCTGGAAGAATTAGCCCGGCAAAGAGAAAAGACCGCCGGATTTTGATGAAGTAGTGAAGAGGTTCTACGGAGGTAAACTACCCGATAACGAGACCGAACTCATCTGCCATGACCTGATGGCCCGAATCGCAGTAGAGACCGCCGTAAACCGCCATGCAGGGAAACTGGAAATAATATACGGGCCATCCGGGGAGATATTCGTACAACGGGGGAAAGACCTGACACAAATCAAGACGGTGATCGGGACGGGAGGGGGAATTATTTTCGCAGCAAATCCCAGGCAGGTCTTGGAAGGGGCTTTATATCAAAAAGAAAACCAGATGATATTAAAGCCAAAAGAACCGGAATTATATATCGACGAGTGTTACATATTTTATGCGATCGGGTTGTTGGGACAAGTAGAACCGGCGAAAGCTTTAAACCTGATCAAGAAACACCTGAAAAAAGTGTAGCCTGATCATATCCAGTATTAGTTAATGTTCGGGCAAGGAGGGTAATGATGCCTTTTCTCGATGGAAAAGTGGCCTTGGTTACGGGTGCGGCCAGTAAAAGAGGCATGGGGCACCGTGTGGCGGTGCGGCTGGCGGCTGAAGGGGCTAACGTAGCGGTAATGGACAAGTTAGCCAATCCAAAAAGCATCTGGCCGGGGGATGAAAACTGGGGTGGTTTAGACGAAGTAGTGGCCGAAATCAAAGCAGCAGGGAAGGAAGGATTAGCTTTGGTTGCGGATGTCAGCAACGGCCGTGACGTTGAATCAGCCGTAACCAGGGTAATAGATAAGTTTGGCAAAATCGATATCCTGGTTCACTGTGGGGGGATCAGGGGTTCGATGACCACGCCGATCATTGAATTATCGGAAGAAGAATGGCGGTCTACCCTCGATATCAATCTTACCGGTTCTTTCCTGATATCAAAAGTAGTGGCTAAAAGAATGATACCTGACGGCCAGGGCAAGAAAATCGTCCTGATTGGTTCGAAAGCGGCTACTGAGGGTTACCGGGGTAGTGCCGGTTATTGTGCTTCTAAACACGGCGTTCTGGGACTGGCACGTACTTTAGCCCTGGAACTGGCCCAGTACAAAATAAATGTAAATCTCATTAATCCGGGTGCATTCGATACCAATCTGCGGGACCAGGCAATCCAACAGCGAGCCCAAGCTCAAGGGTTAACTGTGGCGGAAATGCTGAAAAAGGAAGCGCAGACGCCGCGTCCGGCCGGGCCGGCGTCCAATATTCCGCTAGGCCGGATGGGAACTCCGGACGATATCGCCAACCTGGTGTTATTCCTGGTCTCGGAACAGGCCAGCTATATTACGGGAGAAATGATAGATATCGACGGCGGTGTCTAAAACTAAATACTGCTTAATCCGGTAACCGATGGTCTCAACTCGGGAGGGGGAGTAATGCTAAAAGGATGCCGGGCGCTGGACCTGACGAATCAAAACGGTTATTTATGTGGGAAGATATTGGCCGACCTGGGAGTTGATGTAATCAAAATAGAGCAACCGGGCGGCGATCCGGGAAGGAATACCGGGCCTTTCTGGAAGGATGATCCTAATCCTGAAAAAAGCCTGTATTGGTTCGCTTATAATACTAATAAGCGAGGGATTACTCTTAACCTGGAATCGGCTGACGGCCGGGAAATATTCATAAATCTAGCGGAAAAATCAGATTTCGTGATTGAGACATACTCTCCGGGTTATCTGGACGGCCTGGGATTGGGATACTCAGGTTTATGTGATATCAAGAAAGATATTATCCTCACTTCGATAACACCTTTCGGACAAGCCGGTCCATACAGCCAATATCAAGCTACGGACATCGTAATCACCGGTATGTCCGGGATACTGTACCAGAATGGCTCTCCCGACCGTGCTCCGGTAAACATGAGTGTTCCCCAGGCGTGTATGATGGCCGGAGCTGACGGCGCCGTGGGGACCATGATTGCCTATTATCACCGGGAACAGTCAGGTGAAGGTCAGCATGTCGATGTGTCCATGCAGCAAAGCACGGCCTGGTTCCAGGCTAATGCGATACCGATTTGGGAAATCAACAAAACAGTGCTCAAACGAGCCGGAGCCGCCCGCTCCGGAACAAGCCGGGATGATACCGGCCAGCGGCAAATGTGGGAGTGTAAAGACGGCTTGGTCTTCTTCGTGGTCATTGGAGGAAAACAAGGGGCTAAGACCTTGAGTTCGCTGGTTAAATGGATGGACAGTGAAGGTAAGGCCACGGATTTTCTCAGGGGAGTGGATTGGGACAATTTCGATATGTGGAAGGTAACACGTGACGTTATCGCCAGGATAAACGGACCGGTGAGTGAATTTTTCAAAGACCCATACCAAAGCAGAACTACTTCAGGGTGCTACCATGAAAAACATCTCTATATGTCCGCTTTCGAGTATGGAAAACCTGGTCAATGACCCCGGATTGCAAGCTCGGAAATTCTGGGTAGAGATAGAACACCCGGAATTAGGAACCCGAATCCCGTACCCCGGGGAATTTATCCGATCGTCAGCGGAAAAGCTCATGACCAGTTTTAGAGCGCCTCTTATCGGAGAGCATAACCTGGAAATTTATAGTGAAATCGGTCTATCCAGAGAAAAACTGGTGATGTTGAAAGAAGCCGGGGTTATTTAGGAAGGAGTGGGGGATGGCAACCAAATTGAAAAAAGGGGTCTTCGACGGCATCACCGTCACAGCCTTTGGCGGAGCGATAGTAGGACCTTTAACTATGAAATTCTTTGCCGACCATGGAGCAACGGTTATCAGGATAGAGAGTATGAAACGCCCCTGCACTTTGAGGACCGGTGGCCCATATAAAGGAGGAAAGCCGGGCATAAATCTAGCTGGATACTTTAATTTTTATAATGGTAATATCCTCAGCTTTGCCTTGAATATGTCGAATCCAAAGGCTGTATCCATTGCGAAGAGACTGGTCGGCAAATCCGATGTAGTAATGGAGAATTTCACTCCCGCGGTGATGCCGGGTTGGGGATTGGGATACGAAGACCTGAAAAAAGTAAAACCGGACATCATCATGTTGAGGCAAAACGGATTCGGTTCGGAAGGCCCATATGCCCAAACAGCAGCTTTCGGGATGGTCCTGGCTGCCATCGCCGGTCTGCCTAACTTCGTAGGTTGGCCGGATGGGGGGCCATTGCCGCTGGGGGTATCGGCATATACCGACTGTATTTCACCGCGGTTCGCTTCAGCCGCTGTAATCGCAGCACTGGATCACCGTAATAAAACAGGGAAAGGCCAATTACTTGACCTGTCACAATTCGAAACGGCTATGTACTTTATACTGCCGGCTATTCTCGATTATGTATCTAACGGGAGAGAACCCCGGAGGACCGGTAATGCTTCGCCATATTTAGTTCCGCATGGAGTGTATCCCTGCAAAGGGGACGACCGCTGGTGCACCATTGTAATAACCAGTGATAAACAATGGGCAGATTTCTGCAGGATAATCGGTAAACCGGAGTATGCGCTTGATGAAAGGTTCAGTACTTTACTTAACCGGAAGAAAAATGAAGATGAAGTCAACCGTATCGTCAGTGAATGGACGATCAATCTGATGCCTGAAGAAGTGATGAACACCTTGCAAGCGGAAAATATTCCGGCTGGCGTCGTGCAAAATACGTCGGACGTTTATAACGATCCACAATTACGGGGACGTAATATATTCTGGCCGATGGAGCATAGTGAGATGGGGACTTTCACACACCTGGGGCAGAGTTTCCAATTGTCCGGGACACCATCAGCCCCCCACTCCCCGGCACCTATTCTTGGCGAACACACGGAATATGTCTGTTCAAAGATACTCGGCATGACCGATGAAGAATTTGTGATTTTGATGGGCGAAGGGGTATTCGAATAGCGGTGAAGGGTGAACCAAATCGCAACTATACTTTTATCAAGTATCGGAGATAATACCGGATATCGATATACCAAACTGAGTAAATTTCCATGGGAGGCTAGTTGTGGATGCAGCTTATTTGATAGCAAAGTACCTGGTAAATACCAGATTTGAAGATATCCCTGGTACAGCCGTCGAGGCAGCTAAGAAAGAAATACTCGACCAATTGGGAGTGGCCTTGGGAGGTTCTTCCAAGCCGGGTGTAAAAGAGCTGCTGGAATTAAACAAGGAGTGGGGAGGGAAAGCTGAGAGTACAGTATTTTGTTTCGGCGACCGGCTGCCAGCCCCGCAAGCAGCCCAGGTCAATGCCACGATGGGCCATGCCCTGGACTATGATGACACGGGAGATGGCCCGGTACATCCATCGGTAGTTATTGTACCTACCGCCTTTGCCTCAGCTGAACGCCGGGGTAAGGTACATGGAAAAGAACTCATCACCTCGGTAGTCATGGGGGTAGATTTGATGTGCCGCTTGGGGGCGGCATTCCGGTTAGGATTGAAAGGGCCGACTATCGGCGGACATCCGGGAAACGGATGGCATTTAACCCCGGTTTATGGGTATTTCGGGGCGGCTGGGGTGGCGGGGAGGATATCCGGCCTGGACGAAGACAAGATGTTGAATGCCTTGGGAATAGCTTATCACCAGTCCGCCGGGAATGGGCAGTGCGTGGTTGATGGGGCGCTGACGAAACGGATGGGGCCGGGGTTTGCGGCGCGGGGAGGGATAGTAGCCGCAGCTATGGCATCCAAAGGTATCACGGGGGCGCATAACATCTTCGAAGGAGAATTGAGCCTTGCCACGGTATATCATCAAGGCAATTATGAGATTAAAGCCCTGACCCAGGATCTGGGCCGGCAGTTTACAGGGGTTAATGTAGAGATGAAGCCATATCCCTGCTGTAAAGGTACTCATGGATTTGTGGATTTGGCTTTGGCGTTACACGAGAAAAACAAAATCGAACCAGAAAATGTAAACGAAGTCCTCATCACCTGCCCGGGTATGGCAAACCTGTCGCTACCATTGGAAGTGAAGAGCCATCCAAGGAATCCGGTTGATTCCCAATTCAGTATCCCCTGGGCGGTGGCCGTGGTTATCGCCAGAGGAAGGGCTGGTATTAGCGATTTTAATGAGGAAGCGATTATCCAGCCAGGATATCCTGCAAATTTGCGATAAAATCAAGCTCGATATGGAGGCCGGTCCCGAAGGTAAAGAACGGTTCCGTAATGCATTACAAATAACAATGAATGACGGGCGAGTCTTCACGGAAAAGTCGGCCGGTCCGATAAATAACGAGAAGGTATTACCGTTCAGTGTATATGAAACTAAATTCAGCGATTGTGTTTCATATGCCGCCCGGCCGATCCCGAGGAAGAATATCGATCGTATAGTTGAACTGGTACAGGGATTGGAGCAGGTAGAAGATGTCCGGGATATTGTCCAGCTGCTTTATTAGTGTTAACAGATGTGATGGTATGGTGACCAGGACGCAATAAAAAGGAGACGTATATGGCAGGTCCATTGGAAGGGATAAAAGTACTGGATTTCGCTATCGCGGTCGCTGCTCCTCTCGGCGGGGCGATGCTATCCGATATGGGTGCTGAGGTCATCAAAGTCGAAAGGATAACCGGTGAACCGCAACGCCTGGGAATGCCGGCGGGTATGGATGATGTGTTGGACACCAAAATAGCGGAAGGGATCCCCGATACGGGCTCCTGGATCGCTTTAAACCGGGGCAAGAAAGACCTGGCGATCGATGTCAGGAATGAAAAAGGTAAAGAAGTAATATTGAAATTGGCGAAGGATGCTGACGTTATACTGGAGAGTTTCCGGCCGGGAGTGATGGACCGCCTGGGTTTGGGATATGATGTTATTTCTAAAATCAATCCTAAAGTAATATACTGCTCCTTTACCGGTTTCGGCCAGACAGGGCCACTGGCACACCGGGCCGGTGGAGATATGTGGACCCAGGCGATGTCGGGGATGATCGCCGAAGGTACTCATCCTAATGGCCATCCACAGATGCTGGCACAGGGAATCGTGGATCATACCAGCGGCATGCTGGTAGCTTACGGTATTATGACAGCCCTTTATGTTAGAGAACGGACAGGTATGGGGCAGCAGGTTTTCGTAAATAACCTGGATGCCGGCATGTATCTGCAGTTCAGTACCCTGGCTGGATTTTTGATAGAAAAACGCAGCCCCAAAAAAATGGAACGGGATGTGGGCGGACAAGCCCCGCCTTACGGGCCGTATACCGCTAAGGACGGTGATGTCCTGACGATATTCGGGACCGATCCGTTGTGGCCGGAATTCTGTAAAATACTAGGTGTCGAGCACCTGGCATACGATCCCCGGTTTGTGAATGACAAAGTGAGAAGACAGAACCGGGTAGAAGTTGAAAAACTCCTGGACGAGGCTTTCAGTAAGAAGGCCCGGGCGGAGTGGGCGCAGATTTTTAAAGAAGCTAAAATGCGGTGTGATCCGTGTCTTACCTACGAAGAATTGTGCGCTCATCCGCAAGTAGAGGCCAACGATATCATCTTTTCTACCACTCATCCTGTCCGCGGTGAGACCAGGATGCTCGGTATTCCGGTAAAGTTTCAAAAGACCCCGGGACATCCTCAGGGGCCGGCGCCTTTACTCGGACAGGATACAGATATTATATTAAGGGGGCTGGGATATACAACGGAAGAAATCCAACAGATGGAAACGGAAAAGATAATCCGAACCGTTCGCCAGAAATAAGGTGGATATGACAGAAAAAGCTTTCTCCGGAATCAGGGTTTTAGACTGTACCCAGGGAATCGACGGGCCTTACTGCACGAAATTACTGGCAGATTTCGGTGCCGAAGTGATCAAAATCGAGCCCAGAGAAGGGGACTATACCCGAAAAGTGGGGCCTTTCTTGAATGATAAACCAGACCCGGAGGGCAGCGGGACATTTTTCTACCTGAATACCAACAAGAAAAGTGTGACTCTCGAGTTAACTACAACTCAAGGAGCAGCTATTTTCAGGAAATTGGTAAGTACTGCAGATTTACTGGTAGAAAATTTTACTCCGGGCAGTATGGCAGAACTGGGACTTGGTACCGATTCTTTAAAACAGGAAAATGCACGGCTGGTAATCACTTCAATATCAGCCTTCGGCCAGAACGGGCCGTACCGCGATTTCAAATCTACCAATCTTACCCTTTCCGGGTTAGGGGGCACGATGTATACCATGCGTCCCGGGAAAAAACCAAAGGACCGGCCGGTTAAAGCCGGGGGCTTCCAGGCGGAATATACGACCGGCGTTCTCAGTTTTATCGCTACGGTGGCTGCATTACTAAATGCCGACTGTAACGAAAAAAGGGACATCGGTTGACATAGGTGCTATGGAATGTGTAGTCAGTTCCCTGATGGGAATATTGGGAGAATATTCATATATCGGACTTAGCCGGAGGACAAATCCTTATCCTATCCATGGTTATCCTCAGGGAGACGCTGTGCCTTGTAAAGACGGTTGGATCAGCCTGACACCGGGTATCGGGGGCGCGCCTAATATTGCGTTCTTAATTGGACAACCGGAACTTGAAGAAACGCCGCTCTTGGCTGAACCCCGGACCCGTATGGCAGAACCGGAAAAATTCGATGAGTTAATACGTCCGTGGTTGCATGAGCATAATAAGTGGGATATTACCAGAGAAGCCCAGGAACTCAGGTTGGCTTTTACCCCGGTATTAAGTCCGGGAGAACTTTTTGACGATGTTCAAATGAAAGCACGTGAATATTTTGCCGAAACTGAACATCCGGTAATGGGTAAAGTCGTTTACCCGGGAGCACCGGCAAAGTTAAGCGAGTCACCATGGCAATCAGGGAGAGCACCTCTATTGGGCGAACATAATAAGGAGATATACGGAAAGTCTGGTATCTCCGGTACGGAGTTGGACAGATTGAGCAGGGAAGGAATCATCTAAAAGGTAACGATAATATGCCATATAAAATACTTAACGGGATAAGAATTATCGACCTGACCATGGTGTTTGCCGGGCCGGTCTGTTCCAAGATATTTGCTGAGATGGGGGCGGAAGTCATTAAGATAGAATCAGTCCAGCGGGCGGATACTTTCACCCGCGCTAATGTATACCCGGATAATGTTCCGGGAGATGACCCCTGGAATCAGGGTTCTAATTTCCATACCCTCAATGCCGGAAAGTACGGCATCTCACTCAACTTGGGGGATGAGCGGGGCCGGGACATCTTCAAACAACTGGTTCGCATTAGTAATGTCGTCGTCGAGAATTTCTCCCCGAGGGTCATGGACCACTGGCGCCTGGGCTATGAAGAACTGAAGAAGATCAAACCGGATATCATCATGGTTTCCATGAGTGGATTAGGCCATTACGGCCCACTGAAAGATTCTTACATGTATGTCCCGGGAATGGAGGGGATGGGTGGGCTAACCTATATCACAGGAAGGCCTGATGACCCGCCGTTACTGACCGGCCATGCCTACGGTGATTGGGTAACCGGGGTGAATGCTGCCGCTGCTTTAATCACAGCTTTGTTCTACCACCGGAAGACTGGAAAGGGGCAATATGTTGATTTGTCCGGGCGTGAAGCGGTCACCTGTCATGTAGGTGATGTATTCATGGACGAAACCATGAATAAACGTGACCCCGAAAGGACCGGAAATAGCGACCCCTTGATGGCTCCCCACGGCTGTTACCGGTGTAAAGGCGACGATAAGTGGGTGAATATCGCCGTGGAGAACGAAGAACAATGGCGGTCATTTTGCTCGGCGGCTGGTCATCCGGAATGGTTTCATGATAGCCGTTTCGCCGATATTAATAAACGTAAGGAAAATGAAGTAGCACTGGATAGGCTAGTCGAGGAATGGACCATACATTTCGACCATACCGAGGTGATGTTCCTGCTGCAGAAGTCAGGAATCCCCTGCGGCAGCGTTCTTGATATGAGAGAAGTCAACCTTGATCCCCATCTCCACAGCCGGGGATATTTTTATGTTGTCGACCATGGACAGGGAACAGGGCAACGGCCAATCGGCAGCCAGATGCCAGCCAAGTTTCAGGGTATGGAACCTTTCACCCCGAAGCGGGCTCCACGGTTTGCTGAGGACGACAAATATGTATTCGGTTCGTTACTTAAACTGTCGGAGGAGGAGATGGGGGCCCTTGTTCAAGAGAAAATCATCGGTGGTCCCCCGTCATTTACACGAGGCCGGCCAACACGCCTTGATCTTATTGAGGGACAGAATTCCGGATGGATTGACCCGGAATATAAAAATAGACTCCAAAAAAGGTATGAAGACCGGAAATAGGCGGCCTGTTCGGGAAATATGCTTACTGGCAGCAGAGCCAGGGCCGGGATTATACTTTGGCGACAGCTCGGAAATCCAGAGAACGACGATTGCAACGAGGGGTTTGGGGTTGCCACGGCGTTAGTCCACATGTATATATAATGTGTAAATACTAAAATCAAAGATTTCAGGAGGAGAAGAAATGACCATCGAATACAAGAAAGAAGGGAAAGTTGCGGTCTTCACCATCAATAATCCCGATGTGTTGAATGCCCTCAGCCCGGCAGAGGTAGGCGAATGGACGGAAAACCTGATCAATTTCAGAGATGATAAGAGCCTGTGGGCAGGCATCATCACGGGCGCCGGGGAAAAGGCTTTTTGTACCGGCTTGAACTTGAGAAGTGCCGGCGGCCCGCCGCCGGGACAGGGGGGTGCCCCTCCTGCCGCCCGTCCGGCGCCGCAGGAGACATTAGTTAAAGGACTGCAGTTATGGAAACCCCTTATTGCTGCTGTTAACGGCTATGCCTTCGGGGGTGGCTTTGAGATTGCACTGGCCTGTGACATCAGGATTGCCGCAGAAAATGCCCGCTTTGGCCTGACCGAGGTAACGTTGGGGTTGATTCCGGGGTGGGGTGGTTCCCAGCGTTTGCCCAGGATGATTCCCTTTGGCAAAGCGGCGGAATTACTATTGATGGGGAAGCGGATCGATGCCCAGGAAGCGTTAAATCTGAACCTGGTCAGTAAAGTGGTACCCCAGAAAGACCTGATGGCCACCGCGATGGAATGGGCCAACCAGATCTGTAATTGTGCACCGCTGGCGGTATGGACGGCCAAGGAAGCGATGATGCGGGGCATCGATATGACACTGGCGGAAGGTTTGGCATTGGAAGGCGAGTTGGGGCGGAAAGTGATGTCATCGAAGGATTTTGCTGAGGGCAGAAAGGCTTTCATGGAGAAGAGAAAGCCTGAATATAATGGTGAATAATTAACTCATATTTAAAGGAGGGTTACACTAATGGATTTTGGAATAAAAGGAAAAGTCGCCATTGTAACCGGAACCAATAGAAAAGGAGCTATGGGGGACACGATTGCACGGACTCTCGCTCAAGAAGGGGCTGACATTGCTTGCGTGGATATTGTCTTACCGGGTGCGGAAGAGGTAGCAAAAGCTATCAGAGACATGGGGCAAAGGGCAATTGCAATCAAGTGCGACCAAAGTGACCATCAGCAGGTGGTAGATGCAGTGACCCGGATCAGGGCAGAATTAGGTGTACCGGAAATCCTGGTTAATAATGCAGCCTTGTTGAGAGGTGGCGGCCGTATTCAATCAACGACCGTTGAAGATTGGAAGAACCTGCTGAAGATCGATCTCGATGGCCCATGGTACTGGATCAGAGAAGTCTGGAATTCAATGCTTGAAAAAAAATGGGGCCGGATCGTTAATATTTCTTCTATCGCCGGAACACATGGCGGGTTTGGCCAGGCGAACTACTCAGCCGCAAAAGCAGGGGTCATCGGTCTCGCAAAAACAGCCGCCCTCGAGGGGGCAAGAGCGGGCATCACGGCGAATGCTGTTACCCTCGGTGTTGTTGATACTCAGCCACAAGCAGGGGAAACATTCGAGAGGATTAAAAAGGTAATCGCCATGCGTGAATTTGGAGAAGCAGCGGATGTGGCCAACATTGTGGCATATTTATGTTCGGTAAAGGCTAAATATATCACTGGTCAAAATGTCAATGTCATGGGCGGACTGGATCTGTTCACGTACTAGAATACGATAGGAACGACAGCGGCGGGGTTTGCTTTTAGAGCAAACCCCACCACTAACAGCTGTTTCTCGGTATAAAACAAATATAGAAAATACTAACTCTTTAACATCGCCAAAGGATCGGAGGGTGGATAGAGAACGGTATTTTTTAAACCTAACCGCTTAATCGCACGTTCTCGTAATTTGGCTAACAATATCCATAATTCTTGTTGTTCAGTTTCCGAGAGAACGGAAATTATTGGTTTCACCGACCGCTGTTTGTTTGATCTTTGCAAGGCGTCCCGTCCTTTAACGGTCAACTCGATGCGTACGTAATTACGCCGTTCTAGATCTTTCACCCGCCGGATGAGGCCATCTTTTTCCATCCGGGTTAACAACTGAGAAACACTATGGCGTTCGAGGAATAACTGCCTTGAGATAGAAGCAGGGATAGCTTGCCGGCCTAAGGAATAAACGGTAAATATCACTGCTGAGGCGTCTACCGAAACCCCGTATTTTGCCAGTTCTCTTTGGCGTGCTTTTCCGATAAGCCGGCTGGTCCGCCCAATCAACATCCACAAGGCGGTCGCTGGGTCAACGTGAAGATCGGTCTTTTCGGTGGCTTTACTATAATCATCGATCACTTCATGGCGGTCAGAAGGCGGATATAATAAAGGACTGCGTAAATCGAGTTTCCTAATCGCACGGTCACGCAGCCTGACTAGATATGCCCAAGCTCTTTTCTGTTCTTCTTCAGTAAGGGTGGATATGATCGGTTTTGTAGAACGCTGTTTACTTGATTTCGTAAATGCGTCCTGTCCTTTTGCCGTTAGTTCAATACGTACGTAATTCTTCCTTTCCAGGTCTTTGACACGCCGTATCAAATTATCTTTTTCCATTCTTGTCAGGAGTTGGGAGACGCTGTGACGTTCCAGGAACAGGTATTTGGAAATCGTCGCCGGAATCGCCTGTCTACCCAGTAGGGAGACAGTAAATAAAACCGCCGATGCATCATCAGAAATATCGTATTTTGCTAATTCACGCTGCCGTGACTTTGCAATGAGACGTCCTGTCCGTCTGAGGATCATCCATAAGCCAACGGACTGTTCAATGGTTATGACATCTTTTTCAGCTGTCATCAAGATACCTCGCAAACCATTTTTAGTGTATTCTACATGTTACCATTTGCCCGTTAACATTTCTATGTATCATTATGCTCTGGATATAAACCGATTAGGAATCATAATTCCTTGACACCTTATGATATAATAACAGGTGCGTGTAGGATAGTCCACGTCGACTATTATATTAACGCTGGTACATAATATAAATACAACGTCGAAAGGGACAAAACGCTTCTTTTGTTATCAGGGACATTATTTCTAGTCAACCAACATTCGAATACTCTCAACTCAGGAGAGAAACCCCGTTTGAAACATAGTCATTAGCTATAACTCGTGGGAGGGAGAGACATGGACCTATCGACTTTAATTGCCAATCACCTGGTGGCGACGAAGTATAACGATATACCATCTGAAGCCACTGAAGCCGCAAAAAAAGAAGTTCTGGATAGCTTGGCCACAGCTTTAGGCGGAACGACGAAGCCCGGTGTCCCCCAGCTAGTTCACCTTGCCCAAGAATGGGGGGGGACTCCCCAAAGCAGCATCTTCGGTTACGGCATGAAATGCCCGGCTCCGGTAGCTGCCCAGGTCAATGGAACGATGATCCATGCCTTGGATTATGACGACGGACATCCGGTTTCACTTACTCATGTCGGTTGTGTGGCGGTATCAACCTGTTTCGCTGCCGCGGAAAGAATGGGAAATGTAGATGGTAAAGACTTTCTGGCTGCGATTGCCCTGGGTGGTGATTTTGTATGCCGTATGGGACTGGCAAGTAAACCAGGCGGAAGTGCCCTGGGTGCAGGTTGGCATCCAACGACTTTATTCGGTTTCTTAAGTGCTGCCGGAATGGCAGGGAAAATACTAAAACTGGATGCAGAAAAAATGCTCGATGCTCTGGGATTAGCCTATCACCAGTGTGCCGGTGCCGGTACCGGCGTGGGCGATGGTGCCCTGGCAAAAAGAATGGGGCCGGGACTGGCAGCCAAAGCGGGCTTGACCTCGGCACTGATGGCAGAACAGGGCATTACGGGAGACCGTCATTTTTTAGGAAGTGAAAATTGGAAGGGCGGCATTTTTAATGTGTATTACGGGGGAGACTACGACGCTGGCATCCTGACAGCAGATTTGGGCAGAAAATTCGAGAATATCAATATCACGGAAAAACCTTATCCCTGCTGCGGATTTACCCATCCTTTTATCGATGCCACATTCGCCTTAATGTCGAAATACGGAGTAAAACCGGATCAGATCGATAGTATTACCGCCAGCGGAGGGCAGATGGTCTACGGTATGATCGTAGGTGAAGCGAAAATAGCCCCACGGACTATCGTTGATGCCCAGTTTAGTGTTCCCTGGACGGTTGCTACGGCTTTGGTGAAAGGTAAAGTTACGCTGCATAGTTTTACTCCGGAAAGCATCAAAGACCAGGCAGTAGTAGCTGTCGCCCGCAAAGTAACAGGTGAATTGGATAATGCGATGAACCGTCACGGCGTTGGCCCCGGCAGGATTACCATGAAGATGAAAGACAGCCGGGAACTAGTAGCGGAAATAGAACATTTCCGCGGCAGCATCCAGAATCCCATGTCCTTTAACGATTGTGCTGATAAGCTAAGGGAATGTTCTGATTTTGCGCTTCAACCCTTACCCAGCCACAAGGTAGAAAAGATCATTGAAATGATCAGACATATGGAAGAAATCAAGAATATCAGAGAAATAACCGAAGCAGTGGGATGAAAAAGAATTATTGATGAAATATAGAGGAGGGACCGGATGACCATCAAGGAAATCATGTATTTCGACAAACCTGAAAGGCAAAACACGGATCTACTCATTCCCTTTGCAGTTAAACGCATGGAAGAATTAGGGATCAAGCATGTGGTTGTAGTATGGTCGAGCGGCTATACTGTTCGAAAATTCGTGGAGATAGTACCGAGAAGGGATCATCTGAATGTGATTGCAGTGACTAATCCCAGCCCTCATTCAATCTCAAGAGGTGTGATGCCGGTAGTTATTACAGCCCGCGATACTCCTGAACAAAGAAATATGAAAGAAGAGCAGCTAAAGAAGGGTATCACCGAAGTTACTACAACCATATCCGATGCGGTAAAAGCTGAATTGGAATCCAAGGGACTTAAGGTTTGTTATCTGAATGACGATTTGATGTTGGGTGAACCACTAGCCCTGGGTAAGGAAAATACAGGCCGCCGAGGCAGGCTGCTTCCCTTTGGCCTTGGCCTGCATGTCCGGCCGCTGGATATCGATGCCGGTGGTGATTTATCTCCCTTTACGACCATCAGCCAGGGTTTTCGCGTCTGTATTGGTTGCACGATACTTGCCGTAAAGTATGGCTTTATACCTGAAGGGGAGACAGTATTGGCTATCGGTGGGCGGTCGACAGCCTTGGTATTGAGAGCCGGCATGAAACCAAAAACAACTATCGTGAAAGAAATCGTTGGTTTCGAGAGAGGATCATCTCATTTTGAAAGAGATCACGAGCATCCCGAAGGTGATTAATTAGAGATTAGTATTAAGAATATCCAGCCGATTCCAGCGGGTTAAGGAGAAAATGCGTGGCTAAAACAGGAAAAGCGATGGTCAGTTACGGGACAGGTATTCCGTGGGAAATGCAGGAATATCCTATTCCGGACCCGGAACCGGATGCAGTGGTAACGAAAATTACGATGAGTTCGATATGCGGTTCCGATGTTCACTTATATAAAGGAGATTTCGGCCGGCCTCCGACACCAGCCAATATCAAACCAAAGCCCCATATTTCCGGGCACGAGTTCGTAGGCCGGATATATAAACTAGGTGCAAATATAAAAACCGATTTTATGGGTGTACCCATTAAAGAAGGAGACCGTGTCGCCTGGTGTTATTTTGTACCCTGCGGCCATTGTCCGGCTTGTCTCAACGATACAGCCATTCCCTGCCCCAACCGCCATAAACACGGAGTAGCGGCTGATGAGCACCCTCATTTTAAAGGGGCTTTCGCAGAGTATTATTATGTAAGTCCGGGACAATGGTTGTACAAGATACCGGATAATGTACCGGATGAGGCGGCGGTATATGTGGATTGCGCAGCTTCAACGGTAGCTTATGCGTTGAACAAAGTCAGGTTTGCAATGGGGGCAACGGCGGTCATCCAGGGGGCGGGGGGATTGGGCTTGAATGCTGTGGCTATGGCAAAAGATATGGGTGCGGCTCATGTGGTGGTAGTGGACAAGTTACCGGAACGGCTGAAGCTGGCAAAACTATTCGGGGCGGATGAAACGATCGATTCGAATATATATCTCACTCCGGAAGCAAGGATCGAAAAAGTAAAAAGTATTGCCGGGGGAACTGGAGCCGACCTGGTGATGGAATTAGTAGCCTCAGCCCCCGAAGTGGTTCCTGAGGGTCTGCAAATGCTGGGTCTTGGTGGTACATATTTGACAGTTGGGCTAGTCGGTCCAACCTCAACCACGGTACCATTGAGTCCTTTTATCGACCGGGGCATTAAGCTGATTGGTTCTGCGAATTATAAAGCCTGGACCATGCCAAAGGTATTGGACTTCATGTCCAGGACGATTGATAAATATCCCTTCGACAAGATAATCTCCCATAAATATAAGTTAGCAGATGCCGAAGAGGCTTTAAAACAAGCTGCCGCAGGGAAGGTCGTACGGGCGGCCGTAATTCCGGACTAAGATAAGAATTTATCTACAAAACAAGCCGATTCCCGGCAAAGGAATGCCAATGGCTAAAAATAACCGATTTGAAAAGTTGCTGGAACCCGGATATATCGGATCTATAAAAACTAGAAACCGGATGATAAAAACCGGTGCTGCCATGTTGTACTGGCATGAAGACGATCTGAAGGTTATCAGCCGGATGATGGCTTTTTATGAAGCACTGGCGAAGGGTGGCGTAGGTTTATTGATTGTAGAATCGCCGACGGTTGATTTTCCTTTCGGGCGCCGTTGGCAGCAGCGTTACCGAATCGATGACGATAAATATATAAACGGACTTAGAGAACTGGTTCAGAAAATTCACAGTTACGGATGCCCGACTTTCATGCAGATGAATCATGATGGGCCATGGCAGACGATGTGGGGGCCAAAGCCGATCGTACCAGGTCCGCCGATTGCCTCTTCACCGGTAACTCTGGATTCGCCGATGGATTTCCATAATGAATTGCCGCGCCAGTTAACGATAGAAGAGATTAAGCAATTGGTAGATAAGTTTGCCAGTGCTGCTGTACGAGCCCAAAAAGCGGGATTCGACGGTATTGATATCAATGCCGGCAGTAGCCATTTATTGCATAATTTCCTATCTCCTTACTGGAACCGGCGGCAGGATATATATGGAGGGAGTCGGGAAAACCGGGCTCGTTTCCTGACCGAAATCGTGCGGGAAATCAAAGCCCGGCTGGGTAAGGATTTCCCGGTCTCGGTCTGTATTAATGGGATCGAGGTTGGTAAGGTCATGGGAATCCCGGATGATCATTGTATCACCACGGCTGATAGTACGGAAACGGCTAAGCTGCTGCAACAAGCTGGGGTGAATGCTATTCATGTCCGGTCACACTGGTTAGGGCGCCATACTTCATCATTTTTAACCGATTCACTGTTTTATCCGGAACCTCCGGTCTCCTTAGCCTCTTTTCCGCCTATGTATGATTCAAGCCGTTGGGGAGCTGGAGCTAACTTGCGTTTAGCCGCTGGATTTAAAAAAGAATTAGCTATTCCGGTCATGACGGTAGGGAGACTGGGACCGGAGCTCGGAGAACTAGCCTTGCAGGAAGGTAAGGCTGACTTTATTGGTATGACCCGAAGATTATTAGCAGATCCTGAACTACCCAATAAAATTATGTCCGGTCGGCTGGATGATATTGCCCCCTGCACCGCCTGCACTACATGTATCGATGCCGGGCACATTAAGCGGTGCCGTATCAATGCAGCCTTAGGTACAGATGACTTGTGGACACATACCCGAGTCGAAAAGAAAAAAAAGGTTCTCGTAGTCGGCGGGGGGCCGGCCGGTATGGAAGCAGCAAGGGTGGCGGCTCTGAAGGGACACGAGGTGAGTTTATTTGAGAAAACTTCAGCACTCGGAGGGTCGCTATCCCTGGCTGCCTTTATCAAAGGACTGGAAATTGAGGATATACCGGTAATAAACCGATATCTAAAAACCCAGATTCTAAATTTGGGGGTACAGGTAAAATTGGGGATAGAAGTGACCGAACCACTAGTCAGTGCTCTAAAACCGGACGCTGTTATTTGGGCAACCGGTGGAGTTTCTGTGACTCCTGATATTCCTGGCATTAATAGCCGGAAGGTGATGAAAGCGTCTGATTTACACCGGCGGGTAAAACCATTTTTGAACAGGTTCGGACCGGCATTCATGAACAAACTGATGAAATATTGGATGCCAATCGGGAAAAAGGTAATCGTGATCGGAGGAGCAATACAAGGTTGTGAACTGGCCGAATTTCTGGTTAAACGAGGCCGTGATGTAACCATTGTCGATACAGGTGAAATTCGGGGCGAGGGTATGATCCATCATCTGCAGCAGCAGCTTTTTTATTGGTTTGAGAAAAAAGGCGTAATTCTCATGCCAGGTGTAAAGTTGATAGAAATCACTCATGAAGGGCTAACCGTATCCGATAAAGAAGGGAAACGGCAAATAATACCAGCGGATACCATCATCCCGGCACTGCCCTTATCTCCCAATAAAGCCCTGGTTGAAAAACTAAAGGGAATAGTCCCCGAAGTATACGCCGTGGGAGATTGTCGTCAACCTCAGCTTATCGTTGATGCGATTGCCGATGGTTCTCGGACTGCTCATAACCTGTAACAATAAAGGTAGTTAATGAGACAGGTACAATAGATATCCAGGGAAAGACGTTCACAGGTTAGCATTGACAAGGAGGATTTTATGGATTACAAAAGCATTATTTACCAACCAGGGAAGGTTACTCGTATCATTCTCAACCGGCCAAAGTACCTGAATGCCATTAGCCATCCAATGTATGGTGAGATTGAAGACGCTTTCGATCGTTTTTCCGCCGATCCGGAATGCCGGGTAGCGGTTCTTTCCGGGGCTGGTTCGTGCTTTTCCGGAGGACATGATGCGATTGGTTTAACTCCTGAGTCGGCGCCGATGCTGGCTGACCGGAGGACTCCGGAGCAGTTGATAACAGATTACGGATCGGAAACCGAGGTCTGGAACCATTACAATAAGCAGCACGGTTATTTTCTCAACGACTTGCATATCCATAAACTACACAAAATCCCGAAACCAACTATCGCCATGGTTCACGGCTATTGTATTTGGGGGGGATATTTCCTGGCCGGTGTGATGGATGTTATCTTTGCGGCTGAAGATGCCTTGTTCCTGCCCGAAGTTGGACAGTGTGATCCGGGAACCTGGGATTGGGGGATACGGAAGATACTGGAAGTGATGTTCGAACACCGGTTTCTGACCGCACGTGAGTGTTATGAGATGCATATGGTAAGCCGGGTATTCCCGGATTTTGAAACACTGGAAAGAGAGACCTTAGCCTATGCCAATCGTGTCGCAGAAAATGAACGACTCACTTTTACTGCCCTGGAGTATATTAAAAAAGCGGTCTATCATACCCGTGACCTGCAGGGTTGGACGTTAGCTTGCGAAGATAACTTGACGATTGCGCCTCCGGGAAGGCGTCCACAGGGTGAAGGTAGACATGGGGAGCGGACAGAGGGGCGGGGAATGGCGAGGACCCCCCGGGCGTTGTCCAACCTGAAAGCGAAGTTAGAGTCGGAAGGAAAACCTGTACCGAAATTGGTCCTTGAAGCTTTGACGAGAGCATCTGCCCGAGATGACCGGGCTGTATGGCAAAAAGCATTGCATCAAGAATGGCGCGACAAGAGCCGGGTAGCTAAAGCCGAAGAATTGGATAAACAGGTCCATGAGTCGGAAAAGAAAAGCAAAAAACCCAGTGATTAGTCAATGATACTCTTAAGCTTAACTACAGAAATTCAAAAAAACCGGCATTACCCAATGCCGGTTTTTTTGAATATTACCCTTAATGATTTTATATCATGAATTGACCACCATCAACACTCATTGTTTGCCCGGTGACATTTCCTGAAACATCGGATACCAGGAAGGCGACCATATTGGCTACGTCTTTCGTCGTTGTCATCTTTCCCGTCGGAGACATCGGAGCCGCTCCGGTATTTTGACGCATCTGGGGTGGTAACTGTTGGAATCCCGGCCCATAGAATTCTGTCATGACCAATCCGGGAGCTATGGCATTTACATTAATCCCGGCTTGCCCGACTTCTTTAGCCAGAGACTTGGTAAGTCCTATTAAGCCTTCTTTAGCGGAACTATAAACCACCGCTCCGGCAACGCCAGTCCGGGCGCTGAACGAGGAAATATTGACAATCTTGCCGTATTTTTGAGTAAGCATGCCCGTGAGGACAGCCCTGGTACAGTTCATGGCTCCTCTTAAATTAATGGCAAGTTCTTTGTCGATATTTGCTTCCGACATCTCGACAAATGGCCCGCCAAAAGTGGCCCCTCCGGCCACGTTGACTAAAATGTCGATTTTCCCCATATATTTGATACCTTCGGCAACCATTTTCATAACATCGGCAGCATTACAAATATCAGCACGGATAGCTACTGCTTTTCGTCCTAATTGCTTGATTTCGGCGGCAGTTTTTTCCGAACCTTCCTGGTTTATATCACTGGCAATGATATGGCAGCCTTCACGGGCAAGGGTTAAAGCTATTTCCTTACCCATCCCCATCTGGCTGGCAGTCCCGGTAATTAAGGCAACTCTCTCGGCAAGTCTAAGGTCCATTCATACCCTCCTTAAGTAATGAAATATCATAGATGTCACTATCTAGTCCCATGTGACCATCACAATAGCGCATTCTATACATCAACCCCGTATTTGTCAATGAAGGACGGTATTTGTAACCTGAAAATGGATAAAATTTCGATGGTCGTATAGGATAGTCACGTATTATTGACACTATATATTGATATGGCTATAATGCGGGCGGGAATCGTCATCTGTTTTCTTACCCATAAAGCGGGAGGTAGTAAATGCAGAAAGTTGTTGAGACAGATATCCTGGTTCTGGGTGGAGGAATCGCCGGTTGTAGTGCGGCTATCACTGCACGAGAGATGGGACTTCGTGTAACTCTCGTGGATAAGGCTTATGTAGGCAAGTCCGGGACGACGGCTGCTGCCGGCATGCGTTTTTCGGTTTTCAGTGAGGAACTAGGTGATAATTATGCTGAAACCTACAAAATGTTAACCGAAGAAACGGGTTATACGGTAGACCGAAACTGGACCGAGATTTGTATCAAGGAATCTTATCAGGCTTACAAAACATTGTCTGCCTGGGGGGTTCAGTTCCCCGTAGAGAATGTAAAAGAAGGAGTATTCGTCCCAAAAAATCAAGCTGACAGTCCCTTCACCTCAGCACGTATCATCCGCCGGGAAGTACCGGTTCCGTTGAGGAAAAAAGCCGAAGAAGTTGGCGTTATCATCATGGACCGAATCACGGTTACAGATTTTTTGACGAACAATGGCCGGGTGATCGGGGTTGTCGGTTTTCCGCTTTCTGACCTTAATCCGATTGTTTTCCATGCAAAAGCAACTGTCCTTGCCACGGGTAGTTGGTCTCTGAGGACCGTGGGTGCCGAGACGCATAATATGACCGGTGACGGCCAGGCGATGGCATACCGGATCGGGGCTGAATTAACCGGGGGCGATATGCATTCTTCTCATCACGGCTCGGCGGTATACCCATCATGGAGAGGCGGCCGGGCAGCCAGGGCTATTGCCCGGAACTTTGTTGATGCCGAAGGAAAGGTGATCGAATATGGTTTTGAAGTGGGCCCAGCGGTCGACCTGGCTTTTCACCGGGGGAGATGGCCGATATATCATGATCTCGACAGGGCTACAGACGAAGAGATTGAAAGAACATGGCAGCGCCAATTACATTCAGACGGGATGGAAAGTGAACGTATTGGTTTCGATCCCCGGAAGCGTGGTAAGCACTTAATTTCAGGAGGTCAAGACTGTACAGTCGGCGCTGCCTTATGGCCGACGGGCATTGATTGTCAAACGACGATCCCCGGATTATATGCCGCCGGCGATGCGCTGAGCATCCGGGCTCCGGGATTCGGTGGTCTTCCTACAGGTCATATCATGGGGGTAAGAGCTGCTAAGGGAGCAGTTGCATATGCCGGTAACATCGGTATATTGCCAATTATTGAAGAAGATAAGGAAAATAAGTTGAAAACTATGCTCCTGCCGGTCCAACAAAAGGGTGGTTTCAGCCCGCGGTGGGTCACACAATTACTACTGAATACAATGGTACCGTATTATGTATTACTTATCCAGCGTGGAGACCGCTTGCAGGCAGCTTTAACTAACGTGGAGTTCTTCCGTGATCATTTTGTCCCCAAACTACTGGCGAGTGATCCTCATGAATTACGCTTAGCTCATGAAATAAAAAACATGATTCTTGGTGCTGAATTAGCTTTGAAAGTCAGCCTTTTCCGGACTGAATCGAGGGGTGCACATTACAGAGAAGACTACCCGAAACAGGATGACGCCAACTGGTTAGTCTGGATAAAAGAAAAACAGGAAAAAGGCCAGATGAAAATCTGGAAGCAGCCTATTCCAAACGAGTGGTTGCCGCCACAGTTGAGGAAATAGAAAGCCGAACAGGTGGGTTTATCTATTGATCATGAATTAGAGTAGTGTTAATGGGAGGAGAGCCATGACTATCGAAAAAATCGATATTAGTAAATGCGATGGTTGCGGGATATGTGTGAACAGTTGCCCGACCGATGTGATACGAATGGATGAGAAAACAGAGAAAGCAATAATCCGGTATCCGCAAGAATGCAACAACTGCGACTACTGTGAGTTGGACTGCCCGAGGCAAGCGATATATGTATCTCCAGAAAGACATTCGCCTTTGATGGTTGGTTGGTAGAACAATTTTTTTACTCCGTGGGAAAATAAAAAGGCTGGACATTATTTCATGCCCAGCCTTATTTTTTTCAGGTAATAACTGATTTGTTTACATCGTTCCTGATACCCGGAGACACTGTCCAGTAATTTTCATAGAGACATCCGATGCCAGGAAGGCCATCGTATTACCGATATCTTGAGGGGTAGTTGTCTTCCCTGCTGCCAGCGCTGGTTTTACGAATTTCTCCAGATACTCCGTTGGAAAATTGCTGGCTTTATGGAAATTTGTTGCGCCCAATCCCGGAGCAATACAGTTGACATTGATGTTAAAGTCAGCGACTTCCTGGGCAAGCGCCTGGGTGAAGATAATGATACCACCTTTGGCTGCACCGTAGACGCCGCCGGTACGCATACCCGAAATCCCGGCGGTTGAGGACATGCTGATTATCTTGCCGCTCTTTTGGGCGATCATATGAGGTAACACAGCTTTGGTACAGAGCATGGTCCCCTTAAGGTTAATGTTTATGTTCGTGTCCCATTCCGATTCCGTAGTATCGACAAAGGGTTTCGGCATAGTACCAACGCCCGCGTTGTTTATGAGGATATCTATCTTGCCGAATTCTTTAAGAGCCGCATCCACCATAGCTTTAACTTCAGCACTATTCGTCACATCTACCTTTACAGCAATAGCTCTTCTGCCAAGTTTCTTTACTTCAGCAGCCGTTTGTTCCGCCCCGCTAATATCCATGTCTCCGACAATGATGTCACATCCTTCATTCGCGAGAATCATCGCGGTTCCCTTGCCAAAACCTATCTGGCTGCCTGCTCCGGTGATAATAACTATTTTACCTTTTAGTCCCAGGTCCATCTAACCCTCCTATTATTCTGTATACTTGGCAACCGATAAAAAACCGATTAACTTCAGGATAATCATGTACGACTCGTGACGAAGTTGAAATATATTTCCTGAAGCATTACACACAACTAACCGGTGGCGTATGTGGAATGTTATATCTATATGGACTATCACATACGCATGCATCATTTTACCATTTAGTGTCAAGAGGAATCAGGACGGCTTTGGGGTGGGGATTCTTCATGCAATGACTAATACGAAACACACACTCCTTTTACGGATAGCTTGAGTAACCGGTAACCATAGACTATACTTTGTTTCAATAATACTTTAGCAATTCCAGATGATTACCCGGGAGGATCGTAATGTCACTTGACTTGAACAAGGTGAGTGGGCAGGTCGAAGAGATGGTCCAGCAGCTCAAGTCAAGCTTTTCTGATAGGCAGTCACTTGTTTTAAAAAGCCTGGAGATAATGCATGAACATTCCTGTGATTTGGTATCACTGAAAGAAAAAATCGCGAACAGTCAAACTACATGGTTAGTAGCTGGACTGCTGGATGAACTTGACCGGAAATATATTTCACTACCTCCCCCTGCCAACTACACAGTCATTGCGACTGACGGATCACATATCGAGATAGACCGTCATCAATCAGTACGCTGCTACTTACTAAATATCAGTGAAATTACGCTTAGTTACGGTCAAAAACCGGATGCTTTATTAAATAGTATTCCTCGGTTGTATGCTAACGAACAAGACCTGGTAATCAGCCCTCCACATGGACAGGGAAGGGATCAGTTAATAGAAGGGAATTTATTGGCCGCCCGGAGAAGTATCGAAGAGTGCTGTCATCTGGCTGATTTGGCTTTAGCACTTCCTCCTGAAAGTACAGTTTTAGCCCTTCTTGACGGGACGCTAATGCTGTGGGGATTGGATCCATATCCCGAATATATAACCGATATTTTGTTGGATAAAGGACTGATAAAGCAATTTGACCGGCTAAAACTAGCGACAAAAGACAAGAAGATCGTTTTTGGTAGTTATATCAGCAGCCCGCGAAGTAACGATGTGGTCAATGTACTGCGTATTGCTTCGTGTCCACATGAAGCAGTGAACTGCGATAAATACTGTGATACAGGAAAGCAAGATTGTGGAGATTTAGGAAGAATAACAGATAGCCAACTTTTTATCAGTCTGTTAGCACCAGGAGAAAGGTCGGCGCTTTTTGCCAGCCGGTCTAAGATTATTAAAGGTCACTACGATCAACACGAGGTCCTTTTTTTCTACCTGAGGGTTGAAGAAGAAATAGCCCGTGTAGAGTTGCCGGTCTGGGTTGCATCTGACCGGACACAAATTGATATGATGCATGGTATGATTCTAGACCAATGCCGAAAGGGAGATGGATATCCGGTGGCTCTATCAGAGGCTCATGAGCAAGCAGTTGTAACGATATCAGACAGAGAAAATTTCTGGCAACTAGTAGAATCCAATTTGATTGATGATCACCTCCCTATCCAAACTACCGGTAAAAGCCGAAGCAAGAAAATGAGGTGGGTATAACTGTTTATCAGGTTTTTTCGGATCAACAGCCGGCATGGACTGATTTAAACTGTGGTATGAGATGAAAAGTTATAAAGTGATATATCTACAATCGTTTGGTTCGAAGGCCTATAAGGAGATTGATACTGCTGAGATATGCAAAAGATCGCAGAAATAATTGAAGCTAATACCGCTGAATTTATGGCACAGTGTTATACACTTTATGAAATTCCGCCGTTAGGGTCTTTAGTAAAAACCATCGATGGCGAGCGTGAATTATACGGGATAGTTTATAATGCTGCCACCAATAGTATCGAACCAGGCCGGCGTCCCCTTGCCAGAGGCAAGGATGAACCTGACGAGCAAGCGGTATATCGGTCGAACCCCCAACTTGCTAAACTGCTCCGAAGTGAGTTCCGCATCCTTATCGTAGGATATAAACAAGGCGGGGAATTTTTTTACTACTTACCGCCAACTCCAGCGCGGATACATGGTTTCGTTTATAACTGCCAGATTGATGAATTGGAATCATTCAGTAAATCCCTCGACTTTTTAAATATCATACTAAATACCCGACTGCCAGTTCCTGTTGAGGAGGTAACCGGTGCAGTCTTGAGACAGATGAGTCAAGTACAAACAGATCCACACCGTTTTCTGGTTAATGCAGGTAAAGAATTAGCTAATATCTTAGGGAATGATTTCTATAAATTAAAAATAATACTCGCGAAAATCCATAGAGAATAAATGTAGAAGATACAAAGTATATGAATGAAGATGAAAAACCTAACCAACATCTTGGTATCGTAGTTTCCGGTTCACTGACCAAGGGGATCGATGTCAGACTGGATGATTCTATTTCCATTGAGGATATGGTGGTTGGTAGATATGTAACCATTCAGGGCCGTAGGCAGCGTTTCTTCGGTATGATCACGGATGTTACTCTTGGTGTTGCCGATGAGCGTATTACGCAATCACCCCCAGGTTTATCCGATACATTCCTGGCTGAAGTCCTGGGCGGTACCAGTACATATGGTTTACTCCATATTCAGCCGTATCTGACACTGGGTACCGGTGTAAAAACGATCGATGAACCGCAACCGGTCAAGACGGTACCTTCTCATTTTGCCCCGGTAAACCTCGCATCGGAACATGATATGGAGTTAATCTTCGGGAAAGAAGATAACGAGACATTTCTGATCGGCAATCCTTTGGATATGGAAACAAAGCTGTGCCTTAACCTGGAGAAATTTGTTACCCGTTCCAATGGGATATTCGGGAAAAGCGGAACCGGTAAAACCTTCTTGACCCGTATTCTGCTCATTGGAATGCTGCAAAAAAGCAAAGCCGTGAACCTAATTTTCGATATGCATAACGAGTATGGTTGGGAAGGCAGTAGTGAGGGTGCTACCCGTAAAGTAAAGGGCCTGAAACAATGGGGACAAGCGAAAGTTGCAATTTTTACCCTCGATAAAGAAAATTCCATATCACGAAAAGTTCCCACTGACTTTACCGTACAGATTGGTTATGATGAAATCACGGCTGAAGATATCTCGGTATTAAGGGCAACGCTGAATCTAACGGACCTTGCGGTAGAGGCGGCTTACCAGGTTAGCCGCCGTTTCGGAAAAACCTGGATACGTCAATTACTAGAGATAGGAGAAGAAGAACTCGAGGGAAAACTAGCCGGTTCTAACATCCACGAGAGTTCTCTCCAGAGTTTAAAACGCGGTTTACGGACATTCGAGAGACTGGGATTTGTCGTCCCGCAAGCTCCTGAAGATGCTGTCAAGCGTATATTGAATCACCTGGACCGTGGTATCAGTGTTGTCCTGGAATTTGGACGTTACCGTGATGTAAGCGCTTATTTGTTAGTTGCAAATATGCTGTCCCGCCGGATCTATGCACAGTACCAGGAACGGGCGGAAAGGGCAAGAGCTAACGATACTCCTTTGCCCCAACCGTTAGTAATTACCATTGAAGAAGCACACAAATTTCTAAATACCGAAGTAGCCAGTAAAACGGTCTTTGGCACGATAGCCAGGGAAATGCGAAAATATAACGTCAGTTTACTGGTAATCGACCAGCGGCCGAGTGGCATTGATGAAGAAGTGATGTCTCAACTCGGTACAAAAGTTGCTTGTTTACTGGATAACGAGAAAGATATCGAAAGCGTCCTGTCCGGAGTCTCCGGTAAAAATGAACTAAAGTCGGTGTTGGCAAGGCTTGCGCCAAAGCAGCAGGCACTTATCTTTGGACACGCAGTACCGATGCCGGTCGCATTCCAACCGCGTGAATATGGTTCCACCGAGTCATATAAGCATTTCAGTACGACGGGGGAGACGGATATAAACAAACAGGCGGAGCAAGATATCGATGATCTGTTTGGGGAAAATGGATAATATTAAATATGATAATACGGTCTCATTCCCTCCTATCTGAAACAAAGTCTCTCTTAAGGCAAGCCGGCCTTCATGCCCGGAAAGGATTGGGGCAGCATTTTCTGGTTGATGGGACTTATCTGAAGCAAATGCTGCTAGCTGCAGAACTTAGCGAAAACGAAGTCGTTATTGAAGTAGGGCCAGGTCTGGGAGTACTTACCCGTACTTTAGCTGAGCGACAGGTTCATGTACTGGCAGTTGAAAAAGATGAAAAATTAGCTGGACTGTTACAAACCAATTTCAAGCCATATCAGAACGTCACTATTATCAACCAGGATATTCTTAAAGTTAATCTAACTGATTTACTTAACCCCGGTGAAGATACTGAGAAACGGATATCTCGATACAAAGTAGTAGCTAACCTACCCTATTACATCACCTCCCCGGTTTTGCGTTTTTTCCTCGAAGCACCGTATAAGCCCGATTGTATGGTCGTAATGGTCCAAAAAGAAGTCGCACAGCAAATCACGGCAAAGGCTGGGGATATGAGCCTGTTAAGTGTGGGCATTCAAATTTATGGAGACCCAAAAATTATCAAGTATGTCCCAGCCCGGTCTTTTTATCCTCCACCGGAAGTGGATTCAGCGATTCTACAAATATCGGTTTATGACAAACCGGCGGTTGATGTGGAAATTAGTAGTTTTTTCACTTTAGTCCGGGCCGGGTTTTCGGCGGCCAGAAAACAAATTGTAAATCCGCTGGCTCATGGACTGGATATGCCGAAACAGTATATCTTACAAATGTTGGCAAGAGCAGGTATCGATCCGCAGCGTCGGGCAGAAACACTTAGTATCGAAGAATGGGGAAGATTATGGCAAGAATACACCAGGCCAGGTAATCCGCAATGATAACGATTAGCGCTCCAGCTAAAATCAATCTAACCCTCGAGGTTCTTGGTAAACGTCCGGATGGTTATCATGAAGTGCGAAGTATCATGCAGTCGATAAGCCTTTCCGACACCCTTATCATCAAGGAAGCAGACACATTAGAAACTACTTCCGACGATGAACATTGGGATGGGCGGATAAGCCTGGTAGCAAAAGCGGCGGATCTACTTAAAAAAAGGACCGGGACCAGAAAGGGTGCTTCCATAATAGTGCAAAAGCGGATCCCTCTTCTTTCCGGGCTTGGTGGCGACAGTAGCGATGCTGCGGCCGCATTAGCCGGGCTAAACGAAATATGGAGCCTTGGACTAAGCCGTGATGAACTAAAAAAAATGGCAAATGAACTCGGTTCAGATTTACCTTTTTTCTTTTCCGGAGGTACAGCCCTGGCTACCGGACGGGGAGAGATAATTTCATCATTACCTCCGATTTCCCACAGTTGGGTTATCCTGATTTTTCCGGATACTCCCAGACTGCCAAGAAAAACTAAAACGGCTTACGAGAGTCTTATTCCCAGCCATTTTACTGACGGTAATACTACTAACCAGCTCGTTGACAGCCTGATAGCGGGAAAATACCCTGACGATACTTTACTGATAAATGCATTTGAAAAAGTGGCATTTTCACTTTACCCAGGGCTCGAAACGATACAGCAGCAATTATCTAGTATTGGGATATCCCGTCTCCATCTGGCTGGTTCCGGGCCAACTCTTTTCAGCATTTATGGCGATCTAGTCAAAGCTAAGGATATCATTTCAAGGCTGGAGGATCAGAATATCCAATGCAACCTGACCGAGACAACCTAGAATAAGTATCATATATAACTAAGGAGGTTACCGATGCCGGAGATATACAAGACTGAGGAGAATTTACAGACTGCTTTTGCCGGGGAAAGCCAGGCAAATCGCAGGTATTTGTTTTTTGCTGAAAAAGCAGAAAAGGAAGGATATCCTCAGGTCGCCAGACTTTTTCGGGCAGCCGCTGAAGCTGAAACAATACATGCCCGGAATCATTTTGAAGCCATGGACGCTGTTGGTTCAACGCGCGATAACCTGACAGCGGCCGCAATAGGCGAACATTACGAGTTTACCCGTATGTATCCGCCTTTTATTGCGATTGCTGAAGATGAACAAAATGATCGCTCTGTGAGGTCTTTCAACCTGGCAAATGAAGTAGAACAAATACATCACGCCTTGTTTGAAACTACCTTAAAGGCAGTTGAAGCGGGACAGCCGGTCAAGGATGTGCCTTATTATGTATGCCAGGTTTGCGGCAATACTATTACCGGGGATGTTCCGGATAAATGCCAGGTTTGCGGCGCTGCTGGTAAGTTTAAGAAAATCGACTAATCCGGCATAATCGTTCTCTTTTCCCCTAATGCATACAGGTATGGGCCTCAATTCAAGGTGTTCCGTATTTCACAATAGGTGGTACGGAAGCCGGTTTCAGTTTTGAGAAAACTCCGGGTATTGTTTTCCGGGTTCAAAAAATCTGTACAAAAGTATCTTCTCGTTCACCAATAAAGCATGATTCAATAACTATAATTAAAAGGGTAAGGTATACCCGGGTAGATATGATATCACATGGGTGAGGAGAGTATCGTGCCTTTTGCGATACACGACAAAACCTATTACCGCACCGCTGAAGTATACCGGCTGGTTGAGGTAAGTTGGAATACCCTATTCCGTTGGCTTAAGGAAGGAAAATTTGGGGATAGTGAATACCGGGATTGGCATGGTTGGCGGTTGTTTCACGAATGCAAATCGAAAAATTGAAAAACACGACCACCCAGGTTAAGACTGTTATGACGACGGTTAATCGAACGGGAAAAGGGACTGTTAATTAGATAATTCACCGGGAATTGGCAGGTAGATGGGATGAAGGAAAAAACAGCTAAGGTACCTGAACGGATACAAATCGGAAAAGTATTTATTTCAGAAAAGGAGAATTTCCGCAACTCACTGGAGATGTCTCCTTTCGGTATTGAAATCATCAAAACCAAAGGCGAATTAGTTTACATTAATCCGGCTATGCTCAGGTTTTGGGGTTACGAAACTTACGAGGAACTCAAAGCTGTACCGAAAGAGCAGCGTTTTACGCCGGATACGATAGCTATTATCAGCGAGAAAATTAACGGGAATGCCGGGCATTTAGTTCCTTCACGGCAGGAATTAACAATCATTCGAAAAGACGGACGCCAAAAACTGCTTCTCGGATATGATTTTGAGATACTCTGGGATGGCGAGCGGTGTATCCAGGTCATTTACGAGGATATTACCGAGGAAAAAAGTATAGGAATAGAACTGAAAAAAGAACAAGAGAATTTCCGGAATTCAATAGAAAATTCACCGCTGGGTATACAAATCATCGACCCCAACGGCACCATGATATATGCAAACCGTACTCTGGTTAATATCTGGGGTTATAGTAGTTTTGAAGAACTGAAAAACGTCCCCCGAACACGACGTTTCACCCTTGAATCACTCAAAAAGGTTAAAAATCTCAGGGGACGGCGAATGAAAGGAAATATCCTTCCGCAGCACGAAATATCCATTATTCGTAAAGATGGCCAGATGAAGGTCCTGCATGGGTATAATGCTGAGATCCTCTGGAATGGTATATGGTGTTCGGAGATTATTTATGAGGATGTTACCGAGCAAAGACAGACCGAAGAAAAACTCAAAATTGAACAGGAAAATTTCCGCAATACGATTGAGATGTCGCCTTTAGGGATGATGATCATAAGGCTCAACGGCGAATTAGCGTATGCCAATAAAGCAATGGTAGATCTATACGGATATGACAGTTTTGATGAATTAAAAAAAACCCCGAGAGAAAAACGCCTTACAACAGACTCAATTATAACTATTAGTGAAGTTAATAAAGGGCGAAGCGAGCGACATCCGCCTTTACAATATGATATCACTGTCATCTGTAAGGACGGTCAAAAAAAGGACCTTCATGCTTATAATAAGGAAATCATGTGGAATGACGAACTTTGTGCCCAGGTACTTTACGAGGATGTGACGTTACAACGACAGATAGAAGAAAAACTGAAGAAAGAACAGGAGAATTTCCGGAGGTCAATTGAAGAATCTCCCTATGGTATTCAAATCGTGAAATTCGGGAAAGAGTTAGTATTTGTGAACCGGGCGATGTTGACGATCTGGGGTTATGAAAGCCTGGAGGAACTGAAACATACCACAATGAAGCGGCGTTATTCAGAAGATTCATTAATAGCGATTGATAAGATAAACAAGGATTATTTACAGGGACATATTCCTCCCCAAGTTGATGTCTCGATCATTTGTAAAAATGGCCAAAATAGATATTTACGCGGAAACCATGCGGATATCATCTGGGATGGAGAATTATGTGCCCAGACCACCTTTGAGGACATAACTATACAAATACAGATTGAGGAGAAACTCAGGAAAGAGCAGGAGAATTTCCGCAACTCCATTGAAATGTCACCTCTAGGAGTTCAGATAGTAACCGACAAAGGTATCCTGGTATGGGCAAATAAAACGATGCTGGAAATGTGGGGTTACGCGAGTGTCCGCGAATTAGTTAATACCCCACTTGAACAACGGTATACTCCGGAGAGTGTGGCAACAATAAAACTCAGGATCGCTAGAGAACCAAGTCGGCAACACCGAAACCTATGAACTGATTGCCATCCGAAAAAATGGCGAACAAAGACATTGGCTGGCATATCCTAAGGATATCATCTGGGATGGACAACCTTATGTGCAGACGATATACCAGGATATCACCGAAAGAGAAAAAGCGGAAGCCACCCTGCGTTTTTCAGATGCCGCATTTCAATCTATACATGAAGCAGTCTGGGCAACCGATAATAGTCTAGTAGTGACACACTGGAATGCGATTAGTGAGAAAATATTTGGTATTAGAGCTACCGATGCTATCGGGAAACATATCAGTGAAGTAGTCCATTTAGCAGAATCTCATCCAGACCATAATAAACAACGTGTCAGAGAACTAGCCGAAAAAAAATATGTTCAGGAAGAGCAGTTATACTTGACTCAACAAGGTAAAGTCTGGCTTGATGTACATTCACAGATAATCGAGGCTGAAGGAAAAAGTTTTGGCTGGGTAACGCTCGCTGAAGACATCACTGAACACAAACGGGTTGAGGAAACCTTACTTTTTAAGAATACTTTGCTGGAAGCCCAGGCAGAAAATACCATTGAAGGCATCCGGGTCAATGATGAAAATAACAAGATCGTGTTCACTAATAGACGTTTCCGTGAAATGTGGCACATACCGAAAGGAATCGTAGAAGCAGAAGATGGAACGGTAGCACGAAACTACCTGATAGAAATGTGCAAGGACCCGGATAATGTCCGGCAGAGGTTAAATGAGATACGGAGTTCCAGCACGATTAAAAGCCAGGATATACTGGAACTGACTGACGGGAGGACTTTCGAACGTTATTCTGCGCCTATGGTTGATGCAAATGGAAACTATCGCGGACGGGTATGGTATTACCGTGATATTACCGAACCGAGACGGATGCGGGAAAAGTTGGAGCAAGCAGCCGAAGAATGGCGCAGTACTTTTGACTCCATCACCGACCGGATATCGATCCATGATAAAGACAACCGGCTAATCAGGGTAAATATAGCCTTCGCGGATTATTATGGAAAAAAGCCTCAAGAGATATTAGGCAAAACATGCGACCAGTTGACACACAACACCGCCCTGATTCCAGAAAGATGTCCCTGGCAGCAGGTGATGCAGACAGGAGAACCTTATTCAGTCGAATACTATCTTCCGGTTCCAGGCATATGGGTTCAGGAATCCAGTTCACCTTTGTTTGGCAAAAACGGAGAGTTGACCGGTACAGTAAATATCGCCAAGGATATTACACAATTTAAACACATGGAACAGAAGGTTATCATGTCCGACCGGTTGGCTTCTATCGGGGAACTCGTTTCCGGGATTGCACATGAGTTGAATAATCCGCTAACCGGAGTAATCGGTTTTTCCCAATTGCTAATGGAAAAGGACATCGCCGATGATATTAAAGAAGACCTGGCAATTATCTTTAATGAGTCACAGCGGGCGGCCCGTATCGTCAAGAACCTGTTGACCTTTGCCCGAAAGCATACCCCGGTAAAACAGCCCAGCAATATGAACATAATCATCGACGATGTACTAAAGCTGCGTGAGTACGAGCAGAAAGTAAACAATATCGAAGTGATCAAGCATTACGATGAGAAGCTGCCATTGATCATGGCGGACAATTTCCAGATGCAACAAGTTTTCTTGAATATCATCATCAATGCAGAATATTTTATGATCGAGGCACATAAACGGGGTACCATAAGCATCACGACAGAAAAATCGGATGATCTGACGCGTATTACAATCTCCGACGATGGGCCGGGTATCGCCCCGGAAAACCTCAGCCGGATATTTGACCCGTTTTACACGACGAAAGAAGTCGGCAAAGGGACCGGCCTGGGTTTAAGTATCTGCCACGGCATCGTTATCGAGCACGGAGGATATATGTATGCCCGGTCGGAACCAGGCAAAGGGGCATCTTTTACAATCGAATTCCCTCTGGAAAAGGCATAAGAAACTGTATTATGGTATATTGGCTTAGTCCGGCTGATCCCCGGCCTTATTTCGAGGAGTAAAGTACATGGGTGATGAGAGCAGAAAAACGATTTTAGTAGCCGACGATGAGTCGTCGGTAAGACGGCTTATTCGCCGGCTGCTGAATAAAGAATACAAAGTGGTCGAGGCGGAAAACGGGGCGGCGGCGATAGAGATAGTGAACAAACAGAAAATAGACCTGATATTGATGGATATCATGATGCCGGAAACGGACGGCTTGAGTGCCGCATATACCATCAAACAAAATACAGCTACAAGCCGGATCCCTATCGTGATGGTAACCGCCATCAACCACAGCTTGAACAAGAAGCTTAGTGAAAGTGTTATCGGCGCGGACGGATATATCACCAAGCCGTTCGATAACAAAGAACTGCTCTCAACTATCAAGACGTTGTTAAATAATACCGGAGAAAAGCCGCAGTAGATCATTCCAAAGCGGCTTTTCCGATGATTAAGACCACGGGAACCATAAGAACCTCCCCAAGGTCAGCGGTCGCTGAGCATGACCTGGGTGGCGCCATCGTTACCGTGAAATTTGTCCGCCAGTTGATGGGAACGGACGAGGGTATGACTGGTAAGATAACGCCCGACTTCCCGCCTCAGGATGCCCGAGCCTTTGCCGTGGACGATATAGACCTGATAATAACCAGCCTGGAAAGCGGCATGGAGGAATTCATCCAGCCGGGTCAGGGCTTCGTCCACAGTCAATCCATGAAGGTCAATCTCTTGCGGAACGTTGCCGGAATGGCGGCTCTTACGCTGGTTTAAAGACACAGTTCTCAATCCTTTCCTAGAATACCAATACCATCATAACAGATTATTCAAATAGTCCCTGGCCTATATGTCGAGGATGAAGCCGGCTGAAAAATAACGTTTGACAGCGGTGATGGCATTGCCATATCCTGAAATAGGTTATCACGGCATCTTACATATTACAGGGAGTAAGGGTAAATGGCTGGACAAGCAATCATCATGTACGGGACCACCTGGTGCCCGGATTGTTCACGGTCAAAGCGCCTACTGGAAAAGAAAGGCGTGCAATATACCTGGTGCGATATCGAAAAGGACCCGTTAGCACGCGAATACGTGGTCAAGGTCAATCAGGGGAAACGGAGAGTGCCAACCATCATATTTCCAGATGGTTCGATACTGGTAGAACCGAACGATGCCGAACTGGCGAAAAAACTGGAGCCTGGTTCAAATTAGTATCCAGGTTTAAGCGTGTTACAAGATGGTTAGGTGATAAGCCGGCCGCATGGTTCGACAGGCTCACCATGAGCGGCTGACAAGCTAACTCATAACAAGCGACCGACAGACTTCCCGATAAATACGGGACAAGCACCCCGAGCGGCCGATTTATGAGCCAGAATCAACATGAGCGGCTGACCTTCACGCCAACTAAACTATAACGATTCAAAATGGGTTAGCTATTTGCCGGTACGCCTTACTACTTGATGATATCCGCCTTAACATAAGGCCGAAGGACTTCGGGGACGACGATAGAGCCGTCAGCCTGCTGGTAATTTTCCATGACGGCGATCATCATACGGGGCAAAGCCAGCCCGGAGCCGTTCAGGGTATGGACGAACTGGGGCTTGGCATCGGGGGCGGGGCGGAAGCGGATATTAGCCCGGCGCGCCTGGAAGTCGGTGCAGGTGGAACAGGAGCTGACTTCGAGCCATTCCTGGCAGCCGGGAGCCCAGACCTCAATATCATACGACCTGGCAGAACCGAAACCGATGCTGCCAGTGCAGAGGACACGGATGCGGTAAGTTAAGCCCAGCTTCTGACAGATATCCTCAGCATCATGGGTCATCTTTTCCAACTCGGTTTCGGAGGCCTCGGGGGTGGTGAGTTTATACATCTCCACTTTGTCGAACTGGTGGCCGCGCTTAATGCCGCGGGTATCCTTGCCGGCGGACATCTTTTCCCGGCGGAAGCAGGCGGTGTAGGCGACATAATTCAGGGGGAGGACATCGGCGGAGAGAATCTCGCCGGAATGCAGCCCGGTCAAAGGAATCTCGGCGGTACCGACGAACCAGTAGTCCTCTTCAGCATCATGGTAGATATTGTCGGCGAATTTGGGAAGCTGCCCGGAGCCGTACATGACCTCTTTTTTGACCATGTAGGGCGGGTAGATCTCCTGATAGCCGTGTTCGAGGACGTGGGTATTGAGGAAGAACTGGATAAGGGCCCGCTGCAGGCGGGCGCCGAACCCCTTGAGGACATAGAAGCGCGTCCCGGAAAGCTTGACCCCGCGTTCGAAGTCGATGATACCCAATTTCTCGCCCAATTCCCAGTGGGGGAGGGGGGTGAAGTCGAATTTCTTGGGTTCGTGCCACTGCCGGGCAAAGGTATCATCGTCATCACCCTTACCAATGGGGACGGAGGGGAGGGGCATATTGGGCACCTGGAGCAATAAAGCCTGCATTTTGGCATCGAGCTCCTGGACTTCATCTTCAAGGCTGCGGATGGTAGACCTCAGGTCACGGCCGGCAACCGAGGCTTCCTGACCGGCCCCGGCGTTTGCCTGGTACTGCTTGGAAGCAGATTTGCGGGAGCGGCGCAACTCCTCAAGTTCGAGGATTTTGGCGCGGCGTTTAGTATCGAGTTCCAGGATCTCGTCGACGGGGGCGGTGTCATTGCGGTTGGCCAGGGCCTGCCGTACGAGGTCCGGATTTTCACGGATGAATTTAAGGTCTAACATATCAAGTCTCCTTAAGTTTACCCCTCACTCTAACGCTCTCCCGCAAGGGGCGAGAGGACTAACTAGCTCCTTCTTCCTTTTATGGGAGAAGGCCGGGATGAGGGTGTTCTGTTATTTCCAATCCCCGAAGTCCCGGGGGATAAAAGAGTATACTACGTTATCATACATCAAGTCCCGCACCATCATGCCATTCCGCAGGTTGCCTTCGAGGACAGCACCAGCTTTTTCAGCGACACGCTGGCTGGGGCGGTTGGGGCGAGCGATCTGGATGGTGATCCGCTGCAGTTTCAGTTCTGCGAAGCCCCAACGGGAGAGTAAACAGGTACTGGCAGTAGCCACACCACAGCGAGTCCGGCTGGTGCGCACCCAATAGCCGAGATTGGCGATGGTGCGCTGGGGATTCAAGCTGTTCAAACCGCAGCCACCTAGATACTGTCCGCTGCCGGCATCCGTAATGGCGAAATTATAAGCTGAACCGGCTTCCCAGACCTCGGGGACATTCGGCGAGCCACCGTTTGCTGTCATCGATTGAATAATCGTCGGCGGCGAAGTCCAGCCAGGGTTTAAGCTGGGACAGCGACTCCCGGACGGCCAGGTGCAGGTCATGGAAGTCTGCCGCCCGGTAAGGGCGCAGCAGGACAAAACCATCGGTTAATTCGATATCCTGGCGCATATACTTTTTCGATCAATACCAGTATATCACCGACATCAATCGGTTTTAGGCTCTTTACGGGAGCGGGTTTTAGGGGGGTCGGGGGCGTTGATCTCATAGCCGATGACACGGCCGGAATCGGGGTCGACCTGGTAGCGGAAGCTTTTGGTATCGCGCCCGAGGATGCCCCGTTTCAGGATGAAGGTGCCTTCGACGTCCCAGAATTCCTGGCGGCCGGCAGAGGAATACCAGCATTTACGGAAATTGACGTCGGTTACATTCTGTCCCGTACTGTAATCTTCAGGGCGTCGCGTACCGCGGTTTCCGCAGCCGGGGCGTCGGCGACCTTTCTACGCAGCATTTCCATCATCCTTTTTCTTTCAACTGCGGGAAGAGGATAACCTCACGGATCGACTGCTGGTTGGTGAGGAGCATGACCAGGCGGTCGATCCCCACGCCCAGGCCGCCGGTAGGCGGCATACCGTATTCGAGGGCGGTGAGGAAATCCTCATCGATAGTCCATCGTTCCTCGCCTTCGGTGGGGCGGTCCTGCAACTGTTCGACGAAGCGTTCCCGCTGTTCGGCGGGGTCGTTCAATTCAGTGTAGGCGTTGGCAATTTCAAGCTGCCCGGCAACGAAAGCCTGGAAGCGCTCGGTCACGCGCTCTTCGCCGGGTTTGGTCTTGGCCAGGGGGGACATGGACAAAGGATAGTCGATAAGGAAAGTCGGTTCGATAAGTTTCGCCCGGACGCAGTTCTTCATAATCTCATCGACCAGCTTAGCCCAGTTAAGGCCGGGTTCCGCTTCGATATTCTTCTCCCGCATCTGCTGGCGGAGGCCGTCGGCAGTGGGGTGTTTGACGAAGTCGATGCCGGAATATTGTAAGACAGCATCCCGCAGGGAAAGGCGGCGCCAGGGAGCTTTGAGGTCGACTTTTTGATCGCCGTAGGTAATTTCGGTGGTGCCGAGTACTTTTAAAGTAACCTGGGACACCATCTGTTCGACCATTTCCATGACGCCGTTATAATCGGCATAAGCCTCGTAACTTTCGAGCATGGTGAATTCGGGGCTGTGGGAGGTATCGATGCCTTCGTTGCGGAAGATGCGGCCAATCTCATATACCTTATCAAAACCGCCGACGATAAGCCGTTTGAGGTGAAGCTCAAGGGCGATGCGGAGGAAGAAGTCCTGGTCGAGGGCGTTGTGGTGGGTGATGAAGGGGCGGGCCAGCGCTCCGCCGGCAGACGGCTGCAGCACGGGGGTTTCGACTTCGAGGAAGCCGCGGTCATTAAGGAACTGGCGGACGGCGGCAATCACCTGGGAGCGGACCTGGAAAGTATGCATGACTTCGGGATTGCTGATGAGGTCGATGTAACGCTGGCGGTAACGGACCTCAGTATCGACCAGGCCGTGCCATTTCTCGGGGAGGGGCTGCATGGCTTTAGATAAAAGGGTGAAACCGGTGACGGAGACGGTCGGTTCCCCGGTGCGGGTGCGGAACAGGGAGCCGGCGGCACCGACGATATCGCCGATATCGATCTCTTTAAAAAGATCCATCTGGGCTTCGCTGAGGGATTCACGGACATCGCGGAAAAGGAGTTGGATCTTGCCCGAGCCATCCCGCAGGTCGATAAAAGAGACCTTGCCCATGCCGCGTTTGGCGATGACCCGGCCGGCGACAGTAACGACAGGACCGGCCGCCTGTTTAGCGTCTTCGGACTTTTTAAGCAGTTCCACCGCTTCCCTGGTGGTGTGGGTGCGGTGGAAAGTGTTGGGATAAGGATTGATGCCCTTCGCCCGGATATTTTTCAGTTTTTCCTGACGCGGTTCTGAGATGCGGTCGGGTTTGGAAGTCATAAATTTCTCCAATATTCGATATATTCGATATGTACACTACTTTATTGCAATAGGGGGAGGGTGTCAATGAGATAAAAACAACCTGAAGCTAGTTTACACGGTTTGTTGAAACAACCTCAGGCACGGATTGAAGCTAAAGGCGAAAACTCTAAATAGACGAAATCCCTCTATATCTCCCTTTGAGAAAGGGAGAGGAACCACCCAACTCCCCGGGGGTTAAAAAATGAGGAACGAAGGAAGCGGGTAAATGGGAAACAAGCACGGTAGTCCCTCTAAATCATCCCTTTGGGGAGAAAGGGTGAGAAATATTCATGGGGGACCTCCTTAACGCAACTTCATAACGCTTAAATACAGAAGTATAGTAGAACACAAATTCTTGTTGATGTCAAGGGGGGTACGACCCCCTGGAGAGATTGACCGATTTTATTCCCTTATCACATAGGACAGATTACCGCCTGTTTTGACAGCGCTACGGAAGGAGAGGATGATGTAGACCAGATTCCAGGAGTCGATCTCGGTGGGCAGGTCGATACGGGCAGAGGTGTCTCCCTGCTGCAGAAGATTACACGACCAGGGGATGTGGAAAGTCTTGATGTCTATTCCATCATTTTCTAAGATCCCGGCTTGGTTGTATGAGTTCCACACGTTGTCCGGCTGGTCGGCAGTGTTGGGAAGATAGGGCTTTGCCAAGTACTGGGGGGGCACGGTAATACCATCCCATAGTTTGGAGGGATGACCGTCAGGAATCAACCAGGGATTACTCCAGTACTGCGAAGGAGCATTGAAGGCTATGAAGTCGCCGGCATAACACCAGTCTCCTTCCCCCACGAAGACAGTCATCTTCGCCACGTCTACGTCCCCGGCCACCCGGGCCGGTACCAGGAAGCCGCTGATCACGCTCCCCGGACCCTCCGTGTTACCGGTGACATCGATGTCGGAACCATGAGAGGGATATCCCAACTGCCCTTTACTGGGAGCATAGGTGAATTTATCGAACAGGTACAGTTGATGTCCCGAGGTCGCGGGGCTGGTATAGATGACGACCAGCGACCAGCCAGCATAGCTCCATTCATACCCGGTATCCCCCATCTTCACCCCCACCGCCGGTCCTACAGTATAGTTTGCATTCCCCGGGTAACTTACGGCATCCGGGTCTTCCTGCGCCAGTTCCCAGCGGACCAGTTCGGTGACATCGAAATAGCAGGAATAGGAATAATCTCCGTTAGTGGTAGCTTCGTTGTTATACTTCTGATTTTTTTTAGATTCGAGGGGATAACTCCCCCGGGCGGGATCACCCTCGCCATCGAACCCGATCTGGAATCCGTTGATTTTGAATTTGATGGGTGTTCCGTAGCCATCGCCCAGTTTCTCATTCTTTTTGGACAGCCATCCCGACCAGTATAGATAAGCTGCAGCTATATTGGCATTGGAGGGGATGTCATCGATAGTTGCACTATTTTCTGTAATCAGATGGTACCGGATGCCCTTCGGATCGTTTTGCGGAGTCTTTCCCGGCCCCATGTCCATAAGCGATGCTCCTACCGCCCGGTAGTCACCGTTGATAGCGGCACCCAACTGGCGTAGTTCATTCTTTGCCAGATATGTTTCCACGGTGGTCTCATCTGCCACCGAAGTGATGTGATATATCCGGATATCGGGGTCCCAGGAGAAGGGGATGTCGCTGACACCAGCGGTGGTGACCCAGGAGATGGCCCCCGGCCGGGTATTTGCCTCTGCAGGGATGAACTGGTAGGTGATGGTGGTAGTCATGGGTATCTGTATCTCGTCCACCCCAGGGAAGGGCTCAAAGATGGCATTCCCGGCAAAGGGATAGACCGGACTAAATGTCCAGACGACCGCCTGGCCGCTATGGTAGTCGGTGACATTTTCACCGGCATATAAGCGCTGGGTATGAGCGGCGTTCCACAGATTGCTGGAGCCGGGGACATAGGTGAAGCCGGGCGGCAGCCACATCCCCAGGGTAGAAATGAACAGGGGTGTGTCATTTTCACCCTTGGTATAGGTGATCTTGATCTGGCCGGTAGTGGGTCCGGTCGCACTGTCGGTGACCATCAGTTTACCGGTTTCGATTATTGAGGACGCCTGGGCTGGGGAGGGTGGTAAAATATCCAGCGGTACCCAGACATTTTCAATGGTCACGGCGGCAGTCTTGTCGTTGACCGTCTCGGACAGGGGATAGCTCCAGTGGTCGGTATAGTTATAGGGACTGTATACTACGGGATCGGTGAAATCCTTCAATTTATCGTAGGTGATTTGCCAAACCCCGTCCTCGATACCGGCATCGGCGGTATACAGGGCTTCCGTCTTTTCCTGGAAGAGTTTCCCCGTCTTGAGTCCGGTGCCCATATAGCCCAGAAGAGCCGTGATCATCACCGCCCCCAGCAGCATGAAAATCAACACCAGGATATAGCCCTGTCCCTTTTCCCCGTTTACTTTCATATATTCCCCTTCTCCGGTCAGCCAGTACGGCGGACGATGGTAAACGACCTGGTTTCCCCTTGTTTTCTGAAGCCGGTGAGGACGGAACTAATAATAAAGACCAGTTGCTTATCTACGGCACGGCACGAGGTACTTCCGGCATCGATATGGGCGACGATCACGGTCTCTACCGGGGGATTACCGTTAAGCGAATGACTCCGCAGCAACCGGCTACTGTCTATTCGATAACTGACATCGATACGGTCGCCGTTCCACTGGGTCCAGCTAAGGACAAGGGGAAAGCCATCCGGGCCGGACGCCTTTATCTCCTGCGCCATCTGGGCATCCCGTGTAAGGTAGTGGACGGCATTCTCCACTTCTTTGACGGCGGTCATATGGGCGGTACCGTTATTGTTCAGGGTAAATACCTGGGCGATGGACATGGTGATCACCACGGCGAGTATCAAGAGCACCCCCAGCACCAGGATCACTTCCACCAGGGTGAAGCCCCGCTGACAGTTAAGAGAACTGATAATACTCTTCTTCCTCATCTATTCACTTTGTATCCCTGGATAGTAGAACCATCGGCCAGGACGACCGGTTTATCGTGGAAACTGACCAGTATCCTTATCTTCTGCAGGTTGACGTCCCGGGAAACCACTTCTGAAGCAGAAACCGAGACAGAGTAACCGTCATATTCGGTAGAGATAGTATCCGGGGTATAGGTGAGAGAGTAAGCCAAGCCTTTAATGTATTCGAGCTGGTGTTCAGCCAGGGTACGGGCGGTCTGCTGCCGGTCGGTTTCGATGAGGACGCGAAGGCCGGTAGCCAAACTGCCCAGGTAGGCAGAGGCCAGAATACCGATTAACAGGATGGAGATGACGGTTTCAACCAGGGAAAAGCCGCTCTCGTTTCTTCTCATTGCATGGCTACCTCAACAAAAGGAATAGAGTGGGGATGCAGATGATGACGAGCAGTCCGGTGATACGGGAGAACCAAAGATAGCTGGAGAGCAGCAGGGGCGGGACTTCACTACCACGCTTGAGACCCTGGATGCGGGAGATAAGGCGGACTGGGAGATTGAATAACAGGACGATGCCGGAGAGTAATAAAACCCCATACAGAAGGGTATTTGTGGCATTGTCCCGGTTGACAACCACCACCCAGGCGACCATCCCGGCCAGTCCGAGCAACCGGTTAACGATTAAAATAAAAATAGTGAGGTACGGAGGGGAAGTCCGGCCGCGGTGGAAGATATGCAGCCTGGTAGTCAGCCACAACGGCCCGTTCAAAAGGACGAAGAGGGCGAGCAGAAAGGTCACTACTAGACAAACTGAATAAAGCATACCTTCTATCCCTTCTTTAAGACCGGATACTGACAGAAAAAACTACCGATCGTTGTCATAGTAGAAACATAAAAAATCCCCGGGTGATTCCCAAAAAATGCATTAATTTACTTATCAGACTACTACATATGGGCATCAAATGTCAAGTAGTACTTGTTACTTTGCTCAAGTAACAAGTGAGATTTTAAGCTTATCCGAGATAAGGTTGAGGAAAGATAGATGACTTTAGGTGAAAGAATATTAAGCAGAAGAACTGCATTAAGAATAACGCAGCGGGAAATTGCGGAAGCCCTGGGCGTTACGCCGCAGCACATTTCTTTGATAGAACAGAACAAAGCCGCTCCGTCGCTGGCGCTGTTAGCGGGATTGGCAAAAGAACTGGGGACAACGACAGATTACCTGATATCCGGAAAAGAAGGGCAAAAAACGGGGACGATCAGTGCCATAAAGGCAGATGATAAACTGACACTCAGGACAAAAAAAGCACTAATTACTTTAGTAGAAGAGTCTTATATCAAATATGACGACTTAACCAAGTTACGAAAGTAACATTACAAAGTATTCTATCTTGAACCCTTTTTCTTCGATCTGAGTTCTGAGCTTTTCATAGTTGTGTTCGCACGATATCGTCCGACTGCGGTCGGCACGCTCATGCGGTCCCGACTAAATTACGGGATCTAAGGAGATCTTCGACCAGTAATTTGGAGAGGGAACTCTATCATCTGTGAAATAAGAATATTCTCGGTACAACAGACGTCCCACCGGATGAAATTTTTAACCCCTCTATATCTCCCCTTGAAAAGGGGAGAGGGCTGACTTCGGCGACCCGAAGTCCGTCGCGGAACAACCTGCCGGGATGACGAAAAGGACAAGCGAGACGCCTGTCCTACCAGGGAAAATAGGCCGGGTTTGGGGTGGGAGTAAAAAGATATTGGATTTTACTAAAACCGGTAAATGTTTCAATATAGTCTCAGGTAATTGCTCAGGTAGTTGAGCCTTGGGATATCGCGATTCGTTATGGTACAATTCGGCCATGTACAACCCGGAGTATACAAGACGATTTTACGACGCCTACGGCGAACGGGAATGGGCGCGTCTCGAACGGTCCGCTTATTTCCGGCTGGAAGCTATTACACATACCGACTTTATCCGCCGCTACATTAAAGCAGGAGATAAGGTACTGGACGCGGGCAGCGGCCCGGGACGTTTCAGTATTCTGATGACGGAGATCGGAGCTGCGGTCACAGTACTGGATATTTCTCCGGAACAATTATCACTGGCCAGGCAAAAGTTGACCGAGGCCGGAATGCTCAATAATGTAGCACAATTTTTGGAGGCGGATATCGTCGATCTTTCCCGGCTACCTTCCAGCCATTTCGATACCGTAATCTGTTTTGGCGGGGCATTATCATATGTTTGTGAGAAACGCCAACAGGCGGCCGACGAACTAATCCGGGTAACAAGGCCAGGCGGCACGATTGCCGTCAGCGTCATGAGCAGGCATGGCGCAGTCTTGAGCGTCGCCAGACAACCTGAACTGAGATATCTCAGGGAACCATCCAACCGGGATATCGACTTGCCGAACGGGTCGTCTTTTTGGGACGTGGTTGAAACCGGGGATCTCGCCGGGTTTCCCTCCAGCGCCGGAATTGCTCATGCACCCATGCATCTGTACACGGCACAAGAACTTGTAGAACTGTTCAGGAGCTGTAAGATATTGCAGACTGCCGGTTGTTGCGTGACCCTTTCCGAACATCTGGGAATCCCGGAAGAACTGAACGAAGAACCAGCATGGTCCACCCTGGTAAAGCTGGAGCGTAAACTGCGCACTGACCCGGGCCTGGTCAATACCGGGAGTCATATCATCCTGGCCGCACAAAAGGACATTTAACTCTCATAAGTCACTAACAAGATATTATTTGGAGATTTACATGGTTAATTTTCGACCACCCAAGGTGCTCTAATATCTTTCTTGGGATAGTATCTAAATACAGGTTATTTCCGTTGGAATTCGACTCCCGGTATGATGCCCGGGCGAACCGCTTATTCAGAGTTAATGCCGGCAGTGTATTCCGAATCCTGATGTAATTTACGGCCCATAGCGCTGAGGTATCTCTTAACCGTTGTCTCACTGACGTGCAGGTTTTCAGCGATCTCTTTCACGGGATAACTCTGACTCACCAGTTTGAAGATATCACGCTCTCTTGCTGTGAATCTGGAAGCGTGACTTAACCACCATGCGCCCGGGAGTACCGGATCAAAGGTTTTACCACCGAGACGTTCGAGAATCCACATGCGGGCTAACGTTGAAGGACCAATGCCAAACTCCGCGGCTTGTTTGTGCAGCCGCTGCCAGTGATCTGCACTAAGGCGAACCGGCACCACTTTGTCGAGGGGGACTTTCGCTTTCAGTTGAATCACTTCATCGGATGCTTCCCAGGCTTCGCTTTCCTCGAGCTTTTCGATTTCCTGTTTCATGTTAGCTTTTTTCTTAGTACTTTTCATCTTATTGTCTGCCTGTACAAGTGTGTTTCGTTCGGCTTCATGTCTCTAGCTGTCGCGATCTTCCAATCACCATCCCCCTTGTAGGCCAGGACAACTAAAAGGTAACGGCCACCGCCGGTTTTCCCAAAGACCTTGTACAAGCCAGATTTTCCTTTCCTTACGTGATGAGTCTCTGCACAGCAAATTTCCTCAACTTCTTCGTAGGTTACGTTGTGTTTTTTTTCTAATTTATCGAGTATATTGTCGTCGATTTCCAGAGACTTTATGTATAACATAAAATTGTATACTAATTGTATACGGTTAAGGGCAGCCGGTCAATAGAGTTGAAAATATTCTCCGGTACCCGTATTTTGTTTATTCCCAGGATATATGATACTTAGTTGTTTGAAAAGGTTATAATAATATCCATGAGCATGGGAAAATTGACTCCGGGAACTACCGAAGGCCCTTACTATAAGGAAAACTCTCCGGAAAGATCTGACTTACGGAAAAAAGACGTTCCCGGTGAAAACCTGGTCCTGACCGGCTATGTCCTTGATACTAATAACAAACCGATTGCCGGTGCCTGGCTCGATTTTTGGCAAGCCGATGGTTCCGGAAAGTATGATAACGCCGGTTATGTTCTCCGAGGCCATCAATTCAGCGATAAATCCGGTAAATATCATCTGGAAACGGTTGTTCCCGGAGGTTATACCGGACGTACCCCGCATATCCATGTGAAAGTTAAAGCTCCAGGGAGTCTCATTACCCTGACCACGCAACTTTTTATTCCGGAGCGGGACACCAATGAATCCGATCCGATTTTTCGTGACGATTTATTAGTGATGATGTCGCTTACCGCCAAGGGTAAACTGGCTAACTTTGATTTCGTAATCAAATCAAAATAGGAACGTATCAGTAGCTTTTTCGGTATGTTATCCGGCAAGTCAGAGTATTCCGTTTCTTGAAGGATAATGGCTCCTGTCGTATTGAATCCAAGCTCATAATCGATTTCCAGCGATAGCCTGCATTTCAGTGGATTGTATGTTCAAATAGGTTGTGTTCGTTTTATATCCAGTCTCTTCTCCAACCATGGTTGTGGGGTGTACATCACGCCGGAAAAATACGGCTCGTTCCGGGCATTATGAATTTGGGCCACAGTGAAATGGCAATTGACGGTTTTTGGCCCGGAAAAAATTGGTATATCTTCTTGAGTATTCGGGTAAATTTCAGATCCCTTAAGCCCAAATGGTGTTCTCTAACTCTAGGGAATTACGGTTGAGATGTTTCAAAGAGATGTACCATTTCGAGCATGATATTTTGTTATCTGGATATCTTAGAGACCAACCGGAGTGTACACAGCCACAATGTTGGCACTTAATAGTCGGCATATTTTCTTATTCCTTATCCAAGACTGTCCACCCTTCCGTACTATATGTAACGAAGTACCGGTACTAATGTCAGGAGAAAATTAACTTGAGATTAACCAATTAGTTTCAGATCACTGTAAACATTTACTCTGATTGTTAAGAACCAAATACTCTCGGGAGCTGGTGCCAAACCAACCGCGGCAACAATGTACGATGACTTGATAGATTCCATAGTCCTTAATGAAAAAGGACCAAACTCTATTGACCGAAGCACTTACGGTGATTTCGAATACCCCAGTGATGTACGTGAATTTGAGAACAACCTCTATTGGCGAATGACTGTCGACAATAAAGTTGGCGTCCTGCGAGATCTTACTGGTGTATTTTCCTCTTATGAGGTTAATATAGAAAGGGTTATTGCAAAAGAATTCGATTGACAACAAGATTGGTTATCGTGTTCTGACTAATAGCACAAGTTCCGGAGTCATTGAGAAAATAAAAAGGTCACTGGAACAACAGTCGATAAAAATAGAGAGAGTCTTGCCTTTTTTAGAGGATGCACCTATATCAGGGTATTGGAGATGAGGAGGTTGATATAGCCGGCGCGAATAAAAGCGGCATGATATCGGTACTAGTCGATAGAGAGAGCCACAATCCTAACTACGGTCAAATTTAAACAATACAGTCCCTCGAAGATTTGCTGCTATTGATAAATAAGTGAATAAATGATTCCAACAGAATATCAACAAACGCGCAGATTGTCGATTATTTTTATCAGGTGATATACTTTTCGCGAGATGCGAAAAGAGACATGGATATTACACCTACGCTTTGGTAGCCGCAACCGAAATGTTCACGCAGGGAATTAAGGCAGTCATCTTTGATCTGGACGGCACGTTATTCGACCGCGAGAAGGCGCAAATTCGTGTGGTCGACCTGTTCGTGCAACAATTCCCCCATATCTTTCATGGCCTTGATATGCAACACATCGTCGCAGCTTTTCTGGAGTCAGAACAATTAACCAACGATGACTGGCATGCGGGCAAGCCGGTGTTGGCCATGCGAAACAAACGCAGTAAGCTGTTTCTCGGACTTCTCGGGATCAAAGAAGACTATGCCGAGGCAATAACTGAGATCTATATTCAAAGGTACCCTACCATGAATATTCCTGTAGCCGGTGCGGTCGCTGTCGTCAAGGAACTGAAAGGAACCTTTCGATTAGGGGTTGTATCCAATGGTTTTCCGGATGCCCAATATAAAAAGATCGAGGCCATTGGACTAGATAGTATGATATCTTGCGTGCTGCTCTCCGAAGAACTTGGTATCCGGAAACCGGACCCAAGAATCTTTCTTCGCGCTGCTCAAGTCCTGGATGTTCACCCTGACGAGTGTTTGTTTGTCGGCGATTCCTATTCGAACGATGTTGTTGGAGCTAAATCAGCAGGGATGCATGCTTGCTGGTATAACCCGGTTCTACCAATATTGTCAGAGACTGATGTCAAGGCCGATTTGGTCATAAGCAGCTTCGGTCAACTAGCAGAAACGCTGCTGAATCATGCCGGATAAGGAAACACAGGAGACACGGTATGAGGATCACTGATTTATTGAATCACCTGAGTGAGGGAATCCTGAACTATCGTAAGAACACACCTGTTCTCGTTGGTATTGATGGCGTCGATGCAGCCGGCAAAACTATATTGGCTGATAAACTGGCGAACAAGTTGGAAGAATCCCAACGTCAGATTATACGAGCATCCATTGATGGGTTTCATAATCCGAGTGCGATCAGGTACAGGCAGGGAAGGAATTCTCCGATAGGATATTACCAGGATTCATTCGATCATCACCGGATAATTAGCAAGCTTCTTGGGCCGCTTTCCTCGGGACACGTACAGTATCAGGAAGCTGCCTTTGATTATCGGATAGATAAAGAAGTAATAATGCCTTTCAAGAAAGCTGACAAAGACGCTATCCTTGTAATGGATGGAATCTTCTTATTCCGTCCCGAGCTCTTGGATTTCTGGGACATCAAGATATTCCTCGAAGTCGGTTTTGACGTCATACTTCAAAGAGCGATCAGAAGAGCAAAGGAACAAGGATCTCAAGACGCCGAACAAGAAATCATAGATATCTACAATCTGCGCTACATACCGGGACAACGTCTCTATTTTCATGAAGCGAGTCCTATGGAAAAGGCTGACATTCTTATTGACAACTCCGATTATGAGAATCCATCCATAATACGAACCGTCTTCAGGCCCTGACAATCTCATGACCGTAAGCTGTTCCGGATGACAAAACAAGGATGGAACGCTATCCTGTTAAGGCCTATTGCGATTCGGGGCAATGGAGTTGTGGGAATGCCGAGCATGAGCCCTACAGATTGCGCCGACCGCTGTCGGCCGACAGCGGTCGAATGATAACGATCTGATGGCGTCCCGATACTTCGACGGGCTCAGTGTGAGCGGGACGCCATTGAGTAGTTGACGGAGAAACGAATCCCGCCGACCGCAGTCGGACGAAGGATCGGTGAAATTTCATGGTTTGGTTGTTTAATTGCTGCTCTCAAAGGCTTCCAGGATATCATCCATGGCAAGATGGAGTTTGAGGTTTGTCCCTTTTACCTCCGGGCTTAGATGTGCCTTGCAACCGTGGCAATTAAAACTTACATCGTCAATTCCGGTCTCCAAAATTTGCTTCATTTTTCTTTGAGTATCTGCATTAACACCTGAGGGATTGCCGCTACCTCGCAGGTAGCTGGCAAAACCACAACATAGAGAATCGAATTTGTTATTTTTTAATTCAACCACATGTCATACCTGCTGCTTCATATAATCCTCGAACTGAACTCATGAAATGTTCTCCCAGTTCACCGGCATGGCAGGAATCAGAAAGCACAATGTCCTGTTTTACTTTCTTTTTAATTTGTAGGCTACCTTCCTGATATTGCTCCCATAACCACTCATACAAAGTTATGATTTCAAAGGGAAGTTTGAGTCCATGGCAATCGGGCCAGATATTGCCAAAATAGTTAGCACAGGAGGGACAGTAACATACCAGGCGGTCTACCTTTAATGAAGATAATCGCTTAAACGCCTTTTCAGCGATCTCACTAAAGGCCTGATAAGCGCCAAACCGGTAAGGGATATCGCCGCAGCAGATATCCCGGGGGCCATATTTAGGCAAGTTTGCCAAAACTTTTGAGTGCTCAATGCCAGAAGGAGCGGTCCTGCCGGAACAGCCGATAAACAGTATGTCCTTTGTTTTAACGGGAATTTCGCTCCATCTTTTAATAATCGCTTTATCTGCATCAGAAGATTTTTCATATTGGTTATTAAAGAACCCCGGTTCGTTTCTGCCATTGATCATGTAGTTCACAAAAGGCGGCAGCGCAGCGTTAATCTCACGGTTACGCGCCGCCATACGTTCCATAATCAGGTTATACGGCTTCAAACCATGGGGACAATAATGATTGCAACTGAAACAGAAAGTGCACTCGTTGAGCACACGTTTGGTTTCTTCTCCCTTGATCAACCGGTTTATTTCCGCCTCAGCTTCTTCCGGCTCCATTTTCATCACGGGGCAGTTTTGCAGGCAGATACCACATTTAATACATTCTTGGCGAGCGGCTCCGGCGGGAATAAAGCCGTCCAAATAAGTTATTACTGACCATTTAAATCTCCAGATAATAAATATTTTAATAATCCGGTATTTGAATAAGCTGATTTTAGCACACACTGAGGATAAATGGCGTCAACTGAGAAAGAGAGGGAGCTTTGGGTTTCTGCTATTCAATATGGTAAAATGCGGGACTTCATAGACATACCGGGGCAGGTGACCTGAGAAAATTAAAAAAAGAAAGGGGTGCCTGATGACAAGTAATGATATTTATGAAAAGATAGCCGGAATATTCGATTATCCGGGGTCGCAGAACCTGATCAAGTATCTGAAAATACTCTTTAAGCCCGAAGAGGGCGAGCTACTGCTGGAATTCCTCAAGCCGGCAACGTGTGCACAGGTGGCGAAAAAGCTGAATGTAGACGAGAAAACGCTGGCGAAAAAGCTGACGGAGCTGAAACGCCGAAGGCTGCTGTTCCATAAAAACAATGAATATCTATTTCATATGGCAATGCACGGCTTTTTTGCCCGTATCGCGAAAGCCAAAAAGGAAGATATCCCCGAAGGGTTCTGGAAGGCGTGGGATGATTTCATGCCGGAAGTAGAAAAGAAGACGATCACCCGCAGTATAAAAGTGGCGAAGGAAGTACCGGTAGGCGGAATAATGTCCCGCATAATCCCGGCACGGTTAGCCATCGATTCCAACCCTAACATCAAGGCAGAGGATATTTTGCCGGAAGAAGATATCCATGCCTTGCTGCGCATGAAGGGAAGCCGGGAGATCATCGCGGTCAGTGATTGCGACTGCCGTATCCGGGCACACAAGTGCGAGCGGCCGACACTGAATTGCTTTGAGTTCGGCAAATACGCCGAATTCAATCTCAACCAGTCGTCCAGCCTGAAAGTCATCTCCGTTGAGGAGGCCATCGCCATCTCGGACGAAGCGGAGAGGGCCGGGCTGCTCAAAAGCGGCGGGATAAGCGAGCGGAACGGCGGCGTACTCTGCCATTGCTGCGACTGCTGCTGTAATGTAATGGGGGCAACGATACGCTACGGGGTGGCCCATCAACTGCGAAATCCCAGCCGCTACCGGGCGAGCGTAGATACCGAGTCGTGTATCGGCTGCCAGAACTGTGTGGAGCGTTGTTTCTTCGGAGCGGTCGAAATGAAGAAGGTCCCCGGGGCGAAGAAACTCAAGGCGTTTATCAACGAAGAAAAGTGCATGGGATGCGGGCTTTGTGTGACCGGGTGCGAAGAGAAGGCATTGAGCTTCAACCTGGTGAAGCCACCCGAGTATCTCTTAAGCGACAAGGAGCCCGGGATATCTCCTTTCAGCGATGAAAAAAGGCCGGTATGGCAACCCTTTGCTTCAGCACCATAGAGGAGAAAAATTCTAAACACTAACTACTAAACTCCAGGCGCTAAGGAAATCAAAAACGACAAGTAACAAAAAAATAAAAAACAGGGGCAAGTATAGTTAAACCTGTACTTGCCCCTGAATTATCGGGAGAGAGTGTTTAGCGGCCCTTGAGTTCGGCAATCATGGATTCGAGCGACTGCAGTTTACGAAGGACCGTTTTCATCATACAATCGGTCCTCAGGCCGCAGTCTTCACAGCGGCCGGAGAAGTCGCTATGATAGTGCGGGCAGGTATTTTCGATCTGCTCAGATACTTTAACCTCAAGCTCTTTCATGATGACAGCCTCCTCCGTATAAATATCTTTGTTTTTAGACCCAGCCGCGGGCTTTCATAGCTTCGACAACACGGGTTACCGCCAGTATATAGGCGGCCTGGCGCATATTGACCTGGTATTTTTTATGGGTATCATAGACGGCGTGATAAGCAGCGCTGATACGCTTGTCCAGCTTTTCATAAACTTCGGCTTCTTCCCAGCGGTACATATAGGCATTCTGTACCATTTCAAAATAAGAAACGGTAACGCCGCCGGCATTGCAGAGAAAATCAGGGATGATATGAACGCCATTTTTATAGAGAATCTCATCGGCGTCAGGGGTGGTAGGGCCGTTAGCCAGTTCGGCCACGATGCGGGCTTTGACATTACCGGCATTAGCCCGGGTAATCACATTTTCAATGGCCGCGGGAATCAGGATATCGACATCCAGGGCAAGAATATCTTCACTGGATACCTTTTTAACACCGGCCAGGTCACAAACCGACCCGCTGCTCTGCTTACAATCAAAAGCCGCTTTGGGGTCGATACCGGTCTCGCAAACGACACCGCCCTTGCTATCGCAGGCGGCGATAATTTTACAACCGAACATTTCCTGGGCGAGGCGGGCGGCATAGTAACCGGCATTGCCGTAACCCTGGATGGCAACGGTGGCTTTTTTAAGATCGATGCCGAGGGCTTTAGCGGCTTCACGGATGGTAAACATGCCGCCGCGGGCAGTGGCATCGCCACGGCCGGGGGAACCGCCGATAGAGAGGGGTTTACCGGTGATGACGCCGAAATCAGGCTTGCCGACAATAGTGGAATACTCATCGGTCATCCAGGCCATGATCTGCGGATTGGTATAGACATCCGGGGCGGGGACATCGCGGTCGGGGCCGATGAATTTCCAGACAGCCCGGATATAAGCGCGGCTTAATCTTTCCAGTTCACCCACGGACAATTGTTTGGGATTGCAGATGACGCCACCCTTAGCGCCGCCGAGAGGCAGGTCAAGTAAGGAACACTTCCAGGTCATCCAGGCGGCGAGAGCGCGGACGGTATCGATGGTTTCTTCGGGATGGAAGCGGATACCGCCTTTACCGACGCCGCGGGCATCGTTGTACTGGACACGAAAGCCCTGGAAAACGCGGACGGAGCCATCATCCATACGAACGGGCAGGGAAACATGCAGTTCCCGCATGGGGTTCTTGAGCATGGCCACAACCGATTTATCCAAATTGAGGATTTCAGCACAATCATCAATTTGCTTTTTTACGGTTTCAAAAGGATTGGTTACTTCAGCCACTTCGGCTTTCCGGGTAGTTTTTAACATTTTCTCTCCTTTGATATATCCAGTTACCAGGTTTATTAACTTAAAATTTCCCGGTAATTTTTGAGTTGATGGTAGCCGATAAGGGTGCTCATGCTGTGGTTTTCCACGGGAATACCCTTTTCCACCACAGCAGCGATGGGATTCAAGCCGCCGAGAAGGACGATGGCGATGCGGTTGAGAACAACATTTACCTCACAGACCGGTTGGCTGGTCTCGCCGATGAGGAAAACGCTGCTGAGGTCCAGTGTTTTAAGCTGGTGGACCACCTGGCTGGCGACCGGTTGACATAATGATGGTATTTCCCGGAAATTAGCCAGTATCTCGCCATCCCCCGTCTTGACTACTTCATTCAGAGAAGTCATGCCGGCCCGGATAAAAATCTCGGAGGGATCCAGTGAGGAGGCGTTATAGTGAATCACTTCGGTAAAGCGGAGGGGGGCGTGGCGGTTCATTTGCAGGATACCCCCGAACTTGGAATCTATCGGTACCCCGGCTTTTAGCAGGCAACCGTTTACCACGATACTACATACAGTAACAAAAGCAACACAATCCAGAGGTACTTGAATCCCGCCAATCATTTCCTGGCTGCCGGCGATGGCGACGAGAGGGCTGCTGCACAGCCCGCGAGCGAACACATCTGACATAACGGCTGCCGCCTGAGGGAACTTTTTTTCCGGGATGAAAGTAACATTCACGGGGATATTGCCGGTCAACCGGGCGCAATCAAAATCGGTCCGGAAAGCCAGAGATGCAATCCGGGAGATAGCAAAGCTGACTTTGGGTTTCGGTACCGGCCGGACATCAGGCTGCCGGCAGTAATCGGCAAGGTACATTTTTTTTTGATGAAGACGATGAGCGGGAGTAGATAGGGAACGAACCAGAGTATTCAGATCGCTGCCTCTTTCGAGATATTTCCAATTGTAAACGGTAACTGATTACCGTTATAAATATATGATGAAGTCACAAAGTTGTCAATATGTAACAAAGTTACAAATAATGTAACAAATAAGCGGTGAAATCCGTTTATGTAGATGAGAACGGATCCTGAGGCGAAGCCGAAGGATGCCAGATCAGGATTTTTAAGACAGATCCGGTGCGGGTTTAACTTTTGAACATATAACCCGAGCCGCGTTTATTAATTATCATGACGGGCGGGTTGTCATGCAGTTTGGCACGAAGGCGCCGGATATGGATACGCAGGTTTTCCGTATCATCCGAAGGAGATGACGCCCAGGTATCCCGGATAATCTGATCATAAGCGACGACGCGGTCTTTATTTTTGACCAGGGAAACGAGCAGGCGGTACTCAACGGGGGTTAATTTGACAGGGACGTCATCGAGTAAAACTTTCTGAACGGTATAATCGATCTTCAGCCGGGCATTGACGGGGACCAAACTTGTTTGCAAGGGCGTAACTTCGGAACGCCTTAAGACGGATTTTACACGGGCGAGCAGAGTGAGGTAGTTAAACGGTTTAACGATATAGTCATCAGCTCCGATCTCAAGGCCGCGAAGCACATCCTGGTCCTCGGAACGGACGGATAGAATAATCACGGGAACTTTAGAAAAAGTACGCAGCTCTTTGAGGACGTCAAAGCCGTTGATGTCAGGTAAATTGATATCCAGGATGACCACATCGGGAAACTCGTTTTTAACCAGGCGGATACCTTCTAAGCCGGTCAAAGCCGACAGTAAGATCACATCCGGCCAGCGGAATTCAAAAGCAAGGCCGATGGCATCGATAATACTCTGTTCGTCTTCAATAATGACTAGTTTCATTTTTCAGGTCGTTGCCGGTAAATTTGGTTTTAGAGGAATAGAAAAGAAGAAACTGGTCCCTTTACCCGGGCGGCTGCGGCACCAGATCTTGCCGCCGTGAAGATTGACCAATACCCGGCATAAAGGTAAACCGATGCCCAGGCCCCCGCTGCCGACGTGGCTATAGGTGACCGGCCCGGGTTCGAATAAGGCGGGCATTTTTTCCGGAGGGATACCCGGACCGAAATCTTTCACCTCAACTCTGACCGAATTTTTAATACGGTAAGCCCGGATGATGATTTTTTTACCACCAGCGGCATATTTACATACGTTGTTAAACAAGTTCAATAGTACCTGGCGGAGGCGGCCGGCGTCGGCCCGGATAACCGGTAATTGATCCTCAATATCGACCACCGCAGTAATGCCATGCTGTTCAAATAAAGGATCAGTTTCTTCAACGGCAGAAAGCAAGAGAGCCTTCATCTGTAATTCACTGGACGAAAGGCGAAGGATACCCAGTTCGCCCCGGGCGACGTCATACAGTTCTTCGATACGGTCGTTCATATTGTTGACGCCGTTCCAGATATAATCGACCAATTTGCCAAGCCGCTGGTCTTTTGTTTCTTCACGAAGCAACTGACTGGTAGCCATCAACGATGTCAGTGGTGTTTTCAGTTCGTGAATAAGCCGCCGGGTAAAGTCGATCCTGGTGGCGATCTCAGACTGGAGGCGTTGGCGAGCCTTTAGTTCACGCTGATATAAAAGATTAAGTTTACGTCGAGCAAAATCAGTTTCGATAATATGACCCAATCTTTCTGCGATCACCCGCAACAATTTGCGCTCTTCATTCAGGAAAGGCCCTTCATCGGCATCAGGCATGGCTTTCAGGTAATATACTTCAAGGGTGCCGAAGCGCTTGCCGTTAACGTTGATAAATTGAGATTGGGACCAGGGTGTCTCCGTAAAATTGGGGGTCGTAATCTGTTTTTTGGTACGTAACAATATACGGGCGCAGGTCAAGTGAGGGAACTGCCAGGCCCGGGGTATCAGGTCAACGACATTCTGGAGGGTTTCATGCAGCGGCTGTTGATTATTCTCAAATAATCGGGAAATGCCATATAGACAATCCAGTTCCTTTACCCGTTCGCTTAAGATGTGGGTAATACGCCTTAAGCGCATCTGGGAGGCATTCTCCAATTGATCGCCGATAGAATCCATGTCCTGCATGCCTGAGATACTCCAAATTAACGGCTGCGGCGCCGACTGCGGCGCCGGGTCAATTAAACAGCCGATGATAAACCGAGCAAAGCGGCGACTTTAGCATCCCGCCATTGTTTCTGGGCTGCGTAGGTGGGTGGCGGGGCAAAGCGGTGGAAACAGGTCTGGGGATCGGCACCGATGATGTCCATCTGATCGAGGCTGCCGTGACCGAGCCCTTTTTGAGCGCAGTACCATAAATAGCCGGTCTCTTCTAAGGGAAAGCCCATCAAATGAGCGGCAAGACAATCGGCGGCGACCGGATCCTGGCTGGCGATAGCGATGCCCCACTTAACCTGGGTGCCCCCCACCGGCCCATCGCCTTCCATGCCCAGATAGCCATCGATAATACTTAAATGCGGCGGGTAAGCTTTGGTTAACAGGTACAGATCCAGGTTATGTACGGGATATCCCTGGTGCATCTTCAGTTTCTCACAGTCCGGGGAGACGCCGATACCACCGATGCGGGGTTTGCAGTATAAGGCGCCCATGGCCAGGTTCTTGATGGTAAGGGTAGTAACGACGCAATCGTGCGTCTTGGGCGGGTTGATGACGATGCGGTAATCGCTTTCAGCAATCTGTTTGGAATAACGCAATGTCATGGGGCGCAGGGCGGCGTCATAAAGGTCGACCGGTACCCATTCACCCTCGCTTAAGTCGATCAACTGAACATCATATTCATTAACAAGGCCCATGTAGCCGAAGCGCTGATAGACTTCCCTGGTAGGGACTTCAGCGCCTTCGCCGATGGTGATCCGGCCATGGTACCGCTCGCGGAGAAATTCCAGTAAAGCCCGCACGCCGTCCACATGGGTGGAGGCGAGTTGATTGGTGGAGGAAACAAAGTTCGGCTTGATAAAGATGTTGGACTTGCGGCTAAGGTCAATCTCCTTTTCGATGGCCTTCAGCACCTGCCGGATATTCTCCATGCGGTTGTTATTTTTAACCAGACCGACCCGGGATTTCATTTTGCTTCACCTTCCCGTAAATATTCCACCAGCAGGAGAGTCGACAGTTTACGCCTAATTTATATAATATCCGTGCCGAATAAGCAACCGGAGGGAGGAGTACCGGTTTATCCGGTACTCCTCCGATCAGACTAGATAACGAGATTACCGGTAAACGCCGTACTCGCGAGTAAAGTCAATCATCGCTTTCAGGTTTTCCGGTTTAACCTCATCAGTTGAGCTGCGGGGCGACAGGATGAAACCGCCGTCCTTGCCCACGGTATCGATCAGGTTCTTACAGTAATTTTTCACATCCTGGACGGAACCGGTCTGGAGGAGGGACGAGGGGACATTGCCCTGGATGCACAGGTGGCCCTTGAGGACATCTTTGGCACGCTGGATGTCGGTAGTATCCAGCCGGATGAGCATTTTACCCTTGGGGAAATCGAGCAAGTATTCCAGTTTCGAAGCAAAATTGCCCTCCAGGAAGACGCAGGGGGTGCCGCCCCGGGAGATCAAGGAATGGATAAGTTTCTTAAAAGTCGGCCAGTAAAATTTATCAAACTGGGCTTTGGACAGGAAATCGTCGGAACCCCGGGTGATGGTCATAAACAAGCGGATATTGCCAAACTCATTGGGTGGAGGCAGCGGGGTGTTGAGAGCGGCCTGGAGGATTTTTTCACAGGCGGCGATAATTTTATCCGGATTGCGGTACATGTCCATCATGGTACCGCGCATGCCGCGCATAGCGATGGAAAGGCGGTCGTAGGGAGGCCCGGCCTTACCCTGGAAGTACTGCGGATAGCCGCATTCCAGCATCATCTTAAAAAACTTTGCCTGCCGTTTCGTCCACTTACGCATCTCGCGTCCGGTTTGCTGCAAGACCTTAAGGGCTTGAGCGACACCGGGTTCGGTGAAGGCCATAGCCATGCCTTGTGCCCCCATGCCGCTGCCGAGGACGTCGAGCCGGGGCAGGTTGGCCCAACCAGCCAGCTTTGGACTGGAGCGGGCGACCATGGTGCGGAACATGAAATCGGTCGAATCGGCCAGATAAGCATCGTAATCTTCCGCCTGCATAGACTCAATTTCGATGGACTGATGTCCTTTATAGGGGTCGACACCGTAGCCCGGCCAGCGAAGGTTGGCAGGCTCTAATATTTCCAGGGCCTTCCCAGGGGTGAAGCCCTGGTGATAAATCATGTCGGCATGATAATCGGTCAGGGTCTTGCGGTACGCCGCCAGCCAGGCATCAAAATCATAGTAAGCGGCCGACGACGGAATGCCCACATATCTGGCAGGAAAGTAGCCCATACCGCAGATGATGGGTACTCTATCGGTAGGTTTCAGATGAATCGCGTCGGTGATCCGTTTCTCCCTTTCCACGATCAGTTGCCGGGCAGTTTTGCCCTGCTCGAGCTTTGTTGCCATCTAGTCTCTCCTTTTCTTGAAAATAGCGTGATTTGTAAATACAGCTGATGGCACATTATAACATTTACCAGGCCCGAGGATGTCAAAAAGAAATTGTGAATTACTATACTTTCGTCTAGAATGGGGGCGAAATTCGAGATAAATATTCACTGTCTAAACGGAAAATACAGGGAGGAAATCATGGCAGTAAAAAAGTATGACAAATATTTCCTGAGTGACAACCGGGCGGAACCAAAAGCCAATGACTACACTTCATTAAACAGCCTGCCGCCGTTCCCGGAGATCGCCAGCCCGCAAACCTACTTCCGGGGGGCGCCGGCCCTGCCGGGAGCTACGGCCAACATAGGCTGGCAGGTATTTACGGCACCGGTCTGCTGGGAGACGATTCCCCATGTCCATAAATACGATGAATTCCTGATCTTCCTGGGGGGGCAATTACCGGACCTGTGTAAAAGCTTCGATGCGGAAATCGACCTGTGGATGGGTAAGGAACTGGAGAAGCATACCATCTCCTCGACAACCGTTGTCTTCATTCCTAAAGGGGTATTGCACTGTCCGTTGAATTTCCGGGTGATCAGAAAACCGGTACTCTTCCATGCGTTGTACCTGGGGCCGACGCTGGATGCCAAGCGCCTGGAGAACTTCGATGAAGCCGGCTTCAACTGGGAAGGGCCGGTCAACCTGCGTAAGTTTAATATACCCAAGAAATAGAGAGCCGACATTTAACGGAAAAGGCCCGGACGGGTAGCCGGGCTTGTTTTGAATCGAGTAGATACTAAAAGCCCGACTGAGTCTTCCATCCGGGGAGGAGGCTACCCTGGTCATCACCGGGGGGTCGATAGTAATTTCCTCATTGAAACCGTAATACCGGTATGTTTCTTTATTTTTTTCTACCGCATTTACGGCGTATCCGAGCACCATCGACCACTGATGGATCATATCATCGTTCTTACCGATCCAATAATCATAGGTAATTTTTTTACTCCGCTACATATCTTCGATCATGCGGAGTAATATTCATACAACGTCACCTCCCGGAGAACTGTACAATTTGCGGAAAGTTTCAATACCTCTAGTTACCCGTTTACGTATGACATCTTCCGATATGCCAAGCACCAGGGCAATCTCACGGTGTTTAAAACCATCGACCAAGTGTAGTACCATGGCAAACCCGCAACTTTTCCGGTAGTTTCAGCAATGCCGCACGGACATCGGCGGCTTCGGAAACTTGCTGCAAGGTATCACCTTCAATATGCGGCCTTCGGTTATCCTCCCAAGGGATGAAAGAAAGGATCGTTTTACGCCGGTGATACCCGATGGCATTGTTGGTAGCGATGCGGTATAGCCAGTTTTTCAAAGGGAGGTCGCGGATGGTTTTAGGAAGACTTTTATAGGCTTGAAGGAAGGTATCCTGAGCCAGGTCACGGGCCAGTTCACTGTCACCTGTCAAATGATACAGGTAATGAATGATAGCCGACTGGAACTGCCGCATAATAACAGCAAAGGCTTAAGTATCGCCGTCACGGAACCTGACCAGGGCTTCCACATGCTCTGCCATTGGCTTTTTCCCATTCTCCTAAGAGTAAGAACGCGCCGGGCGGGAAAAACCGGACAAGAGGACTTAATGAAGATGATAACAGCCCGGGGACAGGAACATTAATTCAAAGTCAACTAGGTGGAGAAATGAACTGGAATCTCCTTGGAGTGTTGGTGTCCAGTTGAGTAAAAAGGTTTTAATAAGGGAAAACGTATTTATTTATTTTTTAGGAATACGCCTTAATTCAAAGACGTTAACTACTTCCTGGTCAGGGCAGGAAGCGGTGATGACATCGGGGTCCTGCTGCCAGGGGAAGGTACCGCCGAATTTAAGGACGATGGCAAAGGGGAAGATGGCGTTATAGGCGGCCCAACAGAGGCCGGCAGGGGTCTTGTCCTGCCAGAGCCATTCGTCGCCTACCTTATGGCCGCTGTGACAGGGTTTCTGGTTGCCGATGAGTTTAATCAGTACATCGTATTGCTTTATTTCCATAAGGTCCTCCTTCGGGTTAACCTTTTTTTCGGTAAGTCTTGAAAAGTTCAGGGTCGTAGGGGGCGCGGCGAGAACGGCAATCGTTGGGACACAACTGGCAGCTTTCGATGCGGACGGCGGTTTCAAAGTAGATGCCGGAACTGGATTTTTCCGGTACCATCATGTGGTGCTCACTCAGCTTTACGCCAATGGCTCCTTCGACATCACCCAGCAGCGAGAAAAGGGTGCGCTGCTGCGAAGTATTGCCCATCGCTTCACCGGGACCAAGGCGGGAGACTTCAGTGAGACGGTAAGAGGACTTCAGATAATCTTCAAAGTATTTAACTGCCGAATGCATGAGGACGGTATTCTTAATCATATTCAGACAATAGTCTTTCAGCATATCGCCGGGGAACTGGAGGCTTTCAATCTCAAGCCCGCAAGTAGCCACGTAAGGAAAAACCGTTTCTCCAATTTGAAAACTCAGAGAAGGGACGTGATGGGAAAACTCGAAGCCGTCGACCGCCAGATGACGACCGTTGGCGAGGGTGACCCGGGCTTCTTTATAGAGCACTTTGGGCTGGACGGTGGGGAGGACAACCGGGATCAATTCTCCGATGACGGATTCAAGACGTTTATTGGCGACACTAGATTTAATGCCAGTCAGTACCATCGGCACGTCAAGATGGACGGGGATGTCAGTTAATACCGTGGTACCGCCCGATTGTTTAAAACTGGTCACAGTTTACCCTCCATGTTTACTGTCTTGAGATAATTATACCGTGTCCGGGGGGTAGTAAGGAATTTTATGCAGGAGATAATACTCTTCGGTGCTTGATAACTTGACGCCGAATCAGTATATTGGGGGCGGGGAAGGGGGAGTGACGGTTTTAAGGAGGGACAACGATGGCCGGAATACTAAAGGGCATTAAGGTAGTTTCGATGGGACAAATCGTGGCGATACCCTGCGGCCAGTTCGACGATGGCTGATTGGGGGGCGGATGTCATCAAGTTGGAACCGCTGACGGGGGAAATGCACCGCAGTATGAAGACCAACCAGGGGGTGGACATGGCCGGGTCGGTCAATTGGATCATCCAGGTACTGAACCGCAACAGCCGCGGCCTGGCGATCGACCTGAAAAAAGAAGAGGGCAAAGCGGCTGTCTACAAGCTGATCAACAAGCTGATATTTTCATGTGCAACTATGAGCGGAATTCGATAAAGCGGCTCGGCCTGGACTATGCTTACATTGAGCCAGATGAATCCACGGCTGATCTACGGCTTTGTCTCCGGGTTCGGCCCGGTGGGGCCGGACAAAGATGAGCGAGGTTACGATTTTACGGCGGGTTGGGCACGTGCCGGCTTGATGTACATGATCGGGGAACCGGGAACACCGCCGCCGCCGCAGCGGGCAGGATTGATCGACAGCGCAGCCGGAGCCCACCTGGTAGCTGGTATTTGTGCAGCGCTGCTGGAGAGGGAAAAGACGGGGCGGGGGAAAGAAATCGAGGTCGAACTATACCATACCGCGGCCTGGTCGATTGCGATGGACATCCAGATGGCGGCGGGGGGAAAACAACTGGTAAAACATGACCGCACCCGGCCGCAGAATCCGATCTGGAACAGCTACCGGACCAGGGACAAACGCTGGTTCTGGCTGGCGATGCTGCAGCCGGACCTGGCATGGTCGGGTTTCTGTAAGGCGATCGAGCAAGCCGGAACTGGAGAACGACGCGAAGTATAACAGCATCGATGCCCGGGCGGAGCATTCGACGGAACTTACACATATCATCGAGGAAGTACTGGCTACGAAGACGATGGCGGAATGGGAGAGACATCTTCCGGCAATACAACTGTATATACGGACGGGTACAGACACCGGCCGAGGTAGCCGGCGATCCCCAGGCGATTGCGGCGGGCTTCTTTGCCGAGGTACGAGTACCAGGAACGAACGATCAAGATCCTGACCAGCCCGGTGCTTGTTCGACGGCAAGGTGTCGCCGATCATGACGCCGGCGCCGGAACTGGGCCAGCATAACGAAGAGATACTGCTCGAGCTCGGCTACACCTGGGAAGAGATCGGGCAGTTAAAAGAACGGCAGGTGATCCTGTAACGGCGGCATATTCCGTTAGTGAAATCAAGAAAATATAAAGGAGGCTGAGAATATACTATCAGCCTCCTTTTTGAAATCAGTATTTATTTCACTTAAACAAAACTACAGGGACTATAGTCTAATATACCGACTGAAAAAATATGCATTACAAAGAATACAAAGCCATCCTCTCCCCTCAAAACGGGATGAACATCTACCGTGGTTGCACCCACGGCTGTATCTACTGTGACAGCCGCAGCAAATGTTACCAGATGCAGCATGATTTCGAGGACATCGAAATCAAGACCGATGCGCCAAAAATGCTGGAGGCGGAACTGCGGAAAAAACGAAAAAAGGGTATGGTCGGCACCGGCGCGATGACCGATTCTTATATGCCCCTGGAAGCCAAAGTACAATATACCCGCGGCTGCCTGGAGGTGATCGAAAAATACGGCTTCGGACTGGCGATCCAGACGAAATCGAAACTGATATTGCGTGATTTGGACCTGTTAAGGAGTATCAACGAAAAAGCAAAATGTGTGGTGCAGATGACTTTGACCACTTACGATGAACAACTTTGTAAAAAACTTGAGCCGAATGTCTGTACGACCAGAGAACGCTGGGAAGTCCTGGAGAAAATGCAGGAAAACGGAATTCCCACGGTAGTCTGGTTTTGCCCCCTGCTGCCTTTCATCAATGATACGGAAGAAAACCTGCGGGGGATATTGAGTTACTGTATAAAAGCAAAGGTTTGGGGCGTGCTGAATTTCGGTATCGGGCTGACTCTGCGGGAAGGGGACCGGGAATACTACTATGCTGCACTCGACCGGCATTTCCCGGGACTGAAGGAGAAATACCAGCAAAAATACGGCAACAGCTATAGTGTAACCAGCGATAATAATAAACAACTGATGGAAATATACTACCGGGAATGCCGGAAACACAATATAATCTGCAACAACGATGAAATCTTTAAGTTCCTGCGTACTTTTCCCGAAAAGAACGGGCAGCTAAGTTTACTGTAGTGTCCAAAAGTTGTGCTTTGCTGCTGAAGATACTCGTCCGGCAACTAAGGCCGCTGTTCCCAACAGCATTGTTTTGCTTTAAGGCCGCTGCCGCAGGGGCAGGGGTCGTTTCGTCCGATATCTTTCCACCGGGCGATCAACTCAACGCGAAGTTGAGCCATGATAGACTCAAAGCTCAGGCCCAGTTTCCGGAGGGCGAGCACTCTTTTTAAAAGCGATTCAGAGCGGGCAAAGAAATACTGTAAGCCTGCGCAGAGATGATTGAGACCCGGAGTATTTTCTCCGGATCGGGGATAGCGGTCCTTGGGACAACCCCCATGACACACATCAAGCCAGCGGCAGGAATGACACCGGTCCGGCAGCAAGTCTCGTTTAGCCTCACCGAAGCGTTGCTGTGACGGTGAGTCGACCAACTCACGGAGAGACGAGGTGGTGAGGTTGCCGAGGAGGTGGGCGGGGGTGACGAAGTGGTCGCAGGAATAGACACCGCCGTCATGTTCGACGATAAGTACCCGCCCGCAGGTGGGAGCCATCCAGCAGGGATTGGCACTGCCCCCCGACCATACGAGCGACATTTCGGCAAAGAGCTGTACATTTAATTTCCCCAAATCGTGGTGGGCCCAATCCTGAAAAACAGAATTGAGGAAATGCCCATAAGCATCACCCGATACTGAGTCTGAGGTTACTTGACCGTTTGTAGACCAGCGAACGATGGGGATGAACTGGAGCCAGCCGGTCTGTAGATCTCTCAGGGCACGGTAAACACTGACTGGATCCTGCGCCGCAGTAGAGGTGACGGTGCACAAAAGGTCAGGTTGGATGCCGTGGGCCTGGAGGCGACGTACAGCAGCGACAGTGGATTCATAGGTGCCGTTGCCCTGCAGGTCCTTGCGGAAAGTATCGTGGACATACTGCGTGCCGTCGATACTCAGGCCGACGTCGAAACGGGACTCAGCCAGGAAGGAACACCACTCATCATTGAGCATGGTGCCGTTGGTCTGGAGGTTGTTCAAGCAACTCCATGCCGGGGGTAAGTACTGTTTTTGCAGCGCCAGCACCTGCTTATAAAAGTCAATCCCAGCCAGGGTAGGTTCGCCGCCGTGCCATATAAATTGTACCGTCGGCCCCGGGCTGGCTTCGATATACTGCCGGATGTAGGTTTCGAGGACGACTTCCGTCATGCGGAAGTTATGGGGATGCGTATAAAGTTCCTGCGAATCCAGATAGTAACAGTAACTACATTTCAGGTTACAGGTTGGGCCAACCGGTTTGGCCATGACGACGAAAGGACTGCAACTGGCTGATGCCATTAAATCGACCTGCTATATTTTGATTCCAGCTTTACGTTCGAGTACCCGTCAGCTACGGAGATGTTCGCCGAAAAAGGCAAACACTTTATTCCAGGCATCCATGGCCTGCTTGGGACGGTAGCTTTCGGTATGGTAATACCAGAAGCCGTGGCCGGCGCCGTCATAACGGTAAAACTGGTAATTTTTATTAAATTTCTTCAGTTCGGCTTCATGCCGGTCAACCTGGGCGGGAGTAGGGAACTGGTCATCATTGCCAAACAAACCCAGCAGCGGACACTGGAGTTTGGCCGTTAAGTCGATGGGGGCGACGGGTTGGGCGGGAGTTAAATCCTGTGTAGTTGCTACTACCCGGCCGCCCCAGCAGTCGACGGCGCATCAATCCCATTCAGTTCGCAAGCCGCCATAAAAGCATGCCGCCCTCCCGAACAGGTACCGATAATACCAACTTTGTTATTAGAATTGGGTAGACTGCGAAGATATCCGGCCGAACCCTGGCAATCACCCATCACGCTGACATCGGGAACGCCGCCGGCGACCCGGGCTTTAGCGACGACTTCCTCGGGAGTGCCGTGCCCAAAGCGGCAGTAGATATCGGGGCAGAGTGCGATATAACCATGCTGCGTAAAGCGGCGGGAGGCTTCCCGGTAGAATTCATCCCAGCCCGGGGCATGGGGGATGAGGACGACTCCCGGGAAAGGGCCCTTGCCTAAAGGCCGGGACAAATATGCATGAATCAAATCACCGTGGTAGCCGGCGATGCTGATGGTTTCCGCCAGCATTCCCTCGTATTCATCAGTCCTTAGCTGGTTCCACATAGTTGACCTCCTATAGTAGCAGGCATAATCTGAGGACCCTGTTATCTGATTGTATATTTAGTTCGGGGAATTGGTCAGTGTGAGTATTATACTTATGCCAACCTGAGGTTTCAACCTTAAAAACTAAAGAGAAAGAAGTAGTCCAGGACAACAACTTTTTAATCAGTAGAGTATGTGGTAAAATCCCGTTATTCACATGTACCTAAAATAAATCATTATTGAAGGAAGGACAAATGCAGGAAGTATACGATTTCTTAAAGAAAGCCGGTACATATTACCTGGCGACGGTTGACGGCGACCAGCCAAGGGTACGCCCCTTCGGCACTGCCCACGATCTTTGAAAAAAAATTGTATATCCAAACCGGGAAGAAGAAGCCAGTTGCCCAACAAATGAAGAAGAACCCCAAGATTGAAATCTGTGCCATGTGCGGCAGCGAATGGATCCGCATCCAGGCATTGGCGGTAACCGATGACCGGGTAGAAGCCAAAGAGAGCATGCTGGATGCTTATCCCAATCTGAAAAAGATGTATTCGGCGACCGATGACAATACCAATGTGTTATATCTAAAGAATGCGGTAGCCACAATTTCTTCGTTTTCCGGAGCGCCGAAAACAATCAAATTCTAGCTAATAGTAACCAAAACATACCAGGTGAGGTTGCAGCGTAAGAGTAAACAGCGGGAGAACAATCATTGTTCTCCCGCTTTGGCTTAAGTTAGTGAAAGTTTTTAAGGTATACCAGTTATGATGATGAATACCCGAGATGCGGAGTTGAGTTAATGGAAGAGAAACTGATCGTTTCTTGCGGAATGAACTGCGGCAGAATAAAAAATACCGGTGGGGTGAACGTTGAAACAAGAATGGCAACAGTTGCTACAAGATTCGGCAACGGCACTCTTAGCTGTAGAGGATGAAGCAATCAGCTATTTCACCCGCCGTGATTTACTTGGAGAAACAGTTGGTTCCATAGACTCAGTCTGGAAGCTGCCGGAAGCACAGAAAATATTGCACAAGCAATCTCCAGACGGTTCCTGGAAGGGTATAAAAAGTAAAACGCCGGTGTACCCGGAGAAGCATACAACCCTGGTGGCGACTTACAAATCGTTCCGGACGCTGGTGGAAAGGTACCGGTTCACCCGCGAGTCACCTGCGATCGCCAAAGCGGCCGAATACCTTTTTTCATTTCAAACTCCGGATGGCGATATACGAGGATTTATCGGCAACCAGTATGCGACATATTACACCGGATATGTCCTATCCCTGTTATTGCAAGCCGGCTATGCGGACGACCCGCGGGTGGATGGGGGGATGCAGTGGCTGCTCAAGATAAGGCAGGATGATGGGGGGTGGACGGTACCGTTACAAACGCACTATTTCGATGGGAAGACGATGTACCGGTTAACAGGATCTTATGCAGTACCGGTGGAACCGGACCGGAGGCAACGTTTTTCCCACCTGGGAACGGACATGGTACTACGGGCTTTCGCCGCACATCCGGCTTACTGCAAATTACCGGAAGCCCGGTATGCTGGAAAATTGCTGAAATCACGGTTCTTCCAGCCGGATGTATATTCATCCTACAGGGAAGCCCGCTACTGGACTAGGTTTGTGCAGTGGTGGCCCAACTTGTTAACGGCGATGGAGTCGTTGGCGCGGCTGGGATTTACGGCCGATGATCCGGACATACAAAAAGGCCTGCAGTGGTTTTTCGAACACAGAAAAGAAGATGGTTTGTGGGACCTTGAATACGGCAGAAAAGATGTGCCACAAGGCAAAAACTATGCCCGGGAGCGAGCTTGGCTCAGCCTGAGGATCTGCCGGATGCTAAAACAATTCTTTAATCTGGAAGGTGAAGGTGCAGGGCTTTTTCCCTCCACTAGATAAAGCGGAGGCTCGCACGGTGCAATCCAGTTTCCGGCCGAGGGCGATTTGCAGGTGGTGTTTGACATGGCCGCCGCAGCAAAAGCAATAAGTAACCGGAAGGGTTTTATCTGCTTGGGGTAAACAAACACACCGGTAATGGTCGAGGCCTTCCGGGAAAAAACGTACCAATATTTCGCCGTTATCCTGCATTTCAACACAATTCCCTAAGTATTTAGCCTCGTTGGTGGCCGTAATCCGGTCTGCAAGTGAGGTATTCTCCCGGGCGATAACCTGGGAAATCTTCAGCCGTTTTCCCCCCAGGCTGCAGGCACAGCCTTCACGCACGGTTTTCCGGGTTTCAAAGTCGAGAAGCCTGTTCATACGCAACATGGCTTCCCGCATCCAATCAGCTTTTTTCACGGGGCTGGTCTTGCGTAATATGTCTTCGCCGCCTGCCATGATGATGTCGATCTTTTCCCCGGCGATGCCTGCCTTTTCGAGTTGAGCGGCTAGTTCGCCGATGCGGTGATATTCGTAGGTTTTCATACTACCTCCCGACACTATTCTATACTAAACGGGCGTATAATCAAGGATGGTCAGTCGGGCTAATTCAACCAGTGAAGTTTGGTTAAAAGGTTACAGGGAGGGATGAGGGTATTTCAGATAGACGCAAGAATACGGTTCAACCGTATCAAGTAATACTTAGTGCTAACTAACTATTGCCCTTTTCGTTTAATAAAATAGACATATATTATTCCGTTAAAATTTACGATGGGGATAATGAAATGATTAATCTATTAACCAGGAAAAGATTTTTATTAGCGTGCTGTTTGCTAACCATGCTACTGTTTGTAGTCATAGGTTGTACCAAAACAACCCAGCCATTGATTACAGATAGCGCCGGCGCCCGTGAGGCGGTGATAAATTATCTCAATGATCAGTATAGCGAAAATATTCCAGTGAAGAAGTTATCCTGGCTGGAAGCGGATAAAACTCCGCAAGGTATGGTGGGGTCTGCAGTAAAAGAATATACCGCTGAATCGTGGTTAATGCGGGTCATTTATCCCATCGTCAAACCAGAGGCCACGGTATATACCATATGGCTGGTGAATAATGATACCGGCTGGAAATGGGAAGGTAAAGTAAGCGCCAATGCCAACATTGAGGAGACCCGGCCGTTAAAACAGATCACCGAGGAAGAGAGCCGGCAGATCGCTGGAGATTTCGTTAAGAATGAGGCTACTTTTAAATTCGACGGCATCGAAGATACTTTCAAATATGTGCAAACCACGGTCTTGAGGACACCTTTTGCCTGGCAGTTCACTTTTGAATTCCAGAGCCGGCATGGCGGGTACGGCGACCGGACAGGACAGATGCTGGACCTGGCTATCACACCACATACGGCGGTAATAACGGTAATCCGGGCCCAGGTAACATCGGCGAAAATGGATGAGAAATGGGACATGATAGCACAGCGCCTGATCAACGAGGTAGAGATCAAGGCGGCACCGATACACGAAGTCACCTTTAATTTCATGGAGTCGTATCCGGTGCAGGTCGGAGCCCAAATCAAGGGCGGGTTGAGCGACGGCTGCACTACTTTCCATGATGCGGTTGTGACGCGGGAAGGCGATACCATTAGCATCAGTGTAACGGTACAGCGGCCGAAAGACAGGGTTTGCCCGGCGATCTATACTTACTTCGAAGAAAACTTAAATCTCGGCAGCGATTTTGCATCCGGGAAAACCTATACCGTAAAAGTAAACGATTATACAACCAGTTTTGTGTATCCGTAAACCAGTACCCACTACCGAGGTTTAGTGTTCCCCGATATCCAGGGCGATGTGGTGGGCGGTGCGGGTAGCCTCATAGATATTTTTCGCGGCCAGGCAGTCGCCAAGCTGGTGGAATTCGGGGGCACAGAAACGGAGTTCGTCTGCTTCCGCCCACCGCGGCAGGCGGCCGAGGGCACAGACCACGGTATCGGCGGAATAGAATTGCTGTCCGGCTGTGTTTTCACCCAGGACTCCCTCTTTATTTATCTCTACAACCATGGTATTCAGAGCAAGTTTTGTGCCGAGCCGGCTGATTTCCAGGTTGATAGCCTGTCCCTGTAGAGTATTATCACCGGTGTTGAGAGACGGCAGCATTTCGATAATGGTTACTTCATGGCCCAAGTTACCCAGGTAGATGGCAAGCTCGGAACCCACCAGGCCGCCGCCCAGGATAACCACTTTTTTCCCAGCTAGCTCCGGGGAGAGGTAGAGTGCTTCGGCATGGATGACGTTGGGGCCGTTGATGCCGGGGATGGGGGGGAGGAGGGGTTTGGAACCGACGGCGGCAATGATAACATCCGGTGCCACCTCACGTGCCATTTCGGCAGTGACTGTAGTATTCAAACGTACGTCGATTTTCTCCCGCGAGATAAACATGGCTTGCTGCTCGAGATATTCACGCAAATGCTTTTTAAAGGGCACATTGTCTTCGCAGCGGAGGATGCCGCCGAGCCGGGCTGGACTTTTCACACAAGATGACCTGGTGGCCTCGTGCGGCACAGGTGAGGGCAGCTTCCATACCAGCGACCCCGCCACCGGCGATGAGGACTTTTTTCGGTCTGGCAGGGTGACGGGCAAATTTCTGCTCGGACTCGTCGGCAATCTCCGGATTAAGGGCACAGACGATGTGACCGTGTCGGATGAGATTAGAGAAACAGGTAAAACAACGGATGCATTTTCTGAATTTCATTATCATGGCCGGTGCGGGCTTTGTCCGGTAAATCGGGATCGCAGATAAGGCCGCGTGCCATTTCAACGATATCGGCTTTACCGGAGGCAATGATTTCCTCCAGCAATTCAGGGGCTGGATAATGCCCCGATAGCAGCTACTTTCGATTTTTTGACATGTTTTTTGATTTCGGCAGCATACTTCACGTTCACACCGTCGTCCAGGAACATGGAGGGGTGGGTCACGGTGAAAACGCGGGCATCCTCATGAGAGCCAGCGGAGATATGGATGATGTCCACCAGGCCGTCGAAAGCTTCGGCGATCTGACAGCCGTATTCGATACTATAGCCTCCCTCATAGACCTCGCTACCGGAGATACGGAGTTCGATGGGAAAATCCGGGCCGACGGCTTCACGAACAGCGTGGACGATTTCCAGGGGGAAGCGCAGGCGGTTCTCGAAAGAGCCGCCGTAATCGTCAGTACGGTGATTAATTGTAGGCGACATGAACTGGTGCATGAGGAAGCCGTGCCCGGCGTGCAGGAAGACCATGCCGAAGCCGCAGCGCCTGGCCAACGCAGCCCCATCAGCGTGCTTCTTAATCACCCGTTCCATCATGGGGCGGTCCATGGCATGGGCGAACACTTTGGGATGGCCGAGGGTGCCCTGAAGGTATTCATCCTGGGGACCGAAAATCTCATGGCCGTCAAGATAGGAATAGATGGCGGCGGAACCGGCATGAAACATCTCCAGGGTGGCTACCGCACCGTGGCGGTTTATCTGCGAAGACAGCTTGTTCAGCGCCGGCATGATCTCGTTGTCGTCGAGGACCATATTGTAACGTCCGTGAAGGCTGTGCTCGGAATCGACCTGAGCATCGCCCACGCAGACCGAGGCGGCGCCGCCCCTGGCTTTGCGTTCATAGTAACTAATCGTCTCGTTAATCGGCCGGTGTTTGGGGTCGGCATAAAAGACACCGGTAGGAGCAGCGAATATCCGGTTGCGAAACAGGGTGTGACCGAGCTGTAGCGGGGCGAACAGGTGCGGATATTTGCAGGTATACATTTTTCTCTCCTTAATGCGGTTATCAGGGATCTAGTAGTAAGACCAGCCGATCAGTTCGAATCTAGCCGGGACTGGCTATCATGACGGAGGACGTCGAGCCAGGCGGCGCAGCGGATGTCACGTTCGAGGATAAAGCGGAGGTAATTCCTTAACAGCATTTCCAATTCACGACGAAAGCGCGGGTCATAATTGATTTGGGCGGCCGACGGCCATCCGCCGTCCTGCAAGATGCGCAGGGCATCGATGACCGGGGGAGAGACGGTATAAGTAAAAGTCAGTTTTGGTTTACACATAGAACAGACCACTCCGCCGGCGGAGACGCTGAAATAATTGATGCTGGCAGGGGGGAGAGATAGGCGGCAGGAAACGCATTGTTGAAGCTGCGGGCGGTAGCCGACAGCTTCCAGAAGATGGACCTCAAAATAACGGAGTAAACCATCGGAGGCCAACCGGCCGGTGGTTTCAAGCGAACCAGCCGGGATATTACTCAGCGCCTGCATTAGTTCCAGGAGCAGATTAAAGAGATGCCGGTTCTCCTGTCGTTCAACACCAAACTGGTTAACGAGTTCAGTGGCGTAGAGGGCGCAGGCACAGAGATCGAGGTCGCTTTTCAAGGGCAGGAAGCTTTCCACAGCCTGGCAGCCGGTAATGGTATCAAGGCTGCCGCGGCCTTTCGTCAACAGAACCTTACTATAGGTTAGCAGTTCCAGGTGCCCCGACATCTTACTTTTTGGCTTTCGGACGCCTTTGGCGACACCCTGGACCTTTCCCAGGTCAGGTGTGTAGAAGGTGAGGATGCGGTCAGCTTCCCCAAGTTTGGTCTTCTTGATAATGATGGCTTCCGTTTGATATGAACCGGCTTTAGGCATGACGGAGATATTATAACAGAATCAGTCCTTCAATTTTCTCATGAATATACAATAAAAAATCGGAACCAGATTCAAAATTCGATTGCCTTCACCCGGCCAACTTGACCGTTTTCCAGCCTGACCTTGATGCCGTGAGGATGAACCGGGGAACGAGTAAGGATGTCTTTAACCACGCCCCGTGTTAATTTCCCCGACGACTGGTCGGCCTTGAGTACTATCGATACCCGTAGACCGGGCTTGATATCGACTCGTTTAGTTCCACCCGGCCTACCGGGGTTCGCTTTTTCGTTCGTCATATAATCCTCAGAAAAACAAAGTCATGTAACATGCACAAGCCTATATGCTATCTACTAATCATCAATATTGTAGTGTACTGAAAACAGTATATGTTGATAGAAAAAATATCAAATTCTCCTATTGACAGCGGGTTTGAAGGCGAGTATTATTAAGCCATTACTATTAATAAGTTAACAATACTATGAAGTTAATACCTGGTATCGAGTTTTATTCTGAGAATCCATGGCAGCAACTCAGAAGCCGTGGTGGAGGGCAGTTATTTGGTTGAAACAGCGGAAGCGGTCAAGAAGTTCCAAAAAGAGATAAACGGGGGTACGGCTTCACTGGTACTCCTGGGAGTGTTGGGTAGTACCGACAAACCTATGTATGGATACCAGATCGCCAAGCTTATTGAAGATCACTCAGGAAATGTGGAAATAATGAAACATGGGGCATTATACCCCGTACTAAGGTCGCTGGAAAGCACCGGGCTGCTGACCAGCGAAGTCGAACCCTCGGTGTCCGGTCCACCGCGCCGATATTACAGGATAACAACTCCGGGGCAGGAAACACTATCAAAGTGGCGGGAAATATGGGCCCAGACCAGAGACCTGGTCGACGGCGTCCTAGGAGGAAACAATGATAAATAGCATAGAGCAGTATTTAGCCATGCTTAAAGAAGAATTAACCGGAAGCGACCGGGCGACCATCCAGGACGCACTATCCGATGCCGAAGAATATCTCCGTACGGCCTTAAGTACTTCATCCGGGGCGACGGCAGGACAATTGACTCTGGAGGCGGTAATCGAAGATTACGGAATGCCGGAAGAAGTAGCTGCAGCCTATAAACAAATCGAATCGAATACCACCCCGTCTTTTACGGTAAGGCCAGCCAGAGAATCGCAAACGACGGCTCCACCGCAGACGGCAATAAAGGACCAGCGCCCATTCTTTCTGCGGTTTTTCGGGATATTCGCGAGAACCGGGGGCCTGGGGGGCGGTACTCTACCTGCTGTTGGCTCTGATAACCGGCATCTTCTATTTCACCTGGGTGGTGACCGGGTTTTCGTTATCCGCCGGGCTGCTTGTACTGGTGATCGGCCTGCCCATCGCCGGACTATTTCTGCTATCGGTAAGGGGACTGGCACTGGTTGAAGGGCGACTGGTGGAAGCCCTGTTGGGGGTACGGATGCCCCGGCGGGCCAGATACACAGTAAAGGATGTCAGCCTCTGGCAGCGTTTCAAGAATATGCTGGGGGATAAACATACCTGGTTCTCGATGATATACATGATGCTGCAGTTACCGCTGGGGATCTTCTACTTTTCGGTACTGGTAACCCTAATATCGCTTAGTGTAAGCCTGATCCTCTGGCCGATCGTGGCATTAACAGCCGGATGGCCGGTTCTCACTATCGCCTCATCGGAATATTACGCCACCGGATGGTTGATACCGATCACTATCATTATCGGGGGCCTGCTGTTGACAGCGACGATGCATTTAGCAAGAGTACTGGGTAAAGGACATGGTTCGATCGCTAAAGCGTTGCTGGTCAGATTATAAAGGAAAGCTTTAAGACGGAGAAATATAATGAGAAAACTATCTCTTCTTATCACCGTGGCATCAATAATTACCGCATCTGTCCATGCTGCTGACAAGCTGCAACTGGCTCTTTACTGTAAAAGACTTAGGCCCTACAACCACCCGGGGATATGAATTTACCGATTTTAATGCGGTAGATGTTGGTAGTGCCTTTACGGTTGATATCGAGTATGGAGAAACATATTCAGTCGAAATAACGACGAACGAACGTATTTTTGACCGTATTAACATAGGTAAGGATGACGACACCCTGAAAATCAGTCTGACATGGTTCGGGGTGGGTTTTAATAATGCACATATGGAAGCCAGGATAACGATGCCGGAATTGACTAAACTCACGCTTTCAGGGGCAACGGAAGGGACGGTCAGGGGATTCAAGTCGACAAACGACTTTGAGACCAGTATTTCCGGGGCCAGCGAGCTTGACCTGGATATAGAAACCGGGGCTTTTACTGGAGTTATATCAGGTTCCAGTGAATTAAATGCCAGGGTCAAGAGTACCAGCACCAGGATAAACCTTTCAGGAGCCAGCGATCTCAAGATAGAAGCAATCACCGGCAGTCTGGAAATCATATCTTCCGGATCTAGTGAGACATCGGGTATGGCTGAAGCCTTGAGCACTGTTTTTCACTTGTCCGGAGCCAGCAGCATGGAGTTATCCGGAAAAGGGGGCGATATCGAACTTTCCGGCTCGGGGTCAAGTAGTTTTCAATTGCTGCAGTTTGCTATCGAAGATGTGAATATCGGACTTAGCGGCGCCAGCGATGCCGACATGGTAATCAATGGAAAACTCCGAGGTTACCTGAGCGGCAGTTCCGAACTGAGATATGAAGGTACACCGGTGGTAGAAAAAGATTTAGATATCTCCGGGGCTTCGACTTTTAAACGAAGATAGGTGCCGGATTTATCAACAAAATAAAAAAAACTATCATCTATAAAAACCGGACAATATTATTACCCCTTACCTGACTACATACTCGGGTAAGCGGTATTTTGACATAAATGCCCTTTATGACTGCTGTCGGTGTGAGCCGGTATATTTACCGGAAGGACCTGCCGTGAAGACCAGGGTAGGCTTTTTGATATCAAGGAATTTCCACGGGCAGTGTTTCAGCCCTTTCGGGATGCAGACCAGGGAGCTAGTGTTGATATAGTGGGTCTCATCGCCGAGAACAATGCTCATGGTACCACCCAGGTTGTGAGGATGTTGGGGATCAACGCCAGCCATGGCGATAACCTCTTCCCATTCATGGTTGTGTTCGGGAGCCGGAGCCTGTCCGGTGCCTTCATAAATCCATACGAAGTCGACATAAAACGAACCATCTGCGACATGGTCTTCCAGATGCATTACACGGGCACCTTTAACGGTGGAATCAGGGGGAGGTTTGGGGGGCTGTCCGGTACCGGCGCCATTGAATTCGACGACCTCAGTGATAATCTTACAACGTGGAGTTTCGGTTGGAGGCTGTTGGTCATCGACGACGGTCCGGCTATACCTGGTTGCTGGAGAGATAGTGGCGAAAAAGACCGGTTTATCGATCCGGTTGAAGATAACCGGGCAGTGCCGGGCGCCGGCAGGAACGAAAATAAGGCAGGTCTTTTCCAGGACATGTTCTGCCCCATCCAGCCAGATAGTGATCTGCCCGCCCAGGCTTTGCGGATGTTCCCGGTCGGAACCGATAAAGGCAATCACTTCGTTGAAATCGTGCACATGAGGTTCTTCGACCTTTTCTGTAGATGACCCTCGCCAGAGCCAGACGCAATCGACATAAAACATGTCTTTGATGATCTCACCGTCGACGGACATCAGATGGGTAGATTCGATCTTAGATTTGGCCCGGCGTTGGTCAGCAGCGGAGTCAGCATGGATTCCAGGCGGGGCTGTTTTAGGTTCAGTCACGATATATTTGGAATATTTCAGCAAGTCTCTATTAGTACTCATATGTCCCCTACACACATTTATTCGCGGATAAATCCGGAGTGATTATAACATGGATGATGAAGTATTTTCTTCAAACGTGACCATGGGTTTCAAGGAAGGGTATGAATTGATATACTGGTCGCACATGGTAATAGACAATAAAGAACAAGCTGATATGGGCATATCAACAATAGGTACGTTAAACGAAAAACCGCTGCATGAAGCATTGAAGCGGTGGTATGCCCAGGTTGGGGACAGGCTTGAAGTACCAGTAGACGGGTCTGTGGTGGATATAGTCCGGGGAGAGCTTCTAGTTGAGATACAAACGCGTAATTTCAGTGCCATCAGACGAAAATTGGAGAAGCTCCTGGTAAAACATCCGGTACGGCTGGTTTACCCGATACCCCGGGAGAAATGGATCGTGAGATCGAGTGAAGATGGGAAGAGCCCGCTCAGCCGCCGGAGATCACCCAAGCATGGAGACTATAAACATGTGTTTGAGGAGTTGATCCGGCTGCCTGAGTTATTCAAGAACTCGAATTTTACAATGGAACTGCTGTTGACCGAAGAAGAGGAAGTACGCCGGTATGACGGCATCCGGGGATGGCGGCGGGGGGGTTGGGTAACCGAAGAACGCCGGCTGCTGCGGGTCGTAGAAACCAGGGTGCTGTCAGCGTCTGCGGACTTAATGGTTTTTATCCCGGAGGACCTGACGGAGCCGTTTTCAGTAACCGAACTGGCGGCAGCGGGGGATTATCCACGTCGATTAGCTCAGAAAATAGCTTACTGCCTGCGGTCAATCGGTTGTATCTGTCCAGCGGGGAAACGGGGGAACGCGGTATTATATAATCGGCAGGTTTTTTGAACCAGCTAATATTGATTGGACTATACGAAAAATATCTTTGACAATACCGATAGGTTAGGAGGTATGCCATGGATGTCTGGGAAGCAATCGAGAAGAGGAGAACAATCCGTCAATTCACAGCGAGAGTCCCGGAACCGCTGTTGCGCCGCCTTATCTGGGCGGGGGCTAAAGCGCCTTCAGCCAGCAACACACAGCCGTGGGAGTTCATTATTATCAACGACCAGGGTATTATCGACGGTATTGCCGAGCAGAAGGGAAAGATGGAGGGGCTGCGGGGAGGGGCGAGAAGGATTGCGATCGAGAAGGGACTCTATCATAATTCGAGCGTATTAGCGATATGCATAAAAAAAGGCGGACTGAGTGTGGCAGCAGCCTGGACGGCGGCGGAGAACATCGCTTTAGCAGCGACGGCAGAGGGATTAGGTTGTGTTATGTCCATCTTCGGTGGGGAATATAAAGAAACTGTAGAGAAGCTATTAGGTCTACCGGAAACTCACGAATTGGCGACAGTGATGGCCCTGGGAATACCAGAGCGGATACCGCCGAAGGTCGGAACGGACCGGCCTGAATTCAGTTGGCTGCACATCAATAGATTCGGCAACCAGGGATAAAAGCACCCGTACTCCCCGTAGGTATCCACCCAACCGGTCAGCAGTATCTGACGGCCGACATCACCGGTAGTCAACTTTCCGATAAATACGATTTGAAAATTGTATGAGAGTTTCTAAAAACAAGGTGTGTGTATTTGTGATAAAAAGAAAGGGACCGGTGATTTAACCGGTCCCTTTCTTTTTAGACTAGAATTGAGAGCTATTTAACCTTCGCCAGGGCGGCTTTTACCTTGTCGGGTGTAGCGGGTAGATGTGTGACGCGGGCGCCGCAGGCATTATAAATGGCATTGGTAATCGAAGGAGCGGTAGAAATCATGGTCATTTCACCGATACCGGTAGCGCCCAGCGTCCCATTGGGCCGGGGGGTTTCCTGGAACATGATTTCCATTTCCGGCATCATTTCAATGGTGGGGAATTTGAAGGTCATCCAGTCTTTGGTCTTGCCGTGGATATATTCCTCACGCAGCGCAAAACCGATGCCCTGGTCCATACCACCTTCCAGTTGGCCTTCGACCGCCTGGGGATTGATGATGAGACCGGCATCGACCGCGGTGGTCATCTTTAGGACCTTGACCTCGCCGGTTTCGGTATTGACTTCCACTTCTGCCATCTGGATATTATGCACGATGAGATTCGTTGGAATCGCCCTGCCCGGTCTTGGGGTCCCATTTACCGGGTTTAAGCTTCTTGACACCTTCATAACGGACAGGTTTACCGGCTTTTTTCAGACCGGCATAGGTCTTGCTGCCGGCTTCATCCATGGCTTTCTTGAGCTGTTCCAGGGCATTGTGCAATGCACCGCCGCCGATATAGGTCATGCGGCTGCCGGCAGCCGGGCCCATGCCCACGGTATTCTTCGTATCACGGGTCTCCAGGCGGACTTTATCCATGGGAATATCCAGGACATGTGACGTAATCTGGGTCAACATGGCATCATTGCCTTCGCCGGGATCGGCGATAGCGCCGTAGATGGTTATGGTATCATCCGGATTGATTTCGACGGCTACCTGGCCCTTATCGCCGGCGCCGCCGATGCCGAAGGCATGAGCGCCCAGGCCGACGCCGCGTTTGACTTTGTCGTCTTTTTATTGAAAGCGGCGGCATCTTTTTTCGCCCTCTCCCAATGGGGTTCGATCATGGCACAAATCTGCGGGAATTCCCATTGGCCGATGGTCGCGCCGGTCGAACGGGGTTCGCCCGGTTTCAAGGAATTGAGATCGCGGAATTCCAACGGGTCCATGCCGACTTTTTCCGCCAGCATATCGATGATGGATTCCACGGCGAAGTTGGACTGCGGCGGTCCGGCGCCCCGGGCAGCCGCACCTGAGGCATTATTGGAATAGACCAGCTTACAATTGGCCCAAACATTAGGAATCTTATAGGCGCTGGAAAGCATATGCAGGGTACGGCCGATGGTCAGGCCGCCCATCATGAAATAAGCTCCTTTATTGATATACATATCGGCCCAGAGGCCGGTAAAGTGGCCGTTTTTATCCGCACCCATTTTGATATTTCATATAATAGGGATGGCGTTTGGGACTCAGGAACAAAGATTCCTCCAGGCTGGGGACATAGCGGATCGGGCCGCTGGAAATGGACACAGGCGGCGGCGGCCAGGGCTTCGGTGATGATGGCCGATTTCTGGCCGAACTGCCCGCCGGAGAAGGCCTCGATATAACGGATTTTTTCCCAGCCGACGGCTTCCGCAACATGGCCGGTATTGGGATGAATATTGATGCTGCGGCCGATGATGACCAATTCGGCTTCATCACCTTCTCCGTCCAGGTAAGCGACGGTGACTTCCGGCTCCAGGGGGGCCTGGTGGTTGACCTGGGTGGAGAATTCAGCTTCTACCACATAAGCTGATTCAGCCAGGGCTTTTTCGGCATCACCCAATATCTGTGGGGTGGTCGAGATCAGGTTAGGCGACCAGTCATGTAACTTGGGTGCATCCGGGGGCCAGTGCCTCCTGGAGGTCATCATGGGGGTAAGAGGTTCGAGTTCAATCTTGACCGCAGCCGCGGCCGCCCTGGCCTGTTCCCGGGTCTCCGCGGCGACAATAGCCATCGGGTCGCCGTAGGAACGGACCGTGTCTTCCATCAGCAAGGGTTTATCGGTGACGGCTTCACGAACGCGGTTGGTACCTTTGATATCTTTTTCCGTGATGATACCCACTACACCGGGCATTTTCACAGCGGCTGAGATATCGACCGACTTGATGTTGGCGTAATTAGCGAAAGCATGGGCACAGGCGATCTCCAGGGCATTATCAAAATAATAATCGGCGGAGAATTTGGCCACACCGCAGGCTTTAATCATGGAGTGGGGACGGGGATGCGAAACGCCGATCATCTTTTTGGGCAAAGCAGCCCGGACTTTGGCCGGAGTGGTCTCACCGCGGATGAATTTTGCGGCCAGCTTAACGGCATCGACAATCTTCTTATAACCGGTACAGCGGCACAGGTTATGGGCCAGGGCTTTCTTGATATCGGTGGTGGAGGGGTCGGGATTTTTGTCCAGCAAGGCCTTGGTGGCCATAATCATGCCGGGAGTACAGAAACCGCACTGAATGGCACCGGTCAGGACAAAGGCTTCCTGGATCAGGTGCGGATTCTCCGGCGTGCCTAGACCTTCGACGGTGATTACCTCGGCACCTTCCAGCTTTGATACTTTATTCAGACAGGACCGGACCGCCTTGCCGTCCACGATCACAGTACAGGCACCGCATTGTCCTTTACGGTCGCAGGATTGTTTGGTTCCGGTCAGGTGCAGATCATCACGCAGCAGGTCGATAAGGACCATGTCCGGGCCGACGGAGAAAGTATGTTTTTTACCATTGATAATCAGGTTTACCATTTGTTTGTCACTCATTTTACTTCTCTCCTTAATAAAGGGGGACTTCTTAATGCAGATTTAAAAGATACTTGCGTAACTGCGGATACCTATGAGTTAACTGGAATTGGGCAACCATAAATAATCACGTCATATGATGACGAGTCAATATACAACCGATTATGCATGGACGTCAATATCTAGAGTACCGGCGGAAAGTATCAAAAAATTACCGCCGATGCTTGTCCTATTGTTGGGCATTGACCACAGCAATATCCCAGCAATTTCCGGTAAGCACAGCAGCGACCGTACTAACCCGGATATCCAGGCCTTTATTAGCAGCGGCGGAGATATCGAACAGTAATCCGGCGATCTCGCTAACCCGGGTGGCATTCAATTTTAACTCAGGTAAACCATGGGTGGGATCGAAGGGGAGGGGGCTTTCCAGGGAACCGGTATAAGTCGAGATACCGGCTATTAGACCCTGCTTTAAATCGACTATATGGGTGAAGGCTTTCATATCATGACGCTTGATACTCAGGATACAGACAGGTTTGTTTTCGTATTTAGTGATTATCCCACTGATGCGGGGGGTATTAAGGCTGTCCGGTTCATGCCCGGCGCCGTCCATAAGCATGGCCAGGTAATCAGCCGATGGGACTGACTTTACGTTGTACAAGAGATGGTAGGCTTCGAAAATAGCTTCGGTTTGGATGCCGTTGGTAATCACAGCAATACCAGAGGAATCACTATATTGCAGGGCGGTGTAATGGCGGAGAGGGTCGTATTTAACATCGCCCAGGGGTCCGATGATCACCTTATTATCTTTGCGGACAGCCTTTCTTTCGCGGCTCTCCGGACTGCGCCCGGTAATGAGATAAGCCAGGCAGGGATTCCCTTCGAGAGTCAGGCCGAGAAATAACTGTCTGCCGGGGTAGGGACCGATGGGGTTTTTCATAATGTAACGTCTCCTGCGATTGATATCGTTTACAAATGATACGGGCAAGCGGCCGGGACGTCAACCTACAAAGAAGTAATTTGTAGTTAGTAGAGAACGAAATACAGACGATAATATTGTAAAAAGGTACCTGATGACATAGAATAGGAAAGTCCGCATTTGGAGGGATCGCATAGTGGTCTAGTGCGGGCGCCTGCTAAGCGCTTGCCCTACGTGAGTGGGGTCGTGGGTTCGAATCCCACTCCCTCCGCCAGAAAAGTAGTTTGTAATTAGTACTTTGTAGTTTGGGAGTTAACGAAAGACATACTACTCACGCTCATTTTTATTTAGATGTCAAGATGTTTGATTTCGAGATAGCTGAAGGAAGCGGTAAATTCTCCAAGGCAGATAAACGAAATTTCTACACAATCGCCAGAGGTTCTGTATATGAATGTGTCTCATTACTTGAGATAATCTTTGAGGAGCATATTATAGATAAAAATCGTTTAACTTACTTTTACAGTCAATATGAAACAATTTCAAAGATGCTCCTTGGTTTGATAAAAAGTCAAAATTCCCAAGATACCATAGAGTAAGTCCAAAATCCCTATTTGTCCCCAACCGGTGTATTCGTATATCCTTTAAGTATGTCTAATTACCATATTTGGACTATCGGCTGCCAGATGAACAAGGCGGAGTCGGAGAGGCTCAGCAGTTTACTGGAACAGCGCGGATACCAGCCGGTAGAGACACCCGAAAAAGCCGACCTGGTGATATTAAATACCTGTGTGGTCCGGGAAAGCGCCGAAAACCGGGTCATTAATAAACTGCATATCCTGCGGAGATTGAAGAAACGGCAGCCGAGAATGACAATCGCGGTAACCGGATGCTTTGTCGAACCTGATATTACTGTGCTAAAAAAGAAATATCCGCAGGTAGATTACTTTTTTCAAGCGGGAGATCTCCCCCATTGGCTAGATGAAATCAGGCCTGACGAGACATTGGTCCTGCATCCACCAGTCAGCATCTATATCCCAATCACACAGGGATGTAATAATTTCTGTACCTACTGCATCGTACCGTTCCGCCGCGGCCGGGAACATTCCCGTGCGATGGAGGATATTCTGAATGAAGTCCGTATATTATCCGGGCGCGGGGCGAAAGAGATTATCCTGGTAGGGCAGAATGTCGATTCATACGGCCGGGATTTACCAGAGACACCGGACCTCGCAGATTTATTAACCGAATTGAGCGATATTGATGAAGTATTAAGGTTACGTTTCCTGACGAGCCATCCCAAGGACATGAGTCATAAACTGATACACCGCATCGCCGCTTTACCGAAAGTCTGTGCCCATATCAATCTACCGGTACAGGCAGGCGATGATACCATCCTCGAGTTAATGAAGCGGGGATATACTGTAGAACATTACCGGAGCCTGATCAAAGAGATCCGGCAAGGGATACCTGATGTATCGCTGAGCACTGACATAATTGTTGGTTTTCCCTCAGAAACTGAAGAGCAATTCCAGCATTCTGTACAGTTGCTCCGGGAGATTAAATTTGATGCTGTACATGTAGCTTGTTATTCTCCCCGCTCAGGCACCTATGCCGCCCGGCATTTAGCGGATGATGTTCCATCCGAGGAAAAAGACCGCCGCTTGAAAGTCATCGAAGAACTCCAGGAAGAAATCCTGACTGATATCAATAAACAGCTTCTCGGACAAATCATTGATGTACTGGTCGAGGGGAAGACGAGGGGAAAGTGGCGCGGCCGTACCAGAAGTGATAAACTGGTATTCTTTCCCGATACTATCGGGACACCCGGAGATTATCTGGGGCGCCAGGTCAATATCCAAATCGATAAAACAGGACCATGGTCTCTCCAGGGTTCTCCAGCCGGAGAATCCGGACAGAAACAACCGGGTGGTAACAAGGAGGAAAGGTGAAGAAATCTGGATTATTAATAACGGCTTTGACCGTGTTACTTGGATTGGCAGGTTGTGTACCGGTTGCGGAAACTACCGCAGCAGACGGGAGTTCCACTTCGACCGGTTTCATGAGTTATCTGCCCATGATCATTATCCTGGTGCTGCTCTTTGGCCTGTTCTATTTTATGATGGTCAGGCCGATGCGGCAGAGAGAAAAGAAGCATGACCAGATGGTGGACCAATTACAAGTGGGCGATCGGGTGATCACGGCCGGCGGCATTTATGGTGATATCGATGAAATTACCCAGGACAGCATCGTTATCAAGATCGAGTCCGGGGCGAAGATGCGATTAACAAAGGGCAGTATTCTAGGGCTGCGCGGTACCGAAAACCAGCGATAAATAGAAAACAGGTATTATCTTGAACAGGAACGAGATGCCTGAAAAACAGGTCTATTCACTGGTCGACCTGGCATTGAGGGAAGACCTTGGCCGTGGTGATATTACGACCGATTCCCTGATCACGGCTGAAATCGAAGGTAAAGCTTCCATCCTGATCAAAGCTGATGGGGTATTAGCTGGGGGCGGCATCACCGAAATCGTTTTCCACCGGGTAGACCCCAAGTTGAAGGTGGAGTTACTCGTAAAAGACGGGACTACCGTCAAAAACGGCGATATCGCGGGATATATATCCGGCAAGGTCACCAGTATTCTCAAAGGTGAGCGGGTGGCACTTAATTTCCTGCAGCGGCTTAGCGGTGTGGCTTCACTGACGGCGAAATATGTCGCTGAGATACAGGGTACCAACGCCGGTATTTATGATACCCGGAAGACCACGCCCGGTTTCCGGTTCCTGGAAAAGTATGCCGTGCGTATGGGAGGCGGACATAACCACCGCGTGGACCTGGGCGATTTCATGCTCATCAAAGACAATCATATCGCAATTCTACGCCGCGAAGGACTAACGCTTACTCAAATCATGGAAAAAGCGAAAAAAGCTGTCCCGGCGGGTATGAAGGTAGAAATAGAAACGACCACGGTTGAAGATGCCGTGGAAGCAGCCCGGGCAGGGGCAGATATCGTCATGTTCGATAATATGTCTCCCCAGGAAATGAAACGGGGGGTGGCGATGATGCCGGCAGGTGTGGAGACGGAGGCGTCGGGGGGCATCACACTGGCCAATCTCCGTCAAGTAGCGCAAAGCGGGGTTGATATCATTTCCATCGGGGCCCTGACACACTCGGCCCAGGTACTGGATATCAGCCTGGAACTAGAGCTATAGTTTTTCAGCTACCGCCAGGTAGCTGTCAGCTTCATCCTCGATGTTAATATGTACGAAGCCAACGTTTTCAAGTAAATGATGCATCTCCCTGTTTTCAGGCAGGGCATCATGGCAAACCGGCGGGATTTGGCGATGGATATGGTTGATCTGTTCCCGGCCCGATGTATGGCAGATGAAAAGCTGCCCGCCTGGTTTCATGGTCCGCCGGATTTCCGATAATACTTGCAGTTTATCTCGAAAATGAGGGAAACAGGAATAACAGACAACAGCCTCGAAACTACCGGACCTGGCTGGAATGGCACCGATGTCCGCCAATAGATAAGCGATATTACCGGAACAGTGCTTTTTAATAGCTTGCCTTAGCATTAACTCGGCATAGTCCAGGCCGATGACCCATCCGGACCGTCCCACTACCCGAACCAAAAATGGTAGAAGCACTCCGGTACCGGTGCCGACATCGAGGAGGGTAGAACCCTGTTCCAGGTTAAACCGAGCTACCATGCGCGTCAGTTTGGCAGGATCTTTTTCCACTGCCGTTTCATCCCAGGTGCTAGCATGGCTGTTGAAATATGCCTGCGACATTTATTTCTCCATTTCCATAAATTTACGGGTGCGGCGTTTTGGAGAGAAAAGAGCAGCCAGCCCGAAAATGACCGATGAAGTGATAACAATGGTTGCACCACTGGGGATATCGAGCAGGTAGGAGGCCAGTAAGCCGATCCATCCGGAGAGTACCCCGAAAACGGCAGCCAGCACAAACATCTTTTTCATATTGTAAGTCAACTGATAAGCGGCTGCCGCGGGATTAAGTATCAGACTGAAAATCAGCAAGCCCCCGATAGAACGAAGTGACGCGGTAATGGTAGTGCCGGTTAGGAAGATAATACCATATAAAACCAGCGTGGCAGGTATTCCCACGGCTAAAGCGATATTCCGGCTGAAAATGGTAGCCTGGATTTCCTTATAAAATACCACCACAGCGGCGACTACCAGAATTGCAATACCTGCAAGTAAGATGATATCGCCGCTGCCGTTGGTCAGGATGCTGCCCCAGAGCAGGTCCAGGGCGGCAGAGCGGGTATTGGGAATCAAACCGATGAACAGGAAGGCAATGCCGAGGGTCAGGGAAAAGATAACTCCCAACGAAGTATCCGGGCTTAACTGGCCGCGGTCGGCGAGCGGGCCGATGACGGCGGCGGCTAACAGGCAAAAGAGGAAAGCCCCGAGCAAAGGGTCGAAACCCAGCCACAGGCCGAGTAAGGCACCGGCGAAGGCGGCATGGGACATAGCGACACCGATGAAAGGCAAATGCAGTAAAACGACGAAAACACCGATGATTCCGCAAGCGATCCCACCCAGAAAAGATGCCAGTACCGCGTTTTGCATAAACTGGTAAGAAAAAATCGACAGGTCCAACTTAATATCTCTCCGTATGGACATGGGTATGCCTTTCAGCTACCACATCCGCCGGCAGGTCAAACAGCCGGCTCAGGTTGTCGGCTGTTACCAGTTGTTGCGGAGGCCCATCTCCGATGATAATGCCTTCCTTCATCAATATAACGCGGTTACAGGCGTGGGGCAGGGCGTCCAGATCGTGGGTAACAAAAAGGGTAGTCAGTTTCTGTTCGTCATGGATCCGCCGAACCAACTGCAGGATTTCAGTTTGTGCCTTCCAGTCCAACGAAGCGGTTGGTTCATCGAGTAGAAATAAATCCGGTTCCTGGACAAGGCAACGGGCAATCGCTGCCCGTTGATATTCACCTCCAGACAGGTGACCGACGGGCCGGTTTGCCAAGTGTGCCATACCGACCATCTCCAGTGCATCGCCGACCCGTGACCATTCTTGTTTATCCGGCCCTCTAAATAGCCCCATATTACCATAGCGCCCGATCATCACGGACTCACGTACGGAGACCGGCATACGCCGGTCGATTGCTTCCACCTGGGCAACATAGCCCACTTTTTTTCTTAATTCGGCACGTTTCCATTTGTCAATCGGCTGGCCGAAAACCTCGAGCCGGCCTTTAAGCAGGCGAGTCAGTCCGTTAATGACAGTGAGTAAGGTGGTTTTCCCGGCACCGTTAGGACCGATAACGGCGACAAATTCACCCTGTTTTACGGCCAACGAAACCCCGTGAAGGGCGATGCTGTCATGGTATGCCACGACAGCCTGTTCAAGGCGTATAATGGTTTGCTGCATGCGGACGGCCAACCTGTTTCTTATTTATTCAGGGCATCAAGTAGACTGTCGATATTATACCCGATAGCCTTTTCCCAGGTCTCGGTATTCTCAAAACCTCCCGGGAAATTGGACAGGTTTACGCTGGTAATGCCCAATTCAAGAGCGACCGCTTCGCCTGCATCGCGGCCGTCTTGAAGATTGTTGACAATGATGGTTACGCCCTCGATTTTCCCCTTGTCCACCAGGTCTTTTACTGTTTGGGGGGTTAATGCCTGGGCATTAACGAAGGTAGCCACGACCTTAAAACCAGCCCACTGCAGAAAATCAGCCTGGCGGGCGGAGGCAATCACTTTTATCTCCGAAACACCAGCTTCAGTCAACCTTTTCTGAAGAGATGTTTCTGTCGATGCAATTCGTTGTCTGATAGTCTGCCGCGGCTTTCTGATATTCAGCGGAGTGGCTGGTATCAGTTTCACTTAGAACTTGCAGCACTTTATCAGTGGCGGCTGATTGAATAGCCGGTATCATCCAGTTACCGTCTATGGTAACTTTGACGGCTTTCAGGTCAGGATTATTCGCGGCGGCAATCACTGCCTCGGCATAACCTTCACCGGGCCATCCATGCAGGAGGAACAAGCTCGCCGCGGTCAGTTTTTGAATATCACCAGGGCTGGCATCGAAGTTGCCCGGGTGCTGGTTTGGCGGTACCATGTTCATGACTTCCACATTCTTATCACCTATTTGCAGTACGATATATTCCAGCAGAGAAGTACTGGTAGCTACTTGCAGTCTAGTTGTGTTTTCCGTGGTGCAACTACCGAGACAGGCAGCGGATAAACTGAAGAACATTATAACTGAGATTAAGGCCAGGATTTTATTCATCGGGCGGCTACTCCTCTTTTATTGATGCATCTGGTACTAAATGCATTTAGTTGCAACTAATAATTAAAAAATTTTAGGTTGTTTGTGATTTCTTGTTTTTACAATCATTACACACACCACTCATGACCAAGTGCCTGAAATCAACCTGGAAATCATATTTCTCACGTAGTGATTTTTGTACCGGAACAAAGATGTTTTCCTCACAATCGATGGTTTTTCCGCACCGACGGCAGACCAAGTGGTGATGATGTCCTTCTTCCTTATGATGATAGATAGATTCATCACCCAGCGTGCTTTTATAGATGCATCCGGCACCTTCCAACAGTTCCAGTGTACGGTAGATAGTTGACTTATTAACCCCCGGCATGCGGTTTCGTACATGAACAATGATTTCTTCAGCTGTAAGATGGTCTTTGGTATCGTGGAAGATGTCCGCGATTAAAATACGCTGGGGAGTTAATTTCAAGCCTTTTGCTTTTAGTGTTTTCAGACAACTCATCGCATATGCATCCAGTTGCAAATAATAGGTGAAGGATAGGATATTTGTCAATATCTATGAAGTGAATTTATCGCGGCTATCCAGAATAATAGTAACCGGGCCGTCATTAAGAATCTCTACCAGCATGTGTTCCTGAAACCGGCCGGTGGCTACTTTTAACCCGCTGTTTACGGCCAGAGTCACATATTGTTCGTATAGGGCTTTTGCTTTGTCAGGAGCGGCAGCTTTCGTTAAGCTGGGACGGCGTCCTTTGCGGGCATCGGCGAGTAAAGTGAACTGGCTGATGACAAGGAGTTCCCCCTTGGTATCAAGAGCAGACAGATTGAACTTACCATCAGCGTCGGGAAATATTCGGAGTCCGATGGTTTTTTCAGCAAGGTAAGCAGTATCTTTTTCAGTATCTCCATCTGCAACACCGAGGAAAACGACTAATCCCGGACCGATACGGCCGACGGTTTGTCCATCGATACTGACCGAAGCTTGCGTTACCCGCTGCAGTAATGCTTTCACCTCGAACTCCTTTGATGACTTTCGGATATTTTAGCTTAACAACGAAAACGGTACAATTTATTTTTTTGATTTGATCTGGAGCACGCGGAACAAAATGATGGAAATAAGAAATGGACATTGCCCGGTAAAGAGGTTATAATTCATGGTGTAAGGGGTAATTACCGTTATGATTGTGTTCGGGACGCAAGAAAACGAAAAAAGCAGAGCATAGAGGCATCACCGATGGCTATCGGGATGCCTCTTAAAGTTTATAAGGGGGTGTGGCCATGCAGTCCAGTATTATAGGGAAAATAGAGAAAGCCAAACGCTACGCTCAGGAAAAGGAACGAATTACTTTTTCAGAGCTTTCGGTAAACTTCCGCGGTGAAAACGATGCATATTCGGTTAACTACAGCAATGGAAAATGGCGCTGCACCTGCCGGTTCTTCTCGCAGTGGGGGCTGTGCAGCCATACCATGGCCCTGGAACAAATATTGAAAGACATGCTGCCGGAAGAAGCCCTGAAATCACCGATAAACAATCCCTGATTAATTCTGAAGTGTGATACTTTAGATAACAAAGGGTTTACTACTTACACATTTTTATGCTTCCACCTACCCATCCGGTAATAAAGAGTATAGGCGGCGGCACTCAAAAAAGCACTAATGACGATAGCCCAGCGGATGCCATAAACACCGAGGCTGGTGTGGGATAGATAATAAGCGAATGGTATTTGGATAATCCATATCGCTACGATACTGACAATCATTGGAAGCAGGGTATCACCAGCCCCGGTGATGCACTGTTGGAATACCCCCGAGAGTCCCATTACCAGATAGCTGACAACCCCGATACGTAAGAAAGTAGCAGCAATAGATACCAATTCCGGATCGGTATTGAAAATTTTAACGACATATTCTGCCCAAAGCAGTAGGCCCACACTACACACCAGAGAAAATATCTCGATCAGCCCGCAGGCTAACCAGCCGCCTTTTTCCGCCCGCTCCGGCTGCCGGGCGCCGAGATTTTGCCCGGTCAGAACACCAGCGGCCATTCCCAGTCCCCAGGCGGGCATGAAGATGATCATTTCCACCCGTTGATTCAGGGAATGGGCGGCCACAGCATAAGTCCCAAACGGGGTCACAAAACGCATCAACAAGAACTGCCCCAGATTTTGTTGGATGCCCATGATGGAAGCCGGCAAGCCGATCCGGATAATACGCCAGATCATCTTGAAGTCGACCCTGATTCCTTCCAAGGTCAGCCGCAGCCGGGAACGTCCGCTGAAGAGAAACCAGAAGCTGATTGCCGTGCCCAAACTTTGGGATATCACATTGGCGGTAGCAGCCCCATTAACGCCCATTTCCGGAAAAAACCACAGGCCGAAGATAAATGCCGGCGATATCAAGACATGGAGGCTGCGGAATATAACGGCGATCTTCATGGGAGTCATAGTATCGCCTGATGCCTGCATCACACCGTCGGTCATCATGCGGAAAGATATGGCGACCATGCAGACAAATTGTATACGGATATATGAGGCGCCGATAGCCAATACCTCGGGAGAGACACCGACGATACCCAGGATTTCCTCGGCGAAGAAGATACCTACGATAGCAAGTATGATCGAAGAAACGGCTCCGATGACAAGAGCTTGTTGGGCCGCGTAATTTGCCTGCCGTTCGTCTCCGGCACCGATAAACCGGGCAATCATCGCTCTCAAGCCGGTAAAAAGGCCCATCAATCCGGACTGCACCAGCATTACTACCATACCGGCGACGCCGACGCCGGCAATATCGGCCGAACCCAGTTTTCCGACCCAGATCATATCGACGGTGGGGCCGATCATGTTGATACTGTTGGCGATAATCATCGGCCAGGATAAAGCCATTAGATTACGGACGATGCTGCCTTGTGTGAAATCCCGGACGCGCCGGGAAGCAGGCCTGCGTTGTTGAGTATCTTCCGGTTGGTCATGCATTTATTTGAGAGACAGCTCCTTAGTGCTTAAATCCTGTTATATCCTGAGGGGGATTCAGGTAATACGAAGATAGATAATAATAGAAAATTATACTCTGGGGTTTTACTTATTACCAATTCTGTTGTTAGCTGGAATGAGGTTGAGAGAGGTAAAGTTATCGGGAGTGTCCCATAAATTCTATAGCACCGGCGACTACGAAGAGAGAACCGGTGATACAGACAAGGTCATTTTCTCCTGCTTTTGTTAAAGCAAGAGGAATAGCATCAGCGATATCATCGGTAGCTTGCGTATCGGTACCGTGTTGTCTAAATTCCGCGACCAGGGGTGCTGTTGCTTGTGCACGGGGATGGTTGGAACGGGTGACGATCACCTTTTGGAAGACAGGAGCAAGTTCCGCAGCGATACCTGATATATCCTTATCGGAAGAGGTACCAATGATTAGAGTAGCCTTTTCGAAACGGAAATATTTTTGTAGAGCCTCCCGTAACCGGGATGCCGAATAAGGATTATGAGCTCCATCAGCGATTACCAGGGGATGTTTTTGCAGTACTTGGAGACGGCCGGGCCAATTAACCCGGGCAAACCCGTTTTTTACGTTTTCCGCAGTAATTTTGTATCCCTGCTCCATCAAGGTTTCCAAGACACCTACGGCGACTGTGGCATTCTCAAGCTGATAATCACCTAACAATGGTATCGTCAGGTTATAATTGCCACGCAGACCGTTGACACGTAGTGTTTGTTGCTCGATTGTGAAGCCGGTCCCCTGGAAGGTGATGTCTTTCCCAACTTTAATCAGCCTGGCGTTGTTATTCCGGGAAACCTGTTCAAATACATGGTAGACTTCAGCGGCCTGGGGTGAAGTAACGACCGGCCGGCCGGGTTTGATAATGCCGGCTTTTTCTGTGGCGATCTGGGCCAGGGTATTCCCCAATACTTCAGTATGTTCCAAACTGATCGAGGTAATAGCACAGGATTCCGGTATGATTACGTTGGTAGCATCCAAACGGCCGCCTAAACCGACCTCTACCACTGCGAAATCACATTGTTTCATCGCGAAGTAGAGAAAACCCATGACAGTCATGATTTCGAAGGTGGTGAGTTTGCCGTATCTGGCCTCTTTGTTTACAGCTTCGACCTCAGGTTTCAAGCGTACCACGAGGTCGACGACTTCTTTATTGGTGATCAAGCTATCATTTACCCGGATACGTTCGTTAAAGGTGATCAGGTGGGGTGAGGTGTACAGGCCGGTAGTGAAACCTGAAGCGATCAAAGCTGCAGCAACCATGGCGGAAGTACTTCCCTTGCCTTTGCTGCCGGCAACATGTATTGATTTGAACTTATGATGCGGGTTCTCAAGCCGCTGGAGTATTATATCGACCCGCCTTAGATCATAATTGGCGGCATCGCGAGGGCGTTTTTGCGTCTCGTAATCGACAAAACTGTATATATAGTCCAGCGCTGATTGGTATGTTTCATTCATCAGGAATTTTCCTGTCCGGATAATAACTTGAATTCCAATTATAACATTGAGTACACTACCGACAAAAGATATACTTTCGATATATTAACCGGGATAGATAGTTATTATGGAACAAAGCCCTTTTGTTGTTATTGCCATACTTCTTGTGGCAGCGGTCGTGGGTGGAATGCTGGCCCACCGTTTCCGGCAACCGTTAATACTCGGTTACCTGGTGATCGGGGTTACCGTCGGCCCCTATGCCCTGGGCCTGGTCAGTAACACGGAAACAGTGGAGACCCTGGCCACCATGGGAGTAGCTCTCTTGATGTTCACCCTGGGACTGGAAACGTCGTTCAGCCAATTACGGCAGATCGGACGGGTGGGACTATTTGGAGGCATCCTGCAAATTTTTGCCACCTTTATTTTGGGCTTGCTGGCCGGAATGGGAATTTTCAGATGGTCTCTCGATCAGTCACTGCTGTTCGGTCTTATTATTTCCATGAGCAGTACCGCGGTATGTATGAAAATTCTGATGGACCGTGGAGAATTGGACTCAGTCCACGGCCGCATAATGATCGCCATTTTGATACTCCAGGACCTGGTTGTCGTAATCATGACGGTGGCTGTTCCACTAATGGGTGGGCCGGTGGAAGGGATAGCGATGGCTTTGATCCAGGCATTAGGGAGAGCTTTATTGTTTTCGGCTGCCGCCATCGCCTCCGGTCTCTGGTTATTACCCTGGATCATGGGACGGATAGGCGGCGTCAGAACTCGAGAATTATTTCTACTAGTAGTTCTCACGTTATGTATCGGAGCTGCCCTGGGAACACAAATTTTTGGCTTATCGTCGGTTTTCGGAGCATTCCTGATCGGTTTGGTACTCCATGAATCGAAGTTCGCTCATCATGCCCTCTCGGAAATAACACCCTTACGGGACATCTTTGCCACGCTCTTCTTTGTTTCACTGGGTATGTTGTTCGATGTGACATTCATGGTCAGAAACTGGCCGCTGGTTTTATTATCGGTAGCCGTGATAATAGTCATTAAGTTCGGTGTAGTCTATGGGATCGTCCAGCTTTTCGGATATCAGCGTCGGGTATCTATCTTGACCGGTGCCGGCATTTACCAGATAGGTGAGTTCGGTTTTATCCTGGCACAGATGGGTATTACGGCGGGTGTGGTTACCGAACAGTTCTATTCACTCATCCTGGCCAGTGCCATCATTACGATGTTGTTGACCCCGGTCTCAATGAGCCTGGCCGGCCGTTTTTACCGCCGCCTGGACTGGGTCCCGCCGCTACCGCATTTCGGACACCTGGTACCTTTAGCCAGGATCGAACAAAACAGTACAATCCAGAATGACCGAATACTCCTGGCTGGATATGGTAGAATTGGCGAGAATATGGCTCGCGGGCTGGATGAAGCCGGTATGGAATATGCCGTAATCGATATCGATTCAGAGCGGATTGCGGCTGCCAGGAAACTCGGCAGGGTATGTATTCATGGAGATGCTTCTAATCCGGTGGTACTGGCAACGGCTGGGATAAACAACATTAAAGTAATGGCAGTTACCTTTCCTGATCCGGTAGCGGTGGTTAATGCTGCTAAGACAGCGCTGGAGTTAAATCCAAAGATAAAAGTAGTGGCCCGGGTACACCGCGAACGGGAAGCCCGGGACTTGCGTGAATTAGGGGAGATAGACCTGATCAGTCCTGAATATGAGGCCAGTGTCGAATTTGTAAAGCGTACATTGACATCTGCCGGCTGGCAGCAGAAAGATATCAACAAAGCAATATTGCCGGAAAAGGACATCAAGTTTGCATCTGATAACGAACATGAGTAAATGTAATCTTTTTGTCGTATACAAGTCAGGAGGAACCGGAGATGGGTAATTCAAAGGTGGTAACCACAACCGATCTGTCTTTGCCGTTATTCATCCGGGGAAAAGTCCGGGATACATATGATTTGGGTAAATATCTGCTAATCGTTGCTACCGACCGGATATCTGCCTTTGATGTAGTACTGCCGGTCGGCATCCCTGATAAAGGGAAGGTGCTGAACCAGCTTTCAGTGTTCTGGTTTGAAAAAACCAGCAGCATTCTGCCTAATCACATGGTAACACCGGTTGGAGATATGAAGTCACTGGAAAGATATCTGGATAAAAAGGCCGGTCCTCTGCCGTCATACCTAACCGGCCGTTCGATGGTGGTCCGGAAACTGGAGCGTATCAATGTGGAATGTGTTGCCCGTGGTTATCTTTCCGGTTCCGGATGGGTGGAATACCAGAAATCGGGAACGATCAACGGAATCAGATTGCCTGCCGGCTTAAAGGAGAGCCAGCAGCTGCCCGCCCCTATTTTTACGCCGACGACCAAGGCGGATACCGGCCATGATTTACCTTTAACCATGGAAGAAATGGTAAAAATAGTAGGTAAAGCGCTAGCGGAACAACTCAGGGAAAAAACCCTGGCAATATACACGTTTGCCCGGGATTATGCCCGGGACAAGGGCATAATCATTGCCGATACCAAGATGGAATTCGGCCTGGACAACGGTAAATTGGTGTTGATCGATGAACTGGTTACTCCGGATTCCTCACGTTTTTGGGAAGCAAAAGCTTATAAGTTAGGCCAGTCTCAGCCAAGCTACGATAAACAACCGGTGCGCGACTGGTTAACCGATTCCGGTTGGAACAAGGAACCCCCCGCTCCGCCGCTGCCCCCGGAGGTAATAATAGCGACCAACCACCGTTACCGGGAAGCATACGAGAGGTTAACGGGCAAGAAACTTTCATAAAAAGACCGGCAGGTAAAAATTGAACGGTGGTTATGACCCGGCTAGCCTAATTACCAGGATTCCTTTCATGAATTCGCTCTGATTATGGAAACGGTATACGGTTTCCATTTCTTCAGGAGTACAGCCAAGCAGAATTTTCATCTCGGAGTCTTTTTTCAGAAGGTCGACGGTGCATACGATAGCGGTGGCGATTGCCGGATTAATGGTACCTTGCCAGACATCGATGCCGTGACCGTCCATGGAAGTAGTATCGGCGAGATACCCGTAATCTAAGGGGTATAGGATGGTCTCAAAGCGAGGATGTGTTGTTCCTTTCGGCCGGTCGATGACGATTTTCGATTGTTGTACCAGCGAGTCGATTGCATTCCAGAAGCCGGACTGGTTATAAACGGTCATAGCTTTGCTTGATTCTCTTTTGTTACTCGTTGCCACTTAACCAGCTAACATCCTTGTTACAGAAGTGCAACCTTTTCGTAACCTTCTCTACGGTAATCTTAACCCGAAGGTAACATCTCTATACTATTCTAATAGTACACACAACTTTCTTTTTCATGACCCTCCCACGAAAGAACCCGGTTGTCCCACCGGGTTTTTTCATTTATACGAGGATCTTATTTTTCCAACATATCTTTCGTGCTCGGCAGTTCGCCCGATATCCGTTCATCACGTCGTGTAGCCTTATCCAGAGCCCGTCCCAGGGCCTTAAAGAGGGCTTCTGCCCGGTGATGATCGTTTTGACCGTAAAGAATGCGGGCATGCAGGTATAGTTTCCCTTCGGCAGGCCAGGGATTCCAGAAAGTGGCGGATGAGGTCGGTCGCGAATCCGGCCATGTCATTACCTTTGAAGTCCAGGTCGAGTACGGCATAACTACGGCCACTGAGGTCTACCGCAACCGTGGCCAGGGCATCATCCAGCGGTACACTGGCGTCGCCCATACGGACGATGCCGCGTTTTTCGCCGAGGGCCTGGTTAATGGCCTTGCCGAAACAGATGGCGATATCTTCGGCAAGATGATGTTGGTCATCACCGGAGGCAGCTAACTTGATGTCGAACCGGCCATGTTGTCCGACCTGTGACAACAGGTGATCGAGCATATTGATACCGGTATTTATTTCACATCGACCCCGGCCGTCAAGGTTGAGTTCGAGTGATATCTCGGTCTCTTTGGTTTTCCTGGTAACTGAAGCCGTCCTGTCTTTCATCATAATTCTCCCCGCTTTGTTGACGCTTTAGTTTATCATAGACTATTGCTGTTATTCAGCAATACTAAGCAACAGAGCCTGATTTGGGCACTCAAGCCGGGTTTGTGTTATATTCATTCTGTATTCATAAACGAGGCATTATAATGTTGAAAAGAATTATTTATTTGTCCGTATGTTCGCTGGTTTCCGCGGTGTTATTACTCACAGGATGCCAGTTGGTTAAACCTACCAGCGGTACTCCGGTAACCGGAGATACCCTGAACCTGTATGGTACCGACCCGACGACACTCGACCCGGCATTAGGAGCGGAAGCTACCTCTATCGAGTATATCCTCCAGATATTCGGAGGTTTGGTGACGCTCGATAACGAGATGGAAGTGGTACCGGACATCGCCCGAACCTGGAAAATGAGCAAGGATGGGAAAACTTATACTTTCTACCTGCGGGACGATGTGAAATTTCAAAACGGCCGGGCGGTTACGGCACGCGATTTCAAGTATTCATGGGAACGGGCCTGTAGTCCGGCTACCGGTTCATCTACTGCCGCCACATACCTCAGTGATATCGCCGGGGTAAACGAAGTCATTTCCGGACAGGACGGTGAAATTTCCGGGGTAGTCGTAGTAAATGAATATACCCTGCAGGTTACAATTATTGCCCCAAGGTCTTATTTTCTATATCGACTTACCTATCCGGTAGCTTTCGTGGTGGATGAAGAAAATGTTAATACCGGGAGAGAATGGTGGCGGCAGCCCAACGGGACCGGCCCCTTTGAACTCAAAGAATGGATTGTCGGCAGCCGGTTGATATTAGAAAGGAACAGTAATTACCATGGACAGACCGCCAGTTTAGAGGCGGTAGCTTTTCAGATGCTGTCGGGACTACCGATGAATCTTTATGAAACAGGTGAAATCGATGCTGCCGAGGTATCCTATCTGTATATCGATAAGGTGACCGATCCGGCAGGTTTTTTCCATGACCAACTGGTCATTACCCCGGAATTAAGTTTCTACTATATCGGGATCAATTCGGCTACTCCTCCTTTCGACGACCCCGATATCCGTAAGGCATTTGCCATGGCACTGGACAAGGAAAAACTGGTATCCCTGGTCTTTCACGATACTTTACAAAGAGCAAGCGGCATTGTCCCTCCCGGAATCACCGGTTTCAACGAGGCGCTTCAGTCGGTCCCATTCGATGTGGCGAAGGCTAAAGAACTGATACGGCAATCGAAATATGGAGATGCCGCCGATTTACCGCAGATCACATTAACCACAGCAGGAGAAGGGGGTGCGGCTGCCAGTTGGCTGCAATCGGTGGTTTACCAGTGGCGGGAAAACCTGGGAGTGGACGTGCAAATCCGGACACTGGAACCGCAGCGGTATTATTATTCCCTGGAAGAGGAAAAAGACGAGTTATATGATATGGGGTGGATCGCCGATTATCCCCACCAACAGGACTTTCTGGAAGTGCTTTTCCGGACCGGCAGTGAGATCAATTACGGGGAATATTCGAGTACGAAGTTTGATAGTTTACTGGAGCAGGCTGCGGTTGAGACCGATACTGTGAAAAGTATGACGCTTTATCAACAAGCGGAGCAGGTATTGATTGACGACACAGCCTGTATTCCTTTATGGTTCGGGCGGAATTATACCCTGGTCAAAACTTATGTGAAAGGATACCAGCCAAGCCCATTGGGATTTGTCATGTTGAACCTGGTATCGATAGAGCGGTAGAGGATTTAAAACCATAACTATTTCGAATAAGGATGTCAACATAGACAGATAATAGTTTATTCGCACGAAATGTTTCGTAGGATATAGTTGACTAATATCATCAACAGCGGTATTCTTGGTTAGAGTTGGTCTTGTTCTGGGACAGGATAAGGCTGTAAAAAAATACTCAATATCACCAGTGTAATTACCGGTTAGTCCAAATTGGACAAAAGGGAGGGCATATGCACTGGCAGGTCATTATCGCATTAGTAATCATGATTCCCGTAATACTCGTTCCCGTAGCCATTTTATGGTATTTGAACGGGACCGGCATTTTCCAGACCGCCTTAAAGTTACTTCGAAAGAGGTGGCGAAAACAGGCAGAGACAGCGTTACGTCAGCAGGAGTCAAGCCCCGAAGATTATGTGAAATATCCCGTCCGCTGAGCCAAGCGGACACAGGCGGGCTAAGGTTCAGGCTGGTAAAAGCCAGAGCAATGATTGACGGAGCGTGGCGTTGACTCAAGCCGAAGTATCCATCCAGGTAGAAACAGGGCTGATCAAAGGTCAGAAAACCTTTGATTAAGTCCTGTTTTCGTGTTTTCAAGGAGGTTCCGGAATGAGTAGATCGGTCCTTTACGATGCTACCCGGTGTACCGGTTGCCGGGCTTGCCAGATTGCCTGTAAACAATGGCATGATTTACCGGGGCGGCCGACCGAAAATACCGGGACTTATGAAAATCCTCCTAACTTGAATGCCAATAACCTGACAAGGATACATTATACCGAACTGGAGGATAACGGCCGGTTCCGTTGGGTCTTTGCCAAACTACAGTGTATGCACTGTGAACATCCGGGGTGTGTCGAAGCATGTATCGTGGGTGCATTGCAAAAACAGGAAAATGGCCCGGTTACTTACGATGAAGCCAAATGTATCGGCTGCCGTTACTGCCAGGTTGCTTGCCCTTTCGGTATTCCCTGTTTTGAATGGGATAAACCGGTACCCTGGATCAGGAAATGTACTTTCTGTGCCGACCGGCTGAGTATTGGCCTTGATCCGGCTTGTGTTACTACATGTCCCACGGAGGCGTTGAAAGCCGGAGAACGGGATGAGTTATTGACCGAAGCCCGACGCACGCATCGCCGCTTTGCCGGAAAAATATTACGACCACATCTATGGTGAAAAAGAAGCCGGGGGCACTTCCTGGATATACCTGTCTCCAGTAGCATTCAGTGAAGTTGGATTTGCCGATGTCGGGACGGAGCCGGTGACCGTCAACGCTGCCCGGGCGATGCGGCTGGTACCGCCGGTACTGCTGGGAGTCGCGGTAACCTTGACCGGCATCTACTGGCTTACCCGGCGTAAGCAAAAGATGAAAGAACTAGCCGAAGAAAAGGCTAAGAGGATGGCTGAGAAATGAGCGGGCAAAAACGACGTTTCCCCATAGGCCTGGCTATCCTGACCTTTTTAGTCCTTCTCGGACTGGTACCGATCATCATCCGCTATGTATACGGGCTGGGGGCTATCAGCAACTTAAGCGACGGCCGTCCCTGGGGTTTTTGGATAAGCTTTGATCTATACTGCGGGGTCGCCCTGGCGGCCGGCGGATTTACCCTGGCTGCCTGGGTTTATCTATTCCACCGTGAAAAATACCATGCCGTCGCCCGCCCGGCGATATTGACGGCATTCCTGGGTTATACCCTGGTGATACTGGCTTTGCTGGTCGACCTCGGCCAACCCTGGTATATCTGGCATGCAATCATTTACTGGAATATCCATTCGCCGCTGTTCGAAGTGGCCATCTGTGTGATAACCTATACGGCGGTACTGGCATTGGAATTCAGCCCGGCGGTATTCGAGGCTCTGAATAAAAGCAACCTGCCGCTGGTCAGGCGAATCAACTGGAATATGCCGCTTCATGTGCAGCATTCCATTCAGATACCACTGGTTATCGCCGGCGTGGTCCTCTCGACACTACATCAGTCTTCACTTGGTTCCATGTTGTTAATGATGCCGGAAACCCTGCATCCGATATGGTATACCCCGATCCTGCCCATCCTGTTTTTCTGTTCAGCGGTGGCAGTCGGGCCGGCCATGGTGATATTTGAGGCAAATATCAGCAGCATGACCATGAAACACCAGCTACAAAACGATATTCTCAGCGGGTTGGCAAGGTCGATACCTTATATCCTGGGTTTGTACCTGTTATTGAAATTGGTAGACCTGGGGGCGAGGGGTGACCTCAATCTAATATTTACGGAGTTTCCGGTGAACTTATTATGGTGGGGTGAAATCATCATCGGTGTTATTTTGCCCATCATACTACTGTCAATAACTAAAATCAGGGAAAGCCGCAAAGGAGTGTTCTGGGGTGCCACGCTGGTAGTCGCCGGCCTGATTTTCAATCGCTTCAATGTTAGTATGTTTGCCCTGGCGATGAGGCCTGGTTACAGTTATTTCCCGCATTGGATGGAGATTGCTGTTTCCGCAGCCCTGGTGGCTGATGCCATGATCGTAATCTGGCTGGCTTACCGTCTGCTGCCAATTTCACGGGAAGAAGCACCTTCGTCGGGGAACGGATAAAACACTCACTTCGTATTGTGGTTCCGATATGGGGAACAGCCAGTTCGATGGCTAAAGGAGGGAAAGATGAAAGTATCCCGTCGCCAGTTTCTGAAAGGAACGGGTGGTGTGGTGGTGGGAAGCCTGGCATTAGCGGCTGCTGGTGTCGATGTCGAACCAACGGAAGCCGTAGCCATCGACATGGACAAGGTAGATAAGCTTAAAGGCGCCGTCAAGACAAGTGCCATATGTTGTTATTGTTCGGTCGGCTGCGGGCTGATCTGCAGCACCGACGAAAAGGGAAACATCATCAATATCGAAGGCGACCCCGACCATCCCATCAACGAAGGGACGTTATGTCCCAAGGGCGCCAATATCATGCAGATCACGGCTGCCAATGAGCACCGTTTGAAGGACGTCCTGTACCGGGCGCCTTACAGCGATAAGTGGGAAAAGAAAGACTGGGACTGGACTCTGACCCGGATCGCTGAAAAAATCAAAGCGGTACGGGATGCCGATTTTATGACGATGAATAGCCAGGGCAAGACGGTGAATCGCGTGGAGACGATCGCTCTGCACGGCAGTTCCAATGTCAACAACGAAGAATGTTTCATCATGGCGTCGCTGGCGAGAGCGCTGGGCCTGGTATATATCGACCACCAGGCCCGTGTCTGACACGGCCCGACTGTACCGGCTCTGGCAGAGTCGTTCGGACGGGGCGCAATGACCAATCATTGGATAGACTTGAAGAACAGCGATGTTTTCCTGATCCAGGGGAGTAATGCCGCGGAAAATCACCCTATTTCCTTCAAATGGGTGCAGCGGGCCCAGGACCGTGGGGCGAAGGTCATCCATGTCGATCCGAGGTTCACCCGGACCTCCTCCAAGGCGGATATCTATGCCCGGCTGCGGCCGGGGACCGATATCGCTTTCCTGGGGGGGATGATCAAGTACATCATCGAAAATGAGAAGTATTTCAAAGACTATGTATTGAACTATACTAATGCGGCTTATCTGGTGGTAGATGATTTTTCTTTTAGTGACGGCCTTTTTTCGGGTTATGATGCTTCCGCCCGCAAATATGACAAAACCTCCTGGGCATTCAAGAAAAACGCCGACAGTACACCGCAGACCGACACCTCGCTACAGGACCCGCACTGCGTTTTCCAGTTGCTGAAACAGCATTATTCCCGGTATGACCTGGACAAGGTATCTTCGATTACCGGAACGTCGAAAGAAGACTGAATCAGGGTTTATGAGACTTTCGCATCTACCGGGGTGAGAAACAAAGCCGGGACCATCATGTATGCCCTCGGGCAGACCCACCACACGGTGGCGGTGCAGAATATCCGGACCATGTGCATCGTACAACTACTGCTGGGCAATATCGGCATCGCCGGCGGCGGCATCAATGCCATGAGAGGTGAGCCTAATGTGCAGGGCTCTACCGATTTTGCCCTGCTGTATCATTACTTACCCGGGTATTTAGCGGCTCCGAAGGCATCCCAGATCAACCCTGGCAGAATATCTGACAGCAAATACACCAACAACGAAAGTGGCTAACTCGGTGAACTGGTGGCAGCATTATCCCAAATATATAACCAGCCTGCTTAAGACCTGGTTCGGCGATGACGCGACGGCGAGATAATGATTTTGGTTATTCACTGGCTGCCGAAGATAGACGATACCCAGAACGCCTCCTCGTTGAATATGATCGACAACATGTATCACGGTAAGATGAAAGGCTTCATCACCGCCGGCACCGATCCTGCGGTCAGTATGCCCAATGCCAATAAGCTGCGCCAGGCGATGAAGAACCTCGACTGGCTGGTGCATGTCAATATCTTCGACAACGAAACAGCCTCTTTCTGGAAGGGGCCGGGCATGAATCCGGGTGACATCAAGACCGAGGTCTTCCTGCTGCCGGCGGCGGCTTCGGTGGAGAAAGACGGCAGCCAGAGCAACAGCGGCCGCTGGATGCAGTGGAATTACAAGGCAGGCAACCCGCCCGGTGATGCCATCCCGGTGGGCGATATCTTTTACCGGCTGATGGTCAAGCTGAAGGAGCTTTATCGAAACGCAGGGAGGAGTTTTCCCGGAACCGGTATTGAACTTAAAGTGGGATTATGCTGTTGACGATAGTGCCGGGAATGACGGCTGGAATGCTTTGAAGACCGCTAAAGCCATCAACGGTTATTTCCTGGAGGACACGGACCATCGGGCACACGGACATACAAGAAAGGGGAACTGGTACCGGGCTTCCCCAACCTGCAAGCTGACGGCTCGACGTCATGCGGGATGTGGGTGTTCTGCGGGGCTTTCACCCGGGACGGGAAAAACAATATGACCCGGCGGGGTAAGGAAGATCCGACCGGACTGGGGTTATATCCCAATTGGTCGTATTCCTGGCCGATGAACCGGCGCATCATCTACAACCGGGCTTCGGTCGATCCTGCCGGCAACCCATGGGACCCGGACCAGGCCGCTGGTTAAGTGGGAAAATGGAGCGTGGGATAGGGGATGTGATCGACGGCGGGGGTGCTCCGGTGAACCTGGAAGGCGGTAAATTACCTTTTATCATGAAAGCCGACGGCGTTGGCCTCGCTCTTTGGGCCGGGACTGGCGGACGGTCCATTTCCCGGAGCATTATGAGCCGCTCGAAGGCCCATTCAGTCAGAACATAATGTCAGCCCAACTAAACAGTCCCATCATCAAGATCTTCTAACGGCGAGATGGATAAGTTCGCCAATGCCGATCCGCAGTACCCCATCGTGATGACGACCTATTCCTGCACCGAGCACTGGTGCAGCGGAGCGATGACCCGGTGGCAGTCGAACCTGACCGAGATGATGCCGGAAGCTTATATAGAGATAAGTGAAGAACTGGCAAAAGAGAAAGGCATCAGGAACGGTGAAAAAGTAATCGTGGAATCAGTACGCGGCTCAGTGAAGGTAGTGGCGATAGTGACCAAGCGGTTCAAACCGGTGACCTGCGGGGGGAAAACCGTGCACCTGGTGGGGGGAACGTTCAATTACGGCTGGTTGTTCCCGGAAGATTGTGGTGACACTATCAATCTGTTGACGCCTAATGTCGGAGACGGTAATTCTATGACTCCGGAATATAAAGCCTTCATGGTTGATGTCCGCAAAGTTTGAAAATGGGGTCATCAGGACAGGACTCAGGCAGGTTTGACAGTAGTTCATTATCATAGTACACTACACGAGTCTTTTATATAAAAGAGTAGAATGATAAAGATGACAGGCTTTGACTTTATAAAAATGTTTTACCGGAGTCGAGGGCGGCTTCCTGCCGGGCCTGGTATCTCTTCATTTAAGAAACAGCATCATATAAAATAGATTATTCCATCTGAAGAATCAAATTACCTGGCCCGGGAAAATCCTGGGCTTTTTTATTTTTAGACAATTTTCACGGATCAGACGAATATACGAAAATAAAATGAGATAAATATATGCATCTGTATCATAAAATAATTAATGCAGCACGGCACTATCCCTCCGGAATCTGGATCACGATGGTTATCCAGGCGATCCGGTCGATGGGATTCTCCATTGCATTTACCTATTTACCTTTGTACCTGCACCAGCAGCGCGGCATCTCGATGACCGTGGTCGGCTTGTTCTTTTTGATAGCCGGGATTACAGCGGGTGTTTCGCAGTTGGGGGGAGGCGTCTTGGCTGACCGGTTCGGCCACCGTAAGCTGTTCGTTATCTTTATGGTTATGGAAATATTGGCCTTTGCTTTACTGGCCGTCCTGATCGGAATGGACAGTCCAATATGGTGTATTTTTGTTACCACTACCATGGTGATGGTGTCGGGTAATATGTCCGCCCCGGCAATCTCGGCCATCGTAGCTGATATATCGCAAGACAACCGGATGACCGAATCTTACGGGTTGATGGCTATCGGCGGCAATCTGGGCTGGGCGATCGGCCCCCTGACTGGAGGCTACCTGCAGAGCCTTACATCCTATGCCTGGGTGTTCGGGGTAGGGGCGCTGGTTACTTCCCTGGCTCTGGTTGGCTTGCCTTACCTGCCCCGCGATGCGACTGCTGCATCGGTAAAAGAAGTACATAAAGCTAAGCGTGGTATATTTGTATACGACCTTACTCTGTTGGTTTTTTGTGCGATATGTATGTTATTTTTCCTGGAGATGGCACAGTGGGGCAGCACCCTGTCCGTCTTCACAGTGGACCGGGTTGGTTTTGCCTCCGAACAGTACGGCCTGTTGATGTCCATCAGCGGCCTGCTGATAATCTTGTTCCAGTTCCCGATATCGAAACAGATTGAACGGCTGGGTTTCCGCTGGTCGCTCTTCCTGGGTAGTGTGCTTTACGGGGCAGGTTTTCTCTCCTTTGCCTGGGTAAGGTCATTCCTGCCGGCGGTGGGTTCGATAACCATCCTGGTAGCCGGTGAGATGTTATTTATCCCGGCATCGTATGCGGTCATCGGTAAGATATCCCGACTGGAAGACCGGGCGAAGAGCATGGGACTGCTTGGCTTGGCCGGGACTGTCGGCAGTTCTTTTGGGCCGTTGTTGGGAGGGATGCTGCTGGATAAATTCCCCACCCAAGCGTTTTATCTATGGGGGCCGGTCTCATTGCCCGCTTTCCTGGCGGCTGTCAGCTTCTTGTTGTGGCGGGGTTATACCCGGACGAAGATAAAGGAAAATCCTGGCGAGAATAAGTAAAAACATGTAATAATTACCGGCGGTATATCTCTGCTAAGTGATTTTATATACGAGGGCGGTTACCGAATGAGGAGCAAAGGTATAAGTCACCGTACAGCCAGCGACTTTGAATGATGACTTCTTTGTAGTAACGGCGTCCGGTGTTTTAAAGGTATTTTCAGACTTGATATTCTTCCCATTAACCGTATACGCGGATGCCCGGCCGTTAAATTCGCCGTCAGTCAGTTGGATTTGTGTTTCCAACTCTTGAGACCGGCTGCGGTTGACCACATACACCGTCAGTTGTTTATTCGCTTCATCTAGAGTCGCAGAGACATCCAGGTTACGGACCCCGGTGAGGGTGCCGCCGGAGAAAGTATCACATTCCCACCAGATATCCAGGTTCAGGCTGCCGCAGGTTTTCCGGTAAATCTCAAAGGGGTAAAAAATCGTTTGCAAGACCAGTTGGCTGGTGCTGGTAAATATGGGGGCGATCACATTCACGATCTGGGCGATATTCGCCATCTTAACCGAGCGGGCGTGACGGATGAAGGCATTAAGCTGCATTGCTACCACCAGGGCGTCCTCCAGGTTGTAAATTTCCTCCAATCTGGTTTTCTGAGTATCAGCTCCGAAATTGGGGTGGGTACGGTACCAGACATTCCATTCATCGACGGCAATACCAATGGGTTTGGTGATACCTCTCTCCAGTTTTAGAGCCCTTACCAAGCCCTCGAACGACGTTAACCGTTCTTCTAAAAGTTCGGAAGTTGCCATATAAGCACTAAAGTTGTTGGTTGGATTGCCGACATACCAGTGCAGGGACAGGTAATCGGCCAGGTCGGCTGCTTGTTCCAGTAGTAATTGGGTTCTTTCTACCCAAGTGCCTTCCCAGTGAGACACTACCGAGGCGATCAACTTGATATCCGGGTCTACCCATTTCATTACTTTCCCGAATTCCGTGAAAGTACGGGCATATTCCGACGGCGTCTTGTAGCCGATCTGCCAGTGGCCGTCCACTTCATTACCGATGCCCCAGTATTTGATACGGTGTGGGTCTGGGAAGCCATGTTCATGGCGCTGCCGTACTAACGAGGAATCACCGGTCCCATTACAGTATTCCACCCAATCGCGGGCTTCCCGCATATCGCCATCGCCGCAGTTGACAACAAGATAAGGTTCCGCGTTTAACCTGCGGCAATATTGTACAAATTCATTAGTACCGAAGCGATTGGTCTCGATATCGTGCCAGGCGAGATCGGTCCGGGTAGGCCGCTCTACTACCGGGCCAATCCCATCCCGCCACCGGTAACCGGAAACGAAGTTGCCTCCCGGATAACGAATGACAGTCATACCCAGGCGCTGCAAAGCTTTGAGGACATCAAGCCGGTAGCCATCTTTCCCGGATAACGGTGAATCCGGGTCATATATCCCACCATAGATGCAGCGGCCCAAATGCTCGGCGAAACCTCCGAAAAGAGTCGGTTCAATGACACCTGAAACATGCCTGGGATCGATTACGATGCGGTTCATAGTTCAATCTCCATCATCCGGTTATTGGCATATGCCTTGACATCCTGATGTGATTTGATTACACCGATGATATTACTATATATTGGTTACGGTATTAAACTCCTGGATAGGTACCGGAAATCACAGCGAATATTGAATGATGGGGGAAGGTAGATGTTTAAGTTTGGTGTTGATTCACTGATTTGGACGGAAGAATTTACCGAGAAGGACCTGCCGCTGATCGAGAAGGCGAAAGCGCTCGGTTTTTCGGTGATGGACATCAATATCAGCCATCCGGAACGGTTCCCCGTCAAAGCGGTGAAAGATAAGATCAAGAAAGTGGGGATCGAGGTTGTAACCTCGATCGGTATGCCCGCAGGGAGTAATTTGATATCCCCTAAACCGGCGGTCCGGAAGCATGGGGTTGATACTCTGAAGCTGCTGGTGGACATCAATAACGAGATAGGTTCGAAAATCCTGGCCGGGGTGATTTATGCCGCCTGGGGATACCTGTCCGGAAAAGGCCGTACCGAGGAGGAGTGGGGCTGGTCGGTGGAGGGGATGAGAGAAGCGACCCGTTATGCTAAGAGCAAGAGTGACTTGATCCTGGCCGTGGAACCGGTAGGACGGTTTGAAAGCCATTTTCTGAATATCGCCGAAGACGCGGTGAAATATTGTAAAGCGGTAGGGACCGGCAATATTAAAGTCCACCTGGACTCATTTCACATGATCCGTGAGGAAATGAGTTTTAGTGAAGCAGTGAAAACCTGTGGAAAAGAATACCTCGGTTATGTTCATGTTTGTGAAAACAACCGTGGGATACCTGGTACCGGCTTGGTACCCTGGAAAGAATTTTTTACTGCTTTGAGAAAAATTGGATATAAAGGGCCCCTGGTCATAGAATCGTTTGACCCGGGTTTCGAAGAATTGAACCGTCTGTGTGCTATTTGGCGAAAATTCGCCGATACCGGCGAAGAACTGGCGGTAAAAGGCTTGCAGAACCTGAAAAACATTGAAAAAACACTGGCATAACCGGACAGAAAGCAGGACTTATTCTATTTCAGGAGCGGTTTAAATGGATATCTACGATATTTTTAATATCAGGGGCCGAAAAGCTTTGGTAACCGGGGCAGGGCGCGGAATCGGCAAAGAACTGGCGGTCACGCTGGCGGAAGCCGGTTGTGATGTGGCTTTATTTGGTTTACATCAGGAAACACTGGCACCGGTCGCCTCTGAAATTCAAAAATTAGGAGTGCGCTGCATATTTTTCGAAGGTGATGTCGCGCATAAGGAAGATGTCGCACGGGCTTTTGTAGAAACAGCAAAACAATTCGGCGGTCTCGATATCTGTGTTAATAATGCCGGGGTCAGTATGCAGAACCCAGTAGAAGAGATGTCCGAGTCTGACTGGGACCATATCATGGATATCAATTTAAAGGGTGTCTTCTTATGTTCTCAGGCTGCGGCACGTATCATGATGCAGCGAAATAGCGGCAGTATCATTAACATCGGGTCGATTTCCGCTCGAATTGTTAACGTACCCCAGAAACAAGCAGTATATAATACTTCGAAAGCCGGGGTGGTGATGTTGACCCGGTCTTCGGCACTGGAGTGGGCACCTTACGGTATCAGGGTCAATGCCATCAGCCCGGGTTATATGAAAACAGAAATGACGCTTTCAACCATGGAACGATTGTTCCCTGCCTGGGAAGCACTTACCCCGATGGGACGGCTGGGTGAACCGAAAGAACTGCGTGGGGCTCTGATATTCCTGTCCTCCGATGCTGCCAGTTACATGACCGGGCATGACCTGGTTGTAGATGGGGGATATACAGTAAGGTAGTTATACTTCCTTCGGTTTGCCGTCATTATAAAATTTTACATTTTGAGAGAATTTACTATAGTAGTTCGGGGTTAGGGCGATGGGGTGGAAAAGCACCGGTTTCACGATCCGTTTAAAAGTGAGAGGAGTGTGGACGAATCCTGCCGGGATATAAACTACGGTGGGTTGCTCGATCAGATATAATTCAGACTCTTCTCCCATCGACAACTCGATCGTGGCATCGAAACTCAAAGATATCTTCCAGATTTCCGCCTAAAAAGCAAAGAAACTCATCGAATTTATGTGAATGCGGGACCCGGTCGAAAAGCATGGGTTCCTTAATATATCTCCAGGCCATGGAAAAATTTGCAGGTGAACCGAAATGGAGTTCACTGTCCACGTAAGCACTGGGGTTGGACATTTGAATACGGGGCTTATTTCTTAAACCCGGTTCGGTTAAAAAGTATTTACTATATTTTCCTTGTTTCATTTTTTCTACCTCCAAGGTTATCGGGCAGTATACAATAACACAAGTTCTTTATTTATGCAGGAATTACCGGTAGATCGATATAAGATGCATACCCGGCCTGGTGAAATACCGTCTGTAGAGCAGAGATCCCTGCGGCATCTTCGCCGATAGGATGGCCGGTATTCATATTACGGTCAAAAGTGGGGTAATTACTACTGGTGATATCGATGCGGATATGGTGGCCGTGTAAGAAAACCTGGCTGGCGTGTCCCAACCGGATGATGAATTCGACAATCTCTCCCGGTTGCAGAAATTCCGGTTTATAAAAGGAATGGCGGTATTGGGCACGTACAACACCGTCAGCGACATTAAAGGCACGGCCATCAGGATACACATCCACCAGTTTGGCAGTGAAATCGGTATCCCGGCAGGAAGAGGAAGCAAAAAGATGCAGCGCTAAGGGCCCGGTTACTTCAATTTCCCGGTCCAATGCGGGAGATGTATAACATAAAACATCCTCCCGGCGTTCGACATAGATCTGGTCGATGGGCCCGTAAATAAAACCGTTCTCAGCTATCCCGCCGCGGCCGCCTGCAGTAAAAACCGGGTTCTGAGGATCGTAGATATAAGAATCTACAGGTTCATTACGGGGTTCGTCCCGGTTGAGTCCACCATCACCAGAACAAGAATTCGCTTTACCGCAGCTATGCAGGAAAAATCTTTGCCATGTAGTCTGGGGTAGCGGCCAGGCAGAAGCGTCATGCCAGGTATTTCTGCCCATCGTGAAATAACGTACGGTTGGTAAGTCGAGGTCTTTACCCTTAAGGTACTTGTCGAAGAAGGAAAGTAGATATGCGGAGGCCCCGGAACCGGCTTCGTCGGCATAAGGCCCAAAATCAATATCACCCAGGACCCGCTGTGGTTTACAGTGGCACCAGGGGCCAGCCAACAGATGCTGGTGTTCGCGGGCATATTTACCCCCGCCTTCACTAATCATCTTAGAGAAAGAATAGAACGAATTCCGGGCAAAGGGATCATACCAGTTGGTGATACTTAAGCTAGGAATTTTTACCTTATGAAAGGGGTAAGTTTCTCCCGGGCTGGCGGTCGGCCCTGCGGTAGCCATATGTAAACAGGTGTCCCAGATTTCCCGGATGCCTGGAAAATTGAACTGCGGAACACCTTTAAGCGGCAAATAGTTATAGGCAAGTGCCGGGTTATCCTTAACCCGGGCAAGTAAGCGGCGGGCTTCAGAAGTATTTTTCCCCTGGTTATCCAATTTATCAAGCACATCGCCGGCCAGTACCAAAAGCAGGTTGACAGCGATGTTCAGATTGACCGGGGCGTCCGTAGTTTCCGGCCGGCTTTCTCCCGGGGCACCTGCTAAACCGGGGGCAATTGCCTTGAGATGGGGTGGATTCTCACGGGCCGACCGCCATTGGACGGTGCCCAGGGCAGATTCACCGGCCATACCGATATTGCCGTCACACCATGATTGTTCAGCCAACCATTCGATTGTATCGTAGCAGTCCGCTCCTTCCACTTTTTGGGAGGTCTTTAATTCATATTTGCCCTGAGATCCAAACCTGCCTCTGACATAGGCAATTACCAGGGCATATCCTGCCTGGACTGTGGGCAGTAATTTGACATAACTTGTACCCGGCCCGGTAATAGCGTCACCCTGATAAGGGGTGCGCATTAGGATTGCCGGAAATTTCCCCCGGCTGCCCGGCCGGTAAACTTCACCCGCCAGTATCGTTCCGTCTCTGGTCTTGATGGACAACTTTTCCTCGTAGCGAATCGTACTAAGCACCGTGTCCACCTCCTCACATTATTGCCAACGATCCGAGTAGGACTCGGGATCTAGAGTTTAAAGATACCGTAGGAGATACCGGTCCATACTTACGGCGATATCTTCTCCTTCAATGTAGACTTGCGTACCATGATTTAATTGAGATTCCAGGTGATGGGCCTTTATGTTACTAATACGATATTGAGAGGGGAGAGCAGACGGATTGAGAATGATGAGAAACCTATCGTTACCGGACTGGCGTAGATAGGCAAAATGACGGTCGTTATTTTTGACTGGCAAAGGAATCATGACCCCGGCAGCCTGGAGGGCAGGTGAACTCCGTCTTAAGGCAATGAGTTTACGTACATGGTTAAGTAATGACCGGGGCTCATCTGCTTGTTTCTGGACAGTCGAGCGGTTGCGGTGGGGTCAACGGGGAGATAAAGCCGGCCTGGCAGCGGAAGTTGAAAAATCTGCATTCGGTCCGTCTCCCCACTGCATGGGAGTACGGGACCCGGTGCGTCCGTAACCACCCTCTTTCGAAGCCAATCCCGGGAGATATCGCATGCCGATTTCGTCACCGTAATAAATAAAAGGTACACCCGGCCAGGTCAAGAGGAAGGTGAAAATGACTCTCAGGTCTTTGGCCGTTCTTCTATCGGCACAAGGCCTTTTGATGTCATGATTAGCGCTGGGAATGGAAATCAGTCCGTTGCCTTTTGTTTTGGCGGCCTGAGCTAAATAGTTATTCAGGAAACCATGGATACTACTGCCGCCATGGCGACGGAAGAAACAATGTTTATCGAGCATTAAATCGGTAAAGCCGCCTGCACCGAAGTGCAGGATAAAATCGATATCAAAACCAGCAGCGATCGATTCTTCGGGATTTCCCCACTCGGAGATTAAAGCGATATCAGGGTAGCGAATACGTATCTGACGCCCGATCTCCTGCCACAATTTGATAGTTACTTGCCGTCCGGGATCTAGTTTTACCAGTGAGAAAGCCATATCGACCCGGAAGCCGTCTACTCCATGACCAAGCCAGTAGTCCATGATTTTTATCAATTCCTTGCAGGTCGCTGCTGGCCCGGGGGCATCCACCGCTTGCTGCCACGGCTGGCCGACCGCTGGCTGGGCAAAGCCATAATTCAAGGCCGGTTGGAAATAGAAACAATTGGCGACGAAATTGCCGTCTCTGGGGGCATAGCCGCGGATAAAAGAGAGCGGGACATTTTCATCAGAGGTCCCGGAGGTGGTCCAGATATAACGGTCGGAGTATTTATTGTGCCTTGGTAAACAAGATGCTTTAAACCAGGGATGTTCATGAGAAGTATGCCCGGCCACCAGGTCCAGGCACACTTTTATTTGATGCCGATGAGCTTCGCGGCATAACCTGAAAAGGTCGTGGTTGGTGCCGTAACGGGGAGCGATCCGGAAGTAATCGGCGACATCATAACCGGCGTCCTGGAAAGGGGATACGAAACAGGGATTGATCCATATGGCATTGATGCCCAACCATTGCAGGTAATCCAGTTTTTGTATTATTCCGGGAATATCACCAATACCGTCGCCATTGGTATCATAGTAACTTTGGGGATATACCTGGTAAAAAATCGCTTTATCAAGCCATGAAGGATATGTCCGGTCGGCGTTCATCAGTTGAAGATTGTTTTCAGTCTGCTGATTATCCTGATTCTTCATGGGTTACACTCTATCTATATTGATGATGAATTGTCAATTGGCTTGTTGATCGTTTAATACGACTTCTTAAAACGACGCCGAATTACGGAGTATTCCCCGTCTTCCTGGAAATGAGAGGTAAAAAAGAAATCGACAATCATCAATGAAATATCGTATATTGGTAATCGTATATTATAAATCGGATACGATAATAGGCAAGATAATAATAAAGGAAAATACGGATATTTTAAGAAACGGGAGGGAATGATGCAGCTGGTTAAAACTAAAAATGGTTATGTATCCGGAACGATCATTGGGAGGCCGGGGAAGGAAGTCTCCATTTTCCGGGGGATACCTTATGCTGCACCTCCGGTAGGCAAGCTGCGGTGGATGCCTCCGCAGCCGGTGAAAAATTGGAAAGGTATTCGCGAATGTACTGATTTTACGGCAATGTCGCCGCAAACTTTTATCCCCAAGATAACACCGGATCTTCCAATGAGTGAGGACTGCCTGTACCTGAATGTGGTTACTCCGGCGCGGGCACCTGATGAAAAATTACCGGTGATGGTATGGATGCACGGTGGTGGTTATGCCTCCGGTTGCGGCTGCGATAAAGTATGGAACAACTACCGTTTACCGGAATACGGTGTCGTCGTAGTAACACTGACACACCGGCTCGGGCCCATAGGCTTGTTAGCCCATCCGAGTCTTTCTAAAGAGTCTTCTCAAGGGGTTTCCGGAAATTACCTGTTCCTTGATTTGATAGCTTCTCTACAGTGGATACAGGATAATATCTCGGCCTTTGGCGGTAATCCCGATAACGTCACGATCTTCGGCGAGTCCGGGGGTGGTGCCAAAGTTACTATCATGATGGCCTCTCCTCTGGCTAAAGGCCTGTTTCATAAAGCTATTTGTGAGAGCGGTACATCTACCGTGCTACTCACCGGGAAAACAATGGCTGAAAGTGAGAAAAGCGGTCAGGCACTTTTCAAGAAATTGGGGTTAAAACACTAGAACAAGCTCGTAAAGTGCCCGCACCAATAATAATCGAGGCTGCCCAGGATATGCAAGGTGTGCGTGACCCCTCGCAACCTCCTAAAGTGAATGACTTGGATGCTTCGGCAGATGGTTGGGTATTGCCGGATATTCCGCATGAGGTACTTACCTCCGGTTCTTTTAATGCCGTTCCCCTTATCGTGAGTACGAACCTTGGTGAACTTACCGGCCCCGGCCCACTGATCATATCTGTACTGCCGAAAGCATATACCGAAATGCTTGAATCTAATGCGCGGCTGGGACAAAAAGGGTATGCCTGTGTATTTGACCGGGTACCAGCGGGCTGGAAACAGGAAGGCTGTGTTTCGGTACACTCGATGGAACTTCCTTATGTATTTGGCGATTGGGATGATTCGACCGGCTGGTGGGATTCAGTATCGGTACATGCCCTCAGATCCGGGGCAAAATCAGAAAAACCAGGATTGGATGCTACTGATAGAGCAGTATCCGAAGCGATGATGGCGCTATGGACCAGTTTTGCCCGCTCCGGAAAACCTAAGGCACAAGGAATACCGAACTGGCCGGAATATAACAGGAAAACAGATCGTTATCTTTATCTTTCCGGCAAGTCTGGAATTCGGGCAGGATTTTCAAAATTACCAAACTCCTGATCGAATCTAAAAACATTAAAAGAAAAGAACAGGTTTAGCTATATCGCTGTTTATAAGTGACTAAGATCTGGTTGGTGCTGAGGGAGGGAACACATCAGGGATTTCTATGCCTAATTGTTCCAATCCTTTATCCCGGACTTTAGCTAATAGAGTCCATAACTGGATTTGCTCTTCTTTAGTTAAAGCGGACATAACTTGCCGGGTAGATTTACGTTGCGAAGATTTAAGGTAGGCTTCGATACCTTTATCAGTTATGGCTACTCGAATTAAGTTTTTTCTTTCCAGGTCGCGTACTTTTCTAATAGTTCCTTTCTTTTCCATCACTTTCAGGAGTTCAGAAACGGTATGCGGTTCCCAGTGTACTTCTTGAGATATGGCCGCCGGTGTAGCCGGCCGCTTAAGCCGAAGAATCGTAAAAAGTACTGCTGCCTCGTTAATCGTAACTCCGCATTGGCGTAATTCCTTATGACGGATCTTGGAAACAATGTGCTGAGTACGAGCGAGGAGAAGCCAAAGGTTATCGGCTGTTGTTAACCGCAGGCGAACCTTACTTTTGTTTTCGTGATTAACAGTTGATTTCATTCCGGTCACTGATTTTATCATGATATACGAACAAAATCCAAATTATATTCGCACCTGATTTTTAGGTTATTTGATAAAAACCATATGATATTAGCTATGAATCGATTATCGTTACCGATTTTTAATACGATATTTAAATAATTACTGCGGTATTATTCCTTAAAAACCGGATTGCGAAATTTGTGCGTGATCAAGTCGCCCGGTGTAGAATTTCTTACCTGGTTCTTATGCGTATTTTTTCAACCTGATGCCCTTGGTGTAATTCACCCGGCCGACATAGAATTCTTCTTCCGGTTCACGCGGCGTTAGGCCAATAGCTTTCAAACCAGCCCTGACGGCCTCTTTTTGATAGTCGTGAAATCGGCCTGTCGGTTGTCTAACCGAACCACCGTTGCCACCGTTGCACCAGTGGGCATACTTATCACTGGTGGCAGTGACGGTCCCAGTATGAAAATAAGAGCCGGCAAATCCCGGTGCCCCATCACGTAAAGGAGCCAATTCCCACCAGATATCGAGGGCCTTTTCTACCTCACCTTTCACAAGAAGGTTAAACATGTTTACCAGACGGGGTTTACCGGGAGTTTGCATTTCATAAAACGGCCCGGCGCCTGCCCACTGCTGGCCGAATTTCGGAACGGTGATAAACCAGCGGTCGGGGACTGGATCGTTAACTACCAGTTTGTCACCTAAGACCTGAAAGTACATCACGGTTACGGGTAAGGGGTTACCGCCGCCAATTTCTGCTCCCACAACGTTGGGAATGTCGGCAATACGCGGCAGGAGTTCCGGGGGAAAATAACTGGGATGAAATTTCCTGGTGTGGAGACGATTGGCATAAAAAACGATCGCCAGGTTGGTCGAATCACACATATACTTATACATCTGGAAGATATCTTCCACCGACCGGGGATAATATTGTATCGGGTGGCCGAGTCGGGCAAAGGTTCCCCCGACTTTCTCGATATGCCGGAGCATCTCGATGTCTTCATCCACGGTATCCTGCATCACGGCAACAGAAGTGAAAATCTTGCCTTTAGCTTCGTCACATACTATTTCGACTAACTTCTTCCGCTCTTCAAAAGTCATGCCGCAAGCTTCGGGAGCAACCATGGCATAGGTAAAACCATTGGCGATCAGGTTGTTGACATCGAAGCGTATTCCTTCTTCATCCAGCTCGGTTAAGTCTGGTGTGAATGAGGGAAAAATGACGGCTTCCAGTCCCTTTAGATGTTGTTTCGCCCATTTTTTTGCTTCTTGTTTTTTATAAACTAAACTCATCATTAACTCCTTGTTATATAAAGGACTGATATGTTTTTATTCAAAAACACCTTCTTGAAGCAGTTTAATAAATTCCTCATCGGAAAGTTTTAGTATTTCCCGGCAGATATATTCGGTATGCTCCCCGAAACATGGTGCTGTACTTCGGACTTCAACTGGCGTATCCGAGAACTTGAAACGGAGGATTACTGAATGGGACAGGGCCGATTTCGGTATGATTCAGCATTTTATAGTGGCCTCTGGCTGCTAATTGGGGATTATTGTTCAGGTCTTCCCCAGTCGATACGACTCCAGCAGCGACACCGGCCGATTGGAGAATTATGGTTATTTCTTCCCCGGAATGTTGACGGGTCCACTCTTCAACTAAGATATTTAGTTCTCTCTCGTATTCTTTTCCGCCCCGTTAAAGTGGCAAACTTCGTTTCCTTCGACCATGCCGGATTCCCTAATGCTTTACAAAAAGCGTGCCAGTCTTCATCAGAATATACTGCTATCGCACACCACCGATCGTCGCCAAGACAACGGAAACAACCATGAGGAGCGGCATTAACATCCCGGTTACCCGATTGTGGTGTGCGATGACTGTTAGCCGAATATTCCAGAACTGCCGGAGTTAAAAAATGAATTCCGGCTTCAAGTTGCGAATGATCGATATATTGTCCTTTTCCGGTCCTTTTCCTGTAATCCAGGGCGGCCAACAATACAGCAAGTAACCAGTGGAAAGAGACCATATCGGTATAAGCTCCGTATGGCCCGACCGGATTACCATCACCATATCCGGTTATTTGATGAAAACCAGCCATGGCGGCGGTTTGCACACCGAACCCCTTGTATCGTGCCAAAGGACCTTGTTGTCCCATCTGACTTGAACTCAGCATGATGATGCCCGGGTTCAGTTTCCTGACATCGTCGTAATCAAGGTTGAATTTAGTTAACATACCGGGAACATTGCTTTCGATAAAAATATCAGCCCAGGCAACCAACTTCTTCATTATGGCTAACCCCTGGGGTTTCGAAAGGTCAAGGCCCATGCCGAGTTTGTCAGGATTATATCTTTGAAAATAGCCTGCCCGGTTGATACCACTGATATTGTCCTTGAAGGGAAAGGAAGTCCTGTTAAAGTCCAATCTCTTTTGACTTTCGACATGTACCACCGTAGCACCACCGGTACCGAGGAATCTCGCAACTCCCGGGCCAACGATCACCCTGGTGAGTTCAAGTACCTTAATACCTTCCAAAGGCAGGGTTTGTGCCATTTTAAATCACTTTATCCTTTTTCAGCTTAGCTAACTCAACTGTCGAAATATGAAATTCTTGAGAATATATCTCATCATTGTGTTCGCCGATTAGAGGTGCCCGTTTCCGTAGGGTGATAGGTGTTTCACTCAACTTGGCGAAAGGACCTGGATAGGTGATTTCATCGTTCAATTCATCATGTGACAAACGAACCCAGAAATCCCGGCTTTTCAGTTGAGGATTGTCAAGCAGGTCGCTGACATCGTTCACCGGAGCCAGAAACAGCTCATTTTTCATAGCCCAATCAAATAGTGTTTTTTTTGCTTTATCGGAAAGGAATTTTGCGATGGCATCTGAAAGATTATCAAAGAAGTCCTGTTTAGCAAAACTAACATCGAGTTTTGCCCAGTCGAAACCTTTCAACCATTCGGGACACTTACCTTCCTGCTCCATCCATTCGACCATTTTCCATTCACCTTTAGTAGCCATCGTGCCACCGAGGATGAATAACAGAACATAGCCATCTCTACACTTGAAAAGCAACTGCATACGTGACAATCCCTGTTGCCGCCAGGTGCCTTCACGTTTATTATTCAAACGGGCATAAGACCACCACTCAGCGACACAGTAATTTGCCCAGGTTACTGATTCCAACATTGATACATCAACAAACTGGCCGTGTCCGGTAGTATGCCGTCCATATAAAGCCATCATAGATGCTGCGGCAGCCCAGGAGCCGGCATGCAAGCATGCCTGGGGAACCGGGATTCTCAGTGGTTCTTTGCCTGGTTCACCACTGAGAAAGACCAGGCCGCTTAAGGCCATCTGGACCAGGTCGGAACTTTTATAGTCACGCCATGGTCCGTACTGGCCGAAGGGAGTGATCGCCGTCATGACCAGGTTGGGATTGATTTCCCGCAATACGTCATATCCCAAACCAAGTTGGTCCATATATCCCGGAGAATAGGATTCGATAAGAATATCAGCCGATTTTACCAGCTGCTTCAGGATATCTTGTCCCTGTGGATGAGCAATATCGAGGGTAATACTTCGCTTATTGGTATTTAGAGAAAACCAGAACAGACTCTTTTGGAGATCCTGAATATCATGATAAAAAGGGCCGATCTTTCGGCTTGGACTCCCTTCAACAGGTTCGACTATTATGGTGTCTGATCCGAGATCGGCTAGTATACGACCGGCAAGTTGGCCGTTTTCGTCACTGAGATCCAAAACACGGTAGGAACTTAGGGAACCTTCGTTTATTGCCAAATCGTTTCCTGACTCGATGTTATGATTATAATGTATTTATAAACAGTTTAATACTAATAAAGTATTATATTTGCACATTAATTTGAGTATATAAGCAAATATATTATACGATATATGGTATACGATAATATATGAGAGTAAATAAACTTTCAATTACAGGGAAGCGCAAAATATGCATTCAGGAAAAGTAGATGTTAGAAGAGCATAATATCAAGATCGATGAGCAGAAATGGTCAAACCATCCCCGTGTGAAAATCGCTAGAGAAAAATCTCAGGAATCGAATACCGTTACCTCCGACCTCATTGAAAGACGATCATTCCGGATGAACAAGCCATTCATTCCTACAACCATATATTTTAACAATGAAGTAACAAAAGATGCCATCCGTCATTTCGTGGACGGGTTTGGTGACACTAACCCACTCTTCCGAAATGCAGGTTATGCGGCGAAGACCAAATACGGCCGTATTATCGCTCCCGGTACGTTTCTGCATACTCATCAATGGACGGCAACCGGAAGCGGCCTTACCGGCGTCCACGGATGGTATTCCGGTGGTGACTGGGAATGGTACCAGCCAATACTTGAAGGTACTCAACTAACGTCGGTTGCCATCATTCGTGATATGGATATTAAGCAGGGCCGGATGGCGGGCAGCGGAAAAATTTATGTCGATTATGGAGATATTGTCTATCTGAATGCCGAAACAGGTGATATCCTGGCTAAAGAACTCTACCATATCGTTTGGGCGGAAAGGAGTGCTGCCGGGACGGCAAAGAAGAACCGTGGAAAGGCTAAGCAAACCTATACTAAATCGGAATGGCTGGAGATTCTTGAAGCATACGACATCGAAGCAATCAGGGGCAAACAACCACGCTATTGGGAAGACGTACAGGTCGGAGATAAGGTCGGACCAGTAATCAAGGGCCCGTTGAGTGTACGTGATGAGCTTGTATGGCTGATGGGTGCGGGCTCTCCATTTCTGAAAGCACATAAAAATGAGTTCGATTACGAACGCCGGCACACCAAATTCCTGGAATACGTAGAAGAGACTGGAGAAGCAGACGCGCCGGAACTGGTTCATTACCTGGACCAGTTTGCCCGGGCGATCGGTGTGGAAAGGGCATATGATTACGGAAACCAGCGGATGGCATGGCTCTGTAATCTTTTCACAAACTGGATGGGTGACGATGGCTTTCTCTGGAAGATGAGTGGGGATGAAAGGGCGTTTAATATGATGGGTGATACCACTATCCTGGAAGGGAAAGTGGTTAAAAAGTATATGGAAGGGAAAAAAGCCTGTGTCGATATAGAAGCCTGGGCGAAGAACCAAAATGGTATCGTATCGATGCCGCCGCGCTTCTCTACCATCATATTACCATCTCGTGAAGCAGGCGTGGTAGCTTATCCTAAACCGGCGCTGCAGTTGGTTGAAGAGGTAAAAAGCGCCAGGCCTTTGGAAGAGCTAAGGGCAGCGGGTTTGATATAAAATATAGATGTAAAAGAAAATTCAGCAGGAGCGATGGTGCCGGAGGTGGGTCATGGCGATCGAACTTGGTAATAAGTCGGCTAACAAAGTCGGCAGTTGGCAGGAAGTATTTAAACCTATCCGTTCGGAACGGGTGAAAAAGGCCCGCGATAGAGTACGCAAAGAAGCCGAGATTTGTCTGGAACGAATCCGGGCCGAACTCAAGGCTTATAGCCGGTATCAAGACCAACCTTCAATCATACAACGGGCCCGTTTTCTGGAAATATTTCTGAAAGAAAAAAGCATCAAAATCCAGGATGATGAGCTGATCGTCGGCACCGTAGGGAGTAAACCACGCTCTGCATTTGTTACCACGGCGAATATCAATTCGATCGCAGCCGAGATGGATGACCCGGTCAAGGATTTCTCTATCAGGCCTTATGACAGGATATTGATTCACCCGGAGGAACGCAAAGAATTAAAAGAGGAAATCATTCCGGCGGTTAAAGGCAAGCCCCTGTCCCTTTTTGAATATAATCTGAATAATGTCGATCCGGATATCCTGGAACATACAGCACCGGGAGTCTCCTCCTGTCCCCATATTCCCATCATCGGCGATGTGTCGATGACCAGGGAAGCCGGCCATATGTTCATTAATTTCGATAAAGTTCTCTATAAAGGGATAAAAGGGGTCCGGGCGGAGGTCATAGAAAAAATGGCGGAATTGGATCAGCCATATCACCATTTTGACCGGAAACAGAGAAAAGAATTTTACGATGCCGTCCTCATCACACTTGATGCGGCGACGGAATATTTTCATAAATATGCCGGACTGGCACGTGAAATGGCAGCCCAAGAAGGCAATCCGAAGCGAAAGAAGGAACTGGAGCGTATTGCAGAGGTGTGTGACTGGGTGCCTGAAAATCCAGCCCGGAACTGGTGGGAAGCACTGCAGTCATTCTGGTTTATGTTCTCGCTAAGTTGGATGGAACATGCAACCTTTGCCATACATTTCCTTGGCCGGGTCGACCAGATACTGTATCCCTTCTACAAGAAAACAGTAGAAGACGAAAAGAAAATGACCCGTGAAGATGCCCTCGAACTGCTGGAATGCTTCCTGGTGAAATTCAATGAGCCGGCATGGGCCCTTAACTACGAATGGTCACAATGGGCAACCGGGCAGGGGCTGGCGCAGACGATGGTGATCGGTGGGCAGACCAGGGAAGGCCGTGATGCTTGCAACGAGGTCACCCTACTGGTACTGGAAGCGATGGAGCAGCTACGTCTAAATCAACCGGAATTTGCTATGCGTATATGGGAAGGAACTCCGGCGAAATATCTAAAAAAAGCGACGGAACTCATCCGTCTTGGACTGGGTTACCCGAAGTTCATCGGTGACCGTAAAGGCATCCAGATGTCGGCCAAGGCCTATCCCGACCTCACCGTGGAAGACTGGCGGCAGTTCGCTGTGGCTGGGTGTTCGGAGATCGGTTTGCCTTATATCACCATGGATAACGGGTATGAATCGATAGCCCTGGCTTCGAAGTGGATGGAACTCGTCTTAAGCAATGGTAAATGCACGGTTTGCGGCAAGCAGATCGGCCTGGCGACCGGCGATCCCCGAAAATTCGAATCGATGGAACAGGTGAAAGAAGCCTATCGTAAACAGGTATTTTACTGGGGCGAATACATGGCTAAAGCTGAGAAGGTTTTTAAGGAAAACCAGAGCCAGTGGTATCCGGCTCCTTTCTGTTCCGCCTTTGCTGAAGGGCCCATCGACAGGGGGAGGGATATTACACGTGGTGGTGCCTGGTATACCGTATACGGTTTCTTACTGGCCAGTATTGCCGATGCTGCGGATTCTCTTGGAGTGATTGATAAGCTCATTTTCCGTGAGCATAAGGTTACCTGGAATCAGTTGATCGCCGCAGTGAATGCAAATTGGAAAGGATATGAAGATCTGCGGCAGCTTTGCGTTAATGGTGTACCGAAATATGGCAATGACGACGATTATGCCGATGATTGGGCGGTATGGATCGCCAATGTTTGGGCCGACCTGATCGATTGGCTTAATACCAGAAAAGACTTGATCCCAAGCTGGGGTGGAAGATACCTGGCGGGTGGTTTAGTGGCCGTAGCCAGTACCCAGTTTGGTGAACTGGTTGGTGCTACTCCGAATGGCCGTAAACATCCCCTGCCGGTAGCTGATACTTGCTCCCCGGTCCAGGGTGCCGACCGGAACGGCCCCAGTGCCATCGTTAAATCCTTTAGTAAACTTCCGACGCACCGGTGGGCGCTGGGCGGCTTGATTAATATACGGTTGAACCCGAGTCTGTTTACCACCGAAGCCGACCTGGAAAGATTCGCAGCTTTCATCCGGACTTGTGAAGAGTTAGGCCTCTACCATGTACAGTTCAACATTATATCCGCAGAATTACTGCGTAATGCTTTAAAAGAACCGGAAAAACACCGGGACTTGCTGGTGCGGGTAGCCAGCTATGTTGCATATTTTACGGAGCTTAGTCCTAACCAGCAGATGGATATTATCAACCGGACCGAGCAGCAGGGCTGGTAAACTAAAAACGGAAGGCCTGGTTTTATCGATACTACTACGAAAAAACGGCTCGTCATAAATATATCCCGGATGACGGTGCACAACGGGCCCGGGATCCGGACGTTGATTCAGTTCAAAGGTTGCCCTTTGCGCTGTATCTGGTGCTCGACGCCGGAATCGCAAGCCGACAGCCCGGAAATCGCTGTTTACCCGGCCAGATGCATCCACTGCAACCGGTGTTTAGAGGTCTGCCCCCATAATGCCATTAAGTTAAGCGCAACGGCATTGAGCATTGACCGGAATGCCTGTGATGCCTGTGGTAAATGCACCCTGGTATGCAATACCGGAGCTTTACAGGTCATCGGTAAAATGATGACGGTTGTAGAAATCGTAAAAGAAGCGAAAAAAGACGAAATTGCATTTAAACATTCTCACGGCGGGGTCACGTTATCCGGCGGTGAACCCTTGTTGGAGATAGATTTTACCATGGCTCTGCTAAAGGCATTAGCTGAAAACCGGATAGATGCCGGGGTTGATACCTGTGGCTATGTATCATCCGGTGACGTCGAAATGACGCTGCCATACGTTAGTTTTTTCCTCTGGGATATCAAGGTGATGGATGAAGATAGGCATAAAGAATTCACCGGGGTTTCAAACAGACTAATACTCGACAATCTTAAAATGGTTTCAAAAAGAAAGGTGCCTGTCTATATCAGGATTCCAGTAATACCGGGTTTTAACGATGATAAATCAAATATCGGGGTTACCTGCGAATTTGCACAAAGCCTGGCGTCTTTGGTGGAAATAGACCTTTTACCATTACACCATCTTGGTGAAGCCAGGTACGCCAGCCTGGATCGTTTCTACCCGATTCAAGGGATTCCATTGATCTCTGACGAAAGAATGAAGGAACTGAAATATCTGGTAGAATCTTACGGGTTAGTCTGTAATATTATCGGCTAAAAGGAGGATTTGATGGCAGAACCTACCCTTGATGAGTTATTACATGGTGCTGTAGATATGCATCTTCATTCCGGCCCGGATGTTTTTACTTGCCGGGTCGACGCTTTGGAAGCAGCAAAACAAGCACGTCAAACCGGGATGCGGGCAATTGTAATAAAAAACCACAGTTACCCGACTACCCCACTAGCGGTGACGGTGGGGCAGCTTGTTCCGGAAGTTGCGGTATTCGGCAGTATTTGCCTTGATTACGAAATCGGCGGCCTTAACGCCGAAGCTCTGGAGCGGCATGCGGCGATGGGGGCGAAGATCGCCTGGATGCCGACATTTTCTTCAAGTAATTCTCGCGCGAAGATGAGTAAGCTTGGCATGAACTTGAAGGGAGACGGTTTTTCAATCCTAAATAATAAAGGTAAATTGCTGCCGGAAATAAGCAAAATACTGGATATAATTAAAGAGCACAAGATGGTGCTGGCGAGCGGGCATATTTCGCCGCCAGAAGGCTTCGCTCTGGTCGAGAAAGCCTGTGAGATAGGCATTGATAAGATAGTTATTACTCATCCATCCGATTTCGAATTTGTTGATAAAGCATATACCGTAGAAGAACTTTGCCGTTTAGCTAAAATGGGAGCATTTATCGAGCAGACTATTATTTCTATGCTACCGACTGAGTTTTGTCATGACCCGCAAGAAAGGGTCAAAATGATCAAAACTATCGGCGTGGAGCATTGTATAATGAGTACCGACCTCGGGCAATACTGGAATTTCCCGCCCGCCGAAGGTATGAGGTTCTTTATGTCGATCCTGTTGCGTAACGGATTATCAACTAAGGAAATCGAGATAATGGTAAAGGAGAATCCGGCAAAGCTACTGGGTCTACGGTAATGCACCATTGAGTAACCGTTTACTTTTTAGATTGGAAGCAAGGAGATGAGCAACCACATCGATGTATGATGAAATAGTGAGTTTTATGAAGGAATATTTCCATGCTTATTCCCAGTATGGACAAGCTGTCGAGACTCACCGTGTGATGGATAAGTATTATGCACCTGAACTCTCTTTTCCTGCTGACGGGGTAACCAGCCGTGAACAATGGTATCAAAGGTGCCTGGCACATCCTGCTGTCCAGGACTGGTTATTGCTGGAACATCTTTATATCGATGAGCGGCAACAAGAAGTTGGTGCCTTGGTAAAAACGCAAGCTGTTGATAGGGCTACGGGTAAGGTTTTGTTAGAATTGAAATTAAATGTTTTTTACAACATAAAAATAGATGCTAATAATGATATCAAGATTACCCAGGTCAGGGTATTTGTTGAAAGCGATCCCGATAAACTAACTAAACTGAATCAACTATACCAAATCAGCAAATAGAGTATTGAAAGCTACTCCGGGAACAATCATCGGTTTCAATTTTCATGTCTTGCCGTATTTTTAGCAACCGATACAGGTAATACGCGTATCTAGTCGATTAAGAAGGAGAATAATGAAGGAAATCAAGAATTTCGTCGTACTGGGAGCCGGCTCCATGGGCGCCCAGATCGGGTCCTTGGCTGCTGAGTCTGGATTCAATGTGAAAATGCGGGATATCGATCAGAAAGCCCTGGATAGAGGTAAACAGATAATCCTGGAAAATTTCGACCGCCGGATCAAGCGCGGCCGTCTAACTGAAGAAGCCAAGCAACAGATTATGAGCCGGATGCAGTTTGTCATTGACCTTAAGGAAGCGGTTCATGATGCCGACTATGTCATTGAAGCCGTACCGGAAATAATGTCACTGAAGCAGAAAGTTTTCGCTGAAGCCTCGGCTTTCAGCCCAAGAGACACGGTTTATGCCACAAATACTTCTTCTTTAAGTATCACGGAGATGGCAAAAGGAGCAAAATATCCGGACCGGATCATCGGGACGCATTACTTCAATCCGCCGGTCGTCTTATTGCTTTTGGAAATTATCCAGGGGGAAAAGACATCTCCCGAGACGATCGCCATCGCCGATTTTGTCGGGAAGAAGATGGGACGCGAAATCGTCCACGTCAAAGATGGGCCGGGATTCCTGGTAAACCGCATCTGGGTAATGATGGCTGAAGAAGCTGATTGGGCGGTAAGTCAGGGAGAAGCAAAAGACCCCTTTGTAGTTGATTCAGCGGTCAGGTACAAACTTGGTTTACCGATGGGGTTGCTGGAGATCGATGATGTTATCCAGGGTGGAGCTATCGATACCCGGTATCATGTATGCGAGACTTTTCAGCAAAGTTTTGGTGAAAGTTACCGCCCTGCCCCCCTGGTAACGAAAGCCTTCAAGGCCGGTCATTTAGGGAAACGGACAGGCCGTGGTTTTTACGATTGGTCCGAGGGTAAGGTTAACGAAATACCGATGAATGCCGGAGCAGCCTTTGACCCGATCCGTGTTCTGGCTAATGGAATCAACGAATGTGCCAAGCTATTGGAGACGGGTTCCACCACCAGGGAAGAAATAGACCGTGCCGTACTTCACGGTCTCAATTACCCCCGGGGCATTCTACGGATGGCAGATTCCATGGGTATCGACAAAATAGTCGCTGAACTGGATAGGTTGTATACCACTTATAAAGAAGAGCGGTATAAAGTCTCCGAATATTTGTCGAAAATGGTTGCCGATGGCAAGCAGGGGCGTAAATCCGGGCAAGGATTCTATTCTTACGGGCTGGGCCAGTATGAATTTGTCGTCGTAAGTGTCGACTCCGCATCACGGGTAGCAAAAATAACCCTCAACCGCGCAAACAAGGCAAATGCCCTTAATTATGATTTCCTGCAGGAAATCGATAAAGCTTTAACTGAATTGGAGAACCGGACGGATGTCGGTAGCGTGGTTATCACCGGAATGGGTAGTAATTTCTGCGCCGGCGCCGATGTCTCGACCTTTGCTTCACAAGACTTAAATGTCTTGCTGCCCTTTACCGAAGCCGGACAAAACCTGTTCACCCGTATCGAGACCTACTCAAAACCCGTAATCGCGGCCATAAATGGCCCGGCAATCGGGGGCGGTTTAGAACTCGTACTGGCTTGCGATCTCAGGGTGATGAGTAAAAAAGCCCAGTTACGGCTGTCCGAATTGACGCTGGGGATCGTCCCTGGCTTAGGCGGTATCCAACGCCTGGTGCGTCAGGTAGGTGTTACCAGGGCGAAAGAGGCTGTTTTATTATCTGATGCTATCCCGCCTGAGAAAGCTCTTGACTGGGGAATCGTTAACTCAGTTGTGGAACCGGATAAACTGGATGCCGTGGTCATGGAGATGGCCCGGAAATTGGCTGCAGGGCCGGCATTAGCCCAGAAAATGGCAAAAGCGGCGTTCTACTACGGACAGCAAGCCGATCAGCGGACCGGGTTGTTTATGGAAGCGGCTGTGGCCGGTGCCTTATTGACCACAAAAGATGTCAATGAAGGTTTAACCTCGATGAATACCCGCCGGGATGCTAAATTCACAGGGAAGTAAAACCCGGATTAAGGTAAAATAAGGCTCCGTACATCTGGCTAGACGTACGGAGCCTTTGTAAGTAGATTTAACTGATTCGATTCAGGCTTAATAAATTACCTGGGCTTGAACCAATCTTTCGATTTCTTCATCGTTCAACCCAAGCAATTTCCGGTAAATGTAATCATTATGCTCACCGAGCAGCGGGGCTTTATCCGTCCTGGTTTTTTGCCCTTCGGATAAGAACAGCGGCGGCCCGTCGAAAGTCATTTTGCCCTGGCGGCCGACCTCCACATCGATCATGTAGCCGGCATTCCGGAGCTGCAGGTCGTAGTACATGTCTTCACTGTTCTGTACGGCTCCTGCCGCTACCCCGGCGGCCTGCATCAGCTTCATTACCTGGTGCGGTGTCCGCTGAATGGTCCAGTCGGTGATGCCCTTGTCTAATTCCTCTGCATTACGCAACCGGGCTTCCACCGTAGCATATTTTGGTTCGCGAACCCATTCCGGCTTGCCGACGACACGGCAGAGATTTTGCCATTCTTCTTCATTGAAGGTGGCAATTACACACCAGCGGTCGGCACCTTTACATTGATAGCAGTTATAGGGAGCGAACTGGGGATGCCGGTTTCCTACTGGCTTGGGAGAACATTGATTGATAAAGTAATCAAGATAAACCGGGCCGAGTAAAGCGACTGTTGAGTCGGTCTGGGAAATCTCAATAAATTGTCCTTCACCGGTGATGCCGCGATGATATATAGCAGCGAGGATGCTTGCCGCGGCCAACGTCCCGGCGACGTAGTCGGGATAGGTGTTGCTGGAGGCTCTTTGTTCCATGGGGGTATCGGGATGGCCCCAGATATTAGCAAATCCGGTAAATGCCAGCAGGTTCATGCCCCAGGTGGTCCATTTAGCGTGCGGCCCTTCGCCCAGCGAAGGCAGGCTGGCATAGATAATATCATTTTTTACGTGTTTGAGCTCTGTGTAGTCCAGTCCCCATGTTTTCATCACGCCGAAGCTGAGATTGTCCACTACGACATCGCTGATACCAACCAATTTCATGAAGATATTTTTCCCTTCCGGCCTGGTGAGGTTCAGCATGACACTCAGTTTATCCAGGTTGTAACGGGCGAAGTTGGGTGTGATCAGTTGACTGAGATCTATCTTGGCATCTTTGCCGAATGGTGAACCACCCGAAGGATTGCCGCGGAAACCGAGATGGCGCATCGATTCGATACGGATTACTTCGGCGCCGCAATTGCCGAGCAGCATCGTACAAAACGGCCCGGAGACAGCGTCCGTAAGGTCCAGGACTCTTATTCCCTCTAAGGCTAACGGCATTTCCCTAAATCACTCCTTCGGACTTCAGTTTAACCATCTCAGGTTCACTCAATTTTAGTTCCTGCTCATATATTTCGTAATTGTGCTGGCCCAGCAGCGGCGCCGGCCGGTTAATATCACATCTGGTACTACTGAAATTGCATACCGGCCGGACAAAGGGAAACCTGCCGACCACCGGGTGTTCGATATCGGTGAAAACCCCCCTTCGCTTGATATGAGGGTCATTGAATAAATCTTCAGGTGTATTGACGGGGGCGCAGGGGACGCCCCGGGCCTGGCACATCTCGACGATTTCCATCTTGTTGTGGGCCATGGTGAACTCGGTAACATAGGCATCAATGATATCGGGATTGGCATTGCGGAATTCCATAGTCAGCCATTTCTCTTCCCGGAATATTTCCGGATTACCCATAACTTCCAGCAGTCCTTGCCAATGGTTGGTGCGGATAGTCAGGATATGGACATACCCGTCTTTACACTGAAAAATACGGCCGGGAACAGCACCAAACTGGCTACCGGACCGGCCGTGGATACTGGAGATCGTGCTATAAAACCAGGCGCCGCCGGTGGCCGTCTCGACTGCCTGTTGCGCGGAGAGGTCGATGAACTGGCCTTTCCCGGTCTTATTGCGGAGGATCAGAGCGGTCATAATGCCAAAAACAGCGGTGACGGATACTGTATGATAGGACTGCTCGCAAGGTGCAGTAACCGGTGCGGCATCAGGCGGGCCGTTGACAAAAGTAAGCCCGCCCATCGCCATACTGACGATGTCGGGTGCTTTGTATTGAGCATATGGCCCGGTGGAACCGAACCCGGTGATCGAAGCCATGATCAACCGGGGGTTTATACTGGCTAAGGCCGGATAGTCCAGCCCCAAGGTATGCATCCTTCCCACCGGAGAATCTTCGATGACAACATCTGCACCTTTAATCAATCTCTGGAAAAGGTCACGGCCGGAAGGGCTATCGAAGTTCAGGGTGATGCCCCTCTTGTTCATATTAAAATTCAGGAAATACAGGCTGTTTTCGGTACCCGGAGTATCTCCTTTGAAAGGGCCGCGGCTCCGGGTACGGCTGCCGGCGGGTTTTTCGATCAAGACGACATCGGCACCCATATCAGCCAGTACCTTGCCGGCGTAGAGGCCTCGTTCTTCCGTCAGGTCCAGGACTTTGAGTCCGGCTAAAGGCCCGGTATTTTTCTTTTCGAGTTCTGCCATGTACCGGTTCCTACTTACCTTTCCAGGCTGGTTTCCTCTTCTGGCCGAAAGCAGCCGTCCCTTCACGGGCGTCTTCACTGGCCATGACATTAGGCCCGAAACGGGCAGGCAAGGCTTCTTCGAGCGACAGATGGCGTGTTTTCATCACAGTTTCTTTGATCGCACGTAAGGCTAGAGGAGCTGACTCCATCATGCGCTCCGCCATCTTCTTCGCGGCTGTTAATAATTCTGCCGCAGGGACAACCTGGTTGATCAGGCCGATGCGGTAAGCTTCCTGGGCTGTGATCAGGTCGCCGGTAAGCATGATTTCCATAGCGGCACCCAGCGGGATAAGGCGTGGTAAACGCGCAAGCCCACCGCCCCCCGGTATGATGCCACGTTTCGGTTCCGAAAGGCCCATACGGGCGCTATCAGCGGCGATACGGATATCGCAGGCAAGAGCAGTTTCCAAACCGCCCCCAACGGCCACCCCGTTGATGGCGGCGATGATCGGCTTCCATATCCCGGTGTTGCCAGCCATGAGACTTATTTCAGGTTCATGAGGTTGCTGAGGCATCCCCTGCCCTCGGTTAGCCAGGCCGGCGGCCATTTCGCGCAAGTCCATACCGGCACAAAATGCCCGGTCTCCGGCACCGGTGACGATCAATACCCAGGAATCATTGTCTTCACGGAAATCGACGAATGCCTGGCCCATCTCACGGCGCATGGCAGCATTCATGGCGTTCATCGCTTCCGGCCGGTTCAAGGTTAAGATTGCCATGTGGTCCTTTTTCTCATAAATTGTAGCTTCAGACATTGTTGCCTCCTCGTTTTAATAAGATATGTATTTATTTGATTAGGGTATTGAAGGTCGTTTTATGATCAACTTTTACCGTATCTTAATTTAGCGAATAGTATCAGGCCGACCAGGATAGTATTGGCGATATTGGTGATGATCAGCGCGGGGAGAGACAGTATTATTCCATAGACTAAAAATAACACCCCGCCCAACAATTGCATCAAGGAAAAAGGCAGGCTGATCTCTTTAGCACTTTTTAGTTTAAAAAGTTTCCAGATTTGCGGGACAAAAGATACCGCTATGAGCGCGCCTGCAAAAATTCCCAGAACCTGTTTCCAGTCCAATATTTTTGTCCAGTTAAATTGCCGTATTTCCAGCAACGGCGGAATGATTATAACACAAGCAAAATCCACTTAAGGAAACACATCCTAATTCCAGCTACTAACTCTATTTTACCCTGGGCATCATCAGATATGAATCATAATGGCCGCCGGTATGGATGACATGGTATCCCTTATTACGGGTTTGCGGACCGGGTAAACTCGTACCACCGGGAGGACCTCCGCGAAAGCGTCCCAGGATATTGTAGCCGGCTATTATCAGCTTCAATTTTTCTCCGGCCTGCCATCTCTTACCAAGAGGGCGTATCTCGATATCAAGCGGGACTGCCTGGCCGGGTTTAAGCAATTCCTCCCGGTCATGAGGATGATAGGGGAACCAGGGAGTCGACTTCGAAGTATCCAAACGGCGGTGCGATGCACGGAGCCGGCCATCCGGGCCGATATAGCCAAAGCCTCCCACCACCGGCTTACCCGCTGCATCCAGCTTATGTAAAAGCACAAATACATCGGCATCATCGGCAGTATCAGTCTCGATCCACAAATGGAGACTAATATACCCGGCGAATTCGGTATCTTCCTTAAAGTCGATGGTAAAAACAGCTTCACTATGATTATCGTCGGCTTTATAACGGATAAACGACTCTGCGGCAACATTATTAGTAGAAAGAGCACCTTTGGCGGCATCAAGGTAAAGTTTCTCGTATTTGGTACGCGCCAACGGCCATTCTTTTTCCGGACGGTTGACCTGGTCAGTACCGCCAGGGTTCAAGATAGAAAGACGGACCCGGGGCGTTTTTTCCCAGCCATTTTTCTCATTTTTTAGAAAATGGTCAAAGAAATGCCGTAGATCGTCGGCGTACTCATAATAGTCGGGCCATTCACCTGTGTTATGCACCCGCAGCCACTTTTCTTGCGACGAGATACAACGGTAGGCATCGATCGTCTGGTGCCCGCCCCAACTGGCGACGATATAAGCCGGTATTTTAATGTCCTCAAGCCGGGCACGTTTATCCTGCCAATAACCGTTCATCAACGGGTATTTCTCTGCCATGACGGCCATATCTTCAATGTAATTTTGGCCGATTTGGGTACTGGTATTAAAGTTGTTAAAGGCCGTATCTATAATTCCTCCACGGAGGACATCACAACGGTATAGATCGATATGGCCTTCCCAGGGGGCGATTGCAGCCAGATGAGGTGGGTTTTGGGCTGCGGCGAACCATTGTATTATGCCCAGCCAGGAATTGCCGGACATGGCAACTTTGCCGCTGCACCATTTCTGTCCCGCAGTCCATTCGATAAAGTCATAACAGTCGTTAGCCGCCGAGGTGCCCCAAAATTCGATATCTCCGTCAGAGTAAAATGAGCCACGCGAGTCAACATTGATCACTGCGTAGCCATGGTTACACCAGTAGGCAGGGTCGGCCCCTTCGAATTTCTGCAGGCCGGAAACAGCGCCAGGTGCGACGCCGGGCGGGGCTTCCTGGGGGATAGTTTTTCCATAAGGGCTCCAGCTTAAAATAGCTGGTATCTTATTATCTTCAACAGGTTGGAAAATATCAGCGTAAAGGGTAGTACCGTCTCTCATTTTTACCGCGACATCACGTTCCCACCTGATATCGCAGGGCAGTGGGAGGCTGTCTTTGAAAAAAGCAGTCCCCTTTGTAAGGATTGTGATACCGGGTTTAAACACTATTTTAGAGGGTGTTTGCAGTTCAATGCCACGATTTTGCGTATCTAATGGTTGTGCTTTGCGAAATACTACCTCAATGCGTTCGGTATCAAATTGGCATGATTTAACTAATATCTCGTTGGCCATATTTCATCTCAATGTTTTAATATATTCAGCCGCATTTACAGCAGCAATGCGGCCGGTACCAAGGGAAAACCCCATGGCATTACCGGGTAATACATTGGGATAAATATCTTTATACAGATTGCTGGCGACCTCCATTCCGGCAGCGTAAAGCCCAGGAATCACTGCAAAATCCCTGGCCAGGACCTCGGTCTTATAATTGATCTTTATTCCCTCGGGGGTACCAGTGCTGCCGAAAGTCCTGGAGGCATAGAATTTCGGCCGTTTTACCGGATTGAGATACCTGGCCTTTTTATTGAAAAAGGAGTCGCGGCCTGTTTCGCAGCATTTATTATATTCTTCAAGAGTATTTTTTAAGCCTACAGGATTGATACCGGTCTTGGCCGCTAATTCCTTAATAGAATCAGCTACGAATACCATGTTCGAACCGTTATCGATGATATTCTTGATTTCAGCTTCGTAATCTGCCCGGTCTATTTTTGTCGTCGGCATGCTTGCCTGGGCAATACCGAAACCCATGGGAAAATCCAACCCGTTCCGGATAAAATACTCTTTCATATCCTCGTCATAAATGCGGAAAGCGCACCGGTCTTTCTGCAATGAAACGGCGTTGCCGCCAAAGGGAGTAGTGACCGCAATCTCTTCATTGATAAACCGCTCGCCGTCCAGGTTTACCATGAGGTGTGGGTGGCCAAAGGAGGAGATCATAGGGTTGGCTAAGTTACCGGCAGATGCCCGGTAATCCCCACCCCTCGGCGGCGGCATCGTGCCTTCAGTAACCTCAGCGCCCACTTCGCTGGCCATTCTAAGTCCGTCTCCCACCACCCCTGGAATGCCAAAAGGTGCCCGGTGATGGCCGCCAAAACCGCCGGTTGCCAGGATTACTGCCTTACAATTGACCTGGATAGTTTCTCCTTCCCTGTTTTCGGCCACGACACCAACGATTCGTCCGCCTTCTTTCAAGATCTTTTTTACCGTTGTCTTTAGAATTATCTGGACTCCCATGTCTTCCGCTCTTTTTGTTAATAGGCGTATCACGGTAGCGGCACCACCCAAGCCCGGCCGGGGCGGATTCGGCTTAATAATATGGGCAGTGTAATACCCACCCGGGCCGTGGGAAGTAAGGTCGATAAATTCCACGCCCATCCCCTCCAACCATTCCAGTGTACCGGTCGACCTATCAATGAGATTTTTAATCAGCCGGGCATTTACTGCCCATTGCGTAAAATCCATATATATGCGAAAAGCTTCTTCTTTTGAGAGGGTATATTGCCGGATACGCTGGAGGCTGCTCTCGACGCCAAAAATCTGGTTTGCCCGGAGCGCGGTGCCGCCGGTGTGTGCGGCTTTCTCGATGGCAATGACACTGGCGCCTCCTTCAGCGGCAGTTACAGCCGCGGCTAGTCCGGCAGTCCCTGCGGATAAAACGGCGATATCGCATTGTAATGGTTTCATCTCAATGCTCCTTACTTCGCGCCTTTTTTCTCAGGTTTAAGGTATTTCCCATAAGCTTCATATTGTTTCAATTTCGCCTGGGTTTCCGGCATGGCAACCTGGGGGCCTTCTTCTTTAGCATGGTTCATGATCCATTCCATATGGTGATGCTGTTTGGCCGTGGAGAAGCGAGGATTTTGGATATCCTCCGCATTCCAGGCAACCTTATACTTGCCTCCGGCGTAGGATACCTTTCCGTGTATCTGGCAGGTAGGACACGCAATATCGGGCAGACCTTTTTCCAGGTAGAATACATTACAGTGGCAGACCGGGCAGGAGATGGGCGATTCTTCACCGACGTACTTAACTTTTTCAAAGGGTATGCCCATGGCTTTGACAAGGTTGTGTCCAAGCTGCCGGCTCCGGTCGACCGCCCACTGGTTATCAGGTGTCAGGGCGGCGCCTTTATCGGCACAGTGATTGATCTGGACCTGGTCGACGATCGTGGAGAAGTGCTGTAGGAACAGATGAACAATAGGTAAACCGAGGCTGGTCCAACCGTCATAACCTGAACCGCCGACTGAAATAGCAGCCGATAATTTCTTGCGTTCATGTACGTAAGGATTTTTTAGGAAGACGTGGTTTAGTTTTTCACTGACACATACCAGAGTCGCCGGTGGCCGGATATGATATACCGGAGCGGCCACGATCAACGCCGCATCTCCCAGCATCGTATTTTCCAGTATCCAATCGGTGTCATCATGCGGGCACCTGGGACTCTTAAAACATGCCCCACAGCTGGTGCAGGGTAGGATTTTCATGTCCAGCGCCCGGATTATCTCCGATTCCACGCCGTCTTCCTGTGCGGCCATCAATGCTGCTTTTAAAAAGGCCTCACTGTTGCCGTTTTTTCTACCGAAAGACAGGCCGATGATCTTTTTCACTTAATCCCTCCTGATACCGTTAATGTTCAGCCATGTATTTATTATAAGGTTTACTCTGTAAGCTATTTTAACTGCTTTTCCATTGTTTTAAGACCAGGCGGAAAGTGGTACTATCCAACTCACTGATCTGATTCGCCCATTCTTTTGCGGTTGTCATCAAGCTGCTTAATGGTACCACCTTATTAGCTAAATTTATACGTAAAGCTTCACCGGCGTTGATCCGTTTGCCCATCAACACCATTTCCATTGCCTTACCCAGGGGAAGTAATCGCGGCAACCGCTGCGTCCCGCCCCATCCAGGTATCAGGCCAATGGTTACTTCCGTAAGGCCAAAAAGGGCATTTTCCGAGGCAATCCGGATATCGCAAGTCAGGGCGATTTCCAGCCCTCCGCCGAAAGCATAACCATTGACCGCCGCTATGAGGGGTTTTTGTACATCAAGGCCCCGGACAAACGTACCTTCACCGAAAAGAGAATCTACCGGCACTCCGATGGTGCTCTTTAAGTCCATACCGGTGCAAAACGACCGTTCTCCTGCTCCAGTAATGATACCAACTTGCAGTTTTGGGTCATTACAGAAATCAGCTATTTTTTCACTGAGTTCGCTTAGTGTTTGAAGGTCAAGTGCATTCAGGACTTGCGGACGGTTTATCGTGAAAATAGCAATCTTGTTTTCTTTAGAGTAGTCGATCGACATCACAATTATTCCATCGCTTCTGTTATGACTGGAGTTCCATGATGTTTTTATATAACTCGAGTGCTTCGGGATTCGCTAAAGCTTCCCGGTTCTGAACCGGTTTGCCGTGGATGATATTGCGTACTGCCAGTTCCACCTTTTTCCCGTTTACGGTATAAGGAATATCGAGCAACGGGAATTATTTTTGCCGGAACATGTCGCGGCGAAGCGTTGTTCCGGATGACTGTTTTAAGTTTTTGTACGAGAGTATCGTTGAAATGATGTTCCGGGAGCCAACTTTACGAACAGAATAATACGGACGTCGCCTTCCCAATCCTGGCCGATGACGACACTATCCTGGACTTCAGCAATGGTCTCAACCTGCCGGTATATCTCGGCGGTACCTATCCTGACACCCCCCGGTTTAAGCGTAGCATCAGACCGTCCGCTGATGATGAGGCCGCCTCTTTCCGTAATTCTGGCGAAATCACCATGTCGCCATACATTCGGGTACATGTCGAAATAGGTACTTCGATATCTTTGGTTGTTTTCGTCGTTCCAGAATTGGAGCGGCATGGAAGGGAAGGGAGCGGTACATACCAGTTCACCCTCCTGGCCGACCAGAGGCTTGACCTCCGGGATCGAAAACATTTACCTTCATGCCCAGGCCGAGCCCCTGCATTTCTCCAGCGTAAATGGGACTGTATGGGATTGCCAATGCCGAAACAGGCGATGGCTTCAGTGCCTCCGGATATGTTGTTTAGATATACATCCGATTTGATGTCCCGGTAAACATATTCATAGTTCTCGATATTAAGCGGCGAACCTGTGGTGATCATAGTCTTAAGGTGACTCAGGTCATGACTTGCAGCCGGTTTTACCCCGGCTTTTTCGACCGCCGCCAGGTACCTTGGACTGATACCAAAGAGAGATGCCTTTTCATCCTGGACGATATTGAACATAGCTTCATTATCCGGATAAAAGGGAGAACCATCATAAAGAACGATCGTTACGCCTTGCGATAGTGAACTGACCATCCAGTTCCACATCACCCAGCCGCAGGTGGTGTAATAAAATATCGTATCTTCCCGTTTCATATCTGTGTTCAGAATCAGTTCTTTGAGGTGTTGTATCAGAATGCCACCTGCCCGGTGCACGATGCATTTTGGTTTATCGGTCGTACCGGAAGAAAAAACGATATATACCGGATGGTCGAAAGGAAGCTGGGCGAACTCGATTTCGTTCGTAGTCTCGCTGGATATGAAATCACGGTAATTTATTGATTTCGGAGGCATTTTAGTCTGGATACCGACATAGGGAACGACGATGACTTTCTCGATCGAAGGAATTTCGGGGAGTATAGCCGCCACGCGCTCCAATGAATCGAAAACCTTTCCGTTATAGGAATATCCGTCGGCGGTGAACAGGACTTTCGGTGCAATTTGTTGGAAACGGTCCAGGATACCTCTCGGGCCAAAGTCAGGAGAGCAGGAAGACCAAACAGCTCCCAGGCTGGTTGAAGCCAACATGGCTACCACGGTTTCAGTCATGTTAGGCATAAAACCGGCCACCCGGTCGCCAGCTTTTACCCCTGTTCTTTTCAGTGCCTTTGCCAAGCGGGCAACTTGTTCGTAGAGTTGCGCATATGTCAGTCGCCTGGAAATGGAGTTTTCTCCCTTAAAAATGAGAGCGGACGGTCGTCGCGGTACCTTAGTCAGGTTTTCGGCAAAATTCAGCCGGGCGCCGGGAAACCATTTTGCACGAAGCATATCGTTAAAATCGGCTACCGGGCTCTCGTAAGGTATTGAGGCTTTGATTCCACCGAACTCCCACATAAGTGCCCAGAAATCGGGGATATTGTTGACCGACCATTCCTGCAACTCGCGGTAGGTGACGATATATTGCTTGTGCCGTTCGTTGACCAGTTCGATAAACCTGGTAATATTCGCTGCTTTTTTCCGTTCCGTAGTTGGCTTCCAGATAGGTTGTTCCATAACACTGTCCATTATTTGTTTTTCACCCTTCGAAGGTTCCAGACTACTTAAATTACCAGCTTTCCTGATTAATGGTCGTGGTTTTCCGAAACCAAAAAGGATATAGCGGAGGGCCGATGGCTTTAATAGCAGTTTGACCAGTGTCATCAGATCTCGATGAGTTAAGGCTGCCGTAGCCGTCCAACCGACAGGGCTATCCAGTTTTACATTCATGACCAGATAGCCGTCGGATTCGGAAAGCTGTGCGACGTCACCTATCAGTTCAACGTGCTGCAGCCCGCTGACCTTCATTTTCATCCGGTTACTCCAAGATAAGTTAAAGTTGTCTTACCAGTTGTGCTGCGTCGGAAATAGCACTCGAGGTATTTCTCGCTTTTACACAATCTCCAATCGCATTTAGTTCCCAGTTACCACTACGGAGTGATTCATAGAGATTCATGTCGGGATGTGAACCTAGAGCCAGCACTACTGTATCTGCCTTGATACGTTGTCTTTTTCCATCCCGGTCGGTTCCGGTAATCTCTCCAGGCGAAAACTTGTCGATCCTTATTCCAACAAGTCCATTTACTTTGTATTTTGGTAACATGACAAATGAAACAAAGGTCCGGTTCAAGGTAGACATATCGTAGCCAAGCGCCGGTACCGGCCAGGGCTCAATCACGGTCACCCTTTTGCTGGCATCTTTTACGGCAACGGTGATAGCGGTTTCTATTCCGATAAAGCCACCGCCAAGGATAATTATGTTCTGTCCAGATGATACTCTTCCATTCAGAATTTCTTTTGGAGTTACAACTTGAATACGGTCAATACCTTTGATCGGTGGGGTGATGGTCTTGGCGGATCCTGTCGCAACAATAACAATATCGGGTTTGGCATCCTGGACTGACTGGAGGTTTGCTGTTTTTCCCAGGTTGAATTCGACTCCGCCGCGGCGGCACTCGCCAACCATCCAATCACGTAATCTAATCAGCAGGTCGTTCCCCATACAAAGGCCGGCGTTGATCAGGTTGCCACCTAACTCCTTCTCTTTTTCAAAGAGTTTCACTTTATGGCCCTTCGATGCCGCCAGTCTGGCTGCTTCAAGGCCGGCCGGACCACCCCCAACAATAACTATCGTTTTCGGAGTAAGCTTTTGTCCTTTCATTTGTGGAAACGATGGGGTCATTACTATCTCGGGATTGATGCTGCATGGAGTCATATTGCCCGGGGTAAAGAAATCAAGACAATTAAGACACATGACACATGGGCGAACTTCGTTATAACGGCCTTCCAGGACTTTTCTGGATAAATCTGCATCGGCAAGAAACGGCTTTGCCAGGGAGACTGCATCCGCTTGATTGGCCTTAAGGGCTGTTTCCCAGAGGGCCGGGTCATAACATCCGGACGTTGAGCAGAATACCGGGACTTTCACTGCTTTCTTGAAAGGCTCCGAAAATTCCCAGATGCCGGTTTTAGGTTGATATTTACTGTGCCCGCGGCCTTGTTCTGAGGCGGCGAAAGTTTCGTGAGTCCCTGCCCGGATATCAAGGTAATCGACTCCTGCTTGTTCAAGGGCTTTACCAAAAGAAACACTTTCTTCGAGAACGATACCACCCGGTACATAATCCGATGCTACTAAGGCAAATCCAACAACAAAATCAGGGCCGCATTTTTCACGGATTCCTTTTACTATCTCCAATTGCAGCCGCATGCGGTTTTCTAAACTACCGCCGTATCTATCGTTCCTGATATTAGTTTTCGGGGAAAAGAATTGCTGTAAGAGGTAGGTTGCTGCTCCGTGAGGTTGGACGCCGTCAAATCCTGCTGCCTTCGCCCTTACCGCTGCTGCGATATAGCGTTCCCGCATGTCTTCGATCTCTTCAATGGCCATTGCCCTCGGTACGATGATGTCCTGGTTGGAGGATAATACGGGTATTCCTGAAGGAGATATCGCTGGAAAAGCCGAAGGGCCGCCGTGATGTAATTGAGCGATAACCGGTGTATTCTCGGCATGAATTGCCCCGGTAAGTTTCTTAAGGCTGGAGATGAACTTATCATCATCAAGTCGCAGCGATGCTCCCCACTCCGCTCCTTGTACCTGTACGATACCAATGGTGATTAAACCAGCGCCGCCTCTCGCTCTGGCGGCATGGTAATCGATACCTGTCGGTGTCGGTTCTCCGGTGACACTCCACAACATGATGCCCATTGGGGCCATTATGATACGGTTCTTTAAAACAATTTTACCTACCTTGAGCGGTTTGGTAAGTATTTCCGGCTTGCTTGTCATCCGTATTTGCCTTTATCTTAGTAGGTGACCATTACCAACATCGTCACCGGCTTATTCGTTTTATTTATAATTTCTCTTCCTTCGTTTGGTGCTAAATAAAGGGAGTCCATTGGCCCCAGGGTCATTTCTTCAGTTTTAGACTTGACCGTGATCTCACCGTCTAAAACAAGGTATACTTTTTCGGTAGACGAATCCTCGTATGCCCAGCCTGCTCCGCCGCCGGGGAGGAAATATGACAAACCCATCCAGAATTTCTGGATGCCGGTCTCTTCCTTACCTTGCAGCCGCATGGCGGTCATTTTAAAATGTCCCGCGGCTTCGTACGGCTTCACCTGGTCCAAGCGAACCTTCTTCATATGTGCACTCTCCTTATTTATTGAGTGCCGTATTTGTAAATACGGTCCGGAACTTTATTCAGGTCTTTTTCGTCGATAAAGGCTACCATACGTACGATGGAACCGTCACCCATGTACCAGCGGATGGGGAAACCGGCGATCCGGCATCTCTTGCCAACGACTTTGGCAATATCGCCGCCCACATTTTCCCAACCCAGGATACCGTTGCGCAGGAGAAGGTGATGGCACGGTTCCCATTCGGGGAAGTCCTGGATGACTTCATGCCCGGTAACCTGTTTGTATTCGTCGCAAATGTCTTTACGCAGCGGGCCGGAGCCATGCGGGCCAATAGCTGTATGCAGTGGGTGGTCGAGTGCCTGCTGGTCGACGCCGACTGCCTTTACCTTATGGGCGACAAACCACTCCCCGGCTTCTTTCCCTAATCCGGGTGAATAATTGAAGTATTGGGAGTTATCTCCCCAGTACTTATTCCAACCGGTATGGACAATGATGATGTCGCCTTCCTTAATCGGCAGTTTTTTGTTAGCGGCATCCAGATCTTTTTTCGTGATCAGTTCCCATTTCTTTTTAGGAATATCCCAGATCACTGCGTCTCCATAATAGCAGGTAAGGGGAATTTCATGCGTAAAACGGCCGCCTTCAAAAACATGGGCGGGCGAGTCGGCATGGGTGGTGCAGTGCATAACCGTGGTTACTGTCTGCGATAATACGCCAGATTTCGCATGGTAATGCATTCGCTCGATCTTGACATCAGCAAAATACGGCCAAAGCGGTGAACCGTTACCAAAAGGGTGACTTAGGTCAACTAATACCTCTGCCATTTCCAATCTTCCTCCTTAAAAAGTTATCGTAAAACTACCAGGTAGTGACGCCGCCATCGATATATAAAATTTGCCCCGTGACAAAATTAGCAGCGTCTGAAGCGAAGAATATGCAAGGCCCGACGATATCATCAGTTGTTGCCCAACGCCCCATGGGAATGCGTGCTTTCAGGGTCTTGGCATATTCAACGTCGGCGAGAAGCTCTTTCGTCAATTCGGTTTCTACTACTGTAGGAGCAATGGCATTAACCGTTATGTTATGCTTAGCCCATTCACAAGCGAGGGTACGGGTCAGAGTATCCACGGCTCCCTTACTCGGACAATAAGCTGCGTATCCGGAGGGCAGTCCATATCTACCACGGACAGAAGATACATTGATAATCTTACCGCTCTTCTGTTTGATCATCACCCGGCCAACTGCCTGACAGCAAAGCCATGTACCCCGGATATTGGCATCCATCACACGCTGCCATTCGTCAATCGGAAAACTATCGGCAGGTTTACGGATCGCCAGCCCGGCAGCATTTACTAAAATATCAATATGTGAAAATTTTTGTTGAATGTTGACCAGCATATCATTGACGGATTTCTGGTCCGTGATATCTACCGAAACCGCCAGGGCGTTTCTTCCCTTGTTCTTGATGTCTTTCTCAACATCCTGTAATTTGGCAAGTCCCCGGCTGGCAATAATGACATCGGCTCCATTCTCCGCAAGACCAAAAGCTAACGCTTTACCAATTCCTCCGGAACCACCTGTGACGAGAGCAACTTTTCCAGCTAAACTAAAACGTTCAGTCAATCTTCACCTCCTCATAACCTCCGGAAACGATTCCCGATTCGGCCATTGCAGTTTTCACGGGTTGGATCCCGCCGGGTAAACTGCTTTTGGAATACTGTCTTGGAGAAGCTAGACAGTACGCAGGGGATAGAGACTGTCGGAAGCAACCTGATAATTTTCAGGATGTAATAACACCACTCTACCCGGCGGGATCCTTTCGCTATAATTTACATAATATTAATAAATTATCTTGACTTAAATTGATACCTTAAGTTTTAACCTTTATCTCCCGGTCATCGATTTTTTCATATCCTGGTCAACCCAGACCCAAATCATTGGGCAGGCCATGCTGTAATCAATCATGCTTTCACCGTGGTAATTTTTAAGCCACGGCTGCCAGAAATTATAAGAATATGGGATTGGTGGTGCGATCACAGGAACCTGTTCTAGAAGATAAGGCATTAAGTCATGGAATGTCTGTCTCGACCTGGCATCGTTCACCAACAGGTCCTTTTGTATATCTGCATAAGCCTTTTCACATACGGGATCGGTTCCAATAGGATCGTTCCAATAACTCCGGTTAAAGATACTGGGCCCTCTAAAATTAGCCATATTGGCATACGTAGCACAACCAAGAGCCATGGCATATAACATGTCGTTGTAACCGCGGCTATTGGAAATATTCGATAAAACGACACCTTCCTTAATTTGTATTTCTAGTTCAACGTTTATTTCCGCCCATTGAGATGCGATGGCCGATAACAGATCGACTGATGCTGTCGCCGGGGATGTAATAACGGTAGTATGGAACCCATCGGCATAACCGGCATCAGCCAGCAGCTTTTTGGCGCCTTCAACATCGTGGCTGTACAACGCTTTTACGGCGGCCGGTTGTTTGTCCAGTGGGTCGATAAGATCGGCATTACCCGTTTGATAGGTAATCGGCCAACTGATTAATTCAGCTTTACCGCCGTAGTACTCTTTGAGAGCATCGAAGTCCAGGCCCATCATCAGTGCCTGCCGGACTTTCACATCGTGAAAAGGGGACTCCTGTTTATCTGTTCTCATGCCGATAATATTAGGTAAATCCGGTGTATATTCCACATGTTTCAGATTGGGATTTGTACTCATCATACTGGAGGCATCATCCCAGGTTACATTGGCATAAACATCTGCTTTACCAGCCCTGATCGCTGCCATCTGGGTAGACGCATCAGTAATGATCAATATCTTAAGTGTTTCTGCATAAGGTAATTGATTCCCTTTACCGGGCCCAACTGGATCTTTCCCCCAGTAGTCGGGATTTCTTGTTAAAGTTGCCTGGGAATTGGATACGAAATCGGTCAGCATGTAAGCCCCGGTACCCGATGAATTGCGCCAGTCCAACTGATTTCCGTATTTTTGAATAACCTCCGGAGCCATTATTCTGGTACCGATTCCCAACCCAAACATCAAGAAGCCGGTCCAGGCGTCTACCGGTGTCTTCATGACCACGGTCCACTGGTCGGTTGCTTCAAAGGTGGCTGTTTTGCTTAAAGCAGGTTGTGAAATTTTGGGAAAAGCTATGAATTCCGTGATGGATCTCTTAAAGGTGAATACCACGTCATCCGCAGTCACTTCCCGGCCATTCATCAACCGGCTGGCTGCACTATTGGGATTTAAGGCGTAATGAACACCACGCCGGATGTGAAAAATCATGGTTCCTATTTCGGGAATTTCCCAGCTCTCGGCTAACCTTCCTGCCTCATATTCCAATCCATACCAACCGGAGTTGGTGGTCCAAGTAACGTCATTAGTCCCGGCCGGGCCTTTACTCCAGTCGCCGCCGATAAGAGTGTCGTTGGTATAAGGTATAGTCGCTCCACTGTTGGGGCTAGAGGACAGATCAAAGCCAAGGATATCTTGTGGCGATATAATCGAGATCGTTCCTCCATACTGCGGCTGGTCGGATTTGGTAGTAATCGGCGGAGCGGTGGTCTTGGTTGGGGGAATAGTAGTAGTAGGATTAGTCGTCGTTTGCTGATTTCCCGTATTACATGAAGCGAGCAATAGACTTACCACCATTAAGACACTGATGACAAGTAATAGTAGTTTTCTTCACAAATTTGATCCTCCCCTATACATTTATGGTTTTACCGGATAATTTTTTATCGGCACCGGTTCCGTCCGAACCGCCATGTTATTTTTGTCTCGTTGGATAATTATCCATTTCAGCCAGTTCTTGTCATCTCGTACGGGGAAATCTTCCCTGAAATGGAAGCCTCGGCTTTCCGTCCGCATCAAGGCCGCCCGGAATGTCATTTCCGCACAGGTCGTCATTGCCACTACTTCATGACATTTGCTCAGGTAGTGGGTATCTTTGGCCTTTAAGTCCGGCAGCTTTGCTATGATTCCCTGGACTTTATCCAACCCTTCCTGGAGTCTTTCTTTGCTACGCCTGAGGCTGTATTTCATTGGCGCTGTGACATCCTGGAGCGAGGCGATCGCCTCTTCCGGTGAATAGTGCTTATTCGACTCGACCGGTGCCATGATGCCATCCTTAGCTCGCTTTACCACGGCAGGGTCTGGCTCTGCGGCTGAGGCCGAAGCGGCGTATCGTGCCGCAGAAGGGCCTCCCCAACCGGCGCTTACGACAGCGAACATGATTCCCGACCCGGGAGTCACGCCCGGGGGCGACGCTATCGCTCCAGCGACTGCCGAACCGGCATAACTGGTGTCGCCAATAGCCCACAAACCGTCGAGGGTGGTTTTCATGTCACTGTTCACGCGCACGCAAGAAAGCTCCCCGTGGAATGGCACGGCAATAGAACGCTCGGAGGGAGGAGAGCCGGCATATTTTTCTTCCTTTTCGCGCATCAGCTTGTTCCAGTTACCGAGCTTGGGCAGACCGCCCCCCATCATTCCCATTCCCCTTGGGGGACCGCCCCCCGGCGGCGGTGGCGGTGGCGAAAACAGGATTGGCCCTCTACCCTCGACAATCTCTTTTTCCAGCCCTACTGCCATCCTGACCGGTAGGAAAACGCCCGCCGGACCGGCATCCGGCATGTATTTCTTTTCGAGATTCTCGCCCAGTGAGTTCACGAGAAACTGGTGTCCCACCTGGCCGGCATCGTAGTCCTGGTACACAACGTGGCCGTAGAGGTTACCGTATTCCGCGTTCCGCATCTGGGCTCCCGCCCGGTAAGCGGCAGCGATACCGTCGCCGGTACCAGCTGACCAGAACCGCCTCACTTTGTAACCGCAGCTCCCATTCGCAAGGATGGTCGCCTTGGCTTTGAAAATATAGAATTTGCCGCTCGTGATATCGAAACCAATCGCCCCAATAACACGTTCGTCGTTTTTGAGCAGGTCCACGACGTGGATCTTGTTCATGATCTTGGTCCCAAGTTTGCTCGCGACCGAGCGCATCGGAAGCATTAAATCGATATCGATAAATGTACTTGAGTACTCCGGCGCCCAGGCCATGCTGCCGAGAATGACTCTCTGTCCATCGGGACGTTTGGCCATCTTTGCGCCCCACTTCTCGAGCTGTTCGATGGCGTTATAGGTAGCGCCTACATATTTCGTCAGAGTTTCCTGGTCATTAAGGAATTCACCTACGGTTCTCACTTGAAAGTCGATGAATTTATTGCCGTCGTTACCGGGACCCAGGAAAGCTAGAATGCCGCCGATTTTGGTGGCTTTACCAGCGTAACCGACCGTCTGTTTTTCCACCATGAGGACATCGATATCCGGGACGGTTTCTTTCGCTTTGATCGCGGCTGCAAGGCCACCAACACCGCCGCCGATAATCAATACGTCCGTAGAGATGATTTCGCCAAGCTCTTCTAATCTAGTCAATTTGGACCTCCTTTTTAGAACGACGACCGTAACGGTGCCGGCACGTTCGGAATCACTTCGATGGCGTTGACCGGACAATTAGCCTCACAAGCCAGGCACCATACGCAGTCTTCAGGATAAGCGACGACCGGTTTTTTGTTTTCGCTGTCCCAGCGGAGAACGTCAACGAAACAAGCATTCACGCACGTCTTGCAGCTTTTACAGGTGTCGTAATTGATGTTGATTTTTTCGATCCAGTTCTTTGTTTCCTTTTTCCATGTCCGTACCGGGCCATCCTACTTGACGTAGATGATCCGATCTCCCTCCTTGCGAATCTTTAACGAAGCTTGCCGGTTAATGGCAGGATCGGTTACTGCCTGCCAGATGCCCCAAAGCGCCGGCAGGAAATTCTTGAAGGTACTGACTTCGGCGATATTGTGGTCGTGCCAGCCGCCACCCGATGGTTTTTTCCCACTGGGTGCGGGGGTAACTTATCCATTGGCGGACCGGGCGGACGCACCGGGACCGGGGAGGGCCTCCTCCAGGAGGGCCACCAGGGGGAGGACCAGGGAGCCGATGCATACAGGAACGCATCTTGCACCCCCCGGGGACGGCCTCCCACTGGTGGGAAAGCATGACAAACGGTTTAGTTCCCGGTTGTGCGCCGCTGGAACCAGCCGTCAGTAAGTGGCTATATGTCCAGAAATCCTTTTGCGCTTGATCCCCAAAATTAGGATCAACCCATTCGATACGCAGGTCCATCACAGGGCCAAAATCAATACTTTCTTTAGCAATTTGAACAGCACCGATATGTCCCCCGGGCGGCGGTAAGGTCATCCATTTGAATCCCTTATGTTCATCGGGACACCATAGTTCGTAACCTTTTTCCATATTTACCCACCACCAGTCGATCATTTCTTCCGTGCAACCCGGTATGAAATGGTCGACTACTATCCAACTTGGGGGATATTTGGTATCTACCATTGATCCTTCCTCCTTTATTGATGATTTGCCTTCAGTTACTGGTTTTTTTGCAGCGATTGACAAAGTAATAAATGAGTATTACTCTTATAAGAATACATATAGGAATTCCTATAAGAATACATATGGGTATACTTATATATCATGAGAATATGTAGTTTGTCAATGGTGTTGGGAAATATCCGGAATAGACACGTACCTAACTATATGATTAGAATATATGCGGTCTAATATTCATATAAAGAAACACATACGCATCACAATATGCGGAAAAAGGACGATAATGCGAAAAATAGAAGATGGCCAAATTGGTCTATACGTTTTTCTCGATAACACGAGAGAGTTGATATCAAAAGCTGTGGAGATGGAACTGGGACAGTATCAGATGAGTGCCCCGCAGGTTAAAATCCTGGATACCTTGATGAGAAGTAACGGAGAATTATCGCTGGGCCAGTTGTCGGAGGGTACTGTTAAAGAGTTAAATTCCGTATCTGCCCTGGTAACCAGGATGACGAAGAAAGGACTGGTCAAGAAATTCAGGAAACCGGGTGACGGGAAAATATATATAGCAATCACTGAAAACGGCAAAGAGGTATATGAAAATACCGTAACTGAGAAATCGATTCACCTGATATTTGATGCCCTGACCAAAAAGGAGGAGGAACAACTCCGGTATTTACTGGGGAAATTACATCTACAAGTACGATCTCTGCTCGGACTTGATTATCGGCCTCCTTTTCTTTCGTAAATATAAAAAATGAAAATATGCTTTAGGTAGATCGAGGATTATGAAAAAGACAAAAATGATTCATGAAGCCGCGAGAGATATAAAAGTCTATTCCGAAGCAGATGTCGTAGTTGTGGGAGCTGGCCCGGCCGGCGTAACCGCCGCCATTACGGCAGCACGAGAAGGTGCCGATACGATTTTAGTAGAAAGGTATGGGCATTTGGGAGGCATGGCCACGGGTGGTTTAGTACTGATGATAAACCCATCACCAGGCCAGAGCCAGGAATGGATAGATAAGTTGAATAAAGTTAATGGAGTTCATGACCTTTCGAAAACCAAAGAACCGGAATGGAAACATGCTCTTATGGTCGACCCTGAACTCCTTAAATGTATTCTAAACGACATGGCTCTCGATGCCGGAGTAAGACTGCTTCTTCATTCCTGGGGTACTACCGCAATCGTGGAAAAGGATACAGTTAAGGGAATTATCTTCGAAAGCAAGTCCGGCCGTCAGGCTGTATTGGGTAAGGTCATCATCGATACTTCAGGTGACGGCGATATTTTCGCTACTGCCGGTGCTGAATTTGATGCTTCGCTGGACAAGGGCTACCGTACATCGGAAATGGCCATGGTTTTTCGTATCGGAGGAATTGATTTTGATAAACTGGCGGATTTTCGCCGGACGGAGCCGGATAATTGGGTAAAGATTAGAAGTGAAGGTTTCAAAATAGCTGGATTCCATATCGCGCCCGTACCTGCACAGCGTAAAGACGTCTTCTGGGTTAACAACTTTATACGCGGTAAGAATTGCCTTAAAGTTGAAGACCTTAACTGGGTAGAAGCTAATGTGCGTAAGGTGATGATGCCATTTTATACTTATTATAAAAAGAATGTACCCGGCTTTGAAAACAGTTATATATATGATAGTGCTTCACAGATCGGTACACGCGGCAGCCGTCGTCTTATCGGTGAATATGTGTTGACCGGTGAGGATGCAAATACGGGGAAAAAGTTCGAAGATACTGTGCTGATATTCCCTCGCGGCGTTCCCCTTACCTGGCCGGCAGACAGTACGCCGAGAATGTCGCAATGCCCTACCGTTGTCTGGTACCAGCTAAACTGGAAGGGCTTCTTGCTGCCGGGCGTTGTTTTTCATCCGACCAGGCTGCAAATTCCATGTTCAATATCATCTCACACTGCATTCAAATGGGTCAGGCCGCCGGGACCGCTGCGGCATTATCTGTGAAAAAGTAATGTCCTTCCCCGCAAAGTTGATGTTAAGGCTTTGCAGAAACGGCTTGTTGCACAGGGTGTGGAACTACCATAGAAAAGGCAATTCTGATATTCAAAATCGAACAGAATACGGGTGTCTTGGAGGTAAGTAAAGGTGGATGAATATATTCCTCAATCAAGTCCATTTACGACCCTGGAGTGGAAGAAATTATCGCCCGCGAAAAAACGGACTGCCCGGTTTGCCCGCTTACTTGCTTCTGCAGATACGATCAAATTCGTTAACTCAGATGCCAGAAAAGAATACCTGGCCAGGTTAAAAAGACAAATAAATGCCTACAACGTGGAAGAGCCTGACCGGGTACCTGTTTCGATAAATATCGATGCCATGCCCATGTACGAATATGGCCTTGATTACAACACCGGGATTCATGACTATGAAAAAATGCGCCAGGCTTATAACACTTTTAACCAGAAACATGCGGCAGAATTGGAAATGTATGTCAGCCCGCCGATTATGTTCCCGGCTAAAGCGTATAAAATACTCGACTATAAACAATACGCCTGGCCGGGACATGGACTACCTTTAAATGGTGAAGGATATCAGTTCGTCGAAGGGGAGTACATGAGAGACGACGAATACGACGCCTTTATCAGGGACCCTTCTGATTTCTGGATCAGGACTTTTTTACCCCGTGCTTTTGGCGCTTTTGAACCGATCGGGATGTTCGGGTCCGCCACCACCGTCATCGAATCAGTAGCAGGATTAGCCCTTCTTCCCCTGGCCACGCCTCAAATGCAGGCTACTCTTCAGAAGCTGCAGGAAGCAGGTAAGGAACTCGCTAGTATGATGATGCTGATCGGGGAATTCGCGCAGCGTGGGGCAGCTTTAGGGTATCCAGGACTATCATTTGTTTTTGGGAAAGCTCCTTTTGATACATTGGGCGATACTTTACGTGGCACCCAAGGTATTATGAAAGATATATACCGCCAACCCCAAAAGCTGCTCAAAGCGATGGATATACTCTCCGAGATCAGTATTGATTCTATTATCACCCAGGTAAACAACACGGGAACTCAGATCGTAATGTTTCCACTCCATAAAGGAGCAGATGGATGGATGTCTCAAAAACAGTTCGAGACTTTCTACTGGCCTTCTTTACGGAAAATCCTGAGTGCTTTAGTAAACGAAGGGATTTTACCTCTTTGTTTTGCCGAAGGTTCTTTTAATACACGGCTGGATACGGTCAATGAATTCCGCAAAGGCGGCGTCTGCTGGTATTTCGATCAGACCGATATGGTTAAGGCAAAGAAGATATTAGGTGATAAAAGTTGTATCATGGGAAATGTTCCCTCATCGCTTCTTATCGCCGGTTCATATCCACAAGTCAAAGAATACTGCCGGAATTTGATAGAAACCTGCGGCGTTGGAGGCGGATATATTCTAGCTCCAGGCTCAGCCGGTATTGATCGCGCTAAAGTTGAAAATCTTCGTGCCATAGTCGATGCTGCCAGGGAATATGGGGTTTATTCCCAGCGATCGTAGACAATTATGTGGTTATTAACCGCAATCGCTTCTAAGTTTATATTCAGTATTACGACTTAAGTGGTTTCAGCCTGGCATTACGTTTACTTTCAGAGGTTTTCTTACCGGTCACCGGATGCGTGTAATGGAACGGGAAGATATAGCCGGATATATAACGAAGGTCTTTTTTATCCAGCGGGACATCCGGGTCGGGCACGAAATCTTTCTTTTCCCCGGTTTCTTTGATAATACGGCGGCTGCGGATTTCCGGCCCTTCACACATCCCGTCTATCCTGACTACATACGGGATTATCCAGTCGTATGATTGTATCTTCCAGACCCCGTTTTCTTTTACATAACAAACTTCATAGATGCCACTGGTAAATTCTCCCTTTTCTACCTTACCGTGATCGGAGTCAAAAATAGCCCCGAAGCCGTACCATCGTCCCTTGGCTGTCTTGCCGTCCGGGGTGACGGTGATCAATCCACTGGTTGGCATAAGTTGATGAGAAAAACCGGTCGGTGTGGGTGTCGTTTTGCCACCGCTGGTAAAATACCTCCTGACGCCTTCTTTCCCTTTCCAGACTCCTTCGATCCAGTTTAAATATACGCCTGGGCCATCGGAAAAACAGTCGATTATTTCGTCATACATCCAGTGCTCAACATAATAACCATAAGCTTTCTGCAGGCGCTTAATAGCCTCAATATCTTCAAGGAGGGCCAACTTTTTTTCGAGGTTTTCGATATATTTGCCTTGTTTTATGATGAGTTTCTCCAATTTATCAGTCCGTTCCTGTAAAGATTTATCACTCATATCGATACCTCCTGATTTTCATATACCCTTATTATTTCCGTTTATTCTCTTTATTCCGTTTTGCTTCGCTGGTTTTCTTGCCGGTGACTGGGTGTTTAAAGTGGAAAGGCAGGATACGGCCCGAGGGATAATTATAATCTGCCGGATCGGGCCCGCCGTCCGCATGCCATGATTTCGGGAAGCCATGGTCGTTTATTGCGGAAGCCTTGGCTTTGGCACGCCGCTCCGGTTTGACCCAGCCTTCCTCCAGTGTCCCGTTATAGACCGGTACCCACTTAATCTTAAGAATTTTCCACACGCCGTTTTCCCGGACATACCCCATTTCATAAATGCCGCAGCCAAATGCCTGGTCGACCCCTTCCCCACCGGCTACCTCCATCGATCCTGCAGGAATAGCCATGGCACCAAAACCCCACCATCTGCCTTTGGCGTGTTCACCGTCCGGTTCAATATCGACGATGCCCGATATCTGCATCATCTGGTGCATGAATTCCGTATCTTTTTTGGTATTGATATTCCCGAAGAAACGGCGCGGACCGTCTGCGCCGATGAATGTCCCCTGCGGCCATTCAAGGGTAGTCTGCGGGCTGTTGGAAAAGCAGTCTATTAGTTCCTCGTGCAGCCAGTTCATCAGGTAATATCCGTATGCTTTTTGGAGTTTCTTGATATCTTCGATATCCTGTAACCGCTGTAGAGATGCTACCTTTTTCTCCAGCTCTTCAACTTTAGCTTCCAGTTCTTTGATATTCATCAATTACCTCCGCTTATCTTAAATTTCAGGACAGGTACCAGGTTTCTATTATACCCGGTAATCGTGCTGTAAAAAGCTACCGGAGACTCCCTTTCACGAAAGAGAGTCTCCGGTATTATACCGAATATATCAATATTAAGGCAGTTCTGAGAAACCATCCCTTGCAGCCGGTCACTTTTTACCGGGATATGTGCACTATTTCCAGGCGTCGATACTGTAGACCGGGTTGGCAGCCCAAATGCCTCTAAAGCTGCCCGGGAACTCGTAGCAGATCTCTTCATCGGAACCGCAGACAATGATGGTATTTTCATCCGGCCGGTCGCCGGCGACCGGAACCATGTAATCATCCGGCAATTCTTTCCAGTGTTTCCCGGAAATCGGCTCGATGCCCAACCACCCGTTTGTTGTCATATCTACCCAGGAGCGGTTGCGGAACGTCTTGAGCGGTTCAAAACTCTTCTTCCAGATATATTCCTGCACCGCTTCCTTACTCTTGAAGCCGATATCCCAAAGATGTTTGGCCATCTCATGGGCCATGACGAATGTGCGCGGCCCTTCCCGTTCCCCGACCCAGATGTCCGGCAGTATCCAGTCCAACCAGTTATGCGGCCCTGGTACGCCTTTAACCCCGAGTTTACGGGCCATGCCGCCGTGCCCGCTTTTTTGCAGGGCCCGGTAGCCGCCCGGAGAGAACTGTGCCCCGGTCAGGCCGCCTTCGGCAATCATGACCATGGCAACACTTTCATCCTTACGGAAACCATATTGTTCATTCAATCCTTCCCATCCTGGGGGAAGTTTCTCGGCGCATTCGGCGAAAGCCAGGCCGGCCCGGTTGATCGGAGCACCCAGGCTGCTCATCCGGTTTATCCCGGGGATCGATCCGCCAAGGTTGATGGCCATCAACTGGTAGGCGCGGCCGATGGCGGAGTTGGCCGGATTTCCCGGGCCAAGCATACCGATGCCGGAGTTCATGCCGACTTCCTTTACAAAAGGCCCGCTGATAACGACCCACTGGTTATTGAAAACGGTAGTACCCGAAGGAGTAGCGGATTCCGCAATAGCGAGGATTGCCGGTAGATGTGCAGGTTTACAACCGGCCATGACGGCATTTACGGCGACCTGTTCCACCGTGGCCGTCCAGCCGCGGGGTTGAAAACGGACTATATCGCCTTTCTTTTTCGGGCCGCCGTAACTGCCCGAGCGGTCGGACTGGTATGATACCAGTTCATCTGGTTTGTGACTGGTCCCGGTCAGCATCAGTTTGACCCGTTCTTCGGTGGGAATTACTATCGGCAGCCCATCGGTGATATACCGAGATGGGTGCATTGAGCGACCCGGGAACAAACCTGGTCTGCTGGTAAAACTCCTCTGCTTCCATTAATGTGCCTTCGAAAAGGAACCGGTCGTGACGTGGATTATACATGCCGGCCTCTTTTTCCTTGTCCGTCAGCGGCCGTACCAATTCATTGAGCATAGGTTCGATCCATTCGGCAACGTCGGCCGGGCCGGGAAGTACGCGTGAAGCGGGGATATATCTGATATTGGGCACTCCGGCAGCCATCGCTTCCTGTTTTACCATTTCATGCTGGTCTTCGAAGTCGATGAGTACCGTGGGAATGCCTGCTTTCTCTAATCTCGCCAGGTAGGGCAACTGCCCCCATACCGCCCCGCTTCACCAGCAGACGCCCAGTATCACGGCATCGGTGGTTTTCATTTCCTCCTCAGTTAGATAGACCGGCATCGGGGTATATGACTTCTTGGTCGTCCAGTTAACCCCGGGATAATCCTGCTTAAGCCTTTTCTCCAGGGCGATGGTGATGTCCGGTTCGCCGGTAATACTGAAATGAATAGTCTTTCCGTCAAGTTTATCCAGGCGGCGTGCCAGCGGATAGGTTTTTACCGGAAGTTCGTTGCCTACGGGGCTCAGGCATATATATTTTCTTTCTTTTTCCATCTATTTGTCCTTCCTATATCCGGATTTTCTTAGCGCCAGGCATCGATGCTGTAGTACGGGTTGATGCCGAGATGTTGGTGCGAGCTTAACTGATGACTAACCTCTTCGTCGCCGCCGCCAACTACGATGCAGAAGGCGAAAGGATTTTCTGCGGCGGGCACAAGGTAATCATCAGGCAGTTCTTTCCAATGCTTCCCGGAAATTGGTTCCACCCCCAGCCAGCCATTAGTATGTAGGTCAACCCACGAATAGTTGCGGTACCGGGACAGCGGTATAAAACTCTTCTTATAAAGCCACTCGTATACCGCTTCTTTGGTTTTGAAGCCGTATTCATAAAGATGGCGTGCCATCTCCGGATTCATGATGATGGTCTTGGCGCCTTCCCGGCCGGCCCAGAATTCGTCTATCAGAAATTCCAGCCAGTTATGCGGTCCGGGTATTCCTTTCACACCAAGTTTACGGGCAATACCGCCGTGGCCGGACTTCTGGAATGCCCGGTAGCCGCCGGGTGAGAATTGTATGCCGCGGATGCCGTCGTTGACATGCGGATGGACCAGTATGACGCTTTCATCCTTGCGGTAACCGCCTTCTTCGTTCAGCCCTTGCCAACCGGGGGGCAGAGCGTCGGTATTTTCCGCACAACAACGGCTGCCTTCGAACGGGCTGCCGAGGCTGGTCATGCGGTTGATACCCGGGATAGCGCCGCCCAGGTTGCGGGCCATGATCTCATAAGTACGGCCGATAGTGGAATTGGCGATGTTACCCGGGCCCAGCATGCCGCAGCCGCTATTCATTTCGACTTCTTTCGCGAAGGGGCCGCTGACGCAAAGCCACTGCCCGAAGGTGTGGGTACTGGCGATGTAGCAGGTCGATTCGGCGATAGCTAATACGGCCGGGAAGTGTTCCGGTTGGCAGCCGGCCATCACGGCACAAGCGGCTACCTTCTCCACCGTAGCTGTCCAGTTCATGGGATGGAATAGTACCGGATCGCCCTTTTTCACGGGCCCTTTCCAGCCACGCCGGTCGGACTGGTAGGTGACGATCTCATCCGGCTTATGGCTGGTGCCTTTCAGCATTTCCGCTACCCGCTCTTCCGTAGGAACCCGCACCGGTAGACCGTCAGTAAACCTGGCGATGGGGGCGTTAACCGGGTGGGACACATATTCCGTCTGATGGAAGAATTTTTCTGCCTCATCCATGGTCCCTTCGAAGATTATCCGGTCATCCGAAGTAGGTATCCACGTACCACTCGCTTTCTCTTTGTCCGTTAAAGGAATGGTCAGGGCGTCCATGACCTTGTCCATCCACTTATCCACATCTTGAGGTCCGGGAAGAGTTCGCGACGCGTGTACATAACGGACGTTGGGGATGCCGGACCGCAGCGCTGTCTGTTTTACCATATTGTATTGATCTTCGAAATCAATGATTACTGAAGGAATACCGGCTTTTTCCAATTTTGCGATGTAGGGCAACTGCTCCCACACGGCATTACTTCACCACAATACCCCTTGAATTACGGCATCAGTGGTTTTCATTTCCTCGTCGGTCAAGCCGATGGGAAAAAGGCCATAGGTCTTCTTTAGCGTCCAGTTGACATTGTTATAATCGCTTTTAAGTTTTTTCTCCAGGGCGATGGTGATGTCGGGCTCACCACAGATACTTAAGCAAATATTCTTGCCTTCCACTTTATCCAGGCGAGGTGCCAGGGGAAAAGTCTGGACCATATTTGCATTTCCGACGGGGCTGATACATCTAACTTTTTCTGCCATTTACTCTACCTCGTGCTATTAGTGAATTTAGTGTCTTCGATTATGTTTTAACATATTAAATCAGGTTAACGCCACGCATCAATGGAATAGAAGGGATCGGTGAAGAAGCGGTGGCCGCTTAATTGGTGGCTGACTTCCTCATCTCCTCCCCCGACGACGATACAGAAATTCGATGGTTCGGTTCCTCCCGCCGGGACGAGGTAATCATCGGGGAGTTCTTTCCAGTGTTTCCCGGAGGTGGGCTCAACCCCTAACCAGCCGTTTGTCGTCAAATCCACCCAGGAAAAATCCCGGTATTGTTTCACCGGCATGAAACTTTTCTTCCACAGCCATTCGTAGACAGCCTCCTTTGATTTGAAGCCGTAATCGTAAAGGTGCCGGGCCATTTCGGGTACCATGATAATGGTCTTGGGGCCTTCGCGTCCGACCCAGAATTCTGGTATCAGATATTCCAGCCAGTTGTGCGGCCCGGGCATCCCTTTGACCCCGAGTTTACGGGCGATGCCGCCGTGACCGCTTTTTTGAAATGCCCGGTATCCGCCGGGAGAAAACTGGACGCCCCGGATACCGTCGTTTACGTGGGAAATGACCATCATGATGCTTTCGTCTTTGCGGTAGCCACGCTCTTCATTCAAGCCTTTCCACCCGGGCGGCAGGGCGTCGGTGTTTTCTGCACCGCAGCGGCTGCCCTCGAACGGGCTGCCGATACTGGTCATGCGGTTGACGCCTGGGATAGCCCCGCCCAAATTGCGGGCAATAATCTCGTATGTTCGTCCGATTGTCGAATTCGGGACGCTGCCCGGGCCCAGCATACCGCAGCCGAAGTTCATACCGATTTCCTTCGCGTATGGCCCGCTGATGCAAAGCCATTGCCCGAAGGAGTGGGTGCTGCCGATCTGGCAGCCCGATTCGGCGATCGCCAGTACCGCCGGTAAGTACTCGGGTTTGCATCCGGCCATCACTGCACAGACTGCTACTTTTTCTACAGTGGCCGTCCAGTTACGCGGATGGAACATTACGGGCTCTCCTTTTTTACGGGGCCCCTTATCCGATTGGTAAGTTAATATTTCATCAGGACGGTGACTGGTCCCCTTAAGCATTTCTGCTACACGTTCCTCGGTAGGTACTCTCACGGGTAAGCCATCGGTATATTTAGCTATCTCCGCATTTATCGGATGAGGAATATATTCGGTTTGATGGAAAAAAGCTTCCGCTTCATCCATCGTCCCTTCGAAAATGATCCGCTTCCAGGGTGGCTGCCAGGTGCCGCTGGCCTTTTCCTTTTCCGTTAACGGGCGGACCAGGGCATCAAGGATAGGACCAATGATGTTGTCGACATCTTTCGGCCCGGGAAGAGTACGTGAAGCGTGGATGTAACGGACTTGTGGCACTCCTCTCATTAGTGCTTCTTCATGGATCATGTTGTCCTGGTCTTCAAAATCAATAGTGACGGTGGGGATACCGGCTTTCTCGAGTTCTGCAATGTAAGGCAACTGCCTCCATACAGCTCCGCTTCACCACGCTACTCCCTGGATGAGAGCGTCGGTCGTTTTCATCTCCTCATCGGTCAATTCGACCGGGTCTGTGCCGTATGTCTTCTTAACTGTCCAGTTTACCTGGGGGTAATCGCTCTTGAGTTTTTTCTCCAGGGGGATCGTGATATCAGGCTCACCGCAAATACTGAGGCAAATGTTTTTACTTTCGAGTGTATTCAATCGAGGAGCTAGAGGATAAGTATTTACCGGGCTCGCAATTCCAACCGGGTTCAAACACCTTACTTTCTCTGCCATCATGGCCCTCCTATTATTATGACTCAGTTAGATCTTTTACCGCATTGTTGTTCTCTTGATACTACATCAAGGACATTTTGATTGACTTTCATTTTTCATTATCGTATATTACATATCAAATACGATTATTCGGAATCTTATCACCGGGTCGTGATTATTGTCAACACACATAATTACGGATTTTATAAGCTTGGATCCAGCTTGAGGTGTGCCCGAAGGGGCAATTTGCACCGATAGAATTCTTTTATTTATAGGCAATCCATGTTATTCAATGCGAGGAAAAAAGAGAACAAAAATACTATAAATATGTGTCTTGGAGTAAATTTATGAGCAGTAAGGTCATGAAGCTTGATGAAGCCGTTAGAAATAATGTTAAGCCCGGTGACCTGTTGTTTATTGGTGGGGCGATACATGCCTCGCCCTCGGCCGCCGTCGCCGAGATAGTACGTCAGCGCATCAACCACTTGACCGTGGTTGCTATCCTTGCTAATACTTCCCCGCTGGTCGGTGAGGGGCTGGTAGATAAGGTACTGACGGCTTATTCGATGACGGATGAAAAGCGTTCCTTTCCACTGCAAAGGGCACGTAATAAGTTTAACGTGAAAGTTGAATTTAAGGAATACTCCCATTTTGATATTGCCTTAGCTCTCCAGGCTGGCTACATGGGAGTCCCTTTCATGCCTACGCGGAGCCATCTGGGTTCCGATATGATGAAGTATAACGAAGATATCCAGTCGATAGATTGTCCTTTTACCGGCGGGCAGATCGGGATTGTACGGGCGGTAGTCCCGGATGTGGGGATAATCCATGTACAAAGGTGTGATGCTGAAGGAAATGCCCAGAAATGGGGTACCCTGGGCATCGATTTCGAGGGCATTAACGCCAGTAAGCGGGTGATCATCACCACAGAAAAGATCGTTAGCAGCGATGTGATTCAAAGAGACCCGAACCGGACGATTATCCCTGGTTTCAGGGTGAATGCGGTTGTTGAACAGCCTTTCGGCGCTTATCCCTCACATCTGGCCGGCTGCTATGACGAAGGATTAGCCATGATCGGCGGCATGCAGGATGAGGCCGGCTGGGAAAAATATATCAACAGTTTGGTGTATAACGTCAAAGACTGGAATGAATATCTAGAAAATTTGAAGCAAGCAAGCAGTCCTGACTTCTTAAACAAGCTAAGGATAAAAAATCCGCTGTTTAGCGACCCGGTTATTACCGGAATATAGCCGGATATTTGTCGGGATAAGTAAAAAGGGAGAAGGAAGAATATGCCAAAAGACTATACCGAATTTGACCAGATGATCATTTCGGCCTCCCGTCTCGTAAAAGATACGGACGTTATTTATACCGGGGTAGGTTTTCCCATTGAGGCAGCGGTCTTAGCGAAAAACCTGCATGCCCCCAATTGCACCATTGTTCTGGAAAACGGTATCGTTCGTGCCAGTATGTTCCGCTTGCCTTGGACTACCGATACCATGGAATCACAATTATTAGCTGAACAACTGACAAGCTTAACTTATGTTAATTGCCTGGCCCAGGCTGGTTATATCACACTCGGTTTCATGGGCGGCGGCCAGGTTGACCGGTACGGTAATGTTAATGACCATGTAGTAGGCGATTATTATAAGCCTGTTCACCGCTGGTTCGGCAGCGGTGGGGCGAACGATCTGATGAGTTTCTGCCGGCGGACGGTCATTATCCTTGAGCAAAGCAAACGGAGATTTCCGGAGAAGGTGGATTTTAATACCTGTCCCGGCTTTTTCGACGGTCGTCCCAATCGTAGAAAGGAAGTTGGTTTACCACCGGATAACGGCCCCGTGGCGGTGATTACGAATCTAGCTACGTTTACGTTTGAAAACAGGGAAATGACTCTTAAAACAGTACACATGAGTTGTGGGATCACTCCGGAAAAGGTTAAAGCAGAGTTAGGTTGGGATGTTAAGATAGCAGAAGATTTGTCCGATACCCTACCGCCGACTGAGGAAGAGTTACAGGTTTACCGGGAAAAGATTGTTGCTGCCAGGAGATTTGAGAGGAGAGGCCGTGGGGCTTCTATGCGTTAGACAGCTACGCTTAAATTTTGGACTTTTTAAGGATCCGATGATACAATTTCCGCTCGAGATGGGTTCAGAATTAAAAAAAGTTAAGAAACCCCGCCTTAGTATGACACTGAGTGACGGACTGTGGCAGATATTAGCCAGGACGAATCATGCCCTTGCCAAGGTCCGGCAAAAAGAACTGCACCAATACGGCATCACCATGAACGATGCCATCGTACTGTTTACCGTTATCCGGCTCAAAGATGCAGCTTCGCCTACCAATATCTCCCGGCAGTTGTTTTGGGAACCGCACACCGTATCTGCCCAGCTCAAAACCATGGAGCAGAAAGGCCTGGTCCGGCGGGTAAAAGACCGGAAACGGCAAAATCTGATCTGGGTGGAGATTACAGAACAAGGCCTGGAAGCTTACCGCCAATCATCGCTGCATAAATCGACCAGGAAAATGATGTCCGCTCTGACTAAAGAGGAACAGCTTCAGTTGTGGGCCTTGTTAGCCAGGATACGCCAGAAGACCATGAAGGAACTTGGTTGGGACAACCTGGAACCCTTCCCCCCTTCCGACCCCAACGACTTATAAGGGTGTTGAATCACACCTACCCCAGATATGCCTGCTTGAAAATTTTAAGTTTTGCTATTTAGTAATATCCCGGTTTGCCAAACAACCTGGAACAACTCAATCTATTTTACGTATTTGTTTCACTGCAAGAAGCGCTGCAATAGGTAAAATAACTAACGGGACCGCAAAGAGGGCAACTGCCCATTGCACCCCATACTCCTGGGCAAACAAGCCTGAGCCAAAATTCGCGAAGCTCGATATGCCAAATTGTATGATAAACAGGCTCATCACCCGTCCTCGGTGACTATCGTCTGAATTGTATTGGATAAGTGTATTACAGAGTGTCATAGCTACGGTACTACTTACTCCGGTCAGTCCCATGAGAATTAAGGAGAATGTCCATGATCGGGATACGGCAAACCCGATCAGGCTGATTCCGAGGAAAATACCGCTAACCAGCATCAGCATACCCCGTTTCCGATTCGGTAGTGTCGCCAACACGATCGAAGCTAATATCGAACCCAGGCCGACCATGCTTAACAATATGCCCATGCCGTTGGCTCCGACTTCAAGAATATCGTCCGCAAAAAACGGCATGAGCATGCTGTAGGGTGATGAAAGGGTAACCACTAGAAATGAGGATATCAGCACGAGGAATATTATTTTAGTGTGCCAGACGTAAGTAAGGCCGTCCTTGATATCAGTCAGAGGGTTGCTTTTTGCCATTACTTTTTTCCCGGTTCCCGGGACAAGCGCAAACATCACCAATGATACTAAATACAAAAAGGTCATGATGTAGTATACGGAATCGTAGTTAAGCACATTAACCAGGAAACCGGCGGCGATCGGTGCGATCAGTTGCAGAATACTGGTCCCTAAAAAGTTCAAGGAAATGGCATTCATCAGGTCGCCGCTTTGGATCACCTCGCTGAGAAGTGCCTGGCGGGCAGGCATGGCGACTCCGATGATGCTGCCCTGGATGACCGAACTAACTGCCAGGATCCACCATGATCCCGCGTGTTCGACACTCAAATAACCGGTACTCAGGGCAATCGCGGTCGCTAGCGAGGTTGCAGCAAATCCTGCTTGCCCGATAGCGACCAGATATTTCTTTTCTACTCTATCAGCGATCACTCCCCCGAAAAGTGACAGGATCACCATGGGAACGGCACCGGCCAGGGACAATATGCCCATGATTGCCGGGGAGTTGGTCATTCTTTCTATCAGCAGCCCATTCGGGATTTGCTGCATATTCATACAGGCCATATGGCCGAGTATACCGCCGAAATAGAAACGATAGCCGCGATTCTTGAAAGAACTGAAGGTTTTTGTGTTAACCAAAAATTTGGTTAATTTGGAGCCGATAGCCATTATTAAGCCTAACGAATATTTAAACTCAGGACGATGTTATTTCCCAGGCTGAAGCATCTTCTATACTACCATATTGTTTACCGGGCAAGGATTATTCCTTCACTTCATAATTATCTTCTTAATTCCAGCTAGTAAAATTGACGATAAAAGAAAACGCCGTATGGTTTAATTCATAGTGAAATATGTCCTCGATTAGGCGTGGGCGGTTCGTTGTCGAAAAGCCCCTAGTTACCGTTTATGGTAGCCGTGGGTAAAGAACTATCCTGATGAATCTGCAACTGGTTACTAGAATAGGGGCAATCGGTCAATCTGGACATGGATAGATCAGGACTTGAAAACAGAAATATCAAGTAAAAGATAAGTTGCGGTATAAAAAGTCTGGTTTGATATACAAAAGCCCGGTACCGAGTACCGGGCTTTTCCTTCAGCTAATTTTAGCTTCAAAAATGGCGGAGGGGGTGGGATTCGAACCCACGGTAGCTTGCGCTACGACGGTTTTCAAGAGTGTAAATTATATCTATTTTAGCCTCAAGTAGTCACTAGCAAGCAACATAGTCCCACGCTTGTTAGTGACTACTGTTTTTTATCGCGGATTAGCAAAAAGATTAGCAGACCTTCTTCTTTTTCAAAAACAAGACACTACCTTTTTTACCTATTTCAGAATAATTGTGACGTTTAAGTTCATTTTTTCGTAACACACTAGAAAATGGAACTAATTCACAAAACAATAGAACTGAATATCCCAAATAAGTGCCAACTGGCAACTACTGACCTCAAATCATGATGGAAAATAAAAAAAGTAGTGAATACATAACTAAATAGGAGGGAAAAGAAATGACCAATGATAGATTAGCTTATTCACCCGTTGAGTTCGCAGCGCAAACGGGGTTATGTCTCAACACTGTTTACGCCTATATCAAGAAGGGGCAATTAAGGTGTGTCAAACTTGAAAGACGGATACTCATTACCCGTGAAGCCGCCGATGCTTTCTTATCAGGGCACCAGGAACCGCAAAAGACGGGTTTGTTTAAGCGAATTACCGGGGGTTAGGAACAAGAATGCATCAGTAAGTGCCGTTACGTCATTGTAATCATTATTTCTGAGAAATAATGATGGAAAATATTATTTAGCACTAACACTGATTGAACGGGAGTTGATCATATGGGACACGGACGTGTAATGAGTACCAAATTAATGCGTTTAGCTTACAACTATTGCTGTCTACGAGATGGTGAGAAATGTTTTGTCTGTGGGTGGGCTTATAGTATGGAGTCGACAGAAGTCCAACGAAAATATCCATTCGCCGGTACTCAGGCATTGGAACTAAACCACATTGACGGCAATGCCCATAATAATCCGCCTGACGGTAGTAATTGGAATTTGTTGTGCAAAACATGCAATAAGCGGTGGAACGGAATGAAGGTGGAAGAAAGGGGAGGGAGGGGGAACGCGGAAGGTAACAGAGACAAGGTTATACATAAGATAGAGGACTTTGTCGATGAAGTGGAGCGAGCGGAGATGCGGTCGGGGACTCAAAGAATCAAACAGCAGATCCCTTTCAAGGAAGGGGAAGTCACGATGCAAGCTAATGCGTATTATGAACCAGCGTATAGGAAGTATGTGTTACGCAAAGTCATTGATTTGAAGAAAGTTAGTTTCGACGATCTCAAGTATGGAGGAGCTGAGGTGGTAGGTTGCGCAGCTAGAATCGCCGAAGGTTACTTAAAAAAGCTAACAAGTATTGAAGGAGCGTTACAAGTAGTGGTTGAAGAGGGGGAGAAAATGGTGATTTTAAGGCAGCAGAAGCAGTGAATGATAGCAAAGAATTACGTAGCGAAACTGTCAGACCAGAACTAGAACTCATTGCTTCGGGTACACATTTCTGGTGTGAAACGCATTTGTCGGCAATCCCGGTAGAAAAAAGTTCACCGGACCGACGCTATTGCCAGGACTGCTACCTCTTCCTGGTTGGAGAAGCAAAGATATTATTACAGCGCGGCGCGACGAAAAGGCCGGCGTGGATACCCAACCCTTTACCCAAAATCTTCAAGCCTTTTTTTAAGGGCATTAACAAAGACCAAAAGCCTGTAACAACGTACTTAACCCTATCAGGTAACGGTACTGGTAATGTTACAGCCCTAGGACCAACAAGAACGGCAGCAAAGGATGGTAAAAAGGCTGCCCCTCAACTAGACAAGGCAATTGAACAAATGGCAAACCAGGGGATGTCATCCCGGGCGATAGCAGTGCAACTAGGACTTGATGGTCTTAAAGTTAGTCACATGACCGTTACCAGACATATTCGGAAAACTAAGGTAACGCCAGGAGTGTGAAGGTTTTGATATTTCTCAGTTATAAATGCATTTTGTTTAAAACTCACGGCACAAAATATAGCATTTTGAAACGTTATAGGGGATGTAATGACAGAGATTAGCCTTGTAGCAATAACCGATAATACCACCAAAACACCTAAATTACGGAACAAAAGTAAGAATTTGTCCGTAATTCTTAACGGTGAAAGCGGCAGCGAAGATTACTGTATACATCTAAACCCGGTTGAAATTGACTTACTCGCGAGTACGGCCGGGAACTCTCGTCATGGCGAACGAGATAGTTTGTTAATCAGGGTAACATTTGATGCAGCGCTACGAATTAGTGAAACACTAGGACTTAGAATGTGTGACCTGGATGTTTTAAATCATATTCTACATGTCCGAGGTAAAGGCGATCATCCCGGTGTATCCGCAATTAGTCCCGGGACCGTCGAAAAGATCGGCTTATATGCATGGAATCAGAAACTTGATATTAATGATCGGATATTTCCGATTAGCCGGACACAGGCATATCGGATTATCACAACGGCATACGACCGGGCAGCTATACGCCGGCCGACCAAACAAAACGATCATGTCGGACCTATCCATATTTTAAGACATTCGGGTGCAATCGAGCGGCTCAAGAAGTCGGGTAATCCACGCAGTATTCAAGCTCAATTGAGGCATCGTACTGCTTCAACTACGATGCGTTACCTCAAAACGATTTCTCAAGACGAATCTATGGAGATTCAAAAAGTGGTGGATCCGTGGAAATAAAAATTAAGTCGCTTATCGTTATGATTTCTCAGAAATAATTCTGGTAGTGGGCCTTGGAAGGGCTAATGATGTGAGATGAGCAGAGAAAAAAGTCCTATATGTAAGTAAGGAAAGGGTATATAAGGGGAAACCGATACATACATACACTTCCCATTCCTTCCGATTTTTAGAATTAAGGAGGACGATTAGCTTCTATGAGAAGTCAATATCTTCAGGCTTCAGACCTAGAACTGCGGCAATTTTCCGCTTGGTAATATGACGAGCTTTATGTTTACCGGTTTCGATACGGGATAAGGTACTAATAGCTACCCCAGACATAGCTTCCAGGTCTTTAAGACTGATAGCTTTCTTGTTACGCCATTCTCTTAGGCTTAAGGTCGACATGCAATGATAATATCATAAAAATATTATTGACTATAGAATAACCAAGTGGTAATGTCATAATGTTATGACAAACTAATAACAAATTTCCAGTAAGCATATGAAGATACTAAAAGAAAATATTGGCATGAAGGATTCGATTATCAAGCGTGGCAATTCCTATAGTGCCGCGGTGTATGTCGGCCGAGATAATGAGGGTAAAAAGCACTATAAGTGGGTATCAGCCCGGAACCGTTCTGATGTTAAGATAAAAATGGCTGAACTAAAAGCCAGATACTTAACCGGATGTTTTACCAATCCGAAAGGTACTTTTGGAGATTATATTGAGAGATGGCTCCAGGATTACGCTAAACCGAATCTCTCGCCACGTACTTATGAAGGTTATCAGAGTATATTTCGTTCTGGAATCCAACCGATTTTAGGTAAAATAAAACTTAGTGACTTAAAACCATTTCAAATTCAGAAATACTTATCCGGTATGATAGCGAAGGGCAATAAGACCACCACAGTTAGGCATCATGCCATGATGATTCATGGGATCCTGAAAAGTGCTGTTAAATCTGAATTACTGTATCGAAACCCTGCTGATTCTGTAACACCTCCAGCAGTCCGTCAAACCGAGATGAAAACGCTTGATAGCGAACAAGTCAACCTGTTTCTTGATGCAGCAAAAGATACTCCTTATTTCACTGAATTCCATGTAGCTTTATATACCGGTATGCGCCGGTCCGAACTCATGGCTTTACGGTGGCAAGATGTTGACCTGATAATGGCTGAAATTTCAGTTAGCCGTTCCATACATATCCTGAATGATCGACAGATCATCTTTCGAGGTACAAAAACAGCGAAATCATCACGGAGGGTTGCTCTATCTCCAGAAACATGCATTGTGTTACGTCATTACTTGGACAATGAAATAATTCGTTGTGCACAACTGGGAGTACCTTTTAATAAAGACAGGCTCTTGTTCTGTGGATGGGATGGGGAACCTTTATCCCCTGATAGAATCAGTCGGGCATGGGAGAGACTAATCAAGAAGTTAGGATTCGGTCATATCAGATTCCACGATGCACGACATACGCATGCCACTATGTTACTGAAAGCCAATATTCATCCGAAGATAGTACAGGAAAGACTAGGCCATTCAAAATCTAGTACAACTCTGGATATGTATTCACACGTGACACCAGGAATGCAACAGAAAGCCGCAGAAGCTTTTGAGAACATGTTAGTCTCTCATACAATGGACAGGTAATAACCGTGTTATCTCAGGGTGAGGTAATCAGAAGAAAGAACACATTGTTACGCCGACTTTAGATTTGCTGTATCTGGTTTCTGTTATTCGTCTGTTATGAACAGGAAAATAAACAGCTTGTTCTATGTTGATGTTTCAACCTTTCAGATGTAATAGAAACGCAAACGACTGACAAAAACGAGAGAGAGAAACGGGCATCCGACCATATCATATATATAGAGAAACCGATCACCTATATGTATTTATTTTATGAACCAATAACAGGAATATATTCTCTTGTATATTCAGTAGATGACAAAAACAGCAAAAATATTAGGAATGTAATCGCTGATGTGATCAGGCAGTTGGTCTCGATCTATGAGAAGTCTGCAGGAAAAAGTATTACCACAACATAATTCTCGTTTGGGTATTGACGGGATGAAACCAGGACTTTCTTCTTAGAAGTGTAAAAATCGATGATTATTTGGTATTGACAATGTGAAGATGAACCAGTATTATACTCACTAATTTTTAATTAATGACTGAATATATCAGGCAATATCCAGTCATATAGAGTAAATTGCTTATGGGACATAACTGTAGCGTTTTAGCTTTGGTGTGGCAATTACTAAAGTTTTGTTTACTTTTCACATAATAACCAAAGTTATATCCCGGTTAATTAAGAAAAATCGGCGCAAGAAAAAGGAGCATGAAGATGAAAGCGATAGTAAGACACAGGTTGCCCTTTATTTTCACGGTCATTTCTCTGATCGTTGTGATTACGACGATAAGCTTCTGGCAGTACCGTAGTGCTGCAGCGGTAAAAATAACGGCCAGTAATGACTACCTATCGATCGACACGGCGCTAACGCCAGAACCCAGCAGCGGAGGGGAGTCTTCAGGCACCTATACGACATCTAACATTACGGAAAAGACTTCCAGTAATTATGAAATAGATTATCCCGGGTCAGGTAGTAAGATCGAAATCGGGGACATCGAAAAGACAAATACGTTTAAGCCGGACATGATCATCAGTACCTGGGATAAAGAAGCAGAATTCAAACTGATTAGTTCCAACATTACCGGTGAGAAATCTCAGTTTACCACCTCTCTGACAGACGGAATTGTTACAGCTTCCGATGGTGAATGGACTTTTGAATATAAACCGACCGAACCAAAGGAAGGTTTCAACAATAAAGGCGGGCTTGATATTCTGATCACTGCTAACGAAAAACCAACCTCAAATAGGATCGAATTTACTTTTGACTCCAGTACGGTCACCCCCTATTATCAACCCCCGTTAACCGAAGAATATACGGTTGGTAAACAAGAAGACGGTACCATCATTTCATCAGTTTCAGCGATACAGGTTATTGATGATAAGGGAAATGTTATAGCTGAAAGACCTGAATATGTCGTCAACTCCATCGCTTTTTATGCCAATGATAAAGTAAATTATGAAGTAGGAAAGACGAATTACGCTACCGGGAAAGTTGGGCATCTATATGCCATGAAAGTCGGAGAGAGTTGGGCAGGGTGGACTCTTGAAGGCAACAAGCTCATATTGACAATACAGCAAGAGGTATTGGATAAGTCAGAATATCCCCTGACCATTACTCCGGTTGGCGATACATTCGGCTATACCACTACTGGATCATCAACTCTAGGATTTGACACAGACTCGTGGGAGGGTACTCTTTTTACAGCCCCTGCTTCAGGAAGCGGTGTCAGTATCAGTGCCTATTGTCGAAACTGGCAATTATCAGATACGACTAAGATTAAAGGTGTTCTGGTAACCCATAGTAACCTGGCTATTGTCACTAATGGCGTCACCGCTGCTACTACAACGGCGAACAATGCAAATTTAGCCTGGTACACATGTAACTTCGGAACCGCACCAACAATCGCTTCCTCCACCGAATATGTTATCAGTGTTATACCGTGGTATTACCATGGTATTCAGTATGATACGGGAAGTACCGATCAAGGCCACTCGGAAACCGATAATAACTTTGATAATCCTACCAACCCTTCCGGTATTACCCACTCCACCAGAAAGTTGTCGATTTACGTTACTTACACCCCTGGTGGTGGAGGCTTATCGATCTCCAATACCCCATCCAGTTATAATTTTGGAGAAGTAAATCCCAATAATACCATTTCCACCCCCCTGGACTACTTCACTGTTACCAACAACTCGGCCTCTGCGGTCAAAATCACTATTAGTGGTACGGATATCACCGGTGGGACAACCTGGACTCTATCGGATACCGGTACAGCGGGAAGTACTACCTTCGGTCTGAAAGCCGGGTTGAGTAGTTCTTATGATATCGTCGTTAAGAGAAACGCTCCTTATAATATCTTGAGAAGTAATCTAGCTAGTAGCGGTACCCAGACTTGGGGATTACAACTAATCGCTCCGACCAGCTATACCGATAGTGTTTTGAAAACAGGGACGGTCACCTTAACGGCAACCACACCGTAGTCTGAACGAAACTTGATATTAGGTTCTTTTTTATAGAGAGATGAGAAATAAAATCGCATTACCAGTGTTATTACTCATTATGACGGCGGTTGGGTTTGCCTGTACCAACTCATCTACATCGCCACCCGACGCTAATAAAACATGGTTACGACCCGGAAAAATCCAGGTTAGCAAGTATTCACCGGGTGAAAAGGTGATGCACAAGATATCGGTCCATAACGGGAACAGTGTGGAGATGAGTTTCTCAATTTACTACCGGATACCGGATTACGTTGAGGGTGGTTTCGTCACTGCCCCGGATAATACTTTTAAATGGATCGTTATAAGTGAATCAACCCCAATTTTAAAAGCAAATGAAACAAAAGAGATCGAGATTATCCTGGATTTACCGGAGGCAACGCAAACACCGGACCAATGGGAATTCTGGATCGGGGTAAAAGAAAATACCGGCAGCTCAGTTGTATCCGAGCTGTGCAGTCGCTGGTTGGTTTCGATGAAAGGTAAATAGATGGATAAAGTTAAGAAATTAAATATCCGTTATAAGGATTATCAAAATTTTAATCATCGATAAATTCTTAAATCGTGTTTATAAACATCGTTAGTACCGGAGGAAAAGATAATGAAAAAACGGTTTATATTTGGCTTGACATGGAATCGTATTCTCGGGATCGTTCTCTCGCCTTTAATGGTACTAACTCTTTTGCCCCCGGCCATGGTGCAGACGGTAAAAGCCAGCCAGGAAACCGGCCATTCTATTGTAACTCAATCAACTGACGCTCAGTCGGATAACCTTACTCCTTCAAACATAACTCTATCGGCTGACAATTTGACTGCCGTTATTGTCAGTCCGAGACAAGTCGATCTTAGCTGGACGAGTAATGCCACCGGTCTTCAGGGCTTTATTCTTGAGAGATCGATGGCTCCGGACTTCAGCGATAATGTGACTACTACCAAACTAAAACCGGATGTTGCTGGATACACTGACGACACCGTCTTACCGGAAAATACATATTACTACCGAATCTTTGCCTTAAGTATATCGGGAATGTCACCGGCATCCGATGTAGTGTCGGTTATCATGCCTGCCGAATCTGACAACCAACCGGAACAAATACCTTCAGTGCCTCAGAATTTTAAGGTAATTATCGATGGACCCAAACAGGTAACACTAAGCTGGACCAGTAATGATACCGATATATCAGGTTTCAAAATTGATAGAGCAACCGATTTAGCTTTCAGCGAAAACTTAACCTCCATTACAGTAGGTCCCGGTATTTTTAGTTACAGTGACAGTTCTGTTATTCCCGATAATATATACTTCTACCGTATATTTACTCTAGGTAAAGCCGGTATTTCACAAGCATCAAACAGTGTATCAGTTACTCTTCCTCCTGATAATGGCTCTAAACCTGAACAACGGCTTCCGGTTCCGCAAAATTTTACGGGTATACTTGTTAACTTACAGCTTGTTTCTCTAAGTTGGACATGTAATACGACCGAAATTCTGGACTTTACTATTGAACGAGCAATGGATCTAAATTTTAGTAATAACGTAACTACCATAAATATAAACCCTGATATCTTCAGCTATAAAGACGATTCCATACAGCCGTCCAATACATATTACTATCGCATTTACTCATGGAATGGTAAAAATAAATCAGAGTTTTCCAAAATAGTATCTGTATTCATAGGAGTTGATGCCAATTCATTTATTGGCGATTTGTCGAATTCGAGTGTTGTTCTGATCGGTCCCGATCAAGAAGTAGAAATTAAAACGCCAGATGAAAAAATCAAACTAAATATACAGAAAGGAACTGTATCAGCTTTAACAGAAATAGAAGTTGTTGAACACTTTGTTCCGGCATCTACCGGAATGCAGACTTTAAGTCTGTTCGAACTAAATGCAAGGTTACAAGATTCGAATAAGAAGATAACTCACTTTAACAAGAATATTGAGATTACCATTACTCATAATAATGATGACCTTAATGGAATCGACATCGAATCACTTAGTCTTTATTATTTGGATGAAGAAACTAAACAATGGACACCCATAGTAGATAGAGTATATGACAAGAACAATAGGACTTTCACTGCAAATATCAATCACTTTAGCTATTATGGCGAAATGGCCAACACTCTTGAAGCCGGGCCTGGAAGGGTAATGGCCGCTGATGTCAATTTACATTCAGGAGCAGCAGTATATAGCTATCCAATCGAGATACCTCCCGGGCCGGGTGGTTTTCAACCTAAGCTAGAACTTACTTATAACAGTGGTTCGGTCGATGAGATGAAGAATAAACAAGCGACTGCATCATGGGTAGGAACCGGCTGGAGCCTATCTCTTGGAAAAATTACCTATGACTTAAACAAACGTGAATATTATCTGGATTTTGGTAGTGGTTCATATAAACTGGTTTCTACAGATGGTATCAATTATCATACACAACCGGAACAATATTCTAAAATTACTCGAAACGGCAATACCTGGATACTACTTGATCGAGATGGAATAATTTATCAATTCGGAGGCACGCAGACCTCTATACAATATCTCGCCAACTCTATCTATTATAGATGGGACCTCAGTTTGATCCAAGACACTCAGGGTAACCAAGCAAACGTTGTATACGTACAAGAAAAAAGAGATATTGGATTAACGACAGAATGGGTTCGTTCATCCTACCCAGAATATCTAAGGTATTCCGATGATAAAGCTGAAGTCCATTTCACATTGGGCACTGTACAAAATGGCGGATTAGTCGATCGGGGAAACGATGGATTACTAAGACCCGATAATCCATACTCAGTCGCGTACAGTAAACCTCCTAAAATAATGGAAACACGTCGTCTAGATTCTATCGAGGTTGAGTTTGATAATGTACTAATAAGAAAGTATGTATTCGGTTATGATACGACTTCAGCACAATACTCCACAGATTATTCAGGTGTCTATTACTCCGGAAAACTTAGACTGTTATCAATCACTCAGAAAGACAAAAACGATGCGTTGTCTTTGCCTTCAGTGACTTTCAGTTACCAGGATAAACCGATCTACCGACATACAAATGAGATGGAATATCAGGGTAACCCGGGAAATCCGACTTCTTTAGGAATTCCGCTCAGTTGGCCGTATCTTGTTACAGTCAATAGCGGATACGGAGGTAGTATTACTTTCCAATACGATGAGAAACCGGATACCGGAACCTTAAATTATTGGACTCGCGAAATAGTCGAGACAAAAACCGTGAATAGCGGAATATCGCCGAATCAGAACTACCAGTATGAATATACCGGTGACCCTCAATATCTGGGTAGTGACTGGGACCAAGAGTATCGAGGATTCAGTGAAGTCACTGAGAAAGATGACTTAAACAACTATTCCAGACATTACTATTACACTACAGGAACTGAAAATGCCGAAAAACTCACTGGTATCGAATATCGAACTCAATGGTTTGAACCTGGAAACCCCGATAAATTGCTTAAAGAAGTAAATAATCAATGGTCATGGGTACCAACGATTCAACAGGCTGAGTTTAGCTTAGTCGGGCAAATCAACAATCAGTATATAAATGGCCCGAGAGACATCTCCTTTTCAAACGACGGACACCTTTATGTCACCTCTCAGTACGATCATTCTATTCTAAAGTTCGATGCTAACGGCAATTTCGTATCCCGAATTACACACCAATACCTCAATAACGGAGTTTTTGGCATAGATACTTCCAGTGACGGATATATATATGCGATGTCGGATGGTTGGGGAATCCTCAAATTTAATGCTAACGGTGACTATATAAGAAATTACACAGGGAATGGCTATTATTGTGATCAGGCGGTCTCCGATGACGGCTATATCTACTGGACTTGTACGAGCACTAATTCGGTTTGGAAACTCGATTCTAACGGTAATGTGGTTGGCTATTTGACAAGTCAGTACATTAATGGACCGCAGGGTATCACGATATCACGAGACGGTAGTATTTATGTGGCTTGTTATTATAGTAATAATGTAGTCAAGTTCAACCCCAATGGAAGTTATGTTACACAATTCACTCATCAAAATCTTATCAATCCGCAATTTATTGGTGTACCCATTGGTGGCGACGATGTGTATGTAACTTCAGATTATAACGGTTTAATATTCAAATTCGATAAAGATGGGAATTTCATCAACCAGTTCTCAGTAGGTCATGCTATTGATGTAGGTGATCATTACATATATACGATAGTCTGGGGTTGGAACACCATTCAACTTTATACAGATACTTGTACGAACTGGGCAATACAACTGAATCAAGTCGATGAAATAAGTGGAAACGAAACTTTCAGTACTCAATATGTCTATAACAACACCAATGGTAACGTTGTTACGGAATACCATTACGGCGGGCGGGCGACTACCATCGGCCAAGCGGCAGTTACTTCGAGTGACTATACTATCTGGCGTGTCTTTGTCGCTAATACCACGGCTAATATCCTGAATAGACCAGCCCGGGAACGGGTGTACTCCGGGATTAACATAACGGACGATAATTCCGAAGTTCAGAAAGAGTCATTATTCTATTATGACAATGGGGCCGACCAGTACCACGATAATTCGAACTGGAACGTGGCTCCGGTCAAGGGTAATCTAACCCGGCTGGAACAGAAGAAGGATTCCTCGAACTCGATCAGTACTTATTATACCTATGACGACCATGTCGATATTCCGAATGAGTATTACGGGACGGGTAACAAATATTCTGAGACAGATCCCAACGGGAACACAACCTCCTGTACATACGAAACCACCTATCATACCTATCCGGACAGCAAGACCTCTCCTACAGTTTCAGCAGGTAACTTTACCGAATATTATACTTACGATCCGGGAACTAATAATCTCCTGGATCAGACCGATATCAACGGACAATTTACATCTTATGAGTACGACACTTTTAAACGGTTGACGGCAGTTATTAAACCGAATGATACTTCACAGAGTCCAAGTATTCAGTACGATTATAACGAATGGGGGACCATCGAAGAACAGAACATCGAGACCATTACCAAGATCGATGCCAATAGTAGTACCTGGGAGAGACGGTTCTTCGATGGTCTGGGCCGGGTAGTCCAGGTCCAGTCAAAAGGCAATGACAACAACACCATGATCTCCAGCACGACGGTATATAACAACCGCGGGCTGGTGGATAAGCAGTACGTTGCCCAGGATATTGACTCACAGCTATCAATCTACTACGACACCGATATCGCGAATTGGAAATCCACCTCGTATCTTTATGACGGCCTGGGCCGGGTTATTACTCAATACAATGCCGACAGCACGGACGTCGTAAATACCTATACCGGCTGGGATACCCTGGTCGAGAGCGCAGGCGATCATTTCAAAAAATATTACTACAATGCCTTCCAGTGGCTAGTGAAGATCGAAGAACTGGAGGACAAGCAAGATGTCTACGCCACGACCACCTACGGTTACGATGTTCTCGGTAATCTGGTTTCGGTTATCGACGATGCATATAATGAAACCGAGATATATTACAATTGGCTATCACAGAAGACTTCGATGTACGATCCGGATATGGGCTACTGGGGCTATTTGTACGATAATAATGGTAATCTTGAGTATCAGACTGACTCGAACGACCAGACTATTACATTCGTTTACGATGCCCTGAATCGACTGATCGGAAAATATTATGACGATCAACAGATGACGGATGTGATTTATACATATGACAGTACTTCCGGAGTAAATTATGGGCTAGGAAGGCGGACCGGCATGACCGATGCTACGGGGACAACGTCTTATAAGTATGACACCCGTGGCAGATTAACCGAAGAAAGCCGGACGATCGATAGCGTTACTTACGTTACTTCATATACCTATTATGCAAACGATAGTATCGATACGATTACATATCCAGATACTGGCAATGGCAGAGAAACAGTAACCCAGCAATATGATGACCGGGGAATGCCAGTCTCCCTCAACGGAAGTGAAGTGGATACCCTGGTCGAAGATGTCGATTATAATCAACTCGGCCAGATTACTCAAATCAACCTGGGTAACGGACTCACTACCACTTATGGTTATTATGGAACCGGTGGGCCTTACGATACTACCGGTGGCTATTATGGCAAGCTATGGGAGATTATGACTGCACCTTCTGTAGGGGATCCCATCCAGGATATCCTGTATACTTGGGATGCCGGGGGTAATTTAACACAACGGGATACATGGATCTCATCTTCTGCCGAGACTTACCCACCCGCCGCAGTAACCGGTCTGAAGGCGGATAATGTGACAGCGACTTCTATCCGGCTGGTATGGTCGGCTCCGGGGGATGATGGGAACACCGGGACAGCTACTGAGTACGATATCCGGTACTCGACATCCACCATCACGGCAAATAACTGGGCTTCGGCCACCCAGGTTACTGGAGAACCAACGCCAATAGCCGCCGGCAATACCCAGAGTTTTACCGTCACCGGTCTAGACCCCGATACTACCTATTATTTCGCCATCAAAACGGCCGATGAAGTACCCACCTGGTCGGCGATCTCCAACTCACCGAGTGGGACAACCTTAACCTCCGGACCGGTCGTTATTATAATCATTAATGATGGCGGGGCGGCGGATACCACGGCTCCGGCAGCGGTGTCCGACCTTTCCGCAGGCTCTGCTACCTCAAAATCTCTTACCTTAAGCTGGACATCGCCGGGCGATAACGGGAGCACGGGCATCGCCACCCAGTACGATATTCGTTATTCTACAGCCACGATCACTTCAGGTAACTGGGCTTCCGCCACCCAGTTGACCGGCATAACAGTACCTTTAGTCGCCGGTACCACCCAAGACTTTATAGTTACGGGACTCAGTGCCAACACCACCTATTACTTCGCTTTGAAGACGGCCGATGAAGTTCCCAACTGGTCGGGCATATCCAACTGTGCCAGTGCCACCACCTCAGTCCTGGGGCCGATCGTGGTTATCGGAATTAATTGCAGTCCCGACTCCACCGCCCCAGCCGCCATTACCGATTTGTCGGTAGATGCCCCGAGGTCGGACTCGTTACGCTTAAGCTGGACCACACCGGGCGATGACGGAAGCTCAGGGACAGCCGCCCAATATGATGTCCGGTACTCGACTTCAGCCATCACGTCGGGTAACTGGGCCTCGGCCACCCAGGCGACCGGCGAACCGGCTCCATTACCTGCCGGTTTCGTACAGAACTATGTTGTTAGCGGACTGGACTCGTCCACTACCTACTATTTCGCCATCAAGACCGCCGACGATGCCGCCAACTGGTCGGGGATATCCAACTCCCCGTATAAGACCACCACCGCCGAGGGATCGGGTAGTTACGAGACTGAGGAATTTGAATACGATTTCCTGGATAGACTGATAACCGTCTCGGACGCTTACAATGAAAGCTACGAATATGATACAATCGGCAACATGGTAACGCACAACGGGGTGAGTTATACCTACCCGACTAACGGAATCAAGCCGCACGCGGTCAGCTCAGTCAGTGGCAACAATTATGTTTATGATAATAATGGCAATATGACCACACGGGGTAGTCAGATCCTTACCTGGGATGTGGAGAACCGGGTCACGTCAATTACCGGAGGAGCCTCCTTCGTCTATGACGGTGACGGTAACCGGGTCAAGAAGACCGAGAATGACGAGACCATCCTCTATGTCAATAAGTACTTTGAGAAAAACCTGGATACTGAAGAAGTGACTACCTACTACTATCTGGGGGATAAACTGATAGCGAAGAGGACAGGGTCGACACTAGACTATATTCACCAGGACAGTCTGAACAGCACATCCGTCGTTTCCGATGACGATGGTAACCTGGTAAGCAGTATCAATTATTTACCATTTGGAGACTGCCGATTTAGTCAGGGCACTTTAGGCACGGACAAGCGTTTTACCGGGCAAAGACTGGATAATACCGGGCTCTATTACTACAACGCCAGGTATTATGACCCCACGATCGGGAGATTTATCAGCGCAGATCCGATTACACACTCAGAACCACTGCCTAAAGGGCAAATTATTAAGGGTTTAACAATATATTCTACTTCGGTTCAATATTTCACAGGTCAATCTCAAACACCAACGGTAATCAATCCGCAAGAACATAACAGGTATAGCTATGCCCTCAATAATCCACTCAGATGATACCGACCCCGATGGTCACCAGGTAGCAGGGGGACTAGAATGGGTTATAGGCGGAGGTCTCCTTTTTGCTGGTTGTGTATTATATTACTATGCAGTAGTGTTACCAACTCTTGATAAACAAGGTGTAGACCAAAAATCAATGATGCACTTTCATATGTCTTGGGATAAAGTTTCAGGAATTTTCAATAATCTGATCGTGGATACGCATTTAAAAAGGAGATAAGAAACCAGATCAGAAACCGGTAATAAGTCCGAGATGATATAGATTTAACGAGTGGACTGAACACGAACTGACCAGGTATTCCGAGATGCAGAAGGACACTTTAAAAATGATACGGAACCTGTGCTATTAGAGCAAATTGGAATGAAGTAGCAGATTTAACCCAAACGCATAAACGGTTAATTTTGGTTACCGGTCAAGTTATTGCTCACAATGGAGCAAATGGTAGCTTCAACATGGGCAATTCACTTCGAACCATGATCAAGTAATTCACAGTGGGGGTTTAAATATTGGCCTATTATCATTGTTTGACCTATTAAGATAATGTTAAGGTAGGTAATGTTATGGACTGGGATCTTTCTATGCTTGTTGAGTCAGTTATGCTTGCCACTTTAGCTAGACTTACTATTTACAGAAAACGCAAAGAAACTGAAGGTTATGTTTGGTGGGTTTGATAGTTCTTTGGAGGTAAGCCGTAGGATCTGTCATCATTGCACTGATTATTTTACTAGTAAGGTTGGTTACTAATCTGTCTAGCTAAGGAACACGATATATAACAGGTTGTAATTATAAGGTTTGTCGTAACACTTAAGTTGTGAGTATGTGTTGATCCTTTGTAAATGTTAGGGGTGAGTACATGGAACAGAGGGAAACGGATTGATAATCTTAATTCGACTATTTTTATACTGATATCTTTTACTAATGAGGAGATTGGGACTAGCGAATTATACAGTAAATTTCCTGTACAATGAGTCCGAATCACATGTGAGGTAAGGAAGATGCTCAAGAAAAGGGTGCCTCAGGACTCATTCTACGGTAGCTTATCTATACGACCGCATTGTACCCAAGGACCATCTGCTCCGGAAGATCAATGCGGTCGTTGATTTATCCTTTGTAAACGACCTGGTCAAGGACAGGTATAACCCGGACTTCGGCAGGCCGGCGGAAGATCCCGAATTCATGCTACGGCTGTGCCTGTTACAGTACATCTACGGCGATTCGGATCGAGAGGTGGTCGCCAATGCCCGCATCAACCTTGCCTACAAATACTTCCTGGGACTGGCAGTGGATGAGGAAGTACCGGATGACACTACTATCTCTGTCTTCCGTACCACCAGGCTGGGTGAGGATAAATTCCGACAGGTTTTCCAGCAGATCGTGAAGCAGTGCATCGAGAAGAAACTGGTGAAAGGGAAACGGCAGATCATCGATTCCACCCACATCCATGCCGATGCCGCCCGTAGCAGTTTAGCCGGACTGGTAAGGATCTGCCGCCGAAACGTCGTCAAGGACATAAGAAAACAGAATGCCAAACTAGCCGAAAAGCTGGAGTTGAAAGATATCGAAATCACTAAAGAAGACCGCTTCAAGAAGGTAGAGGAAAGCTTGGAAGCAGAAGTACAGGAAGCCCAAACCCTGCTCGATACCATTACCCAGGAGATGAAAGAGAAACGGATCAAGCCGACCCCGGAACTGGTGAGAAGCCTGGAACTGCTGGAGAAAGCAGCCATAGCGGACCGGGAAGATGACAGTAAAGACCGGTTGGTGAGTATTACCGATACCGATGCCCGGGCAGGGAAGAAGACCGGGAAGAGCTGGGCGGGTTATAAGGGACACCTAGTGGTGGAAGAAGAATCGGAGATCATAACAGCGGTAGAGACCACCCCGGCCAATAAGGACGATGGCGGCCAGTTGCCCGGACTACTTAAACAGCAGGAGCAAGCCCATGATATTAGTCCCGAAGAGATCAGTGGGGATAAAGCTTATAGCAGCGGCAATAACATGGCCATACTGGATAGTAAACAAATCACTGGTTATATGAGTATCAAAGAGAAATACAATATCTACGGCCAGGACCTATTCACTCAGGATGACTTCAAGTACGATGCTGAAACAGATACCTTAACCTGCCCGGCAGGATGTACCGTAACCGGACATAGACCGGAATTGGTCATCACGGATACCCAGAAGAGAGCGGGCATCCTCTTCAACTTCAAATCTTATCAGTGCAATAACTGTGAGATGAAAGCGCAGTGTTATCCGGGTAAGTCGAAGGGACACGGGAGACAAGTGCACCTGAGTGTGTATGAACCGTACTACCGGCAGATGAAGGAAAGGATGGAGTCGGAAGAGGGTAAAGAGATTTACCGCAACCGATACAAGGTCGAACATAAGGTAGCCGACCTGGCCAGGTACTGCGGGATGCGGAGATGCCGCTACCGGGGGCTAAATAAGGCCAGGATACATACCCTCCTGTCTGCTACTGTCTCCAACATCAAGCGGATGGCGAGGTTACTATGGCAGCTGCCGGATATTGCCAGAAGTTATACCGGCCATGGCCGGTTAGATAAGGGGAGAATACCCCGAAACAGGGAGATAATATGACCTGAAAAGCCGACTAACAACTGAATAGGTGACAAATTCGAGAGCCATAAGGGACTGGATAAGCGGGTGTTGCTGAAAAAGTGACTAATTCAGCGGTCTGATTTGGAGAGTGCTTACAAAGTCAGGGCACTTTAGGCACGGATAAGCGTTTTACGGGGCAAAGACTGGATAATACCGGCCTCTATTACTATGGTGCCAGGTATTATGACCCCACGATCGGGAGATTTATCAGTGCAGACTCCATCGTTCAGAGTTACAGTAATCCACAGTCGCTTAACCGGTATTCTTACGTATTCAATAATCCACTAAAATATATCGATCCTTCAGGATCCATTGTAGAAATCCAATATGAGAACAATATATCCGCATATATCAGTGGCATGATGCAATATGGGATAGTCGGCGGAGTTGGTTCATACATAGATCAAATGTATCAAGAATACACAGAATACCAACAAGTATGGGATGACATTAAACAAGAGATGCCTATTGAAGCCAAAGCAATGGAACAAGCAAAAGAAACCTACTTCATTGGGTCAAGCACAACACTCGAAATATATACATCTGACTGTAAACAATTATATCCTGCTACCAGATCAACAACGCAGATTGAGGGACTACCAGACATTAATAAGGGTTACGAGGATATTAATATTACGCTTTCAGGGATAACCTTTGGCTTTATGCACTACAGGCAAGGTGATCACTTTGCATTATATCCTTATATCGGTCTAGCACCTGGTCTACCTAGTATAAGTTGGACAGGCTCTCAAGATGATGCAGACTTTAGTTCTAACATAGCATTACAAGCAAACTTGATAGCATCATATCAATACGGAGCAAGTATTGGTAATACAGCTGGAGGATGGTTTGGAGAATATGGTATAAGTTTTCCGCCTGGTGGAGCTTTTGTTTTTTACACTGCATTTGGTCCAATTACTTGGGATATCAGATGAGTGACAATAATATTTTCCTAACTGTAAATAATTCAACCTGATGGAAAATACTATATCAAAGAGTTAAAGGAAGAATATCAAGTGGAAACGTATGGCAGTATTATTTTTATTTTAGTAGGATGCCTGGAAGTGCTATTCCGAAAACAATCTGCTGTATTGATCGCAAAAGGAATGTTACAGAAATATACTGAAGCGGACTTAAAAAAATATGAAATACTCTCAGTTGTTTTAGGTATTCTTTCCATTCTTGTGGGTATCCTGAGTATAGTCGGAATTATTGGATAAATAACGAGTAAGGGTTATTAAGACATATTAATTTCGCGAGATACCGCTATTTTCCTGTACAATGAGTCCGAATCACATGTGAGGTAAGGAAGATGCTCAAGAAAAGGGTGCCTCAGGACTCATTCTACGGCGCTTATCTATACGACCGCATCGTACCCAAGGACCATCTGCTCCGGAAGATCAATGCGGTCGTTGATTTATCCTTCGTGAACGACCTGGTCAAGGACAGATATAACCCGGACTTCGGCCGGCCGGCGGAAGACCCGGAATTCATGCTCCGGCTGTGCCTCTTGCAGTACATCTACGGCGACTCGGATAGGGAAGTAGTGGCCAACGCCCGCATCAACCTGGCCTATAAATACTTCCTGGGGCTGGCTGTAGATGAAGAAGTGCCGGATGATACCACCATCTCCGTTTTCCGTACCACCAGGCTGGGGGAAGAGAAGTTCCGACAGGTCTTCGAGCAGATCGTGAAGCAGTGTATCGAGAAGAAACTGGTGAAGGGTAAACGGCAGATCATCGATTCCACCCATATCCATGCCGATGCCGCCAGAAACAGCCTGGCTGGCCTGGTACGTATATGTCGCAGAAACGTGGTCAAGGATATCCGTAAACAGAATGCCAAGTTAGCAGAGAAGCTGGAATTGAAGGATGTCGAAATCACCAAACAAGACCACTTCAAGAAGGTAGAGGAAAGCCTGGAAGCAGAAGTACAGGAAGCCCAAGCCTTACTGGATACTGTTACCCAGGAGATGAAAGAGAAACGGATCAAACCGACCCCGGAACTGGTGAGAAGCCTGGAACTGCTGGAGAAAGCAGCCATAGCGGACCGGGAGGATGACAGTAAAGACCGGTTAGTGAGTGTTACCGATACCGATGCCAGAGCGGGTAAGAAGACCGGGAAGAGTTGGGCGGGTTATAAGGGACACCTGGTGGTGGAAGAAGAATCGGAGATCATCACCGCCGTAGAGACAACCCCGGCCAATAAGGACGACGGCAGCCAGTTGCCCGGACTACTTAAGCAGCAGGAACAAGCTCATGACATCAAACCCGAAGAGATCAGTGGCGACAAGGCTTACAGCAGCGGCAATAACCTCGCAATACTGGAAAACAAACAGATCATGGGCTATATGAGTATCAAAGAGAAATACAATATCTACGGCCAGGACCTATTCACTCAGGACGACTTCAAGTACGATGCCAAAACAGATACCTTGACCTGCCCGGCAGGGCAGATAGTAACCGGACATAGACCGGAAATAGTGATCACGGATACCCAGAAGAGAGCGGGCATCCTCTTCAACTTCAAGCCATATCAATGTAATAACTGTGAGATGAAAGCCCAGTGTTACCCGGGGAAGTCGAAGGGACACGGACGGTGTGTCCATCTGAATATCTATGATCAATATTACCGGCAGATGAAGGAAAGGATGGAGAGTGAGATAGGAAAAGAAGCCTACCGTAACCGGTACAGAATAGAGCATAAGGTGGCTGACCTGGCCAGGTTTTGCGGGATGCGGAGATGCCGCTACCGGGGGCTAAACAAGGCCAGGATACATACCCTCCTCTCGGCTACTGTCTCCAACATCAAGCGGATGGCGAGGTTACTATGGCAACCGCCGGAGATATTGCCTGGTTTACCGGCCGTGGCCGGTTAGATAAGGGGAGAATACCCCGAAAAGGGAGATAATATGACCTGAAAAGCCGATATACAATTGAATAGGTGATAAATTCAAGAGCCAAGAGGATCTGGATACGCGGGTGTTGCTGAAAAAGGGACTAATTCAGCGGTCTGATTTGGAGACTGCTTACAAAGTCAGGGTGATTTAGGCACGGATAAGCGTTTTACCGGGCAAAACTTAGATAATACCGGGCTCTATTACTATGGTGCCAGGTATTATGACCCCACGATCGGTAGATTTATCAGCGCAGATACGATTGTACCAGACTTCACTAACCCTCAATCTCTGAATAGATATTCATATTGTCGGAACAATCCCCTTAAATATGTCGATCCAACTGGACATGATGAGATATGCAATCCATACACATTACCGTACTGGATGATATCCCAGATGACTTCGGAAGAATTAAGTTATCTGACACGAAATTATAATTCCTTTATTTACACAATGATTTCCCAACAACCAGTTCTACCAGAACCCCCACGACCTGCAATTCCAATATTTCATGAGTCTATCGATATATCTCCAGAATTCAACGGCACTACATTCATTTCCGGTCTTGCCATTAGTGGGGCTATAGTTTCGGATGATTTAACAGGTATCGGAGTGGTTGACGATGTTGCTATTCCTGTTGTGATAGCTGGAGCAGGTATAATTACTCTAATACAGAATTGGGATTATTTAAGTGACAAAGCAAGTGATTTCTCCAATTGGTTAAGTGTATCATTAGCGAGTTCTTCTCAAGATTCAAAACTAACAGCTGATGAGGTACGTAGACTTGAGCAGGGGACAAGAGAAACCGCAGAAGAAATGAAAGGTAGCAAACATGCAGGTCAGCGAGATTTATATAAAAAGCCAAATGGAGACGTAGTTGTAAAACCAAAAGGTGGTAAAGGTCCTGGAGAACCGACCGGTTACAACATTAATGACTACTAGTGTGAGAGGCTTATATGCAAGAAGAATTTGGTGCAAAGTTAGGTATATTTAGTGATATCATTCCCCCTGATAAAATTAGTGAAATAGTTGGAATAAAACCAGACAAGAGTTATCTCAAAGGGGAACGTCGAGGTAAAACAAAAATCCAACAAAAAGAAAATGGCTGGATTATTTATTCGAAAGTGGGACGGAATGCTCCTCTTCAAGATCACATAAATAACTTAATTGAACGAATTGAAAATCACACTGATCAAATAGCAAATATCGCTAAAAATCAAGATGTCGAAGTCGAGTTAGGTTGTACAGTATGGTCGGATGATAGGCCACCATTGTATTTTACAAAAGAACAGATATCAATCTTGAACAAGATATGTGCAGGCATTGATATTGACCTGTATATGATAGCCGAAGGAATTGATTTAGGGAATAAAAAAGATGGTTAACTAAATGTATATTCGCGATTTATCTATAATGCATGTTAGAATGGTTCCAATTCATCTGTGAGGTAAGGAAGATGCTCAAGAAAAGGGTACCTCAGGACTCATTCTACGGCGCTTATCTGTACGGCCGCATTGTACCCAAGGACCACCTGCTCCGGAAGATCAATGCGGTCGTTGATTTATCCTTCGTCAACGACCTGGTTAAGGACAGATATAACCCGGACTTCGGGAGACCGGCGGAAGACCCTGAATTCATGCTGCGGCTGTGCCTCTTGCAGTATATATACGGCGACTCGGATCGAGAGGTGGTGGCCAACGCCCGCATCAACCTGGCCTACAAGTATTTCCTAGGCTTGGCGGTGGATGAGGAAGTACCGGATGATACTACTATCTCCGTCTTCCGCACTACCAGGCTGGGAGAGGAGAAGTTCCGACAGGTCTTCGAGCAGATCGTGAAGCAGTGCATCGAGAAGAAACTGGTGAAAGGCAAACGGCAGATCATCGATTCCACCCATATCATCGCCGACATGGCGGTGACCAGCTTGACCGGACTGATCAAGATGTGCCGCCGTAACGTCCTTCAGACCATTCAGAAACAGGATGCGAATCTTGCCGATAAGCTTGGCTTAACCGATATGCAGATGGTCAAACAGGACCGATTCGCCCGTAAGGAAGATAACCTGGAGGAGGAAATCGAGCAAGCCGGAAAGCTGTTGGGTGAAGTTACTCAAGAACTGAAAGCCAGGAAGCTGAAAGTCACGGCGGACCTGCAAACCAATCTCCAGTTGCTGGAGAAAGCGGTAGCTGATAGAGATGACGGGGCTAAGGATAGACTGGTCAGCCCGGTGGATACCGATGCCCGGGCAGGGAAGAAGACCGGGAAGAGCTGGGCAGGCTACAAGGGACACCTGGTGGTGGAAGAAGAGTCGGAGATCATCACGGCGGTAGAGACCACTCCGGCCAATAAGGACGATGGCAGCCAGTTACCCGAACTACTCAAGCAGCAGGAGAAAGCCCATGATATCAAACCGGAAGAGATCAGCGGCGACAAAGCATATGGTACCGGGCCCAACCTGGAGATACTGGAAGATAAGCAGATCACCGGTTATCTGAGTGTCAAAGATAAAATCAACCCGGCAGGAGCCGACTGTTTTACCCAAGACGACTTCAAGTACGACCCTGTAGCAGATACCTTAACCTGCCCGGCAGGATGTACCGTAACCGGACATCGACCGGACCTGGTCATCACGGATACCCAGAAGCGAGCCGGTATCCTCTTCAACTTCAAGCCATATCAGTGTAATAACTGTGAGATGAAAGCCCGATGTTATCCGGGTAAGTCCAAGGGACACGGGAGACAAGTGCACCTGAGTGTATATGAACCTTACTACCGGCAGATGAAGGAAAGGATGGAGTCGGAAGAGGGTAAAGAGATTTACCGCAACCGGTACAAGGTCGAACACAAGGTAGCCGACCTGGCGAGGTACTGCGGGATGCGGCGATGCCGCTACCGGGGACTAAACAAGGCCAGGATCCATACCCTCCTGTCTGCCACTGTCTCCAACATCAAGCGGATGGCTCGGTTACTATGGCAGCCGCCGGAAATATTGCCTGGTTTACCGGCCATGGCCGGTTAGATAAGGGGAGAATACCCCGAAACAGGGAGATTATATGACCTGAAAAGCCGACTTACAACTGAATAGGCGATGATTTAAAGAGCCAGAAGGGATTGGATAAGCGGGTGTTGCTGAAAAAGGGACTAATTCAGCGGTCTGATTTGGAGAGTGCTTACAAAGTCAGGGCACTTTAGGCACGGATAAGCGTTTTACCGGGCCAAAGACTGGATAATACCGGCCTTTATTACTACGGCGCCAGATATTATGACCCCACGATCGGCAGATTTATCAGTGCGGATACGATCGTTCAAGATTATTCCAATCCTCAAACATTAAACAGATATTCTTACTGTCTGAATAACCCATTAAAATATGTTGATCCTTCAGGATCGGTTGTAGAACTTCAGTATGAGAATAATGTATCCGCATACATCAGTGGTATGATGCAGTATGGAGTGGTCGGCGGGGTTGGTTCATACATAGATCAAATGTATCAAGAATATACAGAATATCAACAAGTTTGGGATGATATTAAACAAGAGATGCCTATTGAAGCCAAAGCAATGGAACAAGCAAAAGAAACCTACTTCATTGGGTCAAGCACAACACTCGAAATATATACATCTGACTGTAAACAATTATATCCTGCTACCAGATCAACAACGCAGATTGAGGGACTACCAGACATTAATAAGGGTTACGAGGATATTAATATTACGCTTTCAGGGATAACCTTTGGCTTTATGCACTACAGGCAAGGTGATCACTTTGCATTATATCCTTATATCGGTCTAGCAGGCGGTAAAGCTAGTATCAGTTGGACAGGTTCTCAAGATGAAGTTAACTTCGGTGCGAGTTTTGCTTTACAAGCGAATTTAATTGTAGGAGGACAGTACGGAGTAAGTTTTGATAGTGGATCTGGTGGACCGTTTCTTGAATATGGTTTTAGTTTCCCATGGGGAATAGCAGGTGTTACTTATGCTACATTTGGTCCAATTAATTGGGATATCAGATGAGTGACAATAATATTTTCCTAATTGTAAGTGATTCAACCTGATGGGAAATACCAAAATCAAGTAAATAACGAAGGATACAAAATGGAAACATTCATAAGTATTGTCTTTATTTTAGCTGGAGGCTTGGCAATAATAACACGAAAACAATTTGCCGTGTCAATAGCTAAAGGAATGTTACAGAAATATACCGAAACGGACTTAAAAAAATATGAAAAACTCGCAGTTGTTTTAGGTATTCTTTCCATTCTTGTGGGTATCCTGAGTATAGTCGGAATTATTGGATAAATAACGAGTAAGGGTTATTAGGACATATTAATTTCGCGAGATACCGCTATTTTCCTGTACAATGAGTCCGAATCAAATGTGAAGTAAGTATCTATTCAAGAAAAGGACGATTCAGGACTCATTCCTTCGTTTTTAACTCAAGACGGGTCTACAGCAGTTATCTGTACGACCGCATTGTACCCAAGGACCATCTACTCCGGAAGATCATTACGGTCGTTGATTTATCCTTTGTAAACGACCTGGTTAAGGACAGATACACCCCCGACTTCGGCCGGCCGGCGGAAGACCCCGAATTCATGCTGCGGCTGTTACAGTACATCTACGATGACTTGGACAGGGAAGTATTCGCCAACGCCCGCATCAACCTGGCTTACAAGTACTTCCTGGGACTGGCGGTGGATGAGGAAGTACCGGATGATACCACCATCTCCGTCTTCCGTATCACCAGGCTGGGAGAAGAGAAATTCAGACAAGTCTTCGAGCAGGTCGTGAAGCAGTGCATCGAGAAGAAACTCTTAAAGGGGAAGCGGCAGATCATCGATTCTACCCACATCATCGCCGACATGGCGGTGACCAGCCTGACCGGACTCATCAAGATAAAAGTAGAAAGTTTCTCCTCAACTCTTAGACAAGTTATCTCCACTACTTTTACTACTAACACAACGATACAGATTCCAGTTAATCATAACCTAGAAGAGTATTTCTGAGAAATATTACCGATTGATCAGGTTTAATATAGTCAGATAACTGTACTTAATTACCCAACTAATATAACCATGTATTGCTTACCCGGACTACAGTAGTAGTAAGAAATTGTCGCTTCGAGACCACTTAAACAACCAACCTAACTACTATACTTCTTAAATTTAGTTCTATTAGTAATACAAATTAATTTCAAATTACTGTATCTAATTTTCAAAAAATCAGATTAAAAACTGGTGGACTTTATTGTTGAAAAATGACTCGCGGATTAGCAAGGGATTAGCAGAAATCATGTGTGAATAAATAATATTTCTATGATGAATTACAATTTAGCTTTAAAAATGGCGGAGGGGGTGGGATTCGAACCCACGGTAGCTTGCGCTACGACGGTTTTCAAGACCGTTACCTTAAACCACTAGGTAACCCCTCCAGGGTTTGTGATAAGGCTTAGGTGCTCCTCAATCCTTTGTATTATATGCGAATGGAAGAATGTTGTGAAGACAACGCTTGCAGTTTCGTGTTTTTACTACTACGTTCTTTATTGTGAACTGGCACTCGCCGCTATTTTGATTGGATTGAAGGAGTCACTCATAGCTGAGATCATCCCGGGACTTGTTGCCGTTAACTCATATTCCCCGTCTACCGGATCGATGGCAAGATAACTGAAGGTTACCACTCCGTTTATTGCTTTTTGAGTGGTTGTTCCCGATAGAATAGCTCCTGTGGTACTATTCCTGTCTACGAGACTGATGGTGACCTCGGCTGTGGAGTCGGTGACAACATTCCGGAATAAGTCCATTACGGTGACTTTTATTGAAAAATTCGAACCCAATCCACTGCTGAACGGATCACCGGAAAAACCAAGGATTATTGCAGGACTGGGTACTACGTTGAAGGTATTGCTCAGGGCTGATGTCGAACCGGAACTGAGTGCGGTCAAGCTGTAATTGTATCCAGCCGAACGAATATTTAGTTCGGTAAAGGTGGCTATCCCGTTTACGGCATTAACTGTGGTCGTTCCATATAGTATTGCTTTGCGGTCAGTGACTTGCAGTGTCACCGGTGCGGTAGAATCAGCCACTATATTCCCGTCTGCATCTAAAATCTCTACTACTGGCTGGACAGGGAAGGAAAACCCGGCCTTAACCTCGGCAAACGATGTAGTGAAAGCGAGTTTAGTTGTAGTTCGTTGCTCCGTAAGCCCGGGAAGTTGTGTTTGATTGGAGGAAAATTCCGGCCGGTTTGGAAGAACACTCTTATCTCTTAAATTTAAGCCGACCAGAATCGCGGCCACGACCAATATCACGGCGATAGCGACTATATAGTATTTCCTCATCGCCGGCTGTGGAATAATCCTGTCTCTCCATGATTGCCGGGTTGGTCCGGCAGTGACCGGAATTTCTTCGGAGATGATTTCAGTAGTTGGTGACTCGATGTCTTCTTCCATAAAACGGGCAGCGGGATGTAATCCTTTCCATTCGAATCTGACCATATACCAGGTGCTGCTGGAACTGACCGGGGAGGTTGAGTGATTCTCAAAGCTGTCTTCCACCACCCCGGTTTGCCCCCTATATCGTGAATGAGAGGTTAACCGGACTCGTACTTTGTCGCCTTTATTGAACTTTTGCATTTTCTTCTTTCCCGTCGGATGTAAAAATCAGTTTATACAGGTCGATCCCGTAGCTTGTTTCAAGCGGTTCACCTTCGCTCAACCTGTATGTACGGCTGCCATCAATCTGTCTTTCAGCCCTTAAGAAAAGAGTCTCCTCCGTCTTATCTTTGTAAAGCTCATGAGTAAACTGATACAAATGGGAGACGAAGATGACTTTTACATGTTTCTCCTGTAAAGCCGTTACTATCTGTCTCGCTATTTCTGATCCTTCTCTCTCGTTCGTGGCGGCAAACGCTTCATTAAACAGAACCAGAGAATCAGCCGACAGATGGTCGACGATTTGACTCATGCGGTTTAGTTCGTCGTCCAATTTACCGCTTTCCAGCGATATGTCTTCCTTTCGTTTGAAATGGGTGAAAAGACCCGAGCATAAATTGGTGGAAAATGACCGGGCGGGCACAAACATCCCGCCATGCATCATCATTTGCGATAAACCTACACTCCGTAAAAAGGTTGTTTTCCCACCTTTATTGGCCCCGGTTATGATAATAAGGTTTTTCCCGTCGGCATTGACGTCATTCGCTACGACCGTTTGTCCCATGCTTAGTGCTAAGGAAATGTCATAGAGCCCCTCGGATGAGAACCTGTGCTTGCCGGCTGCAGTCGGTAGGGGAAAGCATGTTGGCTCATTGATTTCAGTAAGGCGTTCCTGCAGGTTAATACAGCCGACATAGAAGGCGAGTTCGGCCCGCAGCATGATGAGGAAATTGAGGACATGATCAACTGATTGGGCGGTTGTATTGGCTACCGAGTCGATACCCCGGTTCTTTAGTTCTCCCAGTCTTCTGAGTGCGTTTTCATCTTGATTGTCAATACGGAAGGTGTATGACTGTGGGCCCCTCTTGAACACCCGTACGATCCATTTCTTCGGACTTTCCGGCTTGCACAAGATGTAGTCACTGCCCCGGTTGCTTTTACCCAACCGCGCCCCGATCAGGATCTCATCGCGTATTCTCAGTTCTCCGAGGTGTTCTTCGATTTCAGCCAGGTATTCGTTTGTTAGTTCTTGCTTGATCCGGGAAAAGAACCCGGTAAAACCTTCTGATTTAAATTTGTCAGCGTCTTCATCGGCAATGGTCTTCAGTGTTTTCAATGTACCCAGGAATACTTCAAGAGTTTCAACAGCTCGTAACAATAAGGACCTTGACGAGTGGGTAACACCAGCGGTCCAATGAGAAACCTTTTTTTCTCCGATAACTCCCACCGCCAGCTTGAATAGTCTTTTTATTACCGCGGGATTTTCTAAACAATCTTTAAGTATTGCCTGGCGGTAGTGTATCTCATCAGGTCCGTCGCCGAGGCTGGACAGCAGCGCACTTTGGGATACCTGGTATAACAATTCATTATTACCGGCCATGGCTTCCAGTACCGGAGCCAGTTGCAAATCTTGAATCAGGTCCTGCCCGTTCCAGGGGGCATTCCGCTCCAGATCGAAGTCCCGGTCTTTGTACATCAGGTAGACTTTCATTACTTAATACGCTCCCTGAGAGACTCGTATGTCAGGCCGTATTTCCTGGCGATCGCTGCCGCATAGGAAAGTCCGTGTGGTGCTCTTCTGACAATTTTATAGGTGCGTAATGACGGATTTTCTGCTTCTACCATACTGACCATACTTACTGTCTTGTTGCTGTATGATGCCAATTCTTCGACGAAAGTTACCCAGACGCACAGCAAGTCCAACCTGGTTAGTCTTTCCATCACCCGCTTGCCTAGAAAGACGGCATCATCCAATGTCGTAGAGGTTAACACTTCATTAGCGATAATGATACTGCGCGATGTAGCCGCGTTGACAATATCACGGATCCTCGTAAGGTCGTCTTCTAATTTACTTCGAAGGTCCTCAACGTTTTCTTCTTTTTCAAAATGGGTAAATATCTTGTCGAATAAGAAGAGCCGGGCATCCTTTCCCGGCACGGGGCAGCCTAAACTGGCCAGATAATGTGCCTGTCCGAAAGCACGGGCAAAGGTTGTCTTGCCTCCCTGGTTTGGCCCTGAGATAATGCATATGCGCTCAATATCTTTCAAAAAAAGGTTATTGCACACAATAGGTTTATTTTCGGAAACAAGCTTATTAGCTAATGCCAGGTCGAACCCTTCCCGCTGAGAAATTTCTTTGCTTGTGTCCATGATTTCAGGATAACAGAATGCCAGTCCTGCTGCTCTGATGGATTCTATAAATTCCAGATAGCCAATGTAAAACTGGATTTCACGGTCGAAAGCATTGATTGTCTCATCGGTAAAATCCACATGTTGTTTGCAATAACTGTCCAGGTTGTCAAATACTTCCGGATACAGTTGAGCTACGGCTCCCAGAATTGTTGCCTCCAGTTCATCCATCTCCACGGGCTCGGAAAACCTGGTCACATAGTCGTTTGAACTCCCCTGTTTGAACCTTTCGAATGTCTTTTCTACTTCGGCACTAAAGTCTACCTCGGATTTACTCCGCCGGACACTGAATTCTTTACCTTTGATATCTATTCGATAGTCAACAGCCGCAATCGCAGCCTGCATTCGCCGGGTCTCTTCAGTGAGAGAAACAAATGATATCGAATTCGTATAGTCTTCCAGATACTTACGGAATGTCAGTAATCCTTTTGACTTCAAGTTAGCCGCTGATAGATCACGGCAGAGGAAATTTACTGCCTCACAATAGACATCCACCGCGTCCAGGAACCACCTTTCTTTTTGTAACGGGTTGAAAAGCCTGTTACTCTGCGCAAGGTATTTACGTATAGAACGCATCCGTTTAGTAAAATCTTTGATGATCCGGGCTGGCTCTTCGTTTTCAAGTTCCCTCATTATTTCGTGACGATATCCGATGGCCCCAACGCGCTTGAGAGGATGCCAGAAGAACGGCTCCAGATTGTATTCTTGCCTGTCTTTGATAACGGCTTCTATTATTTGATTCAGATTCAGATCAGTGAAAAATTCCGGCAGTTCCGGTTTTTCCCCCGGTCGATCTTCTGCTTTCTCGAATAAAATGCTTTCAAAACTCATGGACAAACCTGGACTCAAATCCCCGATTGGTATTTCTATCAATACAAATCAGGCTCATCTGCCAATTGGATTATAACAAAACTTATCAATAGATATATAATAAAGCCAGCCTGGTATATCCAGCCATTCCTAGAGTAATGACTTCCTTCTGTATCACAGTAACCGCCACCTGAACCTTTGATGCTACAATACTACGCTTTTTAGTTTAAGCGCAGATGTACCGTTCTGATGGCAGGTAATTATATGTCAGCCTTTACTTGACCTCGGTATACATATTTATCTCGGGTTCACCTGTTGTTAATTGGCCGATAGCCTTGAAGAACTCCTTAAAATGAGCGGTCGTTGAATGGTACTTGATCGCTTCCTGGTTTTCATATTTTTCATAGAAGAAGTATTTTGTGGGGTCGTTATTGTCCCTGTGCAGGACATAAGCTAACGCTCCAGGATCCTTGAGTACCTTGGCTGCTGCTTTATGGTAAGCTGCTTCGAATTCCGGTCCTTTACCCTCTTTGACGTGCATCATGGCTTTAACAACGATCACGGTAGTTTTCCTCCTGTATTTTAACGGGGGTTTTTTCAACCCCATCATTCTATCACACGGGTAAACTAAAATATCAGATACCCTTACTTTTTCAAGGCTTCCGGGTTGGCGCAATTCGGCGGCAACTCTCCCCTCAACCCCGCCAGCAGGTTCTCGGCGGCGATCAATGCCATCCGGGTACGTGTCGGCACGCTGGCACTGGCAATGTGGGGAGCGATGATGATATTTTCTATCGTCAGCAGGGGGTCGCCTTCCGGGATGGGTTCGGTCTCGGTCACATCAATCCCCGCTCCGAATATCCGGTGGTTTTTAAGGGCTTGATATAGTGCTTTCTGGTCGACCACCGGCCCCCGCGAGGTATTGACCATGACTGCAGTTGGTTTCATCAGGGCGAATTCTTTTTCTCCGATGAGGTGGCGGGTCTCCGCTGTGAGCGGTACATGGATGCTGATGAAATCAGCCCGGGATAACAGTACCGGTAGTTTATCGGTATATTCAAGGTTCAACCGCTTTTCTTCATCTGCCGGACACCGGAAGCTGTCATGATACAGTACTTTCATGTTGAAGCCGGCAGCCCGCCGGGCCATCTCTTTCCCGATCCGCCCCAGTCCGATGATGCCCAGGGTAGCATGATGGATATCTTGTCCCAATAGTACCATTGGCCCCCAGGTCTTCCACTTACCTTGCCGGGTATATCGGTCAGCCTCAACCACCCGCCGGGCAGCGGCCATGAGCAGGGCAAAGGCGAAATCGGCCGTGGTATCGGTCAGCACCCCGGAGGTGATTCCTACCAGGATATGTCGTTTGGTGGCTTCTTTGATATCGATGTTATCGTAGCCCACGGCTAAATTACTGATCACCCGCAGCCGGGGTGCCGCGTCGATAACATGTGCATCTATTTTATCAGTCAATAATGACAGCAGCCCATCGGCAGTCCTGGTTTTCTCCAGAATCACCGAAGCCGGCGGTGGTAGTTCTTCGGGCCACAATTCCATCTCGGTTTCGCTGGCGATTTTTTCCAGGGCTTCTTTGGCGATCGGACGGCAGACGAATACTTTCGGTTTTGACATTTTAGTAAATCCTAAATCCAAATTTCTAATATCTAAATCCTAATCCTTAAATCGTAATTCAGAAACCTTCCCTAATCATCATGGCTTTCTGAGAAAGCAAGCCGCTCATGATGGGTTTGTCGAACCCATAGCGGTGGTGAGTATTAGTATAATCCCGCTCCTCTTCGACACGCTCAGGTCGAGCGGGTTAAAACCAGAGACGACACTTTACATATGTTTACTTTAACCCCATGCCTTTTATCCCTTCCCCCTGCTGGCGGCACCATTGGGCTATGACCATGGTATCCCAGCCGATGCAAAAGTGGCGCACGCCCATTTCGATATAAGGCTTGGCTTGTTCGAAACTACCCACCTCCACCCGGGGCGCCACCCCTTTTTTAATAGCTTTCTCGATCATTGCCCGGTGGGCGTTTTGAACTTCCGGACTGCTGCCCTGCCCCGGCTTGCCGATGCTGATGGAGTAGTCGGCCGGGCCGAACTGGACCATGTCCACCCCTTTCACCGACAGTATTTCATCGAGGTTCTCCATGGCTCCTTTCTTCTCGATCATAATGGCAATCACTACGTCATCCATCATTGTTACCCACTGTTCCAACGGGTTGCCGGTCCCATATGCTGCTCCGCCAGCTCCATATACCGTAGTACGCCGCATATTATAGCCGTGGTTTCCACCGGCTTCCGGGGTTTCCGAGCGGACCAGGTTGATGCAGTCCCGGACGTCTTTGGCTGAACGGCAGTCGGTGAACAGTAGATTAGTTATCCCGGCATCGATGGACCGCTGGGCGATGAAACCACGGGTTTGTTCTTCTACTTTCATCATGGCCGACATGCCGGGGTAGAGTTCCACTGCCCGGGCGATATTCTCCAGTTGCGCCGGGGTAAAAGTAGAATATTCACCGACGTATTCGATATAGTCGAAAGCCCCGGACTGTCCGATAATTTCGGCCATGCCCGGCCAGGGAATCAGCATGTGAACACCGAAAGTTGGTTTTCCCTGGCGTAATAGTTCTCGCAATCGGTTCGGTTTCATTATTATCTCCTTAATCGTTATTAGTATTTGTTGGTTCGCTACAGGTCGTATGCAATCTCTAGCTCTTTAGCCAGTTCCTGCAGTGAAGCGACGATTTCCGGGTGCAGCGTGAGACCGTGCTTGCGTTTGTTTTCGATTTCCTGTTCGATCTCCCCGGACATGTAAATCCGGTCGATGCCCGGTGCTTTCGGGAGGTCATGGTGTGCCTTGATCACGGCATCCATACGGGTTTTAAATTCTTCGGCAGGCATAAAGCCGTTTACGGCGATGGCCCCGAAGAAATGGCTGGCCTGCCCGGTGTAAGGCTGGGTTATTTCCGGGACAGTCGGCCAGCCGGAGAGCGTACTGCACAGGATGTCGACCAACACGGTCAGACCGAATCCTTTATATGAACCAAGTTGGGGAGAACCGCCCAACGGCAGGATTCCCCCGTTGGCCTTTGCGACTTCGGTGACCGGCTTATTGTCTATATCGACTGCCCAGCCTTCAGGGATCGGTTGCTTGTTCCTGGCAGCGATTTCGAGTTTTCCATTTGCAACTACACCGGTAGCCATATCGATCACGAAAGGCGCCTCGTTTTTAGCCGGGACAGCTACACTGATGACATTCAAGCCCATACCCCGACCCCGGCTCCCCGGGGCCACGATGCCTTTCCCGCCCTGGGTAAGAGAAATCCCGATCATATCTTTCTTTAGTGCCATCATGGCATAATAGGCACCGGCACCGTAGTGCGTGCTGTTGCGGACTGAGACGAAGCCGGAACCGGTTGACTCAGCCCGGCTTATCGCTTCTTCCATCGCCCGGTACCCGACCACAAAGCCGAGACCTTTATCTCCATCCATCACGGCAGTACTGGCCGCTCTGCTCATGATCTTGATCTGTGGTTTTACATTAACGAAACCATCCTTGATTCGTTTGATATACAGCGGCCGTAAATGAGCCACTCCATGAGAGTCAATTCCCCTCAGGTCGGCTGCCACCAGGGCCTGGGCGGTGATAAGAGCATCCTCTGCGGGTACCCCCAGCTTTTCAAACGTTACCGCTGAGAATTTTATCAACTTTCCAGGATCGATTAGTCCGTTTCCGGTAATCATTTGTCCCTCCCTAAAATAGAAAAATACCAGACTTTTTTAGACGACCATTATAAGCTAATCATTGGCATTATAAAAGCACAACAGGTTTTTGTTGGTGTATTGAAAAAAGGGCATCACCATACCAGCCCGGGAAACCCGGGCATATAAGTCTTACTGCCACAGGTTACATTAGTTACCGGTATATAGTACGATTGTGGAGCTTGAGAGATCTCCCGGTCATTGTTATAATGATGCCATATTGAATATTCAGGGTATTCAAAAATGACCCAATATACAAGACCGCCGAATATCGTCGGCCCGTTAAACATATACGGGCTGCTTGCCTTAGCCGGGATTATCGGCCCTATCGTATTTCTGGTGACAAATCTAACCACGACTTTCATTGCCCACGGTTATGATTTACTGCGTAGTTCTATCAGCAGCCTGGCCTGGAGCCAAATGGGCTGGCTGCAATCGATCGGTTTTCTAACGGTCGGGGTGTTTGTGGAAATCTTCGCCGCCGGCCTGCTTTTCAGTATTCGTGCCAGGCGGGGTTTCGGCATCGGTATCGGGCTGCTGGTTTTTCTGGGATTTGGTATGCTGCTGCTTGGTGCTTTCGCCGAAGACCTCGCCGGTACCTCGCATACCGTCCACGGGATTATTCATATCATCGCAGCCATCTCTGTTTTTTCTTCATTTCCGTTTGCCAGTCTGTTGATTGCCGTCAGCCTGAGGAGGGACACCTACTGGCAAGGCCTTTATATTTACACGATCGTGGCAACCTGTCTGGCTGCTGGTTTCATCGTATGTTATTTGATATTTTGGCTTAGTCAATTCTGGATCGGCTTACTGGAGCAGGTCCTGGTGGCAAATATGGTGATATGGATCGAGATCATGGCTATCCGTTTGTTTCGGCTATCCTTCCGTCCGGATGCCCAACTCAGAAGGCCGAGGATATTTTAAATAAGTAGTTATGGTTCCTGTGGTGGTTGTTATCTGGTATTTGACTATTGCCTGCCGTCAATGATAAATTGCATTTTGTGAACGACCTCTCCAATCCTCAGACTTCTCAAGAAAATAGTTTCTGGCATTTCCTGTTTGCGCCTGATTCCATCGCCGTTATCGGGGCGAACGATACCCTCGGCTCCTGGGGGTCCGATGCGATCGTAGCCGCGCTGGCTTCGGTCAAAGCCAACCCGAAAAGGCGCGCTTATGCTGTGAATCCCAACGCCCGCCAGGTCATGGGGGTTGATTGTTACGGCACCGTCCTGGATATCCCTGATATAGTGGAACTGGCGGTTATCGTGGTCCGTTCCTCACTCGTGGCGGAGGTGATGCGCCAGTGTGTTCAAAAAGGGGTCAAGGCAGCCGTGGTGATTTCTGCTGGTTTCGCCGAAACCGATGAAGCTGGGACTAAACTCCAGGAAGAGGTCTTAAATATCGCCCGTAAGGGCGGCATCCGCTTCGTCGGCCCGAATTGTATCGGCCATGCCGATTTATATACTAAAGTCAGCGCCCTTGGCGTGTCCCGCATGGGAAAACCGGGCCCGTTGGCTTTATTGAGTCAAAGCGGCACCATCAGTGCCGGTATCATGGGTGCCGCGGCAGCTCGCGGCATTGGTTTAAGTAAATTTGTCAGTACCGGCAATGAAGCCAGCTTGCACATGGAAGATTACCTGGAATATCTAGCCCGCGATGATAAAACCCGGGTTATTGCAGCTTACATCGAAGGTTTGCGGGAAGGCCGCCGCTTTTTCCAACTGGCGCGACAGATAACGTATAAAAAACCGGTTGTGGTTATTAAGACCGGCGGTTCTGAAGGCGCGACCAAAGCCGCACGTTCGCATACAGGAGCTATGGCTGGTTCCGATTTAGTCTATGATGCTTTATACAAACAGACGGGAGTCATTAAAGCGGAAGACGAGGAAGAACTATGTGACGTCGCTCTTGCCCTATTAAGTCAGCCGTTGCCTAAAGGCAACCGGGTTGGCATCCTGACCATCGGCGGTGGTTTTGGTGTTATGACTACCGAAGCTTGTGAAAAAGAAGGCTTGAGGATGGCTGACCTGGGTCCGCAAACTATGAAAAAACTGGACTCGGTACTGCCGCCGCGCTGGTCCCACGGTAATCCTGTGGATATGGTAGGTGTCAAGACCATCGATGAATTCGGTATGATATTAGCTTGCCTTAGGGCTATGACTGAAGATGAAAATATCGATAGCATCATTGCCCTGGTGGCTAACCGGCCTTATGGTGGAGAAGAATTCCGGGCTATGCAGATCAAGAATGAATTAGCCCTGAAAGACCTTGGCCAATATGCGAAAAAGATCGGCAAACCGATGTTCCTTGTCCGCCATTCGATGCCCCGTCTCCGGGACGAGGGTGAAGAATTGACTCCATCCGTTCTAGACCGGATCCCTGAATATGAAAAACCCCGCCAGGCAGCCCGCGTCCTCGGCCATCTGATGCGCTACAGTCGTTTCGTCAATCAACTCTAGCTTTGTCTACCGTCAGGCTAACGTTTTTCCTGTATGTATTTTTGTTGATTGACTGTTTGGTACGTGTTTTCCCATTCGAGGGCGATCCACCTGTTCTTTATTCTTCACGGTTTCAAGCCGGCGGTTTTGTCCCGGGCTATTCCGTAGTGGATGCGGGTGAAGACCCAACTTCCTCGGCTTTGGTGGCGCAGCATAGTCAAAGTCTGGAAGGGTACAACGTTCCAATTTTGTATTCAACAGCTTTTCCAGATCGCGTATGGCGCCCCCGTCTTTCCCGGTCACAAAAGTAAAAGCCTTCCCTGTCTGCTCGATCCTGCCGGTCCGGCCGATGCGGTGGATGTATGCGTCGGTATCGTCAGGCATGTCGTAGTTGATGACATGAGAAATGCTGAGGATGTCCAATCCCCGGGCGGCGATATCGGTAGCGACCATGATTTTATATCGGCCGGAACGGAAACCATTTATCGACGTCTGTCGCTCGGGTTGACTCATATTTCCCTGTAACGAGGTCACCGGAAACCCGGTTTTTCTTAATTGCAGGGCAACCTTCTCTGCTCGTATTTTAGTGCGGGTAAAAACCAGTACCGAGTCTGTCTCAGTCTGGTGCAGAATTTTTTCCAACAGTGCCATTTTTAAGTGTTCTCCCACCGGGTACAGTGCATGTGATACGGTGTTTGCCGGCAGGGTTTGCCCGATCTTCACGGTAACCGGGTTGTGCAGGATTTCTTTTACCAGTCGGTTGATATCCTCCGGCATCGTAGCGGAAAACAGCAGCGTTTGATGGCTTTGTAAGATACATTCCAGGATCATACGGATACTGGGGAGAAAGCCCATGTCGAACATGCGGTCCGCCTCATCGATAACCAGAACTTCCAGGTGAGTGAAATCGACACTACCTTTCCAGAGGTGATCGAGCAGCCGTCCGGGGCAGCCCACGATGATTTCCACTCCCCGGCGTAGTTCTCTTAGCTGTTGGTCCATACTCACCCCGCCGTAAATAGCGGTGCTGCGCACGTCGGCTGTTTGTCCCAAGATATTGAAGGTCTTGTTGGTCTGTTCGGCCAATTCCCTTGTCGGGGAGATAATGGCTGCTCCGATTTGTCCTCTCTGGTTGTTCATCAGACGTTGTAAGATAGGAATCGCAAAAGCGGCTGTTTTTCCAGTCCCGGTCTGAGCCAACCCAATGAGGTCTTTACCTTCTATAATAGGGGGGATCGCTTGTTCCTGGATCGGTGTGGGTGTGTCGTAGCCGGCAGCCTGGATCCCGGCCAGGACTGCTGGTTGAAGATGAAAGTCATTAAAATTCACGAAAACTCCTTGACATAATATACATTTTTTAGACTAGACTGAGAACATATACGATCCGGTAACTACGGCAACCCCGTCGGGCGGTGAAGGCATTGACACTATAAAAGCAGCGTTGCTTTCAGCGGATGCTGGCGGACTACCCATGCTGTACGGACTAATTGTCTAACAGCCTATATTTCATGATGAATTGATTATACAACAGATATTTCATAACGTAAAAGAAAAATGTCGGATCGGGCTCGGATAGAAGATTGGACAACAAGCGATTAAGTAAAGACAACCGGTGCTTGGAGAATATATGAAAAAGTACCCAGGAACAAAGACCCGAGTACCTTTTTGGATTTAGCTCATGCTGTATAAGCGGCAGGGTACGGTCGAACCGCAGTTATGGAATATGTTTCCGGCTTTCTGTGTGAATCTGCGAGTAGGTATTATCCCTTCGGTGTTAAAGTTCACTGTTTCCATGGCCTTGCACCGGGGACAAAAAGCTACTACTTCACGGATCGATTCGTTGACTAGCCAGAGGGCCTTAGGTTCGGCGTTCTTGGTTGCCTTTTTTGTTTCCGTCGTCATCTTAACTCTCCTGTTATAAACAGGATAGCCGGTCAAGGTTAAGCGGATATTAAGGAGGGGGGTTGGTGGTTACGGGATGGTGACAACACCGTTCCAGCTTAGTGAATTTTCATGAGCCAAAAATATTATTTTCACCACCCGGCGGATTGAAAGAATAGGTATAATGTCCTAGACTAAACTGCAGCATATCATGGGGGACATCGGAATGATCAACAGAAAATGGATTCGTTTACTCCTCTTAACTCCGTTTATTTTATCGATATTTTTACCTGGCTGTCGGTTATCATCTACATCAAGCCGGTCTCTGCATATTAGTTGGCAGTCTCCTGCCGCCGGGCAAACGGTTTACGGCATTGTAAAGTTAACGGTACACGTTGAGGAAAACAATACTGTCCCCGTCCTCTTCTACCTGGATACTGTGGACACGGAACATCTCCTGGAGCCGGTAACAATTATCGGCGGACAGTATTTTTCCTATGATTGGTATGCCCAGGATGCGGCGAACGGGGAACATAAGTTATGGGCGGTTGCCGGTGTGGTTAGGTCTGCCGCATTAAACGTAATTGTAGATAATCCACCCCGGACCGGCTCTATTCCAACCGGTACTGTGAAAATGACACCGGCGAATGATCCTGCCCCGCCGCGGTTGATGGATGCTTTTAAAGCAAGCTGGCATGACCCGGTCCCGGTCGAAGGCTTGGTAAACACGGCTGGAGCAGAAGACTCGCCGTTTATCACACCCGATGGCAATACCCTTTATTTCTGGTATAACGGCGACCAGACTAAAACTGTCCAGGAACAGGTATATGACCCGATGACCGGTATCCATGTTGTCCGTAAAGTTGATGGACACTGGCAGGAACCGGAAAGATTGTTCCTGCAGTATTTCGATAAAATCAGTTTCGACGGAGCGGCAACGGAGTACGACGGCACTCTCTGGTTTGCTGCTATCCGCGAAGGTAATTACCGGACGGTTGATATGTGGACGGCTCAATCCGTAAATGGGAAATGGGCTAACTGGACAAACGCCGGACAATTGCTTAATCAGGTCTATGAAATCGGTGAAGTACACCTCGTTACCGGCGGTGATGAAATATATTTCAATTCTACCCGTAGTGGGGGAATGGGACAGAATGATATCTGGGTCACCAGCCGGGTAGATGGCCGATGGCAGGAACCGGAAAATATCACGGCAGTGAATTCAGCGGACAATGAAGGACAACCTTTCGTCTCTGCAGATGGGACTGAATTGTGGTTTACCCGGAATGTCGGGGGGGCGGCAGTTTTCCGGTCACTTAAACTAAACGGCCAATGGCAGTCGCCAGAGATGATTATTACTTCTTTGGCCGGTGAACCTACCCTTGATACTGCCGGAAATTTGTATTTTGTCCACCACCGGTGGGATATTAGTCTGGACCGGGCTACTGAAGCCGACATCTATGTTTGTTACCGGAAATAGAATTATTTCTGCAATTGATAAGGCACCAGGATCACGGCAACATCCTGATGCTTGCGGAAAGCTTTGGTTAGTTGGTCGGCTGTACGGTTGTGCAGGAAACGCTCCCAACCCCGGGCAGGGATAAATTCCGGTACTACTATCGATATGAAACTATCGGGATGTTGCTTATGAAGCGCTTCTACGTAAATGACCATGGGACGCATTATCGAACGTAGCGGTGATTCCACCACCACCAGCTTCAAATCAGGAGCGTATGATTTCATCCGCTGGCGGACCTTTTCTACCCTTTCCGTATCTGTTGCAATATGCAGTACGATGATATCTTCACAAATAGTGCGGGCGAATGACATCGCTCTTAATGAGGCGTAGTTGACATCATCGATGGGCACAAGCGTGAATTGGTTTATTTTCGAAGGTGGAAGATGCTCCGGAACAATTCGCAGTTGTTCGCCGACTCTGTCGTAGTGATGGCGGATAAACATAAAGACGGGGATTATCGCCGGAATGAGTATAATGACGATCCATGCCCCGAGGGCGAATTTGGTTACAGCAATTACTAATAGAACAACGGACGTGAGTAAGGCACCGACCGCATTTATTGCCAGGCTGGTCTTCCATCCCTGTCCCCTGGTCCGCCACCAATGGACGACCATACCGGTATTAGACAGGCTGAAAGCTAAAAATACGCCGATAGCGTAGAGGTGGATAAGTGCGTCGACATTCCCCCGGAAAACGACTAATAAGAAAGCAGATAAACCTCCCAGGAAAATGATACCGGTAGAAAAAGCTAAACGGTCGCCCCGGTGGAGAAAACCATGAGGCAGGAAATTATCCTGCGCGAGTAACGAGGCAAGGCGGGGAAAACCGGCGAAAGCGGTGTTGGCTGCCACCACCAGGATACCCATCGTCGCAAACTGGAAAATATAGTAGAAAGCGTTTTCTCCGAAAACTGACAGGGCCACTTGAGATATGATTGATTGGCTAGATGGTACCAGCTTCAGATACGTTGTTATATATGAGAGCCCGATGAAAAATATGGCCAGTAATACCGCCATCACGGTCAGAGTATTGGCTGCGTTTTTAGCTTCCGGAGGTTTGAAAGCAGGTACGCCATTGGATATGGCTTCGGTACCGCTCATGGCTACCGAGCCGGCGGAGAACGCTCTTAATATCAGCCAGAGAGTAAGAGGTTGGGCGATTGGTAGTACAGGAGGTTGGGTCGCTGGTGTTAAGGTATTTGTGAATACTTTGATCAAGCCTACAGCCAGCATCGCGGTAAATCCAAAGATGAACAGGTAAGTCGGAATTGAGAATATCGATCCTGATTCACGGATCCCCCGCAGATTCCCCATGATGATTAAACCAATAAAAATTAGTCCGAGTAATACATTCGGATTCAAGAAAGAGGGTAAGGCATGGCTGAAAGATATCAACCGGTCACTATATCCGGCGGCGATTAATGCAGAAGTGATTGCCAGCGAGCCGGCAGCGATCGATACGGCCACTGTCATCACATAATCGATAAGTAATGCGGCAGCCCCTAATAACCCGGCGGTTTGCCCCAGGTTCTGGCGGCTGACGATATATGCCCCGCCGCCGTGGGGGTATGCATGAACGATTTGACGGTAGGAAAAAGCGACGATCGTCAGTAGTATACCGATACCGATCGCAATCGGAAATGAAATACCGAGGCTTTTATTCCCGGCAATGATCAGAGCTACCAATACTGCTTCTGTAGCATAAGCACTGGAAGAAATGGCATCGGAACCGAATACTGCCAGGGCTTTTACTTTCGAAAGACGTTCGTTTATCTCTTCCTTGGAAAAGAGCGGCCGGCCGATAAAGACAGCCTTTAAAATCCGTAATATTCGTCCTAAACGGTTCTCTGGAGTATAAGACTGAGGGGTTGCGACTAGTTGTCCCCTGACACTGCGAAACAACTTCTGATAAGGCTGTTGGGTGCGGACATAAGCATCTCCGGGGCGGGCGCCTTGTTTACGTTGACTGACAGTTAAGTCCGGGTTAATCTTCTGTTCTGAAGAATCCTTTTCACGGAATTTAGGAGGTATTTTATTGTTCTGAAGATTTGGTTCCTGATTTTCCTGGTTTGTCATACTATAGCTCTATCACGTTACTAATATTAGCATCACCGGACATGATTAGGTATCAATATTCATCTTGGAACTATTATCTATGCTCTGATAATTACGAACAAACCCCTCTCTTTACGGGGAGAGGGGTTTGTCGCTTTGTTTTTCCTTCTTATCTTTTTATTTGTATATTCCGTATTCCTTGGTTGCCTGGATCATCGTCCGGACATTCTCCGGGTTTACGTCGTCGATTACCGCTCCATTGATCATGATGTAGCCGCCGTCTTTCCCGCATGTTTTTATCAGTTTTTTAACTTCATCTTTGATTTGCTGTTTCGTGCCTACACTCAGGATGGACAAAGGCAGGTTACCGCCGATGCAAGCAACATCACCCATGATTTCCTTGACCCTGGCCATTTCCGTGGTGTCGAATCCCCAGACGGTCTTGCCTTGCGGGATGTCCCGGATGGTCTCCAACCGGGTGTTATAGCCGCCTTCAGCCCATGGGAAGGGGACGCAGCCCTCGTTAATCAATCCGGTTAACAGTTTTTTGAAATGAGGCCAGTAAAATGTCTTGAATTGCTTATCAGAAAGAAAACCATCAGCTCCTTTGTGCAGTGGAATAAATACCAGGGGATTGCCGTTGAGTTTGGCTGCCGAGGCGCCCATGCGGACCATAATAGGAGTCATGGCATCAAGGGCTTTTAGTAGTTTTTGGGGACGTTGGTACATATCCAGGGCGATTCCCCGGGTACCTCGTAAAGTGTCGCTGATGGTGTCGAAAGGTACTTTGCAGCCGCCACCGAAGAAATTGGGAAAACCTAACGACTTGGCTTCAGTATCGAAGGCTCCGGCAGCCCCTACCCATTTCAGTGCTTCACTGCCGGCTTCCATTAGTTTTTTCAACGCTGTTTGTACTTCCGGCAAACCATAGGGGACTAGAGTTACCCCGGTAAATCCGCCGTACATTTCGGTCATATTTGTTAGGTTACCCAGTTGTTTGAATGCTTCCAGGCCGCCGAAAATACGCGGCAGGAAATAATTCTGGAAAAATAGGGATGGGTCTTGTGTCAGGATGTCGTATTCCTCAGGCTTCATCCATTCCCCTTCGACTGCCTGGTAAGAATGCTGGGGGGGAATGCCGTGTCCCGGCCATTTATATAGTTTATAGTCCAGAATATCAAATGATCTTCCACCGGGCGCACCCATTGCTCCTGAGTGTGCATCGGGTTGAAAATCCAGGACATATTTCTTGAATCGCTTTTTGCATTTTCACGTAATCATACATCACGTCTCTCGGGGTATATCCGGCGTTATAAGCTGGGAAGAAACCAATCATGGGGAAGACCGGGACCCGGTCCGGCACTTTCATTTCGATAGCGTCTTTAAGCCGTTGTGTACGTTCCTGATAGGCTTGCTTGGCTGCTGCGTTCTTGAATTCCACGTCCGGATATTGCCACTGATGAAATAACTGTTTCCGTTTTTCTCCGGCATTCATTTCTTCCCATTTCTTTTCCATTTCGTTCCTCCCAGAATTACTATATTGAAATCATTTCGAAATATGTAAACCAAATAGGTCCAAAAGCTTTTCGCTCCCGAACCTATTTTAGTCGTTCGTCAGACTAAAGGTAACGCAACATCAGTTATCCATCCCTCTCACAGTTAACGCACACATTTTGTAATGTCCGTTATATATTGTCAATAGAAAATGAAAAAATCACGGAAGTCTCTTGTCACCGTCGTACTCTTGTGTTAGTATCTCTGCCAGAAATAGAGTAATCAATACGGGCTTGGGGACATCTTCGTTATTCTTCATGACATAATTATTATTTTCCCAAACTGGCATGGTTTTTAGATTTTTACATCAGGCTTCCGCCAGTTTTATACTTGAGTTTCGATACTTTTAAAATAATCGCCTGCCTGGAGTTGGGATACAAATAAGTTCGAACTGGAAAATAATAGAAATATATTTCATCAAAATAAGGAGGGGATCATGAAAGCTGCTGTCTGTTACGAGTATAACAAGCCTTTGGTTATCGAGGACCTGGACATTGAGAAACCTCACAAGGGTGAGGTGAAAGTCCGGATAGCCGCTACCGCGGTTTGTCACAGCGATATCCACTTTATCAATGGGGATATGGGAGCCCCGCCGCCCTTTGTTCCCGGACATGAATCTGCCGGCTATGTCGAGGAAGTAAGCGAAGGCGTGACCTCGGTAAAAAAAGGCGATCCGGTAGTATTGTCATTACTACGTTCCTGCGGACAGTGTATTTTCTGCCGGACCGGCCGGCCTAACATGTGTAATGCCAAATGGCCGCTGGATACGGAAAGCCGCCTCCGGAATAAGAAGGGACAGGCTATTGCGCATGGGGTGAGAGCCGCAACTTTTGCTGAATATGCTATTGTCGACCAGTCCCAGGTGGTTAAAATCCCGGCTGATATGCCGCTTGACCGGGCAGCGCTTTTAGCTTGCGGTGTGATAACCGGATATGGAGCCGTGGTCAACCGGGCGAAAGTACGGCCGGGTGAAAGTGTAGTGGTGATGGGGGTTGGGGGCGTTGGCCTAAATGCGATCCAGGGAGCTTCTATCTGTGGGGCTTATCCCATCATTGCCGTCGACCGGTTGGATAACAAACTGGAAGCCTCCCATAAATTCGGGTCGACCCACATTCTTAATTCTGCCAAAGTGAATGATCCTATCCAGGCTGTTAAAGATATGACCGGCGGTATGGGTGCTGATTACGTGTTTGTTACCGTCGGCAGTACTACTGCCATTCGGCAGGGTTTGTCGATGTCCGGCCGACGGGGTATGACAGTTATCGTCGGTCTTTCAACTGAACCTTTATCATCGGTCCCGATGGAGTACATCGATGACGAAAAAATTCTTACCGGCAGCTTCATGGGGACGACAAATTTGCAGGCTGATATTCCCAAAATGGTTAACCTTTATAAAGCCGGTGTCCTTAAATTGGATGAATTGATTACCGGGCGGTACCCGTTAGACCGGATAAATGAAGCCATCACCTCCGTCCAGAAAGGCGAAGCACTCCGTAACGTAATCGTTTTCTAGTAGGTAAAATAATATTATCCCGGATTGAATAAACGATTTGCGTAAGGTTTTACCTTTACGTATAATTGGGTTTGTTTACTTCATGGGTAAATATCACTGTGCAAAGGGGGTGACGTTATGATTGTTCTATCCCGCCGTACGTGAATCAGCCTAACATTAATGCGCGGTATGCGCTGTCAACCTGCGGCTGCGTGGAAAAATAATAGCGTCACCTCTTTTATTCCCCTCTACGTTTAGTTAAGGCTTCTTCGTTATTATTTCTTCCAAGCAGGTGGGGAAATAATAATAAAAAGGAGCTTAGATGACAACCGTTTCCCGGTTTTTAACTTCCCGTTGGGGCCCTATTATCACTGGTATTGTCGTTGGTATTCTAGCCCCATTGTTGGTATTTTGGGGAAATCCCGGAAATATGGGTATCTGTGTCGTATGTTTTACGCGTGATATCGCCGGTGCTCTCGGTTTACACCGTGCCGGTGTGGTCCAATATATCCGTCCCGAAATCATCGGGCTGGTCCTCGGCGCTTTTGCGGCTGCCCTGGTTTTTAAGGAATTTAAACCACGTACCGGTTCTTCGCCTCTAGTCCGTTTCTTACTCGGTATGTTCGCCGTTTTTGGGGCCCTGGTCTTCCTGGGCTGTCCATGGCGGGCTTATCTACGTCTGGCTGGTGGTGACTGGAATGCGATTTTCGGTATTATCGGCCTGGTTGTAGGTATCGTCCTCGGTATTATCTTTTTACGTATGGGTTTTAGCCTTGGCCGGAGCCGTCCTGCGCCCAAAGCCGTGGGTTGGATTATGCCCTTAATCATGGTTGTCTTACTGGTGTTACTGATTGTCGAACCGCAGTTTGGCCGTGATGCTGAAGGAAATCTAACCGGTCCCATCTTTTTTTCAACCACCGGCCCCGGTAGCCAGCATGCATTCTGGATCATTTCCCTGGCTGTCGGACTCTTTGTCGGTTTTCTTGCTCAGCGCAGCCGCTTCTGCACGATTGGTGCGGTACGTGATGCTATCTTACTCCGTGATTCCCGCCTGCTTTATGGTGTCCTGGCTTTGATCGCTGCAGCTTTTATCACCAATCTGGCACTCGGGCAGTTCCATGCCGGTTTTGCCGGTCAACCGGTAGCTCATACCGATGGCTGGTGGAATTTCGGCGGTATGGTCTTAGCTGGTTTGGCTTTTACTCTGGCTGGGGGGTGTCCGGGACGGCAGTTGTTCCTCACCGGAGAAGGCGATGCAGACTCGGCTATGTTTATTTCCGGTATGCTGGTGGGGGCCGGTATTGCCCATACTTTTAACATGACTAGTTCTGTTGCCGGTACCGGTGTCTTCGGTCCGTTTATCGTGATTACCGGTATCGTTATTTGCGCTGTAATCGGTTTGACGATGCGGGAAGCAAAGGTTTAGGTGTTAAATATGAATAATGCAAAAATGATAGATGCTCGTGGTTTGTCTTGTCCCCAACCTGCCTTGATGACACAGCAGGTGATTAAGAAAATGGATAAAGGTTCTATAGAAGTATTGGTCGACTCCGGAACTGCACGGGAAAATGTATCCCGCCTTGCGAGAAGTGCCGGATGGTCGGTTGATATTAAGGACCAATCTGATGGTAGTTGCCGGATCGTGTTAAAGAAATGATATACCTGGATAATGCGGCTACTTCATGGCCGAAACCACCCGTAGTCTTGAAAGCAATGGCAGATGCTCTGGAGAAGGCCGGAGGAAACCCCGGCCGCTCCGGCCACCGTCTTTCGATTGCTGCCGCACGAATCATGTACGATACCCGGGATGAATTAGCTATTTTTTTTGGTATACGCGACCCACTGCGTGTAATTTTTACCGCTAATGCTACACATGCCCTTAACCTGGCTCTCAATGGTTTATTGAAACCGGGAGACCGTGTGGTCACAACTTCTATGGATCATAATGCCGTCAGACGTCCTTTAAGACACCTTGAAAGAAACGGGGTTTGTTTGGAAATCGTGCCCTGTGCGGCCGATGGCTCTCTCGACATCACCGGTATAGCCCGGGTAGTTGACTCTACCACCCGGTTGGTCATTATTACTCATGCCAGTAATGTCGTCGGCACTATCCTGCCGGTAGCTGCTGTAGCTGATGTTGCCCATAAAGCTGGAGCATTACTGCTTGTAGATGCAGCCCAGACCGCCGGAGTTCTCCCCATTAGCATGAATGAGATGGGGATCGACCTGCTGGCTTTTACCGGGCATAAGGAATTATTAGGTCCTCCCGGTATCGGAGGGTTGGTGATGTCCGACGCTATGGATATTTCTCGCATTGAGACAATGGTCCGCGGCGGTACGGGCAGTCAATCCGAGTTGGAAGAGCAGCCGGAAGAATTACCGGATAAGTATGAAAGCGGTACCGCGAACATGGTGGGTATTGCCGGCCTGGGCGCCGGATTGCGTTTTGTTTGTGAAAGAGGGCTGGATCAGGTTAGAGAACATTTCAAACAGATGACGCAGGTATTAGTCCAAGACCTGTCGGTGATACCAGGTATTCATTTATATAGGACAATTGATGCGGAACAGGCAGTGTCGGTGATATCTTTCACAGCGGCCGGCCGGCGTGTCTCTGAAATCGGAATGAGGCTGGATGATGAATTTGGTATACTATCTCGTGTCGGCTTGCATTGTGCTCCGGCTGCCCACCGGACTATCGGTTCTTTCCCTGAAGGTACCGTAAGGCTTTCGCCGGGCTTTTTTACTACTGTTGATGACATTAAAAAGACGGTTTGGGCTATTAACGAGGTCTTGAAAACGTAATGAAACACGGGGTTGTCTTGTTCCATACTACTTCGTCAGTGATGAAAGCTGAAAAATTGTTAGTTAAAAAAGGTTTTACTATCAAGTTGATACCTGTCCCTAGGGAATTCTCCAGCGATTGTGGCTTGTCGTTGCGCTTCGATTGGGAGCGGCGGGATTCGGTTGCTTCTGAATTGAACGCGGCTGGAGTTGAGATGATGGGAATTCACCAGATGTCGTTAAAATGAACATCTGAATAATAACCGAGTCGAAATTTGGAGGGTAGCTATGGACGTAAAACTGGATATTGCCCCAATAACGATGGAGAAGACGGGACTGAAAAAGGATGCGCTCTCCGGTGAAGTGGCCGTGGTGACCGGCGGTACCAGTAATATTGGATTGGGGACTGCCCGTTCACTGGCCTGGGCGGGAGCAAAAGTAGTAATAATTGCCCGGAATGCTGAAAAAGGCAAAGCGGCAGTAGAGTTGATCAACCGGGAAAACAAACCCGGCACGGCTTTATTCGTGGCAACCGATGTATCCAATGAAGCCAGTATGAAAGCGATGGCCGAAAAAGCCTTGGCGACGTTTGGTAAAGTAGATATCCTGGTTAATAATGCCATGGATATGTCTCTGGCTGCTCCTATTATGAAATCCACTGTACAACAATTGGACCGGCAGTATGAGGTGGCGGTTCGCGGCGCCTTGATCGGCATCCAGCTTTTCGTCCCCGGTATGCAACAGCGGCGCCATGGGGTTGTTACTTACCTGGCGACGGCTTTTGCCTTTCCCATGGGCCCGGCCAATTACTGCGCCATCAAATCTGCTACCAGTTCCATGTTGATGTCGCTGGCGGCTGAACTTGGACCCTATAAAGACCATGGTATCAGTGTTTTTGGGATTATTCCGACCAGTGTCGGGCGTCCTCGCCCAGTCCCGGTTGATGCTATGAAAAATGTCGCCGTCCCACGTTCGATGCCCGGATACGAAGGCCCGATACCACCTGAAGACTGCGGTGCGGCCTTGACTTACTGTATCACCCGGGCATCTGATTTACATGGTTCCAGCATCATTATGCCCCAGGTGTTTCGCCAGATGAATTGGCCTTTCCCCAAACCTGAAACCCAACGGCAGAAAGATTATGACCGGGTACGAGATGAAGTCACGAACCTGGTATTCGGCTATATGGGTCCCGGCTTCCCGGAACCAAAGATGCCGCTGGTGTCTATCAACCGTTCTGAAAAAACACCCCGTGCATATTAGTCATGTCTTTAACTTGATTGTTTACAGTTGATCAATGAAGAATGTATCATTCTTCACTAATAAATATGAGGTGAAGCCATGAGAAAATATTTAGCGGAACTGATTGGGACCATGGTTCTGGTATTGATCGGCTGCGGAAGTGCCGTGATCGCCGGCAACTATATCGGCTTCGCTGGCATTTCGGCCGCATTCGGCTTGGCGGTGATGGCAATGGTGTATGCCATCGGCAGTATTTCCGGTTGTCATATCAACCCCGCGATCACCGTAGCCATGCTGGTGGCTGGAAAGATAAAGGGAAAAGACGCTGTCTTCTATATCATTGCACAGTGTATTGGGGCAATCGTTGGCGCAGCGGTCTTGTGGTTGGTAGCCAGCGGTTTACCGGATTATTCTTTAGCCGGCAGTGGTCTTGGCCAGAACGGCTTCGGCGACCAGTCTCCGGCCGGTTACAGTATGCTGGCTTGTTTAGTTGCCGAAGTGGTATTAACCGCTGTTTTTCTCTTCGTTATCTTTGGAGCTACACACCAGGATGCCCCGAAAGGGTTTGCCGGAATTGCAATTGGTCTCACCTTAATGTTCATACACCTGGTTGGCATTCCTATCACTGGGACTTCAGTTAATCCTGCCCGGAGTCTTGGTCCGGCAGTATTCGTAGGCGGAGATGCCCTGGCCCAACTCTGGCTGTTCATCGTTGCTCCGGTCGTCGGTGGTATTATTGCAGCTCTGATTTGGAGATTCTGGTTTGAAAAACGGGCTGCCGGATAACCGAAAGTCGTTTTTTCCTTTATACAAGTAATTTTATTTCGGTTTAGTTACATCAACTTCAACATGGGGCATCTAATCAAGGATGCCCCATGTTATGACTGATCATATATGCGTGGCGATTAGCTTCGTGTTATCATTTCAGACGAAATATGAAAAAGTTACTGAAAGACGCTCTTTTTGAAAATGGAGCCGGCTTGGTGGGTTATGCCGATATACTTAAACTGACCCATGAGATGAGATATAATTTCCCGGTAGCGGTATCGATAGCTGTACCTTTGGACCCGCAAATTATCTACGGTATCGCTGATAGCCCGACAATCGAGTATTGGGAGGAATACCAGCGGGCTAATGCTTTGCTTGAGGCTTTGGGCAAGCGAACGGTGAATCTGCTTCGGAATAACGGCCACCAGGCAAAATGGCTGGCGCCGACGATTATCTCAACCGATTCGTTCACTCGTACCTCGGTTAGCTACGATCCGATGACCATGTCAAGTTTGTTGCCGCATAAGACAGCCGCTACCTTATCCGGGCTGGGTTGGATAGGTAAATGTGCCCTGTTGGTTACCAGGGAATTCGGGTCGGCAGTACGTCTTACTACTGTGTTGACCGACGCTGATTTGCCCTCGGGGAAGCCGGTCGAATCCAGCAAGTGTGGCAGTTGTGTTGATTGTGTCGAAGCTTGCCCGGCTCATGCGTGTTCTGGAAGGCTTTGGACAGCGGGGATCACCCGTGAATCGTTTTTTGATGCCTTTGCCTGCCGTAAAACGGCTTTTGAACAGGCCGCTCGTATCGGTGTTCACGAAACGGTTTGCGGCCGCTGCATTGCTGCTTGCCCTCTTACTAAAAAATATCTGAAAAGGGCCGGGTTTACGGCTCATAATCACGAAAAATGAGAAAAATAGAATTATTATCTGCCGGAGTGGTATCGAGTAATCTTGATACGGAATTGATCGGCCGGCGTGTCGAATATTTCCCGCTTTTGTCTTCTACTATGGATACTGCCCGGGATTTTGTCCGCAAAGGTGTTCCGGAAGGGACCACCGTTATTGCTGAAGAACAGACGGCTGGGCGGGGGCGGCTGGCGCGTTCCTGGCTGACGCCTGAGGACAACATTGCTTTATCGGTGATATTGTACCCGCGTCTGTGCCAATTACCTGAGATGATTATGCTAGCTTCCCTTGGAGTCGTTCAAAGTATCGAAACTATCACAGGGCTTCATCCCGGTATCAAGTGGCCGAATGATATTCTTCTTAATAGTAAAAAAGTCTGTGGAATATTAGTTGAGACGGATGCCCGCCCCTCCTATGGAGACAAGGTAGCTTATGTAATAATCGGTATCGGTATCAATGTCAACCTGCGACCAGCGGGTTTTTCTGAAATAGCTTCTACTGCAACCAGCCTGTCGGTTGCTGCCGGGGGAGATGTTTCGCGTTTGGCTGTCATCCGTACTTTATTAAAAGCGATGGATAATTTATATGCGGATCTTATATCCGGCCAGTCCCTGTTCGAAAAGTGGCGCACCTGTCTAGTGAATCTCGGGCAGGCGGTTAAAGTGACAACGGTTGATTCAGTTTACGAAGGGGTCGCCGAGTCGGTCGAACGCGATGGTAGTTTATTTGTACGCTGCCGTGACGGCGAACTTAAGCGGGTGGTTGCAGGTGATGTAACCTTGAAAAACTAAAAAGGGGGCGTTCAAGCGAACGCCCCCTTTTTAAATTAATACGAAAAATTATTTCTTCTCGTCTTTTTCGCGGTGTATGAATCCTGCTAGCAAATCCATGGGCAGCGGGAAGATGATAGTACTATTTTTCTCGGAAGCGATTTCAGTGAGTGTCTGGAGATAACGAAGCTGTAAAGTAGTAGGCTCACGGGAAATGATAGCACCGGCTTGAGCCAGCTTTTCGGATGCCTGCAACTCACCCTCGGCGTGAATGATCTTGGCTCGTCTCTCTCTTTCTGCCTCAGCCTGGGCCGCCATGGAGCGTCTCATCGTTTCGGGAAGTTCCACGTCCTTGATTTCAACGATGCTGACTTTGACTCCCCATGGGTCGGTCTGTTCGTCGATTATTTTCTGTAATTTTACGTTTAGAGATTCCCGTTGGGAAAGTAATTCGTCTAGTTCGGACTGGCCTAGTACGTTCCGCAGCGTCGTTTGTGATATCAGGGAAGTTGCCCGGATATGATCGAGGACTTTTACTACCGAAGCTTCCGGGTCTACCACCCGGAAATAGACTACTGCATTCACCTTGACTGTGACGTTATCCTTGGTGATGACATCCTGCGGCGGGACATCCATGGTAACTACCCGGAGGTCGACTTTCACCATCCGGTCGAAGAAAGGAATGATCAGGAATAAACCAGGCCCTTTGCCTCCTACCAGCCTTCCCAGCCGGAAAATTACCCCACGTTCATATTCCTGAACGATCTTTACTGTCATCGGGACAATAATCAGGATGACTAGGATGATAATTCCAATCCAGATCCATTGCATGTTTAACTTCCTCCTTATTTCTTTAATACGTAGAGTTTTAAACCTTCAACCCGGATGATAGTTACTTCTTCTCCTTCTTCTACCGGTCCACTCTCAGACGTGGCTGCCCATAATTCGCCGGCAAACAGGACAAACCCTTCCGGTTTCAATGCTTGTTTCACCACAGCTGTCTTGCCGGCGAATTCTTCCCGTCCGGTAGTTGCCTGTTGTCGGTGGGCTTTGATTACTTTCTGGAGCGCGAACAGGATAAAGCCGGCTACTATTATAACTACTATTGCAATCAACCATGGACTCACTTTAAATAACGGCCCTCCCTTAAACAGTATTAAAGAACCTAATACCAACGCAATAATACCACCGGCAGCCAGTGCTCCGAAACCGGTGGTAAATACCTCGGCGATAAACAAGCCGAAAGCGAGGATGATCAACAGTACCCCGGCCCAGTTTACCGGTAACATGCCTAATGAATAAAATGCCAGCAGCAGGCAGATTCCACCCACGATGCCTGGGAAAATCAATCCGGGACTGGATATCTCTACCAGCAGCCCCAGGGTCGCCAGGCTGAGGAGTACGTAGGCGATGTTCGGATCTGCGATGGTAAAGAGAAAGTTTTCTCCCAGGTCCATATTGACATAATTCACGGCTATCCCGGTTGTCGCTAGAATAATCTCTCGTCCATCATTTAGTGTAACGTGACGTCCGTTCAATTGAACCAGTAGATCTTCCAGTGTCGGTGCGATAATCTCGATCACTCTGAGTTCTCTGGCTTCATTTTCAGTAGCTGATATGCTTTCCCGGACTGCTTGTTCTGCCCACTCGGTATTCCGTCCCCGGGTTTCTGCCAGTGTGCGCATAAAAGCGGCAGCGTCATTGACTACCTTGTCCTCGACAGGCGTCGTCTCGCCACTGGTACTCATGGCAACCGGATGGGCCGCCCCAATCACTGTATCCGGTGCCATAGCGGCGATGTGCGCCGATATGGTAATGAATGCTCCGGCTGATGCTGCCCTGGCTCCCGGGGGAGAGACATATAGTACCACCGGGACCCGGGCATCTAGAATGTCCTGGACAATATCCCGCATAGAGATATCCAGACCTCCCGGTGTGTCGAGTTGGACGATACATGCTTCTGCCTGGTTGTCTTCGGCATGCTTGATTCCCCTTTCTATATAGCTGGCTAAGACAGGATTGACCGTACCTTTAACGCGGAGGACATCGATTATTTGTCCGTTAGCTCCGGCGGAGTTAGTAATAGCCAGGATGCCGATAACGGCGATGAAGGTGATTAGTAAAAGTTGCCATAAACGGAGCATTGTATCACTCCGGAGAAGTTTCACTTATTCTATGATGATTATACGCTTATTTTAATATTTTGGATTTGATATTCCGGTAACCTGGTGATATGTCTCGATTATATTTTACATAAAATATGCGAAGAGTCCGGTTAATGAACCTGATTCATGAAATTGATTGAACGGCTTTGCCGGGTGGTGTAGAATCTAAAGGTTAATTCAGAAAGGATTATTATCAGTTATGCCGGTTGAAAAATGTAAAGGTACCCGTGATATGTCTCCCCGGGAAATGAAGTCTTTTCGTATTATCGAAAGTGCCTTCCGCGAGTGTTGCCTTAGTTGGGGTTATGATGAAGTCCGGACTCCGACGATTGAGTATCTTTACCTGTTTACTGCCGCAGGTACCCTTACCCCCGGAAAACTGAGTAAGGTTTATTCTTTCCTCGATTGGGATGGGTGGGGTGGCGAAAGGGTAGTCTTACGGCCTGATGGGACCATTCCTATCGCCCGTTATTTTATTGAGACTCTAAAAGGACAAGGCTCGGCCAGGCTGTTCTATGTAAACAACGTCTTTAATTTTGAGGAGACAGGTAGGGAAACCCGTGAAAAATGGCAGTGCGGGGCCGAGTTGATCGGTGCCGGTTCCGCCACCAATGATATTGAATTGGTGGTGCTGGCTATTGATATACTAAAGAGACTCGGTTTTAAGGATATTGAACTGCGGTTGTCACATGCCGGTCTTATCCGGGCGATTCTCAGTAAATTCGAAATCGGTCCGGAAGAACAACACCGCTTGATCGACCGTATTATGGATGGCGATATTCATGCCCTAACTGAAGCCCGGCCTGACCTGGCAAAGGTCGTTTCCCCGATGCTTGAGGTCCGCGGTAAGTCATCCAGCTTTTTGAAAAATGTTGCCGTGATGTTAGGCCGTGGCTTTTCTGAATTTCAGGGACCGCTACAGGACTTTATCACGCTTACTTCCAACCTGGATGCCCTTGGTGTTGCTTATGAGATCGATGTCACTTCGGGACGGGGTTTTGAATATTATACCGGATTGATATTCCAACTCTGGTCGGGTAATGAAATGGTTGCTGGCGGCGGCCGTTATGATGCCCTGATCCCCTTGCTGGGCGGTAGTGATTCTCCGGCTTTAGGTTTTGCCCTTTATGTCGATAAACTTATGAGTCTTATCGAATCACAAACTGATGGAGAAATACCCACTACACGAATTGTGATAAAACCTCAACCGGGTGCAGATAGCCTGAAAGCTGCTTTTGCTGCGATAGATGCTCTACATAAAGCTGGCTTTATTGCGGAACTGTGTTATCCGGAACGTTCCATCGAACAATATGGTACCAAGTGGGTGCTGGAGACTAATGAGACAGGCTGGCGGTTTTCCTTACGTGATCTCGTGACCGGTGCTAACTATGATGCCGCTACTGCTGAGGAAATTGTATCCCATCTCAGTGCCGCTAAATAATTAAGCTGGTCTTTCTAGAGGAAAATACTCTTCCCGCATTAAGTAATGGCTATGGCTATCAATAATGTAGTGTAGTAAGGTAATAAATATATATGGATTTGGTAAAATTAGCCCTGCCTAAAGGTCGTTTGATGTCGGCAACTTCCACCCTGTTTTCTCAGGCTGGATGGGGTTTGAATGATTATCGTGAAGGGACGCGTTCCTACCGCTTGACTTGTGATAAATATCCTTCTCTCAAAGCCAAGATTTTTCATGAGAAGGATATCCCGGTTCAAGTAGCCGTAGGCAATTATGATTTTGGTATTTGTGGTCTTGACTGGGTACAGGAACTTGTTGCCAAATATCCTAGTTCATCTTTGATAATTATTCGACATTACAGTTATGGTAAAGGGGCCCTTTATGCAGTCGCAGCAGCTAATGGCGGTTCTCCGGCTCTGGATGTGATACGTACCCGACTGGATACTATACGCCTGGTCAGCGAATACCCAAATCTGGCGGAAGCCTTTGCCTTGAATTTACGTCTCAGGCGGTTCAGTGTTTTTCCGGTTTGGGGAGCGGCGGAGGTTTATCCCCCGGAGAGTGCCGACCTGGCGTTGATGCCTGCCCGGGAAGCCGATACACCTTTCAATCATGGGCTAACCGCGGTAGATACTGTATTGAAATTTAGCGCTTGCTTAGTAGCTAATCGGGACCGTTGGCAGCAAAAAGATTTGAGTGAATTACTGGCGGCTGTTGATGAAGCTTTCGGTTCCGTAACTATTACCGGGATTGATCCGGATCGCTCAATACCACGATTATTTATACCGCTTTCTGGTGCGTCTGTGAAACCGGCATCGTCTGATTTAGACCTGGTTCGTTTGGCCTTGCCGGATGGGCATCAACAAGCTCCGGCTGTCAATCTACTGATGAAAGCCGGGATTAAAATGATTGATTATCCGTCAAGCTCCGGGAACCGCCGGCCGGCGGTTGAAGATGTACCGGGTGTTATGGTTAAAGTGATCCGGCCCCAGGATATGCCCATGCAGGTGGCTGCAGGAAATTTCGACCTGGCCATCACTGGTATTGATTGGCTGCGTGACCACCTGGCCCAATTCCCCTCCAGTCCGGCGACTGCTCTGGCTGATCTACGGGTGGCACCGGTTCGTATTGTCGCCGTAGTCAGTAATGAACTGCCCGTATCCGATGGTTTTGAAGTCAGGGAAGTATGGAAAAGGCGTTCCGAGCCTATCCGGATTGCGTCTGAATATGCTAATATCGCTGACAAATATGCCCGTGACCATCATTTCGGCCGCTACCGCATAATCCCGACCTGGGGAGCTACTGAAGCTTTTTTACCGGAAGATGCCGACCTTCTGATCGAGAATACCGAGACTGGTAGTACCATCGCCCGGCATAATCTGAAAATTATCGATACCTTATTCGAGTCCACCGGTCACCTTATCGGTAACCCGGCGGTTTTCTCTGGGAGTACCAAAAAGCGGGAAACTGCCGAATTTATCGTGCATTCCTTGAAGAAAGCTGTGGAGAACTAACTTGAAAGTAGTTAAAGGGTTCGAGCTAGGAAAATCAGTCCTGTCCCGGCGCGGTGATCTTACTGAAGGTCAGGAAGATCAGGAAGCTGTTGTCAGGGATATTCTCAGTGAAGTCCGTAAACGTGGCGATGCTGCCCTGTATGCATTTACTGAGAAATTCGATGGCGTTAAATTAAATACGCTGGAGGTAACAAAAGCTGCCGTTTCTGCCGCCTATCAGCAGGTAGATAGTGAGGTTGTTTCATCACTCAAGATAGCAGCGGAGCGTATTCAGGCCTATCATCTCAACCAGAAAACAAGCCTGGTACATGATAGTATAAAAGGCGGTATGGGTTGGGTCATGCGTCCTCTTAACCGGATCGGTATTCACATTCCGGGGTTTACGGCTGCCCTCCCTTCATCTGTACTTATGACAGTGATTCCGGCGAAAGTAGCTGGCGTCAGCGAAATTATCGTCGCTACTCCCCACCGTAAAGCAGGTGGCGTTTCCCCACTTACTTTAGTTGCTTGTGATATCGCCGGGGTAAACCGTATCTTCTCAATCGGCGGCGCCCAGGCTATCGCCGCAATGGCTTTTGGTACTCAGACGGTTCCTGCAGTAGATAAAGTATGTGGACCGGGTAATATTTATGCAACTTTGGCCAAGAAACTTTTGTTCGGAATTGTCGGTATCGATGCTCTGCAGGGGCCGAGTGAAGTATTGATTATTGCCGATCATACCGTCGATCCGGAATACTGTGCCGCTGATTTTCTGGCCCAGGCGGAACATCCGGCAGGATATCCGGTTCTGGTAACTACTTCGATGGAATTAGCCGATAAATTGGTCCAGGTGATTGAAAGGCAGCTCAAAGAATTACCTCATCCGGAGATCGCTGCCCAATCGATCGAGAAAAATGGCGTGGTCGCTATCGTTGAAACTGTGAACGAAGCAGTTGAACTGGCTAATATCTATGCTCCGGAACACCTGCTTCTGCTGGTAGATAAAGCGAATACTTATCTTGATTTAATACGGAATGCTGGTTGTGTTGTGCTGGGGAAAAAGGGTACTGTAGCTGTGGGCGATTACGCCGCAGGCCCCAGTCATGTCCTGCCCACCGGCGGCACCGCCCGCTTTGCCTCTCCCCTCAATGTACTGGAATTTATGAAATTGACCAGTATAATCCAGGTCGATGATAACACCCTGAAAAAAATCGGTCCAGTGGTAAAGACACTGGCCAAAGCCGAAGGTCTGGATGCCCATGCTAAGGCAGTCGATAGGCGTTTAGGCTGATTTTGTCGTAACATATCCCAATAGGTAACAGGAACAAATATGGCTTCTGAAAAGATTGATAAATATTTTCGTCCCGACCTTGCCGCTTTTGGTGGCTATTCCGCCGCTACATCGCCGGAAACGCTGGCTGGTAAGACCGAGGTTTCGCCGGAAAATATCATTAAACTTGATGCTAATGAAAATCCTTATGGCTGTTCGCCCCGGGTAAATCAGGCTTTAAGCAAGTTCAATCACTTTAATATTTACACCGATAACGACCAGAGCCGGCTGCGCCAACAACTGGCGAGCTTGACCGGTGTCGCTGCCCGTCATATCGTGGCCGGCGGCGGCAGCAATCAACTGATAGACCTGTTGCTGCGGTTGTTTATCGAACCCGGGGATGAGGTGATAAACTGCGTACCTACCTTTGGTATTTACGGCTTCAGTACTGAGCTCTGTGCCGGTAAACTGGTATCGGTCCCGCGAGATGCCAATTTCGATGTGGATGTCCCGGCGGTAAAATCGGCGGTTACCGCTAAAACCAAGATGATTTGCCTGGCTAATCCAAATAACCCTACGGGAAACCTCATTTCCCGGCAGGATATCATGGAGTTATTGGATACCGGGATACCCCTCATGCTTGATGAAGCATATTATGAGTTTAGCGGCGAGACCATGGCGCCACTGGTGGGCAAGTATGATAATCTGATCATCCTGCGGACTTTCAGCAAGTGGGCTGGACTTGCCGGCCTGCGTGTCGGATACGGGTTGTTCCCTGCCCGGGTGGCAGGTTACTTACACACCATTAAGATGCCATATAATGTTAACGTCGCTGCACTAGTGGCTGTCGAGGAATCCCTTAAGGATATAGATTATCTGATGGCTACTGTGAAAAAGATTATCGCCGAGCGGACGCGTTTGTTTACCGAGTTCATAAAAATAGACTGGTTAAAGACTTACCCTTCAAAAGCTAACTTCATACTCTGCGAGTTACTGGAAGGCGATGCCAAAAACCTGAGGCAGAAATTACAAGATAAAGGCATCCTGGTCCGTTACTTCGATCAGCCTCGATTAAAGAACTTCGTTCGTATCTCGGTCGGTAAACCAGAACATACCGATGCCTTGATAAAAACCCTAAAAGAAATCAGTAATACTACCGAACTCAAGTAGAGACAATATACTCAAACAGTATTTTCCTCCGGGTAGTTTTGCTGTTTATGATACTGGTTGAATATCACATCATGTTTTAACTTCATTATTCTCTGAAGACTGACCGGTATTTTGTTCTTAAGCGGAACTTTTTCCCTATTTTCACTATGTATTGACACTTGAATTACCTCATTATACATTAAAATAGTTAGATAGCGTCTAATTATTAGATTAACACTAATCAGTAGTTGGAGAATGGATAGGTGAAGAAAGAAATTGTGTCTCGAGTTTGCTCCCCGGATCCGGTTCGCGATGAGATGGTCGACCGGACACTGCGGTTTGCTGAGAAGGTGACCCGTGAACTTCTTCCCCTTACACCCAGTAACGCTCTTATGCTCGATGTTACTACTTCTCAACTTAAAGCCATGTTTGTTATCTATCTGCAAGGCCCGATTCGCATCGGTCTGCTGGCCCGGGCTTTAAAAGTCAGTTTACCTACAATGACAGTTACAGTCGACCGTTTGGTAAAGCGTGGCATTTTGAAACGGGAAAGTGACCCTGTTGACCGGCGTGCCGTCTACTGCGGTCTTTCGGACTACGGCCAGGAGATTCTTAATCAGATGTGGAATTCCGCCCGGGAACGTACCCGTCAGATGCTTACTGTCTTGACGGTTCCGGAATTGGAGGTTGTCAGTGAAGCCCTGGAAATACTTCTGAAAGCCGGGCAAATAACTCGCGGCAGTGAACCGGTTTAAAAAACCACGATTCTTTTACGAGGGAATAAAGAATATGTTCTCGAAACTCAGTAAACTAGTCATTAAGTATCGCCTGCCGATCGTTATATGCTGGCTGGCGGCATCCCTTATCTTGTATTTTGTGGCACCGAAATTCGCCGATGTAGCTGTGACTGATGAGAGTCAATTCCTGCCTCAGGATACGGAGTCCTCATCGGCTGCCAAGCTCTTGGAAGAGAAATTTGTATCCTCTACTCAGGCCAATAAGAGCAGCGGCATGATCGTTTTCTATAACGCCGATGGTTTAACAACCGTAGATGAACAGGAAGCCCAAACCATACGTGACTGGTTGGTCTCCGAAGCGGCACCGGATGTGGTCCAAGGAGTTACGTCGATTTTCGACTCTGACCTGCTGCGCCAATCGCTGATTAGCCAAGACCGTACTACTATGATGATGCAGGTCAATTTCTCCGTCGAACCTATGCATGAGGAAGCTAAAATTGCTGTAGGTGAGATTAGAGATTACCTTAGTTCCAGTCATCCGGATGTTCAGGCATATTTTAGCGGGGAAGCCGGCATTTTACAGGACTTATTCGAGTCTGTCCAGCAAACAATTGATAAAGCTACCATCGTCACCTTGATTCTGGTACTGGTCATTTTACTAATTATTTACCGCTCGCCGGTGGCTGCTTTACTGCCGCTTGTGGCTATTGGCTGCAGCTTCCTGGCATCGATGGGTATACTTGGTTTCCTGGGTCAGGCCGGTGTCAAATTTTTTACATTAGCAGAAGCATACCTGGTGGTGATTATTTTCGGTGTCGGCACCGATTATTGCCTGTTCATCGTTTCCCGTTTCCGGGAAGAGCTTAAAAGGAATGACCCCAAAGCCGCCCTTGCCTTCTCTATGACACATATCGGGCCGGTTATTGCCGCCAGTGCCCTTATCGTCATGGTTGCCTTTCTTTGTTTGAGCCTATCACGTTTTGGCATGAATCAGACCGCTGGATATGCTTTAGCACTCGGTATCGGCATAACTCTCATGGCTGGCCTGACACTGATTCCGGCGCTAATGTCGCTTTTCGGGAAATACCTGTTCTGGCCGAGATGGACATCTCAACCACGTTCGGAAGGCAAGTTCAGTTGGGTGAAAGTGGGTAATTGGGTAGTCCGGCACCCGCTTTTAGTTTCCTTACCTATCACTTTGTTACTTCTTGTCCCGTATATCGCTTTTTCAGATTTTTCTCAAACATCGGACATAATCAGCCAGATGCCGGGTGACACGGAATCTGTGAAAGGATATCGACTGATAGAGCAGCACTTCCCAGCTGGCGAATTATATCCGGTGTATCTCCTTATTGGTTCTTCTGAAGGAATAGTCACTACTCCAGCTTCTTTACAATCGGTAAACGGGATTGCTCAATCTATGCAAAGAGTCTCCGGAGTTTCCCGCGTGGATTATTATGCATCGCCTGTGAGCCAGTTATCGGCACTGGCAGTACAGATGCGTGGTATTGGTGACCAACTGGGTTCCGGTACCGGCCTGGAAAACCTGGCATCATTGCACACTGCCGGCTCCAGTTTGGAATCACTGATCCTACAGTATCCTGGTATTATTCAAAGTCAGAATTTCCAACAAATTATGGTTAGTATGACGAAGGCTGCGACACTGGCTGAGCCAACTATCTGTTACCGACCCGGCCGGCTTACCGGTATTATTGGGACAAATACAAAATACTGTCTATGATGTGGCTGAGAATCTGGACAGCCTGGTTGCTGAATTCAATCTTTCAACGGACACTCCTTTTTCTGCTTCTCTCCTCAATACCTATTTCTCAATCGATAAAACGATGATGAGAGTGAACATCATACTCAATACCGGTCCCTATCAACCGGAAACAATAGATACGATCGCTGCTCTCAGGGAAGCAGCCGGGAAAAACAGCGACTCATCCGGCTTGAAGGAGAGTACATATCTTGTTGGCGGGGATAGTGCGGTACGTGCCGATATCATGGCAACTAATGAAGCTGACTTCGGTGTTGTAATTGGTTCCGCGATTGCAGGGATATTTATTGTAATAGTTCTATTACTTCGTAGTATCGTCGCACCGCTTTACATGATTCTGACTGTACTACTAAATTATGGTGCTACTTTGGGTATAACCACGTGGTTTTTCTCTAGTATCATGAATCAAAGCGGTATGATATATATGTTACCGATTTTCATCTTTATCATACTGGTTGCGCTGGGTGCCGATTATAATATCTTCCTGGTCTCGCGTATCCGGGAGGAAACCGATGGGCGGCCGCTTAAAGAAGCAATAAGCCATGCCATCACCAATACCGGTGGAGTGATTACGTCATGTGGTATCATTCTGGCTGGGACTTTTGCTACTCTTACCGTGTCGCCTTTACAGATGGTGATGCAACTCGGTACAGCCATAGCCATAGGTGTATTAATCGATACCTTTATTGTACGAGCAATCCTGGTGCCGGCCATCGCTACCCTGGTCGGCCGGTATAACTGGTGGCCGTCAAAGTTCGGTACTAAAAAGAATAAACCCGGTTAATAGTTACTTTTCTGAACATGAAAGCGCCCGGGTACATTAGCGCATCCGGGCGCTTTCATGTTGTTTACTTTTTTCCTTTTATCTATATCTTGGCTATAATACTGCCGGGACCACCCGCAAATTTTAGAGGAGGGAACAAGTCATGGTTCAAACCGGACTCGCTATAGAGATTGTAAGTGAGATTAAAAATATTGTCGGAGAGCAATATGTCACCTCGAATAAAACCGACTTGTATATCTACTCTCAAGATTTGACCCAGGCAACTCCGAAATGGCCGGACCTGGCCGTCCTGCCTGGTTCTTTGGAAGAACTGCAAAGGGTAGTGAAAGTTGCCAACCGGGAAAAAATTCCTGTGGTTCCTTATGTCGCCGGGGGCAACATCGGAGGTCTGGCTATACCCCAACATGGTGGTATCTTGCTTGACCTGAAGCGGATGGACCGCATTGTTGAAGTCAATGAAACTGATATGTATGCCGTCGTCGAGCCCGGTGTTACTTTCGGACATATTAAAGCCTACCTGGAAAGACATCATCCCGGACTTATCTATACTTATGCTTTTTCCCCACCTTCGACCGGCATTATCACCAACGCCATCCTGCAAGGACTGGATAATCTTTCGTTCCGTTATGGCGCTGCTTCTCACTGGGTCAGCGGCCTGGAAGTTTTATTGGCAAGCGGAGATGTTGTCCGGATCGGCTCCAGTGCCATCAGCCGGACCTGGCAGGCAATCGTTCCTTTTCCTGAATTGGCTGGCCTTTTCCTGGGTTGGCAGGGGACTACCGGAATCGTTACCAAGATGGCAGTCAGTCTATGGCCTAAACCCCGGTTTTCCGCCGGTTTAAATTTTCAATTCATGGACTTAGAAGGTGTTTACCGGTTTCTTCAGGTCATGTCCCGGACACGGATTCCGGATGACTTGATTGGCACCTCGTATGCCCTGGGCAAAGTATCCCGTATTGCCATGGAACACCAAAAGGCTTCGCTTTTTCCAGCCCAGGTACGTCAAAACGAGGAACCGGAGTTTACCTGTTCTATGGAGATATCCGGCAATACTCAGGGTGAATTGGATGCCAAATCGAAGGTCATCGATGAGATCGTGAAAAGTGAACTAAAGGACATCAAGATGAAAATGGCCCCGCCCGGCCCCGGTTCCGGCGCCCACTTTCCCATGCAGACTTTACCTGTACTTAGCTCCGGCGGCGGTTTGACCTGGGTCGGTTGTTATGGCCCGATGAGCCGTTGGTTGGAAACCGTTGAAAAAGGTTGTGCCCTGCAGGATAAATACAATATCAGCCGGAGTTGTTATACCCGGGTTATGAACGAGGGGCATTTCGTTGGTTTGCGCTGGATGCTGCCTTTTGATAAAGGTGATCCGGCTATGGTTAAACGGATTACCGACCTCACCATGGAACAGCTTGATCTGGTCCTCGAGATGGGTTATATCCCCTATAAAACACCCGCCTGGGCGATCGAGAAGATTGAACAAAGGGCCGGCCCCGCCTGGATCAGGCTGCATCAGCAGGTCAAGGAGATGCTGGATCCTAATAACATCTTTAATCCGGGGCGGTGGGGAAAACCTGCAGCCTGATAATTCGTGCGTGGTTATTAGGACTGTGTTAACCGGAAGACTATGCGAACTGACTTTCGTATTCAGTCGGACTTTACGAAGTCAGAAGGAGACGTCATGGCACTGGAAAATGTTAAGGACTGGTTATATGGCTGCAGTCACTGTGGCACCTGTAAAGATGTGCTGAACATCTTTGTTCCGGCTTGCCCCTCCGGTGAGAAGTACCAGCTGGAATCGTATTTCCCTTCAGGGCGGATGTTTTTAGCACGCGGCGTCTCCGAGGGCATCTTGTCGCTTGATGATGAAGAGGTCCGGCAGCGGATTTATGCCTGTACGGGCTGCTTGTCTTGCGAGCAGCAGTGTGGCGTCTACCACCACCAGCATATTTTCGAGGTTGTCCGGGCACTTCGTACCGAAGCCGTGACCCGTGGTCTCTTTACTCCGGGTTACATGTCTGTTTACTACGGACTACGGGGGGAAGACAATGTTTTCGGTAAACCGAAAGCTGACCGGGGTAAATGGTCAGCAGGGTTGCCGGTAAAAAATGCTGCTGCCGAAAAAGTCGATGTACTTTATCATGCCGGATGTATGATTTCTTATGAACCTGAACTCTGGCCTGTGGCGCGGCAGTCGGTTGCCTTACTGCAGCAGGCTGGGGTTGATGTTGGTATCATGGGCCGGGAGGAGAATTGCTGCGGCGGACGTGCGTATGAGATGGGCTATCTTGGAGAATATGATAAATATGCCCGGCACAATATAGATACCTTTAACAACCTTGGTATCAAAACGGTAGTCACTTCCTGTTCCGACGGCTGCAGTTTTTTCCGGAAACTATACCCGCAGTTAGGCCTGGATATCAAGTTCAAGGTTCTGCATACTATAGAATTTTTTGACAACTTGGTAAAACAGGGTAAATTGAAATTTAGTAAAAAAGTGCCTATAAAAGTAACTTACCATGACCCCTGCCACCTTGGCCGCCATCTTGATCCTGGCGTCTATAATGCTCCCCGTGACCTCTTGAATGCTATTGACGGTATCGAGTTGGTGGAAATGGCACGTAACCGGGAGAATGCCTGGTGCTGTGGGGCAGGGGCCGGGGTGAGTCAAGCTGATCCGGAACTAGCGCTTTGGACAGCCGGAGAAAGGCTTAAGGAAGCCTGTGCTACTGGAGCGGCTGCCCTTGTGACCGCATGTCCCTGGTGTGAACGAAACTTTAGAGATGCTATTAAACAATATTCGATAGAAATACAGATTTACGATATTATTGAGATATTAGCCAAAGCCGTCTAGAAAAATAGAGAAAACAGGATCAAAAAATAAGGCGGGGATTATACCCCGCCTTATTTTTTTTACTGTAAGTACTGTCGGCTTTTGGTTCTAGTAACCCATGGCCTTCTTTTGTGACATATCGGTCCAGATGTAGTGGGTAAACTTGGTCTGATTATCCCACCCGAGGGTCACTTCACCCTTGTATCCTTTAACCCACGGCCACCACATCGTATAGTAATAAGGACAGGGCAGCCAAACGCCCCACACCTGTGAAAGCTCATAAGTCCCGTATTCCTTTAGCTTCGCGGCGACTGCTTTCTCATCGAATAGATTGGCATTTACAAAGTTGTACACTTCGCGAGAGTAAGGTGTTTCCCAGTAGGAATGATTGTCGACGCTTTCAAGTCGGCCGCTAAGCATACGGAATGGAGCGTGCGTGGGTTGCGCTCGGTATATCATTTCCTTATGGGTCTTACCACGGGTGATACTGAGGAACACGCCGGCTTCGCGGGGAATAATATTGAGATTAACATTGATTTCCGCAAGCTGGTTCTTGAGCAAGGAAACGAAGTCGCCGTCGACCGTATTGCATTCTACAGTTGCCGTAAAACCATCGGGATAACCGGCTTCGCTGAGAAGTTGTTTGGCAGCCTCCGGATCGTATTTAAAGATGTCTTGCACGATCTGCGGTTGCTCGTTAAGCGGGGTAAAGAATGGTGAATAAGCGCTGATCTGTTGATAAGGATAGGCGAAGAGTACCGCATCTCCGGCATAATATTCATCTACGATCATTTGTTTGTTGATTGCCATATTAAGGGCCTGGCGGACCTTAATATCCTTGAAAGGAAGCTCTTGTTTATCCAGACGCCCGACGAGGGCAGGGCAGTTAGAGGGTAGATATTTCGTATAGACCAGGTTCTTTGAACTATTAATCATCTCGGTCGCATCGTCATGTGTCAATTCGCCGATGCGGTCTGTTTTTCCGGAACGTATAGCTGCCTGCTGGGTAGAGGTATCGGAAATGATGAGCATTTTCAATTTGCCCAGATATGGTAGTTTGTTCCCGGGACGAACCGGGTCTTCTTTCCAGTAGTCGGGATTCCGGGTATAAGTGACCGAACTATTCGAAACATAGTCAACCAGGATGAACGGTCCTGTGCCAACGACATTTTGCCATTTGGTCATGTCACCGTAGGTATTGACTACTTCAGGCGGGACTAACCACATGAAGTCGCCCAGCATTATCAGCCATAACCCTAATCCTTCCTTGGGTACGGTGACTTTAGCGGTATATTTGTCAATGGCTTCCCATCCCGTCGGCTTTAATGCCGGCGGGAAAGCGCCGTACAGATAGGCACTTTTCGTTGTCATGTTGCGGTTGATGTTCCAGACGACATCATCTGCCGTGAATTCCCGTCCGTTGACTGGTGCCTTGTTTTGCCAGTGAACCCCTTTACGAATATTAAAGATGAGAGTGTGGTCGTCGGGGACCTCCCAGCTTTCGGCCACGGAGCCGGTTTCCAGCTCGAGCCGTCCAACGAAGCCGACGGTCCATGTCGTCTCGCCGCTGCCCGCCGGACCTTTAGCCCAGTTTTCTCCGATCAGTTCATCGGTTACCTGGTATTCCGCCCGGCAGTCCATCTGGATGTTGATCGCCGGATCGAATCCGGTGAAGTCATTGGGCCAGTGAAAGACGAACTCGCCGCCGTAGATCGGCTCATTTGAAACTTTGGTGGTGGTGCTGGGCGCGGTAGTAGTTGTAGTTGACCCCGGAGTAGTCGCTTGTGGAGTAGTTGTTGTTTCCTTGGTGCTACAGGATGCCAGTAACAGGATTCCCACAAGACAGAGCGCAGTGATCCATTTTAATGCCTTTGACATACTTTCCCCTCTCTTTTCCATGATTTTTTACTTTTTCCTGAACACATAACTCAAAATCTGCCGGTTCCAGGCCGGTTAGATTTTTACATATGTTAAAGGTACCAAGTATGGAGAAATATGTATTAACAAGTTGAATTCATGCCCGGCGTCCCTTTATGTTGTTGATATATTACCAATATTTATGGAGAATGTCCATTGACAAGTTTTTCTCTATGCTATATTATGCCTTAATTGATAATGGTTTTCTTTTACGTACGTATATGAGACTCACTGCCAATCGTATTGCCGGTATTCTCCGGGAACATGGTTATAAACTGACTCCGCAGCGTCATGCGGTATTGAAAGCTATTGCTTCCAGCCATGATTACTTGAGTCCGGAAGCTATTTTTGAAAAAGCACATACCAGCTATCCCCGTCTGGGTTTGGTTACCGTATACCGTACCCTGGATATCCTGAGTACATTAAACCTGGTCTGCCGTATCCATACTCCTGAAGGCAACCAAGGTTATATGATGCGGCGTCCCACAGAACATCACCATCATCTAGTTTGTTCCAAATGTAGTAGAGCGGTGGACTTTACCGCTTGTCCGACAGTAGATCTGGAGAATCAGCTTGTTCGGGATACTGGTTTTACTATCAACGGGCATCTTTTGGAGTTCTATGGACTGTGCCCGAATTGCCAGTCTGCTGCTCACCTGATAATGTAGTTATTACGTTTTTTTATTTACTAAATGAAAATATGTATCAATTGTAAGTAGGGATCATAATAATTCAGGGGGACAGAGAAATTGATCTCCCTTGGGAAAAAATATATCAGAAAAACAGAGGTTTTCATTTATGGTTAAAGCATCTCTATACAAGTTATTTTCAATTTCATCGACCATCATCGCTCTAGCTGGATTACTCGCGTTAAATCTGGTTTCATGTAATTCCATTAATGCCGAAAATGACAAAATGATTGTTGCCGTGTCCATCCTTCCCCAGGCAGGATTCGTCGAAGCGGTTGGCGGCGATAAGGTAGATGTCGTTGTCATGGTGCCACCAGGTGCCTCTCCCCATACTTATGAGGTTACCCCCGACCAAATGACCAGCCTCTCCAAAGCCCGGATATATGCCAAAGTCGGCTCTGGAGTAGAATTCGAACTGGCTTGGATGGACAAGCTTATTGCTGTCAATAAGTCGATGTTGGTGGTGGATTGTTCTGAAGGCATCCAGTTATTGGAGATGACGGAAGAGGAGCTTGAAGAAGAACATACACATGAGGAAGAGAGTGAAGGTGAACACTCCCATGAGGGACTTGATCCCCATATTTGGCTTTCAGTTAAAAATGCTAAAACCATGGTCCGGAACATTTATGAAGGCCTGGTCCAGGTTGATGCGCAGAACAAGTCTTTTTATGAGGCTAACCTGGCGGCATATCTGGAAGAACTGGAAGAACTGGATACTGAATTAACCGCTGACCTGGCAGATGTCGCTAACCGGAATTTCATCGTTGTGCATCCCTCTTTTGGTTATTTTGCCCATGAATACAACCTTAACCAGATATCAGTAGAACAGGGGGGTAAAGAACCTGAAGCCGATTATCTGGTCCGCTTGATAAATGAGGCAAAAGAGCATAGCATTAAGGTGATTTTCGTTTCCCCTCAATACAGTACGAAAAGTGCTGCCATGATCGCTCAAGAGATTGGTGGTGAAGTAGTTATTATCGACCCTCTGGCGAAGGACTTTATTGGAAATATGCATGTTGTCGAAACCGCGGTAAAGAAGTCGATGCAATAATTACACATGAACGGTTCTGAAGTCGTAAGGCTGCAAAAGGTCCGGGTAAAATATAACGATGTTACGGTATTGGAAGATATTTCCATATCTATTCTACAGCATGATTTTTTAGGTATCATCGGACCTAATGGCGGCGGGAAAAGTACCTTGTTAAAAGTGATCCTGGGCCTGGTGAAACCAGCCTCCGGCTCTGTGTTAGTTTTCGGCAAGGCTCCGGAACAAGCTCGCAGCCGCATCGGCTATGTGGCACAGCGTCCTGCTTTTGACCGTGATTTCCCGGCCAGCGTCCAGGATGTCATGATGATGGGGCGCTTTAGTAAAGTCGGTTTGTTCCACCGTTATACTCAAGCGGACCGTGATGCGGTGGAAAAAGCCCTGATTCGGGTGGGCATGGCTGAATTTCGAAGAAACCAGATCGGCCGCCTGTCCGGTGGTCAGCAGCAGCGGGTCTTTGTCGCCCGTGCCCTGGTGTCGCAACCAGAATTACTCTTGTTGGATGAGCCTACTGCCAGCATTGATCCCGGTATGCAGACCGAGTTCTATGAATTGCTTCAAAAACTAAAAGAAAATCTGACTATTATTATGGTATCGCACGATATCGGCGCAGTTTCCGTGTACGTAGACAAGATCGCTTGCCTCAACGGTCAGTTGTATTATCATGGTTCAAAAGAGCTAACCACTGAAATATTGGAAGCTACTTATAAATGTCCGGTGCAGTTGATCACTCACGGTGAAGTACCGCACCGGGTCTTGAAAGAACACTAAAGATGCTGGAAATTCTGCAGTATGAATTCATGCGCAATGCCATCATGGCCGGCTTGCTGGCCGCCATTGCTTGTGGCATCGTCGGTGTTTATGTCGTCGTAAAACGCATTGTCTTTATCAGCGGTGGTATCGCTCACGCCTCATTCGGTGGTATCGGCCTGGGTTATTTCCTTGGTATAAACCCCATCATTGGGGCTCTTGTATTTTCGCTCGCTTCCGGCCTGGCTATCCATGGTATTACCCGGAAAAGCCGGCTTCCGGCAGATACTGCCATCGGCATCCTTTGGGCTATAGGTATGGCGCTGGGCATAATTTTTATCAACCTGACCCCGGGCTACGCCCCGGACCTGATGAGTTATCTCTTCGGCAATATCCTGACTGTCCCGATGAGCGACATCCTGTTGATGCTTGCCCTTGATGTCGTGATAATCGGTATTGTGATCGCCTTATTTAAGGAATATTTGATCCTGTCTTTTGATGAAGAATATGCTACTGCGGTCGGTATGCCGGTGGAAAAACTATACCTGCTATTACTGGCTATGATCGCCTTAACGGTCGTTGTGCTGATCCGGGTGGTCGGCATGATACTGGTTATCGCCCTGTTAACCTTCCCTGCTGCTATGGCCCAGTTACTAACTTTTAACATGAAAAAGATGATGCTGCTGTCGGTGATTTTTGGCTTTTGTTTTACCCTGGGCGGCTTGTGGCTTTCTTATGTCCTGAAGCTGCCCTCCGGTGCTACTATCATCCTTCTCAGCGGCCTGGTCCTGGCGCTTACCTTCGGTATCTCCAAGCTTCGTTACAGGAATAAAAAACAGCCTCAGGAAAGTTAACAAACACGAATCAAGATAAACTCGGCAGCTATTTTCCTCTCAAGATAGCATACAGGCCTTTTAGTGTACCTACTCTGCCTTTGATCGCCAGGTAACTGGTTTCTCCCCGTACTAGTAAGCAACCTGCGTGCCATAACCGGTTGTCATGTCCGGCCAGGTCGATTAGTTTTTTAGGCACTGAATAAATAACTCTGGAGAGAAAATGGGCAGCCTCAATCTCCGGAGTGATTTTTTCTTCGACCGATGTTTGATAAGTATGTAAATTAGATACCCCGTATTGGATGGCATCCTTTATTGCCGGTGCCGCCAGCCGGGCACTCCACAACGCATTACCGATGCCCTCTCCCGTTAATGGATCGGCCAGTCCGGCGGCATCGCCGAGAAGTGCCACCCTCCCCCCTACCACCCGCGGCTTACCGGCGACCATTGGTATAACTCCAGCCGACCATGACTGTATTGTATATTTGCCTGATATCAAGGAATTGAGAAAATGCCGGTAAGCCTTTTTCAAGTTGCCGGCATTAATTAACGGGGCTCCGACCCCTATCGACAGGTGGTCTTTCTTCGGGAAAAGCCAGGCATAACCCTTAGGGGTCCATCCCATATCTATCAATATCCGGGATTTCCATTTCTCCAGTTCCGTATCTTCAACCCGGACTTCAGTCTCTATACCGATAAAACGGTCGTGTTTTACGTTGTTGACATATTTGGAGACGATGCTGCGGCTGCCGTCAGCCCCAATCACATATTGAGCACCGAATATCCCCTTGTTAGTGGTCACTTCTACATGATTGTTTGATGTCTGCAGGGCGGTCACTGCAGTGCCTTGCATGATGTTCGCCCCGGCTTTCTCTGCCCGCTGCACCAGGAAATGGTCGAACTTTTCCCGGTTTACCGTGTGTATCAGGGTATTTTGATAACTCCCGTCAAATATATTGTATCCGGAGAAGCTGAATACTGCTTTTGAAACGGTATCCTCGGTAATATCGTCCGGTATCTCACCGATGAAGTTGCCGGCTCTGAAGGTAACGCCGCCGCCGCAGCACTTGGCACGCGGAAAAACTGCCTTGTCGATGACCAATACCGCTACCCCGCTGCTTGCCAGTTCATATGCTAGTGTGGCTCCGGCCGGTCCGGAGCCCACGACAATTACATCATGTTTAGACTGCAATAAAATCCTCGAAAATATGTTTTTTCAGACATGCTACATATTATTGCTGCATGAGCTTTATCAGGACATCCCCGCCTTCTTCGCGGGTGTCGAAGAAGGCAAAGGATTTTCCCTTCGCCGGCGTCCCGCTGAAGATCATGTTCACTCCCTTTTTAACCAGTCTGGCGGATTCTTTTTGCAGGTCGGCCACGCTGAACGTAAGATCGATAATCCCCTCGCCTCGCTTTTCCAGGGCCTGTTTAAAGATGCTGGCCCCCTCAACCGGCTTGATGAGTTCGTAATTTACCGGTCCGATTTGCATGATCCGTGTTTCGGCTGTCATCCCGGCGCGCTGCGCCCTGCCGTTAACCTTGACATCGCTGATCTCGGAGGTGTCGAATATTTTTTTCGGCTTGAACGAAGCGATGCCCATGTTTTCATAGTACCGGGCAGTCTGGTTGATGTCTTTCACTACCACACTGTGACCCACAAATTTCCAGTCAACTATTGCACACCTGGCTTTTTGTGCTTTTGCTTCTTCACTCTGTAGTGTCCGGAACGAAAGCAGGATATTCCCGTACTGGCGTGTATCCAGGTAATCCTCGAGGCGTACATCATCCATATGAAAGTCCTGGATGATGCGGAAGCCTTTTTTTACCAGTAGATCTGTCTCGCCATCGATGTCGGGCACACTAAAACAAACATGGTTACAACCTTCACCATAAGCTAATGCTTCGCCTGTGGGACGTTTTAACGGGGCTCTTAATACTTCAAGTTCAAGGTTTCCGATATTGATAACCTGGAAAAACGGCCTCCTGGTATCCCCTCCGAAGTTGATTTCCTGGCCGAATTCGAGGTTGACCATTTTGTGGCCTCCCCGTAATGGTGCTTGCACCGGCATGATTTCCGGGGCGATTCCCAGGGATTGGTAGTAATGGATAGTATTTTCCAGGTCCTTCGTGAATACCCCTGAATGGTTATGTTCCCAGTTGCCTTTCATCTTAATGCTCCTTTCACGGTCGTCAATTACAGGTCTTTTGGATTAGCAGAATTATATGACCGGTATGGAAATGGTGCAATCCCAATGTTACACAGAGCGTCCGCCGTCCTGCGCGATAATCTGCCCGGTGACATAGCTGGAGGCATCTGAAGCAAGGCGTACGGCTATCCCTGCCAGTTCGTCTGCATCACCCCCGCGTCCCAGCGGGATATCGGCAAGAGTTTTCTTCAAGCCTTCTTCCCTCAAACGGTTTATCTCATGTTGTGTTTCGGATTATGCGATATGTAAAATGCTTTGTAGATATCTTAACACAGACGGGATGAATTGCCGGAAAATACCTATGGCAAATAAAACAACCTGAAGCTAGTTTACACGGTTTGTTGAAACAACCTCAGGCACGAATTAAGACTAAAGACGAAAACACTAATTTCTAAACTCAAAATCATAAACAAGCTCCAAATACCAAGAGACAAAAAATCCTCACTCTCTCCCGCAAGGGGCGAGAGGACTAACAGATTCCGGTTAGCTCCTTCTCCCTTTGATGGGAGAAGGCCGGGATGAGGGTGATATTCAATTGTTAAGGTACAAAATCACGAAACTCAAATATCTAATTGCTAATATCTAAAACCGAAACAAAATCAAAATACCAAATAATCCTCACTCTAACTCTCTCCAGTAATTTGGAGAGAGAACTCTATACTCCTCGATTGCTACAATAATAGTGATATGTAGTAGAAGAAATATTCGGATAATTACCAGATATAGTACTGCTGTTCTAGAAGTTTGTCAATACCCCTGTTCTAAAAAATAGAAAGGGGGGGAGGGCGAAGTGAGGACACAAAGATTTATTTCGTGGTCCTGGGGAAGGGTTGCTGGAGGCGAGGCAAAGCAAACCGCAGTACATAGACAAAGGGAGATAATATGTCCTGAATCTGTACGTTTGAATGTAATTCCGTTCACCTCATAAGACTGTTGGTAAAAATTAACCTTGTATTCAGACAATCCGATAATTTTAGCCAGGTAAATTCCAGGTCCCATGACACCACAGTCACTTTTATTAAGGTGGATATCGTAGAGAATCATATCACCGACATTTGGTTCTTTCTGCTTATCAACTAAAACGATATCTCCTATTTCATAACCGTAGCCGCCAGAATAGAGCGTTACCATATTGGGATTTCTGGAAGAAGAGTTAGTGGTTGTAGTGCTGGGCACAACTAAATGTATGGAGCAACCCGTATTAATCAGTAACAGGTAGACTATGAATGACGCGACTATTATCTTCATTTATTCAAATTCTAGATATGTTCCATGATCACTATACAAATACATCCGATTCAACGTTATCCTGTAAATTATTGCATTATGTATTACGTATAAAAATTAAGTTTAAATAGCGCTTACTTCTTCTTCAGGAACACGGATAACAGTAGAATAGCCTTTACCTTGTATTTTTATCATATACCAGAAACGAAAAGTGTCTTTGACAGGTTCTTTGTCAATGACTCCAACGTGGTTTCGATAGGGTGAAGAGGAACTGGAACTTATTATCACAGCAATTCCTCTTGAATATTTAGCTATTACTGCTGGACGTCTCATCAATAAATCCAGTTCCTTCCGTCGGACTGGATCAGAAATAATCGCATAAGCTTCATTAATCATTTGCATAGTAACAGTTGTATTCACATTAGTTTGATGTAAATCAGGATGGTATTGGAATGCCAATCTTCGATAAGCATGTTTTATGATATCCATACTTGCATCGGGAGAGATACCCAAGACTGAATATGGATCTTGTTTATCAGACATCCATCATCCTTACTGAATTATTAAATATTGATGAATATACTTATATCATAAATGTATCTTGAGAGAAAGTTCCGGTAACAAAGTTGATTCCGGTAAAAAATCCAATGTTACACAGCAAACAGGACTAAATATTATTCACTGGTATCGTAAAGTAGTGTTGTTGTTCCAGTTTTTTCAGTAAACGTTTCGGGTTGCTGCTTTTTCTAAGAGCATCTTCTCTGGTTATTTTACCGGTAACAATCAGTTGTACCAAGGCATCATCCAGACTTTGCATGCCTCCTTCGGAATGAAGGTGTATATAACTCGGAATTTCGAAGGCACGATTCTCCCGGATGAGATGTCTGATGGCTGTATTGGCAATTACAATTTCAAAGGCAGCTATCATGCCTTTGCCAGTAGCTTTAGGAATCAATGTTTGGGAAAGTACCGCAATGATTTCCTGGGATAACTGAACCCTGATCTGGTTCTGTTGATGTGGTGGGAAAATATCTATCATCCTGTCGAATGTTTGCGGGGCGTCGATAGTATGTAACGTACTCATGACTAAATGTCCGGTTTCTGCCGCAGTTATCGCTGTGGAGATCGTATCCAGATCACGCATCTCCCCGACCACGATGACATTAGGATCATGGCGTAAGGCCCGGGTTAGTGCGGTACTAAAAGATTGGGTATCTTCACCAAGTTCCCGTTGTATAATAAACGACTTGATGTTAGGATGAACATATTCGATCGGGTCTTCGATGCAGATTACATTAGCATCTTTGTTTTCATTTAGGTGACGGATCATGGCTGCCATAGTGGTAGATTTACCCATTCCCGTTGGTCCGGTTATCAGGATGAGACCTCTGGGTTGAAGTATGAGTTCTTTACATATCTGCGGCAGTTCCAGTTCGTCGATCGAAGGGACTTCAAGGGTAAGCATGCGGCAGGCAAGACTAATTGTTTTGCGATGCCATAAAGCATTGACGCGGAAACGGGCGATGTTATCCAGCACGAAAGCAAAATCAAGCTCTTTTTCGGAATAGAAATTTTCAATTTGATCCCGCTTAGCGATTTGTTCAAGCATATGGATGGCATCTGCTTCAGTAACTGCTGGTAAATCAAGCTGACGAATTAAGCGACCATCAATGCGAAATACCGGAGGTTCTCCTACCCTGATATGAAGGTCGGAGGCTGCTGAATCAACCACTTGTTTGAGCAAATTCATTAAATCCATCGCCGTACTCACACTCCATAAAATATTAAGTGATAGGAAAAATAAAAAAACCAGCCTTGTTAGGCCGGTTTCACTTCTAGCTCCCTACCATCCAAGTGACCATTTACAGATGGTAGTTCATAACTTCCTAAAAGGATTCTAACTTGAGAACAATTGAGCGTCAAGATGACTAGTCTTCACTTAAATTAACTCTACATCACATCTTTTTATACAGAAGGGTAGAAAACCACGGATTTGCCCGTTGTTTTCAACTTCTTAACAAACACGAAAAGGGCATCCAGTTCCTCACTGAATGCCCTCAAATTTACAGTGAACAATCATCACCTGATAAACTCAGGCACGCTTGTGAATGACAATATTTGGACATACTTTGGTTTGTGATCTCTATTCTCTAATGAATTTGTCAGTATTCGTGCGACCGTACGATAATCCGCAAATCCATACTTGCTTGGTGCGGTAAAAAGGATTTGAATATGCGAGCAATCAGGAACAGAAAAGGAGACGAGATTCTTGAATTTTTTCGCTTAAAGAATGAGCAATTCCTTGAAGGAAGTCGTTACTCGCCGCTCTCGGCATCTTTAGTCGTGGCAACTCATGAAGACAAGGTATTATTCGTTTTCGATCGTTATAAACGGTGTTGGGAACTTCCTGGCGGTGATCAATCCCGGAGAAAGGGCCAGACAAGCCGGGATGTGTGAGTTGTTCGAAGAAAGTGCACAGACAGGTGAACAATTCAAACTTCTAGGAGTTGCTAAGTTTCGTTTGAGAGACGGCATGATAACATTTGCCGCCATCTTTGGTTGTCGCCTTGTGACGGTCTCTCTTTTAAGCCCAATATAGAAATTTCCGAGATAAGATACTGGGATCTGCAATCAGACATCGGTTACGTTGATGAAATTGATAGATACCTTGTTGAAGCTATATTGAAATCCACATAAACCGGATATATAACCTTATGTCGTCACTTCACGGTAACCTTGAACAATCCGCTAGATTGTAAAATTAGCAATATGCCGAATTATATGATAACAGATAATTTAGTATATATAGGGAATAAGACGCCAAGTGCTTTTCCGATAGTCCTGGTATTGTTTACCGAAATGGCTGTATAATTCCTTTTCTTCCACCGTAATCCGCTTTATTATACCGACTGCGGGAAGTACGATGCATAGCATTAAAGAAATCCAATTGGATAGAGCAATACCGTTTCCCAATGCTAATAACAGTAGTCCCAAATATGACGGATGCCGAATATAGTGGTAAGGCCCATCTTGCACTAGTTGATGATCCTTACGAATCTGGACTGTAGCAGTAAAGAACTTTCCCAGATAACTTATAACGTAACGCCGGTATGCAACTCCGAGAATCATAAAAACAATTCCGACCCATGTTAGCCAGGCGCCAAGAGTAAGCAGTTTACCTGTACTGAATATCACTGGGAACCAGGCACTATCGAAAGCTATCGCACTGAGTATCCACACCAGCTTTCGTGTTCCCTTGTCTGCAGAGTTGTCCTTTCCCCGGGTAGTGCGCTTAGTCATCCTGATTTCAGATATTACGTAGTATAGTTGTACCGCGATGATAACCACGACGGCTGCAAGCGTTATAATTGTCATCTTTTTCCAGACCAATCCCTTACAGTAATCTATACAAACAATGATCGTAATGCTATACGGATTAATTAATCATGGGTGAAATATACCTCTAAAAAGCAATAATGGTCAAGAATACGGTAATAGTATAAGTTGCTTTCTCAAAGTCCCATAACGTCCCATCTCCATCGAAAGAAACCGCTCGTATGTTATCCATGTTGACTTCCATCTGAATCGTGACTCAAGGCTAAATTCTTAAAGGCGATTTCGAAACCTGTAGCTTTTTCATATGCAGATGCTGCGGATACCGGTAATTCCAGGCCGGCAAATATTCCCTCGCCAAGAATGTAACCACAAGCTTCTTCCGCACTCTTGACATCGAAGTTGTTGTCTTGAAATTTTTCATCCGGGTAATCATGGTTATAAGTAGCCAGGTAGAAAATTACACCAGCCTGCATGATAAATGTCCTGACCAGCAGGGCATCATGCCTTATGATACCAAAGGTCACTGTCCGGTTATTTTTATCTACTACAGCAGCGATGCGGGGAGTTTTCAATTTGTCATGCTCATAATCCAGCCCGCATAAAACACTCATCAAGGCATCACGAGCCGGCATCCCGCCGGCAAGCTTTTCGAAAATAAAGTCCGATTGTATACCATTGGCTACCACACAAAATTCACAGTTATACCGCAGGCAGTTATAGGTGATGTATGGGTTAAGTTTAACTTCCTTCTTGTATTCGTCCCTGGGTACGACGGCCAGTATATCTCCCATGCGTACTACCTGACGGTCCCGAAAAAAACGGGAAGATACCCGGTATATGGCTACCAAATTATTGTTTATTGTTGCCCCAGCCGCCACGATTCGCCCGACATACATATCTAAACTTCCAGGATTTTGATAAACCATGATTCATCTGATTATTATGGCATCTCGAGATGGGCCGACCGAGATATATTTCACCGGCAAACCGACAAGACTTTCGAGGCGCAGCACATAATTCCGGGCATTTTCCGGCAGCTTGTCAAAACTGCGGACGCCGCTAATATCTTCTTCCCAACCCGGCATCTCGATATAAACCGGTACAGCCATCGCCAGTTCCGGCATGACGGGAAATTCGAACACCTGCTTGTTGTTTACCATGTAAGCGATGCATATTTTCAAGGGGTTGATGCCGGTCAGGGAGTCCAGTTTTGTTAAGGCGATTTCATAGGCACCGCTGACATATGCACCGTACCGGGAAGCTACTGCATCGAACCAGCCGATCCGCCTTGGCCTGCCGGTAGCAGCACCATACTCGAACGAGGTCTCCCGGATTTTGTTTGCCAGACTGTCCTTTATCTCGGTAACAAAAGGCCCTTCGCCGATACAAGTAGAAAATGATTTCATGACCCCGATGATATCCGGCGTTTCCCGGCTAAAGCAGCCGGCCCCGGTGATGCCAAAACTGCCGAGAGTAGACGAAGAAGTAGAATAAGGGTAAATACCGTAATAAACATCACGCAGGGCTCCCAGTTGGCCTTCCAGCAGTACGCGCTTCCCAGCCCGGTCGGCGTCCTTAAGCAGGACAACACTATCGCAAATATAAGGAGCCAGGATTTTCCCATAATACATCGCCCAGTGAAAGACTTCTTCCGGATCGACCAACGGTTGATTGTAGACTTGTGTAACAAGCTTGTTTTTAAGACTTAAGCTACGGATGATCTCCTGCTTTAAGTATTCCGGATATAGCAACGCCCCTACCTGGATGCCGTACTTCATATACCGGTCACCGTAAACCGGAGCGATTCCCTGCCGGGTAGAACCAAACGATTCCGCACCAAGCCGCTCCTCTTCGTATTCATCCTGAAGGCGGTGGAAAGGAAAACAGATGGTTGCCCGGTTTGAAATTTTATATTGATCCAGCCCGATGTTGATACCACGAGTCTTGAGAGACTCCATCTCTTCAACCACGGCTTGGAGGTTAACTACTGTCCCAGGGCCAAGCAGGTTGACCACTCCCGGGTAGAAGATTCCCGAAGGGACCAGGTGCAGTTTAAAGGTACCAAATTCATTAACAATCGTATGTCCGGCATTACTTCCGCCCTGGAAACGGATAACAAAGTCGGCTTGCCGGGCCAGGTAGTCTACCATCCGGCCTTTGCCTTCATCGCCCCAATTAACACCCACTACTGCGGTCAAAGTCATACTCACCTCCGATGATGGTTTTTTTCTCTACGCTGCTAAAGTGCATTCTAAGGTGGAAAATATAATTATGGTATGCCTTCAGCGTAACCATGAATGAAACCCTGTATCATATCATTGAGACATGGTTTCACGATTGTGCTACACTAAGAACAGTGCTAAAGCCATAATATTCATGTACGTAAGGAGGGGGACATGGATCTCATAGATTTGGATAAGTCTGCCGCCGAGATTGCCCGCAAACACCTGCTCAAGGGAATGAGCTTCCGGGAATTAGGTCGGATTTACCATGCTTCCCCTTCCACCATTCAACGCAGGTTGACCAAATGGCTGGCGCAGAACCGCTTTGACCTGCATGACTGCATGGGCGAAAAGAAGACTGCGGTAATAGTTGCGCGGGATGATGAATTAGGAGAGCGCTTAGCCAGGAAGACGGGGATATGGCGGGCGCGGGTAGTCCACATCGCCGGAGCTGAAGAAGCTTATCGTGGAGAATATTTGCCGGAACCGGACAACGGCCAGAGCCAGGCTGCGAACCGGGCAAGTGACGAACTACACCGGTGCCTGGGCGAGGTCGCCGGCGAATTGATACTAAATAGTCTGCGGAAAAATATCACTGTCGGGCTTTCTTCCGGCCGTGGCGTCGGTTTTGCCGTGGAGAAGATGGGCGAATTGATACAGCGGACTCCCTCGTGGGGGAAAGGATTCGAGAGTGCCCGTCTGGTATCGCTTTGCGGCGGGGCACACATCGGTATGTGCGAGTCCAGCAACCGGCGGGACTTCGATGCGGATGAGAATATCTTTACCCTGGCTTCGCTTCTGAAAGTACCCCGGCGGAATATCTCTTACATGATCGGGCCGGTTTCCTCAAGTCAAAGTATTACGGAACGGTGGCCCCGAACCAGGTTGAATCTCGATCTCGCCGTGATCGGACTCGGCCAACTAAGTACCCGCCATCACTACTTCCGTGACTATAATGAACTCCAACTTAAAGCCCTCTCCGGGCCGATTCACGAGTTGATCGAATTACAGACCAGGGACCCGGAACAGGCCGGTTGTATTGCGGAGATCGTGCTGCGGCTTTATCCTACGAACAGGACAAAATTAGCTCCGGAATACAATGAAGCAATTAACAAAACTAACTCTACCATCGTGGCCGTCCCGACGGAAAGCTTAAAAAAGGCCGGCGAAATAATGCTGATCGCCGGGGGGATGCAGAAACTCGCCGCCCTGTCTGGGATTTTGAAAGGAGAATGCCCCGGAGCCCCGATTGAGAAGACAAGCCTGACATTGATTACCGATGCCTGGACTGCGGAACAACTACTCAAGAGAATATACGACATAACGTAGATATACTACTTTGTATTACGATTGTCCTTTGTGATACCGGATAGCAGGCGAATATATTATCTTACTAATACCATCCGTATTTTTCAGCTGCCTTGACCATTGCTTTCATATTCTCCGGTTTTGCATCAAAGATACCGCCGCCGTTTGCCAGGATGAAACCGCCTCCTTTACCGCAAACCTTGATCAACTTCTTGCAATACTCCTCTACGTCCTGTGGCGAACCGACCTGCAGGAGTGAAAGAGGTACGTTTCCCATTAGACAAACACGGTCCCCAAGGATTTCCTTAGCTCTAAAAATGTCTGTACTTTCGAGAAAAATGAGCAAGCGCCCCTTCGGAAAGTCGGCAAAATACTCGAGCTGCTTATCCCGCCGCCCTTCAAAAAACATCCAGACGATATCATACCCGAGATCAAGCGTGGCTTCGATGGACCTCTTCCAATAAGGCCATACGAATTCCTCAAATTGTTTCGGTGACAAAAATTCGTCGGAGACTCGATGGGGTTCAGCAGAACTGCCGATAACCGGCTTTCCTTCTTGCTTTACGGCCGGGGCAGCCGTAGCGATCCGGTATTCGACGATCTTGTTCAGAGCCGCCTTCAGCTTTTCCGGTTGACGGAACATGTCCATTACCACTCCCTGGAAAGTCCGGAAATTGTTGCTGAAATGCGAGAAGGGCGGTTGAACGCCACCGAAGGATAAAGGCGCTTCCGGAAAGCCGAGGGAAGCCATCTCCTTGTCCATTCGTCCTATCTCATGTTCCCATTTTGTTGCTGCCTCTCCGGCCTTATTCATTGCCTTAGCTAGCTCCATGAATTCCCTGGAGGCAAATATCGTGCTTACCGCAGCCATGTTAGACCCCAGGTTCATAAGTGGAGGCAGCCTGGCTAATGGCCTTAAAGAGTTATATACCCGCGGCAACCAGACCCGTACGATAAAATCAGAAGGGTCGGCGAGGAACAGGTCGTATTCAGCGGCTTTCATAAACTCTTGCTCTACTACCTGGTTGGCGATATCGGGGGGAAGGTTGCCGCCGGGCCAGCGGGTGAAATTCGTACCGGTGGCTTCAAGGGCAACCCCGGATTCCCGGTTAGCAACAGCCCAACCATCCGGTTCAATATCCGTGAACATCTTTTTAAAGGCAGCCCTCCAGGCTGATGCATCATAATATGCGGCGGAATAGGGGAGTCCGGCATATCTGCAGGCTAACAATGGCACATCCCAGAAAACTACCGGCACCCTGTCCGGTACTTTTAACTGCATCGTGTCGTAAATTCTTTTTTCTCTCTCTTGATAAAGTGCCGCGACCGATTTTCCATGTCTCTTTTCGATCTGTTCCTTCAGTCTTTTTTCTTCTTCGATGAGTACTTCCCTTGGCTTGTTTGTTGTCATTTTACACTCTCTTCTTGGTGTGTTCTTGCCTCAGCGTTCCCGGATTGTTACTTGATTTCACGGATGATCTTTTCTTCCAGAGTACTCAAGACTGCTTGAAGTCCCTGCGCTTCTTTTTCATTTATCATATTGATTAGCCGCTTATTCAGGGATTCATTTACTTTCTTTCCTTGCGCCACTTTCTTCTTACCTTCCGAAGTTAGATCGAGGTAATTCTCTCTTCGGTCCTCACCCGACCTGGTCCTTGTTACAAGGCCGGACTTAACAAGGCGGTCCGCCATCATACTCAATGAATTGAGGTTGCGCTGTACTTTATCAGCGATCCGGCTCTGGTTTACCGGAGATTTAGACGAACCAATAGCGGATAGTACCATAAACTTGGATTGAGTGATTCCCATCTCCGCATAGAAAATCCGGTCGGCATATCTAGCTACCAGGCCGGAGGTGATTTGAAATTGATCGACCAGGTTCACTCCATTAGTAGGATCATTACTACGTGTCATATACTACTCCTCCGATAGAGAACTAATTGTTAATAATATACCGGAAATATAAAACGAACAACTCGGGAATATCCTTAGGTCATTGTGAAATATGAAATCCGATTCACACTCAACACCAACATCACCACATTGTAGAATTTACTCTTAAGAACCTATAATACAACAGAACCGAAATAGTATTACCATAAGTGGGAATTCCAAAATGTATATTATGTTGATAAATGTCTACGACGATTTTAGCTACTAAACTCTACATACCCCCTCCCCGGCCTGGCGTTGTTCTCCGCCCCCGCCTAATTGAGCGGCTGAACCAATTTCTGCACCGCAAGCTGACCCTTATCTCTGCCCCCGCCGGCTTTGGCAAAACCACCCTCGTCAGTGAATGGGTCTCCAGTTGCGGGCGACCGGTTGCATGGTTATCGTTGGATGAAGCGGATAGTGATCCGGTGCGGTTTATCTCTTATCTGATCTCGGCGTTACAGACTATCAAAACGGGAATTGGTGGAGGTTTGTTGCCTGCCCTCGAGTCCCCTCAGCCGCCACAGTCAGAAGCAATTATTACTACTTTGCTCAACGAAATATCTGTTATCCCCGAGCACTTCATCCTCATCCTTGATGACTACCATCTGGTAGATTCTAAATCAGTTGATCAATCCCTGGCTTTCCTCGTCGAACGTCAGCCACCGCAGATGCACCTGGTCATCACCACCCGTGAAGATCCCTCGCTACCATTAGCCCGTATGCGTGTCCGGGGTCATTTGTCCGAACTGCGCGCCACCGATTTACGCTTTACCCTCGCTGAGGCCGCCAAGTTTCTCAATCAGTATATGGGATTAAACCTATCTACTGAAAATATTGCTGCATTGGAAGATCGTACCGAAGGATGGATTGCCGGACTGCAATTGGCCGCTCTTTCAATGCAGGGAGATAAAGATACTGCAAGCTTTGTTAAGTCTTTTACCGGCAGCCATCATTTCGTGCTGGATTATTTACTTGAAGAAGTTTTGCACAAGCAAAATGCCGGTGTCCAGTCTTTCCTGCTACGTACATCAATACTGGACCGTATGTGCGGCCCTCTTTGCGATGCTATTCTGCTTGATTCGTCTACTTCTGGGCAAAATACACTGGAATATCTCGAACATACCAACCTGTTCATCATTCCCCTGGACAATGAGCGGCGCTGGTATCGTTATCACCATCTCTTTAGCGACTTATTACGACAACGTCTGCACCAGAACCTCGCTTCTTCACCAAGGGGTGAGGCGAAGAGTGTAGCCGAATTACACAAACTTGCCAGCCAGTGGTATGAAGACAATGGCCTGGATGCTGAAGCTTTTCAACATGCAGCAGCTGCCAATGATATCGAGCGCGCCGAACGCTTGATAGATGAAAAGGGGTTGTTCATGCACTTCCGTGGAGTTGCCGACATACTGGATTGGTTAGTATTGCTGCCGGCCACGGTACTGAATGCCAAACCATCATTGTTGGTGAAGTATGCCAAGGCACTATTAACTTGTGGCCAAACGACCGGTGTTGAAGAGAAACTAAAAACTGCTGAAACATCTTTGCAAGGAGTGGAGCAGGACGATAAAAACCGTGACCTAATCGGGCAGATTGCCGCTAACAGGGTTACATTAGCTCTCAGTCAGTATCAGATGGATACTGGTATTGCTCAGGCACGTCGTGCCTTGGAATATCTGCGTCCCGACAACTCATCTTCCCGCTTTCAGGCTAATTGGGCGGTTGCGTTTGCTTACCAATTCCGGGGAGAACGTAAAGCAGCTAGCCTGGCCTATACCGAAGCCTTATCTATTGCCCAAGCGTCTGGGAATATTCGCAACACCGGTTTGGTTACAGTCTGTCTTGGCCAGTTACAGGAATTGGAAAACCAGCTATATCCGGCAGCTGAGACCTACCGGCGCTCCCTGCAACTACTTGGTGATCAGCCACCTGCGAGTGCCAGCGACGCGTATCTTGGCCTAGCCCGTATCTTCTACGAATGGAACAACCTGGATGCCGCTGAGCAGCATGGTCAACAAAGTCTCCAACTGGCACGGCAATTTGACAAAACGATTGACAGATTCGTGATCTGTGAGGTGTTTTTGGCCCGCCTGAAACTGGCACGGAAAGATGTGGCCGGTGCGGCTGACATGTTAGCGGACACCGACCAGTCCGTACGCCGGAATAACTTCGTGCATCGCATGCCTGAAGTTGCTGCTGTCCAAGTGCTCACATTGCTTCACCAGGGCAATTTGACAGCCGCCGCTAATCTGGCTCAGGCAAATGATCTTCCCCTCAGCCGGGCCAGGGTACTCCTGGCCCAGGGAGACCCGTCCGCAGCGTTAGCGGTACTGACGACATTCCGCCAACAAATGGAAGCAAAAGGTTGGGCGGACGAACGTCTCAAAGCGATGATTCTACAGGCAATCGCTCTACATGCCCATGGTGAAAAGGATCAAGCTGTACAATTTATGGGTGATGCACTGGCACTTGCCGAACCAGGGGGCTTTATTCGGATCTTTGTCGATGAAGGTACTCCGATGGCTGAACTATTGTCTGAAGTGGCTGCCAATGGAATTATGCCGGACTATGTAGGAAAGCTTTTGGCTGTATTTAAAGCTGAGGAGCAGAAAAGCGAAGACATATCCTATCAGCCTACTGCCATACCACTTGATGAACCATTGAGTCAACGCGAGTTAGAAGTTCTGCGACTCATCGCTCAGGGACTCTCAAATCGTGAGATCAGCCAAAGACTTTTCCTCGCTTTGGATACCGTTAAAGGGCACAACCGCATAATCTTCGGTAAACTCCAGGTCCAACGGCGCACCGAAGCGGTCGCCCGTGCCCGTGAGTTGGGACTTCTGTAGCTATCTCCTCCCTCAATACCAAAAAACAACACCTCCGACCAACACTAAAGTGTCTATCTGCCTAACACCGCGCAGCCCTTATCCTTCTTATGTATTAAGCAAGTGGCCCATGTTTTTATAACCGGCCACAGAGGGGATAGGGTAATGTCACAGAAACGTAATCCGAAAACAGATCCAGGCCAACCTATGGTCTATCAAATCAGGATCAAAGGACATTTGGATCCACAGTGGAGCAGAATGGTTTGAAGGCCTGACCCTCACGCTTGAAGACAACGGCGATACGCTTTTAACCGGCCCGGTGGTCGATCAGGCTGCATTACACGGATTGCTGAAGAAAATGCGTGATTTAGGCTTGCCATTAGTCTCGTTCTGTCCTTTCGAACACAACCAAGCAAATCAAACAGATGTCACACGGTAGTGGATCCACAAGCTATCATTATTAAAGGAGGAGATAACAAATGAATTCAATCAATAAGACCGCAAGAATGGCAGGTTTATTCTATTTCATTTATATTTTAGCTTCGATCATTGCCGATTTATTTGGTCACTTTGTATTCGCGGATGCCTCAGCCACGGTCAATCACATAATTACTCATGAATCACTATTTCGTATCGGTGTAGTGATCAGTCTATTCTCATATGTGTTCTTTCTTTTAGCGGCCTGGTATTTGTACGAATTACTAAAACCGGTTAACAAAAACATGGCTTTACTGTTCCTTTTATTAAACCTGGGCGGGTTTGCGATATTGGTTTATAGTCATCTTAATCTATTTTCCAGCCTGACTCTTTTGAGCGGAGCTGATTATTTGAAAGTATTCCAGCCGGATCAGCTACAAGCGCAGGCGACGTTATTCATCAATTTATATCATAGATGGGTCAACTATCGCCCAGATACCCTTTGGCGTCTGGCTCCTTCCTCTCGGTTATCTGGTTTTCAAGTCGGGCTTTCTGCCTAAAATCCTGGGCATCTTGTTGATCGTTGATTGTTTTAGTCTTCTGATATATGTTTGTCAGCATTTCCTCTTGCCGGACTACGGAGTAATATCCTACCCATGTTGGGTGATTGGTTTTATTGCGGAAGTTTCTCTTACTTTATGGCTTTTAATTAAGGGTGTTAAGGATCAGAAACCAGCTCTGGCTGATGGTCAGAAATAACAATGAATACTATCAGGCAAAAAGGAGATGGGAAAATGATGACCCGATCAAAAGAAATCTGGAGAAAGGTGTTAGTACTGGCTATTGCGGGAGGATTAGGATTCTGGGTAGCTAACTTTGCCATTTCCCGGACTCCCATCGCTGCGGAGTATCGAGCTGCTCTTTCAATTTCCTATCTTCCAATGCTTCTCGAGTCTTTGCTTGGTGGCTTGATTATCGGATTCTGTGTCAGCTATTTCTTGCTTCGTTTCTTTGACAAGATTCCAACCAGGAATCCAATTCTAAAATCCGTAATACTGAGCTTCATCGTCCTGATCATTGTCACAATCCTGATCGAAGTTCCCGCAAGTTTTCTCACGCCAACGAGTGATGCCTTGCGTTACTTCCTCATCGGCGCCATATTTAACGTACTAAGGATTCTCGCTCTTGGAATAGTTATTGGCTATCTATACAAAAGGCTGTACAAAGGATTCAATCCATCCGTAACTGCTTCCGGGGCTGCCAAACCGACATAAACCGGAAACAGTAAATTTGGAGGTAACTTATGAAAGCGATTGTATGCACAAAATACGGACCGCCGGAGGTTCTTCAGCTCAAAGAGGTGGAAAAACCTATTCCCGGGGACAATGAAGTGCTCATAAAAATATACGCGACTACCGTAACATCAGGGGACTCTAGAATGCGAAGTTTCACCGTCCCGCTCTCTTTCTGGCTCCCCGCTCGAATGGCGCTTGGTCTTAGAAAACCTAAAAAAGCAATACTGGGGGCGGAGTTGGCCGGCGAAATCGAATCAGCAGGCAAAGATGTAAAACTGTTTAAGAAAGGCGACCAGGTTTTTGCATATCCCGGGCACAACGGCGGTGCCTATGCCGAGTATATATGCCTGCCTGAAAATGGGTGTCTGGCAATAAAACCGGCAAATATAACCTTTGAGGAAGCCGCCGCTATTCCTTTTGGGGGCAATACAGCCTTGTATTTTCTGAGAAAAGGAAATGTCCGGAGCGGACAAAAAGTGCTTATCTACGGAGCTTCCGGAAGTGTTGGTACCTTTGCAGTTCAGCTTGCCAGGTACTTCGGGGCGGAAGTTACCGGGGTTTGCAGTACCACGAATTTAGAATTGGTAAAATCTCTGGGAGCCGATAAGGTGATCGATTACACTAAAGAAGACTTTACGAAAAACGGTGCGACCTATGATGTTATTTTTGACGCCGTTGGCAAGAGTCCGTTTTCAGGTTGTATGAGATCTCTAAAGAAAGAAGGAATCTATCTTCATGCGGTTGCTACTCCGGCGGTGATGCTTCGGATGCGATGGGCTTCGATGACGAGCAGCAAGAAACTAATAGGTGGGACAGCAATCCCCGACACTGAAAACCTGGTCTTCCTCAAAGAACTCGTTGAAGCAGGAAAGATAAAACCAGTGATTGATAGGTCCTATCCGCTGGAACAAATTGCCGAAGCTCACCGGTATGTCGAAAAAGGACATAAAAAGGGTAATGTCGTCATCACGGTAGAACATAACCAATTTGCAGATTTAGCCTTTTGAAAATAATGGTAGTGGGCGGGATTTGACTTGAGTTAAGTTGCCTTCTCGATGTCAATCCAATATTAATCCGGTATCAATCCGTGGTTAAACTAGTGTTAATGTGGAGCTGAGGGGATTCGAACCCCTTACCTATTGAATGCCATTCAATCGCTCTCCCAATTGAGCTACAGCCCCATGCGTATTAATCAATTTATCAAAAATCAGGCTTAATATCAAGTCACCGTATTGTTGTCATTAACAATATATTGCAATATAATAATATAGTAATTCTATCCAAGGGTGTATTTTTTCAGATGCAAGAAGCAGACCAACTTGAAATCTACCGGTTGCAGGCTGAATTGTGTAAGGCCCTCTCCGAACCCAAAAGGCTGCGCATAATCAGTATCTTACGGGACGGCGAACGTACTGTCTCTGAACTAGTCAGCCTGCTGGAATTAAAACAGTCGAATACCTCGCAGCATCTTGGTGTCCTGCGCGGCGTGGGTTTGATTACTGCCCGCCGGGTAGGTACCACTGTCTACTACCGGTTGGCTGATCCCAAGATAGGTGAAGCCTGCGATATCGTGCACCAGGTCATCGCCAGCCGACTTCAAAACAACCGGACGCTGTCAAGAGCCATGGAAAAATTGACATAAGATACCAGGGGAGGGACTAAAAGATGGGTGAACTTAACAGCCGCCAGCAGGCCGAACTGCAGGAGATGTTTAACGACCGGGTTACATTCCGGCTGGTCGAGCGAAAACTCTATAGCCATGATATCGCTGCCATGCCGCCTCTCATTAAGCCCCTTATCGGAAATACCTTGCCGGAAGCTGTTGTCCAACCGCAGTCGGAAAAAGAATTGATTGATATCGTGAAGTGGGCGGTAACCAATGAAATACCCCTCACCCCGCGCGGTAAGGCTACTTCCGGTTACGGTGGAGCAATCCCGGTGAAGGGTGGGGTGGTGGTAGATTTCTACCGCATGAAAAATATCAAGACTATCAACCCGGCCGAAAACACAGCTACCGTAGAAGCCGGGGTCGTCTGGGAAAAACTCGACCAGGTACTCGAAAAACATAACCTTACCCTCAAACTCTATCCCTCCAGTTATCCGGCAGCTACTGTCGGGGGCTGGCTGGCCCAGGGTGGGGCGGGTATCGGTTCTTTTGAAGCCGGCTGGTTCCGGGACAATGTCATCAGCGCCCGGGTAGTCCTGGGTGACGGTTCAGTCCGGGAATTCACCGGCGGTGATCTCGACCTGATATCGTCTGCCGAAGGTGTGACCGGTTTCATCAGCGAGGTCACTATACAGGTCCAGCCACGGGAAGAACTCGATATTGCGGCCATCGGCTGTCCCACAGCCCATGACCTTCAGCAAATGGTACAGTCGATCGTCGACCGCAAACTTCCTATCTGGTCTTTACTCTTCATTAATCCCCGTATGGCTGAGTTGAAGAACAAGGCTCCGCTTATGGAACACAACGAAAACCCTGCTGAAGAAAAGGTACTTCTCCCCGCTGCTTATATTGTTACGCTCGCCTTCCGTAACCGGGAACGTGAGGCGGTCTTGAATGCTCTGCCTGATATCATGCAGGCCAACCATGCGGAGATGCTGAGCGACCAAATTGCCCATCACGAATGGCAGAACCGCTTTAAGATCATGATCGTTAAACGGCTTGGCCCCTCGCTCGTCCCGGCTGAGGTGGTTGTTCCCCTGTCTTCCCTGGATAAGGTCATGTCCGATATCGAAAAAAAGGTCAATCAGCCCGTGGTCAAGGAAGGTATTGTCATCCGTCACGGCAATGGCGGCCAGCCCGAGGTGGTCATTCTCGGATTCATTCCCAGCGACCAGCGCCGTTTCGATTATAATTTTGTGTTCGGGCTTTCGCTTACCATTCTAAAGATCGCTGAAAGACACGGCGGCCGGCCCTATTCCCCCGGCCTCTATTTCGCCAATAAGGTGAACCGTATCCTGGGTAAAGAGCCCGTTCGCCGTATTAAGGAATTTAAACGTACTTATGACCGTAAATCAGTGTTGAATCCCGGTAAGGTCTTCGATAACGGCGCCCTCGGTGCGGTGATGTCTGTCTTCGACCTCTTTGAACCATTTATCCGGCCTTTCGGCAACCGTGTGGTCACCCAGCTGGGCGAACGGCCTGGTAAAGCCGTTCGCGGTATCCCGGCGGACGTTGCCTGGTATGCCTACGGTTGTTCCCAGTGCGGCTATTGCGTGGATGAATGCGACCAGTTTTACGGGCGGGGTTGGGAGAGCCAGAGCCCGCGCGGTAAGTGGTACTGGCTGCGGGAATATATGGAAGGCCGGGAAGAATGGGACCAGTTCATGGTCGATACTTTCTTAGTCTGTACTACTTGTGAACTCTGCAACCACCGCTGCTCAGCTTCACTGCCAATCGAACCGTCCTGGATGAAACTGCGTGGTAAGCTCATTCACGAAGATAAGAAAATGACTATCCCACCCTTCGAGATGATGTCGGCCGCCCTTACCCGCGAGGGCAATATCTGGGCCGGCTACCGCAAGCGCCGTACCGATTGGTTTCCCAAAGAATTATGGGAAAAGCACGGCCCCACCCATCAGGCGAAAGTCGCTTATTTCGCCGGCTGTACGGCCAGCTATGTCGAGACCGATATCGCCACTGCCGCGGTCCGGCTGCTTGATGCTGCCGGGGTAGACTTCACTTACGCCGGGGAAAAGGAAAATTGCTGCGGCACGCCCATGCTGGTCTGTGGCAAGTGGGATGTTTTTGAAGCCACGATGCGGAAAAATATCAAGGCGGTCAAAGACGTCGGTGCCGATACCGTGGTCAGCTCCTGCCCTGCCTGCGATATGATGTGGCGCCAGGTCTACCCGCGCTGGGCTAAAAAACTGAAAATCGATTACGGTATTACAGCCAAACACTATTCCGAACTTATTAACGAACGGATCAAGGCTGGGAAATTCCAGTTCCCCGATACCGGGAAGAAGGAGAAGGTTACCTTACACGATTCTTGCCATATGGGCCGTGTCTCCGGCATCTACGATGCTCCCCGTGATTTTGTCCGGGCTATCCCCGGTGTAGAATTGGTGGAAATGGCGCATAACCGGGAACGGGCACACTGCTGCGGTTCCGTTCTCACCCTCATCAAGGAACCGCCGGTAGCCGCCGAGATCGGAAAAACCCGGCTCGAGGAAGCCATCGAGACCGGTGCCGGTAAAATGCTGGCGATCTGCCCATGTTGTGAATTTCAGTTCCGGGTTACCCAGGAGAAAAATCCGGATTTGCCTATTGAGACAGTTGACATGGCGCGATTTGCCGCTGCGACACTCGGTTTTGAGTTCGCCGACCCCAACCCCGAAGTCCGCCGCCAGTGGGCGGTCTTCGAAGCTATGATCGCCTTAATGACACCACAAGGTTTTGCTGACCTGATGGGTACCATGTGGCCGGAGATGATCGCGGCCATGCCGTTCGGTATGGGTAAAATGATGCGGGTTATGGGCAAGGTTCCCGGCGCACTGTCCTTGATGAAGCCGCTTTTCCCTGTCCTTTTCCCCAGGTTGTTGCCCCTGATGATGCCTAAAGTTATGCCGGTGATGTTGGCCCGGGTGGGAGATCGCATTCCCATGCCGGATTATATGCGGGAACAGATGCCGGATATCATGCCTAAAGTAATGGATAATCTGATGCCGCATATGATCGGCGATGTCGTCCCCCTGGTCACCGGTCCGATGATCGCTTATCTCCAGGGTAAAGGAAAGCGGCCGGGGGGATAACCCCCCAGCCGCTCTAATATAATTGCTCTGTCTTGTCTGGTTTAGTGGATATCGAATCCTGAGTTGGCCATGAATTTGTAATAAAAGTCTTTTATCTCCGGATCGCGTATCTGTTTCCCGGCTTCTTCAAGCGGCAGTGTCAGGGCGGTGTACTGGATTTTTTCGATATCCGGTACTGCCACCGGATTCCCCTGGCTGTCGGTTAATTGATACCCAGTAACCAGCTTATCGTAATATGCCAGTGTATCTTCGTCAGTTATCTTATTCCGGGCTTGTCCCAAGACATCGATTATATTCTGTGTCGTGGTTTCATTATCGCTTACCGGACTTTCTTCAGCTTGTGCTGATGGTGTAAATATCATGACTCCGGCGGCGACCGCGGCGGTAAGAATAATCCCGGCAAAAAAAGCGAACCATGTCTTCATATCCTGCCCCTTTCTGTCGGGCCGGATATCAAAAACCGGCCCCATTCAGGCCGGTTTCACAATTCGCTCGCCTTTATCCTTAGTGACCAATTACAGATAAAGGTTCAACGCTTCCCTAGTACGATAGTACTAGGAGAAACACTTCAGGTCAAGATTACTTTAATTCACTTTTCTTACCGGTTTGCGCCGAATGGCTCAATTATTCGGGCTGGATGGCCTCGTAAAGTAGTACTTTCAGCTAAACGGGGCTGTTACTCCGGTACTTGTTCCAGGGCTTGCAGTACTCCGGTCAAATCGGTTGGCAGTTCTGAACTGAATTCTACTTCTTTCCCGGAAGATGGAAGTTGAAATTTAATCCGCTGGGCATGCAGGAACTGCCTGTCCAGAAGCGGTGACTTAACTCCGTATACTTTGTCTCCGATTACCGGGTAGCCGATAGCCGCCAGGTGTACCCTGATCTGATGGGTCCGCCCGGTTTCCGGGATGGTTTCAAGCAGACTGTAGCTACCGAGATGTTTAAGTACCCGGTATTTCGTCCTGGCTTCCCGGCCGTGGCTTCTGTCGGTGATGGCCATTTTCTCCCGGTGGCTGCGGTCGCGTCCGATCGGCGCCTCGATCGTTCCCTGGTCCGGGGTGACCTTTCCCCTTACCAGTGTCAAGTATACTTTCTTCACAGTGCGGGCTTTAAACTGCTCGGTCAATTTCTGATGTGCCAGGTTGTTTTTCGCGATGATGATTAGTCCCGAGGTGTCTTTATCTAACCGGTGCACGATGCCCGGCCTTTGCCATTCTCCGGTATCCGCTATTGCCGGTAAGTGGGACAAAATCGCATTGGCCAGGGTGTGCTCCGGATGTCCGGGGGCCGGGTGCACGGTCAGTCCGGCTGGTTTATCGACCACGATCACGTCATTGTCTTCGTATACTATTTTCAAGGGAATATCTTCCGGGGATAAAGACGAGGGTAGCGGAGGGGGTATGGTGATGGATATCAGATCGCCGACGGTAATTTTGTAAGCAGGCCTGGCGGCTGCCCCGTTTACCTTGACCAGCCCCTCGTCGATCAGCCGCTGGGCTTGCGTCCTTGAAATTTCGGGGCGTTGTTCATTTATATATTTGTCTAGCCGAATACCGGTCGTACCGGGTTGGATGGTGATGTTGATGATATCGTTAACCAACAGATCCCCCCGTTATTTTGGAAGGCCTTGTTGCGGTTCTGTTTGTATGGGCATGAAAATAAGGGCAAAAGCCAGTAGAATTACTCCTATCGATATGCATGAGTCTGCCACGTTAAATGCCGGCCAGATGCTGATATAAAGGAAATCAGTGATACCGCCGATGTTCGGGTTCAGGCGGTCGATCAGGTTGCCTGTTGTCCCGGCGAAAATCAGGCTAATGCCCAGCCACCCCCACCAACCCCGGAAAAGCGGATAGTGTTTGTATAGCGTGATGATATATGCCAGTATCAGGGCAAGTGCCAGGAAATCTATACACATCAGAATCGTGGAATATCCTTGGAAGATGCCGAAAGCCGCTCCGGAATTCTCGATGTGAACGATGCGCAGTATCCCGCTTTGAAATATCGTGCTGCCCTCGGGATATGTCCTGATCCACGCTTTTGTGATCTGGTCGGCAGCGGCCAATAATGGCACAACGGTCAGGAAGATCGGCCACCTATGTCGCCGCGGGTCTGTTTTTGACATTTTTGGCCTTGCAATTCAGACATAAATTGGCGTGGGGTATGGCTTCGAGACGTTCCGGTGATATCGGTTGGCCGCAATTATCGCAAAGTCCGTAGGTGCCGTTCTGGAATTTCTCCAGGACATGCTCAATCTCAATTAAGTTACTGCGGACCTGTTTTTGCAGGGCTAGTCTTTTTTCCAGTTCGAAACTTTCCGTAGCTTCTTCTTCTCTCTTCCCGAATGGGCTCCCCTCGCGAATAACTTCCGCGGCCTCAACGTTCGTTTGTAAATCGTCGAGTTCAATCTTAAGACGCTTACGTTCACTCTCTAACCGCGCCCGGATTTTTTCTAGGTTGATAGCCACGCTGCTCCCTCCCGCAAAATAGTACGATTGAGGAAAATTATCCCATTGGGAAAGGATGAATGTTAACTTATTATACCTGAGACTAATAATATGGGACAAACCGCCGGGAATAATTACAATTCTTCGATGTGTTAGTTTTATATACACCATATTACGAATTGAGTCAACTTTTCTTTAACCGTTAATTGAAATCCGGGTTGTTTTGGCCTTGTGTATCGCCTATAATGGCCCGGGGGATTCGAATATGAAAATATCTATAACCACGCTTAGTGAAAATAATGCCGCCATCCCTCCTTTCCTGGGTGAACAGGGCATTAGTGTGCTGATCGAGACCGGTACTGCCGGTATTCTCCTGGATGCCGGGCAAAGTATCTCCGTAAGCCATAACCTGGATGTAATGGGCGTAGACTTGTCCCGGATAACTAAGATCGTGCTTAGCCACGGACACTTCGACCATACCGGCGGTTTGCGGCCGCTGCTGCAAAAAATGAGACGGCAGGTGGATATCGTGGCCCACCCTGATGTATGGTCGGCTAAATACAGCCATGTGGACAATCATCCCGACCATTATATCGGCATCCCTTACCCGCAGTTAGAATTGGAGAGTCTCGGCGCCCGGTTCCAATACTCCCGCCAACCGGTAGTCCTGGCTGATGGTATTACCACTACCGGTGAAGTCCCCATGACGACGGATTACGAGCAGATCGATGGGCACCTTTACGTCAAAGAAAATGGTAAACTCAAGCCCGACCCGCTGCTGGATGACCTCAGTATCATTATCAAGACCGCGAAAGGATTGGCAGTTATCCTGGGTTGTGCCCATCGTGGCATGATCAATACTCTTTATCATGCCCGGAAACTCACCGGTATTAAGGAGATCGAACTGGTGATGGGCGGCTCACACCTGATCGGCAGCAGCGAGGAGCGTATCTGGCAAACTATCGCTGCCTTGAAAGAGATGGATGTAAAGAGGATGGGCTTATGCCATTGTACCAGCCTGCCTGTGGAGGCTATCCTCGCACAGGAGTTTGGCGACCGGTTCTTCTTTAATGGTACAGGCAGCCGGATTGAAGCGGGGTAATAACGAATTATCTACCAAAATATGAATTTTGGGATTGTTTCGGATTTCGTGCTTCGAATTGTAATACCGGAGGAAAATCTTGGACTTATCGGTAAATTTGGCCCCTCAAAATAAAAGAGGTCTATTGCTGTCCAATCCTGTCATGACTGCCTCCGGTACTTTTGGTTACGGTACCGAATATGAAGGTTTGCTGGATATTCAGCGGCTGGGAGCCATTGTATGTAAAGGTACTTTCCTCGAACCAAGGGAGGGAAATCCCCAACCCCGCCTTTACGAAACCCCTTCCGGCCTGCTCAATGCTATCGGATTGCAGGGTATCGGCGTGAAAACATTAATTAAGGAAAAAGCCCCGGTATGGGCAGGCTGGCGTGTGCCGGTGATCGTCAATATCGCTGGGGAATCAGTGGACGAATATGCTCAATTAGCGAGTCAACTCGATAATGTTTCCGGTGTCAGTGGGCTCGAGGTAAATATCAGTTGTCCCAATGTCAAGGCAGGTGGCGCCGAATTCGGCACCAATCCGGAAACCGCCGCGGCTGTAACCCGGGCAGTTCGTCAAGCTACCTCTCTACCGGTCCTGGTCAAACTTACTCCTAATGTTACCGATATCGTCAGTATTGCTGTTGCTGTCGCTAAAGCCGGTGCCGATGCTTTAACCCTTATCAATACTCTAAAGGGTATGGCTATCGACATCAAGAAGCGACGTCCGGTCCTGGGTAACATTACCGGAGGCCTTTCAGGAAGAGCTGTTAAACCGGTGGCTTTACAGATGGTCTACCGTGTCGCCGGTGCCGTTGATATTCCAGTAATCGGTTGCGGCGGTATCGGCAGCGCTCAGGATGCCCTGGAGTTTATCATGGCCGGTGCCCGGGCAGTACAGGTCGGGACCGCCAGTTTCACAAACCCCCGTGCTACAGTAGAGGTGATTGAAGGCATCGAAGCCTTTATGACTGAACAGAAAATATCGAGTGTTTCTAATATCGTCGGTGCTGCCAGGATTTAACAATCAAGATGTGGTAAAAACTTAACCGTTATTATCCTTTCCGCTTTACCGCTACGCCGAAAAAAAGGTAACCGTCTATAATTATTCAGGTTTATCGCCGGCCCTCTCCCTGGTCAGGTCTTCCACTATTTTCTGTCCTGCTGCGAAAGCCTGTTTCAAGGCATCGGGATGTGAAGCGATGGCCCCTTTTTCATCGATGCCTTTGAAAAGGAGTTCCCCCGCATAGTCGACGTCGATTATCCGGAAGTAGGTCTTCATCATTACCAGGCTTGGTTCAAAGAGATTTGGTATTTTCCTTCCTCCGACGGAAACAAAAAATCCTTTGCGCTTTCTTCTGTCTCCCAGCGGCGGTATCTTTAAGACGTATTTCCTGGCCCATAATGCCTGGCACCGGTCGATCATAGCTTTCATTGTTGCCGTTACTCCCATGAACTGTATCGGTGAAGCCATGACGATGATATCCGCTTTTTCCATCTCCGGGTATATCTGCTGCATATCATCTTTTATTACGCAGTTACCGTCTTTTAGACAGCCGTCGCAATGTATGCAGGTATTATACTTTAACTCCCGTGAGGATAATCGTTTTAGTCTCCACCCCCCGGCTTTCCGCCCCCCGCATGAATTCAGCCAGCAGCATGTCGGTGTTACCATTCTTCCGTGGGCTGCCTGCGATTCCTAATACCCTCATCTCACACCTTCCCACTATTATTCTTGTATTCAGGTAAATGATTTAAGCCAATTATCTAAAAGTATAATTCATCAATCAAAAATCATCTTGAAAAACGCCGCTTCCCTTGCCTTCATCCGGGCCTCTTCTTCCGGTTCACCATGGTCGTAACCGAGGAGATGCAGGATTCCATGAATGGTTAATATGGAAACCTCCCGGTCGGTGGTATGACCGTGTTCTGCTGCCTGGGTTAATGCCTGGGGGAGGGAAATAATAATTTCTCCCAGGTGTTTCAACCCGTCCGGCGGGGTAACAAATCCGGCAGTATCCTGGTCCGGCGGGAGCATGGGAAACGAAAGTACATCGGTGGGCCGGTCTTCGTCCAGGTAAATGCGGTTTAGGTCGTGTACTTTCTGCTGGTTGGTGACTAACAGGCTGACCTCGGAATTAGGCCCGGTTTGTTCGGCGGTCAGTACTGTTTTGATCACATCTTTCAGGATTTCCCGTGAAATCGTGCCAGCTTCTGCTTTGGCTTCTATCGTAACACTGATTTTCATTTCGTTATCATGATAACACAGGCTTCGTGTGTTTTACACCGCTTGCAGCGTACGGTATACTTTTATTATGGTAAATGCGGCCATCTCAAGTTATCAGCAGTTGATTGATCGGGCAAAACAGTATATTTCCCCGGAGAAGGTCGCAGTCATCGAAAAAGCTTATCAATTTGCTGTCGAAGCTCATGCCGGCCAGGAGCGAAAATCCGGAGGTCCTTTTATCGAGCATCCTGTCCATGTCGCTCTGACGTTAGCTGAACTCCAATTGGATGGTAGTGCTCTTGCCGCTGCTTTACTCCACGATGTTCCCGAAGATACTAAAACTCCCTTGGCAGTTATTGAATCTCAGTTCAGTCCCGAGGTTGCCCGCCTGGTTGATGGTGTTACTAAATTAGGCCGTTTATCCAGCCGTGAACATATAGCCCGGAGTGAAGGCCAGGCCGAAAATCTGCGCAAGATGCTGCTGGCGATGGCCCAGGACCTCCGGGTTGTCTTTATAAAGCTGGCCGACCGTTTGCATAATATGCAAACACTGGAATTTCTCCCCCCGGAAAAACAGCGGTCGATCGCCCGCGAAACCCTCGATATCTACGCACCTCTCGCCCACCGGTTAGGTATCTGGGAGCTTAAGTGGCAGCTCGAAGACCTGAGTTTCATGTATCTTGAACCGCGAAAGTTCCAACATGTGGAAAAACTCCTCAGTGCAAAAAGTTTGCAGCGGGAAGACTTCATCTCCCATGCTATCAATGTTCTCCGGGAAGAGTTCACCCGTGCGGGCATTAAAGCCGAAGTTTCCGGACGGCCTAAACATATTTTTAGTATTTTTCAGAAAACCGAGAAATATGCTGCCCTGGGCAAGGATTTCGATGATATCCATGACCTCATCGCTATCCGTGTCCTGGTTAATACACGGGAAGAGTGTTATTCTGCCCTGGGTATTGTCCATGGTTTATGGCATCCCCTGCCCGACCAGTTTAATGACTATATCGCCAATCCCAAGCCGAACGGTTACCAGTCTTTACACACCACCGTGATGTATGAAGGTAAAACCCCTCTTGAAGTTCAGATTCGGACCAACGAAATGCACCGCGTTTCTGAGTTCGGAGTCGCCGCTCATTGGCGGTATAAAGAGGGCGATACTAAAGGTCTGCATTATGAAGAGCGGATCGGCTGGCTCCGCCAGTTGATTGAGTGGCACCGCGAATTAAGCGGAGCCGAAGAATTTTTAGAATCGGTCAAGACCGACATCTTTATCGATCAGGTCTTTGTCTATACCCCAAAAGGTGAAATTAAGGATTTGCCAAAAGGTGCGACACCTCTTGATTTTGCTTACCGAATCCATACGGATCTTGGTCACCGTTGTATCGGCGCTAAGGTCAATGGCCGCCTGGTGCCGTTGAGTTTCCAGTTGAATAACGGTGACATCGTGGAAATTATGACCACGAAAGCCGAGCGTGGCCCCAGCCGTGATTGGCTCAATCCGGTCTTGGGTTATGTGATGACTTCTCACGCCAAGGAAAAGATTCGTCAGTGGTTCAAGAAACAGGAACGGACGGTAAATATCGACCGCGGCCGTGAATTATTGGAAAAAGCCATGCGCCAGCTTGGTATCAACTTGAATGAGCGTGACCGGCTGGTGACCATTTTTAATTATGATAATGTGGAAGATTTTTATGCCGCTATCGGGGAAGGTGGCATCACTCCTCATCAGATTGCTCTGAAATTAACCGCCCAGGAACAGCAGCCGAGGATTATTACCCCTTCTACTGCCAAACCTTCAGTTTCTGCGATTAAGGTCAGGGGTGTCGGTGACCTGCTTACTCATCTTGCCCAGTGTTGCCATCCGGTGCCAGGTGATGCCATAATCGGTTATGTTACACGTACCCGGGGGGTTAGTGTTCACCGTAAAGACTGTTATAATGTGTTGCATGAAGATGAAATTGAACGCCTGGTCGCGGTTGAATGGGGTGAGTCAGCATCCTTGTTCCCGGTAAAAGTACAGGTCGAAGCCTGGGACCGCGTTGGCTTGATGAGGGATATCGGTGCGATTGTGGCGGAAGAAAAAATTAATATCACGACTTTAAACTTAACTAATAACCCGGATCATTCAATATCATTCTCATTTAGCCTTGAAACAGCAAATCTTGTACAATTGAGTAAAATTCTGTCAAAATTAGAAGGAATCAAAGGTGTAGTTAGCGCTGTCAGGATAGATGACGGCGTTTCTGGTAAAAACCGCTCGTCGGTGGGTTTATCTCAAAACCCTAAACCGGAACATAAATAATAGGGGAAAAGACAGAGGAGGTCTAGCTTGCCGATTACTAAGTCAGCCAAAAAAGAAGTCAGGAAAACTCAGCGGAGAACCGAAGTAAATAAAGCGGTTCGAAGCCGGGTCAAGACTATGATCACTAAGACGGAAAACCAGTTGGCTGCTGGTGATATCGAAAATGCAAAGAGTACTATCAAGGTTGCTATCAGTTCTCTTGATGGTGCTGCCGTGAAAAAAGTGATTCATCCTAATAATGCCGCTCGCCGAAAATCCCGGTTGATGAAGAAAATGAACAAAGCGGCTGCCCTAAAGACAAAATAACCCATCATTAACAGTTTTACATTCAGGGCTAGGGGAATATTTTCTCTAGTCCTGTTTTTGGTTTGTATTCTTAAAAATATTTTTACGGGATATCTTGACAAATCCCGGAATAGGCTGTATTCTGTTCATAGAACACTAGTTCTCTCAATAAACCATAGGTATGAGGTGATGAGTGCGAAAGTTATCGGAAAAACAAAAGATCATCGTAAAATTCATGCGTCAGTTCAAGCGGGACCACCACTATCCACCTACGGTCAGGGATATTATGAATGGTTGTTTTATTAGTTCGACCTCTGTGGTCGATTACAACCTGAATATCCTGGAAAGGTTGAAATTAGTCCGCCGCTTCCCTGGTATCTCTCGTGGTATCGAATTGATTGAAGAAGAGCCTAAAGAGCTCGCCGGTCTGGTAAAAGTACCGGTTATCGGCATCATTGCAGCCGGTTCACCGATTCCAGTCCCTGAGGCTGATACCTGGGATGCTGCCTCTACCGCCGATACCATGGACGTAACTGAGGATATCACACGGGGTAAGACTGATATCTATGCCTTGAAGGTGAAGGGTACTTCTATGGTCGATGCCTTGATCAACGATGGCGATATCGTCTTGCTTCAGCAAACGAACTCAGTAGAAAACGGTGAAGCAGCCGCTGTTTGGCTAAAGGCTGAAAAAGAGACCACCCTTAAGCGGGTATTTCGTGAACGGAACCGCATACGTCTCCAACCCGCTAACAGCTTGATGAAACCGATCTATGCTGATCCCGACAATGTGGAAATTCAGGGTAAAGTCGTCGCTGTCATCCGTAAAGTCAACTGATATTAACGGATCAGGGTTGGACAAAGTGTAGTTTTCTCCGGGCTTTGGAGGAATTACCTCATTTTTGGCTTGTCCCGGTGTAACAGGCTGTTAATGAGGTTTTCCCAGCTTCCGGCTTTTTTAAATTCTGCCGTGATATTCGGCAGGAAATGGATGCCCATGATCAGCATCAACAAGATGGGATAAAGAGTTACATACCAGGGGAACCCCAACCACCAGAGTATTAATGAGACTGTTATAACACTTAGGTTTATTGAAAGAACGATATTTTTAGATATAAAAAATAATATGATTGCAAACGATATGGCGATTGCCATTTCCTTGATCATCAGGAAACCAAGAATCCCCAATGTTGTCGCCAGCCCGGCTCCACCCCGGAATCTGATATACACCGGCCAGATATGGCCGATCACGGCCGCTGTTCCTGCCCCTAAAACCCAGAACAGTGATAGGTCCATCAGGGATTGAGGAATGGCTGCCGCTCCAACTCCTTTAGCGGTGTCCATTATGGCTACAATGACCCCGGGGATCTTCCCTACATTAACGAATACATTCCGGGTCCCCATATTCCCGGTCCCGGTATGTCCGGTCCCGATGGTGCGGATATCCTTGCCGGTGGCTACTCTGGTTACGATGTAAGCTGATGGGATACTTCCGATCAGGTATCCCAGGATTATGGCAAAGATACCGCTGATTGTGGTATTCAGTATCATTTACTCTTCTTGGTATTACCCGCTTTTTTGAATACCGGGGTGCACAGGTTGATATATTTTGGGTTGTTGCCTCGTATCACGTCTGCATACAACTTCTGTAGTTTCTTCGTGATTGGTCCGACTTTCCCGTTACCCACTTTACGGTTGTCGATTTCCGATATCGGGGTGAGGTGTGCCGCTGTCCCGGTCAGGAAGCATTCCTCTGTATTGTATAGTTCCACCCGTGAGATATGCCGTTCAACCGTTTTAATGCCTAGTTCGGCTTCGGCAAGTTTCATAATAACCTTCCGGGTTATCCCCATCAGGATGCCGTCGTAGACGCCAGGAGTGGCTATCTCACCGTTCGAAACCAGAAAAATGTTCTCCCCGCTGCCTTCGGCTACATAGCCGTCGGGGGAAAGCATGATGGCTTCGTCGAAACCCCGCTCAACTGCTTCTGTCTTGGCCATGGCGTTGGTGACATATAGGCCGGTAAATTTAGCCCTGGCGATCTCACCTGGGAAGCGCCATGATGAAACACAGACGCGGGCGCTGTCGGTGTCCAGGTAGCGTCCCCATGGAAAGGCGAAGACCATGAAGTCCGCCTCCAGATTGTGCAGCCGTACTCCGAGTTGTTCGGTACTTTTATAAGCGACCGGACGGATATAGATATCTTCCTGGAAACCGCACTTCTTCACCACGTCTACGGTTATCCGGCACATGTCGTCAACCGTATACGGCAGCTCTATCTTCAGCACCTGGCAGCCCTTGTACAGCCGTTCGTAGTGCTCTTTAAGGCAGAAAATAAACATCTCTTTCTTCTCGGCATTCCAGTTGCCCCGGATGCCTTCGAAGACCCCGGTTCCGTAGTGGATGAAGTTAGTCATGACGCCCAATTTGGCTTCGGAAAGGGGCATAATGTTACCCTGGTAAAATGCGTATGATGAACCCATTGTATCTTACCTCCTGGAATTGGGTTTTATTATAGCCGCCGCTATGTGTAAAAACAAGCGCGGTTCGGCGATATCACTACACATGGAAAACAATGGATGTCGAATCAGGATATGCTTACGGTTTCATACCTTGAGGGGAACGATGACCCTTAGAAGATAATCAGCTATTTAGAGTCTATTGCGATGATAAGCCGGGCTATATCCTGAAGGCATTCATAAGCTTGCGACGTTTTGCTATCCTTGAGATACTGATTATAACGTGTGGCCAGCTCAACGAACAACATTCCCTCAATTATGTGAGGTTCACTACTATCTTTTATGTCCTGTATTTCTTTATTTTTCAGGATTTGCTCTACTTGCTCATTAATATCCATATAGTTCTCCGGCTGAATAGTAAAAAAGTACCACTTATTTCAAAATTGGTCAACGTGACCTAATCTGAACTAACTTCACTTCTCCTATCGATTTATAGTACTTTAGTTATTAAAGTCGAAATTTCCGGTTGTCTACATGGTTCCCGGAGTGATAAAATCCGGGAATATGCTTAAACGGATTGCCCAGTTTTTTCTGTGGAAACATATCCGGGCGACTTTGTATATCTCCGGTTTTGTCTTACTTTTCTCGATTCTTTACCGGATTGGTATCAGTCTCATCGTTCAGCGTTCTTCGTTGGATATCAGTGCGGGAGTGTTCCCTGTCGTGAACACGGTTGTCATCATCTTAGGTATGCTGGCTTTTTTTGTTTTTCTCCTGAGTTATTTACTCTACCGCCGGCGGAAGATTGATGGCTCTCTGGATTCCCGCAGCGTGAAAAAATAAACCCTCCCTTCTATATATGTACCTCACGTTCCTTGCGATTCATGAGCATATTATTGTTGATATTCTTGGACTGGTTTCTATCCCTTGAAGCTGCCGATGGATGAATTTTGCCCGGTACCGGGTTGTATGATACGATAAACTACCTGTAATTCAAGGTACTATTGTACTTTTCGCCGTTATGCTCTCTGGTTTACGAGGAGGATGAAGTGAAAGGCAAGGATTTGATCTCGATATCGGATTTGACACGCCGGGATATCGAATCATTTATTACCGAAGCGATCGATGCCAAGTCAAAGGGATGGATGACTACCCTTGAAGGTAAAGTTTTGGCTTTGCTGTTCGAAAAACCTTCTCTTCGTACCCGTGTCAGTTTAGAAATGGCCATGCGTCAAGCCGGCGGTCAGTGTCTTTATCTGTCCCCGGCTGAAGTCGGACTTGGCCGGCGTGAATCTATTCCTGATGTTGCCCGGGTCCTCGGCCGCTATGTCGACTGTATCGCTGCCCGGACCTTTTCCCATGAGACAGTCCGGGTGCTGGCGGACTATGCACGTGTTCCGGTGATAAACGCCCTATCTGACTTGGAACATCCTTGTCAAGCCCTCGCTGACCTTCTTACTATATATGAAAAGAAGGGTAGCTTGGAGGGCCTGAATCTGGCTTATATCGGTGACGGTAATAATATAGCCCAAAGCCTGATGCTGGCTTGTGCTCTTACCGGAATAAATTATCATATTGCTTCCCCGTCCGGCTATACGGTAAACGAGGAGATACTAAAAACAGCCCGGAAATATGCTTCTACTAATGGCAGCGTGGTTCTTTGTACGGAAGACCCTCTTACCGCAGTTCTCCATGCGGATGTGGTCTATACTGATGTCTGGACCAGTATGGGACAGGAAACTGAGACAGAAAAACGACGTCAAGCTTTCCTTGGATTTCAAGTTAACGGCGAATTATTCTCCAAGGCTAAAGAATTTGCCCTTTTTATGCACGACTTGCCGGCTCATCGAGGTGAGGAGGTCACTGATGAGGTTATGGATGGCTTGCAGTCGGTCGTGTTCGATCAGGCTGAAAACCGTATGCATATTATGAAAGCAGTCCTTATCCATATTTTAGGCGGCTTGAACCGGCCTTTACTTGGTATCAGGTAAGCATCGGATAACATCATGAATAAACCTTTTGTTGCTATTGTAGGTCGCCAGAATGTCGGTAAGTCTACCCTTCTCAATAAATTAGCTGCACGTCAGATTGCCATCACTGAGGATTTACCCGGTACTACCCGTGACCGGGTGATTGCTGATGTCTTCTGGCGCGGTAGGGAATTCAGCCTAATCGATACCGGCGGCCTGGAGCCGGACCCTGATTCGCCGATTTCCAAGGCCGTCCGCCAGCAAGTCGATGTCGCTGTTAATGACGCTGATGTGATTATTTTCTTAGGTGATATTCGTGATGGAGTTACTCCTTTTGACCGCGAGATTGTGAATATGTTACGCCAGGCAGACAAACCGGTCATCCTGGTCGCTAATAAAGCTGATAATATTCAACTGGAAACGCATGCCAGTGAATTCTATGAACTTGGCCTTGGTGATCCAATGGCAATCTCAGCCTATCACGGCCGCGGTACTGCCGACCTGTTAGACCGGATATTGGAATTATTACCTCCGCCCTTACCTTCCGAAGAATCTGAGATAGCGGTTAAGATTGCCATTATCGGCCGTCCTAATGTCGGAAAATCCATGTTATTGAATACCTTATTGGGTGAAGAACGGGTTATCGTCAGTGATATTCCTGGTACTACCAGAGATGCTGTAGATACTGCTATTGACTTTGATGGACATAATGTGATACTTATTGATACTGGAGGCATAAGAAGGCGGGGAAAGCTCGATACTGATGTCGAGAAGCATAGTGTGGTCAGGTCCTTCCGGGCCATCGACCGGGCGGATGTAGCTTTGCTTGTTCTGGATGCTACGGAAGCTTTCACCGGACAGGATAAGCACATCGGGGGTTATATCCAACAGGCTTTTAAAGGCATTATGCTGGTGGTTAATAAGTGGGACCTGGTTCAGGAAAAAGATAAACGGGCATGGCGCGGTGCCATGAGAGAAAATTACCAATTTGTCCCTTATGCCCCGGTTCTTTTTGTGTCTGCGAAAACCGGGCAGGGTGTCGACAAAATTGTTCCTCGTGCCCTGGAGATTTATCAGGAAAGGAATCGGCGGTTGCCTACCGCTATCGTCAATAACGTTGTTCAGGAAGCAATAGCCTCTCATACCCCACCCCACATTCTCGGAAAAGCTATCAAAATCAAGTATGTCACCCAGGCGGAAGTAAATCCCCCTACCTTTATTTTCTTTGTTAACGATGCACGGGTCCATTTTTCCTATCGGCGTTACCTTGAAAATAAACTGCGTGAAAAATTCGGGTTTACCGGGACTGCCATACGTCTTGTGTTCAAGACCGGAGGAGTTTCATGACCACAGTGATATTGATTAAATTCCTGGTGGCGATCGTCGCCGGGTATCTTATTGGCTCGATTCCCTTCGGTGTCCTCGTCGGACGCCGTTTCGCAAAGGTCGACCCCCGTAATTACGGCAGCGGTAAAATGGGGACTACCAACGTCCTCAGGGTCGCCGGGAAAAAAGCTGCCGCTCTTGTCTTTATCCTCGATTTATCGAAAGGTGTTTTTGCTGTCGTCGCTGCCTGGCTTCTCCTCCGGGGAGAATACCATGCTGAAATCGGGACGCTCGTTTGGTATCTTCTCCGTAGTGCTGGAGCTCTGGCTGCCCTGGCCGCCATTGCCGGCCATATCTGGCCGGTGTTTCTTAAGTTTAAAGGTGGACGTGGCGTGGCTACGTTTTATGGTGGTTTGTTTGCCCTGTGTCCGCCGGTCGCCTTCCTCAGCGGACAAGTCTTCCTTCTCGGCGCTAGTGCTACCCGTTTTGTCTCCCTTGCTTCAATTGCCGGTGCCATAGTCACCTACTTAGTCTTGATTCCTTTGACCATCTTTAGCGGTTTTCCCTGGGAGAACCTGCTTTACGGCCTGGTTGGTTCTCTGGCCATAATTTTGACCCATCGTGATAATATTTCCCGGCTCCTCAATGGCAAGGAACGTAAACTTGGCGAACCGGCTGAACCGGAAAAAGGACTGGACACGGCTCCTTCCCTCAGGATGACGGATAGTTCTGCCCCGGTCCGGATTGGCTTAACCCAGCTTAAATGGTCTCGCCAGAACCTGCATCGCTAAAGACTATTTAACCCGGTAATACCAGGCTATAACTGTGGATGAAGCCCCCGAAAGGGGGCTTTTCTTTATTAAGTAGTAGTAAAAGTTGTGATATGGTGCTTGCAGTCTTGCTTCATCCCATTTCCTCTTCATGTTATAATTGCCCCATTATGAAAGTGTCCGGGCTGGGTGAATTCGGGTTGATCGATGTGTTGGCTGAGTTGGTTGAGGCTGAGGGAAAGCAGGGTAGCAGCCTGGCAGAATCTGGTCCTTGGTATCGGTGATGACGCCGCCGCCTGGAAGTGTTCCCCTGGATGCCAACTCGCTACCATCGACGCCCTCGTTCAGGATGTTCATTTCAAACTAGGTCTTACCTCCTGGGAAGAATTGGGTTGGAAATCTCTCGCTGTTAATATCAGCGATATCGCTGCTATGGGCGGCCTTCCCCGTTATGCCCTTGTTTCATTAGCTCTGCCACCGGATACCGAAGTTACTGATATTATCTATTTCTATCAGGGTATGCTGTCTTTAGCCCGGGAATATGATGTCGCTGTTGTGGGTGGTAATATCAGCCGGGCCCCTCTGGTGGTCATTAATATAGCCGTCTATGGCGATGCCCCCGGCACTCCCCCCCGTCTCCTTACCCGCTCTTCGGCTGAACCCGGCGACCATATCGCCGTAACCGGTAGCCTCGGCAGTTCTGCTGCTGGCCTTGAAATGTTAATGCAGGGCTTTCACTTTGAACTTGAAACGGAAGCGGTCTTAAAACAGTCTTTCCTGAAGCCTTCACCGCGTGTGAAAGAAGGACGGGTACTGATTTCTTCCGGCGTCCGGACTGGCATCGACATCAGCGATGGCCTGGTCGCTGACCTTACCCATATCTGTCAAGCCAGTGCTCTTAGTGCCCGGGTGCAGGTCGATAAAGTACCGGTGGCTTCTTGCGTCCGGTCTCACTTCGCTGATACGGCTATTCATAAAGCACTGTCCGGAGGTGAAGATTATGAACTTCTCTTTACTGCCCCGGAAAAAATAATAGATAACGTCTCGTCTATTCTCGAACCGGCGGGTTGTCCTGTGACTGTAATTGGTGAAATGGTTGCTGATTCCGGTTCAAAGGTGATATTGTTGGACCGGGATGGCCGGACTATCCGGTTGCCGGGACCTGGTTGGGACCATTTCGCAAAAGGAGATGCGTGATGCTTAAGCTGGTCACCCATAACCCTGAGGAAACTCAAGAGTTCGGAAAACGATGCGGAGAACTATCAAAACCGGGAGACATCTTTTTACTGACTGGTGAACTTGGTGCCGGCAAGACCTGTCTTACTCAGGGAATTGCTTTTGGCCTCGGCATTAAGGAATATGCCCTCAGTCCCACCTTTGTTATCATGCGCCAGTTGAAAGGGCGGCTGCCGCTCTACCATATCGATCTCTACCGTCTTGACCGGCTCGAGGAGACTGCCGACCTCGGCTTGGATGATTATTTATACGGCGATGGAATATCAGTAATTGAATGGGCTGAAAAAGCTATGTCTCTAATGCCGGCTGAGCATCTGTTAATTCAAATAGAATATATAAATGGTTCCGGACGGCTGTTGAAAATAGAGCCTGAAGGTAAACGTTACCAGGAATTGGTTCGTGAACTTAAAAAAGATTTTCAACTCGAATCCGGTGATTAACCGGTCTCTATTAGCCTGTATGCCGGTCGCTGTTATATACTTAAAAACAACCGATGATTATCGCAATAGATACCTCAACCTCGACTGCCGGCTTGGCGGTCATGCAGGATGAAAAAGTCCTGGCTGAAATGTCCTGGCATTGCGGGCAGAACCATACTACCCAACTCCTCCCTGCCTTATCGTTCATCTTAAAACAGCTAAAGCTGGCTCTGAGTGATGCTCAAGGTATCGTAGTTGCCCGCGGCCCGGGAAGTTATAATGGCTTGCGGGTTGGTCTGGGAACGGCCAAAGGCCTGGCATATAGCTTGAATATACCCTTAGTGGGTATCAGTACCCTCGCCGCCGAGTCTTTTCAGGCGGCTTCCGCTGCACTTGGACTACCGGTCTGTGCTGTGATGAATGCCGGCCGAGGTGAGATTGCAGCAGCAGTTTACCATCAGTATGGCGGTTCCTGGCTGCCGGTTGTTCCGGAACACTTGGCTACCGTAGCCTCGCTTTGTTTATCTATTAAGGCTGCCACTATTTTCTGTGGTGAGTATCTGCCGGTTGTGTCTGCAGAAATCCAGCAACGGCTGGTAGAAAAAGCCATTTTGGTTTCCGGTGCCGCGCTTGTCCGGCGGGCTTCTTTTCTTGCTGAACTGGGTAGCCGGCGGTTACGGTCTCATGATTACGATGACCCGGCCGTTCTGCAGCCATTATACTTGCGGGCTCCTTCCATTACCCAACCAAAAGAACCGTATCTGGAAAGAAAATAAAGGCAGGTATTTTTCAAACGTCTCATTCAGCTATCAGTCTTTCGAAAGTACGCAAAGTCCTCAGTAAACGCGAAGTCCTCAGAGATGTTAGTTTCGAAGTAGCTTCCGGAGATATCTTCGGGTATTTGGGACCTAACGGTGCCGGCAAAACTACTTCTATCCGTATAATACTCGGTCTTTTACATCCTGATAGCGGCCAGGCTATGATTCTGGGTCATGACGCTAAGATAGATGAGACCCGCCGGCGGGTCGGTTTCGTTCTCGAGGCGGATGGGCTTTACGAAAATATGAGTGCTCTCGATAACATGGTCTATTATTCTCGTATCTACGGTGTCTCAAATCCTGTCAAACGTATTGATGAAGTTCTCTCTCAGGTTGGTTTAGAGGACCGCGCACGCGATAAGGTCCAAGTTTATTCTAAAGGTATGCGGCAGCGTTTGTCTTTAGCCAGGGCAATATTACATAATCCTGACGTTCTGGTCCTCGATGAACCGACTGCCGGTGTCGATCCTACCGGACAAATCGAAGTCCGCCGTATCGTCCTTGATATGGCCCGTAATCAAGGCAAGACGATTTTGTTTAGTTCACATAACCTCGATGAGGTTCAGCGTATCTGCAATCGCATCGCCCTCATCGACCGCGGAGAGATTAAACTTTATGGCCGGTTGGAAGACATGCAGCGTAGTATGGGGCAGGGTGGCCTTACCGTTGATGTCAGTCTGCCGGTGCCGGATACCGTTGCTCAAGAACTCAACCGTATTTTTCATGCCTCGGTGGTTCAGCAGTCTGACCGTCAGATTGAGTTGAAGTTAACTACCGGGACTGCCGTCCCTGATGTTGTTAATTTCCTGTGCAGCCACGGGGTCAGAATTGAACAGGTAAAACGTGACGATGCTTCCCTGGAAGATATCTATTCCACCATTTTCCAGGCAGCGGAGGTTGATCGATGAAGACTGTCTGGATCATTGCTGTAAAAGATATGCTTGAATCTTTCCGTAATAAAGCGGTTTACTTTAATATCGCCATCATGCTTTTTCTTCCTTTTCCTTATCTTGAGATTTTGCGAAATACCCTGGCTGGCTTGGCGGAACAAGGCGGCAGCCGGGCGGATATGATTACTGCCAGCCATGCCTTTCTCGCTAATGCTCTGTATGCTTTGCCCTTGACCCTGACGATGCTTTTTTGTACCTATCTCTCAGCATATGCCATCGTCCTCGAGAAGGCTAAGCGGACCCTTGAATCGCTCATGTCTACTCCTACCAGTTTAAGACAGATATGGTTGGGGAAGAGCCTGGCGGTAGCTCTTCCGAGTATCCTCGTCACCTACGTGGTCCTGTCTTTAACAGTGTGTGTGTTGAATTTCACTACCATCATCCCCCGGGTAGGCTCTTTCGTCGCCCCCGGCTTTCTGCCTATTCTGGTCTGTCTGTTCATTGTTCCCCTGGTGGCCTTTTCTGTGGTCTGTATCGTATCGATTTTACAATTGACCATGAATAATCCCCGTTTTGCCAATATGATCTTTCTCTTTGTTTTTATCGGTTTTTATTTTCTAACCATGACCGGTTTTACTGCTTCCTGGGATTTCAGCCTGATTTACCTGGCGGTATTAGCTGTCCTTATTTTAGTAGCCTTGTTCTTGTTGCGTTTTCTCACCAAAGAACGCGTTGTTTTAAGTAGTAAGGGGGGATTAGGATAAAAAATTGGCCTGAATTATCGTTGCAGCGGACTGTAGATTATCACTCTTGCTTCGGTTGTGGTAAGGATAATCCTATCGGTCTAAAACTTATATTTAAATGGGATGGCTGTACCGCCCGGTCAGAATTCATGCCTTCTGATTTGTATCAGGGATGGCCCGGCATTCTCCATGGTGGAATCACAGCTTGTATCCTTGATGAGGCGATGGGTTATGCCGCCCTCTTCGCCGCCGGCCATTGTGTCACTGCTCGTATGCAGATTAAGTTAAAACAAACGATTCATACCGGCGATGCTCTAGTAATAACCTCATTTGTCAGGAAAAAGACCCGTAAGCTGGTCGATACTGTGGCTGCAGTAACTTTACAAGACGGTACCGTCTTAGCGGAAAGTACCGGAACCCACTATATCGTTGACAATAATGTTGGCCCCGGCCTGGGAAATATGCTTGGTTCTCAAAAGAGAAAAGACCAATAATTTTATTCTCCTTCCTCTATTTCAGGGAAGGAATATCGAAAAAGGAGACCTGTGATATGGAAAGAACTCTGATACTGGTTAAACCGGATGCCATGAACCGTCAATTAGGCGGTGCTATTCTCGACCGCCTGCAGAAAAGCGGGCTGAAGCTGGTGGCGTTGAAGATGCTGCATATGGATGAAAAACTAGGCAGGCAGCATTATGCCGCCCATGTTGATAAATCGTTTTTCCCTGACCTTCTGCAATATATGACGTCGGCACCCATTATCGCTGCTGTTTTTGAAGGCAATAATGCCGTTGATGTAGCCCGCAAGGCCATGGGTGCTACCAATCCTGCCAAAGCCGAACCCGGTACCATCCGCCGTGATTTTGGACTGGATATTCAACAAAATTCCGTCCATGGTTCGGATTCCCCAGCTACTGCTGCCGTTGAGATTAAACTCTTTTTTAAAGACAATGAGATATTCGGGTAAATCTTTTTCCTGTTGAAAAAATAAAAAGGGCAGGCATATTCGCCTGCCCTTTTTATTTGCCTTTAAAGTATTACTGGATTCTTACTACCGTACTTGCTGCCGACCAAAATTCTTCCAGGTTATAGAACTTCCGCTCTTCAGGAGCGAAGGTGTGGATCACTACGTCTCCGTAATCCAGCAGTACCCAGCCTGAGTTTGCCGTCCCTTCCCGGTGCACGGGACGCTCTCCTTCTTGTTTTAGTACATGTTCTATTTCTTCAGCGATGGCATTGATCTGTCGGGTGCTCTCGGCGGTACAAAGTACAAAATAATCGGCAAAAGTGCTGATTTTCCTGACATCCAGTAAAACGATGTCGGTGGCCATTTTTGCCGCGGCTGTTTCTAGGGCTTTATGGGCTATGTCTGATCCTTCCAGGTACTTCCTCCTTGCGATGTTAAACCGATTATATCATATCCGGGTGTACTGATTGACCTTATATTAGCCCCATGTTATATTAAGACTTACACATATGGATATTAATTGGCTCGGTCATTCATGCTTCCGGATTAAAGGTTCTCAAAGTACTGTTATTACTGACCCTTATTCTCCGGATTTAGGATATACCCTGGGCAAACAATCAGCCTCAATTGTTACTATCAGCCATCAACACCCCGGCCACTCATTTGTTTCCGGTATCGCTGATAATCCGAGGGTAATTTTCGGTCCTGGTGAGTACGAAGTTTCTACTACCCTCATCATCGGTTTGGCTACTTACCACGATAAAGAAGAGGGACGGCAGAAAGGTAAGAACACCGTCTATGTTATCGAACTTGATGAATTGTCCGTTTGTCATCTGGGTGATTTAGGCCATGTTCTAAGTGCCGACCAGGTCGAAAATATCGGCAATGTCGATATCTTATTGGTCCCGGTTGGTGATGTCTCGACTATCAACGCGACCGCGGCTGCGGAAGTCGTCCGTCAGCTCGAACCGCGCATTGTCGTTCCCATGCATTACAAGACACCGGTCTTGACCCGCGAACTCGAACCGGTCGACCGCTTCCTTAAGGAAATCGGGGTTAAAGACCCCACCTCCATCTCCCGTCCTAAGTTGTCCGTCACTAAAAACAATCTGCCGGCTGCTATGCAGGTTGTCCTCCTTGATTTTTAGTCGGGCTGTCCAGTACCGGGGGTATAAATGCCGTCTTTATATGTTGTCGCTACGCCTATTGGCAATTTGGAGGACGTTACTCTCCGGGCTCTCCAAACCCTGCGTACGGTAAAATTGATTGCTGCAGAAGATACCCGCAAGACTCGTAAACTGTTAACACATTACGATATTAAGACCCCGCTTACCGCCTATCACGAACATAATAAGTGGGCGAAGCTTGACGAACTCCTGCGCTTTCTTGAAGATGAAGGCGATATTGCCCTGGTCTCAGAAGCCGGGACCCCCGGTATTTCTGACCCTGGTTTCGAGCTCATCGTTGCTGCCGGCCAGCGTAATATCCCGGTAGTTCCTATTCCCGGCCCCTCTGCGGTTACAACTGCCGTGGCGGTTTCCGGTTTATCCACTCGCCGTTTTACCTGCCTTGGTTTCCTGCCCCGGTTGGCTCGCGACCGAAAATCTTTCTTGATGTCGGTTGCCGGTGACCCGGGAACGCTGGTGATTCTCGAAGCCCCGCACCGTCTGCAGGCGACTCTCAGTGATTTGCTGGGTATCCTTGGCGACCGGCGCCTCACTATCTGCCGTGAATTGACCAAGATTCATGAAGAGATATTTCATGGCTCTATCAGTCAGGCCGCTTCCCGGTTTTCCTCCCCTCGCGGTGAATTTACCCTGGTTATCGAAGGTAGGCCGGAAGTTCCACCTGCCCCCCCTTCTGAAAGTGATGTTGTACAACAACTTCGCCGGTTGCGCGGAGAGGGTATGACCGCCCGGCAGGCTATTGCCGTCGTGAGTAAAAAGACCGGCCTGCCACGGCGGGAATTGTATCAACTATGGCTTAAATTACCTGAGTTGGTGTAATATGAAGGTTGTAACTTTTGCCCCTTAGGAGGATACAATGCGGCGAGGATGCATCTCACTTGGTGAACTAAAATGCGATAAGTGTCATAAGGATATTCCCGCTTATGACCGTTATCTGGTGGTCGAAGAAGAAAAAAATAATGAAGTTGAAAAGGGTAAATCATACAACTATTGTGTCAGTTGTGCGGTGAAGAAAGGTTATGCCGCATATAAAGAGGAGAAGGGCGAAAAGACCCTCAGCTTCTTCAGTTAATTATTGATTTTACCTTTCAACCGTGAAAGTCCCAATTTGGAAACAGAAACTCTTTTACTTCAGGATACTTACCCGGGTCTTCTGACATCCACCGGATAACCATCTATAGATTTGGACGCCAGTTGTTCTAATAAGGTTCTCAGAAAAAAGAAGGGGTAATCTTGCGATTACCCCTGAGTTCCTCCCCAATCTCGACTCACTTGCGGTTATTACTGCCGCAGAGAGTTGTTTAGCACATTCTCTAAACTATCCTCAACGAGTCAAGCTTTGAGTTCCATCGCCCTGCTTTCACGCAGGGACTTAACTGGGAAACAGCCAAACCCCAAGGTATTTTTGTAGCTTCACACAACACCTCCTCTTCTAGAATAGGTGTCCATCGACCCTTACTTAATTACATCATTTATCACCGTATTTGTCAATATCCGTTAGTCTCGCCAGATGGACTACCCGGCTCATTAATTTGAATTTCCGGGAATATCATTTACTTTATGATTCGGGTGATAATATAAAGTATCCGGATTATTATTTCATTATGTGTATTTCTTTCTGTTATAATGATAACCATCCGGAGGTGTACCCCTCTTTTCAGAAGGTGGAATTATGAATTCGACATGGCGCCGTAGCGGCATTATCTATATCATTATCCTGCTGGCCGGGGTTGCCCTGGCTACTTTCCTATTTTCTAATACCGAAAAGACTCCTGAACTTGAGTTGAGCGATGTTGTTGCTAAGTCTCAGGAACATACTATTCAGTCGATCACTGTAGATGGTCAATGGCTGACTATTATAGATAATACCGGGGCCGAATCCCGGAGTTTTAAGGGTGAAACCAGTCTTTTTGAGATTACCGGACTGGATCTGACTGGTGTCAAGTATAAGGTTCAACCGGGTGGCTTCGATTGGGGCAGCCTCCTGCTTGGCGGCCTGTTGCCCCTCGTGGTTTTTGGCATTATTTTGTTTTTCCTCTTCTCCCGTGTCCGTGGTGCTAATAACCAGGCTATGAGTTTCGGCCGCAGCCGCGCCCGCCTCACCCCGCCCTCCAAACCCTCCGTCACTTTCAATGATGTCGCCGGTGTAGACGAAGCTAAGGTGGAATTACAGGAAGTCGTTGATTTCCTGAAATCCCGGGAACGTTTTCAGGCCCTCGGCGCCCGTATCCCCCGCGGCGTTCTCCTGGTTGGTCCTCCCGGAACAGGTAAAACGCTACTTGCCCGGGCAGTTGCCGGCGAAGCCGGAGTGCCTTTCTTCTCCATCAGTGGTAGTGAATTTGTAGAAATGTTCGTCGGCGTTGGTGCTGCCCGTGTCCGTGACCTCTTTGACCAGGCGAAACACCAGGCTCCCTGTATCGTTTTTGTTGATGAAATCGATGCTGTCGGCCGTCAGCGCGGCGCTGGACTGGGGGGTAGCCATGATGAGCGTGAGCAAACTCTGAATCAGATACTTACCGAAATGGATGGTTTCGATACTAATACTAGCGTCATCGTTCTCGCTGCCACTAACCGCCCTGATATCCTGGATCCCGCCCTCCTCCGCCCCGGCCGTTTCGACCGCCGTGTTGTGCTTGACCGTCCGGATATCAACGGCCGTGTCGAGATTTTAAAGGTCCATGCGAAAGGTAAACCTTTGGCTTCGGATGTCAACCTGGAAGTATTAGGCCGCCAAACCGCCGGTTTCAGCGGTGCTGACCTCGCCAACCTCATGAATGAATCGGCTATCCTGGCCGGCCGCCGTAATAAGAAAAGTATCGAGATGATAGACCTCGAGGATTCGATTGATAAAGTCCTGCTTGGGCCGGAACGGAAGAGCCGCCGTATCAGTCCTAAGGAAAAAGAAATTACTGCTTATCATGAGGCTGGCCATGCCCTGGTTGCCAAAATGCTGCCGGATGCCGACCCGCCTCGTAAGATTTCTATTATTCCTCGCGGTATGGCTGGCGGCTATACCAAAACACTCGAAGAAGACCGCTCTTATTGGAGCCGCTCCCGGATCATTGCCGGCATTACAACTTATATGGCTGGTATCGCTTCGGAAAAAATTATCTTCAACGAGGTTACTACCGGGGCTCAGGATGATATCAAACGGGCTACCGAGATGGCTCGCCGTATGGTGACCGACTTTGGTATGAGCGACCGCCTTGGTCCTCGTACCTTTGGCGACCGCCAGGAAATGGTCTTCCTCGGCCGTGAGATTTCCGAACAACGGGATTACGGTGACAAGATTGCCGATGCCATTGATGAAGAAGTGAACCGCATTATTCAGGAAGCCCATGCCACGGGCTACTGAGGTCTTATCCGCCCATAAAGAGACGCTTGTTCGCCTGGCTCAGACCTTGATTGTCGAGGAGACCCTGGAAGCAGATCGGTTGGAAGCTGTCTTTAAAGGTCCTGACTCCCCCGCCACCCCGCTTACTCCAGTTCCTAAACCGGGTTCGCCTGAACCTCCAGCCAAACCTGCTGCCGAAGCCAGGAAACCAAATCCGGTCATTAGTCCTTTTCCCAAACAGGCTCCGGCTAGTTGATTGATATAATATAAAGTAGCACGATATTAAAAAGGCACGGTGAAGCGTGCCTTTTTTGTGTTATTTATTCCGGTAAACGATGTACCGTGCCAGTTCTTCCAGTGATTCCCTGGCTTTATTCTCCGGCAGCTCTTGCAGGCTGCGGATGGCTTGGTCGCTGTATTTATTGGCTGTTTGATAGCACTCGTCCAGGATTTTTGGTGAGTTGCGGACCATCTCGGTCACCACTTTTGTGATATCCGGATTGTTATGGTCCTTAAAGAGTTGTGTTACTGCTTCTTCCCCGGGGTATTGTTCTATCAACAACAGTACGGGTAATGTGACTGTTCCTTGTGTCAGGTCGGAACCGGTCGGTTTCCCCAGTTGCTCTTCAGTGCCGGAAAAATCGAGGATATCATCTACTATCTGGAAAGCGGTCCCCAGATTAAAGCCGTATTCCACCAGACTTTTTATCGCCTCTTCCGGGGCATTGCTCAGTACCGCACCCGATTCTGTTGACGTGGTGAAAAGCGTCGCTGTTTTTTTTGCGATACGCTGGTAGTAACATTCTTTACTCTGACTTAGAGTGAAAGCATTAATCGCCTGGTCGATTTCCCCACTGGATATTATTTTTAGTGTTGTAGAAAATAATTTTATCACCCGCAAGTTGTTTGTCGTTGCTGTTAAACACCCTGCTTCGGCGAACAGGTAATCTCCCAGCAATACAGCTTGTTCTTCACCCCAGAGTTTGTTAACCGTGGGTTTGTTGCGGCGGACCAGCGAATGATCGATGGCATCATCATGTACCAGTGTTGCTGTGTGCAGTAGTTCCAGTGCCGCAGCCATGGGGACTAGCGTTTCCAGGTTGTATTCGTAGAATTTTCCTGATAATAACGTTAAGGCCGGCCTGATTCGCTTTCCGTCACCCTTGAGAATGTGATCGATCAGGTTTGCCAGGTGCGGAAAAGCGACGGCACTGGTCGACTGTATTTTCGCCTCGACTTGCAGCAGGTCTATTTCCACCGGAGCATATATCTGCTTCAGTTCTATCGTCCCCTTCTTGGCTGCTTGGACGTGGTTCATCGTTATCCGCCTTTACCCAGGCGGGCCGCTTCTTCCTCGGCTAGTTTTTCATCTAGTTTCGTGAACAGCGGCTGGGGTGTTTCCAGCTTTTGTCCGGAAACCGGTCGGTTGATTTCCCAACTGCTGTTAGCCGCTTCGCCGTTAAAACCCAGGAATGTGTGCAGTTTTTGTGAGGTAAATGGCAGGAAAGGGTAAAGCATAGTCTTCAGGTCGGAGATTACGGCTATCGCCACCCATAATGAACTGGCTGCCTGGTTGCGGTCTTGTTTGATTACCTTCCAAGGTGATTTTTCGTCCAGGTATTTATTTGCTTCCTGGGCCAGGGCCATCGCCGCTTTTATCGCTTCTTTGAATCTACATTCGTATATCGATTTTCCCACCGCTGCCAGGGTCTCTTCCGCATGTTTCAGTATCGTTTGGCTGGCAACGTCCAGTTCCCCCCTGGTTGGTACTGTGCCTTCGAAGTTGCGGTAGGTGAAAGTGAGTACCCGGTTCACCAGGTTGCCGTAGGTTGCTACCAGTTCATCGTTGTTCCGCCGTATGAATTCGTGCCAGGAAAAGTCGGTATCCGAAGTTTCCGGCATGTTAATCGACAAGAAATACCGTAGCGGATCGGGGTCATACCGGGAAAGATAGTCCGGCACCCAGACGGCCCAGTTGCGGCTTTTCGATACCTTTTTACCTTCGATCGAGAGAAATTCATTCGAGGGCACGTCATAGGGCAGGTTCAAGCTGCCGTAACCCATCAACATCGCCGGCCAGATGATCGAATGGAAGACGATATTATCTTTGCCGATGAAGTAGTAAGTCCGGGCATCGCTTTCCCAGAACTTGCGCCACTTCTCCGGCTCTCCCTGTTTGGCTGCCCATTCTTTACTGGCTGAGAGGTATCCGATGACTGCCTCGAACCAGACGTAGATGCGTTTTCTTTCGAAGCCTGGAACGGGGACGCTGATGCCCCAGTCGATGTCACGGGTTATAGCGCGGTCTCTCAGCCCCTCAGCAAGGTAGCCAAGACTGAAATTCACGACATTCTGCCGCCAGTAGGTCTTTGTCTTCAACCATTCCTGTAACTTTTCCTGAAAAGCGGTTAGCTTCAAAAAGAAATGCTCTGTCTCACGGAACTCAGGTGGGGTTCCACAGACTCTGCAGCGCGGTTTGACCAATTCAGAGGCATTGAGCGGCTTGCCGCACTGGTCGCACTGGTCACCTCTGGCGCCGGCGAAGCTGCAGTAGGGGCATGTCCCTTCTACATACCTGTCCGGCAGGAAACGCTCGCACTTTGGACAGTAGGGCTGCGACATGCTCCCTTTGTAGATGTAGCCCTTCTTGAGGAGGGTCAGAAAAACATCGTGTGTAACGGCTGTGTGGTTCTCGGTACTCGTCCGAGTGTAGAGGTCGTAGGTGATACCCAGCTTCTGCTTGGCCTCCACGTATAACTGGTGGTATCTGTTGGCCACTTCGGCGGATGAAAGCCCTTCCTCCTCGGCCTTGAGTGTGATGGGAGTGCCGTGTTCGTCGGACCCAGACACCATCAGGACCTCATCGCCCTTCATGCGGTGGTAGCGGGCGAAGATGTCAGCGGGTAGATCTGAACCTGCGACGTTTCCGACGTGCAGCAAACCGTCCGCGTACGGCCATGCAACACCAATGTATATCTTTTCACTCATTTCAATACGTCCTGGCTGGTAATATAATAGTAGAATATACCATAAAAACTTTCCTTTCGGGAAACGTACGTGCTACGTACGTGCTAAGTACGTTAAGCGTATATTACATATAAATTATCATGCCCCCATCTCTTGACAACAGATACCATTAATGTAACAATAAGAATTAGCAATCGAAGCCTTAGAGTGCTAATCGGGGTCGTGATGCTTTCACAGAGACAACAAAAGATACTGGATAATATTATCCTGCAATATGTGACCCGGGCTAAACCTGTCCCGTCACAGAGTATTATTTCTGATTTTAGTTTGGGCGTCAGTTCAGCCACGATCCGCGCTGAGATGGCCCATCTGGAAGAAGCAGGCTATATCCTGCGTCCGCATACTTCCGCCGGCAGTATCCCTACCGATAAAGGCTATCGTTACTATGTTGAAACGATCGGTAATATCGAATTACCGCAGGCCGAACAAGAGCAGTTGCGCCATCTTTTCAACCGCATGGAGGGTGAATTCGACCACTGGCTGGACCTGGCTGCTTCTATTTTAGCCGGCATGGTACACAATACTGCCGTAGTTTCTGCCCCCCGCTCCACCTTTTGCACCTTCAAACACCTGGAACTGGTCAGCCTCCAGGACTTAATGGTGCTGTTTATCCTTGTCCTCAACGGCGCCCGTGTCCGGCAGTTACTGATTACCCTCGACCATCCCATCGACCAGGCTGCCCTTACCACTTTATCTAATAAGCTCAGTAGTCTGTATTCCGGCCTGAACGCCCAGGAGATTTCCGGTGTGAATAAAGAGCTTGGCCTGGCTGAACAGAAAATGACGGAACATATCCTCAAGATCATGGAAGATGAGGATGAACACGATACCCCAGAGCCTTATCTGGACGGACTTCATTTCCTTTTCAGCCAACCGGAGTTTGTTAATAACCGCGGGCTGGCTTTATCCCTCATGGAACTTATCGAGGAAGGCCATTTATTGCGTAGTATCGTCCCGCCTGAATTTACCGGCAGGCGGGTTGAAGTGATTATCGGTAAAGAGAACCGCTCCAAGCCTATCCATGAGTATAGTATCATCCTCAGTCGTTACGGCACCCCCCACCGGGCTTCCGGTACCATCGGTGTTATCGGTCCTACCCGGATGCCCTATGCCCGGGCTATTGCTACGGTTAGTTTCCTGACTTCGGTGCTGAGCCGGCTGGTTGATGATCTTTATGAAGGAAATTCTTCGGCGGAGGCCGGTTCTCCGGAGGACTTTGACTCCTGACGGGTTTGATATCATCGCTAACCGGAGAAGTTGTAAATGTCTGAAGAACCACGAATTGATGCCGTTAATAGTGATAATTCCAGTACTATCAGCGCTACGGAAAAAGTCCTGGCGGAAATAAAAACTAAGGCTGAAGCTAATCTCGCTGGTTGGCAGCGTGCCCAGGCTGATTTTGCGAATTATAAAAAGCGCAGCGAACAGGAAAAAGAAGAGGTTGTCAAGTACGCGAACGCCGCCTTGGTGCGTAATATCCTGCCTATACTCGATGATTTTGAACGTGCCGTCGGTTCCCTGCCCGATGACCTTCAGGGGCATTCCTGGATCGATGGTGTCAAACTGATCGAGCGTAAACTGCGTTCTACTTTGGAATCCCAGGGCTTGACCCCCATCAAAGCCGTGGGCGAATCTTTCGACCCCCGCTTTCATGATGCTGTCCGACAGGAAAAAGGCCCCGAAGGGATCGTCGTCGCTGAAGCTGTCAAAGGCTATAAGTTTCTCGACCGGGTCATCCGCCCCAGCCAGGTCGCTGTCGGTATTGGTGAACCGGCTACTGCAAATGAAAATGAAAAATATGACCGGGCTGATTAGCCCGACCTTACATAAGGAGGATAAATAATGAGTAGAGCTGTTGGCATTGACCTGGGTACTACCTTTAGCGAAATCGCTGTCATGGAAGGCGGCGAACCCAAGGTTATCCCCTCTGCCGAGGGTGGAAATCTCTTCCCTTCGGTGGTCGCCATTAGCAAGAATGGTGAGCGCCTTGTCGGCCAGTTGGCCCGCCGTCAGGCGATTGTTAACCCCGATAATACCGTTTATAGTATCAAACGTTTTATGGGTCGTAAATGGGGCGAACCACCCGGACGTGAACTGCCCGTGGAAGAAGATGCCCGCCGTAAGACTTATCGGGTCGTAAAAGGCCCGAATAACGAGGTTCGCGTGGCCATGGGCGGTAAGGACTACAGCCCGCCCGAGGTCTCAGCTATGATTTTACAGAAACTGAAAGCTGATGCCGAAGCCTATCTTGGCGATAAGGTAACCGATGCTGTCATTACCGTTCCTGCTTATTTTAATGACGCCCAACGGCAGGCTACCAAGGATGCCGGCGCCATTGCCGGTCTTAATGTCCTTCGTATCATCAATGAACCTACCGCCGCCTCCCTCGCCTATGGGCTGGACAAGAAAAAAGAAGAGACTATCGCTGTCTACGACCTCGGCGGCGGTACTTTCGATATTTCCGTCCTCGAACTGGGCGAAGGTACCTTCCTCGTCAAGTCTACCAGCGGTGATACGCACCTCGGCGGCGATGACTTCGACCAGAAGGTAATGGACTGGTTGTGCGATGAATTCAAGAAGGACCAGGGTATCGACTTGCGTAATGACCGTATGGCCTTGCAGCGCATCAAGGAAGCGGCTGAGAAAGCGAAGATCGAGCTTTCTACAGTCCAGCAGACTGAGATCAACCTGCCCTTCATCACCGCTGATGCCAGCGGCCCCAAGCACCTCACCTATACCATGACTCGTTCCAAGCTGGAACAGTTGGTCATGGATCTGGTCGAGAAAACCCTCGGCCCCTGCCGCCAGGCGGTCCAGGATGCCGGTAAGACTAATGCCCAGATCGATGAAGTTATTCTGGTCGGCGGTCAGACCCGTATGCCGCTCGTCCAGCAGAAAGTTAAGCAATTTTTTGGCAAGGAACCCAATAAGAGCGTCAATCCGGATGAGGTGGTCGCCATCGGTGCTGCCATCCAGGCTGGTGTGTTAAGAGGCGAAGTCAAGGATGTTCTCCTGCTCGATGTTACTCCCCTCACCCTCGGCATCGAGACCCTCGGCAGCGTGGCGACGCCCCTCATTCCCCGCAACACCACCATCCCTACCTCCAAGAGCCAGGTTTTCAGTACTGCCGCTGATAACCAGCCCGGGGTCGAGATACACGTTCTTCAGGGTGAACGCCCGATGGCTAACGATAACCGCACTTTAGGCCGGTTCATGCTCGATGGTATTCTCCCGGCACCTCGCGGCCTGCCCCAGATCGAAGTTACCTTTGATATCGATGCAAACGGCATCCTCAGTGTCCGTGCTGTTGATAAGGGTACCGGCAAGGAGCAGAAGATAACCATCACAGCTTCCAGCGGCTTGTCTAAGGACGAGGTTGAAAAGATGAAACGGGAAGCCGATCAGCATGCCTCGGAAGACACCAGGAAGAAAGAAGAAGTGGAGATCCGCAACCAGGCCGATAATATGGCATATCAGGCGGAAAAGATGCTTCGCGATAACAAGGATAAAATACCCGCCGACCTCAATTCTGAGGTCGACGCAAAAGTTAAAGCTGTCCGTACCGCCCTCCAGGGTACTGATATCGTTGCCCTTAACCAGGCGGTGCAGGACCTCAACGCTGCCATGCAGAAGGTCGGCCCTGCCGTCTACGGCCAACAGCAACAGCCTCCGCCCCCCGGCGGCGGCCCGCAGCAGCCCCCGCCTCCTCCTCCACCCGGCGGCAAAGGCCCTGACGGCACTGTCGAAGGCGAATTCCGCGAAGTCTAGTTAATAAAAAAAAGAGGGGCGGGTTACCCGCCCCTCTTTTTTTCTCTGATTCTCACAGATCATCTAGTAAGGTCATTCCGAACCTGGTGAGGAATCCGTCCTTCTCCCTTCTGTCATTGCGAACCATAGACGAAGGAAAGGCGTCCGACACGGTGTCGGTCAACCGCTGTTGACGCAATCTGAATCCTTTCTGCAAGACAATCTTCTTTATTGCGAGGCTGTCCGAAAACTCAAATTTTCCCCATTCCCACGAAAGTTCCAACATCGTGTTGGCGGAATCCAGAGCCAGACACAAAATCAATCATCTGGACTCCCGATCGAGTTGGGAGTGGGTACTTTTTAAACAACCTCTGATTATCTGGTCTTTCATAACCCATTTTTAGCAAAACCTCTGATGGTACACTCTGCAGGATGAAGAGTTTTTTCATGTGTGATAAAATGAAAGTTTGTATATTGCTCATTTCAGGATTTGAATATGGCCGAAAAACGTGATTATTATGAAGTCCTTGGTTTAGACCGGAACGCTACCACCGAAGATATTAAAAAGGCTTTTCGGAATCTTGCTTTTAAGTACCATCCCGACCGAAATCATGAACCGGGTGCGGAAGAGCAGTTCAAGGAGATTAACGAAGCCCAGGAAGTCCTATCCGATCCGAATAAACGTGCCGCTTACGACCGTTACGGCCATGCCGCGGGCGGTAACGGCGGCTTTACCAACCAGGGGTTCGAAGGTTTCAATATGGGCGGCCTCGGCGATATCTTCGAAGCCTTCTTCGGCGGCACAACCGCCTCCACCCGGCAAGCCCCGCAACGCGGTGCCGACCTCCTGCACCGTATCGCCATTACCCTTGAAGAAGCTGTTTTCGGTGTTGAGAAGGAATTCACCATTAACCGTACCGAACATTGTTCCGTCTGCCAGGGCCTCGGCAGTAAACCCGGCACCCAACCCCAGCGCTGCCCTGAATGCAACGGTACCGGACAGGTCCGCCGCGTTCACCAGAGTATGTTCGGGCGTTTTGCTAATGTTACCCCCTGTACCCGTTGCCGCGGTGAAGGCAAGATAATCACCGAACCGTGCCCGCAGTGCCGCGGCACCGGCCGGGAACGTCACCAGCGCAACCTTTCCGTCAAGATACCGGGTGGTGTCGACGACGGCTCCCGTATCCGGCTCAGTGGTGAAGGTGAGTCTGGTTTACGCGGCGGCTCCAACGGCGATGTTTATATCGATGTCGCTGTCAGCGAACACAAGTTTTTCTTCCGGGAAGAAGATAACCTGCTTTATGAACTCCCGGTAAACCTTGTTCAGGCCTCTTTGGGTAGCGAACTGGAAGTACCTACCATCGATGGTACGGCTAAACTCAAGATCCCTTCCGGCAGCCAGAACGGGGCTGTCTTCCGGCTTAAGGGCAAGGGTGTTACTCATCTGCGGAGTGGCGGCCGTGGCGACCAGTTGGTCCACCTGAAAGTGGTTGTTCCTAAGTCCTTGAACAAACGCCAGCGGGAACTGCTGGAAGAACTCGGCCGTACCATGGAGCCCGAATCCGGTAAAAAGTAACAGACCAAATCTTAACCGGATCGCAATATGATTGTAACAATAGGTGTTTATAATGAGGTTCAGTTGAAAATTTATAATTTTAAAAGAGGAATTGTAAATTGAACCAGACGAACGGTAACAAAACACCTCTCTTACCTGATATTTACGGAAGTAATGTCTTCAATGACTCTGTCATGCGCCAGACCCTTCCTAAGGAAACCTATAAATCCTTGCACAAGACGATGGAGGAAGGTGTACCGCTGGATCCCCAGGTAGCTGAAGTGGTGGCTTCGGTCATGAAGGATTGGGCGGTTAGTAAGGGTGCTACTCATTTCACTCATTGGTTCCAGCCTTTGACCGGTATCACCGCCGAGAAGCATGATTCCTTCATCTCCCCCACTCCTGATGGCCGCGTCATCCTGGAATTCTCCGGAAAAGAGCTAATCAAGGGCGAACCGGATGCTTCCTCCTTCCCTTCCGGCGGCCTGCGTGCTACCTTTGAAGCCCGGGGTTATACCGCCTGGGACTGCACCTCCCCGGCTTTTGTTAAAGACGGCAGCTTATGTATTCCGACCGCCTTCGCCTCCTATACCGGAGAAGCGTTAGATAAAAAAACTCCCTTACTGCGCTCTATGGATGCCCTGAACCGCCAGGCTCTCCGCATCCTCCGCTTCCTGGGCAATAAAACCGTTGCCCGGGTTACTACCACCGTTGGTCCTGAGCAGGAATACTTTATCATTGATAAGAAAATGTTCGACCAGCGACAGGACCTGATACTTACCGGCCGTACCCTTTTTGGTGCTAAACCGCCTAAGGGACAGGAATTGGAAGACCATTATTTCGGTAATATCAAGGAACGGATCGCCGCTTTCATGTGCGATTTGGATTTGGAACTGTGGAAGTTGGGTGTCGCTGCTAAGACCAAGCATAATGAAGTTGCTCCGTCGCAGCATGAATTAGCCCCTATTTTCACTACTACTAATATTGCTACCGACCATAATCAACTAACCATGGAAACGATGAAGAAGGTCGCTCTGCGTCACGGCCTGGTTTGCCTGCTTCATGAAAAGCCGTTTGCGGGTATCAATGGCTCCGGAAAGCATAACAACTGGTCTATGTCCACCAGTGACGGCCAGAACCTGCTGGATCCCGGTAAGACCCCGCACGAAAACATCCAGTTCCTGCTCTTCCTGAGTGCCATTATCAAAGCGGTCGATGATTATACCGACCTTCTGCGCGTTGCTGCCGCCAGTCCGGGTAATGACCATCGTCTCGGGGCTAACGAAGCTCCTCCCGCCATTATCTCGATCTTCCTGGGCGAGCAGTTGACCGATATCCTCGACCAGATCGAGGCTGGTGGTGCTACCAATAGCAAGTCGGGGAGTATTATGAACCTGGGAACCAATGCCCTGGCTTCTTTGTTTAAGGATACCACCGACCGTAACCGGACCTCTCCTTTTGCCTTTACCGGTAATAAGTTCGAGTTTCGTATGGTCGGTTCCATGCAATCGATTGCTCAGGCTAACTTCGTACTTAACACTATTGTCGCAGAGAGCCTCTGCCAGTTCGCCGACCGGCTTGAAAAAACCTCTAGTGTCAAGAAAGAAATCGATGCCATTATCCTTGAGACGATTAAGAGCCATAAACGTGTTATCTTTAACGGTGATAATTACTCCAAAGCATGGGTCGCCGAAGCTAAAAAGCGCGGTTTACCGAACATCAATAATACCGTCGATGCCATTGCCGCCATTCGCGCCGCCAAGAATATCGCCGTCATGGAGAAGCATGGCGTCCTCTCCCGGGTTGAAATGGAGGCCCGCTGCGAGATTCAGTACGAGATCTATATCAAGACTGTAAATATCGAAGGCCTGACCATGATCGAGATGTCGAAGCGCCAGTTCCTTCCCGCTGTTATCAGCTATAAGGCTGCCCTGGCTTCGTCCATCAGCAGTATTCTGGCTGCCGGTGGTGATGTCGCTATCGAGAAAAATTTATTAGTCGATGTCAGTACTTCCTTAACGTCCTTCAGTGCCAATCTTGGTAAGCTTGAAAAGGCGGTCGATACTGCCGCCGGGATGCATGGCGATGTGAAAGCCCAGGCGGTTGCATATCGTGACCATGTTTTCAAGGCGATGGCGGAACTGCGTAAGGATGCCGATATGCTTGAGACAATGGTCGATTGTAAATACTGGCCGGTGCCGACCTACTCCAAACTCCTGTTTAATATTTAGATTAACTTTATGGGTGTCCGGGACAACGTCCCGGACACCCCCCCTCACTCCCCACTCAGAACCATCCCGATTACTCCCTCCTCTAGTTAAAAACGATATTTCGTATTTTCCCCTCATGTTACAATTGTCTTGTAATTGTAAATGTAGGGGGGTCATTGTCCATGATTATCGATATGGAACATCATGCCGCTACCCCGGACATGCTCGCCCCGGGTGATAGTCCTTCCGGCCTGTACTGCGAACGCTATTGGGACGGGCCCAAGATGAAGATTCGTTCCTATCAGGCCTCCTCACGAGCTCGGGAACGGCTCGAATTCATGGATGCTGCCGGTATCGATATGGCTGTACTGTCCACCAACCCCCTCACCACCCTCGAACAGTGCCGCCATTGGCATGATTTCTGCGCTGAATTAGTTAGTCAAAATCACCGTCGTTTCGCCGGCCTGGCTACAATACCGCCCCTCGGTGGCGCCCCTGCCCTGGCTGAATTGGACCGGGCGGTCCGGCAGTTGGACTTGAAAGGCGTCCATATCAGCACCCGCAACCAGGGCTGCCATCTCGATTCCCCGGAGATGTGGCCCTTTTATCAGAAGGTAGCGGAACTCGGTGTGCCTATCGATGTCCATGTCACCCTTGATCCTGACGGTTATGATGCCGCCCACGCTCCTTATGCCCTGCATTACGTGATTGCCCGCGAGCTTGATATTATGGTCGAAACCCTGCGCCTTTGCCTCGGCGGCGTCCTCGAATCCTTCCCCAACCTGACCTTCATCATCAACCACTTCGGCGGCGGGATTGCCGGTATAATGGAGCGGCTGGACGCCTATCTTGGTTACGTGGGTCCCGGCTGTCCTGGCTTCTACCTGGAAAAAGAACTCATTCATCAGCCCTGGCGGAAGTATTTTGATAAGCTGTATTTCAATATGGCCGGCCGCCAGCTTGGCATAGCCGCAGTCAAATCTGCCTTGACTGTTATCAGCCCCCGTAAACTCATGTTCGGTACCGATTGGCCTTTCAACTTCGACCATGATGCTGAGCTGGCGAAACGTTATATTCAAGAAATACGCGGGCTTGATCTACCCCGGGAAGATATCGATGCTATGCTCGGCGGCACCGCCGCCGCTTTACTCGGTATCCCATCACAATAATTACCCGGTAGGTGAGTACTGCAATCCCTGTTTACATATCTGTTCGTGAGTATTTCCGTTTTAACCCGCTCATACTGAGCCTGTCGAATGTATGAGCGGGCTGATATCTTTGTACAACAGCGACTCACCATGTTGCCCGAAACGCGCTGTCATCCCGAGTCGCTCAGCAACGAGGGATCCGTTTTCCCCGCCCCCGAGAAATCGGGGTGCCAATCGAGCAAAATATCGATACTATCCTGCGCCAGGCCGAAAACCGCCGCCATGCCTATAATGGCGAGCCGGTTTCCCTCCTTGGTTGATTGATTATTCTGGAACATTGGTGTCTTAACTTGTAAACTCCATGCCAGCTACATATCATTATTATTATGGCAATCGAGGATAATAGAGTCCCCTTTTATTGACAAGCCGAAAAACATCTTATAACATATCACCACTTCGGTAATACATGGGAAATATTCTGATAAAAAGAAATCCGGATTGTATAATCCTCCCAGGATAATACCTTGTTTTCCTGCTGATTGAGTTCACTCCGGGTCTTTTTATTTGGAGATATCTTGGTATATCAGTTGCGTGCCTTACTGGCCTCGGTTGTCCAGCAGTGGAAACAGATTAGTCTTCAATTTTGGTAATCTGGGTTTTTTCCTGGCTACCATACCCATGGCTATTATCTATACCTGGATCGCCATGCAGAAGGGCGACCGTGCGGTACTGTCCTATCTTTCCGTCGGCCTGCCCCTCATGACTGTCTGGAGCGGGGTGGCCTTCCGTATCGGCTATACCCTCAGTTCGGAATTGTCCGGTCAGGTACTTCAGTTCGTTTATATTTCCCGCACGCCGGTTATCGTCGTTTCTCTCGGTAAAGCCCTGGCCCAGGTTCTCTGGGGCCTTCCCGTGGGTATTGTCTCTTTCTTCGTTATCTTTCTAATGACCCGCTCCTTACCGGATGTTTCTCAACCGGTGGCTATGATCGTATCCCTGCTGCTGGTTATTATCGGCATCACGGTCGCCAGCCTATTCTTCTCCCCCTTGATGGTGCTGGTCGGCGGCCGCGGCGGCTTCTTTAACACGGTCATTCCCTTCGGCCTGGTGCTCAGCGGTTTCGTCTTTCCGGTAGATAAACTGCCTGTAGTATTGATGGTCCCGGCCCGTTTGATGCCTACCTCCTGGGCGATGGACGGTATCCGCTTGTCGTCGACTGCCGGGAGTACCTGGACGGAAATCTTTACTTCCTGGGGACTGTGTCTGCTTACCTCCGTATTCCTCGGTGTTGTTACTTTCTTTATGTTCAGTATTGTCGAAAGGAGGCTCCGGGTCACCGGTACCCGCGATTTTTATTAGATATTATGAAGCTGTGGTGAAACATTTTTTGTCTCAGGTGTACACCACCTATGTCGGGCTGTTCGGCTGGCTGAACTGGTTCTCTTACATATCTACCGTGATATTCCGGCCGGTCGTTCTCGTCATTTTATACTCCGTCCTCGGCCGGTTCGCCGGCAGTCCCGATGTTGTCCGCAGTTATTCCCTTGGTATTGCCGCTTATACCATGGCGGTGATTATCCTGCCCGGGATTACCCAGTGTTATACTTACGACCGCTCGGGCGGTACCCTTTCCTTCATGTTCGCTTCTCCGGTTAACCGGATTGAAAACTACCTTGCCCGGGCCGTCCTGCATTTTCCGAACGGCCTCTTGTCTTTTATTTCCACGCTGGTTGCTGCCTGGATCATGGTGGGTCTGGACTTCAGCACGGTAAACTGGGGCGGATTTGCCGTAGGTACGCTGGTTATCGCCTTCACCCTGACGGCGTTGGGAGAATTCCTGGGCACATTTGCCATCGTCTTTCGCGACTGGTCGAATATCCAGACTGTCTTTGTCGGACTGATACTGGTATTTTCCGGCGTTATCATACCGCTGGATATATATCCGGTACCGGTCCGGGAAATCGCCCGGCTGCTACCGGTCACTAATGGGCTGGTATCGCTGCAGAGTACCTTCAGCGGCATCCCGCTCGCCGATACCGTTTTTCCGCTTTTACGTGAAGCCGTTACCGGGCTTGTTTATCTGGTCGCCGGATATTTCGCATTCCGTATCTTCGAAATCGCGGCTAAAAGGAAGGGCACGCTCGAACAGGAAACGTTCTAGTATTAAAAATGGTGGATGTTCTATGGATATTATGATTGAATGTAAAGACATCGTCCGGAAATACTCGTCAAGGTCGCTGACCGGCCAGAAACGGGAAACTGTTGCCCTGGACGGTATCAGTTTTCAGGTGCCTAAAGGTATTGTCTTCGGGTTGCTCGGCCCTAATGGCGCCGGTAAAACGACTGCTATCCGGGTGCTCTCTACCCTGTTGATTCCCGATTCCGGAAAAGCTGCCGTTGCCGGTTATGATGTCGTCAAGGAAGCCTCGAAGGTAAGGCGCAGGATCAGTCTGATCCTGGGTGGGGAACGGGGCCTGTACGGGCGGTTGACCGGTAAGGAAAATCTCCGCTATTTTGCTGCCTTGAACCACCTCAGTCCCGCTTCGACCGACCGCCGCATCAACGAAGTACTGGACAAGGTCGGCCTGTCTGTGGCTGGCGGCCGCCCTGTCGAGCAGTATTCCCGGGGCATGCGGCAGCGGCTCCATGTGGCGCGGGGGCTGTTGTCCGATCCCGAGATTATCTTCATGGATGAACCTACTATCGGCCTCGATCCTGTCGGTGCCCAGGAATTACGGCAGATGATCCCGGAATTTACGGCACAGGGCAAGACTATCCTTTTGACCACTCACTATATGTCTGAAGCCGATGAACTAAGCAGCCGCCTTGCTATTATCGACAAAGGTAAAATAATAGCTTCAGGTACACCTTCTGATATCAAACATCAATTCAGCAAGATTGCTGTCATGGAAGTCCTCTGCCGCAAGGCCGGTACGGAAATAATGAACCGCCTGAATAGTATTTCTGAAATTGAACGGGTCATCTCTACTTCGGATGGCCCTATCTGTAAGTTGACCATCCATACTGTTCCGGGAGTAGACCTTAAGGAAGAAGTCCAAAAGATTCTGGGCCAGGGTAATATCGACTCTCTTTTCGCACGCGATCCTACCCTGGAGGAAGCGTATCTAAGTATCTTCAGCAAGAAACAATAAACGAAACCGATACAGCCCTTTGCCTACCTCACAAAGAACTGTATGAATTAGTTGACATAATACTGGTATATTTGTACGTCTTATATTATCCGTACAATGCCCGGGCGACATCATCGAGATCGAGTTCCTGCAGCTTCTTCTGGCTGGGCTTGCCGGTATTGATGTCCCAGTCCATGGCCTGCAGGTATTCATTAAAGATATCGGCCTCTTTCATCGTGACGCCTGCCCTTGGCCCTGCTGCCTTGGGCGGGATGCCTAACATCCGGTCGGGGAAATGGAATGGAGTCTTCAGGCCTTCGCGTATGTTGAAAGCTTGCCTTACATTGGTGATACGCTCGCCGGTCTTTAACAGTTCCTCAAAAGTAATATCCCATCCGGTGATTGACCGCAGTGATTCCAATAAGTCATTGATATTCGTAAATCCCCCCACTACGAAGTTGCACATACCGGCGGCATTCGTAGCGTGGTTGAAATTAGTACTTATCTTGTGCGGTATTCCCTGGCCGGCTAGTTTCCTGCGGTCGGCTACCGGTACATTGGTTCCTGCCGGGATGCCCGTCCCGCCCTGGGTATGCCGTCCTGGTGTGGGATCTGCTCCATAACCGATAGCCATCCCCCAACCGCCCCGTGGATCATGTGCCCCGAACTCCTGGCCTCCGACATGCATGGCATATTTTTCCGAGCCTTTGCCGATTCTTTGTGCCGCTATCGCCACCCCGTCAGCAAGGATGTCGCCAAAACCGTCCCGCCTGGCTAATTTCTCAGTCATCGCCACGATTGCGTGATGGTTCCCCCAGGTCATCTCCAGGCCGTCGGTATCTTTTTGCGTGATGAGTCCCTTCTCATAACATTCCATGGTAAAGGCGATACATGCTCCTGCTGAAATCGTGTCCAGTCCGTAACGGTTGCAGATATCTCCCGCCAGTATAATGGAGTCCAGGTTATCGTTAAGGCAGTTGGAACCGAACATCGCCAGTGTCTCATATTCGGGTTTGTGTGACCCCGCAGTGTATTTGTATTCGCCGGTGCCGGCTTTCATGTGGCCGCCGCAGGCGATCGGGCAGCGCCAGCAGCCGTATCTCTTCTCCTGCAATGCTATTACCTTTTCTCCCCCGCAATTTTTATATGTTGGGAGATCGATAATAGCGGCACCTCCCCAGTTCCTGGCGGGTGCGTCATCGATCATGCAGCACATCTCATATATGCCGGGAGTACCTACCTCACGCAGCCCGACAATATGCCCGCCAAGCGCCGCCACGTGCCGCTTCCGCATCTCGGCTACTTGCCGGGGGTCAGGTACGGGGACTTTCATATTACCCTGGACGGCAATCGCTTTCAGTCTCTTGGCTCCCATTACTGCCCCCAGGCCGGAACGTCCCGCTGCCCGCCCTTTATTATTCATCACGGCTGCGGTGCGGGCTATTTTCTCGCCCGCCGGGCCGATGCAGGCGACCTCAAGGTCTTTGCCGTGCCATCCCTTGAGAATATCCTCAGTATCATAGGTATCTTTTCCCCATACAGGTGCAGCATCTCTCAATGTCGCCGTACCGTTGTTGATATGGAGGTAGACCGGTTTCTCGGATTCCCCTTTGAAAAATACTGCATCATAGCCGGCGAATCTCAAGTATGGGCCGACATTACCCCCGGAATTCGCATCGCCCCAACCCCCCGTCAGTGGCGATTTTCCTACCATAATGTAACGGGACCCTCCCAGGGCATCGGTACCGGTGGTAACTCCGGTGACGATGCCTAAGATTGCCTCCGGCCCGAGTGGATCGACGCCCGCCCGCTGCCGGTCGAACAGGATTTTTGCTCCTAACCCGTAGCCTCCCAGGAAATTACGCGCCGTTTTTGTATCAAGAGTTTCTTCCTGTAGTTCTTTCGTTGAGAGGTCCACCCAGAGTATCTTTCCCATAAAACCATAAATCATGACCAGTCCCCCTATTTTGTAGGTATACGCAGCGTAACGACTTTATGCAACCTCAAAATATCATATGGTGGATTTTAGGGTCAATATTGACCTGGATATCAAACGGTTTTATTCTGCAGGATAAATTCGCAGGTCGCGCAAGCGGAAATTATCTCTTTCTGCATTAAGTACTTCTTTGCTCTGTCCGGACACAGTATTTTCTTCCGGTATCTTTGCCTTGTATTATCACTTCAATTTGGCACCAGACACGAAACTCAGTTTGTCATCGAAATTGAATCATCCCGGGCACAGCCGGCCGACCGCAGTCGAAAGTTGCTTCGCACCATCGAAATTACATTCTGAGACAAGTTCTCCTAACCTGACCGTTTCCCCCTGTAGGGGATGGTCTGTGACCGCGGATCAATTCGATACTAAATTGGGGGACTGGGAGGCTAAACATGTGAAACAACTCGAAGCTAATTTTGTCCGGGAGAAAATGGGAAGGAGAAATGGACATAGTTGACAGGTCAGACTGGTTGGACTGAGTAATGATATCAACCATAGCAACCTCCTTACGCTTAAAATACGAAATCCTAATAATTTTTAATATCTAAAACCTAAACAAAATCAAAAAACCAAATAATCCTCACTCTAACTCTCTCCAGTAATTTGGAGAGAGAACTCTATTCTCCTCGATATTTTTATAGACCTCATCCCTCGCGCTTCGCTTCCCGATTCGGCATTTAGGTAATGCCTTATATGGGATCTGCGACAGGGCAGGCTCGAACTATTTTTGATTCTCACCCTAACCCTCTCCAAAAATTTGGCGAGGGTACTCTATTCTCCATGTTTTATTGGATTCCGGTGATATGTATAAGAAGAAATATTCGGATACTTACCAGGTATAGTACCGCTGTTCTAGGTATTAGTCAATACCCATGTTCTAAAAAATAGAAAGTGGGGGGAGGGCGAAGTGAGGATACAAAGACTTATTTCATGGTCCTGGGGAAGGGTTGCTGGAGGTGAGGGGAAGCAAACAGCAGCTACTTTTACGGAGGAGAAGAAGCGATTCGAATATAAGAAAATATTTAGAAAAAAGAACAGAATATTCAGATAATGTTTAGATAGCAGGGGAAATCCTCACTCTAACCTAAAAATCCTCATCCTAACCTTCTCCAGCAATCTGGAGAAGGAACTCTATGATCGTCGATTTTCTAGTTTTCGATATATACGAGTCAAGTATTAGTGCTTTTTATCGTTTCTCACGGTAATTGTCCACCTCGGTGCGAACTTTTGGGAGGTAGTATCGTACAGTCTGGTTCGGAACGGTGGTATACTTTGGTCCGAAAAACACAACGTCCGTGTAATTGCTACTATGTATACAAAAATACAGGGATCATTATCCGTTGATGCGTATAGCTATCTTTTACCGTTTGAATTCGAAATATGGTGTAACAATAGACATTTTCTATTTATGAACTCGAGATATATTTATAATCGAATGTAACTTCGGTGAATTGCAAAATGCAGATACCCATCCTGCCTTGCTATCTCATCAAGTTCGGAATCCCATTGATCCACAGGTATTGACCGTAAAATTACCAATCGTTCTTTAAACATATCGTACGCTTTTTCTTTGGCCTCCTGAAGTGTCATTGAGCTATCTTCTTTTTGCCATCGTGTATTCAGTTCTTCTATTGTTTCTGCATTGAGTGGAGATGTGATACTCCCTGTATCCAGATATTCTTCTATGAGCTGGTTCGAATGACCAAACCATCGGGCAAGATGAGCGTATATATCTCGACTAGTCCATGGGATTGAACCAGGACTATGCAGGTTTTTATCAGGGTGATTATCCAGTATGGTCGTTAATAGTTCCCATTCTAGCAATTCTTTAGGAATGATTTCTGTTAATGATTCCATAACAATGTTCTCCTGTTTATCGACACATTATCGGTGTGTCCGCTAACATTAATCATAGTATTTTTTCTGAAGCCGCCACGTGTCCCATGCTCCATATCCCAGAAAGCCTGTCATACCGCAAAGAATTATAGTCACCAGGATGATACCCAACCAGATACGCCCTCTTAAAGTACTCTCCTTCTCTTTGCCAATGACAGGCAGATTTAAGGACGGGTCTTGTGAGTCGTAAGCTATTTCTAACTGGTCGCCAACATGAAAATCATTGGAACTAGACTGTGGAAATAAATAGTGTCCAGACAGTTCTTGACCGGATGAGGTAGTGAAAGTGTATTTTACAGTAATTTCGTCGCCCTCTTCGTAACCGAGGAAGTCTGCAATGCTGGTTATCGTTCCTATCGTGTGTTCGCCCTGAGCTATAGTAGTCAAGTTCATCTGGTTTTGCCTGGGAGAACACGAACGAATCATCAGTATCGCGAACAGGAGAGGTATTAGCGCAAGTATTCCCCATTGAATTGCGTTTAACTTTATCTTTGTCCTCATACTTTCACTCACAAAAAAAATACAGTATAACGACCTCATCTGTAGGCCTAACAAAACGTAGTGTTTATGGTTATGGGAATTATATGCCTGTGATGGAGGCTATGCAAGGGGACTGGATTCTGAACGCAGTCTGACCACAGTCAACTGAATCCGTTCTCAGACACAACGAAACGGATCCTTCGTCGCTTCGCTCCTCAGGATGACATTCTAAGACAGGCAGATTGACCGTAAATCCGAGCAAATCCGGGGTTGGGTTTAAACTAGAGGAGACGTCACGAGCAGGAACGGATTGTCACGGTACTCGCTACGCTCGTACCTCACAATGACAGGGGCGAGAGGAGGGTGAGGACTATTTGGTTATTGTTTAGAGTTTAGATTTCGTAATTTGTACTTTAACAATTGAATTATTGCCCGTTTACTTTTCTATCTGGTTGCGGCCCCTTTCCTTTGCCCGGCATAGGGCACTTTCCGCCCGGTAGGTAAAGGTCGCTACATCGTCACCGGCTTTGTAACCGGCCAACCCGCCGCTGATACTAACCTGGAAAGGGATGCCGGGACTGCTCTCCATATTGATTTCTTCGACCAGATGGCGCAGTCGTTCGGCCACGATGAGGGCATTTTCGACTTCCGTATGCGGGAAGATGAGGATAAACTCATCCCGCCCGTAACGGCCGATGAAATCAGTATCCCGCGTCCGGTTTTCACATAGAGAGGCGATGCGGTTGAGCAAGATATTCGCGTTAATACTGCCTAAGGACTGGATGGCGATGGCAAAATGGTCGATATCCAGCAGTAATATGCTCAGCCCGGTCTGGTATCTCCGTGAATTGGCGATGCATTCTTCCAGTCGGGCCAGTGCTGCCTGGCGGTTGAGTAGTCCGGTGAGGGGGTCGGAATTGGCCAGGCGGTCGAGTTCTACCTTGTGGGCCAGGTTCCGTTTGATCGCTTGCCATTTCTTCAAGGCGCTTTCCATAGCTTGCAGCAGGGCATCCCGTGTCAAGCGGTCTTTGCTGAGATAGGTTACCGAGCCGTTGTCATGAGTTGTATATGGTATGTTGGTCATCCCGGGTTCGGTTAGTACAATAACCGGCGCCAGGTGGTTTTCCCCGATTTCCTCAAGCCAGAATTCCGGTTCGTCCTGGAATCCGATGCCCATGAGGACCAGGTCGGTCTCTTTGCGGGAAACGCTGACTTTAAGCTGGGAGATCTGATCGGTCTCCTGTGCCTCGATTACGATGTCGTTCAATTGGGATAGATATGTCACCACAAGGCGGCGCTCAGACGGGTCCTTATCATAAATGAGTACCCTTAAAGTTTTCCGGTCCGCCGGGCCGGGCAGGCCGGATGAGATATTTCGTTCTTGCATCGGTCCATTCCTGTTCAGGTGAGGCCGTAGACATCCCCGGACAGGAAACGTGTCTCATCGACCTTACCAAAAGCTACTTAACTTAATCTAAATTCATAATAACCTACTGTTCAAGCTGGTAAAATGGGGAAGAAGTAATGTATCCTGCAGTACTATCGTATAAAACGGGCGTCACGGTGGGCACCGGATTGGGATAGTGGGGTAGTGCAATCTACGTGTTGTTGCTCAGAGTCTGCCGGACTATCGCCCGGAGTTCATCCGGCATGAAAGGTTTCGGCAGGAAAGGATTTTGGTTGGTACTCATAAATTCCTTGACATCGGGACTCATCACATCACCGCTGGTGAAGATTATGCGGTTGGCCATTGCCGGGTTTTGCTGTTTGATACGCTTATAGAATTCGATACCGTTCATCTCGGGGGTGCGCACATCACTGAAGATCAGATCGTATTTCTTCTTTTCGAACATCTCGAGGGCAATCAAACCATTGCTCGCCACGTCTACCTCAAACCCTTCCACTGTTAATGTTTTCGTACAGACACGGCCGATGAAAGGTTCATCCTCAATTACCAATATTTTTAGTCCTGTATTCTCTGTCAATTCAAGCCCTCTCGTGTCTATTTATTGTTATATACCGGAAGTTCAACAATGAAAGTCGATCCTTGTCCGGGCTCGCTTTCTGCCCAGATTCGTCCACTATGTGATTTGATGATACCATAGGTGATACTTAATCCCAAGCCGGTACCTTTGCCTACTTCCTTTGTGGTAAAGAAGGGGTCGAAGATACGTTTCCTGTCGGCAGGTTTGATACCGGGGCCGTCATCCGTAAACGAGATTCGCACCGCTCCCCCTCGCAGTGCAGTTGTTATCTTGAGGCACCCTTTTCCGTGGGCTTCATGCATCGCCTGTTCGGCATTTAGTATAATATTCAGGAAAGCCTGTTGTATCTGGAAGTTATCTACCATCACTAAAGGTAGTTCTGTGTCGAAAGAAGTAATGACGGCGATATTATTCGCCTCCTGTTCGTATGTACGCAGCTTCAAGACATCGTTGATGATATCACCGATCTGGGTGAGTTGGCGTTTTGGGTCATGCCTGCGTGCGAAGCTCAACAGGTTCTTTACGATCTGACTGGCTCTCCGGGCTTCCTGGCAAATGGCTTGAATGTCTTCACCGACACTGCCGGGCAACTCTTCTTCAGCGAGTAAAGCAGAGAGGCCGATTACTGAAGTTAGTGGATTATTTAGTTCATGCGCAATACCGGAGGCCATTTCTCCAACTGAGGCCAGGCGTTCCGTCAAATATATCTTGGCTTCCTGTTCTCTTTCTCTGGTCAAATCGGTAAGAGTTAATAGTGTCTGCCCTCCTCCGATACTTAGAATTATCGCAAAATATGTCTTGTCCCCTTCATTAGTCTCGGTCCGGTATTCCAGTTTTTCCTCCTGACTGTTACCTGTGGCTACATTCTTTATCATCTCAAGAACATTAGCCGGGACGATCTTTTCAGTTATTTGTTTGCCTTTGAAATCCCGGCTGGAGGCATGGTTTTTTTCGAATGCTTTATTAGCCAGAAGGATTTGCATTTCGTGGTCGATTACTACAATGGCATTTGGGATAACATTAAGACACCGGTCAGTGAGGTCTTTCTGGATCCGGAGTTTGGCTTCAGCCTGCATTTTCTCCGTCAGGTCGCGGCTAACTACCAGGATATCGATACCTTTGCCGTCGCTGGACTCAATACCACTGGCGACCGATTCCATGTGAGCCCAATTATTTTGTTTGGTACGGAACCGGTATGTCATGGTTACCGAGAACGCCTCATTTTTCAGACCGAACAGTTCTTTCATCTTCATGCCGGTATATTTTGCCACGAGGGGAAGTATGACGCGCCTGTCTTCAGGGTGAATAAAGTCAAAACTGTTCCGGCCGATGAGTTCCTCCGGTGTATAACCAAGCCGTTTTACGGCAGGACTCATGTATACATAATCACCTTTCAAGTTTAAAACGGCGATATAATCGATGGTACTTTCAGCGATTAGACTGTATTTGCGCTCACTTTCTCTAAGGGCTTCTTCGGCTTTTTTCCGGTCGGTGACATCCCGTGTCACGGTAACAAAGCCGGAAGGATTGCCGGCGGCATCTCGGATGAGCGAGGCACTGGCTTCTCCACAGAATAGAGTGCCGTCTTTTCTCCGGAAACTGAATTCCATGATCGTACTCGAACCGGTATTAAGAGTGTTCCCCTTGGCATTGAGTGCTAATTTACGGTCGGTCTCGGAAATCAGGTCATAAATACTCAGTCCGGTCACCTCTTCCGGACGGTCATAGCCATGCATGTGTACGACGGCTTGGTTTACTCGTATTATGCGGCCGTCAAGATCGATTTCAATGATGCCTTCGGCAGTAGATTGGAAGATCATGTTCAGCCTTTCCTCGGAGGCTGAAACAGCGCTCTGAAGTTGGTTGTTCTCCAGACAAATGGCAATCTGGTTGGCAATCGTGACGAATAAGGAAGTATCCATACCGGTAAAAGGCTCGTTGCGGTAGCGTACCAAAATCAGTATGCCTTTAATACTTCCTCCCCACTCAATGCGGGTGGTGATATAGGGAATATTATGGATATCGTCAACGACCGTTTTATATTCTTCATTGTTTGAGGTGAATTGGGACATGTCGCCCATGACGAATGCGAGACGGGAGTTTAGGAATCGATCAGCGGCGCTGTGTTCAATGGGGAAATGACGGGTCATGACAGCAACAAATTCAGGCATGCCTTTTTGTGCGACCATGTCCAGATATTTCCCATCGTTACTTATAAGGTGGATCGAAGCTCCGTTTGCAGAAAATATTTTCAGGATTTCGTCGAGAGCCCCTTTTAACTGCGCATCTAGTCCATGGAGGTATGAAATTCGGCTGGTAATGATATTTATAGCTGAGAGTTCCCGGTTTTTCATTTCCAGGGATTCGGTCTTTTGGACATTCTTCAAGGCAGTAGCACAATGGGCGGCTGCCATTTCCAGGATATCGGTCGGCACTTTGCCGGTGGTAAGGAACATCATACTGGCTATTAACTTGCCATCGATGATGATAGGTACCAGGATGACTGATTTTACGCCAAGAACGCGCTCGATGGTATCGCTGAGCGTCCGGGGCAGGGCGCGGCCGGTGAATTCATACAGGTGCTGTTTGATAATTACCCGTGGCTGGCGAACCAAATCCATGGCGGTGTCTATCCGGTCGATGGAGAAAACGAACGTACGGTTGGCGGGATTTCTCCCCAGATATGTTTCCGGATCAAACCCGATAGCTTTTAGTTCTCTGGCAATAGGTCCCCTAGCTTTGGAAAAATAAGGAATATCGATCATCCCGGTCTTTCCGTCCAGTTCAAATACCAAAGCAAAACGGATGCCTGGGATATCGCGGGTTTTTTCCACGACCAACTCCAGGACCTGGTCGGAGGTCCGGACACTATCGATGCTCAGTGCTATTTCTCTGATAATGGATAATTGCGTATTACGTGAGATTAACTCAGCGTTTTTTTCATCAAGCTGGTGAAAATTCTCCTCCAGTTTCTTTAAGGTATCGGTTGCCCCCGGCGAGCGGCGAAGCAAACGGTCCTTGAGTTTAAGTGTTTTCTTTTCCGGAACTACCCAGGTCATCTTATAAATACACTGTTTGAAATCTTGAAGTGGGTTACTTTCACTATTACTTTCTTCGTCGAGCATACATTGCGTCTCTTGAACCGATGCAGGGGGTAGTCCCCAGACTGTAGGAATGGCTGCCAGGACGCCCTGTGCATAGTAACAGGCGTGCTTGGACATACGGCCGCCTTCGAGAAGAGAGAAGATGACGGTAGCCTGCCCTTCTCCGGATATCTCGATGTCGAACAGCGTGGATTTGTCAAAAAGATGGGCATATTGGGGTACTTTTTTGTAAGCCCTCTCGGGATTTCCCAGGAAGCGGATAAGGTACTCGAAACCGTTGATGGGACTGAGGCGGGGTGTTGCCAACCCGACCCGGTACATTATCTTTTCATCATTAGTGAGTTCAACTGCCCGGGTGGCTAAGGTATCGCGGATGTCGGCAGAAATCCAGTTTAGAGAATTGGATAGATATTCATAAGAAACGGGAAGCCGGCCGGTTATCGATATGGCATCATATCCCAATGAATCCAGATACTTGAGTATTGAATTGGCAACCCGGCAGCTAACAAAATCAGGCATGATCTGCGGCGTATTTGCCGCAGATCCAATATTCGCTTGGTCGGAAATATCCTGGGCCACTACATCAACCTCATCCCGCAAAAAGCTTATGAAAATTCGGGTTAATTATCGCTTTATTAACACAACCTTACATTACTTAATTTATCCTTAATTAACAGCCCTGTGAATAGCATAGAGGTACCGCCGCCGGTAACGATAGTACCATCGAGGTCATATCATTTATCAGTGTTACGGCAGTAATGATTATCGTCCTGTCATCTCCGGGGCGGATAGATTAATCCACCCCGGAGATTTGATGGTTATAAGACGGTCTTGAGGGCTTTATCAAGAGCCCGGTTACGTGGGTCGAGGAAGTGTGGCCCCTGACCCATGCGATTCATGGCATATGCCCAGCAAAGACGGGCATCGAGGTCGGCTACGATCATGGACCCGCCCAATCCGCCCCAGGAAAAGGTGCGGGGGTGGGGGCTGAGGGGCCGTTCCGCAGTATTGAGTTCTACTCCTAAGCCCCACCGGATAGGCGTGTTGAGCACAAGGTCAATCCCATTCGTCTGTTCTTCAAGGACTTTCTCCAGTGTCGCCGGGGAAAGTAAGTGTATACCGTCTACCGTCCCGCCGCAGGCCAGGGCAGACCCGATTCTAGCCATCGCCCGGGCATTGCCATGAGCATTAGCCGCCGGGACCTCTGCCCGCCTCCAGGCAGGCTGGTTGACGATATGCTGGATCTTAGGTTGGGTGGCGTTTACTTTCCCCCGTACAGACCTGGGATCATCAGTGACATAACCGGGATCTCCTGGCTTAAGTTCGGGTGCCGGTATCATTTCCGCCACATACCGGTCCCACGAGGCGGGGGTGCCGATGTGAATATTTGCCTGTAGTGGAACGGCCACTTCTTCACGGAAAAAAGTACCCGGGGTCTTACCTGTAATACGACGTATCAGTTCACCGAGGAGATATCCCATGGTCAGTCCGTGATAACCGCTGTATTTCCCGGGTTCCCACATCGGTTTCATCCCAGCTAGCATGTCCGTGATATATTTCCAGTCGTAGAGGTTTTCCGGAGTGGGTAAGGCGGTGAATCCGGGTAGGCCGGCAGAATGGCTGAACAAGCACCGTACCGGTATTTTATCTTTACCGTTTTGTGCGAACTCAGGCCAGTAGCGGGCGACCGGAGCATCGAGGTCAAGTAAGCCGCGGTCGACCAGTAGTAAGGCTGCGGTGGCGGTCATCACCTTGGAAGAGGAAAATACGTTGACTATCGTCTCGCATTCCCAATGCCGTGTACGGGCAGCGTCGGCATATCCCGCCCAGATATCGACCACGAATTTTCCCTCTATATTTAGGGCAAACGAAGCCCCGACTTCCCTGCCGGCGGCAAAGTTTTCGGCAAAGGCCTTTTTCACCGTCAGGAAACGCGGGTCGCAAGTCCCTTGAACTTCGATCTTGTCGTTCATCTCCACTCCTCTAGCCTATATCTTGAATCCAGGTTGTACCAATAATAGCTGAAGGCGGTATTAACACTCCTAATGTCAAATGATACCTTAACTTTTAACACATAACGCCTTTAACCAAGATTTAGATTAGTTTCGTAACATCTTCAGGCCGGACATCCTCGGCCTCTCCGTCCGCATATTTCTTTTTTACCGTCATCTATTTCCCCTTTTTAGCCTGCCTGGTGGAGACGGCTGGTTTTGCCAGGGCAGCTTTTTGGTTGGATTTAACCATAACTTTTTCCGGTGTCTTGGCTTTCGGTTTGTTCTTGACCTTAATGCTTTTCTCCCAACCTTGCGGTAAACGTTGGATATATTTCGGAGAGTTCCCGGTGGTAACAAGAATTATAGGAGTAGTCACCTTCTTTATCACAAGTGGTCCATGTTGCAGCCCCCGGGGGACAAAGACGGCACAGCTTTTGGTCAGGATTTGGACTTCATCACCGAGGGTGAGATGGACTTCACCGAATAATTGAGAAGGGTCAACAGGATTGGTCCCGTACATGCCGATGACTTCATCCCATTCATCGTGGATCTGCGGGGGGTCGTTATAGCTGCCTTCCAGGGTAGGTTTCATTGCCATGAAAGCTTCATAATAAAAGCCGCCGGGAATAACATCATTGTCCAGCCAGGTAACAATTGCGCCGCTCTCAGGATCGCGGGGTACCTTATCAAACCATTCCGGCGGGCCTTCCGGTTGTTCACAGTTGGTGGTGATGAGTTTAGCATATTTGGATTTTGCCATGTACAAGACCTCCCTTTCCCTGATACTTAATTTCGATACTGTACCGGTCAGGTAACCGGCTTAAGTCTATGGAGGTTGTTTGGAGATGTCAAGGTAAAAGGTTTGGTACTGAATTTACGTTTTCTGAATTATAGTTTAGTATTGAGGACTACATAGCATGTGATAACAAGTAATGGCAGCCTTTCAATGATAACCGGTTAAAAGGAGAACTTTCCATGGAATTGAAACTCGACCAGTTCGATGCAGCTATCCGCCAGATCGTGCCTGAGGATTCAATACTGGACCGGGTGGCTGGTGGTTTCGGATTTACCGAAGGGCCGGTGTGGCGAGGCGACCACCTGCTGTTTTCGGATATCCCACAGAACCGGATCGTCCGGCTGCGCGTGCTGCAAGAAGGCCCGGAGGTAACTACTTTCCGTTGCCCGAGTGGCAACCCGAACGGGCAGACGCTAGACCGTCAAGGACGGTTGATCACCTGTGAGCACAGCGGGCGAAGGGTGGTCCGGACTGAAATCGATGGCACAGTGTCGACACTAGCTGAGACATACCAGGGTAAACGGCTGAACTCCCCGAATGATGTCGTGGTTCGTTCCGATGGCAGCATTTTTTTCACTGACCCGACCTTTGGCTTAGGCCATCCTCCACGATGGCAGGAGTTAACGTTTAAAGGAGTCTACCGGATATCTCCCCGGGGTGAACTAACCCTTTTAACCGATAGTTTTGATATGCCGAACGGGCTGGCTTTTTCTCCTGATGAGTCTACATTGTACGTCAACGATACCTTCGCCGGGAATATCAGAGCCTTCGAGGTGAGTAAGGAAGGGAATATCAGTAAAGGACGGGTCTTCATCGAGTTAAAGGGTACGGAACCGGGAGCACCGGATGGTATGAAAGTAGACTGGGAAGGCAATGTGTACTGTACCGGGCCGGGTGGGGTGTGGGTCATTGACAGCAGCGGCAAGCCGTTAGGCCGCATCAGGCTGCCGGAAGTACCAGCGAACCTGGCCTTTGGTGATGCCGATTTTAAAACACTGTACATTACTGCCCAAACGAGCATCTACCACTTAAGATTATCTGTTACGGGGATTGCCCCGAAACCGGCAGGTGGAGTCGTGGCAGGGATAGCTGATCTTACATCGAAATAAGACTACTGCGTTTAGTGTTTTTGACGATGCTTATTTTTTGATGGTATATTCATAAGGAATCTCAATCAGTTAGGGGTCTCCGAGCGTCCGGATCTAAAGGCATGACCCAGGGCCGGCCGCCATCGGGTGTGAGGGGAAACACTCACGCCTCCCATTACGGAAAGGAGAGTGGATGATGGTATCAAGGCCAAATAGTTCTCAATTACACTACTCCTACCGCTTATCTGGCGGAGCACTCTTAGCCGTTCCGATCTATCCAGCAAGCGTTAACTGTATTTTAATCAAAAGGAGTAGGTGACAATGCGATTTATAGGAAAAAAATTATGGTTCACCGTAGTATCTCTATTATTACTAGTCTCTTTTATAACCGGATGTAATTCTTCGACGGCAACACGACGCCGCCCAAGCCAGCCAATCCTGAATTGATCGTGGCTAGCACGACCAGTACACGGGATTCGGGCCTTATGGATGTCCTCATCCCCCTGTTCCAGGAAAAGACAGGCTATGTCGTCAAGCCGGTTTACGTAGGATCGGGGGCTGCCATGAAAATGGGGCAGGAAGGCAATGCCGATGTACTTTTGGTACATTCACCAACCGCCGAAGTCAAATTCATGGATGACGGTTACGGTATCAACCGAAAGTTACTCATGCATACTGACTACCTGATCGTCGGCCCATCCGCCGACCCTGCCGGGATCAAGGGTATAAAGGTGGCGACGGAAGCTCTTCAGAAGATAGCGGACGCAAAAATAAACTTCTACAGCCGCGGCGACAACTCGGGCACGGATGCACTGGAAAAATCCTTGTGGAAGAAAATCGGCATCACCGTAGCCGATAACTCGACAAGCAACCCGTCATGGTATATCCAGGGCGGAGCCGGGACGGGTATGCTGGACCTGCTGCGCATCGCTTCAGAGAAGAATGCATACACGATCACTGACCGGGCAACCTACCTGGCAAACAAAACTGTTGTCAGTTTGGACATCCTGGTAGAAGGCGATCCTGCATTACTGAATATCTATCATATAATCGAAGTCAACCCGGCTAAATGGCCTAATGTAAATACTGAAGGTGCCAAAACTTTCTCGAATTTCATGACCGGTAAAGAAGCACAAGAAGCGATAGGCAAGTACGGAAAAGACAAATATGGAATTGCCCTGTTCTTTGCGGATGCGGGGAAGTCGGAAGCAGACCTTGGTTTAAAGTAGCAATCTCCTGACCTCATGTGAAATTAAGGGTTCTCGCATCATGATGCGAGAACCCTTGGTGTAAATTTGTGGAAGCGATTATCGATGGGTTTGTCCAAGCTTTTTGGCTGCTGGTACACGGAGACCCGCAGGTACTGAAAGTATCCTTACTTTCGATACTGGTTTCCGGTGCAGCGACGTTATTTAGCCTCGTAGTCGGTATCCCGCTGGGTAGTTTCCTGGGTTTGAGCCGGTTCCCGGGCAGGCAGTTCTTCATAAGTGTGGTCAATACAGGAATGGGACTACCGCCGGTGGTGGTAGGACTGGTAGTAAGTTTATTCCTCTGGCGCAACGGGCTCTTGGGCTTTTTACACTTGATGTATTCTCCTGGGGCGATAATCATTGCCCAGATTATCATTGCCATGCCGATCGTTATCGGATTCACAACTGCAGCCATCCAGCAATTAGATCCTAAGTTGAGATTGCAGATATTATCCCTGGGGGCTTCGTATCCGCAACTGATTTGGTTGTTATTAAAAGAAGCCAGGCTGCCGTTGCTGGCTGCGATTATGGCTGGTTTCGGTGCTGTTATCTCAGAGGTAGGAGCATCAATGATGGTTGGTGGTAATATCATTAATCAGACTAGAGTACTAACTACAGCTATCGTTGCGGTTAACGGGATGGGTGATTACGCCATGGCTATCGCTTTCAGCGTGATATTAATGGCGCTGGTTTACCTGGTTAATTTGGTACTAACCATCGTCCAACAACGGAGGAAGGCGAGATGAACAATCTGCCTTCAGATAGTCTACGGATACTAGAAGCCCGGGACTTAACGGTGAACCTGGGTGGCCGCGAAATACTCAATATTCCTACATTCGAAGTGCGGCAAAATGAAGTCTTGGTTGTGATCGGACCGAATGGATCCGGTAAAAGTACTCTTGTGTTGACTCTAGGATTATTACTTAAGTCGGATACTGGCACAATACTATTCCATGGGCAGCCAGTAACAAGCAGGTCACATATTTTTTCCACCCGCCGCTGTTTTGCCATGGTCTTCCAGGAAGCGTTATTACTCGATGCGAGTGTCTGGGAAAACGTGACCCTGGGACTACATTTGCATGGTATCAACAGGAAAGAAGTGCAAATTAGGGCCAACAGATGGATGGACCGCTTCGGTATCTCTTCTTTGGCGAAACGGCAGGCAAAAACATTATCCGGTGGGGAAGCTAAACGGGCTAGCCTGGCGAGGGCATTTGTACTGCAGCCGGAGATACTTTTCCTTGATGAACCTTTCAATGCCCTGGATACGCCGACCAGGCAAGCGTTACTGGAAGATTTTGAGGATGTACTTCGGGAAACCCACATGACTACGGTGATGGTAACACACGACCATAATGAAGCGTTGTCACTAGCTGACCGGATAGTAGTGATGATAGAAGGAAAAGTACGGCAAACCGGAATTCCCGAAGAAGTGTTTGCTTCTCCAACAGATGAAAAGGTTGCCGACTTTATCGAAGCTGGAAATATCCTCCAGGGAACCGTAGAACAGAAAGATGGACTTGCACTGGTGAAAGTGACCGGCAACCGGATAGTTCAAGCTGTATCGTACCTGCCGTCAGGAACCAGGGTTGCTATGTTTTTACCATATGAAGATGTCACCATCGCTGTCGGAAAAACTGAAGGTGTAATTAGTTCGGCTCGTAACCAGATGAAGGGAACGATTATCAAAGCATTCCCCCAAGGTTCCCAGTTGAAAGTAACGATTGATTGCGGTTTTCTTATATCGTGCTTGATAACACGGCGTTCCTGGGAAGATATGAAATTGGAAACAGGAAGCGAAGTAACAGCATCATTCAAAGCATCCGCATTACACCTGATGGCTAAACCATAGTCTGCCCAAGGCCGTTCTGGTGCAGGGTGGGCTTTTTATGGTAGAGTGGAGTTGTATGGCTGGACTATACGATTCCTGGCACCGTCAAATTAACTATCTGCGCATCTCGATCACTGATCATTGTAATCTCAACTGTGTATATTGTTCAGACCGGGCGATACCTCATTTACCCAGGTCCGAAGTGTTAACTTACGAGGAACTCCAACGGGTAATCGCTATTACCGCAGCTTTAGGTATTAGTAAGGTGCGGTTGACGGGTGGAGAACCTCTGTTAAGACCCGACCTGCCGCAGTTGATTAAGATGATTGCTGCAACGCCGGGTATTGACGATATCGCCGTAACGACTAACGGTACGCTGTTAAACCGGTATGCGGCTGAACTTAAAGAAGCCGGACTACACCGGGTCAATGTAAGTCTGGACACACTGCGGCCGGACCGGTTCGAAGAAATAACCCGCCATAACAAACTGGAAGACGTTATTGCCGGTATCGAAGAAGCCAACCGGGTAGGATTGGTACCGGTAAAAGTTAATATGGTCGTAATGCGGGGGCAGAACGATGATGAAGTCGTGGAATTCGCCCGAAAAACTATAGCGGATGGGTGGAACGTCCGGTATATCGAAGACATGCCTTTTGGTTGTTCGGCAAATGCGGTTGAGAAAATTGTTTCCTCTCGTGAAATACTGGAACGTATAAAAGTATTAGGCCCGTTGGAGCCTTGGGGTACCGGAAAAGGAAATGGCCCGGCGAAATACTTCCGCTTTCCGGGTGCCGGTGGCACAGTCGGTTTTATCAGCCCGATCACTGAGCATTTCTGTAATTCCTGCAACCGGCTGCGGATTACTGCTGACGGGCAGTTGCGGCCGTGCCTGCTGGATGATGACGAAATAGACTTAAAGAAAGCATTGCGTAGCGGAGCAAGTGATGACGAAATACGGAAACTCATCCAACAAGCTATCACTGTGAAAAGGGAGCGGCATCACCTGAACGAGGGCGAGCGCGCACCGGAAAAACCGATGAGACAAATCGGGGGATAGCGAGGTGAAAATGGATAATTTAACACATGTCACTTCCACCGGCGAAGCTAAAATGGTTGACATAAGTGATAAGGCCGGTACGTTACGGGTGGCTGTAGCCAGCGGGAAGGTAATAATGAAACCGGAAACAATAATGGCAATAAAGTCGGCTAGCCTGAAGAAAGGCGATGTCATTGCCACGGCCCGGATCGCCGGGATCATGGCAGCCAAGAAGACCCCCGACCTGATCCCCCTTTGCCACACGATCCTGGTAGACGAGATATCGGTGGACTTCGATTTGTCGGGAACAGATTCGGTAGGAATCACCGCCACCGCAAAATCCATGGGGAGGACGGGGGTGGAGATGGAGGCGCTGGTAGCGACATCCGTGGCAGCCTTGACAATCTACGATATGGCTAAGGCAGTGGATAAAGGGATGACGATTACCGGAATCTGCCTGGAAAGCAAGACCGGCGGGAAGAGTGGTACGTACCTAAGAAAAACCAGGTAATCAGGTTTGATATCATAAAACCCCAAGTATTTTTTTCAACGATTGCAGGCTTTCCCGTGCTTTTTCGCGGGGACGAACTTCGATACAGTAATCGAGAACATCAGCCCGGGTAAGCTGGTCCAGATAATAAGCAAAATCAATATCACCGCTGCCGATGACGCGGTGGCTGCGTTGCCGGCCGGTATCATCCGTACGAATGTCATGTAGATGTACTTGTTTCACATGTTGGAGGCTGGATAGGAAGAAACGCTCGAAAATCGGATTATTCCAGGACTTGGGGATATCCCAGCATAATGCGATTTTCTGGGCATCGAGATAAGACCGGAGAAGCAGCAGGCTGAACTGGTCCAGGGCATAATTTTCCACACAAAGAGTAAAGCGTCCAGCGGCGAATTCAAGAAGTTGATCGAGATTCTGTCTGACCACTTCACGGTATATGGCACGGTCTTCTTCCGGTATTGTCATTTCGCGCACTGTGTCGGTGGGGAATGGTGCCATCTGCCCGATATGGATCGTGACAAGGCGTGCTTTAATCCGGGCTGCAAATTCAAAAAGCGCCCGGTAGTAGTTGAGAATACCTTCACGGAGGAACCGGTTGGGTTGAAACAGGGAAGCGGTCTCATCCGGGGCGTGTATCGTAACATATAAGTTATGCGAGGCAGCGAACGAGGCAATTTCAGCGATCTTATCATCCGATAGTGATTCAAAGGACATGTGAGGAGTCTCAACAGCAACCTGGATTCCGGCAAAACCGTTGTCACGCGCATATATGAGGGCGTCAATGATAGAGGCATCATAGACGGCATGATAACTAACCCGGTCGAAAATTGGATTATTCAAGGCATATCCTATGATTTGTAGTATATACCATATTTAAGCAGTCCCTTATTTACTAAAAAAGGGTGACAGTGACGGGTTGGCCTTTGTCGAGGATACTGGTGCTTTCTGGTATTTCAATATAACCATCGGCATTAGCAATACCTGTAATGGCGGCGGATTCTTTGGCAGTAAGTGCCGCTTCACCACCCTGGATATGCACGGTGTAGAATTGCCGTAAACCGGGTTTGACCTTTATCGTGCAGGCTAGCGGGGCGGTGATAATCCTGCCAACTGTTGCTGGGAGACGGGCTGCCCTGCGGAGGGCAGGAAGGACTAGAAGATAAGCACTCATTATCGAAGCAGCGGGGTAACCCGGTAAACCGAAAAGGGGAGTTCCTTCGACGGTAGCAAAGAGTGAAGGTTTGCCGGGTCTTACTTTTACACCATGAAACAGGATTTCCCCCCACCCTTCCACTACTGCGGCGATCAAGTCTCTCTCGCCGACGGAGGTACCTCCGGAAACCACGACCATATCATTCTTGATTGCTTCAGCAATGGTACCACGGACCACGTCTGCCCGGTCGGACATGATATCGAAGAGTAAGGGTTCTCCTCCATGGGCTTTCACGATTGCCGCAATCGTATAAGCATTCGTATTATAAAGTTGGCCTTTCCTTAGCTTTTTCCCCAGGGGTCTCACTTCATTCCCTGATGGTAATATTGCCACCCGGGGTTTTTCAAATACTTCGACTTTACTTTTGCCTTGTGATGCTATTACTCCGATGCCGCCGGCCCTGATTATAGTTCCGGCTTTAAGGACAACAGAATTTTCCGTGACATCCTCTCCTGCCCTGCCCAGATTATCGCCTGGATTAACAGGTTGGCGTATCTTGATATGATTATTAGCTATTTCTATATCTTCCAGCATTATTACCGCGTCTGCTTCCCGGGGTATCATTGCTCCGGTAGCGATCTGGATGCACTGCCCTGATTTCAGAGGGGTTCGGGAGATATCACCGGCAAATATACTGCTGATTATTTCCAGGCGCTGCGGATGGTTTTGAGTACTCTTTAGCGTGTCCTGCGATCTTAAGGCAAAACCATCCCGCAGCGAACGAACGTAAGACGGCACATTGATAGTGGCTGTGAAATCAGAGGCTAGTACCCTTCCCAAGGCATTTTCGATCCACACGGGTTCTATTCTGGTGATCGGTTGTACATTGTGTTCAATGATAGAAATAGCTTTAGTAAAGGGAGTTAGACTACGAGCCTTCACCGGCTTGTTTCCCTCACCATATGTCCGACTTCGGGCAGGATGATTTTTTCGGCAGCCAATGTAACGGCGTTTAAAGAACCGGGAAGATTGATAACTACTTTGCCTTGGATCACACCGGCCATTGCCCGGCTCATCACACTGATAGTGCCGATTTCCTGGAAGGTTAAGTAGCGGAATAATTCCCCAAAACCATCCAGCTTCTTTTCTAACATAGGTGTAACTGTTTCAATAGTGACATCGCGATGGCTGGCCCCGGTACCACCGGTAGTGATAATAACCTGAAGTTCAGGCCGGGCTAAGAGATCGGAAAAGGTATGTTGAATCGCATCGGGGTCATTTTTTAATAATGTATAGAATAGAACCTGATGTCCTGCGGTGGAAATAATGGATCTTAAGAATTTCCCGGACTCATCGGTTTCTTCAGTGCGGCTGTCTGAAATAGTGATCACCGCACAGGTGATACTTTTGGGCGAAGCTTCTTTGTGTTGATGATATCCCATTTATTTATCCATATTGTTATTTTTTTTCAGGCGGAGAAGCTTGAAGCCTGGGTTTACACAGGATCTCCTTAACCTTCAGGTTGAAAAAATCGGTAGTATTGACTGGATTCAAAATAACGGCGGTGTCGGCTCCACGGCCGGTACCACCAATACTGACAACCTCCTCATCAGTACGGACCGCCCCGGCATCAGCAGCCATCAGGCTGATTTCACAGACAACCTTCATTCCCTGACCGAAAATACGCAGGACATGGGCGATTGTCTCGCCCAGGCCGACCATGTTGAAACTCTTACGCATTGCCCGGTCGATACTGCCGAATGCATGCGCGGTAGTGACCATAGTAGCCCCGGCGGCGGCGATGATCCTCCGGTTTTCTTCAGTCAGGAGTTGTATATTAGGTTCGCGAGACCCCATCACGTGAGTAACGATGATCACTTTAAAACCCTTGAGCGCTTTGACGGCTTTTACCGCCGTTTCACCGGTAGTGGAAGCGATGATAATCGTCTTGATTCCCAGTTCATTAGCCCGTTTCCGGGCGATCTCGAAGACTAGTTCGGTATTTTCTTGCCCCGGTTTTTCGAAGTATATGATCTGTGATTCCATCTGTACCTCCCCGCCGTGATATTTATTTTAGATTAACGCCAACTGTGGATTGAGTCAAGCACATATAACAGAATGAAAACGAAACGTTATCAGTAACGGAAAAATTATGGACGTTGATTAACACTATTTATCTGTTTTTATCCAAAGCCTTTCCCCATCGGTGATGAATTCTACTGTGCCGTCACGGTCGGTGCGGAAAATATTATCGTCGCCCAGTAGTTGTTGCAATCTTTGGTAAACCTGAGGGTTAGGGTGGCCATAATGGTTGTTCTGGCCAACGGAAATTATTGCCATATCAGGCGCCACTACATTTAGGAATTCTTCACTAGTGGAAGAAGCTGAGCCGTGATGCCCGACCTTCAATATAGTACTTCTTAAGTTAGCCCGGTTTCGTATTAGTTCTTTTTCGGCATTGATAGTGAGGTCGCCGGTCAGTAGAAAACTAATCTTTCCAAACTGAAGCCGTAAGACTACTGAGCGGTCATTCATATCGGTGTATTCTTGTGATATGACTGAATCTAGTGGATTAAGAACGGATATTTGTACTTCATCTCCAATATTGATATTTTGCCCGGCGCAGGCTGTGAAGGAACGGATTTGTTTTTCGGTGATAGTATTTAACCATTCCTGATAAAGAGGAGCATCGTTGGTTAAGTTATCGGAAAAGATATACATGATCCGGTTACGGTTCAGTACTTCGACCAGGCCGCCAAGGTGGTCAGAATCGGGATGGGTAAGTACTACCATATCAATATGGCGGTCCCAAAAGGGCATTTTCTTACTTAAGGCCAGTACGGTTGCTTGAGGATCAGGACCTCCGTCGACTAATATCTGCTGAGTTCCTTTTTCGATCAGGATGGCATCTCCCTGTCCGACATTAAGAAAGCTGACGTGAACGTTCTGGTCCGGCATACTCAGGGCGAATAACCAAACAAACAGTGCAATGACGATTAAGGAGACAGTCGTCCACTTGATAGAGAGCCGGGAGAGATATGGCCGCAGGCTACTTATAATATGAAGTAACCACTGGTACTTATATACACTAAATAAAATAACGGTGAGTATACTGTAATAAATAAAAATGAACTGGAGGGAAAGCCCATTGGTATTGATTACAACACCATGTAATTGTGCCAGGGAAGTCACCACGATGACTAGATAAGACAATGGCAGCCATACAACCCAACCGGTAACCTGGGCGATAGGCAATGCAATCAGGCCGACAATGCTGGCAAGTATAGAAATGATTATTATTGCCGGCATGACAGGCAAGGCAAGAAAAGTAGCTATTGGTCCGATACCGGAAAAGATATCGAAATAATAAGCTACAAGAGGCCAGGTAGTTATCATCGCCCCCAGACTGGCACTATAACTATCTATACAACCTTTAAGAAGAGAATGGGACCGGTTTTCAGGAGTAACCCGTTCGATTATATGTTGGCCGGCTTGTTCAAATAATGGGGTGACAAATATTAGCCCGGCCATTGCCAGGAAACTCATTTGAGTCGAGGCGTCAAATATCAATCCAGCATCGATAGCGGTCATGATCACTGCCGTCAGGAACAGGGCAATAATGCCGCTTTTTTGTCGTCCGAAAAAGTCGGCGGCGAGGAAGCAACCAACCATGATTGCGGCTCGTACTACCGGGGGTTGTAAGCCGGTAAAGCAGGAGTATAGAAAGATAATAATGGCTGTAATCCAAATATGTATGTGATACCGGCGGCCGAAAAGCCGCAGTGTCCAGGAAGAAAGGATGCCGGCAATTATTGTGAGATTAAAACCGGAAATCGCCAGGATGTGAGTAGTGCCGGTTTGGGAAAAAGCTTGCTTTAAGTCCGCCGGTATGTTACTACGGATCCCCAGGACGATGCCCTGGGCAAGAGCAGCCTGCGGTTCTGGTAGAATCCTGGTCAGTATGCGATTGAGGGCATTTCTGGTAGAGTGAAGCCATTGGAAGAAAACAGAACCTCCGTAGCCGGTTACAGTGATTTCAGGGTAGTCGATGACCGAGAAAACTCCTTGCCGGGCTAAATAGGCAGTATATTCTACATTGTTCAGCGAAAAAGGGTCTTCGAGTATGCCTGCTATCATTATTTGTTCTCCATAACGGTATTCCGGATATATTGGGACGAATAACAGGGCATCACCGGAAATATCGGTCCAGTGACCATCAACTAAAATTGCTGAGGATGATAGATAGAGCCGGCTTTGCGTTGAACTGGATTCGGGATCACGGTTAATCATGCCCTTTATTTCAACCGGCCCGATACCATTATAAGAACGAAGAAGAGATGCCCCGGTGGTTGGAGAAAATGGTTTGACGAGAGCCGCCGCACTGATGAAACAGAATAAACAAAATAAGCCTAGAATGAGTTTTTGGCCCAGGTTACGGCGGAAAATCAAAATTACTGTTAAGGGTAATAACCCGAACAGGATAAATATTTGTCCGGGATGTAGACATTGGCCAATAAGGGTCCCAAGTAACCAGGCTAAGCTGAGAATAATTATCGACACAGTTTGTCCTGGAAATATTAGTTAATCTGAATTCATTCCACGGAGGTAGTAATCAAGTCTTTTATCTTGTTAAATTCACTTTCTCCGATTCCTGATATTTTTTTAATGCTGCTTATCTCAGGAAAAGGTCCATTTTGTAGACGGTAGTCAATAATACGTTTGGCTAGAGTTTCTCCGATACCAGGCAAAGCTTGCAGCAGCCATTCATCGGCACGGTTGATATCGATTTTCTGTGAACGGTTTTCATTCACTACGTGTATACGGAGTTCCAGATTGGTTGAGTCTGCCGGAGTGGTGATCCCTCCGGCAGCTTGTATTAAGTCGTTAATGGTATCTCCGGAAGAAAATGAGTAGTAGCCGGGCACGGCGATACCGCCATTAATGTATATATTCCCACCAGAAGAAACCGGGGAGGAAAGCAAAATTTCAATTGGCAAGGATGCAACATACCGGGAACGGGCGAAGATAATGCCGGTAATAATAAATATCAGGAGAAAAGTTAATAGTGTTCCCCATAACCAGTTTTTTCTTAATAACATATGACAACAGTCAAATTTTCAGCGATAATAATGACAAACAGCAAATAATTTACCGCTAATAAGGGATGTAAGTCAAGATAGCGAGTGTTTTCATTAATAATAGGGATTTATTCGGAGAATTCAGGAAAGGATGAAACCGCTTTTAGTACTCGCCGAGGACTTTACGAAGTGAGGCTTCGGAGGTTGCCGGGGTAGCTGCAATGACCTGGTCGTCGGCGAATAAAATAGTGTCTGATGAAGGTACAAAGGGACGAAGACCATTACGGATGATGAGGGAAAGAATAGTTCCGGGCGGTAACGGAATGTCTTTGATGGCTTTCCCCGCTGTTGATGATTCCTTAAGGATCTTTATATCGACGATTTCAAGCCCCCGGTCGTTGAAGGTCATTAAATGGGTAAGGGGATGGGTCGGTACTTCTGCTTGAATACTTTCCAGTATGAGATTAGTGCTGACTACGGTAATATCGATTCCTAATTTTTTAAAGAGATTGGCATTAGCCGGATTTACCACACGGGCGACTGTCCGGGGGACTTTAAAGTGGTGTTTCGCAATTTGACAAGCGACCAAATTGTCGTCATCATCTCCAGTCACGGCAACAAGCATATCAGCCCGGTTGGTTCCGATATCCGATAGGATAGCTACTTCTGAACCATCACCACGGATACATACACTACCCAGTTCTTCATTGATGGCATCACATATATCAGGGTCTTTCTCGACCAGCACAACTTCGTGTTTTTCATCAAGTAGTGCGCGGGAAAGATAGTAGCCCACCCGGCCGCCCCCAACTACGACGATATACATCAGCTACCTTTACCTTCGATTTGTTCTTTTAGCATATCGGCGAAGATGCGGGTTGGGCTAAAAGCCTCGATTCCGAGGGTACCGAAAATCTCTTGACGTAATGGATCATAAATACGGCAGACGACCCGCTTTACATTGAACAAATGCTTGGCAATTTGGGCAGACATGATATTTCGGTTATCGCCTTGGCTGACGGCGACGAAAACCTCTGTATCTTCGATGCCGGCCCGGCGCAGGTCTTCCTCATCCAATCCGTTACCGACAAGGGCAGTGCCATGAAATTCACCTGGTAGACGCCGGAAGGCATAAGAATCCATATCCAGAATTGTGACCTGATGCCCGTCTGCATCTAGTAGACCGGCAAGGCGGGCTCCTGTACGACCACAACCCATTACTAACACTTTCATAAGAATAAATTTTTAAAAAGCCGATGGTTAAATACGCACTTGATATAGTATAACACGGCTTGGGGCATTTCTTAAGACATAAGGGACAACACTACCTAGATTAAACTGACCGAAATTTCTTTTATATTCAACTCCCATCAGAATTAAGTCGGCCTGGTGTTCGACTGCTTCGTCAATGATAGTTGGACCGGCTTCCCTGGCTTGAAGCAGATCGGTTTCAAGTTCATATTCTTGCTCTTCTGCTATACTTAACGCCCGGTCGAGAATTTCTTCGCCATACCGGGTTTCTGTTTCAAGTTCAGCGTCAAGGGGTAAAGCCCGTTTTACGGTAATAACATAGATAGCCCAAATTTTACCTTTGGTTTTTTTAGCGAGACGACAGGCTAACCGTACAGCCTCATCGTCGGCTTTAGTTCCACTTACCGGAACCAGTATCTTGTTGAATTCGGTTTCTGAGGATTTCATATCAGGCATTGGTAATTATAAACGTAGTACCGGCAATAGACAATAGCAGAGGGAATATCCTCTCTAGAGGTATTATATTTCAATTTACTGCCATATCAGAAAGGTTTTTCTTTTGACACTTGTGGGTATTCAGAATAGAATTCTTGAGGCATTCTGCTCATCGTGCGAAATGTTAAAAGTAAATATTCCCTGAGGTTAAGAATTGGAAGAAAGTTGGCGGCCGAAACCCGCTGATAAAGTCATACGGCCCAGTCGAATTAGACCATACCGGCTGAGAAGAGTTTTGGGTATTCCCGGCTTATTCAGTATCGGTTATGGAGATGTCGGATCTTCGATCTATTTTGCCTTGGGGGTCATTGCTTTTATCGCTCTTGGTGCTACCCCGATTGCTCTTGGCATCGCTGGAATCATATATATTTTCAATGCGCTTACTTATGCAGAAGGTTCCGCAATGGTTCCCGAGGGAGGAGGTTCCGCCAACTATGCCAGGTTGGCTTTCAACGATTTAGCCGGATTTTCTGCCGGTTGGTTAGTCATGTTAGTTTATATTGTTACAGTGGCGATTGCTGCTTACGCCATCCCGCCGTATCTTAGTTATTTTTGGCCTGTACTTGGTGAACCAGTATCGGGAACGCTAACTTCGATCGGTGTCATCGTCATACTTATGTTAGTGAACTTTGTTGGCATCGGAGAATGGTCGGGGTTGAATATCGTTATTGTCAGTATCGATATTGTCGTTTTAATTGCTTTGATAGTATTGGGGATATTGTTACTTTTTGTCCCCGGGCCATCGGTCCTCTACAATAATATGTTTGGTATTGGGAACTGGCCTACGGCTGGCAACCTTATTTTCGGGATCGCTATCGCTGCATTGTGTTTTTCGGGGGTGGAATCGATTGCCCAACATGCCGAGGAAGCTAAACGGCCTGAGAAAAAGATGCCGCAGACTTATATGTTGATGGTCGTAACGGTACTCATCCTTTTCGCCGGGATCTCATTAACAGCACTGACGGCGATGACTCCGCAGCAACTGGGAGACCCGGATATCGGTTGGGCACGTCATCCGGTGGCCGGGATTGCCAGTGCCGTATCAAATGCAATTATTCCAGACCAGATAACTGAGGGAATTCGATCTGAAACCTTGCGTAGTTTTTTCACCAGGATATTGACATATACCCGTGACTGGCTTCCGGGTCTAGTCAGCATCCTGGCATGTACCGTCCTGATCATGGCGACGAATACCGGGATTCTGGGAATGACCAGGCTGGCTTACAACCTTTCCAAGCACCGGCAACTCCCGGCATCCTTGGGTAGTATTCACCGCAGGTTTCGCACACCGTACCTTGCTGTCGTAGTATTCAGCTTGATATCGGTAATAATGTTGTTGCCCGGACTGTTTTCCCGGCAGCATTTCATTAACCTCGCAGCACTTTATGTTTTTGCTGCGCTCCTGGTTTTTGCTTCGGCTCATATTTCGATATTACGCTTACGCATGATACATCCGGACAAGGAACGCCCCTTCAGATTATTGGGTAACATCAAGATACACGGCATCCGTTTGCCGGTGACGGCAGTCCTGGGACTATTATCTACCATTGTTATTTGGTTGATTGTCATAATAACCCACCCTTATATTTGGTGGATCGGGGTCATCTGGTTGTTGATCGGATTTCTAGTGTTCTATGTCTACCGGAAAAGTCAGCACTTACCTCTCCGCAATACCTCTGAAAAAGCAAAGAGAGAAAAATAGACTTGTTGCCGTACTGGTGTATAATCTTCATAAAAGTATAATTGTCAATTATGAGTGGTTCATCAGGAAGTTCTCTCGACTGGCAACGAAAACCGGGCGACCGGGTTTTTCGTGTACCCCGCATCGAACCATGGCGGGTGCTGATACCCGTCGAGAATGAGAAAAAATCCTCACAGCCGTCATTACGTACTCTTATCTACGGTTTTGCCGGGATGATTCTCCTGGGTTCCATATTGTTGATGATGCCATTCGCCGCCGAATCAGGCAAGTTTACCTCGCCGATAAACGCTTTTTTCACGGCTACATCTTCGGTTTGTGTGACGGGTTTGACTGTAGTGGATACGGCGGATTATTGGAATACCTTCGGTGAAATCGTGATTTTACTCTTAATCCAGTTTGGTGGTTTCGGTTATATGACCGTCACTACTTTTTTTCTGGTGGCGCTTGGACGCAAGATTGGATTACGGGAAAAGATGCTGGTTGGTGAGTCTATTGGGCTGAATCAGACCGGCGATGTACGCAGGCTCATACGTAACCTGGTGATATTTACCCTGGTGTTGGAAATAGTCGGGGCGGCGATACTTTATTCCCAGATATATTGGGAATTTCCCTTAATTGAAGCGATCTGGAAATCTATCTTCCACGCCGTCTCGGCATTTAATAATGCCGGTTTTGACATAATGGGAAATAATAGTAGCTTGACGGTATATCAAAATAACCCTTTGTTTATGTTGACCATTGCTGGATTGGTAATCGTAGGTGGACTCAGTTTTCTTGTACTACAGGATATCTTCCGGTCCCGGAAAACGATGCGGTTGGCCGTCGATTCCAAGATGGTATTAACGGTAAGCGGAATTCTTCTAGTTTTCGGTACAATTATTATATTAGCTACAGAATCCACCAACCCGGATACACTAGGCCTTCTATCATTTCCAGGTAAAATACTAAACTCGTTTTTCCATTGTGTAATATCAAGGACTGCCGGCTTTTCTTCCTTCGATATCGGCAGCATGGCTCCATACGCATTATTCTTTACTATGTTATTGATGTTCATCGGTGGGGCATCCGGTTCCACTGCCGGCGGGATTAAGGTCGGTACTTTCGGTGTTGTCTTCGCCACAATGATAGGAGCCATCAGGGGGAAAGAACATCCCGGGGCATTTGGCAGGGAGTTTATGGAATCTCAAATCTACCGGGCGCTGGCGGTTGTGATGCTGTCCGTCGGACTATTGGTGATCGTTGTTTTCTTTCTAGTAATTATCGAGGATTTCGAATTCTTGCCGCTGGCTTTTGAATCGGTCTCAGCTTTCGGTACTGTTGGCTTGTCGACCGGGATAACACCGGACTTGTCAATTATAGGAAAAATTGTGATTGCGTTGACAATGTTCGCCGGAAGGCTAGGACCACTAACATTGATATTTACCATGGTGAAGGCACAGAAAGTTTCTACCTATCGTTATCCTAAAGAGATTATAAGAATAGGCTAGGAGAAAAGCCATGAAAAAGCAGGTACTTGTTGTTGGCTTAGGCCGCTTTGGTACGAGTGTCGCCAGTGCTTTATCGGACAGTGGATACGATGTCTTAGCTGTGGATGCTGGGGAACGGGCGGTGCAACAAGCCTCAGCCCAGTTGTCGCATGCCGTACATGCTGATGCTACAGATGAAGCGGTGCTAAATGAACTGGGAGTCAAAGATTTCGATATCGGTATCGTGGCTATTGGTTCAGATATCCAGAGCAGTGTATTGGTGACGGTATTACTGAAGAAATTGGGTATCCCCTACGTCATTGCCAGGGCGAACAATAATCTACATGCAGAGATACTGGCAAAAATCGGTGCCGACCGGGTTGTCTCACCTGAATATGATATGGGTAACCGCATTGCTCATGAACTAACGTTGGGTAATGTTACAGCATATATGCCGGTGAGTTCCAGATATGGTATCGTTAGTATCGAGGCAAAGGAAGACATCACCGGACGCACCCTTAATGATCTGGATATCGGGCCCAGGGGTAAGGATAGTGTGGGGGCTTTGCTTATCAGGCGCCGAAATGAGATAATACTATCTCCGAGCTTGAGTGAGCCCGTTAAAACAGGGGATATCCTGATATTAGCCGGCATGGATGACAAGCTGGAAGAATTTTTGAACAAAACCGTTAATAAAAAATAGTTGGAATACAGACAAATGCCTTGAATCTGTGTCGAGCGTGGGGGGCGGGGTGGTAAAAAGTATTGACAAGGCGTTTGGGTGTGTGATATAGTCTTTCTGTTGATGAAGAATCTGCACACATAAAGTTGTGTTCGGGTGATGAAGAGCTAGGCAGCGGCTTGGCGATTTATCGCCAAGCCGCTTTTGTGTGTCTGAGAACCTTAAAAACTGAATAGGGTTGATGTTCTGTTTCTAAATTTCTAATATCAAATCTGAAGCAGGTCAAGCGGGTGAAAGTATACGGTGAATGCCTTGGCATCAAGAGCCGATGAAGGGCGTAGTACGGCTGCGATAAGCCTCGGATAGCTGCCAAACAAGCTTAACCGGGGATTCCCGAATGGGGCAACCCATCCCGAGTGATCGGGATACCGCCAGCCTAACACATAAGCTGGAGGGAGGTAAGTGGGGGAAGTGAAACATCTCAGTACCCCGAGGAAAAGACAAAATTCCCTGAGTAGTGGCGAACGAAAGGGGACATAGCCCAAACCTGGCAGACTTAGTGGTTCTGGAACCTATGTCTGTTAGGGGTTGTAAGGCCGGTAAGGCTGATTCAGATAAGCCGAGAAGTTACAAATCAAACCCTAGTCAAAGGTCTCTGGAAAGGGCCACCACAGAAGGTGATAGTCCGGTAGGCGAAAGGGGTAGACTTCTTTCCGGTTCTTAAGTACCACGGGACACGAGGAATCCTGTGGGAATCCGCCACGACCACGTGGCAAGGCTAAATACTCTTGATGACCGATAGTGAACTAGTACCGTGAGGGAAAGGTGAAAAGCACCCCGGAAGGGGAGTGAAAAGAACTGAAACCGTATACTGACAAGCGGTCAGAGTCCCGATTTATCGGGATGATGGCGTGCCTATTGAAGAATGAGCCGGCGAGTTAATCTGTGTTGCTGGTTAAGCGATTGAAGTCGCGGAGCCGTAGCGAAAGCGAGTCTGAATAGGGCGTATCCCGATTTATCGGGAAAGTAGCACGGATTAGACCCGAAGCTGGGTGAGCTATCCATGGCCAGGATGAAACCTCGATAAAATCGGGGTGGAGGTCCGAACTGGTCAGCGTTGCAAAGCTGTCAGATGAGCTGTGGATAGGGGTGATATGCCAAACGAACCCAGGGATAGCTGGTTCTCCCCGAAATGTATTGAGGTACAGCCTCGGATGGTCACTAGTGGAGGTAAGGCACTGGATGGATTAGGGAGATAACATCTTACCAACTCCAACCAAACCAAGAATGCCATTAGCTTTAGTCCGGGAGTGAGACAGTGAGTGATAAAATCCATTGTCGAGAGGGGAACAGCCCAGACCATCAGCTAAGGTCCCTAAGCACAGACTAAGTGGGAAAGGAAGTAGTGCTGCCCAGACAGCCAGGAGGTTGGCTCAGAAGCAGCCACCCTTTAAAGAGTGCGTAACAGCTCACTGGTTTAGTGGTGCCGCGCCGAAAATCCAGCGGGGCTTAAGTCTGTCACCGAAGCTATGGCTTCTCTGATGTAAATCGGGAGAAGGGTAGGGGAGCGTTCCCTTTGCTGCGAAGTCGTCACGTGAGTGTACGGTGGAGCGAAGGGAAGTGAGAATGTCGGCATGAGTAGCGTCAGGCGTGTGGAAAACACGCCCACCGAAGACCTGAGGTTTCCTACGCAAGGTTAATCCGCGTAGGGTTAGTCGGGGCCTAAGCCGAGGCTGGCAAGCGTAGGCGATGGATAACGGGTCAACATTCCCGTACCGATTTCGTAGAGGCAAAGGGGGAAGCGGAAGGGTAAACCAAGCATACCTATTGGACATGGTGTGTCCCTTAACCAAGATGATGCCGGAGCAGGTAAATCCACTCTGGATTTTAGTTGAGGTTGGGGGGAAGTTGAGGGGAGACCCAAGACGATTTGGACTTACTCAAATCGACAAGAAAAACCTCGTTGCCATTGAAGCGAAGTCGCCCGTACCGCAAACCGACTCTGGTAGGTTAGGATAAAAGTCCTAAGGTGATCGAGTGATCCCTCGTTAAGGAACTCGGCAAATTTACCCCGTAACTTAGGGAGAAGGGGGACCCCAACTTAGTTGGGGTGGCACAGAACAGGCTCAAGCAACTGTTTAACAAAAACACAGGTCTCTGCTAAAGCGTAAGCTGAAGTATAGGGGCCGATACCTGCCCAGTGTCGGGAGGTTAAGGAGAGAGGTTAGCGCAAGCGAAGCTTTGAACCGAAGCCCCGATGAACGGCGGCCGTAACTATAACGGTCCTAAGGTAGCGAAGTCCCTTGTCGGGTAAGTTCCGACCCGCACGAATGGTGTAATGACTTGAGCGCTGTCTCAACGAGGGGCTCGGCGAAATTGAAGTACCCGTGAAGATGCGGGTTTCCCGCGACAGGACAAAAAGACCCCGTGGAGCTTTACTACAACTTGGCATTGAGTCTGGTCTTATCTTGTGTAGGATAGGTGGGAGGCTATGAAGTTCCGGCGCTAGTCGGGATGGAGCCGACGTTGAAATACCACTCTTGATGAGTCTAGCCTCTAACCTCTGTGCAAGCAGGGGAACAGTGTCTGGCGGGTAGTTTGACTGGGGCGGTCGCCTCCTAAAAAGTAACGGAGGCGCCCAAAGGTCCCCTCAGAGTGGATGGAAATCACTCGCTGAGTGCATTGGCATAAGGGGGCTTGACTGTGAGACCAACAAGTCGAGCAGGGACGAAAGTCGGGCAAAGTGATCCTACGGCACCGTGTGGAAGGGCCGTGGCTTAACGGATAAAAGCTACCCCGGGGATAACAGGCTTATCTTGCCCAAGAGTTCATATCGACGGCAAGGTTTGGCACCTCGATGTCGGCTCGTCGCATCCTGGGGCTGGAGCAGGTCCCAAGGGTCCGGCTGTTCGCCGGTTAAAGCGGCACGCGAGCTGGGTTCAGACCGTCGTGAGACAGGTCGGTCTCTATCCGTCGTGGGCGTCTGGAGATTTGAGGGGGGTTCTCTCTAGTACGAGAGGACCGAGAGGAACAGACCTCTGGTGTGCCAGTTGTCCCGCCAGGGGCATCGCTGGGTAGCTACGTCTGGTTAGGATAAGCGCTGAAAGCATCTAAGTGCGAAACCTGCCCCAAGATGAGATCTCCCATCTTTCCCGCAAGGGAAAGGAGTAAGACCGCAAGTAGACTACTTGCTTAATAGGTGGCATGTGTAAGCACAGTAATGTGTTTAGCTAAGCCATACTAATGGTCGAGGGCTTGACCTGCTTCAGAGTTGGTATTAGAATATACAAACTAAAGTCCTATTCGATTGGACTTTTGAACAGATCGGTATAAACTCCGGTCAATAATCATATATCAGGCTCATATCGGTATATTGTCAAAATTGCCGTAAAAGCCTCCTGGTGATAAGAGCGAGGTGGCACCACCCGTTCCCATCCCGAACACGGAAGTGAAACGCCTCAGCGCAGACGATACTGAGAAGGCAGCTTCTTGTGGAAAATATGCCATCGCCAGGAGGCTTTTATTTTTTTATCGCACATCCTAAGTCGCCTGCGTTTGATTATCGAGCTGAATTGACCTATAATTGTTAGTATATTCGGGATAAAATACCTCACAGGCTTTCTAAGGAGACGATAATGACTAGTCGATTTGAAAAATTTACGGAGAGGGCCCGAAGAGTTCTGACAGCTGCCCAGGAAGAAGCGCAGCACCTGAATCACAACTATATCGGGACTGAGCATATTTTGCTCGGTCTTATCAGGGAAGAAGAAGGTGTGGCCGCTAAAGTCCTTATCAGTATGGGCAGTGACTCTCAGTAAAGTCCGGTCTGCTGTTGAATATATTATCGGACGTGGTGAAAAAGCCACCACTGGAGAAATTGGCCTTAACCCCGCGTGCTAAACGTGTTATCGAATTGGCCATCGACGAAGCCCGGCGCCTTGGTCATAACTATATCGGTACCGAGCATCTTCTATCTCGGGCTTTTCCATGAAGGCGAAGGGGTGGCCGCAGGTGTTCTGGAGAGTTTCGGGATTACCCTGGAGCAGGCACGGGCTGAAGTAGTACGTGCTTTGAGCCAGAACTACCGCTAAACCCAAGACAACCCGGCCTAGCTACCAACCGTACCCCACTTCTAGACCAGCTTGGTGTTGATCTGACAGCCGCGTCACGGGCAGGTAAACTGGATCCGGTGATCGGACGGGAGAAGGAGATCGGTCGGGTCATCCAGATTTTAAGCCGCCGTACCAAGAACAATCCCGCTCTCATCGGTGAACCGGGTGTTGGTAAGACAGCCATCGTGGAAGGCTTGGCTCATCGCATCGCCTCCGGAGATGTTCCGGAAACTCTGGAAGATAAGCGAATCATCACCCTGGATATGGCGGGTGTGGTCGCCGGTACTAAGTACCGCGGTGAATTCGAAGAGCGGTTAAAGAAGATCCTTGAAGAGATCAAGGCTAGCGGCAACTGTCATCCTGTTCATTGATGAATTCCATACTATCGTGGGTGCCGGCGCAGCTGAAGGTGCTGTGGATGCGGCCAGTATTCTGAAGCCATCACTGGCCAGAGGTGAGATACGCTGCATCGGGGCAACTACACTTGATGATTATCGTAAACATGTAGAACGTGATGCCGCTCTTGAGCGTAGATTCCAGCCGGTAACGGTAGATGAACCATCGATCGAAGATGCTGATTGAGATTCTGCGCGGCATCAAGGTACGTTATGAAGAGCATCATAAACTAGTTATCAGTGACGAGGCACTAAAAGCTGCTGTCACTCTGGCTGCCAGATATATTCCGGACCGGTTTCTACCGGATAAAGCGATCGATTTGATCGATGAGGCTTCGTCACGTAAAGCGGATCAAATTTGGCAGTGTCCCGTCTTCAGTTAAGAAATTGAAAGAGTACGGAAGATCGCTTCCGTAAAGAAAAAGAAACCGCTTTAGCTGAGCAGAAATATGACCAGGCGGCCGAATTCAGACAGAAAGAATTGAAGGCCGAAGAAGAACGGAAGAAGATTGAAGCACAGTGGCAGGCGGAAAAAGAACAAAGCCGGGCTGAAGTCACCAAGGAAGATATCGCCGAAGTTGTCAGCATGTGGACCGGTGTACCGGCTGTACAACTGACTGGTGACGAGACTGCCCGTTTACTCCATATGGAAGAAGCCTTACACAAGCGCATCATCAGCCAGGATGAAGCTATTGAGACTATTTCTAGAGCCGTTAGGCGGGCTCGGGCTGGTTTAAAGGATCCGAAACGGCCGATAGGCAACTTTATTTTCCTGGGGCCGACAGGTGTTGGTAAAACCGAACTGGTCAAAGCGCTGGCAAACTTTATGTTTGGCAGTGAAGATACCATGATTCGTCTGGATATGTCCGAATATCAAGAGCGTCATACCGTGTCTCGTATGGTAGGTGCTCCTCCCGGATATGTTGGCTATGATGAAGGCGGCCAACTTACTGAAGCCGTGAGAAGAAAACCCTATTCTGTGATACTACTGGACGAAATAGAAAAAGCGCATCCCGATGTTTTTAACATTCTGTTGCAGATATTCGATGATGGACATCTGACTGATGCCCGAGGACGGCGGGTTGATTTCCGCAATACCATCATCGTCATGACAAGTAACATCGGGTCGGAGACTATACGAAAACGCTCCACCCTTGGTTTTATGCCCCAGAACGATGATACTAAGGCACAGCAGAAGAGTTACGAGACGATGAAGGACAAACTTCAAGACGAACTCAAGAAAGCTTTCCGGCCGGAATTCCTTAACCGTATCGATGCCGTGCTGGTATTCCATACTCTTACAAAAGAGCATATCCGCCAGATCGTCGATCTAAATCTTATGAATGTATCCAAACAGTTAGCGGAGAAAGGTATCAAACTGGAAGTTACTGAAAGTGCCAAAGATTTGCTTGGAGACAAAGGATACGACGAAGTCTTCGGAGCCCGGCCATTGCGCCGTGTTATTCAGAACCTGGTCGAAGACAAGTTGTCGGATAGCCTGTTACGCGGTCATTTCCGGGAAGGTGACACAGCAGTGGTTGATAGGGAAGGTGACGATATCGTCGTCCATAATGCTGCTGAGACCGTGGTGGGGGCTGTAGCCAGTGAGGGAAAATCCTGAATTAATTAGCTGGAAATGAGTATAAGAGGGTGGGAACCTTGCGGAACCCACCCTCATTGTTTGTCACAGAAGCCCCGGCTGGGGTAGAATATCGAAGCGATAGTGTTTCTTGAACAGGTCAAAAAGCGTTTTGTCTTTCTAGCAGTATACCGTCATTTGTAAATGAGAAGGAGTGTGATATGCCACAAGAGATCATCGAAGTCCCGATCACGGGGAAAATCATCAGTGTCGAAGCCAAGTTGGGCGATAGCGTACAGGAGGGGGATGTCATCTGCACCATTGAGGCTATGAAAATGGAAAACCCGATTATGGCTCCGGTATCAGGTAAAGTAACCGATCTGAAGGTAAAAACAGGGGATGTAGTTTCCTCCGGCGGAGTAATTGCCGTAATCGATTACTAGTCTTTTATCCCCGATCAAGTACTAAAATCGTGTGATGGTATCCAGACTAAAAGGGGCTTGACTATCCCGAAAGGGAAAGTAAAGCCCCCTATTAGTTTATTAAGATTGTGATGAAAACTGTTCTTGATTAAAAAGAGCGAATCAGGTAAAGTCAAGCTGTGAATAAAGTTAATCATCCTACCTCTCGAAATATTTATGTCTGCCAACAGTGCGGCAGGGAGAGTATACAATGGCTGGGGCGTTGTCCCTCCTGCCAACAGTGGAATACCTTTGTCGAAACCCGAGCTGTTGCTCCTGTAGTGTCTAAGGGAACGCCACGCCCGGTTAAACCTGCCCGGGAATTATCTGCAGTGACGGTTACAACCCACGACCGTATCATACTGCCTCTTCAAGAGTTCAATCGGGTACTGGGTGGAGGAATCGTTCCGGGTTCTCTGGTATTGGTGGGGGGGGAGCCGGGTATCGGAAAATCGACCTTATTATTACAGGTATCGGCAATGATGACGGCCATGCAAAATAAGGTGGTTTATGTATCAGGCGAAGAGACAGAACGGCAGGTTAAACTACGGGCAGACCGGTTGAGCATCGGGGGCAATGGTCTATTTCTGTTGGCGGAAACAGATTTGGATACGATAATAGAACAGGTTGAAGCATTGTCTCCCGGAATGGTAGTGGTCGATTCCATACAGGCGGTATCTATGTCCGATATGGAAGCCAGCCCCGGCAGCATCGGCCAGGTGCGGGAATGTACCTCACGACTGATGCAGTGGACTAAGTCCAGTGGAGTGCCGGTGTTTGTGACTGGGCATGTCACTAAAGAAGGAGCAATCGCCGGACCGAAAACGCTTGAGCATATCGTTGATGTAGTCCTCTACCTCGAAGGTGAACAGTTCAGTGCGCACCGGTTGTTGCGTTGTGTGAAAAACCGCTTTGGTTCGACAAACGAGATCGGTGTTTTTGAAATGAAAGAACAGGGATTGGTCGAAGTGACTAATCCCTCACAGATATTTCTTTCACAGAGGGGGACTGACCCGGTCGGTTCGGTTGTTGTTCCTATCCTGGAAGGCAGCCGGCCGCTCCTGGTAGAAATACAGGCTTTGACCAATCCGACAAGTTTCGGACAACCTCGCCGTACTGCAAACGGGATTGATTTTAACCGCCTTCTCTTGATTGCGGCGGTACTATCAAAACGGGTCGGTTTGAAGCTGGGTAACCAGGATATCATGGTAAATGTCACCGGAGGTTTGAAGATAGATGAGCCGGCGGCTGACCTGGGAATTGCCCTGGCTATCGCTTCCAGTTTCCGTGACAGCCCGATCGACCCCGAATTGGCCGTGGTGGGTGAGGTGGGATTGAGTGGTGAACTGCGCTCCGTAACTCAACTCGAACGCCGGGTGAATGAGGCTGCACGATTGGGTTTTAAACGTTGTTTGATCCCCCGTTCCGGAGCCCGGGCGATAGCCGCACCGCAGGGTATTCAGATTATCACTGCGGCAACACTCCGGGAGGCGGTGCGGGTGGGCCTGTTGCCTGGTAAACCCGAACCTGAAGACTTGAATATCTAACAAACATGGTCTCTGCTGATCTTTGCGGGATTACTAACGTCCTGATTATTTCTAAATTATTTCTTTAATATTGCAAAGTCCAGGATCGTATACCCCCGTTCTTCGTCTACGGCGGTTTTTATCGGGTCGATACTTATCGAAGCCGGGTATCCCAGGATAGGATCATATTCTACTGTCAATTCATCAACCTCATCGTTAATGGCATTCCGTATGATAGCAAAAAGGTCTTCGATGGTATCGATCGTAGCAAAAACTTCCTTGGTCGCCGGAGTTCCATTTTCCTGATAAACAACGGAATCGGTCTTACCGGAAAATACCAGTACACTTACCGGAGATGTGATATCTTCAGGGCAGAAACACCCGATGCGTATCGTATAAGTATAGCTTTGGTTGAAAAGCTGTGACTGCGTCGTCCATTTATTTTCATTTTGTTTCAGTAAAAGTAATGACTCGGATTCTGTACCGGAACAACCTGAAAACATTACCAACCCCACTAAAATAGCCATAACAATCAGTATCGATAATTTTCTCAAGCCGGTTTCTCCTTTACGTATATTTGACTGTTGGGACAAACGTAAATTGTCTGCTGCCTATTAATATTAACGAAATACCTTATTAAAGGATTGGTCGATTGCTTTTTAGGGTTAATCCAATAGGTGTTCGATCAGGATTTTCAATCCGATACCGATCAGGACCGTACCGCCTACTAACTCGGCCCGTTTACCTAAAACCCCACTCACCTTCATGCCGACAAGAAAAGCCAGGATGGTAGCAAGAAACGCGACTATACCGATGATACCGGCGGCGAACCATATATTTACTTCAAGGAAAGCAAAACTCAAGCCGACGGCCAGGGCATCGATACTGGTCGCGAATGAAAGGGTGACTAATGTCCAACCATGGGAGATATTACGCTCTTTTTCCTCTTTTTCGGTCAAGGATTCCCAAATCATTTTTCCGCCGATAAGAGCCAGCAGCCCGAAAGCGATCCAGTGGTCATAATCACTGATGACTGCTACAAAAGACCGTCCGGCCAACCATCCCAGTACGGGCATGGCAGCCTGGAAGAGTCCGAAAGATAAGGCGGTACGTATTATCCCGGTACGTGTGTGTTTTGTTTTTGATAAACTGGCACTGAGAGCCACGGCGAAGCAGTCGGCGGAAAGGCCGAGGGCGATGAGTAATATCGTAAGCAGATCGGAATATGCCGGTGTAATAGTGGAAATATTTAAAATAATAGGGAAAGTATGGGGGGCCAACATTTCTAGGTCATGTCCCTGCCGGTATCAGGTTGAACTGCGGCTTCTTTCCATATCTCAAGGAACTGCTTCAGAATCCGGGCTGTCGCTCCCCAGATAATATTTCCGTTATGAGTAAAAAAACAAGCCGGAACGAGTTCATCGTCTACGATTTCATTGCCTTCACTCATACAAGTCTTATCAAGTAATGCTGAAATCGGCACGTGGATGATCTCAGCCGTCTCTGATTCGCTAATGGTAAGTTGGTACGGCCAGGGGATCAAGCCGATAAACGGAGAAATAACGAAGTAAGAAACAAGGGTGGCAAAGTCATCTAGCTGTCCTAATACGTCGACTGAGTTGGTAGTGATGCCAACTTCCTCCATACTTTCTCTCAAGGCAGTATCCAGCAACGAGGCATCAGTCCGGTCCCGGACCCCGCCGGGAAAGGATATCTGGCCTTTATGGGTGCTGACATTCTGAGTACGGCGGGTGAAAATAACAAAATACTCGCCGTATTTTTTATATAGCGGTACTAATACTGCCGCCCGAATGCGGTCGGTCTCCATAATTTTTTGTACGTTGCGGTGGGAAAGGATATCCCTTATTTTCGATATCATTATACCTATACTAACATCTCCTGTTATCTTCGAGCAAAAAAAGCCAGTCTGGAAAACAGGCGTTGTATTTGAGCCTGAATAATCACTTATTCTTGTCACTCCCCTTAACTAACTGCTATACTAACCGTTTGTAATATGGAATACGAAACTATTATCGGGCTGGAAGTCCATGTACATCTTAAAACGAACAGCAAGATGTTCTGTGGCTGCAGCGCTGAATATGAAAATACACCGCCGAATACCCATGTTTGCCAGGTCTGCCTGGGCATGCCGGGTGTCTTGCCGGTTATCAATAAACAAGCTGTCGAATATACGGTAATGACCGCTCTGGCTTTAAACTGCTCAATATCTGAATATACAAAATTCGACCGTAAAAACTACTCGTATCCTGACCTTATGAAAGGCTACCAGATTTCCCAATTTGATAAACCGATCGGTAAGGACGGGAGTATGATTATTGTAGCCGATGGTAAAGAGCGCCGGGCCGGTATCAACAGGGTACACCTTGAAGAAGATGTGGCTAAACTTATGCACCGTGCTACCATGGCGGAAACTTATACTCTGGTGGATGTGAACCGCTCCGGGATACCGATGATGGAAATTGTTGGTGAACCTGATTTGAGGTCTCCGGAAGAAGCCCGGCAATATCTCATGAAACTCCGTAGTATATTGCAATACCTTGGAGTCTCAACCGCGAATATGGAAGAGGGAGCATTCCGTTGTGATGCCAACATCAGTATTCGTCCGGTAGGGTCAAACGAATACTTGACTAAAGTTGAAGTAAAAAACATGAACAGCTTCCGGGCTGTTTTCCGGGCTTTGGAATACGAAGCAGTCCGCCAGAGAAAAGCTGTCGAAACGGGAGAGAGAATCGTCCAGGAAACCAGGGGTTGGGTGGAAGAAAAAAGCCAGACCGTTTCGCAGCGGAGTAAAGAATATGCTCACGATTACCGGTATTTCCCGGAACCGGACTTGCCGCCGATGGTATTAGACAAGAAATGGGTTGCGGATATGAAGACTAATCTACCTGAACTCCCCGAGGCAAGGTTGGATCGCTTTGTCGGCCAGTATGGTCTTCCTGCTTACGATGCGGGATTATTAACCGCGGCTAAGTCTTTAGCTGAGTATTTCGAAAAATTGGTAAAAACCGGAGCCGCGAAGACGGCCAGAGATGCCGGAAACTGGCTTCTCGGGCCTGCTAGTGCGTTGATGAATATGCATAATATGGACATCAACGACTTCACCGCACGGATTGATGTTGATAAAATGGCCGGCTTGTTGCGCCTGGAGTCAAAGTCGGTCATCAGTACGGCGACAGCCAAAGCGGTACTGGAAGAAATGTTTAACAGCGGTAAAACTGCTGATGAGATAGTCAAAGAAAAAGGGCTGGGACAGATCAGCGACTCAGCCGCAATAGAAGAACAGGTCGAAGCGATTATTAAAGCAAACCCGCAGGCGGTAGCAGATTTCCGTGCGGGAAAAGAGACCGCCATTAAATTCCTGGTTGGCCAGGTAATGAAGGCTACCAGGGGCAGGGCTAATCCGCAATTAGTGAACGATCTGGTGAAAAAAAAGCTGACAGGAGTATAAAGTGGAACTTTTCCTGAATATCGCACAAATCGTGCTTTCAGTAGCCCTCATAATGGTTATTTTGATTCAGGTCCGTGGGGGAGGACTGGGAGGTATCTTCGGACAGCAGGACACTGTATATCGGACACGCCGTGGCATTGAAAAAACGATGTTCCAGGCAACGATCGTTCTGGTGGTCCTTTTTGTTACCATAGCTCTGGTCTCATTATTGGTAACCTAGTACCTTTGAGTATGGAAATATCATGGGGAAAATCAGGAGATTACTGTTAATTGACTGGATTTTAACCATGAGATGTCCTGTTTATAGTACGGAAGCTAAAATTTGTATCGCCCATTGCACAATAAACAATAGTTAGTTTATGAAGAATATTGAATAAAACATACCAGTAAGCTGCATAATAAATGAATCTGAAAGTATGGTTTTTAGAAACAAGGCCGCAATTCTTGATACTCTCGGTTATCCTGGCTTTCCTGGGGACGGCTATTGCCTGGAACACCACCAATCTTTTTAATCCATGGATGGCGATTCTCGCCGGACTCGGTTTGGTACTGGCACATGCCAGTGTCAATATCATTAATGACTGGTTTGATTTTCGCAGTGGTATTGACCAGAATACCCCCAGGACTCCTTTTAGCGGTGGTTCGGGAATACTTCCGGCTCAAAAAATGACGCCCCGCCAGGTATTTTGGTTTGGGTTGATATCCTTCGGTATTATATTTCTCGTCGGGGTCTATTTCGTTATCAGTTCAGGCTGGCCTCTGTTGCCATTACTGCTAGTGGCGGGAATTTGTATTTTTATCTATTCCCCTTTGATCCTGAAAACCAGGTATCCGGAATGGGCGGCCGGTCTGGGCTTGGGTACTTTACCCATTCTTGGTGTCTTTTTTGTTCAGACCAGCGAGTATACAATCCCGGCACTTATTGCTTCAGTCCCTTCCGGACTCTTGGTCTATAACTTACTACTGCTTAATGAATTCCCGGATATTGAAGCCGACCGGAATGCGGGAAGGAAAACTCTACCCATTACCGAAGGGCGGCGTAAAGCTGGCATCGTATATTCGATCGTTACCCTGGCGGTTTATGCGTGGATTATTCTGGCAGTTATTCTCCGTCAAATGCCGGTTTTTAGTTTATTCGGCTTACTAACTTTTCCCCTTGCGGTTAAGGCGATCAAAGGTGCTCTCAGGTCTGAAGAATTTAGCCGTTTAATCTCCGCCATGGGTAATAATGTATTCGTAGTTTTGATGACCCAGTTGCTGCTGGGCATCGGTTATGTTTTGGATAAAGTGATATAATCGGGGCTGGCCAGAAGAAAAATAATGACCATGCCTTTAAAAAGTATGACTGGACCGGAAGTCAAGGACCCTAAAAATAAGCCGCTTTTCGGCATGTTCAATGCCATTCCGAAGCATTACGACCAGATCAACAGGATCATCACCCTGGGATTGGATAAAAAATGGCGCGATATCGCGGCTCATGAATGCCTGGGTTCCGGGCCCAGGCGTATTCTAGACCTGGGCTGTGGTACTGGCGACATGGCTATTAATCTCGTCCAGTTAGCTAAAACCTATATCGCCGTATTCGGACTGGATTTTAGCCCTGAGATGTTGGAGGCAGCCCGGACTAAGGCGGATACTTTATTGGGTAAGGATAGGATAGCGTTTACCCAGTCAGAGGCGGCCAGCCTGCCTTTTGCTAATGATTACTTCGATACTGTTTCCATCTCTTTCGCCTTCCGCAACCTGGTTTACAAAAATCCGATAGCGAATTTCCACCTGGCAGAAATATTCCGTGTACTTGTTCCGGGCGGGAGATTGGTTATTGTGGAATCAAGCCAACCAAAGTCGAAATTCATCCGCTGGTGGTTCCATTTATACCTGAGGACATATGTTTATGGGGTAGGGCGGTGTTTGTCCGGGAACAAAGGCGCATATAAGTACCTGACGGAATCAGCACGGCGTTTCTTTAGTCCGGATGAAGTCAGAGAACTCTTAAAAGCGTCGGGATTTCGTGAGGTTGTCTACCGGCCGCTGCTATGGGGAGCAGCGGGTGTGCATATCGCTGTCAAGTAGTTATTTCTGTTCTTCGATGTAACGTTCCCGCAAGCCGTTTAGAGAAGAAAAGAAATCGCGCATCATAATGTTCACCGGAAACATACCGCGACGTGTAACATTAATCCGGTCTTTGCCCTCTACTATATCGCAAGTACGTAAAGCCTGGATTTCGAGAAACAGTTTCTTTTCGATACTATCCCGAAACCGGCGGCGGAATTTATCGGAATCTACCGATAGTCCGAATAAAGCCGTCAGTAAGTAATATCGCAGGGCTTCTTTTGAAGTCAACTTACGCCAACCGGCAATCGGCAACTTGCCCTGATTGATCAATTCACCGTATTTTTCCAGAGAAAAAGAGTTGACTAAAAAGTTACCGTTAACGATTCCTACCGATCCGGAGCCAATCCCGATATAGTCATCGTATTCAATCACATATTCATCGATCATCCGTTTACCCCGGGAGTAGCACCATGCTGTGGAGGCGTGATAGCCGCTGTCATATAGTTCATGGAGGATGATGTCGTAAAATTTTTTCTCCCGGGTGGTATCGACGCGGTTGAATTTACGTTCCATAACACTGCGTTTATGCGGGGAGGCCATCAAGGGGTAGAAAGTAGCCTGGTCGATCCTCATGTTTTTAAAAGTATCTATATCAGCCTGAAACTGTTCTATAGATTGGAAGGGGAAGTTGAAGATAAGGTCGAGATTCACGGTTTCGAAGTTGCCCTGGGCTATTAACACTTTTTCTTTGATTTGGTCTCCGGTAAGCGTCACCCGTCCCATGTTTTTCAGTATTTCATCATTAAAACTCTGAATGCCGATTGAAAGACGTTTAATGCCTGCTTGTGATAAACGGTTCACTGTGTCCGGAGTAATCTCCGCCGGGGTCGTTTCCAACGAGATTTCCTTGACATCGAAATTTTGTTTCAAGTAATCGATGAAGCTGAGTAGCTCATCCATGAGTATAGGCGGCGTGCCTCCACCGAAATAAAAATTGGAGAACTTGAAACCGCGGTTGATATAAAGATCAAGTTCTTTACGCATGTTTCTGAAATACTGCCGGGCGGTATCTTCTTTGAACAGGTAACGGTTGAAGCAGCAAAAAGGGCATAATGTCCGGCAGAAGGGAATATGGATGTAAAGTGCCGGCTGCTGCTCATGCCCCATGATGGAGGCTGCCGTGAAGGAATCATCGATGTGCTCATTAAGTTGCAGGAATTTCCTTCCTTCACGGCGGGTGATATAGCTAATGATATTTGCGATCATCGGTTATGGAAATTCTACTCTCGTTATTTCTTTTTCCAGCTTGTTCCCTGGGGCGTATCTTCCAGTGTGACGCCTAGTTCCGCCAGTTTGTTCCGGATTTCATCAGCTAGTTGGAACTGTTTTATAAGGCGCAGGTTTTTTCTGGTTGCAATAAGTAGTTCGATGAATGGGGCTGCATCGGTAGTCCCGGATTCCGGAGCTTTAAGTGTCAGTCCGAGTATCCCTGTTAATTCAGTGAATAAAGCTTTAGCAGTTGAAATATCATGCCCGGCATCCCGTTCCCGGTTGATATCCCGGGCCAGGTCAAACACTGCTGATATAGCTTGTGAAGTATTGAAATCATCATCCATTGCTTCCTGGAACCGGGTACGGTAGGCTTCTACATCAATCGCTGCAGATGCCTGTCCGTTTGGTATAATACCGGCGACTTGCCGGAGTCGCTCCGCTCCTGATTCCGCAGCTGATAAGGTTTCTTCCGAATATGTCAGCGGGCTCCGGTAATGAGAACCTAAGATGAACAACCGGACGGCATCGCCGGTATGCTTTTCCAGTACCTGCCTGATTGTGACCAGGTTGCCGAGAGATTTACTCATTTTCTCGTTTCCGAGTTGCAGCATACCGTTGTGCATCCAGTATTTCACGAACGGCTTTTTCCCGGTAAAACATTCTGATTGGGCGATTTCATTCTCGTGGTGCGGGAATATCAGGTCCTGTCCGCCGCCGTGGATATCGATTTGTTCTCCCAGATATCTCAAAGACATGGCGCTGCATTCGATATGCCAACCCGGCCGCCCCTTTCCCCAGGGACTGTCCCATGATGGCTCTCCCGGTTTGGCCGCTTTCCAAAGGGCAAAGTCCATGGGATGTTCTTTCTCTTCACCTGGTTCGATGCGTGCGCCCGCCATCATCGAGTCCAGGCTGCGGTGGGACAACTTACCGTAGTCGGACATGCTGTTGACCCGGAAATATACACTGCCGCCGGCCGGATAGGCATGGCCTTTGTTGACCAACCCTGCAATCACTTCCAGCATCTTCGGGATTTCTTCAGTCGCATAGGGCGTAATATCCGGTTTCATGACGTTCAACATCCCCATATCTTCAAAGAACCGGTTGGCGAACTTCTCGGCCAACTCCCGTGTAGGAATGCCCAGTTTATTCGCCCGTTCGATGATTTTGTCTTCAATATCGGTAATATTACGGACATATATAACCTTGTAGCCACGGTGAAGTAAATAACGCCGCACGGTATCAAAGACCACGGCGAACATGGCATGCCCGAGGTGTGATTCGGCATAAGGAGTAACACCACAGACGTACATGGTTACTTTATCGCTGTTTGGTATAAATTCTTCCTTCCGTCCGGACATGGTATTCAATATTTTCATCGGATATTTCACCTCGTAATATTTAAGTCACTGATAATCATAAACCCGGCTAAAGTAGTATGAAGATTTCTACAATTGTAAAACAAGAATAACTTAATTGATGCCCCTGGAACGGGGCAGGGGACACAGGCAGTTATTGTAAATCATGCTTGAAAAAGTTATCGGTTGATTGATATCCCTTATATAACTCATATCAAATATTACTCGATATTTTCGATTAAGGCTACTGCGAAGACTTCGATGCCTTCACCCCGCCCGGTAAAACCCATCCCCTCGGAAGTACCTGCTTTGATGTTGACTTGGTCGATCGCCGTACGCAACGTCTGGCTTAACTCGGTCCGCATGTTTTCGATATAGCTACTGAGCCGGGGCTGCTCGGTGATAATAGTAGTATCGATATTTCCGACCTGCCATCCGGCTCCGGTCAGTAAGTCATTTACTTTTGCCAATAACTTTATACTGGAAATACCTTTGTATTCGGGGTGGCCGGGAGGGAAATGCCGGCCGATGTCGCCCATGCCTGCTGCTCCTAGTAAAGCATCGATTATTGCATGTGTCAGGGCATCGGCATCGCTCCAACCTTCCAAACCTTTTTCATAAGGTATTTCTATCCCGCCGAGTACCAACTTTCGGCCGGCCATAAACTGGTGTACATCATGTCCAATCCCAATGCGTTGTCTAACGGCCATGTTTTCGCCATAATAGTCCGGCGATTTCCAGGTCGTCCGGAGTAGTTATTTTTATATTATCATATGACCCCTGGTAGATTTTAACCTTAAAACCAAGGTGTTCCACTGCACTGGCATCATCGGACACCTCATACTTAAGCTGCTTATAGGCGGATTCAATAATATCGAAACGGAATACCTGCGGCGTCTGGATAGACCAGAGATTACGACGCGGGGGAGTCCCCTGGACTAAAAGGTCTTCACCAGCAACCTTAATAGTATCGGTAACCGGAACGGCTGCGATCGCCGCCCCGGTCTCCCCTGCTGTGTCCAGGCCGCGTTGTATCAAATCAGTGGTTACTAAAGGACGGGCTCCGTCATGAATGATTACCCAACGGCAGTCGTGAAGTTGTTCCAGTCCCCTGGTGACCGAGTCCTGGCGTTTTTCTCCCCCCGGATAAATTCCGCTTACCTTCGGCCATGACCTGGCGGCGACAAGATTTTTTCCTTTGTCCAGGTTGTGTTGATTAATAATGATAACGATCTGGTCGACTGCCTTACATTCCTGGAACACATCGATTACTCGCGACAAGACCGGGGCGCCAATCAGATCAGCAAAAATTTTATCGATACCTGACATCCGCTGGCTGGAGCCGGCTGCGGCGATGACCGCCCCTACTTTTTGGTTATTGATCACTTGTATAGTCCGCGATTGATTATGCCTGTGAGTTTACCTAGAATATTCTGAGATTGCAAATGATGTTACAATATTCAGGACATTATTGGAGGGATCAACAATGAAGATGGATAAATACGCCTCCCGGCGTTTCGATATTCATAAGGAAGACGTTATCGATACCATGGTTCTGGAAAGCATCCCTTTCGAGTATACCGGCTCTAATACCGAGGTGGTCTACCAAACTGAAGAGTTTACTTCGGTCTGTCCCTGGACCGGGTTGCCGGATTTCGCCAGCCTGATAATTAATTATATCCCGGATAAGAAACTGGTGGAGCTTAAATCTTTGAAATACTACCTGACCTCATTCCGCAGCGTGGGCATCCTGCAGGAACATGCCGTGAACCGGATATTGGATGACCTGGTGAAATTACTAAGTCCGGTTTCAATGACCATCGAAGCAGACTACGGAGAGCGGGGCGGCATTAGAACGCAAGCGACAGCAAAATACGAGAAGAAAAAATAACACTGTGTTATAATCACAACCATGAAACGTGAGTTAATGGATATCCTGGCCTGCCCTGTATGTAAGGGCGAACTTAAACTGACCGTTATAGAAGAGAACAAGAAAGAAATCGTCAGTGGTTCCCTCTTCTGTGCCGAATGTAACCATAACTATCCTATTGAAGATACTATTCCTAACTTATTGCCCCCATCGAAAACAAAATAACCGGATTAACCTTCCCGGTATTCCGCCCGGCTGGTAGGCGATTCCCAGACCTCTACTTTCACCATAGTAACAGGTTCTTTGGCAAGCCGTGCTTTAATCTGGTCGTAAATGGTCCGGGCGATATTTTCCGAGGAAGGATTCATTTTGTCGAACGGTGGTGTGTCGTTGAGTGATGTGTGGTCGAATTTCCCGACGATCTCATTTAGCTGCTTCTTTAGTACTGTGAAATCATAAGCCAGCCCGATCCCATTTAACTTATCGGCACGTATGGTGGCTGCCACCTTAAAGCGGTGCCCGTGCAGGTTTTCACATTTTCCCTGGTAGCCCCGGAGAGCGTGGGCGGCATCGAAATCTGTTTCTACTGATATCTCATACATTAGGTTTCTTTCTCCGCAATATATTTCACCACATCCTGCCTTCCGGCGACGGCAGAGAGCAGTTCTATAATTGTCTTATGCAATACCGGATGCTCAATACCGGGGGCGATTTCTGCCAGAGGTAATAGTACAAATTCCCTCTCGGCCATCCTGGGATGGGGGATAATCAGTTCAGGAGTGTTTTGGACTAGATTACCATAGAGCAGGATATCGATATCGAGAGGCCGGGGAGCGTTTTTCTTGCCCGGCAGCCTGCCTGATTTTAGTTCAAAACCCTGGAGCAGGGCCATTAATGATTGCGGCGGGAGCATGGTAGTAATCTCGCAGGCCATATTTAGAAAACGCGGTTGTTCCGGGTTGCCACCAATAGGTTTTGTATCATATATGGAGGACACTTTTCCCAATCGAAGCCGGTGGGAAATAAGGTCCATGGCATTCTTTAAGTTATCCTCCCGGCTGCCTAGATTTGATCCCAGGCTTAAATATGTGATTACAGGTTCAGTACTCACGGTGTCTCCTTTCTTAATTCCTTTTTTATTCTAACATTTTAGAGGACCACGGCAAATCGATCTCTACTCTTTTGCCGGATGCCCGGTTGGCATATAATACCATCATCCGGATGATGGTACTTTATAGAGGGGTAGAGATGGACTGTATTTTCTGTAAAATAATCGCTGGTGAAATACCGGGTAATTTTGACTATAAAGGTGAAGAAATCGTTGCTTTCCGTGACATTCAACCCGTAGCCCCGGTGCATATCCTGATCGTTCCCCGAAAGCATATTACCTCGTTGCTTGACTTAACGGATAATGATTACGATTTGATCGGGCGTATGACCCGGGTAGCGAATGAATTGGCGGCTAAAGTGGGTATTTCCGGGAAAGGTTACCGCTTGACCATAAACTGTGGTCAAGAAGGGTCGCAGCTTGTCCCGCATCTACATATGCACTTATTGGGAGGCCGCCAGTTATCAGGGCGGATCGGTTAAGTCCGTTAGGTCTGCATCCGTAAATAAGCATAAATCCCGGCGATACTCTTGGCATCGCAGATTGTTCCTGAAGAAATCAGGTTGTCGATATCTTCCGGTTTGATCTTCACTACTTCAATAGCATCTGTATCTTCAGCAGTTAACCGGTTTGGTTTCAGTTCGGTACCCATGAATAGATGTAAGTATTCGGTACAGAATCCGGGTGAGGAGTAAAACCCCCCGATTTTCCGTACCAACGCCGGCGTGAATCCCGTCTCTTCACTCATTTCCCGGCGGACGGCATCTTCAGGTTTTTCTCCAGGTTCAACCCCTCCGGCGGGTATCTCTAAAAGGTCTTTTCCGACGGCATAACGGTACTGTTTAACCATGATGATATTCCCCTGGTCGTCGATAGGAACCACGCAGATGCAAGCGGCGTGTTCAACGACTTCGCGGATCGACTGTCTTCCGGTGGACATTTCCACGTTATCGACGCGGACATTTACTATATGTCCGCGATAAACGCTTTTACTTGTCAGGGTTTTTTCTATTGCCATCGCTTGCATCCTACAGTTTTATGGAAAACCGCCATCAAGTAAGCCGGATTTTTCAAATCCCTTTATTCTCCGGATGATGATTGTAGACGATGGATCATGGCAACCTCATCGCAGTTAGGGAATTTCGCACAGCGGTAACATTCATTCCAAACTTTCTGCGGCAGTTCCATTTTATCGATACGGGAAAACTTCATTTTTTCAAAGAAGGCAGGTTTATAGGTAAGGCAAAATACAGTCGGTAGACCAAGTTCCATGGCGTCCTTCAAACAGGCATTAACTAATTGCGCTCCTACATGTTGTTTTTGATAGCCTTCAGCGACCGCTACCGACCTTATTTCTGCCATATCGGACCAGTTTATGTGCAGCGCCGCACAACCGACGACGGTGCTGTTGTCTCTAACGACGAAATAATCACGCAGCCCTTCGTATATTTCACTCAGTGGACGCGGCAGCATTTCGCCTTTGTCCGCAAAATGATTGATCAGTTTATGCATACTTGGCACATCGGTAATTCTGGCTTTAAATACTCTCATTGTTCAGTTATTTCCCTTTTAATCTTTGTTCTAGAGACCTGTAATATGAATTTTCGTGTATACGTAAGAAATGTACCTTAGTTTTGCTGTGTTTTACCGCTACGGTGTCACCACAAGCTAAATTAAGGTTTATATGCCCGTCAATACTTGTTATCCCCGGCGTCGGGTTTTCCAGGACTAAACGGCATGTACTGGTTGATGGAATTACCATGGGATATGAGAATCCCAGGTGGGGCAGTAACGGTACTAATACCATGTCGGGTGACTGTGGATGTAATACCGGGCCTCCGGCCGCCAGTGCATATCCGGTGCAGCCGGTTGCTGATGAGATAACAACCCCATCTGCCCGGTAAGTAGTTAATGTTGCGTCATCGATGATCGTTTTGATGTTTATCAAGCGGGCAATTCCTCCACGCGCAACTACCACGTCATTAAGGGCATAAAATGTTTTTGTTGTGTTATCCTTGGTGGTAATTTCCGTATCCAGGACTGACCTCTCATCGATCGTCCCTTCTCCCGCTAACAAGCTGGGAAATTTTTCAAAAGTTTCATCAACCGTAAGTTCGGTCATGAAACCCAGCCTGCCCAGATTTATGCCGACGATAGGAATAGCCATGGGCATTACTGCCTGGGCAGCACGTAAAATCGTGCCGTCACCGCCGATGGTTATAATCAGGTCACTGCCTTCGATCTGGGGTCGGGCTTGTTCCCATTCCCACGCCGAGTATCGCCAGACAGAAAGATGGCGGTCGCGGAGATACTCCGTCAATTCCTGTGCCAGGCTGCAAGCAGCTTCTTTTAGCGGGTGGAAGAAAATACCAATTCGTTTCATATCCCGGTAGGAGAAATGACTCCAAAAGAAACAATACTTAAGTATAGCGCCGGGTACGGTATAGAGTAAAGCGGCTTTCGCAGGCATGCTGGTTGACTTGTATAACTGACTCCACTAATATGCGGTTGTGTCCCAACCGGAGGAGAATAATATGGCTGCAAATGAAAAATACACCGTGTCCGGTGAAGAGGTAGTCAAGAAGGTCAAACAACTTATTCATGAAGGTAATATCCGGAGGATCAGGGTTCTTCAAAAAGGTAACCTGGTGATGGAAATACCGTTGACCGCCGGTGCCATCGCCATAATTGCCGCCCCTATACTGGCGGCTTTAGGGGCATTCGCTGCCCTGGCTACGGAATGTACCATCGAAGTAGAGAAGGTTGATCCGGGCGAACCGTCAAAACCATAAATCTCACAGTAATCGGCATTCTATTCTACAGACGTACAACCGGGGTTGTACAACAGGAGTTGTCCAAATGGATATCATCCTGGCCAGGCATGGTGAAACTGAGTGGAATGCAGGCGAGGTATTCCGCGGCCGGGCTGATATCGACCTGAATGAAACCGGCCGGAAGCAGGTCAAACGTCTCGGCGAATACTTAAACGAAACCAATGTCGAAGCTATTTATTCCAGCCCCTTGAAACGGGCTCTGAACACCGCTAAGGCTATTGCCGGGCATCATCATCTGGTGGTAGAGGTAACACCTCACCTGAATGACTTGAACTTTGGCGAATGGGAAGGGCTTCAGGTTGAAGAAGTAAAACAAAAGTATCCCCGTCCGTTTGAACTATGGGCTACCCGTCCGGAAAAGGTGCGGCTCCCCGGCGGCGAAACGCTGGAGGAGGTCAGGGAAAGGGCAATGAAGGTAGTGAATGGTGCTACCGTCTCCCATTCCGGTAATGTAGTTTTGGTCACTCACCGCGTGGTTATTAAAGTCCTGGTTTGTGCCCTACTCGGCTTGGATAATTCCCGGTTTTGGAATGTCATGGTAGATACCTGCGGCCTTACTACCTTCCGGTACGAAAGAGATAGATTCGTGCTAATACGGCATAATGATAATAGTTTCCTAAAGGCCCTCAACGCAGCTTCACTTAAAGATTTTTAACAGGAATCGAGAATATCTCCCTTTTCATAACTCTGTTATAATACTTCCATGACGGAACCACGCCTTGTTTTATTCGATGGCAATGGTATTATCCACCGGGCTTTCCACGCCTTCGAAAAAAGCCGGACGCTGACCAGTAAGACCGGAGAGATTGTCAGTGCCGTTTATGGTTTTGCTTCGATGCTGCTTAAAGCAGTTGCTGAGATTCAGCCAACCCACTGGGCCATTGCTTTCGATAAAGCTACGCCTACCTTTCGTCATCAAATGTTTGATGACTACAAGGCCAATCGTCCCAAAACCCCGGATGAACTTGTTAACCAGTTTGGCCGTGTTCGCCAGTTGGTTAATGCTTTTCATATCCCCATCTTTGAATTGGATGGTTTCGAAGCGGATGATGTCATCGGTACTCTAAGCTGCCAGGCTTCGCAGCAGGGTATCGACTCTGTTATCATAACCGGCGATGCTGATACCATGCAGTTGGTCTCGACAAAAATTAAAGTGTTGTATCCCAAGCCGAAAGGTACGTTTAGCGATACTATCCTTTATGATGATGTCCAGGTGGTGGAGCGGTATGGGGTCAAGCCCTGTTATATCGCCGATTTGAAAGCATTAGTTGGAGACACCTCGGATAATATCCCCGGGGTACGCGGCATCGGTGATAAAACAGCGGTTAGGTTGATTCAGCAGTTCGGGAATATCGAGGAGATATATAACCGCCTTGATGAAGTCACTCCCCCCAGGATTCAGTCATTACTGCGGGATAATGAAGAAATCGCCCGGAAGTGTAAAATCCTGGCGACCATCGTGACTGGTGCCCCGGTAAATCTCAACTTGGAAAAGTGTCAGGTTTCCAACTATGACCGTGATACAGTGACTACTCTTTTCCGGGAACTCGGTTTCGCCAGCCTGTTAGGCAAATTAGCCTTATTCGAGCAGGGTACTGCCCAACCTGTCCCACCTCCGGTACCCGAGTCCGTTCCGGTAAAGTATAGTGTTGTTAATACGATTCCTGCCTTGTTAAGTTTGGTAACCCGGTTGCAAGAAGCCGGGACTTTCTCCTTCGATATGGAAACGACTGGTTTGGATCCGATGACGGCCAAAGCCGTTGGTTTTTCTTTTGCTATGGCTCCGGGAGAAGCCTATTATGTCCCGGTAGGTCATGCCGGTCTCTTGACTGAGCCGCAACTGCCATTACCTGTCGTCTTGGAACATCTTCGTCCCGTGTTTGGCGATACAAAACTGGCCAAGACTGCACATAACGCCAATTATGATACTACTATCCTGGGTGAAAATGGTATCGAAGTTGAAAATCTGATCTTTGATTCGATGATCGCTGCCCATTTATTAAGTGAAAAATCGTTGGGGTTGAAAACCCTGGCTTTCGAGCGTTTGGGAGAGGAAATGACTCCCATCACCGCGCTGATCGGTACTGGTGCCAAACAGATTACCATGGCCCAGGTCGATATTGCCCGGGCCGTGGATTACGCCGCGGCAGATGCCGATATGACCTTACGGTTGACCGGTATTTTCGAAGCGGAACTGAAAAAAGAGGAACTATGGCCGCTGTTCGCCGATGTCGAGATGCCGCTGGTCCCGGTATTAGTTCATATGCAGCGGAACGGGGTACTCCTCGATACGGCACGTTTGAAAGAGATGTCAACCCATCTTGGCGAGCAAATCTACAAGCTTGAGCAGGAGATATACAATCATGCCGGGCGACAGTTCAACATTAATTCCCCACAGCAACTGGGAGAAGTCCTGTTCCAGGAACTAAAACTCCCGGCACGTAAGAAAGGCAGCAGTTATTCCACGGGGGCAGAGATTCTCGAAGAACTGCGTAGCGAACACAAGATCATCAGCCCGATATTGGAATACCGCCAGTTATCAAAACTAAAATCAACTTATGTGGACGCTCTACCGGGACTGATCAATCCGAAGACCAGCCGGGTGCATACTTCTTTCAACCAGACTAAAACCGCTACCGGACGTTTATCCTCCAGCGACCCGAATCTGCAAAATATCCCCATTCGTACTGAACTGGGCCGGGGAATCAGGTTGGCTTTCGTTGCTCCGCAAGGCTCATATCTAATGAGTTCCGACTATTCACAAATCGACCTGCGGGCACTGGCTCATCTGTCTCAGGACGCGGGTTTACTAGAAGCGTTCCGCAAGGATGAGGATATCCATTCGGCTACGGCCAGCCGATTATTCGGTGTGATGCCGTTGTTCGTCACCCCCGATATGCGGCGTGTCGCTAAAACGGTAAATTTCGGTGTCATCTACGGCATGAGCGAGTACGGCCTGGAACAGGCTACCGAGCTTTCCCGGGAAGAAGCGGCAAAATTCATATCATCGTATTTTGAAAAATATCCCGGGGTTACCCGGTACCTGGAAGCAACCAGGCAGCAGGCCAGAGAAAAAGGTTATGTCCAGACACTACTGGGCCGGAAGCGGTCCATCCCGGAAGTAAATTCCCCTAACCGTCAGGTCCGGCAAGCTGCCGAGCGTATGGCTATCAACATGCCGGTGCAGGGGACGTCGGCCGATATCATCAAGGTCGCCATGATTCATCTATTTCGCGAGATGAAACAACACGGGCTGAAGAGTAAAATGCTGCTTCAAGTACACGATGAACTCGTCTTTGAGATACCTGAAGCTGAATTGAAAGAAATGCAGGAACTGGTGCCGCGACAAATGTCGAATGCTATTCAACTCAGTATCCCGGTCAAAGTGGACAGCAAGGTAGGACGGAATTGGGGAGAGATGAAATAACAGAGTGAGAAAACATGCCTGAACTACCTGAAGTTGAAACTGTAAAAAACGACCTGTTGCCGTATGTCACCGGACAGACTATCACTGATATCACCCTGAACTGGGAAGGTATAGTCAAGCAACCCTCTCCTGACGAGTTTAAAAAGCGTTTGCTTGGCCGGAAGATAACCGGGCTTTCCCGCCGGGCAAAGTATCTTCTCTTTAAATTGGATAGTGATGACACCCTGATCGCCCATCTCCGGATGACTGGTTCACTATTAGTCGACCCGCCGGCAGAACTGAATAACTATATCCGGGCGGTTATTCATTTGAACGGTGATAAAAAAATATATTTCCGTGACCCGCGAAAATTCGCCCGTATGATGGTAGTACAGGATGTTGCTCAGGTCATCGGCAAACTTGGGCCGGAACCCCTGGAGGAATCTTTTACCCCGGAATTGTTATCCCGTCTCCTGGAAAAGCGCAAGGCACCTTTGAAGGCTGTACTTCTCGACCAGGAATTGATCGCCGGACTGGGAAATATGTATGCCGACGAAGCCCTCTTTGAAGCAGGCATAAATCCGATGCGTTGTGCCAACAGCCTGACTAAACCGGAGATAAAGCGGTTGCATAAAGCTATCCGGGAAGTGTTAAGACTCGGTATTATGAATAAAGGGGCTAGTGAAGTCACCTATTACCGCCCCAGCGGTGAGATGGGCAAGGCTTTCGAATCTTTTAAGGTCGCCCACCAGCGCGATAAAGTATGTCCGAAATGCGGGGAACCCATCCAATGGATAAAGCTGCGGGGACGAGGTACTTACTACTGCGCAAAGTGCCAACCGGATAAACAATAAACCATCTTTGAGCTCAGAATTACCTTTCTATTTTTGTTTTTGTTATGCCTGTGGTAGAATGAATCCTTAGTCCAAAAATCAGGAAAGGAAAGAAATGCCTACAAAAACAAAGACGGCTGAAAAGCCATTACCAAATCTGGATAAGTTCATTGAGAACGTCAATAAAAAAGACAAGGTCAGCGGCCTGAAGCTCCGGCTGCCGGCAACCCGGCGCAAGCGAAAGGGACAATAATATCGGTTAGGGTGATCGCTGATGTTGGCGGTCATAAAACCTGATTATTTCGGAGATTCGAAAGGATGGCCTTCCCCTTCGAAATCCGGGCGGTAATTTGAGTCGGCCCCTATTTCTTGCAACCACCCGTTCTCCAGCCCCAATTTGTTAACAATATCGACGACGGAAGAGTATTCTTCCGTCGTTATTTTTCTTGACAGGTCCGGTATCCCCGTTGCCTGGTGCGCCGGATAATACTGCGACATGATGCTGACCGTCACTGTCGGGGAGAGCTCTTCCGCCAACCAGGTGAGGGTATCTTCACTGCCAGCCAGGTTGTTCGGCAGTATCAGGTGACGCACGATTAAGCCTTTGAATAGCGATGCCCGTCGTCATCCAGTACCAGGTCGCCTACCTGCCGGTACATCTCCTTAATCGCTGCCCGGGCATGCTTTACATAATATGCCGCTCCGGAATATTTCATCGCCCACCTTTCCGAGGCATAACGCAAGTCCGGCAAATAGATATCGATAATGCCGTCGAGCATGTTAATGGTCTCAACCCGGTCATAACCCCCGGTGTTATAGACCAACGGTAGGCGCAGGCCCATAGGGATAGCTTCGAGAACCGCCCGGGTTATCTGGGGCACAAAGGGGGTGGGGGAGACCAGGTTGATATTGTGACAGTGCAGCTCATCCTGGAGATAAAGCATCTTTTTAGCCAGTTCGGTACAGGTGATCTCGTTTACTTTCTGACGGTCGGGGTCCTGGCTTATCTGGTAATTCTGGCAGTAAACGCAGTGCATGTTACAGTTGCCGAAGAAAATCGTACCGGAACCCCTGGTGCCGGACAACACCGGCTCCTCTCCCAGGTGGGCACATACACTAGCTACGATAGGTAAAGCTCCCGAGCGGCAAAATTTACGTTCATCTTGTGCGCGGTTAGCGAAACATTGCCTTGGGCAGATGTCGCATCTTTTTAAGCGGGCTTCCAATGCTTCTACTCGTCGGGCTAGTTCACCGGAGCGGTAAAGCCTTAGATAACCCGGTTCATTCCCACCTTGACTCATGCTTGATTCTCCTGACTATATAATAACTGCATAATGCGTATATCCTGGAGTTTATCGAACTTGTAACCAACCTCACGCATGATACCGACAGTCGTGAATCCGTTAATTTCGTGGAGGTGAATACTGCTGTCATTTCCCTCTACAATGCGTGAGAGAATGGTATGTAAACCGGCATTTTGTCCGGCGGTGAGGATATTAGTTATCAGTTGTTTACCTATCCCCTGGTTTCGGAATCCGGACTTCACATAAACGGATAACTCCGCGGTGTTGGCGTAAGCTTGGCGTGACGACCATTCACTGAGTGATGCCCAGCCTACTACTTTCCTGTTACATTCAGCAACAAGAACAGGATGTTTTTGATCATGTTCTTCAAACCATACCATCCGCTCGGCTGAGGTTTTAGGTTGGGTGTCAAAGGTAGCCGTAGTAGTAAGAACGGCCTCATTATAGATTTCGGTGATTGCCGGGACATCAGCCGCAGTCGCCTTTCTTATAGTTAAAGTGTTTATTCCCCTCATACAGGTATCTGTTTGAGTTTATCAATCGCTTCATCGATGCGCTTGAGGCAGCGGTCTTTTCCCAGTACTGTCATCATTTGGAAAAGTGGCGGTGTAGCGGTCTCGCCGCTGACTGCTGTCCGCAGGGCACCGAAAAGCTGCCCTGTTTTAAGAGTTAATTCTATCGCCAGCGGCCTTAGTAAAACTTCCAGCATTGCCGCATCAAATGAGTTTTGATTGATTAATCTTTCCCGGGTTGCGGTAAGGGCGCGGATGGTGGATTCGGATGTCATATCCTTCCCGATAAGTAAATTTGTGTCATATTCCAGATTATCAACAAAGAAATAACGTGATAATGGCGCTACTTCCTTGAGGATTTTAGCCCGTTCCTGTATTAACGGCAGTACTTCTTTGACATATGCTGTCGACAGCGGCCGTTTTACCTCGGCTGGCAGGTCTCTTTCCAGGAAAGGCAGGGCACGTTGCGCGAAATCGTCCGGACTCAACTTCCGCATATAGACGCCGTTGAGCCAGTTCAGCTTGTCAATATCAAAGATTGCCGCCGTCTTACTGACTCGCTCCAATGAATAATGATCAATTAGTTCTTGGCGAGTGAACATTTCAGTTTTATCGTCCAGGGACCAGCCTAAGATAGCTAGAAAATTCAACATGGCTTCGGGTAAATATCCCTCGGCTTCATAATCTTTCACTGATACCGAACCATGCCGTTTACTGAGTTTAGAACGGTCGCGGCCGGTGAGTAGTGGAAGATGTGCAAATTCGGGTGGTTCGTAACCGAAGGCTTGATACAGTAATATATGGCGTGGAGTACTCGAAAGCCATTCCTCAGCCCTGATTACATGAGAGATTTTCATCGCATGATCATCAACTATATTGGCTAAGTGGTATGTAGGAAAACCATCGGATTTAAGGAGTACCAGATCATCCAGCAAACGGTTCTCAAAAGTTACGTCACCGCGGATCAGGTCATGGAAAGTGGTTTTACCCTCTAAAGGCATTTTAAACCTGATTACCGGGATGGTGCCTTCAGATTCTTTTTGGGCTCTTTCGGCGGCACTTAAGTCACGGCAGTGCCTGTCATATCCCGGTGGCTGCTTTCTTAGTTTTTGCAGTTCGCGCATTTCTTCAAGCCGTTCTTCCGAACAATAACATTTATAGGCAAAACCGTCAGAGATCAGTCGTTCGGCAGCCTTGTGATAATGCTCGAGCCGCTCTGATTGGAAATACGGTCCATATTGTCCACCCGCTTGCGGGCCTTCATCCCAGTCTATGCCCAACCATTTCAAACCTTCCAGGATTGCTTCAACCGAGCCCTCTACTTTTCTTGCCATATCCGTATCTTCGATACGCAGTATGAAGCCCCCTTTTTTGTGTCGTGCAAATAGCCATGCGAATAAGGCTGTATGCAAACTCCCGACGTGTAAAAATCCGGTGGGGCTGGGGGCAAAACGCGTTCTTACCGGTTCAATCATAATATTGGTCTCCATTCTACAGGGGTAACTCGAAAGCTCCCTGTGCTAGATATTGCTGTATCCTTTTATCTGCCAGTTTAACATAGTCCGGCTGGTTATCGTAACCAATATAATGCCGGCCGGTCTTTATCGCTGCCAGGCAGGTGGTGCCGCTGCCGCAGAATGGGTCCAGTACCACTTCTCCCTCATAGGTATATAGTTGTATCAGACGGTATGGTAACGTGATGGGGAAGGGGGCGGGGTGGCCGATTCGGCGGGCGGATTCGGAGGGGAAAGCCCATACACTTTTGGAAAATTCCAGGAATTCATCCCGGCTGATCGTGGATAAGGCTTCCTTATTGTTGTTGCGCTTGAAGGTGCCTTTGGAAAATACCAGGATATATTCATGAACGTCTCGCAACACCGGATTTGCCGCTGAACGCCATGAGCCCCAGGCAGTTGATGTCCCGGCACTGGATGCTTTGTTCCAGATGATTTCCCCGCGCATCAGGTAGCCGATTTCCAGCATGTCCTTGATTACGTATCCGTGTAGTGGGATATATGGTTTACGGCCGAGGTTGGCCAGGTTGATACAGGCACGGCCGCCATCAATCAGTTTTCGGTATACTTCAGTAAAGACCGATTTTAAAAACAACCGGTATTCTTCCAGTGTGAGGTCTTTATCATATTCCTTGGCAGCGTTATAGGGTGGGGAAGTAACCATCAGGTGGATGCTGTTGTCCGGTAATTCATTCATTATTTCACTGGACTTGCAGAATATCCGGTCCAGTACTGGTCTGGGGACGTTGTTATATTCCGGATCTACCGGGAGTTCTCCCGTACTGTCTTGGTAAAGACGGCTTTGATAGAAAGCAGTCGAGTCATGGGCTTCCCTTCCTGGACTGCCGAAAGAACTTGTCCTGGTTCGTTTCCCGTTAGTGTTCTTTTTACCGCTTTTCACGATTTACATTCTATCATCAATGAAACAGGGGGCAAACATGACCCGTGTCCTGTAGCTTTATCCTGGTAAGTAGCGTTTCATGATCAAGTAAATGATGATACCCGTAGCCAGTAATATTGCTCCGAATAAAGCGCTTTATCCTGGTAAGTAGCGTTTCATGATCAAGTAAATGATGATACCCGTAGCCAGTAATATTGCTCCGAATAAAGCAGCTTGCCAGCCTAATGTAACCGCTAGTCCCAGGGAGGTTAAAACCCCCATCGCCGGAAGAAAGATGTCCAACCAGAAGTGTTTTGACCGGCGGCCGGGATTATCCCGGGCGAATAACTTGATAGCAGCAATATTTACTCCGGCGAAAGCCAACAGCACCGCGAAGTTTGTGAATTCAGCGATATTTTCAATGCTTCGGATAAGTGAAAATGCGACTGTAATACTACCGACGATAATTATCGCCAGCCATGGCGTACGCCGTTTTGTCCCGATGACGCACAAACCCATCGGTAGTACCCCGGCACAGGACATAGCCCACAATGCCCGTGAAGAAGCGAAAAGGAGCAGCAGGACAGTATTGGCCGTCGACGCCAATGCGATCCAGGTTAATACCAGGTCGGCTTTATCTCCCAGGGCTTTTGCAGCCACGGCAGCTAGTGGTGCACTCGATTGACTCAGTGTTTCCCAGCCCATCACACTTACGGCCGCAATCGAGACCAGGATATAAAAAAATGTCCCGATACCTAATGACAATAACATCGCTTTGGGCAGGTCACGACGCCGGATTTTTCATTTCTTCGGAGAGATTCGCCATGCCTTCAAATCCCAGATAGGCGAAGAATACCAGTGAAGCCGCCCCCACTACCCCCATAAAACCTGTTGATGTTTCAAGCAGATTTACGTTTCCCAGGGAAGGTACGCCGATGACGATGATGATTATCAAACCGATGGCTTCTACTCCGGTAAGTATTCCGGCCAATAAAGCAGATTGGCCTACCCCGAGAAACACGATAAGTGAAGAAATCACGATAAGGCCAATTGCGCCCCAAAGGCCGTTTACCCCAAAGAGGTGTTCCATGTAGCCGCCAAAACCCAGCGCAACTGCTGCCGTAGATATCACCGTAGCCCATATAATTAACCAGCCGGCCAGGAAGGCGGGAGTCTGTCCGAAAGCGAGGTTCAGGTATTGAAATTCAGGCGCATCCTTGGGGCGGACACGGCTCAGCCGGGCATAGGAAATTCCGGTAAAGCCCGCGACAATGGCTGCGAAAAGGAATGACAGCCAGACCGCATTTCCTGCCTGTTTGGCCGCGACCCCGACTAGCACATATATCCCTGCGCCAAGTATTACACCCACCCCGGCCAGTGTTGTGGCAAATAAGCCCAGGCGGCGGTGCAGGCCGGTTTCTTCGTTATTCGCTTCGTTTTTCATAATTGTCCCTCTGAATCAGTCATAACTCACTAATAGAAAATCATCTGATTGTCCGCCCATTAAACTTTGGGCATCCGCAATTTTATTCTGTTGATTGTATTATAACAACTGGTATATTCTTGTAACATATTTCAAAACCGACTTGTTCGAGAGGGAGGTGCATCATGGCCGGTGTTCTCAAGGTACTGTTATGGGCTTACGGGATTATGCTTATCATACTGGGGTTGTCTGGTATTTTCTTTCCTGATTGGATTGCTGAGTCCTTCTTTTCTGTGGACGATATCTCCAATTTCGGTCAATTTATCATGGGTATGTTGGGTGCAATTTATATCGCTGCCGGTATCTGGTTGGCAATGGCTGGACGGGACCCGCTCAAAGACATCTCGTGGGTTAAATTCGTTATACTGAAGATTGCTTTAACGGTAGTTTTTGTCATCTATGCCTTGATTCAGTCTTATGTGGAAGCTAATGCTATGAATATTACCTTCCTGGTAGTGGACTTCATCTGGGGCCTGGCATTTCTTATTGCTTACCCTTGGCGGACATCCCGGTCGTAAATAGTACCTGTGTTATACTGATTTTGTAAGTCATATTGTTAGTGAAGGTGAAAACTTTTGAGTACCGAAATTGACTTGCAGAAACAGGTTAACCTGGGGATCGATATTCTCCGCCGCGGCGGCGTGATTGCCTACCCAACGGATACGGTGTATGGTCTGGGGGCTAGTATGAACTCGGCGGAGGCAGTCGAAAAGATATTCATGGTGAAATCACGCCCGCGGTCTATGCCGCTTCCTTTACTGGTCGGTAATATATCTCAAATTGAGAAGCTGGCTGCAGGCGTATCTCAGACAGCCCGTTGTCTTATCAAAGCCTTTTTCCCTGGTGCGGTCACCCTGGTCCTGCCTGCTTCCGATGAGGTTCCCCCGTACCTGAAAACCTGGGAAAATACCATTGCCTTACGTATTCCCAATCACCCGGTGCCCCTGGCTCTTATTGCCGGCATCGGTACCCCTATTGTCGGTACCAGTGCTAATCTCAGCGGACATCCCAATCCGTTAACCGGCCGTGAGGTTAAAGAACAACTTGGTGCAAGGATCGAGTTGGTGATCGAAGGCGGCCGCTGTTCCGGTACGGAGTCTACAATCATCGATGTTACCGGGGAAGTCCCTATCGTGTTGCGAAAAGGGACGGTATCCGTGTCTGAAATTGAAAAAGCCTGTGGTAAAGTGTTGACAGGAAACGGAGGTTGAATATGCGTATTGCCGTTGGCACCGACCATCGTGGCCTCGAACCTAAAGATTTTGTTAAAAAGTTTTTACTGGAAGCTGGGTATACCTGTGAGGATTGCGGGTCATTTTCCGAGGAGTCGGTCGATTATCCGGATTATGCTCTCAAGGTCGGTAAGAATGTAGCTTCAGGCCAGTCTAAATTCGGTATTCTTATCTGTGATACCGGGATAGGTATGAGCATTGCTGCTAATAAGGTCAAGGGGATTAGAGCAGCCCTGTGCAGCGATACGTTTACCGCCGGCCGTGCCCGGCAGCATAATGATGCTAATATCCTTTGCCTGAGCGGCAGGACTGAAGAAAAAGCAATGCAGGAAATAATACTTACTTTTCTTACCACGGATTTTGAAGGCGGCCGTCACCAACGGCGGGTGGATAAGATTATGGCAATGGATGAGAGATAACCTGAATATCAGCTTTAAACAGGGAAATCGTTTTCATGGTAGTACCAGGTACCCAGCTTGACAATAAAACAACAAATGTGTTAATTTATCAGAACTATGATATCGCATACTGCACTCGTACTTGTTATTATCACATAAAAAGAACCGGTGGGCCTGTTCCACTAGGAGCCGTCCCACATGGGCGGCTTTTTTTGTTATAGAAAATTATAGGGAGATGAGAAGTTGAAAAGCGACGCTATCAAAAAAGGCCTTGAGCGGGCTCCCCATCGAGCTTTGCTTCATGCGCTGGGTTGCGATAATGTTGACCTGGACAAACCGTTTATCGGAGTTGTCAACAGTTTTACCGAAGTTGTACCCGGCCATTTACACCTCCGTGAGATCGCTGAGGAAGTAAAAGCCGGTATCCGGGCTGCCGGTGGCGTCCCCTTTGAGTTCAATACTATCGCCGTCTGTGATGGTATCGCTATGAGTCACGAAGGTATGAAATTCAGCCTGCCCAGCCGTGAATTGATCGCTGATTCGGTAGAGATCATGGCTCAGGCACATGCCTTTGATGGCCTGGTATTGATACCCAACTGTGATAAAGTGGTTCCGGGTATGTTGATGGCCGCAGTGAGGTTGAATGTACCTGCAATTTTCATCAGCGGCGGTCCGATGTCGGTCGGCCATTTGCGCAGTGGTGATACTTTTATCGATGTCGATGTCAACTCTATTTTTGAGGCGGTCGGTAAGGTTACCGCAGGGAAAATGACCGAAGCCGAACTAGCGGAACTGGAACAGGTTGCTTGCCCTGGTTGCGGAAGTTGCGCCGGCATGTTCACTGCCAACACTATGAACTGCCTGACCGAAGTATTAGGTATGGGTTTGCCCGGCAACGGGACCATTTTGGCTGTAGAAACCCGCCGGAAGAAACTTGCCAGAAGTGCCGGTGAAAAAATAATGGGCCTGGTAGCAAAGAATATTTGTCCCAGGGATATCATCACGGAAGACTCTGTCTTCAATGCTTTTGTGGTTGATATGGCTTTAGGCGGCAGTACCAATTCTGTGCTGCACTTGACAGCTGTCGCAAATGAAGCCGGTATCAAATTCCCGCTTTCGACGATCAATGAAGTTTCGAAAGCGACTCCTCAGATTTGTAAACTGAGTCCTGCCGGCAGTCATCATATCGAAGACCTGGACCGGGCTGGTGGTATTCCGGCGGTGATGAAGGAATTAAAAAAATACCTGAGATTGAAGACCATGACGGTTACCGGCTCAACACTGGGTGAGAATATCAAGAAGGCGGGAATCATCGATAGTGATGTCATTCGTCCCATCAAGAATGCTTACTCTCCCACTGGCAGCCTGGCAATTCTTTTCGGGAACCTGGCACCGGATGGAGCCGTGGTGAAAAAAGGTGCCGTAGCTCCTGAAATGATGGTTCATAAAGGTCCTGCCCGGGTCTTCGATTCTGAACAGGCCGCTACCAAGGCGATCACCGCCGGTAAGATAAAGCCGGGTGATGTCGTCGTCATCCGCTATGAAGGGCCCAAAGGCGGCCCGGGTATGCGGGAAATGCTTGGCCCGACATCTATCCTCGCCGGTATGGGCATGGATAAAGAAGTAGCTTTGATTACCGATGGGCGGTTTTCCGGGGCGACCCGCGGCGCGGCTATCGGCCATGTCTCACCGGAAGCTGCCAGCCGTGGCCCGATCGCTGCCCTGGTTGAGGGCGATATTATCATGATCGATATCCCGGCTGGAAAGCTGGAAGTTAAATTGACTCAGAAAGAAATTGACTCCCGTCTTAAGAAATTGTCCGAATTCAAGTCCCCGATTAAGACGGGTTATCTAAGACGATATGCCGATAAAGTGTCGTCGGCAAGTACCGGCGCTGTATTTGAATAGAGGAGAGACCGCGATGAAATTAACCGGCGGCCAGATTGTTTGTGAGAGCTTACTGAAAGAAGGCGTAGATATCGTCTTCGGTATACTGGGTGGCGCGATTCTTCCCCTCTATGATGTTCTTCCGCAATATCCAAAGTTGCATCATGTCCTGGTCAGGCATGAACAGGGGGCAGCTCATGCTGCTGACGGTTATGCCCGGGTATCTGGAAAAGTTGGCGTTTGTTTTGCTACTTCCGGCCCCGGTGCTACTAATCTGGTCACCGGCATCGCCAATGCTCAACTGGACTCTGTCCCCATCGTGGCTATCACCGGACAGGTTGCCCGGCCTTATATTGGCAAAGATGCTTTCCAGGAAGTCGATATTACCGGTATTACCCTGCCGATTACTAAACATAACTATTTGGTAACCGAAGCCAGTTCACTGGCACGGACCATCAAAGAAGCTTTTTACCTGGCCAGGACCGGCCGGCCGGGCCCGGTTTTGATCGATATCCCGCGTGATGTTTTTATCGAAGAAGCTGAATTTCATTATCCCGCTAAAGTTTATTTGGCCGGATATAAACCGGTCCTCCAGGGGCATCCTGCCCAGATTAAAAAAGCTGCTAAAATAATCAATGAAGCGGAACGTCCCTTGATCATCGCCGGCAGGGGGGTGATAATCTCCGGTGCCAATGGGGAATTGCATGCTCTGGCTGAGACCGGCCAGATTCCGGTTGTTACTACATTGCTGGGTATCGGTTCTTTTCCCGAAAGTCATATCTTGAGTTATGGCATGATAGGTATGCATGGTATGGCTTATGCCAATATGGGCGTCAGCAACGCCGATGTTGTTATTGCCATCGGTATGAGATTCGATGACCGGGCTACTGCCAAGGTGGCCGGTTTTGCCCCGGAAGCCACTATTATCCACATCGATATCGATCCGGCTGAAATCGGGAAAAATGTGGCCGTGGATGTTCCTATTGTCGGCGATGTTAAAGTAGTACTACAGGAGTTGAATCAGGCTGTCGCCAAGGGGAATCATGTCGAATGGGTCAAACAACTTGATGATTGGCGTCACGACCATCCCTCTACTATCGTAAAAGAGAGTGAGGAACTGATTCCACAGTTTGTCATCCGGAAGATTTATGAAGCCACCAATGGCCAGAGTATCGTTGTTACCGGCGTCGGGCAGCATCAGATGTGGGCGGCCCAGCATTACTGGTATGACCGTCCTAATAGTTTTATCTCTTCCGGCGGTCTGGGGACAATGGGATTCGGGCTGCCGGCATCGCTGGGTGTGAAATTGGGCCGGCCTGAAGAAACGGTCTGGTGTATCGATGGCGACGGCAGTTTCCAGATGACCTTACATGAATTGGCTACCATTGTTCAGGAGAAGGTCGCGGTCAAGATAGCTATAATTAATAATGGATATCTGGGCATGCCCAGACAGTGGCAGGAATTGTTGTACTCCAGGCGGTATGTCGCGTCGCGGTTGGGTGGACCGGACTTTGTTAAGTTGGCTGATGCTTATGGCATCCCGGCTTTGAGAGTACAATACAAAGAAGAAGTTTTGCCGGCTATCGAAAAAGCCTTAGCCGAACCCGGACCGTTCTTGATCGATTTTCAGGTCAAACCGGAGGAGAATGTTTATCCTATGGTACCTCCAGGCTCATCGTTGACCGAACTGATCGAGGAACCAAAGCCGAGGTCGAGAGCTTTTTCAAATTCTGCCAAATCACTGGTAAGCAACGTATAAAACCGGGAAGAGGAGTCAACATGGCACCAACCAAACGTACTCTGGTGGCACTGGTAGAAAATAAACCCGGTGTCCTCAACCGGGTTGCCAGCCTGTTCCGCAGGCGTGGCTTTAATATTGAAAGTATCGCTGTCGGTCATTGTGAAACACCGAATTTGTCCCGCATGACGATAGTAGTTGACGGTACTAATATCACGGTTGAACAGGTACGGAAGCAATTGGAAAAAGTCGTCGATGTCGTGCGTGTTTCCGATATCTCGGAAGAAGAGATCGTGGCCCGTGAATTAGCCTTGATCAAAGTTAAAGCTAACTCCAGTACCCGCAGTGAAATTATTCAGATAGTAGACATCTTCCGGGCCAATATCATTGATGTCGCTGCTGATTCGTTGACGGTTGAAGTTACCGGTGATGAAGACAAGATCAATTCCCTGGCCAGCCTGTTGCGGGGATTCGGTATCAAGGAGTTGTCCCGCACCGGACGGATTGCTATGCCTCGCGGCGGTATGGCCCCCTTTATGGTGGAAAAAGAAATAAAGTCAATGCCTAAATAAAAAATTAAGATAGAGACTCTTGTATTCCGTTAAACGGTAATGTATCATCACTGCAAAACTGGGAGGTGAGAGAATGTATAAGCGAATGTTGGTTCCCCTGGATGGCTCAAAGCTGGCGGAAGTGGTTTTTCCTTATGCCCGGGAATTATCCGGCCTGTTGGGTACCGAAATAATTTTGCTTCATATCTCTAACCTTGGTAAGGATTTCCAGCCGATGTCCCATGCCTATGTAGAACATGCCGCCGAACATATAAAAGGCCGGGAAACCTCGGAATGGAAAGCATTATTGACCAAACCTATTAGTGTGAATAGCGACCTTGTTTCAGGTTATCCCCCTGATGAAATATTGCGGTATGCAGAGGAAAAGAAAGTTGATCTTATTCTAATGGCCAGCCATGGACGCTCCGGCCGTAACCGCTGGGGCATCGGTAGTGTGGCTGATAAAGTCCTGCGTGCTGCCACTACCCCTGTTCTGCTGGTGCCGACGTCCGAACAACCTGAGTCCAGCAGATGCCCGGTTAAAGAGTTGATTGTCCCTCTGGATGGTTCCGAGCTGGCGGAAAATGTTCTGCCGCATGTCGAAACATTAGCTGGAAAGGAAGGTATCAGTTCCGTTAAAGTGGTACTGCTGCGTGCTTGTGAACCACCTTCTATGCCGACTTATTACAGCCCGGAACTATCCGAGATTCCCTTGCATTGGGGACAATATGCGCAACAGGAAACTACCCGCTGCAAACAGGTGGCAACCGAATATATGGCTGGCATTGAAAGCCGTTTGAAAGCCAATAACATCGCCGTCCGGTCTGAAGTACTGGTCGGAAAAGCGTCTGATGAGATCGTGAACTTCGCGAATAAAAACCCAAATAGTCTTATCGTTATGGCTACTCATGGACGTTCCGGACTCAGCCGCCTGGTTTATGGCAGTGTCGCTTTAAATATTCTGGTGGGTGTTACCAATCCTATTCTATTGATTAAACCGGTCCCGAAAGTAAAGTCATAGGTCTGTTGACAAAAAAACAGGAAATATCTTATATCCGGCTGAAGTTGAAAAAAGTTTTAAAAGATGGCCGGGTGCAGTAATATTAACTTAATGTCGACTTATATGAAATCTTGTAGTAGCTTTATTTGTACTACCTCTCAGTACTCCTCAACCCGGAGAGTGAAACTCATCCTTACCAGCCCCTCTTCCTGAAGAAGAGGGGTATCCTGAATCTTGTTTATAAATTATTAAGGAGAGTTGACTGTCCGGGGAATCGCTCCAGGGAGTTGTTCCTCACAGAAAAAGACTATGGAAAAAGTTATTATTTTTGATACTACCTTGAGAGATGGCGAACAAGCTGCCGGCGGAAGTTTGAATATTCAGGAAAAACTGGATATCGCCAGGCAGTTAGGTAAACTGGGCGTTGATATTATTGAAGCTGGCTTTCCGGTCACCTCCCCTGGTGATTTTGAGGCTGTTCGTTTGATTGCCAGGGAAGTCAGGGATTCATCTATCTGTGTGTTGACCCACGCCAACCTGAAAGCTATCGACCAGAGTTGGGAGGCGGTAAAAGGTGCCGAAAAACCCCGGATTCACATCGTGTTATCCTCCTCCGATATCCACCTCTTTTATGCTTTAAAGAAGAGCCGGGAAGAGATACTGCGTATGGTCAGTGATACCGTTGCCCACGCCCGGAAATATTGTAGTGATATAGAATATTCGGCGATGGATGCCAGCCGGACTGAACCGGAATATATCTACCAGATATTGTCGGCGGCGATCGCCGCCGGTGCTACTACGGTGAATATCCCGGATACGGTGGGCTATGCAATGCCTCATCAATTCGGTCAGCTAATCGATGGCGTTTTTAAGAATGTGTCCAATATTGAACGGGTTGTGGTTAGTATTCATTGTCACAATGATCTGGGTTTGGCGGTTGCTAATAGCCTGGAAGCTCTCAAACACGGCGCCCGTCAGGTTGAAGGGACTATTAATGGTATTGGCGAAAGGGCTGGAAATGCATCTCTGGAAGAAATTATCATGGGGCTGAAGACTCGGCCGGATTATTTCGGACTCGAAACCAGGATCGATACCACCCAGATATACCGTACCAGCCGGCTGGTAAGTGAGTTGACCGGCTTCCCCGTCCAACCGAACAAGGCTGTCGTGGGGGCAAATGCTTTTCGCCACTCTTCCGGTTTACACGTAGATGGCGTCATCAAAGCAGCGCAAACCTTTGAAATTATGGACCCGAAGGCGGTTGGTATCCCTTCCAGCAGCCTGGTATTGGGTAAGACCAGCGGCCGTCATGCTTTTAAAGAACGGCTGGCTGAATTGGGCTACAGCCTATCTGAAGATGATTTTAGTCGCGCTTTTGCTGCCTTTAAAGAACTGGCTGATAAAAAGCGTGATGTTACCGATAAAGATATTGAGTCCATCGTTGCTGAAGAAAAACGTACTGTATCTGAGACATACCACCTGGACCGTTTACAGGTAACCTGCGGCGACCGTGGTATGCCTACGGCTGCGATTAGATTGATTGGACCGGATGGTGAAGCCCTCGCTGATGCGTCCTTGGGTACAGGGCCTGTCGATGCGGTTTATAAAGCTATCAACCGCCTGGTTGGTGTTCCCAATACTTTAACGGAATTCAGTGTCAATTCCGTTACCGAGGGGATAGATGCCATCGGTGAGGTCCTGATCCGTATTGAAAGCGACGGCGTCACGTATACCGGCCGGGGTGCTGATACTGATATTATCGTCGCCAGTGCCAAGGCTTATGTAAATGCCCTCAACCGTATGTTGAATGTAAAAAAGGGTTAGTGAGTCTTAGGTGAATAAAGAATTGGAAATGGTCCTCCGTTTAGTCCTCGCCGCTGTGCTGGGTGGTATCATCGGCTTCCAACGGGAAAAATCAGGCAAGCCGGCGGGATTACGGACAATGATCCTGATCTCCCTTGGTGCAGCCTTGTTCACCGTTGTGGGTACTTTCGGCTTCATTGGCGGGGATCCCAGCCGCATCGCGGCAGGCATTGTTACGGGGGTTGGTTTCCTCGGTGCCGGGACTATCTTTCATCACCGCCAGATAATTGAGGGATTGACTACCGCAGCCGCGATGTGGGTAGCTGCTGCTATTGGCTTGGCTTCCGGGGCAGGGTTTTATATCATCGCTCCGGCGGCGACGTTACTAACTTTCATTGTCCTGGTATTACCGCATCACGGACCGCCGCGTTAAAAGTTTGATTCTCATTATTGTAAGGAGAAATTATGCCTACCTTAGCTGAAAAGATTTTGGCTGCTCATACCGAACGGAAGAATTTATCGCCGGGCGACTTTATCAATGTAAAAGTCGATATGGTGTTATCTAATGACATTACCGCACCTATCGCCATTAAAGAATTCCGGCGCATGGGGTTAAAAAAAGTTTTTGATCCTAAAAGAGTGGTGATGGTAGCGGACCACTTTGTGCCCAATAAAGATATTATTTCTGCTGAACAGACCAAGTTCGTACGTGACTTTGCCCGTGAATATGGCATCCTTTTTTATGACGTTGGGCAGATGGGCATCGAGCATGTCTTGCTGCCCGAACAAGGCCTGGTCTTACCCGGCGATGTCGTTGTCGGTGCTGATTCCCATACCTGTACCTACGGCGCTGTTGGTGCTTTTTCCACCGGTATGGGTTCTACCGATATCGCCGCTGCCATGGCTACCGGCGATATCTGGATGAAAGTCCCTCCGACTATCAGATTTGTCTTTCATGGCAAATTGGGTAAATGGGTGGGGGGAAAAGACTTGATTTTGTATACCATCGGCCAGATCGGTGTTGATGGTGCCTTATATGCTTCGATGGAGTTTACCGGTGAAGCCATCGACTCATTGCCGATGGACGGCCGTTTTACCATGGCCAATATGGCCATTGAAGCCGGTGCTAAAGCCGGGCTCTTCCGTGTCGATAAAAAGACCCTGGATTATGTGAATGCCCGGGCCAAGCGTAAATACCAGGTTTATGAACCGGACAAAGACGCTGAATATGCCGGGGTCTACGAATGGGATGTGACTAAGATGGAACCCCAGGTTTCCTGCCCGCATTCTCCGGCTAATACCAAACCCCTCAGCCAAATCGCCGGACAGGAAATCGATCAGTCGGTTATCGGTAGTTGTACCAACGGGCGTCTCGAAGACTTGCGGCTGGCTGCCGGTGTGTTGAAAGGTAAAAAGGTGCATCCGAAGATACGGTGTATCGTGATTCCCGGCTCACAATCGGTTTATCTCAATGCTATAAAAGAAGGCTTGATCGAGACTTTTATCGAGGCTGGGGCTGCTGTCAGTACCCCCACCTGCGGGCCGTGTCTCGGCGGTTACATGGGCGTTTTAGCCGGCGGTGAACGAAGTATCTCTACCACTAACCGTAATTTCGTGGGCCGTATGGGCAGCACCAAGTCGGAAGTCTATCTGGCTAATCCGGCTGTCGCTGCTGCCAGCGCGGTCCTGGGTAGGATCGGCAGCCCTGACGAACTACAGTAATTCAGTTGCATTGGGTTATCTGTAGGTGTGACGAGTAAAAAGGAGAGGTGATTACGAATGGCGAAAGTGAAATTGTCCTGGCAGCAAAAACTTGCCGATGACAAAGGCTTGCCTAAGGTCGTTGAAATCACCGGCAACATGAGTACACGGTGGGGTATTGGTACTTGCGCCATACCTGCTCCTCGTGAAGTCGATGCCATTATGCGGACGGTACCTGAAGGTAAACTGATCACCATCAACCAGATTCGTGAAAAAATAGCTAAAAAACACGGCGCTACTATTGGCTGACCCATTACTACCGGCATTTTTGCCGGTATTGCTGCCAAGGCAGCTGAGGAAATGGCCGCTGAAGGGAATAAAGATTGTACACCCTATTGGCGTACCGTAAAAGTTGGCGGTGCATTAAGTGGGAAATTCCCGGGTGGGGTTGAATCACACGGCAAACGGCTTGCATCGGAAGGCCATGTCATATTGAATGACAAAAAGGGTAAACCTAAAAAAGTTAAAGACTTTGAAAAAGTACTGGTGGAGATATAACAACGGACGAATCGTTTGCTATAAGGAAAATAACTGAAAGTGACCAACCCTGGATGAAAAAAATCTGGACGGAACATTGGGGCGGTGACTTGATGATAGTTCATGGCAAAATATTCCGGCTTAATCATCTGGATGGTTTTGTTGCTGAGAAAGCTGGAGAAAAGCAGGGCTTGATAACTTTCCAAATCGGTGACAATGAGATGGAAATAACTTCGTTGAACAGCTTTGTGGAGAACCGGGGCATTGGTACATCTTTAGTAAATCGAGCGATTGATTTGGCGAGAAACAAGTTGATCAGGAGGATAAAGCTGACCACCACGAATTCAAATATCAACGCTTTACGGTTCTGGCAGAAAAGAGAATTCCATCTATTTCAGATTTATCCTGGTGCGGTTGAAGCAGCTCGTAAACAAAAACCGGGTATTCCGCTGACAGATAATAACGGTATCCCCATTCGGGATGAGATTGAATTGGAAATGGTTTTATAAAGATGGCAAGGTCAGTTAATCGGGGATATGTTTCACCTATCGTGATCGAGAGTGCATTGACCCGGTCAATGTATGCCCGTATCCTGTTGTTATTAGGTATGCGGTCATGGGGATTTATCCTTCTCGTGGCTTTATTCTTATACTTGACCTGGTGGAGTATTAACATCGGTAATTACTCCTTGTTGTCGATTTATGCCGGATTGCTGGTCCTGATATATGGAGGCGCTGTCCTTGTTAGTGTATACACCAAAAAGAACCGAGGCGCATATATCCCGGTCAAATATACCTTCGATGCCTCCGGAGTAAAAAAGGAAACCGCTAATCGAGTTCAAACTCAGAAATGGGATTCGTTCCTCCGCTGGCGTAAGATCGGTGCTTATTACCTGATTTACGGCACGAAAAGAAGCTTTTTCGTCATCCCGAAATCAATGATTCCCCAGGGGAAAAGTGATTTATTCGAAGGCTTGCTCAGCCGGAATATCGTAAAAAGAAGTTCCGGCTGGCTGAATAAACTGAAATGATAAAGGAGAACCTGTTATGTTGAAAGGGACCGTACACAAATATGGTGCAAATGTCGATACCGATGCCATAATTCCGGCACGGTATCTTAATCTTTCCGAAGGTGCTGATTTGGCAAAACACTGCATGGAAGATATCGACCTTGATTTCGTAAAAAGAGTGAAAAAGGGTGATATTATGGTCGCTACCACCAACTTCGGTTGCGGTTCTTCGCGCGAACATGCGCCGCTGGCTATCAAGTCCTCGGGCATTTCCTGTGTGATTGCCAAAAGTTTTGCCCGCATCTTCTTCCGTAATGCTATCAATATTGGTTTACCATTGCTGGAATGCGAGGATGCTCCGGATGATATCGAGACCGGAGACATGGTTGAAGTAGACTTGGCTGCCGGTGTGATCAAGAATCTTAAGACTGGAAAAAAGTATACTGCAAAGCCTTATCCCGAATTCATGTCCGGATTGATTGCCGCCGGCGGTTTGATTCCTTATACCCAGAAACGGCTGGCGGTAAAATAATACCCAACTATATCAGGAGGAAAAAATGAAATTCAATATCGCAGTTCTACCGGGTGATGGGGTTGGCCCTGAGGTTATGAACGAGGCATTAAAGGTATTGCAGGTGGTTGGCCGGAAATTCGGCCATCAGTTCGATCTGCATAATGGGTTGGTGGGGGGTGCCGCTATCGATGCTTCCGGCGAAGCTTTAACTAAAGAGACTCTTAAGATGTGTAAAAAATCAGATGCGGTACTGCTGGCTGCCGTGGGTGGCCCGAAATGGGACGATCCCCTGGCAAAAGTACGACCGGAAGATGGTTTGCTGGCGCTGCGCAAGGAACTGGGGTTGTTTGCTAATCTACGGCCGGTTAAGGTTTTCCCTATGCTTGTTGATTCATCCAACCTGAAACCTGAGGTTGTGCGCGGGGTCGATATGATTGTCATCCGTGAGCTTACCGGTGGTTTGTACTTCGGTAAACCTAAACGCCGCTGGACGACCACTCGTGGCCGGAGAGCCGTTGATTCTATGGTTTACAGCGAGCAGGAGATAGAACGAATCGTCCGTGTTGGCTTTGAATTGGCCAGGACCCGGAAGAAGAAATTGATATCCGTGGATAAGGCCAATGTCCTTGAGTCATCACGTTTGTGGCGGACGGTTACCATTGAGGTTAGTAAACAATATCCGGATATCGAATTGGAACATATGCTGGTAGATTCTTGTTCGATGCGCTTGATACAGAATCCTCGCTATCTTGATGTCCTGGTAATGGAGAATACCTTCGGCGACATCCTGACCGATGAAGCTTCCATGCTGGCTGGTTCCATGGGTATGTTGCCCTCGGCTTCTTTAGCCGGTGTTCCCCGGGAAGGCACCGGTATCTTCGGTTTATATGAACCGATCCATGGCAGTGCTCCTAAACATACCGGACAGAATGATATTAATCCCCTGGCGACAATTTTAAGTACAGCCATGATGCTCCGTTATTCGCTGGCCTTGATTAAGGAAGCAGATGCCGTTGAAAAAGCTGTCGAAGCTGTTTTAAATGCCGGATATCGTACCTATGATATAATGAGCGAAGGTAAAACCAGGGTTGGTACACGTGAAATGGGTGACCTGGTGTCAGGTAAGATTTAGCGTTCAGGTTTCCTTGGATTATTACCGGAAAATCAAAAGTAAACTGGAATACCTCCGGTGGTTGAGGGAGAAGAAGTAATTGTCAAAGGTATACCTGTACGATACAACCCTGCGCGATGGTGCTCAAAGTGAAGGCATCTCCTTTTCAGTCGTCGATAAACTTCATATAACCGAAAAGCTTGATGAGCTTGGCGTAAGCTTCATCGAAGGTGGCTGGCCGGGTTCCAATCCCAAAGATGCCGAGTTCCTCCAATCGGCTTCGAAGCTGCCGCTGAAGAATGCCAGGTTGGCTGTTTTCGGCAGCACCCGCCGTGTCGGCATGAAGGCTGAAGAAGATAACAACCTGATTATGCTGGTGAAAACTGGCGTAAAGATCGCCACTATCGTGGCCAAGAGTTCTATCATGCAAGTTACCCAGGTGCTGGGCACAACCCCGGAAGAAAATCTGCAAATGATCTCGGATTCAGTCCGCTACCTGATTGCGCATGGGATGACCGTTTTCCTCGACGCCGAACACTTCTTCGACGGTTTTAAAGTAGATCCGGATTATTCGCTCCGTACTTTAGTTGCTGCAGCCGAGGCTGGAGCGGAATGTGTGGTTTTGTGTGATACTAATGGTGGGGCGTTGGTGGAAGAAGTTACGCGGGCAACTGCAGCCGCTGCTAAGGCTGTTAAAATATCGTTGGGAATCCATGTCCATAATGACGGTGGTCTGGCTGTAGCAAACTCTCTGGCGGCTGTCAGGGCGGGGGTTTCTCAGGTCCAGGGGACTATCAATGGATATGGTGAGCGCTGTGGAAACGCGAACCTTTGTACCATCATACCGGCTCTAAAATTAAAAATGAATATTGCCTGTATCAGTGACGAGCAGTTAGCCCGGTTGACTGATATTTCCCGTTTCGTCAGCGAAACTGCTAATTTATCGCCCGACCCCTTTTCCCCTTATGTCGGGGCCAGTGCTTTCAGCCATAAGGCGGGATATCATGTTGATGGTTTAGCCAAGTGGGAACAGGCTTACCAGCATATTAATCCCGAGCTTATCGGTAACCATAAACGGGCAGTGATCTCCGAGTTGTCTGGTAAGGATAACATCACTTTCAAAGCTAAAGAATTGGGTATTGCCTTACCTTCGGACAAAAGTGTGATTCAAAAACTACTTTCTCAGATTAAACAGAAGGAGAGTCACGGTTATCAGTATGAAAATGCCGAAGCCTCCTTTGAATTGTTGCTTTATCGTTCACTTCCCGATTATAAACCTCCTTTTGAGTTAGTCGATTTCATGGTATTGGTTGAGACCCGGCGGCGGGCACCGGTGCGTAACCATCTCGAAGATACTTTGGCTGAGGCTATGATTAAGGTACGTGTCGGAAATGAAGTTATACATACGGCTGCCGAAGGCAATGGCCCGGTTAACGCTCTGGACCAGGCATTAAGGAAAGCCCTTCTACAGTTCTATCCCCGGTTGGCTGCAGTCAAACTGATCGATTATAAGGTACGCATCCTGGAAGAAAGCACCGGTACGGAATCCCAGGTCCGTGTCTTCATCGAGTCTACCGATGGTGAAAGTGAATGGCGTACGGTTGGTAGCTCTGCTAATATTATCGAAGCAAGCTGGTTGGCTCTCGCCGATGCGGTGGAATACTGGTTGACCAGGAAGTAAACTGTTACTTAAGTACCATAATACCCTTTGTCGTATTGGTGGAATCGGGTATGATATCCCTTCGGTGTCCATGTTTTCTTAGCGATAATAACCGGCTGGAAAAAGCTGGTTTTTAGGAGGGTAATGTAACATGGCTTATCCGGTTAACCTGAAAGTAGAATACCCTGAAAAACTCTCCCGGCTTACTACCTTCTTCCGCTGCTTTATGGTAATTCCACACATGATAATACTGTATTTTTTACAAATCGCTGCCGGGATTATTCTATTTATTTCCTGGTTTGCTATCCTGTTTACCGGTAGATTCCCTCGCAGCCTGTTCGATTTTACTACCTATTGCTTCCGCTGGTCTACCCGGGTGAACGGATATAGTTCGTTACTCACTGACAAATATCCGCCGTTTAGCGGCAACGACGAATAGAAAACAAAAAGCCCTCTTCCGAAAAGAGAGGGCTTTTTTCTTGCCGATATATTGGACCTAGAACTCGAAACCGACCTTGGCTTCCCGTATCAGGTCCAGGTATTCTGCTTTCGCTCCCAGGGCTGCCGTTGCCTCGAGGTCTGTCTCATAAGGTTCGCCGATATAAATCTGGTCTTTCTTTTCCGTCTTCCCTTGTGTCGGGTCCTCGTTACTGGTGAATAATTGTTTTCCCTCAATGATTCCCAGGTCGAAAGGCAGGGTGAAATAAAGGTCTGCCAGGACTTTATCCATGCCCAGGGCGGATAAAGCACTCCACCCTTCTGTTTTATCACCACTGTACTTACTGGTCGGCAGCAGGCTGAGCAAATTCATAATGCTTAAGTTAGCTCTGCCTTGAATAACCTTCAGGGGCGTAACGGAAATCAGATAATCGCTAGATAATATCACATTAGGTACCCAGAACGTTGGTACGGCTAGCGGTTTAGGGAGTGGATTGTCAACCTCTACCCATATGCAATCCCTGACGTCCAGCATCAGTACACGGGGGAAATCGTAAGCTAATTGTTGATATACAGGATATACTGGCCCACCGTTTGGTGTACTCTCCAGTATCAGGATATCGGCTTCACTAACCTGTCGAATACCACGGATGATGCTGGAGAGCAACTCCCGGCTGCTGCTCACCGGATAAGGTATCGGATATGCCGCTGCTGGTTTAATTAGTACACGGCGGGCACGGCTGATGACTGCCGGTGGTTTAAAAACGAATTCTGAGGCTTTATAGTTCAAGACGCTACCTCATATATGCTATCTATTTTCCCCTGATATCAGTGATTTACCTGGCAGGTCTAAAGACCATGATTTGTGTTGCTGCCTCTAACTTCCCGGCATTTACTTCGGTCTCGGAGGAATCAAGCTGCCGGACGTTAACTTTACCTTTTAAAAAGTCATCCGCTCCGCAAATTTGACCGAACTTGCCAGCGTCGATCCTCGATGTCAGGAAGTGCATTGGTATCGCCACTTTCGGGGATAATTTCGATATTACTTCTGACGCCGTTGCACAATCTATGGTATATAGTCCTCCGACTGGGATAAATACAATATCTACCTTTCCGATATCGGCTATTTGCTGGTTGTTCAGGTTGTGGCCCAGGTCTCCGAGGTGGCAAATTCGTACCCCCTCCATTTCAAAGACAAAAATGGTATTTTTACCACGCTGACTCCCGTTTGTATCGTCATGAAAAACCGGAATCCCTTTAAATATAATGCCTTTGGCTTCCGAATTGCCGGTGGTTTTAATGATTATCGGGGTTCCTTTCACTGCCGCCGGATAATTATGGTCGAAGTGCTCATGACTGATTAAGACAACATCGGCTGATTCATTGACTTCACCGTAATTGATCGGATCTCCGCTTTTAAACGGGTCGGTAATGATTTTTATTCCGCTAGCGGAAGTAAGCAGGAAACAAGAGTGTCCGAGCCACTTTATTTTCATTAGTAATTGTTTTCCTCCGCTATCTTGTCTTACCGCGTAGTTGTTCCATCTTCTATTTTACTACGACTTGGCAATAGCCATTACTAGATTGATCAAGGTCCGTACTGGTACTCCGGTAGCTCCTTTTACCTGGTAACCCCGTTCTTTATCGGTATCGGAAGTTCCGGCAATGTCCAGGTGTACCCAAGGGGTATCTCCTGCGAATTCTGCCAGGAACTGGGCTGCCGTGATCGATCCACCGTAACGGCCGCCGCTATTTTTCAGGTCGGCGACATCGCTCTTATTTTGCTCTTTATATTCTTCGAACATCGGCATTTGCCAGATATATTCGCCCGCCTTTTCCCCGGCTGCCAGAACTTTATTCATCAGTTCCTGGTTGTTACTAAAAGCACCGGTACAGATGTTACCCAGGGCCACTTGAACTGCTCCGGTTAAAGTGGCAATATCGATGATGGCTCGGGCGTTCTGTTTTCGGGCATAACTGATGGCATCGGCTAGTGTCAACCGCCCTTCGGCATCGGTAGTAATGATTTCGATTGTCTTGCCGCTCATCGATTTCAGAACGTCACCTGGTTTTAGTGCTGTCCCGCTCGGCAGATTTTCTGTGGCGGCAATGATGGCAACCGTGTTAATCGCCGGTTTCATTTCGGCAATAGCTCCGATTACTGCTATCACCGCCGCCCCTCCTGCCATATCTCCCTTCATGTCGCCCATCCCTTCTGTGGGCTTGATGGAGATGCCACCGGAGTCGAAGGTTATCCCTTTCCCCACCAGTGCAAGGTCGTTTTCCATTCCGCCCCGGCCGTTATACCGGAGGACGATAAACATCGGTGGTTGTTGACTGCCCTGGGCAACACCGAGAAATGCTCCCATTCCCAATGCCCGTACCTGCCCTCGTTCCAGTACTGTTATTTCGAGGTTTTGAGTCCGTGCTATTTCCCTGGCTGCATCTGCCAGATCGGTGGGCGTCATATGATTGGCTGGCTCATTTACCAGGTCGCGGGCCCGGACGACTGCTTCAGCCGTGATCCGGCCGGATTGTACTCCATCCTGTAACTCGTTTATTTTAGTATTATCGTTTCCGATGATAAAAAGTTGTTTGATATCTCCATATTCAGGTTCTTTGGTGATATGTTTACGGAAAGTATATAGTCCTAAAATCATCCCTTCGGTGATCGCTTTAGCCGATGAATACCTGGTTACCGGACCCGATCCGGCGCCTAACGGGATGATAGTAATTGTGCTTAGTCCTTTCCTTCGTAAACTGCGTCCCGCTTCGGCGACCGCTGCTCTGATTTTATCATCCGAAATCTGGTCTTTTTTCCCCAGGCCTAATACGGCTATCCGTATTGCTGCTATCTTGCCCAGTGAATGGATTACCGTTAATTCGTTGAGTTTCCCCTTTATTTCTCCGGATGATATCAGTCCGGAAATGATACCGCCGGTATTTGTGTCCATAAATAACGCTTCATCTTCAAGCGGTTGTTGTTCAAATATACCGATGATAACGGCATCCGTATTCACACGGACAATATCGCCTGTAATAACGTTGATATCCATATAAGACTCCTGTCAGTAGGACTAATGAATCACCGGACTTACCGGTAGATAAAATTTTAGTTACTGAGAAATTCTACTTTAACGATATTATCCGGTGTTCGTGAGATTTTCCGGAAAGTATCAACGGTGTTACAGGGTTGATGAACAATATCAACTTCGGAGATTATCCTGCGGTTAAAAAGCGGCTTTTGGGAGGTCCTTTTTAGAGAAACGAAAGAAAATTGGCTTTCACTGGATTGAAAAATAAAAACATGTTTTTGTATCACCGGCGAATTAACCTGGGCAACTGTAGCTGGTCCAGGTAATAAATGCCCCGTGTTAATATTCTCAATAAGGTATTTGAAATCGGAAGCAAGCAGTCCGCCTGCGGCGGAATTCATATGTCAATTATAATCTTTTTTTGTTGGTTTAGCTATACCTTGGGTAAAAAACCTTTGAGTTTGCCTAGTATTTCCGTCCCCCGTCTGTGTAATAAGCAAAACCGATAGCTCCGGTACCTATGGCATAGCCGACTACCGGACTTACTTCTGTCGTCCATAATTCTGCGCAGTTTACTTCGGAGGCAATCCGCTGTTGTAGCTTTTCTGCTTCGTCTGGAGCATATGCGTGCATGACCGCGATGTGGACCGGCAAATCGTTTACCCTGTTTTTTAGCGTCTTAATCATGTGTTCGATGCCTTGTGACATATTCCTCGACAAGCTAGTTAATTTTACTACACCCGAGGAAATCGATAGTATTGGTTTGACCGGGAGTATGGAGCCTGCTTGAGCCGCGATTTTTGGGACGCGTCCTGTACGGTATACATTACGGATAGTTTCCAATACCAGGCCGAAGGTTACCTTCGCCTGGACATTTTTAGCCTCGTTGATTACTTCCTTTAGATTACTGCCTGATTTCGCTTTGCGGGCGGCTGTCAGTACGATGAAACCTTGTGCTGCCAGTACCGTCATTGAATCAATCACTTCTATTTCTAAACCAGGTGTTTCTTGTTCTGCCTGTTTTCCGGCTAAGCCGGCGATGTTATATCCGGTACTCAGGTGCTTTGATACCGTAATACATAATATGTTCCTGGCTGTTTGGCTGGTTTGCCGTATTGCTTCCAGATATTGTGCCGGTGAAGCCGGTGATGTTGAAAATGCCCCCGGATTCTTCAGGAATAATTCGTACGCTTTTCCTGGGGTTAGGTCGATCGAATCACGGTATGTCTGTCCGTTGATTACAATATTGATGGGTACAAGACCGATGTTATTGTCTTGTAGCATTCCTTGTGGTAAACAGGACAGGCTGTCGGTAATAACCGCTACCTCGGACAATCTGTGCCTCCAATATCAAATATTGTGCAGCCGGTTCGGCCGGCCTAAATATCGGCGATCTCAGATTGTTTTGCATATACGGTGGTTTTGTCTTTGTGTCTTAATCTCTTATCTAGTAAGAAGGGGCTGAATATCAGGCCGCCCATAATCATGGCTAAAAGTAAAAATGTGGCGAAGTTTAACTTGGGCCCGGTATAAAAAGCGATCATACTCAAGATGGTTAGCCCGGAAACTGGGAGAACGGCGACCTTCAACCACCGTTGTCGTATTCGAAAAAAAATAACCGCCGTGGCAGCAAGCAGGATAAAACTTAATCCGATCCAGTTTGTCAGGTTACTGATTTGTTCCAGGTTTAAACCTAAATACCAGTTGCCGCGGGCAGCTACCAGGAACCATGCAATCACCATTGGTACCGGCAGCAGCATGAGAGCCCCGTAGAGCCAGTCACGCCGTACAGTCTGTATAGCTACGATGCGGAGCAGCAAGAAAGCCAGTGGGATATATGCTAAAACTGCCAGCCATGACCATCCCCGGGGTAGATATAGTAACATTAAACCGGCTCCGATCACCGGGACCAGGAAATAGCCTAACCATGGGAATAACCAGATTGGCCGGCCGTGCAGCCAACCGTATAACGCAGTGCCTAAGACAAGGCCGAGCACGATTATCAGCCAACCGATGCCGTGCCACCAGTTCAGGACGAACAACAAAGCAAATAGCAGGTGCGGTAGAGAACCCATTAAGGCTTGATGCCAGGTGCCCTGGCTGTGTGCTTCATATAAGCGGCGGGCGACTATTTGAGATGAACCGAGGAGATTAAGGCATTTTTGCACGGCTTCTTCGTCTGAAATACCGGTCTCTTTCATCTCGTCAAGCCGGTCCTCGATGTGGGTTTCCAGTTCGCGGATAACCTCTGATTCTGAAACCCGGTCGAGTTTCAGATGGCTCCTGACTTCATCCAGATACCGGCTAACCGTTTTCAGCATTGCTGTTCCTTAAATCGGTTATGCTTGTATTCAGGTTTATTACTAAGCTCCGAGTGTGTCAGGTTGAATTATCAGATTCATTGCCATGGTGAAGTCAAGCCATTGGCTTTTCTTTTCTCTTAATAGGGCACTGCCACGTTCGGTGATATGGTAGTAGCGGCGCTGCCGTCCACTGGGTAGTAACTCCCATCGACTGGTAATAAGGCCGCTTTTTTCCAGTCGATGCAATGCCGGATACAGGGTGCCCTCTTTAAACCGGAAATAACCATGGCTTTTGGTATCGAGTTCTTTGATTATTTGATAACCATACATCGGTTGTTGCCCGATCAGGCTTAACAACAGGGCGTCGATATTCCCTTTTATCAATTCCCGCCGTTGCAGCATCGATCGCTACCTCGCAGTCTTAAATACTATGGCATACTATGTATAAAATATGGTACCAGAGCTTTTAGAACTTCGCAACTGTTCTAACTATAATAAAATCCCCCGGTGGGGAAAAGCCTTGTCTGCTTTAAGGACTATTCGCAATTTTGGAGAATACCGGTGGTAATGATAACCGGGTCCGTAATGCTTCTTTATCGATGGCCCCGTCTTTATTCTTAAGCGGAAAGTCTACGAAGATGTATTCCCTGGGGATCTTGAAATTTGCCAGGTTTTCTACGCACAAGCGTCTGATTTCGGAATCTACGGCTGTCTGTCCGGGTTTAAGGTGGATTACCGCTGCAATAACTTCACCCCGGGGATCATCCGGGATTCCGAGAACTGCTGCTTCAGCGACTTTAGGGCTTTGTAAAATTACTTCTTCGATATCGGAAGGAGCTATGTTTTGTCCCTTGGGTATGATCAGGTCTTTTTTCCGTCCGGTGATGAAAATATTGCCTTTGTCATCGATATGCCCGATATCCCCGGTATACAACCATCCATTTTTTACTATTTCAGCGGTGGCTTCCGGTTGATTATAATACCCTTTCATCAGCGGTCCGGTACAGATGATTTCACCCGTCTTGTTTCGGGGAAGTAGCTTGCCTTTTTCATCCACGATTTCTACCTGGCAGCCCCGGAGCGGTATTCCGATCGAGCCCGCCGGCCCGCTACCGTCGACTTGCTGACAGGTAATATGGGCGGTGACCTCGGTCAACCCCCAGAATTGGGCGATGTGATGGCCGTATAATTCTTTAAAGCGGCGGCTGAGAGGTGCCGGCAATGGCGAACCGCCGCCGGCACAGAGTCTTAACGAACTCAGGTCGTTTATTATGCCGGCCTCTTCCGCATGGGTGACCAACAGTGAAAAAATGAATGGCACCCCGATGAAGAGGGTAACCCTTTCTTTCTCGATTGTTTCCAGTAAAGCCGCGATAGACATACCGGACATCATCACCAGGGTGCTGCCGCGAAATAGTGAAGTTAAACCGACGATCGTTAACCCGGCTGCATGATGCAGCGGCAGGGCGAATACCGGGACCACATCCTTTTCTGTCTGGGCAAAACCTTCTCCGGAAATTTCCGCTTCCGTACAAATTGAACCATGAGTTAACATAATGCCATGCGGTGAGAGTGAAGCTCCGGAAGTGTATGCGATTACCGCCAGGTCATCTGGAGATGGCTCTATTTCAACTGCCGTATCCGGGCTGGACGCGGTGATATCGTTAAAATGGAGATAACCTTGATGTCTTTCTGCACTGAAATCTATGATTTTTTCGAGGTAAGGAAATCGTGTGATTGCGGATGATACCATTTCCAGGCATGGACTTTCGGTAAATAACATGCGTGGTTTGCAGTCTGTTAATAAAGTATAAAGTTCGGTAAGTTTATATTTCGGGTCAAGCGGAACCATTACCGCCCCGATTTTTACCAGCCCGAAGAAAGCAGTAACGAATTCCGGGCTGTTGCCAAGCATGAAGGCTACTCTATCGCCGCTGGTAATACCCAGTTTCAAAAAAGCATGAGCGGCGCGGTTCGAGTCTTTATCCAGTGCCGTATATGATAACCGTTTCTCTCCGGATTTAAAGGCTGTTTTTTCCTGGTATTTTTCCGCAATCGTCCGGAGAAAGGACTTCAGATTCACGCCGGGTCATTCTCCAGGATGATACGGGCATCTACTGCAGTTGCCCCGTCTTTATAAGCAAAAACAGGGTTCAGATCAAGCTCTTTGATTTCGGGATGTTGTTCCACGAAACTCGAGACTTTCAGTATCAGATTTTCCAGGTTGGCTTTGTCTACTGCTTCTTGCCCGCGGTACCCTTCCAGTAAAGGCCGGCCTTTGATTTCCTGAATCATTTCCCGGGCATCCCTGGGTTCCAGAGGCACGATCCGGAAGGAGACGTCTTTAAGTACTTCAACCCATACCCCGCCCAGGCCGAACATGATGACCGGGCCGAACTGGGCATCTTTCGACATACCGATGATGACTTCGACTCCCGGACGGGCCATTTTTTGTACGGACACACCCTGGATCTTGGCCTCGGGGTACTGTGCTTTGATCGACTTCATGATGTCTTCAAAAGCTTTGGCTACCTGGGCCGATGTCTTTAGATTGAGTTTTACCCCTCCGGCATCGGTTTTATGTACGACATCAGGAGAAGCTATCTTCAAGACTACCGGGAAACCCATTTCACGGCTGATAGCAACCGCTTCATCTTCATTGGTAGCCAACCTGGTATCCACCACACTGATTCCTGCTTGTTTTAACAGGTTTTTAGCTTCGATTTCGGTAAGCAGCGTCCTGCCTTCTTTCTTTACTGTATTGACAATTTGTTGACCGGTACTCAAATCAGCCCTCCTGGGAAGCAAATACGGTTTCAAAGTTTACCAGATTTCAAGGAGCTTTGCCAATTATTTTATCGGAGGCACTCGAAAATACTAAAATCCTCTGTTTATATCCGTTTTTTTATTGTGGATTCAGTGCCCTTCTTTTTTGTGTCAATTGTACCAGTAGCATTGCTCCCAGTATACATACCGCACCAATTATGACTTTAAGAGTGAAAGGGTCGCCTCCGAAAACAATGCCGCATATTCCGGCGAATACCGGTTCCATGGTTAATACGATCGCTGCGTGTGTAGGCGCTACGATGGATTGCGTCCAGGTCTGGACAATAAAGGCAAAAGCTGTGGCGAATATCGCTGTAATACCCAAAGCGAGCCAGACTTCGCCATTAAACGTTATACTTAATCCCTTCCGGGATGGCCGCGGTTATTGATATTATCGCCACCGTAGAAATCTGTATTAAGGCTAGTCCGTAAGCGTCGTGATACGGTGCCCATGCCCCAAGGCCGACGATATGTACGGCCACAAACACGGCGCATAACAGGGTTAATAACTCTCCCGGCCCGATTGCCCAGCCATGTAGTCCTAAAAGACCCAGGCCGGTGCTTGCCAGTAGTACCGCCAGCCAGGTATTCCATTTAGGTTTTTGGTGTAATACGGCCCATGATACAAATGGTGTAAAAATCACAAATGTACCCGTAATGAAACCTGATACCGTGGCTGAAGCCCATAATAATCCGTAAGTCTGGGCGATGTATGCCCCGCTGAGGAAAAAGCCGAGTATTATACCCCGTAAGATTCCTTGACGGCTAAAGTGCCGCAAGCAGAAAGGACGAAGCGCTATCATTAACAAGGCTGCTAGCAGAAAACGTACCGCTAAAAAGTCCATTACCGGCATATGGGAAATCGCATGTCTTGACCAGGATGAATGTAGAGCCCCAGACTGCGGTCACGGCTAATAATGCCGTCAGCGCTAATACTCGTGATTTTTTCAGGTTTGCCAGGTTCGCTTTTGGCATCTAAAGGACTTTACTCAGGAAAGCTTTGGTCCTTTCTTGTGAAGGCGAGGAAAATAACTTCTCGGGAGGGCCTTCTTCGATTATCTGTCCCTCGTCCATAAAAATGCACCGGCTGGCTGCGGCCCGGGCAAATCCCATTTCATGCGATACTACTACCATTGTCATGCCTTCTTTCGCCAGCGCCATCATAACATCCAGTACTTCCTTTATCATCTCCGGATCGAGGGCGCTGGTAGGCTCGTCAAACAACATGATACGGGGATTCATAGCTAAGGCACGGGCGATTGCTACCCGTTGCTGCTGTCCGCCGGAGAGTTGTCCCGGATAATAACCTGCTTTTTCGGCAATACCGACTTTCAGCAGCAGGCTGGAGGCGATTTCACCTGCCTGGGCACGGTCCCGCCGGCGCACTACTCTCTGGGCAAGTATCAGGTTGTCCCGCACGGTTAGGTGCGGAAAAAGATTGAATGACTGGAACACCATGCCGACTTCCCGCCGCACAGCGTTGATGTTTTGGGCACTTTTCAGCAGTATTCCGTCGACTGTGATCTTACCCGAATCATATACTTCAAGGTGATTGATACACCTGAGTAAGGTCGATTTCCCGGAACCGGACGGCCCGAGAATAACCACCACTTCGCCTTTCTCTACCTCAAGATCCACTCCGCGTAGAGCATGTATTTTCCCGAAGTATTTGTGTATCCCTTCGATATGGATAATAGGTTCGGTCATGCTTACCTCATGGAACGTCTTTTTTCTAACCAGGCGATCAACCTGGCGGAAAATAGCGTCATTATAAGATAGAGTAACGCTATCAGTGTCCAGACTTCGATCGGATTGAAGTGGGTAGCCATAAATTCCCTGCCGCGCCGGGTAAGGTCGGTCACTGCTACAACACTGACGAGCGAAGTGTCTTTTAAGAGCATGATGAATTCATTACCTACCGGCGGTAGAACTACTTTAATCGCCTGGGGGATGACGATATAACGCATCGACTGCATGTAACTCATACCGAGGCTGCGGGCGGCTTCCATTTGTCCCTTTGGGATGCTCTGGATGCCTGCCCGGAATATCTCGCTCATGTAAGCTCCATAACAGATTACCAGGCCAAGAATAGCCAGGAATATGGCATTCGAACGGTAATTTGCCAGCGCTGAAATATGGACTAACCGGCCTATGGCCTGGATGACCACCGGCGCAGCGAAGTACCACCAGATGAGTTGCACCAGCAGGGGGATGCCTCTGACTATTTCTACATATAAAGTCGATATCAGGTAAATGATGGGGTTTTTTGCGATGCGTCCCAGGCCGCCGATTAACCCGAGTAGAATAATAAAAATAATGGAAACTAAAGTTATGATAACGGTAATCAGGAGGCCGTCGCTTACGAAAATCAGGATATCCAGGTAAGGATCGGACCGGAAAATCAGGAGAAGGGCGATTAGCCCGGCCACCACCGCCACAAGCCACCACCAGGGGTCGAGTTTCGCACTGAGCTCGGCCCCTGGTACTTTGTTTATTTCCAGTTGGGTTGAGGTAAGTTTATCAGGATTATCTGATGGCCGTCGCCATAATCCCTTCCCCCAACCTTTAAATATACTCCCCGACGGCAAAACCCCACCTACTTTTCAATCCATTTCTTGGACAGGGTTTCGATTAGTCCCTCTTTTTTAACTTTAGCTAAACCGGAGTTGATCTTTGCCAGTAGATCCGTCTTGCTTTTGGCTACGGCAATACCATAACTCTCGCTGGTGAACATTTCCCCTGCGGTCTTGAGGGTGTTGACATTTTTAGCTACATATCCCAGGGCTAACCAGTTGTCGCTTACCACTGCATCTATTTGTCCGTTGACCAGGTCCTGGAAAGCCAGGCCGACATCATCATATGTCTTTAAGTTTGGCGGCGGCCACTTTTTCTACTTCCATGGCGCCGGTAGTTCCGATCTGGGCGCCGACATTACCGCTTAAATTATTGATGCCGGTGATGGTGGAATTGTCTTTGCGGACGACTATTATCTGGCCGGCCGCATAATATGGATCGGAGAAAAGCATGTCTTTCTGGCGGTCGGAAGTGATCGTGATGGAAGAAATCGCTGCATCATAAGTACCCTGGGCCATTCCGGCCAGAAGGGGGTCGAATCCTACATTAACGAACTCAATTTCAAGACTCTTCTTTCTCGGCGATGGCTTTGAACAGGTCGATATCAAACCCGACGATCTCTTTTTGATCGTTCACATACTCAAAAGGAGGCCATGTTGCATCGGTAGCCACGCGTATCTTCGTTGTTTCGTTGCTGCCGCATGAGGTAAGTAACATACTGGCCGTTACCAGGCCGAGAGTGAGTAGTAAAAGTAACTTCTTCATAATCTCTCCTGACCGATAAATTTTGTACCGAATTATCATACCAGAGTGCCGGTGATTTGAAAAATACCGGTCTTAAACCATGTCTGGTCCTGATATCTGGTCACTAAGGATTTAAAGAAGCCGGAAGTGTAATTTCAGGATTTTTCTTGTCTCTTCCGTCACCTTGGACCTGTCATCGGTCCTGTATCCGGTCACCCAGGTGATTTGGTTGGTTGATTCTACAATCGGGATTCTTGTCCGCCAGGCATGGGGAATCCGGGCATCGATCATGAACCGGCTGACTTTTTTTACCTCCGCCAACCCGAACGGTTGAAAACGGTCGCCTGGTTTGATGGCACGTACCCTTAAATTGTCTCCTGATCGGTCGAGATCAAAGTAGGCAGAAAATCCCCTCCGGGATATCTCCATATTCTTTATTCCGGCACTCTTTACCAGCTTTGGTATTTTTGTTGCCTCCGGTACTTTAACTTCGGTAATTCTGGCGGTGATGCGCCATCCGGAAAACGATGTTTCTCCTGGGATCCGCAGCGTCGTTTCGCCTTCCATCACCGGGAAAGGACATAATTTGGCGGGGTCCGGTCCCAGCAGATAGCGGTCGTATTCCGTTGAGAAAACCAGGCCGTATGGTAAACTGATTTTTCTCCCTGCTGCTTTTTCCAGGAGTTCCATCATTTCTTCGATATGCCTGGTCTCGATATCTTTCAAGTTCCCCAGTAATTCTTCCAGGGCCATACGCAGCAGGTGACGTTTTACCGCTTTCGGTTGAGACAGCAGGTGTTCTTTATTAAACACTATGGTGTCTTTATGCTTTTTCACCATGGTTTTCCACTGTAGTCGTACCTGATCGTCGAGAAAAGCCAGTTCATCTCCGGCGATGGTTGCCATTTTCAATAGGGCCTCATTTATCTGGGGATTATAGCTCGCCAACATTGGCCGGAGTTCCAGTCGAATGCGGTTTCGTAGAAAGTCCCGTGAGGCATTGCTTTTATCAGTCCTGGTCGGGAGCATGTGGTCCCGGCAGTACTGCTCGGTTTCCCGGCGGTTGATTTCAAGCAATGGTCTGATAATGATCAGCCCTTCCTGGAACGGATGCCATTTTGTTACCGCAGATAAGCCGCGTAAGCCGCGAGTACCGCTGCCCCGGATCAGGTGCATCAAGATCGTCTCGATATTATCATCTTCGGTATGCCCTACGGCTACAGCGGTCGCCTGTACATCTCTGGCAGTCTCTTTAAAAAAGGTATAACGTACTTCTCTAGCCGCTTCTTCGAGTGATAGATGGTGTCTCTACCCGGTAATTCTGGACGTCGTAAGCTGCAATGGTCGCGGGAATATTATGATGCCGGGCTAATTCACGGACAAAAAGGGCATCCTTTGCGGACTCTTCACCCCGCAACTGGTGGTCCAGGTGGACTACGTGAAGCTTGATTCCCAGTACGTCTTGAAGTCCCTTGAGCAAATGGAAAAGACAAACCGAGTCCGGTCCTCCGGAAACCGCTACCAGTAACGGCCCTGAACTGGTCTCAATCCTGTATCGTTGGAAAAATTCGACGACTCGATTTCTTAAATCGGTAGATTGGAGCATGTTTTGCTTGGCCATTTTGCCGTTTTCCCTCGGCTTTTGTTTTCCGGCGGACTTATTACGAGATACTTTATGCCGACATTACCAGTTTGGTACGGTGTATGGAAACCGGTGGTTCCGGTAACCCCAGTGCCAGGGTGACCTGTTCCGGGCGTCCCGAACCTCCGCTGTCACACCGCAGGCTCATTCCCAGGGTTCCGGTGAATTCATTCCAATCGATTATCCAGAGGTCTTCGATCAAAGCCCTCAGATCGTATTTCTTTTCTCCGGTATCACGATGATGATGCCAGGGTAATTCTGCCATGGCAAGCAGGTTGTCTACCGTCTTCTCCATGGTGTCGCGGTCTCCTTGTGGCGTGATTTCCACCCGGTATTCCGCCAGGCGAACAGCGGATTGCAGCGAAGGTAGCGTCAGGGCAACTGGAAAAACACCTGATATTCCGATCCCGGCCGGTAATTGACGGTTGACCCCCGAAGTAAACCAGTGCGGTGATACCCATCTGCTGACCGTAATGTCCATCAACTCTGCTTCGCTGGTAACCCCCAGGGCAAGTGGTGCTGCCAGAGAAATGCGGGGGTGCGGACTAAAACCTTCGGAGTACATCAGGGGAACATCAGCCCGCTTTAGGGCGCGCTCCCAGCAGCGCATCAGGTCGAGATGCGAGATATATTTTATTTCTTCACCCCGGCTGAACTTTATTCTAAGACGCTGCATTTTTCTCCCCGGCTTCTTTAGCTACCTTGTCTTTTTCCCTGGTTATTAGTATCTCTTCGATCTTTGGTCCTCTCATCTTAGTGATGACCAGTTTCAGATGATGATACTTAATATTTTCTCCCTGTTTGGGAATACGTCCCAGGAGATGAAGGATAAAACCGGCAATCGTCTCATAATCTCCTTCGGGCAGGCCGAGTTCCATCTCTTCGTTCACTTCGGCGACCCGCATACCGCCGTCGATTTGAAAAGTACGCTCATCGATCACTTCGAAATCTTTTTCATCATAAGCCAGTTCATCGCCCACCGGGCCGACCACTTCTTCCACCAGTTGGGTGAGACTGACCACCCCGGCAGTCCCGCCAAACTCATCCACCACTACTGCCATGCGGTAATTACTATCTTTCATCTCGATAAAAAGTTGGCTGATCGGTTTGGTTTCCGGGGTAAAATAGGCTGGGCGGATCAATGAATCGATCAAGCTGTCTTTACTAATTGCATCTTTCGCCTGCGCCATCAGGACATCTTTTATTGAAAGGATGCCTACGATATAGTCCATGTTGCCTTCAAATACCGGATAACGGCTGAGTGGTGAATCTGCATATCGTTCCAGAAAACCGGCCAGTGTTGTCCCGCGTTCGATGCCGACCACTTCCGGACGGGGTATCATTACTTCCCGTACCGGCCGGTTTCCGAACTCGAATACATTATGCAGCATTTCGGCGGCATCTTCCTCTACCACGCCTTCTTTCTCTCCGACTTCGATCGCCGTATGGAACTCTTCCTCGCTCATCGTCGGCCGGTCCTGGGCGGTTTCTCCGGCGATGCGTGTCATTCTGATGCCGATATGTTGTAAAAAGAAAACAAAGGGGTAGAAAATGATACCTACGATTTCGATCGGACGGGCATAAGCCAGGGCTAATTTTTCCCCGAAACGGGTAGCCAGGCTTTTCGGCACTAATTCGGCAAAAACCAGGGTAAGCAGGGTGATAACGATCGTAGCTACAATAGTCGCCGCGTTTTCATTCTGTTGCCATAGAGAAATAGCGATCACCGTTCCCACTGTGGCTACCGCAGTCTCGAAAAAATTGATCCCTAAGAGCACGGTCGAAAGGAACTTCTCCGGATGTTCTAATATCTTCTCCACAGTCCTGGCGCCCGGTTTGCCGATGCGGACTAGATGCTGCAACCGTAGTTTCTGCATACCGATAAAGGCGGTCTCGGCACTACAAAAAAAAGCCGCCAATATCAGGCTGAATATAAAGACTAATATAAGCCACACGTTTAATATCATATTTTATATAACATATTTTTCTGTTAATGTAGCATCAGGCCTGGCCCGCGTCTGGATCCAGCATGCTAGCTGTGTCAATAATAGACTGAACTGCCGGTCTTGCGGCCGGCCAGTTTTCAAGCAGAGCACTGCCCTGAAGATATTGGCAGGTATTGAATTCGATGTCCCGGTTATATCTTGAAAAAGGGTACTATTATTCTTCGGACTCCTCGTCCTCGTATTTCCGCTTCTTCTTTATTACTTCTACTTGCGGGGTTACCGGAGGTGGCGCCGCAGTGATCATGGGCTTCTTTATTTCTTTTTTCAGTTTCTTCGTCTCACGTTTACCAATATCACGTTTACCCATATTCTAACCTCACTCAATTTTCGAATGAAGCACCCATTTGAAGTTTAGCAAAGTCTTGATAAGGTGTAAAGAGTGAAAAGATATTCACTCTTTACACCACACCTGGATTTATGACAGAAAACGGGGCTCTACCGCCGGCCCATGCCAGGTCCCATACGACCGCTGGAGCCGATGGTAGTGACGACAGTGGAGACGGTGAAGCTGGCCAGTTTGGTACCGGGAGTATAATCTCCTGAGGTATACAGGCCGTCAACCCCCATCCCGCTGGCGCTGCCCCCCAGGTAAACTATATAGGTTTCCCCTTTTTTAAGTGTGGATGCGCAGCAGACGATCGATTGGTAATCCTTAACCGGGGTGAAAGTGAGGACTTCTTCGCCGTCTGTTGTCTGAATATGTACTATATTCCCGGCCGATTGCCTCGATGTAAGGTTGATCATCATTGCGTATTGGGTGGATGAAGTACTCGGGGCCTGGGCCATACCCGAACTGCCTGCCGCTACCAGATAGCCTCCAGTAACATTAAAAGTCCCCATGTAGTCCAGGGCACCATTACCATCATTAGTAGGGCCGTTTACGATTACTTTACCGCCGGTCATGGAGATCGAACCGTTTACATCGATACCGTCGCCGGCGGCGTTAATATAGATATATCCGCCGTTTAGATATAACCATGCGTTACTAGCAGCAGAGAAATTATTCTGTCCCGGTCGTCCGTTGACCGAAGAACCGTCGTTACCGCCGGATACGTTGATCCCGTCGTCACTGGCAACCAGATGTATATTGCCGTTGTTGATGGTGATGGTTGCACTTTCGATGCCCTCGTAACTCCTGGTTATTTGGATATCCCCGCCATTGATGACGATCGTTGTGTCGGCATGCATTCCGTCGTCGCCGGAAGCCAGATTAATCGTTCCCCCGGTAACCGACAGGCTGCCGTTAGAGTGGACGGCATCATCGGAGGAGTCGATATTCATTATACCTCCGGTTATCGAGACTCCGGTGCCGGCTTTTAGTCCCTTGGCACTGCTGTTGTCTATGGTAGTAGCCGGTTCGCCCCAACTCCCCCAACCGGTACCCGTGCTGCTGTCGGTACTGCCTCCACCGCTGGTGATGGTAATATCGCCGCCGCTGATGGTAAGATTGGTTTCCGCCTGGATACCGTCGGTACCCGACTGGATATCGACTGTGCCGCCTTCGATGAGGACGAAGCCTTGGCGGCATCTTCATCGTTATTGGACTGGATGCCGTCACCGCCGGAGACCACTGTGATATTACCGTTTTTCAATGCCACGTAATTCCTTCCCTTGAGGGCGTCGTTAATGGCATTCACCTTGATGTTTCCACCGGTAATTTTAAGGTCGTCCTTACTCTGAATACCGTGGTTATAGTTGGCGTTGACGGTTAAGGTGCCGTCGCCGTTGATCGTCAGGTCGTCGTTACTGAACACTGCTGCTGAGGGTTCGTTCGAGGCTGGATCAGCCAGGATATATGAATTCCCATCGGTAATAGTATTAGTTGTCCCGTCCGCCAGGGTAATGACCACTTTTTCGGCATTAATCACATATATTGGCGCACTCGAAGATGAGGTGATATCCACTCCGTTCAGGATTAGGCGGATAACGCCTTCATCCAGCGCATTTACCAGTACCTGGCCGTCATCCAGCGTCCCGCTGATGCTGTATGTTCCGGCTGCGCTGATGGTTGCGCTAACCCCGTTAACCATTACCCCACTGCCGTCTACGGAAATCCGGTCGCCTTCCAGTCTAATATCAGTCATTCCGGATACGTTCAGGCTGGTATCCAGGTCTTCTTCATCGTATTTTACCTGGGTGCTGCTCGAAGCTGCGGCAGCGGTTTTCGTCGTGCTCGTTGAGGTTGTCGTTTGACTGGATATGGTTGTAGTTGCGGATTGGGTGGTGGTAGTCTCTGCCGCACTACGCCCGCAAGCGGTCAGGGTAACTATGAAAGCACAAAATAATATCAACAGTATCTTTTTCATTTCACTCATCGTTCTCCTCTATTTTTCTCCATCGCTAATTGACGAAAATCTCGACCTTGGCAAGGCCGGCTAGTTGGTTGAGTTCACCGGTAAAAGCAGTCCAGTTAAAGCTGCGTTGCCGGCGGTACTGGTATTGCAGGCTGATCCTGTTGTCTACGGTAGACATCGTATCCAGTGTCAAGCCTCTCAGTTTGGCCTGGAGAAAGCCGGTCAATTTCGGTTCAAAACCGGAGAAGGACGGTTGGTCCACGGAAATCATCAAATGGCCGCGGCCGTATAGAGACACCCGGTTGCCGAGAAGGCGCTGCATGCCTAAAGTCATGATCACGATTGCAAAAAGGATCGTAGTGGCCCACAGGTTGCCGGTAGCTGCTCCAATAGATGAAGCAATTAATAACAGCAGAAAACCTATTTCCGCTGGATCTTTGATCGGGGTGCGAAAACGGACAAAGGACAGTGCACCCAGCAAGCCGACTCCCAGTGGGACCGATGTCTGGATAACCAGGAAAAGCATCGTCACCGCAGGTCCCCCGATTAGGAAAGTCCGGTTTACTCCGGCACCGATATGCTTTGAGCCGTAGAATATCTGGTACAACAGGTACGCTGCGACCGAGGCAGCCAGCGAAAAACCGATACGAACCACAGCCTCCGAAATACTTAGAGGCGATTCTGTAAATAGGCTTGTAAATTCTTCCCACATCTGATTTCTCCTTTAACGTTATTGAAGGTTATATCCAGACAAGACGTCCGGAAGGCGATAGCCAACCGGCACTTCCGGGTAGTTCTTGATGCGAGTCCAGGCAGGCGGAATATTTGGAGAATCGTGTCCAGTCGGTCTCCAGTATCCTGGTCCGGTATAAGGATTCCGGTATCTCCATGGTCTGCCCCTTGATTTCGATTACCGCTCCGGGCAGTTCCAACTCTTTTATCCCCTTGCCATATCCCGGGAGGACCATGCCGGAGCGGATGTGACAGTCCAGCGATATTCTCTGCCCGGTAATTATTTCACTGAAGCGGTAGCGCCAGTACGAGATTTGTATCACCGGTACCAGTTTATCCAGTGAAAAATATCCGAAGCCGGCTAGAGTCTGTACCAGCAAGCTTTCCGGGACGATGCCTTTTAACAGGTTTTCCGGCAGCAGGTTCTCTACCGGGACTTGTTGTTTGTAACGCTGTTTTGTACTGGCAAAAGCCAGTTTGGATTTTAGCTCGATGTAGATGGACTGCGGGCCTTGCAGGTTTTCTATTTTGCCGTACCAGCGGATGCGTATTTTATCTTTTTTAGTATCGCCGGAAGAAGACCGTTCGTGCTGGTCGAGGTCCGGGGTATCGAAGTACAGGCTGTTGATCTGCTCGGAATAATAGCCGTTATCGGGCAGACAACTATGGCGTAGCAGGCCGTAAGCCAGACCTATTTTTTCCGGTGTTAAGTAATATTTTCGTTCGAACCGCTCCGTCAGCATGCGGCCGGCAGCGTCAGGGGACATATCGTGAAGCTGGATAGACATTTCAAGTTACCTCCCGGTGGTTATTACCGTGCTTTATTTCGAGATAACATCAGGTTACGGTACACCGGGATTAGTTAACAGTGTGTAATGTAATCAAAATCCGTGACCTGGCATGATTTGGTTAACCGTGAAGTATGACGGATGTCATTGTGTTTGTATGTTGTGTATCAAGGTGAAAAAGGTAGGAATAAAGGCGGAATGGGATAAAAATTACGGTTGTAAACGGGACAGGGCATCCTGGGCAGCTTCGGATTCGGCGGATTTTTTACTCTTACCGGCGCCGCGGCCCAGGATATCATTCTCCATCTTGACTTCGACGGTGAACCAGCGGGCATGGTCGGGGCCGGTGGCATCGACCAGTGAATATTCCGGAAGATGTTGGTATTTACCCTGGAGATAGTGCTGGAGTTGCGTTTTATAATCGGGTGTTATCCCGGTATCCATTACCTGGCCGTACTCGGCTTGCATCAATCTCAACGTGCAGGCTGTCGCCTCTCGCATTCCTCGGTCGAGGTATACTGCTCCAATGACTGCTTCGAGTGCCCCCCCGAGATTGGGTACCTTTTTCCGGCCGCCGCTGGCCTCCTCGCCTTTACCCAGGTAAAGAAATTCCCCTAATCCCATGGCTTCGGCCACGCGGGACAGCGTTTCCCGCTTGACCAGGGCCGCGCGGAGATGCGTTAACTTGCCCTCCGGTAAATCCGGGAAATCATGGTAAAGATTTCGGGCGATGATCAGTCCAATGACCGCATCACCCAGGAATTCCAACCTCTCATTGGAAGTGGGGGCGATTCCGGGATTCTCATTGACATAAGAGTCATGGATGAGCGCTCTTTCCAGTAAGGATGGGTCTTTGAAGGTGACCCCCAGTACTTGTTGTAATCGGTCGAGTTTCAATGTCTAACCTCGTTGATAGCTCCTGCTTAGGATAACCGTGTCTTCATATAGATGTCAATCAAGTTAGGAACAGTAGAAGGATGGGGATGATAAACAGGCTGGCTACGGTGGTGACAAAAACTACGCTGGAGACAATCTCAGGCTCATTATTGTATTTAGCCGCCAGTATGGAGGTATTTACGGCTGATGGCATCGCCGAGTCGAGGATGACCACCGACCTTGGCACCCCGGTAAGGCCGAAGAGAGCGGCTGCTGCAAAACCCATCCCCAGCCCCACCCCGATGCGGATAAGTGAAGCTATCGCTGTCAGCTTCATATCGGTGATGCGGACCGACGAAAGCTGGTACCCCAGGACGAGGAGCGTGAGGGGAATGACCATCTGGCCGATCAGGTTGAGGGGGCTGAAGATAAGTTCGGGAATCGTGATATGGCACAGATTGAAGACAAGCCCCAGGACGGCTCCGTAGATGGCTGGTACTTTGAGGGTTTCCTTCAGCCCGTCCTTCCAGTTGCGCCGGGAGAAGATCATCACCCCAACGGTGAGGGAGATGATGGTGACCGGGATATAGAATAGCGTTGCCGCCAAAAGCCCTTCCTGCCCGTAAGCCAGGGTCATCACCGGAAAAGGGATATTGACGGCGTTCATGATGATGATGGGGACAAATAGTCCCGAGTGCCGGAAGCGGGCTATTTTGAAAACGATTAATGCCGCCAGGCCGGTGCCGGCGATGATGAGGATGGCACTTGCCCAGACACGGGAGGCGTCGAGTAAGACGATCTGCTTGCTTATCATGGCCGTAAAAGCCAGTGCTGGCATCCCGATATAGAAAAGGATATCGACCACCACCGACATGTCGAGTTTTTTTACCCTTCCCAGCAGGTAACCTACCAGGATGACCAGGAAGGTGGGTAGCACGATGTTTAGCACATGGAACATAAGCGTTTATTCTAACAGAAGCAGCAGCCTGCGGAAAAACCGGAGAGTATTTATTGGCAGATTAGTCATTAATGCTGGTGTTTATATCGAAAGCCTTGCTGTCAATATCTCAGTGTTGATATGTTGACAGTTATAATAGTTATAAATATGATGATAATAAATATTATGAATTGACCGCGAGGAAGAACGATGCTTTTTGAAGATGAGCCCTATTACAAGATGATCCGTTTGATATCAGGCATATACTTGAAAACCCGTCATTGGACCGAACGGCAGATCAAGATTTTAGATATGACCTACCCCCAACTGGGAGCCTTGATTGTTCTGTCGCAGCATGACGGTATTACCCAGCGGGAATTGGCCGGCCGGTTGGAGACTGATGCCACGACGGTGATGGTATTATGCGACTCCCTGGAAAAAAAGAACTGGCTAAGGCGGGTCCCGGACAAAACCGACCGCCGTGTCAACCGGATTGTCTTGACCGATAGCGGTAACCATACCTACCGGGAAGCCTTGTCGCGTATCCAGTCGGGGTATAGCTATATGGTCAAGTCGACCCCCCGGTTCGATGACTTGAATGGCACTATCTCCCTGTTGGAAAACCTCGATCGAAACCTTAAAGAACTGATGCAGCCTGGACCGGAGCATTAGCAGTACTTCTCAATAACTACTAGGTTTAAGTCCACCCTGTAACTCAGCGTTGTATAGGTATTTCCGGGTTGCTTTTTCAAGCCGCCCGGGCTGTTTTTGAATTAATACTAGTCGCGGCGTACGGCGACGGTAATTGCTCCGTTATTATCCACCAGGGAGGCATCCAGGTCATTGATCCTGAGATAAAGCGGGCCGGTGGCATCGGCCGTGAACGGGCCGCCTTTACTGCCAATGGTAAACACTACTCCATCTCCAACCCTGCCTAGTAGATAACCATAAGCTACCGAAGCGTCGTATTCATAGCCTTGTGCAATGCTGTCATCGACCGTCTTTTCGTATCCTTCCGGACCTACGTAAACGAAGTTGCGGAAATCGACCGACCAACTGCCGCCCCGGTATTCAACGTAAAATTTATCGCCCTGCGTCAACTGCAGTCCCGCTTCCTGCCATCCTTTATGAGATGAAATGGACCCGGGATATTCGAGTTCTATGTTAGCTGGTGATCCGGGTTGCGGCGCTGCCGGTGGTTGGTTCATTTCGATCAGGCTGTTACTGCCGGCTGGGACATCGATAGTCTGTCCCTGTGCGGTCGCCTGTACCGTTCCTTCTACGTTATACACGGTAGTAGCCCCATCGGAAGCTACCTGCACGAACATCTTGGTTCCTCTCACCGCTGCCACACCGGCAGGGGTAATTATCTCATATCTGGAGGCTGCGTCGACCAACCTGGTAACCCGGCTGAAAGTCTCCCCGACCTCCTGCGTAATCTTGATAATATTTACCTTGGCGGCGGATTCGATTTCATCCAGGGACACTTCAGTACTATTCTCGATTTCAAAAACGGTGCCGTCAAAAAATGTTACTATTGCTTTTCCGTTAGCTGCCGTTTTTAACTTATCACCCGCCTTGAGGATCATCCCTTCATTACCGGCTGTCCATGATTCATTCCTGCCGGGATTGACCAGCACCTCGCCTTCCACCGAAGACAAGACGGTCAACGGTGTGAATTGTGCTGCTTTGACCTTATTCTTCACATTTAGTGCTCCAGAATCGCCTCCGCCGCAACCACCTGTAAGTGACAGTATCAGGCAGAATACGAGGAAGCCGAACCGCCATAATGAGGGGATTTTTTTCATGCTTGCTAGTCCCTTCTTTTTTATGGAATTTCCGTCTCCACCCGGACGTTCTCATTCATCTGGCTGCCGGCCCTGGAAAACGTTAGTAAAGTAAAGATAAACAGCTTATTAATATATCACATAGACCTTTCTTTGGCGATAGATCAGGTTATCGGTAAATCGCCTAGATTGATATCCTGGCTGGCATAGATGTTGGGGATGGTTGTGGTTCTCCTGCCTTTTTTTATCTCAAGTGTATATTCAACTTCAGACAGGTCTTCGAACCAGAAATCACCGAAAGCGTCGCTAACGTTACTATATTTCTGCCCATCGGCTCCGGTAAGGGTACAATCAGCCCCTGCGATGACTTCTTTGTCCGTTGCATTATAGACGGTCCCCGCGATAAAACGTCCGGGGACATTGCGGTAGCGGAGGCGGGGTTTGCTCTTTGCCTCCGGATGGATGTCTTTTCCTTTCTCCATTAGAGACTTTAGTTCGGATTCTTCACCGAACCTGATACATTCGGTAGGGCAGGCATCCGCGCAGCGGGGCACTGCCCAGCCGCGGTCGATCAAGTGGGCGCATCCGGTACATTTCTGGGCGATATTCAGGTTTTCGTTGAAGTAAATAGCATGGTATGGGCAGGCTTCCAGACAGTTCCGGCAGCCGGTGCATTTCTCCGGGTCGATGATTATCAAGCCGTCTTCTCTCTGATATATCGTTCCTTTTACCGGACAAGCAGTCCGGCAGGGAGCCTCATCACAGTGGGCGCACAGCACCGGCTGATATGAAACCCGGACTTTGGGTACCGTACCTCGTACGGACTCAATTATCTTCAACCAGAACTGTCCGGTGTCCGGTTGTGTCCTGGCATACGGCGGCCAGTCGTTGCCGGCATGCTCGTCTTTGCAAGCTACCTGGCAGGCATAACAGCCGTTGCACCGGGCGAGGTCTATCACAAATACTTTCATCTATTGTCCCCCTTTTTGACCCAGGCGGAAAAACGTAAGCCGGCTGCTGCGTCGTATTCCCTCTGAAAAGCCTCGGGATATTTATTGCGTAGTTCCGCCAGGTCGGCCTTGCCTGCTTCCACCAGGAAACTACTGACCACCATACCGGTTGCGTTCTTGGAAGTCAGGTTATGCGGGGTGATAGTGTTGATCGCCCCGCCCCGGTCGATTTCCCCGGGCACGATGGGGTCATACCGGGCTCCGTGGTCCATATAAACTACGCCCGGCATGATACGCTCGGTGACATAAGCCCCGCCGAGCACAGTACCACGCTCGTTGTAGATGGCTACCACATCACCATTCTGTATTTTCCGTGCCGCGGCATCGTTTGGATGGATCCATAAAGGTTCATAGTGATAACCGTCCGGCCCCCGGATTTTGCAAGTGGGCGCTTCCCGGACCCAGGTCAACTCATCGCACTGGGCATGCACCCGCCAGCGCGGGTGATTGGACATTAACAACAGAGGATATTTTTTCGCCCGGGCGGAAGAAATCCGTTCGTCGTGGCTTTCTCCTTTTTCGATCCAGTGGGGGACCGGCGGCCTCTCCGTATCGCCGGGGAAATGTTTAGCCAGGTTCTGTGAGGAAAACTCTATCTTTCCCGAGGGGGTCTTGACGGGATTATTTTGTGGGTCCTGATAAAAACCTCGCATACCGGGTGGTGTTTCCTTCCACTTGGGGTCGACTGGTATTGCGTAATATCCTTTTTTCTTGAAGTCTTCGTAGGAGATCCAGTCCCGGATGCCTGACTTTTCGAAATTTAGGCGGTTCAATTCTTCCACGGTTTTACCGTCGGTATATTCCTTGAGCAGGCCGAGTTTTTCCGCTACCAGGCAGGCGATTTCATAAGTGCTCTTTGACTCGCCCACCGGTTCGATGCATTTCTCCCCGGACATCACCGTATGTATCTGGCCGCTCTCGCCGTCGGCGGTGATATCTTCCTCCTCTATTTTGGTGCTGCTGGGCAGGATGATATCGGCGAACAGGCAGTCATTCTCCAACCATGGGTTCTGGGCAACGATGCACTCTATCTTCGGGCTGCGCAGTGCCCGGATATAGGAGTTGCTGTCATTCCAGCAGGTTATCCAGCAGGGAGTATCGGTCCATATCATATGGACTTCGGAACAACCGGGGGCTGGGTAGGTGTATTTTATAAAATGGTCTTCCAGCGGCGACATGAAGCGGCCGTTCCCGTACCAGGAAATAGGAGGATTCAGGATAGCTTCGTGGATCAGATTCTTGGGGATGATTTGTTTGGCGATGGTACCCGGCGGCGCTGCCGGCATGGGGGGTGGCGGGGGAGCTCCTTTCGGGATAACCATGCCGGAGACCTGGATGGGCAAGACCCCCGGAGCGCTGATGCGGTCGTGTGGGGTGGCTAGTTCGTTCGACTGCGGCGTTATCAAGCCGTGGGGCATGGGCCCTTGGCCGAAGATGCCCCACTCCATCATCTTGACCTGGTGTATCCCGGGTTTGCCCAGCCCCTGCATTGCTAGTAGCAGCACTTCCAGGCGGGCGGGTTCGGTGGCATACGGCCCCCGGACCATCGGCCCGCCGTTGCCGTGGGCGATGGAGGTCCGTTTGGCTGCCCATTCCCGGGCTAGTGCCCTGATGGTCATCGCTGGTATACCGGTCATGTCTGCTGCCCAGTCCGGTGTCTTGGGGATGCCGTCCTCTTTCCCGGTAACATATTCGTCAAATTTATCAAAGCCGTAGGTGTGCGTATCCACATATGGTTTATCGTAGGTGCCTTCGGTGATCCATACGTGTGCGATGGCCAATTGGAGCGCAGCGTCGGTGCCCGGCCGGATGGGTATCCATTTATCGGCATGGACGGCCGCCCCGTAATTCAGGTCGGGACAGATATAAACGCACTTTATGCCGAGTTCGGAAAACCAGTAGCAGACCCGGCTGGCCATCTGCCCGTTGAATCCCCAGGAAGTGGTTTCGGGATCGCAGCCCCAGAATAGGAGCATCTCCGTATTTTCCGCAATATCCGGGATAAGGTTGGCTGCCGGCAGCATTTGCCCCACCGGTTCCATCCCCCAGGCATGTTTTGCCCCCCACGCCCAACCCTCCCAGCTGTCTGTATTCCGCACCTGCAGGGTAAAACCGCCCATCAGGGTAAATATCTTGTTGGCGCTGCCGTGGGTGGAATGGATGGACTTCCCTTCCCCGTGCCCGTCTGATTGTGACAATACCGCTTCCGGTCCGTATTTTTTATTGGTCCTCTTTAACTCGGCCGCGGCGAGGCTGGCGGCTTCATCCCAGGAGATGCGGACGTATTTACTCTTCCCCCGGTTCTGCGGGTTACGCTCGCCGTTTGGATTCCAATCTTCCCTTTTCAGCGGGTAGAGTATCCGGTTCGGGGAGAAAACCCGCTTTTTATATGCCAGGGCAAAGGGCGGCAGCAGGGTCTTGGTCAGCGGTTCCAGTACCTTGCCGCGCACTTCCATCTTCCAGGGATTCAGGTCTGCCCAATCATACTTCCAGTCGTAGTGTAAAGGCCGGATGCGGATGATTTTCCCGTCCTGGACGTCGATGACGGACGAATTACCGTCCCGGCCGAAGCCCATTAAGCTGAGTCCCTTGACGATTGATTTTTCCTTCTTTCGTGCCATAACACATACCTCTCTTTTTCAACAACAGGCAGGACTGAGTTTCAAGGCAGCCGGATGCGGGCCGGTTTATGCTTCCGGAAGGGCATGCCTTCTCCAACAGCACTCAATCGATTACGATTGCTGCCCTGGGACGGGTCTTCGTTTACATAATGATGATTGGTCCCGCAGGGACGGTCTATTTCTTATAACGGGGAGCGATGGTCGCGTGGATGAACAGGATGGGTTTGGTGACCTTCTTGAAGTTCAGTGGGCAGTGGATCATTCCCTTGGGGATATAGATGGTGGTCGGTTTCGTAATGACGTACTTCTCCCGTTCCTCTCCATAATAGAATTCGATCTCTGCTCCCAGGTCGTCCATTTTACTGGGGTCCATACCGCAGAAAACCAGGTACATATCGAAGTCATGGGCATGTGGCGTTTCTTCCATGAGGGCAGGGTGGTCGACTGCGATGACGAACATAGAAAAGCTGGACTTGAAATCATCTTCCCCGGAAAAAGTGAACACCGGTCCGAATGGACTCATCCCCACCGGATATTCTTTGACATACCGGCTGTACTTGTTTCCCTCAACTTTCTTCGCTGACATCTAAATACCCTCTCTCTATTATTGTCGGTAAAACTTGGTTGATGCCTCCGGAAAGATTGTCCCGTCTCTCTCCGTTAATTGTCCCGGTTCTATTTGCCTATCAACCAGGCCAGGCTTTCCGGCCACCATAATTCCCGGCCGACAAAGTCCATATGCCCCTTCCCGGGAATCAACTTGACCTGTACCTTCGCTCCCGCCGCGGGGTACTTTTTACTCAAGGCTTCCCGGAAGCGGAGCGCCCCGTCAGGCGGAACATGATTATCGGCTGCCCCGCAAGTAAATCTGATAGCCGGGCCGTGTGCAAAAGCATCCAGGTGTGTGAGTGGATTGCAGTGGTCATAGAAGAACCGGGCATATGCATCAGGTTCACCTTGTGGTAATGGCCCCCCTTGTCCCTGCATCCCCGGGCGTAGCCAGTCAGCTGTAGATACGACCGTCGCAATCCGTTCGATGCGGTGGTCCAGGCCTGGCGGCTGCTACCGCGATGTCACCCCCCATCGACGTCCCCACCATGTAAACTTGTGGTTCGACTTTCAGATTAGCTGCTGCCCAGTCGATCACGCGCATGGTATCGAGGGCGGTGTTGCCCAGGATCGGCCAGAAATGACGGCGGAAACTGCCGAAAACCCGCTTACTGATTTGTTCCTGATTTTCTGTGCCCCGCTCTCCGTGTTGCCAGGGGTCGAAACTTAAAGCATAATATCCCGCCGCCGCCAGATCTTGCAGGACAGGCCGCATACTTTCTTTAGTGCCGCTTAATCCGGGCAGGGTGATGACCAACCGGCGTGTCTTTTGACTGGTGGCTGGTTCCAGGTATAAGGCCGGGATATGGTCGATCCATATCGTTGCGCCTGGTTTATATGACATACTACATCTCCTGGTTATCGTTAATAAAACGAGTGGCCTTTATAACGATTCCGGATTTACTTTTTGGGTTTTTATACCTCCTGGTCAGTGTGTATTTTCCAGGACAGCTGAGTTTTTACTATGAAGAATTATACTCTGTTATGCAATTTGGTCAATGTTGATATATCAACTTTAGTTTGTCCTTGAAAGAAAGTAGGTTGCAGGCTAAAATAACATCGGAAAAGGGAGGGTGGGAAAATGACGGTACCACTGCGGCCGGCGGCGAAGCTTTATACCCGGTACCCTGTCACCAGCGTACTCCTGTATAACGGGACCACCGTACTGCATTTCGTGTTGGGTGGTATCGGCATGATCCTGGGCTACGGCTCCTGGTTGGGCATGATACTGGGGGTGTTGTACCTGGTTTTCGCTTTCGTGGAGATGTATGTCCTGATGCCGGTCGAAGTCTGTCCTAATTGTGTATATTTTCGGCTGGAAAATTCATTATGTATTTCAGGACTGAACCTTATTTCACATAAACTGGCCCGGAATGGCGACCCGAAGGATTTCGTCAACCGGGCACAGGGTACCTTTTGCCCCAATAACCTGTATATCGCTGCCCTGGTTATTCCCCTCATTACCATGATACCGTCATTTTTCACCAATTTTTCCTGGATAGTGTTGATATTGTTCCTGGCCGTTATCGGACTGTTGTTGTTCCGTTTTTTCTACCTCTTCGGTAATGTCGCCTGCGTTCATTGCCGGGCGAAGACAGTGTGTCCGAATGCCAGCAGATGAAGATGAACGGTAATCGCTGACCTTTGGTTTGGTATGAAGTCCCCGGTATGGTAATGTAGTGGGGACTATTATTTTGAATCTGCTCGACCAAAGGTGTAACGATGAAAAATAACGCTCTCCGTGAGTTGCTTAAAGCCGGTAAACCGACCCTGTCTACCCGCATGCTTACGACCTCTCCCCAGGTCGTGGAAATGATCGGACATTCCGGCGCTTTTGATTTTATTGAATTACTCGGTGAATATACTTCCTGGACGATGCCTGATTTCGAGAATTTCTCCCGGGCGGTTGAATTATTTCCTGGTATGTCCTCGATGATTAAAGTGGAGCGGGAACCTCGCCTGCACATCACCCAGCGGGCCATTGGAGCGGGTATTCAGAATGTTTTGTTCGCTGATTGCGATACTGCCGATGACGTGTATGAGTGTATCAGCCTGGTACGGCCGGGGACGCCGGGGGATGATGGTATTCACGGTGCGTCGATGCGCCGAAACGTCGCCTACGGCCTGGAAGCAGCCAGCCGGGACTGGGTGCAGGCCATGCGGGAGGTGGTTGTCGAAGTAATGATCGAGTCGGAGACCGCGGTGAAAAATCTTGACGAGATATTGGCCGTAGATGGACTGGATATGGTGCATTTCGGCCCCAGCGATTATGCCTTGAGTATTGGCAAGATAGGTATGGAAAAGAGCCCGGAAGTCCAACAGGTACATCGTATGATGATTGAGAAAGCGATTAAGCAGGGTATTCGTCCCCGGGTCGTCATCGCTGGTTATGAAGATGCCCTGCCTTATATCGACATGGGCGTACGTGATTTTTGTATCGGTAACGACCTGGGCGTGTTGTACCGCTGGTGCCGTGAAACCGGCAGCAAGATGAGAGAGATGTTGAGATAAACTATACACGTATCAGCTTGTAGGCCGAGCCCCTACAAAATCGAACGAGGCGATTTAAAAGACAATCCTTGGCACGATAGTCGGTAATTACAAATCAGCAGTTACGAATCGTATTCACAAATCGGGCTATGAACAAGAACAAGCCGTTTGGCAACGAAACTATTATGAACATATTGTGCGTAATGATGAAGATCTAAACCAGATTCGACAATATATACTAAATAATCCTCTTAAGTGGAGTCTTGATATTAATAATCCGGAATTTCAGATACACAATGAAAGAGTAGATTACTATTATGAACCTTTCTGAACTCCTGAAAAACCAACCACCGCCAAGAAAGATCCCCGATGCCCGTCGGCATGTCCGGGAAGCCCTTGTAAAATCAGGCCGGCGTCTGGTGGTTATCGATGACGACCCCACCGGTATGCAGGCCGTCCAGGATGTTCCTGTGTACATGGATTGGTCGGTCGCTACTCTAAATCGGGCGCTGGTAACGAACTCTCCGGTGTTCTTTGTTTCTGTAAATTCACGTAGTCTGAATCCGGCTGATGCCCAACGTTTGGCTCGGGAAGTAGGACGAAATCTCCGCCAGGCGGTTGACTTGGCGCAAGTCCCGGTTTTATTAGCTTCACGCAGCGACAGCACTTTACGCGGCCATTTTCCTTACGAAGTCAAGGCTCTTATAGATGGCTTTGGCTTGAAGCCGGATGGCGTCATCTTTGCCCCGGCCTTATTAGAGGCGGGCCGCTTTACTATTAATGATATCCAATGGGCGGACCAGGGCGGTCAGGTGGTTCCCGTCGCTGAAACTGAATTTGCCCGGGACCCGATATTCCGTTTTAAAAACAGCAATCTTAAAGCCTGGGTGGAAGAAAAAACCAAGGGCTTGGTTAAAGCAGCCGAGGTGAGTTCGCTTTCTCTCAAAGACTTGCGGGAGGGTGGTCCGGATACCACGGCAGACTTACTGGCAGCCGTTGCTAATGGACTTCCTGTCATCGTTAATGCTGCTGCTTATGAAGACCTTGATGTTTTGGCTTTGGCAGTTCAATCGGCTGAAGAACAGGGCAAGGTCTTTGTCTACCGTTGTTCAGCTTCCTTCATAAAATCCAGAGGTGGTTTCCCTGACCGGGCACTGTTGACTCATGGTGAACTTGTGTCCGGCAACGGCCCCGGCCTTATCCTGGCCGGGTCGTATGTGGAAAAGACGACCCGGCAGTTACAGCAGTTGATCGATGCCGGCCTGGTAACTAATGTCGAATTGTCTGTCAATGACATTTTGCACCCGGATAAAAGGCCGCCGGAAATCGCCCGGGCTGGTATTGAAATAAATCGGCATCTGGCACCGGCAGTACCGTGGCACTTTACACAACCCGCCAGCTTCGGACAAAGCCGGGAGAAGACTTTGCGTTAACCGGTAAATCGATCATGTCGGCGCTATGTGAGGTGATCTCACATATTTCTACACGGCCGGCCTATATGGTAGCTAAGGGCGGTATCACCAGTATTGAAGCTGCCAGAGTCGGATTACATGTTCGGGAAGCTTATGCCCTGGGACAAATTTTGCCCGGTGTTCCGGTCTGGCGGTTGGGGCTTGGTTCCCGGTGGCCTGGTCTGACTTATGTGGTGTTTCCGGGAAATGTTGGCGATGAAACGGCTTTGTTGCGGGCTGTAATGACCTTGAGTGGAGGTTAAGATGAATAACAGAATTGGCTTTATCGGTTTGGGCGTGATGGGGGCTCCTATGGCCCGGCTCCTGGCGGAAAAATATGACTTGACTGTTTTCGATATTGATAAAAAGAAAATGGAGGCTGTTTCGGGTGTAAATTATGCCGGAGATCTTGCCGGAGTTGCCCGGGATAAAGATGCGGTTTTTCTTTCCTTGCCTGGTTCTGAGATCGTTAGAGAGGTTGTCACCGGAGATGACGGATTGAAATTTAACATGAAGCCGGGAAGTGTGGTCATCGATGCCGGTACAACTTCGCCTACCATAAGCCAGGAGATTGCCTGCTCGTTAAATGAAGCGAAGATCGCTTTTCTCGATGCTCCGGTCAGCGGTGGCGAAAAAGCGGCCGTAGCTGGTACGCTGTCGGTGATGGTTGGTGGTAAAAAAGAAGTGTTTGACCGTTGCCTGGAAATTCTCCGGACTGTAGGTACTAGTGTGGTACTGATGGGCGATACGGGCATGGGTGGGGTAGCTAAACTGGTCAACAACTTGATTGTGGGTATTACTTTTGTCGCCGTCGCTGAAGGGTTCGCCCTGGGCACTAAAAGCGGCCTTGAACCGGAAACACTATACCAGGCGATTCGTAATGGTTGGGCTGGCTCGAAAGTCCTCGATGTCAGCGCCGAAGCCATGCTGGCGCGAAATTTTCAGCCCGGGGGCACTGTCGATATCCACTGGAAAGACCTGGGATATGCTTTAACATTAGCCCGGGACCAGGATGTGCCTGTCCCCGCCACGGCCCTGGCCCACGAGATCTTCAAAGCTGCCCGGGCTTCGGGCCGCGGTAACCTGGCTCAACCGGCTATCGTGCAATTGTGGGAGAACCTGTTGCATATTGAGGTGGGATAGCTTCCGTTTGTCTTTCTTATACCGTCTTCAGGTGCTTGACGAACCAGCTTTTTGCTAATTCCGCTACTTTTTCAATCGCCCCCGGTTCTTCAAAAAGATGCGTCGCCCCAGGGATGAAGACCAGTTCCTTTTCGCATTTCAAGGCTGCCAGGGCACGGCGGTTCAGTTCGATGATTGGATAGTCGTCTCCCCCGGCGATTAAGAGCGTGGGCACTGTTACCCTTTCCAGATACCGGGTGGCCATGTCTGGCCGTCCGCCGCGGGAGACCACGGCCTTTACTAACTCCGGTCTTTCAGCAGCACAGATCAATGCCCCGGCTGCCCCGGTACTTGCACCGAAGATGCCATACTTGAATCCGGTTGTTGCCGGATTGTCATGCAGCCAGTCCGAAATACCGGTTAACCGGCTCCCCAATAATTCGATGTTAAACCTGAGATTTCCTTCGATAAGGTCTTCAGCTTCTTCTTCGACGGAAAGCATGCTTACCAATAGTGTCGCTAGCCCGGCTTTCTGCATGACTTGTGCGACTTGCCGGTTGCGTGGGCTGTGCCGGTTGCTGCCGCTGCCGTGGGCAAAGATGACGAGGTAATGTGCTTCCGCAGGTATACAGATATCGGCATCCAGGTTCACCTTTCCGGCAGCGATTTGGATATACTGTTCTTCCGGTTTTCCTTTACTTTTTATCGGACATCTACCTCAAATATTTCTCTACCGGAATAGAGACTTCACCGGTTTATGGTTGGATCAACGCATGAAAAAATGCAAGACACCGAACACAACCTGATGAATACTGCTCAGGCGGGGAGTTTAAATTACAGGACCGTATCGTTTTATTGATTATTTAAGCCAACTGCTTCGTGAAGCCGATCAGCCACGGCGGGGCTGACCCTCGTTGGTATTCTCGGTTTCGCATGCTTCGGCTTGGTCCTGGACTAACTTAATGATCTCGGTTTCACCGCATTCCGGACAGAACACCCCGAATTCTGGCTTATTATCAGGGTCTACTTCGAAATGGGCACCACAAGCATCGCAGTTATATAAAAGCATATTCTCTCCTGTCTCACTGGAGGTCTTCTTCCAATTATCAATAACATGATTTGTTTTTTCAAGTCAATTTAGTAATTATAACACTACAGCAAGAGGAGCCACCCGGAATACCGGGCAGCTCCTCTTGCTTCCCCCATACCCAACCGCCACCGCCAAAAAACATATCTACCCCTCTCCATCAACCACCGACATCAACCGCCTTTGTGGGGTAACAAGGTATTATTCAGTTATTCTCGATTTATAATCGTCTGTATCTCACTTTCCGGTATTTTCAAGAAAGTCTCGACTACCTGCGGGTCGAATTGTGTACCGGAACACCGCTTTATCTCGGCTACTGCTTTTTCCAATGGAAAAGCATCACGGTAAGGCCGCTTGGAAGTCATAGCATCGAATGAGTCAGCTAAAGTTATTATCCTTACTGCTAACGGAAGCTGTTTCCCGCTCATCGTCTGGCCTTTGGCCTGTCCGTCAAAGCGGGTATGGTGATATTTGATCATGTCCAGGATATTGTTGTTTGCGATCGGCCGTACGATCGATGGCCCAATCTGGGTGTGGATCATGATATGGGCATATTCTTCTTCCGTCAGCTTCCCCGGTTTATTCTGTATATCCGGGTCGACTGCTATCTTACCGACATCATGTAGTAGTGCCCCGGACCGGATGTCTTCCAACGCCTCTTCAGGTATGTCCATATGCCTGGCTATCGACAGTGTGAATTCACTTACCCGGCGGGAATGACCGGCGGTGTACTTGTCCTTGGATTCGAGAGCGAAAACTAAGGATTCGATAGCTCCTATGGACATGCGGCGTATTTCGGTAGCCTGCTCTTCGACCTTACCTTTTAGACTTTCCTGAAATCGTTTCACCGTTAATTCTATTTGTCTTTTTTGTAATATCAGTCCAATCCGTTGGGCGACTTTCTCCAGGTCATATGGTTTGGTGATATAGTCCCGGGCGCCTTCCCTCATGCATTCGATGATGATGTCCGGCTCGATTACTGCCGTAGCCATCACGATCGCCAGGTCCGGATGCAAGACTTTTATTTCGGGAAGCAGTTCTAACCCCGATTTGTGCGGCATCATCACGTCAAGGATCGCCAGGTCGATATTACTACTGCTTAATGTTTCGATGGCCTTGTCTGCACAATCGGCTTCCAGGCAGGCGTACCCTTTCCGGACTAATACTTTCCGTAACGGCCGGCGTACGGGTTCTTCATCGTCAACTATTAGTATTGTTTCGTTTTTCGTATCTGTTGTCATCGTCTTTTTCCTGGTTTATTATTTCAAGTTATGTATATTGGTTACTGCTCTGAGATAGGCTTTCCGGAGCATTTCTCTTGGCCGCTTTTTAATTTCGGTTGACATCGGCTGCCTCCTGAATATTACTTGCGAAAGGAATCTCTATTATAAACGTAGCTCCTTTCCCAACCTCGCTGTGGACGTCTATCTGGCCTTTGTGGGCAGATATGATTCCATAACAAATGCTAAGTCCCAGTCCGGTACCGTGACCTACGTCCTTGGTTGTGAAAAACGGATCGAAAATACGTTTCAGGTTTTCCTGGGCGATTCCCTGTCCATTATCGCTTATTATTATTTTGACGCCGGTTCCGGTTTTTTCGCTCGTGATTTTCAGGATTCCTTTTCCATGTGCTTCGGTCATTGACTGCTCGGCATTGAGGATAATATTCAAAAATACCTGCTGCATCTGGAAGTAATCGGCCAGTACGGCAGGTATTCCTGGATCCATTTCACATTTGACGGTGATATTGCTGATTGTCCAGTGATAAGCACGTAATTTCAAGATATCTTCGACCACTTGGTTCAACAACACCGGTTGCCGGTTAGAAGCATGCCGGCGGGCAAAACTGAGCATATTCTTCACTACCCCCGCTGCCCGTTGGGCTTCACTATTGATTGTGGCTATATCTTCCCGGATGCTTTCCGGTAAGTCTTCTTCTTTTAGTAGTTCTGATAGGCCGACGATGCTGGAAAGAGGGTTGTTTAGTTCATGTGCTATTCCTGATGCCATTTCCCCCACTGAAGCTAAACGGTCGGTTAAATATAATCTATCCTGCCGGTCAACATCAGCGGTAATATCGGAAAGAGTTATTAGCAGCAAATTGTTTCCCTTCATGCGGGTAAAAGTAACCGCAAGGGTTTTTCGGAAATCATCGTCTTTACTGTGTAGTTCTGTCCGGATACTAAAAGCCTGGCTTTGCAAAAAGGCCGTTATTTCCCTGGTAAGTTCTTGTAAATGCGGGATGTCCCGGATTTGTCGGCTGGTTGAAGAGCCGGTCGTTAATCCTAATAATCTATCGAAAGTACTATTCGCTAATATCACTTGTTGCCGCATATCTGTTACCACTACTGCATTCGGCGTATTGGCAAGGATTTGATCGATGAATTCTTTTTGCGTACGGATTTCGGATTCTGATTTTTCTAATGAATCCAGCATTTTGTTAATATTCGAGGCTAGCCCGGTTATCTCATCCGCACCTGGCGCAGATACCCGCTTTGAAAGATTGCTTTTTTCACCGATTACGTTTACATCCTGGCTGAGGGTAGTCATTCGTTTGATTACTGTGATATTGATCAGGTAGGAGAAAACCAGGAAAAAGGTGATGCTGACAAAGAATAACGAGATGTGCAAGTAGGCTAGGGATTTTTCACCCTCGTTATATATTTGCCGCGGCATATCAACTTTTAGAACAACTGCCGGCTGCCCGTAAATATCCCTGTAGACTATATAACCTTCCATCAGGTTCCGTTTTTGGGTGATGATTACATCTGATTCATCGGTTTTTGGCTCGATTAGTGTTTCCTTGACTTCCTGTGGCAGCCCGGGGTGATGAATATCCATAACTGAGATTGATAGTTTGGTACTTTGTGTGAAATCCGCCATGATTTCCGGGTCCATGAAGCGTCCCATAATTAGTATTCCGGTACTTGGTCCTTCTCCGGTACTGGTCAAAATAGGTTCGGATACGACAAGGAATGGTATTCCGTATAATTGCACCATTCCGGAGATAACCCCTGCATTATCGGGATTAATGATTAATGGATTGTTAGCCAGGGATTGTATTTCTTTTTCCGGAAAGACGATGTCGGTCCACCGTGTATGGTCGAAGCCTTTATGATATACGACTTCCCCCTCTATATTAAGAACCAGGAATAGACTGACGCCGACATTGGCATAACTCGCTTCGGCACTCAGGTTCCGTTCTATGTAACCGGTATTTCCATCTTCAGCGAATTGGTAGGTCTCATCCCAGATTGCCCAATCTTTACATAACCCGGTCATGATTTCTAGCCGGTTTGATACTACGGCTGTGACACGGTCTATGTTTTCGGCTGCATCTTGCTTTTCCAGGTTCTCGTAGCCTCTCAGGTAGGTTAAGTCAAATGCCAGGTAGAGGATGGAAAACAATATCAGGGTGGTACAAAGTACTACGACGAAAATTCGCTGTCTAATTGAGATGTTGTACATTCTGTATATCTTTTATCGGTTTCGTGGATTTTAATATTTATCTACTCACTATTTTTGTAATATTAACTCCTTCGAAGAAGCGGAATAAGTGATTACGGGTTAATAATGAAGACCCTGGGGTTCATATAAATTGAGACTGAAACAGGGTGTTTTTTAGACGTTAGGCTCATCCAAATGAGCCGATGGTATCCTTTTTCTTGCTTAAGTTTTGGTCTACGCTCTAGACGGTACTATCGGTATATCTGGCACAGCCTTTATTAGTACTAACGGTTGATTGTAATTAGGTGTGAATATACGTGACAATAGTCAAGTGTTGTTTAACAAGATTATCTGTACCTTTTATAAGTTGTTACTACTTGATAGGAGTTGAGCATAATATGGTAGAAAATAAGAAATATTACCGGACTGCTGAAGTATGCCGTGAAGCCGGCATCAGTAAACCTACCTTTTTCCGGTGGTTGCGGCAGGGGACATTTAACGATGCCAAACGGCGGGATTTACGGGGATGGCGCCTGTTCACCCGGAAAGAAGTTGATACTATTGTACTGCAGGCGAACCATATTAACGAGGGCGAGTAGAACAGTATTTCAAAAAAAATAGCTGAAATAAGTTATAACAATGGTGATGGTACAAGAGAATATCCGTCTAGAGGATCATCTACATAATAAATATTGTGATCTCTTGCCGTTGCCATAGTTGAGGTGCAGTAATGAGCGAATCAACCAAAATAAAAGTACTCCTGGTCGACGATCATGGAATTGTCCTGGAAGGACTACGGCGTATCCTGGAACTGGATCAGGAAATCGAAGTGGTCGGCATGGCGAAGAATGGTTGCGAAGCAGTGGCCATGGCCCCTAACCTGCATCCGGATGTTATTGTGATGGATTTTAAGATGCCGGTCATGGATGGTATTGATGCTACCCGCGAACTTAAACAGAGATTGCCCGATACGCGGATATTGATGTTGACCATGTGTGGCGAAGACCTTGTGGAACAAGCAATGGAAGCCGGGGCTTCCGGTTTCTTGCAAAAAGACTCGGCACCAAAAGAGATTGGCAACGCTGTCCACCAGGTTCACGATGGATTGTGTCCTATATCTCCTTCTCTAACTAGAGGATTGATGAAAGAACTAACCGGGCTTCGGCAAAGAGGTCAGGCTTTGGTATTGACTGAACGCGAGACCCATGTACTAAAATTGATTGCCGATGGGAAAAATACCTCTGAAATTGGCGAAAAACTTTACCTGAGCTTATCCACTGTGAAGCGGGAAGTCGGCCAGATATTCGACAAATTAGGAGTAAACGATCGTCCTCATGCTGTTTCCGAAGCTATCAAGCAGAAACTCATTTAATGATGAACTACTTTAAATATGTAACAATTATGAGGGTTTGATAATCAATATCAGGAATTGCTGACTGCTGTTACGATGGTTACTAATTCGTGCGTAGAAAATGGTTTTTCCAGTAAACGGCAGCCAACCTTCGAGGCGAATTCCTGTATGTTTTTCGAAAGGGAATCACCGGTCATGAAGATGATTTTTGGTGATAGATTGGGGTAGTTGCGGGAGATATGGTCATACAATTCCAACCCGTCCATCCCTGGTGTTCTGATATCAAGTAGACATAGATCAAACTTATTTTCTGTTAGTAGCTTGACCGCTTTGATCCCGTCGTCGGTTAGGACGATATTGAATCCTTCCTTAGTCAGCACTCGCTTACAGATCGCACCGATCACTTGTTCATCTTCTACTACCAGCACATTCTTCATCGGACTATTCGGCATGCTTGTCTTTCCCCTCCATGACCGATTCATCGATATCCGGTTCGTCTATTGGTAATTCAACGGTAAAAGTAGCCCAACTACCATGTTTACTGCTGGCATATAATGCCCCGCCGTGTCTGTGGACTATACCGTAGCAAAGGCTTAATCCTAACCCTGTACCAACTCCTACTTCCTTGGTCGTGAAGAATGGTTGAAACAGTTTTTTTAAGTTCTCCTCTTTTATGCCTTCCCCGTCATCGGTGAAAGAAACGATTATCTTGCCTCCGGAGATGGTACTCTCCACTAGTAGCCTGCCCTTTTTATGGGTATGGATCATGGAATATTCCGCATTTAGGACAAGATTGAGAAAAACTTGTTGTATCTGTACGTTATCCACGAATATTTCAGGTAGGTCCGGGTGTAGTTTGGTAATTACTTCTATATTATTGACCGATTGTTCGTAATGCCTGAGCTTTAATACATCAGCCGCGATTTTGTTGATCTGTGTCAATCGTCTCGCCGGAGGTTGTTTACGGGCAAAGGCAAGCAGGTTGCGCACCACATCGGTAGCACGGATGGCTTCGCTGTTGATATCCTTAATATCGTTTCTGACTTCGTCGGGGAAATCGGTCTGCATCAGTAACTGAGAAAGCATGACGATCCCGGTCAGTGGATTGTTCAATTCATGAGCGATTCCGGCCGCCATTTCACCGATGGACGCCAGACGGTCGTTTAGATATAACCGTTCCTGCTCTTCCCGTTCCCTGGTAATATCCCGCCCGATTAGTAAGTATTCCCCGGGGCTTAGCGTAATGATAGTAATCGCAAACCTCTTGTCGTCACTGCCGATTTTCAATCTGATTTCGGTCATTGATACCGAACCTTCGCTCGGACTGACTAATGGTTCGATTGCCGCAATCTCTTCTGTCGGTATAAAAGAGGACAGGTTTTTACCTATCGCTTTTGATTCAGTGATATTGAATAGACTACAAAATGCTTTGTTCACCAGGATAAGGTTATTTTGATCATCGACGACGATGATGGTATTAGGAGAATAGGTGAGTAAGCGGTCGAACCTTTTTTCCTGGGAAATGAGCTGGGTTTCGGTTTCTCCTATTTTATCCAGCATGTTATTAAAGTTGTTGGCCAGGGAGGTTATTTCATCGTTTCCCCCGACTGAGATTCGTTGCGAAACATCTCCGGTAGTGCCGATTGCGCTTATACTCGCTGATATCATGGAAAACCGTGAAAATACCGCTTTACGTATCAGGTATATGAACAAGGCTCCTCCCAGGAGCCCGACGAAAGCGATGGCGATCACCGCGAACAATAAAGTTACCTGTCCCTGGTTGTAAATATCCCGGGACATGGTTACTTTAAGGATGATTGCCGGATTCCCTGTGATATCGTTCATCATCGTATATCCGGCGATATAGTCCCGGTTGATCGGGCGTATGACCGTGATTTCCTCGCCAACTAATGTATTCTTGATATCCGTTAAATCATTGGCGATTCCGGGATCATTTTCCGGCCATACTGATATCGAGACATTCGTCACACTGGCTAGTTCACTAATATATGGGTTGTCTATAGATTTACCGAAAACCAGTATACCGCTGGAAGGGCCTTCCATTAAACCGGTTAATATTGGGTGTATTGCGACGATACAGGGATAATCCGGTAACAGTACCAGGCCTGACGAACCATGTATCGCACCATCGGATGTGATTGGTATTTCCTTTTTTACCAATGCTCCCAGTTTCTCCGGTACTGTGATTTCATTGCCTTCGGTCAGGTCATATCCTTTTTCAAAAAGTAAGTTTTGTTCATTATCAAAGATGATAAGGAAATTGATATCGTTATTAAAAAATGACTGTTTTGTGATATTCCTGTCGGGAAAATCCGGATTATTGCCGAGCGCATACTGATATATTTCATCCCATGCCGCCCAATCCCCGGTTGTTTTATTCATAATACCTAGATTGCGTGGAAAGTGTATTGGTAACCCTTGTCATATCACTTTCCAGTTCTCTTTTTTCCAGTTCGATAAAGCTTCGCTCGAAAAGTATCCTGGTTATCACCATCGATATTATGAAGGATATCAAGACTATGGTAGTTACTATTATGACTAATTTTCTGGTTACCGACACCGGCTAAATACCCCCAATAGTTGAATTATGTTTTTGTCTTTCGAGTTTTTTCTGTTGTGTACTCAGAGACAGAAACCAGCTATTCCCCCAACTATCCCCCGCCGGTGGAGAAGCTTAATAGTATACATTATATATCTACTACAACTCACTTTGACAATTCGACATAACCGGAAAACGCCGGTCTTCTACCGCTATTTCCTGATAATGATGCAGGGGTTCATTATCGTGATACCTCCGGCTCATCCGGTTGACCTTCTGGGTTAATAACAATAATACCTTTATGCCTTACGTCGTTCCTGTGATGACGTCACAATGGAATAAATCAAAAAAATAACCGGCGAAAGTTAAAGCATACAAGGTATAGAGGTTTTAGATAAATGAATACAACCGTCATCGATATCATCAATTGCGTATTCGCCTGGACTATTGTTGCCTGCGCAGTTGGCGGTTATATCCTCACTCTGAAAAGGATCGGTGAAAGGTGGCCGTTCTGGATTATCCTGGCGGTTGGTTGGTCGTTCCTGGCGGTGTTCGAAACACTGTTGGCTGGTGGCCTGTATATCGATAATCTGAAAATAACCACTGTCTGGCTGGCCTCGTACCTTCTGGTTATGGCTTCTATGTTGTTGCTCTTCCTTAAATTTATTCAGATTAAGGCAAGAAAACAGCAGGGTTATAAGCCGGAGAACACTTATCAACAGGAAGAAAAATAGGAAAGAGTGGACCGGAATGAACCAAAAGTTTCTTTCATCTGGACTTATCAGACAACTAAAGTGGTATAACGGGCTCTCGTTAAGTGACCGTTTATGTCTTTCGGGAGTGGATAACAGGCTGGATAATGGTGCTATCGATGATTTAAGGATGCGGAGAAGCAATGGATACGTATATGCCCGGACATATAAATAATTCATCTCCCGGGGACGGGGCCATAAATATCCTGCTGGTCGGGGGAAGCCAGACCAGGAAACTGAAGAAAGCTTTGGAATTTGAAGGGGAATTCGATAATGTCAGTGAAGCGAAAAATGACGATGAGATACTTGCCAGTATGGATTATGCATCACCGGATGTCATTATTGCAGTTACTGACGATAATATCGCTGTTGAAGACTTCGATCGGACTTTATTGACCTTCAGCGGTATCAAGATGAATGAGAAAACCATCATTATATCAGGCAACCCCTTCCGATATTTTAAGAGTGCTATTAAAAATAAGGTCGCAGCACTAGTACATCGGCAGATTAAAATCAACGATCTGATACCGATAATACTTGAAGTATATGCTTGGTCTCACGGTCGACTGGTCCCTTGTGAAACTCGCCAGGGGGCGGACAACCCGGTCCTGAGACGAAATCAGGAGGTCAATGAGATGTGAGTTCGACAAATTGGGGCTGCATAACATGAGAGGTATCACAAATCATATCCAGTAAATTAAGAAAAAAATAAAAAATAGAGAATACTAAAAATAAGGAGTCGTAAAAGTGTTAAGCAAAATCAATGGTCTACTCAAGGGTTTACATCGCAGCCAGAAAGGTATTACCGGTTTGGAAACAGCCATCATCCTGATCGCCTTCGTGACGGTCGCTTCAGTATTAGCCTACAGCGTCCTGTCCGCAGGTATCTTCTCCGCCGAAAGAGGTAAGGAAACTGTCTACAGCGGCTTGAATCAGGCCCAGTCCTCCATGCAGGTCCGTGGTTCAGTCTACGCCACTGATAATGACCGTGATGAGGGAATTAACCAGATTCAGTTCACCCTGGCTTCTGTCCTTGGTGATGAAGCGGTCGATATGACCAGTATACTCCCGCGGTGAGAACAATGTTGTTATCAACTATAGTGACGATTCAGGTTTGTAACTGACGTCAACTGGACCCAGGAAGTCCTTGGTAACGGAACGTGGTGGCATCAACATGCTTGAACCTGACGAAGCTATGTTAATCACTGTCGATGTCCGCTGCCTTAGGGGCGCTACTCTTGGTGCTTATGATACGTTCACTTTGCAGATCATCCCGACCAAGGGTGCTGCTATTACCCTGAAGAGGACCCTGCCCGCCAGTATTCTGCCCATTAACGACCTTCACTAAAAGAATATTCCCGGTACAGGTGGAGAGGGCTCAATGCCCTCTCCACCGCATCTTCTTATAAAAGTAGCCGCGTGCAAACCGTAGCAAACCTTAAGGAGACCCCTGATGGAAACCAGTGAAAAAATAACCCAACTAGAAAATGAGATAAAGGTCCTGAAAAATGAGATACAGGCCATTTTACTCGACATCAGGGAAAATGTACTGGCTTCGGAAAATCCTTTCTCTCCCAGGCCGGCTGGCAACATCCAGCAAGCAAATATCGAGCGCCCGGCTCCGGAAATCAAATCGGAAAATAAACCGGCTGCCCCGCCTGTTACCCCGGCCCAACCTGAGAAAAAAGTTCCTCCCGTTCCCCCGGTACAGGAGCATAAAGCGGAAGAACCTCCGCTGAAAGAACCTCGCGAAGTTGCCCCGGGGAATAACGGCGGCAATGGTCATAATAAAATGGTTGAACCGGTTGTCGAAGACCTCAAACCGGTGGAAGTGTTGGATCACGACCCGCCCCGTTTTGAGTCCTGTGACAACCCGGTCAGAAAACAACCTGATCTCCTGGCGTATGCCGGACTGGCCAGTTGGGTCGAAGAATCGACCAGGCGTTTAGGCCGGGACCGGACTCAAGCCATCCTCGATATCTCGGAAGCCACCGGTAATATTCCCCCGGAAGTCAAGGCCATATTGAGAAAACTGACTACCGTAAAACCGGGGGAAGAAGCCTTTAAACCGACCGCTAAAGACTACTTGGAATCATTGGTTAGGATCGCAGCTCTCTCCGCTAACGGTAAAGACAATAACGCAGCTCTACTGCTTTTCCTTTCTCAGGGAGAGAAACGTGGATAAAGTTATCGTTACCGTAATGCTGATTATCGGGGGGATCGTCGCCTCCTTTGCTGTTTTTAACGGGATTTATCCTGCCGTGGAGCGCAGTGGCGAAGCGATCACCAGTGCCAGTGATGCTATGAATGACCGCATTCGAAGTGATATCGAGATTATTCAGGTTAATGATAATTCGACAACTATCGATGCCTGGGTAAAAAATGTCGGTACTTCCGATATCGACGGTATCGAAAACAGCGATATCTTCTTTGGCCCGTCCGGGAGTTATTCCCGGATACCTTTTGGTAATGAAAGCTCGCCTTTGCCGTATTGGGGATATGATATCGAGGGTACCGACAGCATGTGGCGGCCTTCGTGTACAAATAAGATAAGTATTCACCTTGAATCATCACCCTCCGCCGATACTTATTTACTGAAGGTGATTATCCCGAACGGTATCTTTGACGAGACGGTTTTTGGAGTCGACTAAATATGGAGACGATATTTGTCAGTATTGTCTCTGTCGCTCTGATCCTGATTAGTAGTATCACCATGACCGCCAGTTCGATCCGGTCCACCAACAAATTGGCTGATTCCATTAAGCAGATGGAAGCCCGGACTCTCGAAATACGGCGTACCGATATTTCGGCAGTCCCTCCCGCCGCCTATACTGGCGGGTCGATCAACTTAACGGTTGTCAACGAGGGGCAGATTAGCTTCGCTGATTTTTCGCATTGGGATGTGATTATCCAGTTTCAGGATGGAAATGTCGTATATCTACCATATGCTGAGACAAATCCCCCCGGCAATAACTGGTGGGCGGTGGCCGGGATTTACCGTTCCGGCGGCCTGCCCGAAGTTTTCGATGCTGGTATCCTTGATCCCGGCGAACAAATGACCCTGTCTATCATGGTTGATCCGGAGATGGAAACGGATGAAACCTGCCGGATCACTGTATCCACCCACAACGGTATTCAAGCCCAGGTCCAGATAACCAGGGAATCTTAATTATATCAGGAGAACGATCGCTCGTGGCTCACGAAGAAGAATCGGAAGTTAAGCGAAATATCATCTCGACCGGCCATCCCGAGATCGATAAAAAGCTCGGTGGCGGCCTGCCCGTCGGTTCTTTGACGATGATCGAAGGCCAGTCCGATGCCGGCAAATCGGTACTATGTCAGCAAATGATATGGGGTTCTCTGAAAAGTGAGAATCGAGTTATTGTTTTCACCGCCGAGAACTCCGCCCGAAGCCTGGTAAAGCAGATGGACAGTCTCGGTTTAGGCATCCTGGATAATCTCCTGTTGGGTAAATTAAAGGTCTATTACATGCGGCCGTCTGAGGTCAAGGTCTCGGCGGGTAAGACCTTTGATACTGTTCTGGCTACTATCGCCAAGTTTCCCCTGTACCAGTTGATTATCGTGGATTCTCTGACGCCCATTGTTTCCAATACCAGCGATAACGATATCCTCGGTTATTTCGAGCGGTGCAAGACCTACTGCGACCAGGGCCGTACGATAATCAATGTTATCCATACCTACGCCGTGAACAACGATATCCTGATCCGGCTCCGTTCTGCCTGTGATGCTCATCTAAAACTGACCATTGAAAAGATCGGTGATAAGCTGGTCAAAACACTCGAAGTTGCCAAGATACGGGGCGCCGCGCAGAGTACGGGTAATATTGTTACTTTTGAAGTTGAACCGGAAGTCGGCATGAAGATTATGCCGCTCTCCCGGGCTAAAGCATAAAGTTGCACGTCGAAAGACACAGACCGGAAAAATACAGGGGTTTCTAATACGGAAGAAAATACTGGTAATTAAATAAATTATGACCAACAAATCGTTGCCCTTTACTATAGAGAAAATAATCGATATCCACGACGAGCATGCCCGCGAAGAACTCGGTGAAATGCTGCCCGAAGGCCTCCGCGAAGCGGCCGAGCAAAACCCTCATCTCTTTGAGTACTTAAGTTGGCTGCCTATTTCCCGGATCGGGGTGCCGGAGTATTACCCCGTCCTAACCAAAAAATTAGCCGACTCTCGAACACCTAATCTCATTTATCCCATCAAACAGACCGGCATTTTCATTCATATCCTTTTTGATGAAGAGGGTTCCCGGAACTACTATATTCCCATCGAGCCGACCACCACCCTGGAATTGGACACTCTGCTTAATGAGGTGGAAGATGCCTGTATCGCTATTAGTGAAAAAATACCGGGCATCAATCCCGAGATTGACCGGGAAAAGAGTCTCCTATCATATCTCGATGATGTGACTTCCGGTAAAAATAAAAAAATGTCTAACTTTGTTACCCGCCTGATCAACCGCCTGCGCCAAAAAGAAGAAGAACAATCGTTAAATATCAAGATTGCCCCCCGTGAACTTGAAGGTATCAAGTATCTTTTTGTGCGTGATAAAGTCAAACTGGGCATGATGGAGCCGCTTATTGTTGACCCTAATATCGAAGATATAAGCTGTTCCGGTATGGGTAAGTTATTCATCGAACATAAGGTATTCAAGAGTCTGCAGAGTTCGATTACTTTCAACACGCACGATGAACTCGATGGATTTGTGATCGAATTGGCCGAACGCATCAAGAAACCGGTGACCTATAAAGTGCCCATCGCCGACGCTACCCTGCCTGACGGGTCTCGTATTAACATCGTCTTCGGCCGTGATATTTCCAAGCGGGGTTCCAATTTTACTATCCGGAAATTCAGCGAAGTCCCGCTCTCGATTTTTGAGATCCTTGAATCCGGTACCGTAAATTATCAGATGTTGGCTTACCTGTCTTTGGCTATCGGTAACGGCTTGAATTTATTCGTCGCCGGCGAAACAGCTTCCGGAAAAACGTCTTTACTCAACGCTATCACTACCTTTATCCCCCCGCTGGCGAAGATTATCACTATCGAAGATACACCTGAACTTCAGGTCCCGCATAAAAATTGGATCCGTGAAGTAGTACAGTCGAACAAAGCCGAAGATGCCACCGGGGCGGTCACCATGTTCGATTTGCTTAAAGCTGCTTTACGGCAGCGTCCCAATGAGATTATCGTCGGTGAGATTAGAGGCCAGGAAGGGAATATCGCTTTCCAGGCTATGCAGACGGGACATTCGGTGATGGCTACATTTCATGCCGCTACGGTCGAGAAGTTGATTCAGAGGATTACCGGCGATCCGATATCGGTTCCCCGGTCTTATATCGATAATCTCAACATCGCCGTTCTCATGGCGATGGTCCGTTTGCCTAATGGCAAGACCGGACGCCGGGTTACCGGTATTGCTGAGATCGTCGGTTGGGACCCGTCGACACAGACATTTAATATCGTCGAAGCCTTCCATCATGATGAGGCGAGGGATGTTTTCGACTTCACCGGTTATATGACCAGCTACCTTATGGAACACCGCATTGCTCCCCGTCTGGGTATCCCGAGCAATAAAAAACAGAAAATATACGAAGAGATCGACCGGCGGGCACGTATCTTTGAGGAACTACACCGGGGCCGGGGTGTCCGGGGTTTTTACGAAGTTCTTGAAGTGTTGAGCGCTGCCCAACAACAGGGCTTGTTTTAGTACTTTTGTGAGATATATATGGCTGTTATTGCCTTACCGTTTCCAGTTGAAGAGAGAACTGCCGATGAGAAGCAGCGGATTGAAGCTGAATTTCTCCCGCAGTTGCCGGAACAATTAAGACAGGCTGCCGAGGATAATCCTCATTTACTGGCCTATCTCACTCACCTGCCGGTTTCTGACATCGGCATCCCTGATTATGCCCCGGAACTAAACCGTAAATTAGGAGACCAGAAACAACCGAACCTGATTTATCCGACACACCGGGACGCGGTGTTTGTCCATATTATGCCCGGCCCGGACCGGAACCATTACATTCCTATCGAACCTCAATTCGGTTTCGATCTGGACGACCGTATGAAAAATATCGAGGTGGAACTGCTCAACCTGGGCCGGAAGCTGAAAGCTTTGGACCCTGATGAGAACAAAGAGAAACAGTTCGTTGATTATCTCAATCTGGTCGTGGATGTGACTGACCGGCCGGTAGTTAAAAATATTAAAAAAGCGGAAAGCCTGTTGAAGAGCGGGACACAGGTAGTTACCAGGGTAAAGATGACCCAGAAAGAATATATCGCTGTCAAATACCTTTTTATCCGCAACAAGATCGGTCTGGGTGCTATGGATCCCTTGATTGTCGACCCTTACATCGAAGATATTAGTTGCTCTGGCCTGGGTAAAATTTTTATCGAACATAAGATATTTAAAGCCCTGGTTAGTACGGTTAGTTTTATCACCCTGGATGACCTGGATGATTTTGTCCTCTGGCTCGGAGAACGCATCAGAAAACCGGTCACGCCTAAAGCACCCATCTCCGATGCCACCTTGCCCGATGGTTCCCGTATCAATATCGTCTATGGGCGTGAAGTCTCTAAGCGTGGTTCCAACTTCAGCATCCGTAAATTTACCGAGACACCCCTCTCGGTTTTTGAATTACTGGAGTCCGGTAGCTTGAATTACCAGATGTTGGCTTATCTGTCGCTGACGATAGGCAATGGCATGAATGTCTTCGTCTCCGGTGAAACAGCCTCCGGTAAGACTACTCTGCTTAACGCTGTTACCACTTTCATCACGCCGATGGCTAAAATCGTTACTATTGAAGATACCCCGGAACTTCAGGTTCCCCATAAGAACTGGATCCGTGAAGTAGTTCAATCGAACAAGATGGAAGACTCTAGCGGGGCGGTTACGATGTTCGACTTGCTTAAAGCTGCCTTACGCCAGCGGCCTAATGAATTGATGGTAGGTGAAATCCGCGGCCGGGAAGGTAACGTAGCTTTCCAGGCGATGCAGACCGGGCACTCCGTGATGGCCACCTTCCATGCTGCTTCTATCGAGAAACTGATACAACGTGTAACCGGTGACCCGATCCTGGTACCGAAAAACCATGTCGATAACTTAAATGTCGTGATTTTTACCAGCCAGGTCAAACTGCCGAGCGGACGGACTGGCCGGCGCGTTACCAGTATCACGGAAATCGTTAATTACGACTCGACTACCGATACCTTTTCCTTTGTTGAAAGCTTCCGCTGGGACCAGGAGAAGGATATTTTTGAATTCACCGGTAATATGACCAGTTTCATCCTGGAAGAAAGGATCGCCCCTAAATTAGGTATCCCCGGACACAAAAAGCAGCGGGTATATGCCGAACTTGAACGGCGGGCTATGATACTTTCCAAGCTTCATAAAGACCGGGGCGTCCGCGGCTTCTATGAAGTCCTGGATGTTTTAAATAAAGCTCAACAGGAAGGTCTGTTCTAGTGTCTTTATTAGATTCCCTGTTTAAGAAAAATAGTAAAACTGACAAAAAGAAGAAAGGCGAAGAGGCTTTTGACGTCCAACTCATGGGCGTCGATTTCTTTTCCCAGTTGTCTTATATGGCTTCGATCGCTACTTCAGGAATTACCCGTAATCAGCTTTTCTATCGTTCCGCCCAACTACCTTATATCGCCACGCGTTATTTCCGCCGCGTCGATTTTGTGGCCAAGATGTTCAACCACGATTATTCCCAGGCTTGCCGGATCGTCGGCGAAAAGCTGAAGGTACCGGAGATCAAGGCTATCTTGTTGCGCTTGTCCAATGCTTTATCCTCAGGTGAGGATGTGGCGACTTTCCTTTCCCGTGAGTCCTTCATTATTTCTGAAACTTATAAGGGTAATTACCTGCGCCGAATCGACCTTTTGCGGAAATGGTCGGATGCTTATGTTTCTCTTATATTGACCTCTGCCCTGGTCACCGTCATGTCCGTAGTGACCATGATGATCGGTAATGTCAGTATGGGTTTTATCGTTGCTTTATCGGCGATTACGATTATTGCTACCCTTTTTGGTGCCTGGTTCCTTTTTAACACCGCCCCCCGTGAGACCAAGAACCATAAGATGCCGTACCGTTCTTATGAACAAAACTGGATCAGGACTATGTCCCGTATTATCCTGCCCATCGGTGGCGTTGTCGTCCTGGTCATGATTGTGTCGGGTTTTGATATCGGCCTTATTTTCCTGGCTGCCGGCGCTTTTTGTGCTCCTGTGGGCTTGATGGCTGTCGCCGATGATAAAAAAGTCAGTAAGCGTGACGAAGATATCGGCGCTTTCCTCCGCTCTCTCGGTGGTACCATGCAGGCGATCGGCGCCACTGCTGCCGAAGCCATGGGCCGGCTTGATTTCCGGTCGTTGGGTATGTTGACCCCGGATATCAAGCTGCTGCACACCCGTCTCCAGGCTGGTATCATCCCCGATTTGTGCTGGAACCGGTTCGTGGGTGAGACCGGTTCGGAGTTGGTCAACCGCAGCGTCCGTATTTTTTATGATGGCATCAGCCTGGGCGGTGAAGCTCAGAAAGTGGGTGTTGAAGCCAGTAACTTCGCCCTGCAGATTTCGCTGCTGCGGGCGGAACGTGTCCAGGTATCCCTCGGTTTCACCTGGTTGACCATCGCCATGCACGGCGTATTGGTCGGTCTTTCCACTTTCGTCTATCAGATTTTTGTCGCCTTTTCTACTCTGATCTCTACTATCCTGACTCCGGAAGAGGGAGAGGCTGCCGCCACGATGCCCGGCATGTCCGAGATGGGCTTTTTCGCCCTGCAAGGTACTGAGGTCCAGTTGCTGCATTTCATGATTATCCTCATTATTATCGTCCTTACCGTCGCTAATGCCTTTTCGATATTTTCTGTAAGCGGCGGCCATTCGGCTAAGTTGTTCTATTACCTGGCTATCACCAGTGCTATTTCCGGGGCGGTCCTGGTATTGGTACCGCCGGTGGTCGATATGATGTTTAAAACACTCGCATAAAAAATAAAGAAGAAGTTGTTGAAATGAGTCAATTTACCATAGCTCTATGTTTCTTTATCGCCATCCTTGCCATGGCCGGCACGGTGCTGGTGCTGACCATTATTTATTTCTTCCGGCAGACTTCTAGCCGCTCGCAGGCGGCAGCTTCCAGCGCCGGGCCGGCTAAAGAAACCGGTACGCCGGTCACGGAAAAATCCGCCGCTCCGCCGGTTAAACCTGGGAAACCAGCCCGCAAGAATGGATTCTTCTGGAACCGGAAAAAGAAAGCCGGGAAAGAGCAGAAGGAAAAGGTGATTCCCGCGGTACATACTGCCCCCCCTGCGGTAGAAGCGAAAAGTCCTCCGTTAAAAGTTTTCAAACCGCAACAGCTAGCCCGGCTGAAAACCCTTTTTGGAGGCCTGTTAAAAACCGGCGGACGGAAGAAGCTTGGTAAAGCTAAACCAACCGTGAACACCACGGTCTATGATTCGGCGGTCGTCGCTGCTGCCGTTGCGTCTTCTGTCGCGGTGCCGGCTAAAGTCCCGCCGAAACCTGCTCCCGAGGTCAACGTTAGACCGGCGCCCAAGCCGGTAACCCCGGTTGCCGCTGCCGCCACCCCGAAATTTGTCCTCCCTAAGAAACCGGTCCCCGTCGCCGGCGTCAATATTGATCTACCGCCGGTTAGTGTTAAGAATATGATGCCCGGTACCCCGGCCGCACCTGTTATCGGTGCTAATGATAAGAATAAAGTGGAATTGACCAAACCTGTCGCAAAGGAGATAAAACCGGAGATGGGAAATAAAGACGTCAAGCAACCTGAAAAACCGGCTGCTGAAAAAGCCCCCGCCCCTCCCCCTGTGAAGCCCCCGGCTTCACCAGCCCCCGCTGAGCCTAAGAAAGTAAGTGAATTTTCGTCATTGGGTGACCTGTCTAAAATGTTTTCCAAGGAAGTGGTCGATGATAGTGAAGCTACTAAACTGGCCAAGAACATGAAAGATGTTGAGATTAGTGACCTTCTCAAAAGCGGACACGATATCGCCGATCTGTTGAAGCGTCACTAAATACCGGTACCACCGCGGATTTCCGCAGGGTAAGACTATCAGGTCAACCAGGTGTTGAAGACCATCCCGGAATTCCATACCAGTACGGCGGTATAGTAGATTGAGATTATCGTTGCCGCTGTCAGCGACAGCCTGGGAAAATACTTGTACAGGGCTAAAAGTGTAATTGCGGATAATCCGGCCCCCATCAACTTCAGGATAATAAAACTCCCCCCGCCGGCCATTTGTGTTAACAGGGGATTGCCTTCCCGGACTATTCCCGCGCTCACTGCCCAGTTCGTCATCACCGCGTCCAGGGCCTCCAGCAGGACGAACAGCAGGACGAGATACCAGATGACACGCTGATTTAAAACCGGGCTTGTCCCGTTGCGGCTGCCGGTTTGCCCTGCGGTATCGCCTGGCCTGCCCGTAAAGGCAGTACCTATTCCGGTGATCCAGGATTTCATATCGCCCCCACTCGAGACCTGAAAAAAGGGAATCTTACTTCAATAAGTCTTGCTATTATTCTAGCACATGCCCGGCCGGATGAAACAAGTACCATATTTGCCGATAGCTATTATCGGGGATGATATCATTGCCTTGATACCATCCTTTCGTGGTTTATCGAATGGGGACTAACGCCACTGATATCGCGGCGAAGTATTGTGGTTGGTGGGGCTGGTTGCAAAAGGCCGGGCTGGTTTTACCCGCTGCTCCGGTTGTTTACTCTGTTTTTGTTGTATCCTGGTCGGATATGATGGACTTGATCAGGGAAGATTTCATGTTCTCCAATAAGGTTTCCAGTTTGTGCGTCGATTCTTTGATATGCTTGAGGTTGGTGGTGAGTTTTCTTTCGTGGTTGCCGGACATTATCTGTTTACTATCTCCTTTTTCATCCATTATAATGCCCGGCCGGTAATTTTTCCTGTCCGGTAATAAATCAGTGTTGATGGTTGTTATTATTATTTGTGGCAGCTTTTTTCTTCGGCCACCAACCGAACCATCTTTCTTCTCCGCAAGAGGTGCATTTGGTCCGGAAAGCTACATTGCCGGAACTATGGCAGTTCTCGCAGTGGAAATGCTCCCGGAGTGCTTGCTGCGGCCTGAGGTCGCGCGCCAGCCTCCGCAATTGGACTTGTATCTCCGTGATCTGCCGGAGCGTGTCCGGCGATTCCCCGGGTGCCTGGTTTGCCAGGCTGGCCAGGCGGTCTATTTTTTCATCCATGAAATCGAGCCTGGCTGTCGTATCCATGAGGATGCTGACCTGGCGGGTAAGGTCTGCCACGGTCTCTTTTAACGCCGCGATGTCTTTCGACGGCGCCGCGGCTGCTGCCGGCACCGGGCTGGCTGGTGGTGGTGGCGCATATACCGGTGGCGGCGCCGTATTCCTCACCTGAGTAATTACAGGTTCGGGGGTTTTCTCCGGTACCGGTATACTGATGCGTACCGGCGGTAGATCAACTGCCGGTGTGGACGCCGTTGGACGTTGGTGCAACTGCCGTAGCCGCGGCCGGCCGCGGCTTGTTCGGCACCAGGGCTACCAGTTTGTCTACTTCCCCCTGGGAGAGGACTTTCTCGTCGTCATTACTACCCACTAATCGTACTCCAATACCTTGGTTATTAGTTTAAACTGGAATTCCGATCTGGCCAGATTGATGTCATACGGTTTCTTCAGGTTCCCTTTTTCCGGATCGAAACATATCCTGATTATCGGCCGCGCTACGAATCCCAGGTTAGGATCGGAGACGATGCCGATTTCCCCGCTGTTCAACTTGACGGTCAGCCCATTGGGATAAGCCGGGATCTTTCTCACAAAAGCTTCCACCAGGTCGGGATCGAAAAGGTCGCCGCTGCCAGCCATCACAAATTCGATCGCCTCGTGCGACATGCATTTTTCTTTCTCCGGATGTTCTACCAGCAGGTCGGAAAAAGCGTCGGCGGCGGCAATGATCTGGGCATATCTCGATATCCCCTTGCTTTTCAACCCCTGCGGATAACCGCTGCCGTTCCATTGTTCATGATGCTGCAGCACCGCCTGGGCGATATCTTCCTTAATGTCTCCCAGTTGCTTGATAATGGTATAGCTTTTGATGGGGTGTTCCGCCACTGTAGCGTTGTATTCCAGAAAATTGCAGATGTCTTTCAGCAGGGTTCCCATCCCCAGTACCGACATTTCATCCGTCGACATCCCCAGCCGGTACCCCAATACCATCGCCAGGGTGGCGGATTTGACCGGTTGGATGTAAGGATATTCCGCTTGCGAGATAGAACAGGATACATTGATTTCCCCCAGGATGCTGAGGGACAAGTTACGGGCGATTTCACTCACCGTTACATTGACCTGGGCAATGTCGGCCCGGTCGATATTCTGCGTGCTTTGCGTCCGGTTTACCAGTTGCCGGAAAGCCGCTGCCAGTTTCCCCTCTTTTTCCGGGGAGATCATGGGCGCCACCACGATATCGTCGACGCGTATGTCCTCGATCAATATCTCACTGATGCTGTTCTTGGCCATGATCGCCAGGCATTCTTCATTCAGCCTGGTCCGCCGGCCCAGTAATTCCTTGCCGTAATTGTCAAATACCGGCATCCCTAAGACCATGCCCGGTTGTGCGTATTTGGTGGTTATCCTTCTCATCCGCGTCCCTACCTGCCGCCCGAAAGCGTTGTTGCTAATTCCCTGCCTGCACTGTTATTGGCAATCGTGATTTTTCTGTAAAAACATGATAGTAATCTTTGAAATCCAATATCGCCGGCGTTCAGCATCGTTTCCGTGGCACCGATGAACAGCACCCCGTTCTCTTTCAGTGCATTGTGGAATTTGGCGTTCATGATCGCCTTGGCTTCGTTGGAGAAATATATGGTCACGTTCCGGCATGATATCATATCGAATCCGATGGGGAAGGCATCCCGGGTCAGGTCCTGGTGCGAAAAAGTAACCCGCTCCCGTATCTTGTCGTGGACCCGGTATTGATCGCCCGTAAGCGTGAAGTATTTCGTTACTAGTGAACTGGCGACATTCCTGATGTCCTGTGCCGTATACGGCCCGCCCGCCGCCGCCTTGGCCAGGCTTTCCCGGTCCAGGTCGGTTGCCAATACCCGGTGTTTGACCCCGGGCGTTAGTTCGTCCAGTATCATCGCAAATGAATAAGGTTCCTGCCCGTCGGAACATCCGGCACTCCAGATGTTCAGTTTGGCGGTATGTTTCAACAGTTCCGGGAAGACTACCTTCCGCAGGGCATCGAAGTGTACCTGGTCCCGGTAGAATTCGGAAACGTTGATCGTCAGAAAATTGCGCAGCTTGGTCGTTTCCTCCTTGTCGTGGTCGAGCCGGTGACAGTACTGGGCGATGTCCATGCCATGGGTCCGGGCGATAAAGCCGTCCAGCCGGCGCATGATCTGGTTCGACTTGTAATTATTGAGGTCGATATCGGTCAACAGCCGTATCTTCCGCTTTAACATTTCATACTCTATTTCGGTCATCATAGTTAACTCCTGGCTTTAACCGCCTGTTTACAGAATATTTCGATCAGTTCCGGGGCGATTTGGGGCAGGGGTAGTACTTTGTCTACCAGGCCTGCCTTGGCCACACTCTGCGGCATCCCGTATACTGCACAGGTGGATTCATCTTCGGCTAATATCTTGCCGCCGGCGGCCTTGATGCAGGCGGCCCCCGCCGTCCCGTCCGAGCCCATCCCCGTCAATATCACGCCGGTGATGTTCCCGTAGACTTCCACGGCTGATTTCATAGTGATATCGATAGACGGCCTTACCCCGTTGACCGGCGGGTCTTGATTGAGTGTTACCCGGTTGCCCTTCACCGCTGTCATATGGTAGCCGCCCGGCGCCAGCAGCGCCTGTCCGGGCCTGATTACGTTCCCGGCGGCAGCTTCCATGACATCTATCTGCGATGCCTGGTTCAGCCGGTCCGCCAGTGATTTGGTAAACACCGGCGGCATATGTTGTACGATTAATATCGCTGCCGGAAAATCCCCCGGTAAAAATGGTATCAACTGCATCAGTGTGCGCGGCCCGCCTGTGGAACTGCCGATCACCAGCAACGGGAATTTCTCGGTCGAGTATAGCCCTGACGTATGTTCCGGCCGGTTTGGCTTGTTTAACGCCGGATTCTTAAAGGCGGCAAAAACCCGGATGTTGGATTTCGCCGCCCGCTTTATCTTATCGATCAGTGTGTCACCGGTACCTTCATCGCCCGTGGGTTTGAGGACGGAAGGTTTCAGGAAAAAGTCGACTGCTCCCAGTTCCAGGGCTTTGATGGTCGTCTCCGCCCCCTCGCTGGTCAATGCACTTAACATAACTACCGGCGTCGGCTGTTTGGCCATTATATGTTGCAGTACCGCCAAACCGTCCATCTCCGGCATCACTACATCCAGCGTGATTACGTCCGGCCGTAAAGTCCGTACCTTTTCGATCGCTTCCTTGCCGTCGCGCGCCGACCCCACCACTTCGATCGCCGTATCGGTTCCGAGTTTTTTCGTTACCGAAGCTACGACGAAGCCGGAGTCATCGACTATCAGGACCCTGATTTTATTCATATCTAAGTACCTTTAAGGTACCTTTCAGGTACCTCTTTGCACATCATCTGGCTGTTTTATTTTTAATATCGTGTGACTTTAGCTGCTGACCAATTTTGCCACCGCGGCTTTCACCCGGTTGGCATCGAACGGTTTCACCACGAAATCGACGGCGCCTGATTTCAAAGCTTCGATGACGATGCTCTGCTGGCCCATTGCCGTGCACATGGCTATCCTGGCCTCGGGATCGAATTCCCTCATACTCTTCAACGCCTGCAGCCCGTCGATGTCCGGCATCGTGATGTCCAGCAGCACTCCGTCCGGCCGGTTCTCTTTATACTTGGCGATCGCTTCTGCTCCGTTGGCCGCTTCCACTACCTGGTGGCCCTGTTCCGTCAACAGTTGGGCACACTTTTTCCGCATGAACATGGCATCATCCACGACCATTATTTTTGCCATTCTATCTAAACCTCCTGGATACTAGAGAAAATATCATCATATGCATGTTTATAAGTCTCGTTCTTCCCCGCCGGCTATTTTAACCGTTACTCTACCGCTATCGAGGAACATTTTAACCGTCCGGCCTCTAGCTCCACCGACATCGGTGGCCGCTACAACCAGGCCTTCCCGCGTTAAGGCCGCTTTGACCTCTTCCAGGTTCCGCTCCCCGGTTTTAAAAGTATTCTTAAGTCCGGGCGCCAGCGACATCTGGGCGCCTCCGGCCAGCTTGATGCAGAACCGGTTGCGTGTACCACCATGTTTCAACATCTCCTGTATCAATAACGGCACGCCGGTGTTGGCGTATTTCGAGAGATTGGCCCCCGGCCTTCCGTCATGTAACGGGAGAACGATATGCGCCATGCCGCCGATCTTAAAAACAGTATCGTAGATACAGACGGCGATGCATGAGCCGATGCCGATGCAGGACAGGACCGTGGGTACATTAGTCACTTTCATCTCGCCAAGTCCTACCACGATCGAATCCGACATCGTTGCTGGATTCCGTATTGTTGTCTCGATCATCGTCACTTCTTCATCCCGCCTCTAAATCGTCTCCATCCCCGGTACCGGCATCACCAGAAAAGTGCCGGTAACCTGCCGGTCGGGCGACTCGAATACCGTATCGATGACATATGTATAATCACTGCATTCGAGCGCACTGACGGTCGCTACTTCCAGAATCGCTCCCGTCATATCCATCAGCACCGCCGGCGGCGAGGGCTGCAAGTCCATTCCCGTGGAGTTGGCCAGGTGGTTCAGGAAAAATGAACCCATGATGTTGCCCACTTCCCCCAGGACGGATTGCTCCATCTCATGCAATTCTTTGGTAGTTCCCGCGGGCTGCCCCAACAACAGGTCGATCAGGTCGAACGCATTTTGCGGTTCGTAGATGGCGACCATGTGGCCGTTGCTGTGTCCGCAGATGGCCAGGTAAACCCCGACCTTCATGGCCTGGGCGCCGCCGAATAGTTCCGGGATATCTCTCACCAGCACCTTCGTCAGGTTGATACTGGAGATTTTTATCTCCTGCCCTATCATCTGCGAGAGCCCGGACACTGCATTGCCCACGCCTTTTCTTAACATTTCAACTGTAGTGACACCGCCGCCGTTTGGTGTTTCTTCTAGTACCGTGTCTGACATTAAATATATGCCTCCTTATATGCGTACCTTGCCACCTATTTCGCCGCCGATGCTGTGGCCAGGCAGTTCTGTCCCTTTTCCATCTCTGTATTTTGGGTTTCGTTCAAATTCGTGTTGATCAATGAATTTATGTCCAGGATCAATACTACCTGGCCGTCGCCCAGAATGCTCGCCCCGCTGATCCCGTTCACTCCGCCGATATACTGGTCGAGCGCTTTGACCACGATTTCCTGTTGCCCGATCAGAGTATCGACGATGATGCCGAGTTGTTGATTCGATGCCTTTACGATTACGATATGTGTCGTGTCCCCGGCTGCGGTTGTTTTGGCTTCCATTTTGAAGATCGAGCTTAACCGTATCAACGGTAGTACATTCCCGCGGTACAGGGTGACTTCTTTCCCCAGTACGGTCTTGATATTCTCCCGGTCCAGCTTGATCGCTTCCACGATATTGACCAGGGGAATGGCGTACATGGTTTTTTCCACCGAGACCATCAGCGATGCGATGATGGCCAGGGTCAGCGGCAGTTTCAAGGTGAATTTGGAACCCTTCCCCAATTCGGAATCGACGTTTACCGACCCGTTGAGGAATTCGATGTTCTTCTTGACAATATCCAGCCCGACGCCCCTCCCCGATACCTCGGTTACTTTGCGGGCCGTCGATACGCCGGACGCCATGATCAGGTTCATTAGTTCCGCTTCGGATAAGCGGGATGCTATTTCCTGGGAAATTACCCCTTTCGTAACCGAGGCCGCTTTGACCGCGTTCGGGTCGATACCTTTGCCGTCATCGGTCACGGTGATTACAATATGGTCCTGTTCATGGAAAGCGGATAATCTTATCGTGCCTGCCTCCGCTTTCCCGGCTGCCAGGCGTTCCTCGGGGCTTTCAATACCGTGGTCTACCGAGTTCCGTAACAGGTGGATGAGCGGGTCGTGCAGGTGCTCGATCACGCTCCGGTCGACTTCGGTCTCCTGCCCTTCGACGATAAAATTGATCTTTTTATTCAGTTTCCTCGCCAGGTCCCGTACCATGCGCGGCATGGTACTGAACACCAGTTCTATCGGCAGCATGCGGATGGTCATGATGTCCTGCTGCAGGATATTCACGATTTTGCCCGTCTCCGACAAACTTTCGCTTAACCGCTGCACCAGTTCATCGTCCTGGTATCTCTCCGCCAGCGTTTTTCCGATCTGGCCGATGTGGTTCCGGTTGATCACCAGTTCCCCGATCTGTTCCATCAGCGTGTCTAAACGGCTGACGTCTACCCGGATCGTCTGCTTTACGCCGTTGTCTTCTTTCTTGGCTCCGCTATTCTTGGTTTCGCTTTCTTCTTTCCGGGCTACCGGTTCCTCTTTCTGTACGGCGTCTGTTCCGGCTGACAGTTTTTCTATGGCCGCAGCCGCCGGTTCTTCATCATAATTGGAAATCGCCAGTTTGACGATTTCCGGGACCGGCTCCAATGCCTTCTTGAGAGTAGTTTCGTCATCGGTACTCGTAACCGTCAGTTCCATGTCGGAGCCGGCATTTCCTGCCTCGATCTCCGCGGCTGAGGGTAACGAGTTGATGATAGTTCCCGTTTTCGACAGTTCTTGTATTATCTGGTAACACCGGACCGAAGCCCAACCGGACTCATTGCTGACGGTTACCTTGACTAAATACGGGTGTTCCCCTTTTGATACCGCTTCCGCTAATTTTCCCTTGGCTTCTTCGTTCAGTGAGGTTTTCCGGCATAGCGGTTTGTCGGCTGCGGCGGCTTTGCTGCCCGGACTGGGGCCAACCGAAGTTGGGTCAACCGCAGTTGGGCCAACCGCAGTTGGATTCATCGCTGCTTCCAGGTCATTCAAAATCACGTTGATGTCCAGCTTGCTTTCTTCGCCGGTGACCAGTTCTTCCCGCAGCACCCGTAATGCATCCAGACTTACCAGGAGGGCGTCTACTACCTGGGCACTCACTGCCAGGGTCCCTTTCCTTACCTTGTCCAGGACATTTTCCATGCCGTGAGCCAGGTGTGACATCCTCTGGTGGCCGATCATGGCCGAGGATCCCTTGATCGTATGCGAGGCCCGGAATATTTCCTGCAGCAGCGTGTTGTTGTCTGCTTCCCGTTCCAGCCGTACGATATCTTCGTCCAGGAGCTGGAGTTGTTCGTCCGCTTCCGTCAGGAATAGGGTTATATCTTGTTGTGTGATTCCGTCCGCTAGTTCCACGGGATTGCTCCTCTTATTTTGGGCCGGTTAGGCTCTGGTGTTGCTTCCGTTTCGCCAGAGCCTCCCTTGCCCCCCTTGGTTTTATAGTTATACCTGTTTATGCTTTCCCCGGGTATTGTTCCTATTTTTAACGGCCTGCCATAACCGGTTCTGCTGGCCTTTGTGTCTTATTTACCGTTGTGTTTTCGGTATTGCCCGGCATTTTTGCCATCTCGGTGAACATACCGTCTTTGGCCAGCACCTTGCCGATGTCCAGCAGGATGACCATGCGGTTGTCCAGCTTGGCGATCCCTAAAATGTAGTCCGAGTCTCCCGCTACAATGCTAGAAGCCGGTTCTACGGCGTCGTTCGGGATGCGCAGGACTTCGGTCACGGCATCGACGATGATGCCGATGGTGGTGCCGTTGATATCTACCACCACGATGCGGTTGTGCTTGGTCCGGTCCGCTTTCTCTAACCCGAACCGCTTCCCCATATCTACTACCGGTATCACTCTGCCCCGCAGGTTCAGTACCCCTTCGACAAAGAAGGGTGCTTTGGGGACCCGGGTGATCGGCTGCATCATGATGATTTCGTGGACCGCTCCGATGTCTATCCCGTATGTCTCGCCGCCGAGCTCGAATAATGCTACCTGTTTTTCATTTATCAATACATCTTGCGCCATGGACCTTTCTCCTATCGTGTTTTCCTGTGTATCCTGGTTAATTGAGGAGGGTTGGTGCCCGGTATTTCCGGGCCCAACCCACCCCGTGTAACCACTAGGCTGCTGTACCTGCCCCGATTTTCTTTACCGCTGTCTTTTTTACGCTTAAAACCTTCGCTTCTTCATCCACATTCAGCCGGAACAGAGCGATTGCCTGTTGGAGCTCCTGCGCCATCTTGGAGGTCGCTTTCGAGGAAGCTACTACCTGTTGTACCTGGGCACTCATTTCTTCGGTTGAGGCCGACATTTCCTGGGTAGCAGCGCTGTTCTGCTCTATCGTTGCCGCTACTACGTTGGTCGAATCGTTCACCTGGTTCTTCGCCGTCGCCATTTGCTTGGCCGCCGTGGAGTTCCGTTCGGCTACCGTGCTGACGCCGTCGATCACCTTGACCATCTCGTTGGCCGAAGCACTCATTTCTTCGGCTGCAGCGGAAATCTGTTCGATCTGGGATACCATGCTGTTGACCGCTTCCATGATGTGGGTCAGTGCCGTACCGGCTTCATTAGCCAGCTTGGAACCTTCTTCGGCCTGCTTGGCCCCGTCATTGGAAGCTTTTACGGAATCGCCGACACCTTTCTGGACTGCGCCCACTAAGGTGGCGATTTCCTTGGTTTCTTTCGCCGTCCGTTCCGCCAGTTTCTTCACTTCGTCGGCTACTACGGCGAACCCGCGTCCCTGTTCTCCGGCCCGGGCTGCTTCGATCGCCGCGTTCAGGGCCAGTAGATTTGTCTGCGAGGCAATATCATCGATGACGGCAATCACGTTGCCGATTTCTTCAGAATGCTTGCCGAGGTCGGCAATAGTGTGGGAGACATCTTGCATCGAAGAATGTATCTTGGCGATGCCTTCGATGGTCTTTTCCACCGTGTTGGAACCCTGCCGGGCTACTTCCGCGGCCTTGGTGGCACTGTTGGTCGCTTCCTGGGCATTGGTGGCCGTCTGTTCGGCGGCGCCGGATACCTGTTTGACGATATCGGCGGCCTGTTCTACGGCTACTGTCTGCTTGTTGCTGCCGTCGGCTACCATATCGATGGACTTGGATAATTCATCCAGAGCGCCGCGTACTCCGCCGATACCCTTGGTCTGTTCTTCGGCGCCCTTGGCGATCTGTTGTGAAACAGTGGCGATCTGTTCGGTCGCAGAACCTGATTGTTCTGAGGAACTGGTCAGTTCGGCACTGGCGCTGGTCAAGGCGGTGGCGCTGTTGCCTACCTTCTGTACCAGGTCGCGCAGGTTCAGGATCATCTTGCCAAAGGCGTTCCCCAGCGTATCTTCGTTGGATTTGGCTTCTACCGTTACCGTCAGGTCGCCTTCCGCGATGCTGTCGGCCGCGTCTGACATCTCTTTAAGATAGGTCACTACTTTACCCAGGGAAACGCCCATTTCCCCGGTCTCATCGCCGGACCTGATATCAACCGTCTGGTTGGCATCGCCCAATGCGAGTTTATTAGCCACATTGGCGGCTTTGCGCACATTGGTGGAGATGGTACGGGCGATGAAGAAGACTAACAGGAAACAGGCTATCGCTACGCCGATGCCCAGCATCAGGTACTGGGTCCTGGTGGCGGCGATCTGTTCGTTGACATCTACCGTATATATACCGGTGCCGACGATCCAGCCCCAGGCCTCGAATTCTTTGACGTAGCTGGTCTTGGCTTCGTTTCTACCGGTCTGGTTGCCGTATTGCCACATATACTGATCGAAGCCTTCACCCTGCGCTTTGCACAGGTTGGCGAACGATACAAATAGAGTTTTACCGTTGGGGTCCTTATAATCGGACATGTCCTGCCCGTTCATTTCGGGTTTGATCGGGTGCATGACCATGGTCGGTGTTAAGTCGGTGATAAAGAAATAGCCGGCATTATCGTCACCGTAGCGCAGAGCGCCGACTGAATTCTTGGCCAGGGCCTGGGCTTCTTCGGTGGTCAATGCCCCGGCTTGTGCCTGGTCGTAGGCATTATCGATCAGCGTCCAGGCTGATTGTACCAGTTCCTTGGTCTTGGCTTTCTTTTCGGCCATCAAGGAATTTTGCAGGTTCGGCAGTATCCAGGCCATGATCATGGTGATGAATACTGCGACCACGGGCACGCCAATGAATAAGATCATCTTCCATTGGATGTTCAACCGGAACTTGCCCTTCATTTTGTTAAGTTTCCCCTCTTCTGCGTTCATCATTTCCCCCTTGGTGTATTTTAAACACTCACTCCTGTTTATATTTTTTCAGGTTTTTCGCCCGGCTCTACCGGACCGTCCTGATAACGCGTTACTCGGTGGTTTTACCGTTGTTATGGGAAATTCTGACATTACGCGTAAGAGCGGACAAGACCTAAACAGACATTATTGGCGGAACTGCCAGGGTCAAAACCATGAGCCTAAAGGATAATGTAAAGCTAAAATGAAGCCGAGATTAATCAGGCACGAATAAAATCATACAGGACTTGAATGGTCTTATTCTTGTATGATACTAATCAATATTGAATAAAACCATTTGCCATTCGTCCTTAATCGCGTTAGACTGTACCCACCTATTTAAACCAACCTCATCATAATGATAAGGAGTATGATATGAAACTGGATGGAAAGATGGCCCTGGTTACCGGCGGCGGCACCGGCATCGGGGCGGCCGTCGCCGCCCGCTTTGTGAACGACGGGGCGAAGGTCTGCATCACCGGGCGCCGCCCGGACAAGCTGGAAGAGACCGCCCGCTCCCTGCCTGAAGGTTCCATTCTCACCTGTCCCGGGGACGTCTCCCGGCAGGAAGATATCCAGCGTATCGTGGCCAAAGCCCTGGAATTCGGCGGTAAAATCGATGTCCTGGTCAATAACGCTGCCGTCGAGGCCATGGGCAGCGTCACTGACCTGTCTCCGGAGGACTGGCGCCAGGCCCTCGATATCAACCTGACCGGGCCATTCCTGATGATGAAGGAAGTGATCCCGCATATGATCAAGAACGGCGGCGGCTCTATCATCAATATCTCCTCCCTGGGCGGCGTGCGCGCCCTGCCCGGGATGCCTGCCTACAGTACCACTAAGGCTGCTATCATCATGCTGTCCAAGCAGGTCGCCCTCGATTATGGACCGCACAAGATCCGCTGCAACGCCGTCTGCCCCGGCGGCACCCGCACCGAGATGAACAAAAAGCTGGTCGTTCCCATCGCCGCGAAGTTGAAGACTGATATCGAAGGCGGCTACAAGCATTTCACCCGCAATGTCCCATTGCGCCGCGCCGCCCAGCCGGCGGAGATTGCCGGGCTGTGCAGTTACCTCGCCGGCGACGACTCCGCTTTCATGACCGGCTCCGAACTCCTCATCGACGGCGGTGCCTCGGTCGTCGACCTCCAGGGCGCGACTTTGTCCGAAATATTGATGGGATAAAAAATCACAAATTCCAAACACCAAACAATAACCAAAATACCACATAATCTCACCCTAACCCTCTCCAAAAATTTGGAGAGGGGACTCTATTATCTATACAGTTTGGGAAATTCATGGTAGGGCAAGCGTCCCGCTCGGACGAAATATTTAACCCCTTTCTAACTTTCCCCTTGTTAAGGGGCAAGTAAAACGCGGATCAACCTGAGGCTAAATGGCTCGTTTTGGCGAAACAACCTCAGTCACGAATTGAGGCTAAAGACGAAAATCCTAATTTCTAAATCCTAAAAAAATCCAAATTTCTCCCGATTCCGCCGACTACGAGTCGGACGTCTTACGGGATGCCGACTGCGGTCGGCACAAGATACAAGCACCAAAAAATAACCAATAACCAAGTAACAATATCTCTGATGGTAACCACTCAGAGTCCCGATTCTCCTTTTCTCCTATCGGGACGTAGGAGTCTTCCACCTTGATCGACACTCGATGCGGGAGATCCCGACGCCTTGCCAGTGGAGGATAAGGTTACTGGCAATGGCTCTGGATGGAGAACGTAATTCCTCCTTTTTCCCCACCATTTTCATATTCAATTGTTAAGGTCCTGTTGTGTTACGGGGAATAATCGAAGGGGGCGCGGGTCATGTAGGCGACACGGGGCCGGGAGTCGCGGGCGGCTTCGACCACGAGGGCGAGGGACATGAGGTAGTCGTCGTGCCCCTGAGCGGGGTCGACAAAGAAGTTCATGGTCTGGCTGGCCCGGTAATAGGACTTGGCCCGCTCCACCTGGTGCCAGAACTCGCGGTACTCCGGCGAGCCGTCCCCGGCATACATCTTGACCGTCCCGGAGTTGACGGCGGCCAGGAGGTTGAAGCCCAGCAGCGACTTGGAGGGGGCGGTGAAGGTATAGGGGACGACGTGCTTACCCAGGCTATTCCTGAGAAAAGAGGCGACGGGCTGGCCGATACCGGTGGCATCGACGACCACCTTGCGGCACTTCCAGACGTTCTTGAGGATATCAACGAGCTGGGGATAGAGCTCGGCATGGCGCTTACCGGTCCAGGCGTAATGCTGGACGATACGGGCAACGGGGGGCGGGTTGCGCCCGGGATAGAGGGAATTACCGGCAGCAGAGCGGACGGCGGCAGGATGGGAGTAATCCACCTCGGCGATAGTGACCACGGTGGAGTCGCGGCGGGGAGCGAGGGAAGTCATTTTCTCCTCGGGCAGGGCTTCCGATTCCCCGGCGAGGTCGATGCCGGCGACGTAGACCTTACTGGTACGCATGGGGCGGTAAAGAGAGCCGAGGGGATAAAAGACGGGGGCGGCGAGGCGGGGCTGCTCCCCCTGGAGCTGGGCGCGCTGGGAGGGAGAGAGAAAGGCATCGCCCCCGGCGATAGGCTGTAAGCAGTACTGGGTGAGGAACAGGGGATGGTTTTCACCGAGCCGTTTTTTCTCACTTTCCACGTAGGCAAGGTAATTTGGATTATATTTGGCGACCTCCTGCCAGTCGTACTGGAAGTGGCGGCGGATACCGTCCTTGCGTTCCAGTTCCAGGTTATGCTGCTTGACCTCTTCGAGCAGGGTATTATCGTCCCAGGCGGTACCGTATAAAACGGTAGTTACATTAGTGGTCGAACCCATAGGGCGGAAATCTTTGGAGTACTTCTCCTTAGAGATGTCCTGGGCTTCGTCGACCTCCAACAGCAGATGAGCGGTATGGCCGACGACGCGGGCGCCCTCCTCGGCAGAGAGGAAGACAGCACGGGTATTACCGACACGGAGGATATAACCGTATTCCGTGGTCCAATCCGGTAAACCGACCCCTTCCTCCAGATAATCCTTAAGCCGGGACATAGAAACGAAGGCCTGGGGGACGAAGGTAGGGGAGCACTTGACCAGGTTCTGCTGCAAGTCAGAATTATTAGAAAGCAGGAAATATTCCAGTTGAGCGGAGAGTTCGTTCTTGCCACCCTGGCGCGGCAATCTCTACCGTGAAAGTCAGGCCTTTCTGTTCATAGATACTATCCATGACAGCATAAAAGATATTTGACTGATACGGACGCAAGGCATGAACAGCAGACATGGCAATCACCTCCCTCATACACTACCGGGAGCAACGCCCGGAACCCGATCAGCCATAGCTCCGGCCGGGGGAAGGCGGTCCTTGAACATGATCTGGAGGGTCCGGCGGTATTTGGTCAGATCACGGTCGACGCGGTGGAGGACCTTGGCGTTGGTCTTGATACAGGCATTGATGATGGTGATGAAACGGGCAATGATGCCGGGATTAACGGACGGATCAAGAGCTAAGGAAGTGACGCGGAGCTTAAGCAGCTTGATCTCGGCATCGAGGTTATCCAGTTCGATGCCGCCGCGGTCATAGCGTTCCTTTTCCTCTTCGGTGAGGGAGTCATAATAGAAGAAGTTGTCCTTGTTGCGGACACGGGGGGACGAAGGGGACGAAGTAGGCTGACCAGCCTGGCCTGATTGATCGGACTGATTGGTGATTTCACTCATTTCTTTTCTCCTTACGCTTAAATCCTCATCCCTCACGCTTCGCTCAGGGCAGGCTCTAACCTTCTCCAGTAATTTGGAGAAGGGACTCTATAATCTGCGATATTCTAATAGACCTCATCCTAAACTAAGAATCTCCCACGCATTCGCTCAGGGCAAGCTCTAACCTTCTCCAGTAATCTGGAGAAGGGACTCTATCCTCTGTGTTTTGTAACTTAAATCCGATGATATGTAGTAGAAGAAATATTCGGATGCTTACCGGATATAGTACTGCTGTTCTATATGTTTGTCAAGTACCCTTTTAAAAAATATTTGAAAATGAGGGGACAGACTGTTATAACAATGCCAGTAAAGAATATTAACGGACAAGGGAAGACCGAGGAGGGAATATGGCAAGAAGTAGAGAAATATACAATTGTCTGAATCCGCTGGGGATACAGAATCCGGTAGAGACATATCCGCTGGCACCGCGGCTGGACACGCTGGACGGGAAAGAAATCTGGATCAGTATCACGGGGGAACCGGATATCACGATCCCGCTGGAGAAAAAACTGAGAAGCGACTATCCGAACGTCAACTGGAAACAGAAGAAGACGTACGGTATTTTCCCGGTGCAGTTGAGCGACGAGGAGATAAAGACGGCCGACGCCCTGATACAGGCGATCTGCTGGTGAAGCGGGGCAGTATGGGGGCAGTTGCCCTACCTGGCCAAACTGGAGAAAGCAGGGATACCTACAGTACTGGTAGACCTGGCCGACCAGCATGAAATGGTGAAACAGGAAGCCCTGGTCAGCGGCGTACCGAAGATACGGCACCTCCATGCTTCGCGCACGCTGCCCGGCCCGGCAGACGTCGATAACTGGATTAAGTCGATGCTGGACGCCCTGACGCGGCCGTTGACGGAAGAAGAAAAAGCCTACGGACACTGGGAAATCCCGCAGCAGAGGATACTTTTCACGGGGACGCTCGACGAAGCCGAAGAATTCTACCAGCAGGTGCAATACGTGCCGCATCCGGTGAATGCCAATATCTCCGTGTATACGGACGGTTTTCCCATCGTGATCCCCACCGAAGAGCGGGTGGAAAGAATGCTCAAGGGGACGAGCCACAAACCGGACGAGATTGTGACCCTGGTGGAAGACTTGCCGGCATTTATCGGGGCGATGGGACGGGAAACGAAGAAAGGCAAGCCGGTCCTATTCCACCCCTTGAAGCGGACGGCGACCGTGGAAAGAATCGCGGTGAATGCCGTGATGTCGGGCTGTAAACCGGAACACCTGCCGGTGGTACTGGCGATCGCGCAGTCGGGCTGCAACATCGTCACCACCAACTTCCCCAGCCAGGCAGTCTGTTTAAGCGGCCCAATCGTCAAGGAAATCGGGTTGAATATCGGGGTGGGCCATCTCGGCCCGGGCAGCCCGGTAAACGGGCCGATCGGGCGGTCATACCAGATGATGGCGATAAACCTGAGCGGGGCGGTGCCGGGGATCAACCGGATGGGCTGCCACGGCAATCCGATGAACAACGGGGGGATGTGCTTCGGGGAGAACGGCGAGAAACTGCCGCCGGGATGGGACGGGCTGAACGTAGAGGCCGGATACGAGAAAAACGAAAGCGTGGTGATGGTGATACAGGCCTTCGGCGGGATCGTCGGTTCGCAATTTTCACCAGGCGGCTACCGGGCGTTACAGAAATCCGGGCACGGCGGAATTGCGCGTCGATTCGGGGTCAAGGGGAAGCCCGGCCCGCACAACTGGCTGAACTACATCGTACCGGGTATCTGGGCGGGGCGCGAGGGGGGCACGACCTTCATCATCGTGCCGGAACTGGCGCAGCACCTGCGAGACCTGGGATATAAAACCAAGGACGAAGTATATGAATGGATCTGGAAACAGAGCTTCGAACCGGTAAAAGACTACCGAAACCGATCCTGGCCGGACTTCTCCCGCAACGGATGGACGGGCATCGAAAAGACGTCGGGAAAACCGTGGAAAGAATTGCCGGACGACTACCAGGTGCCGGTGGCGGGGGACGAGCCGTTCGAAAACTGCATCGTGATCGCGGGCGGCGACGAGGAGGCGGCGGTGGAGATACTGGGGAACCGGGGGGAAGTATTCAGCATAGATGCGTGGAAATAAAAGAACGAAATGTTAAAGACGAAAGTCCTCACCCTAACCTTCTCCAGAAATCTGGAGAGAGGACTCTATGATCTGCGATTTTCTATAGTTACAAAAAAAACTGGTAGGGGCGGGTTTTCGCAACCCGCCCGCTCCGTTTAGAAATGGGGATTAAAAGACAGAATGGATGCGGGGAACGGGTTGGACGAGTCTGACAAGTAGGACTGGTTGGACGGGTTGGGATGAGCGTCGATTTTAAGAATAACGACGATTGGTTGGGCTTGAATCATTTAGTCCTCATCCTAACCTAATAGTCCTCACACTAACCATCTCCAAAACATTTGGAGAGGGGACTCTATGATCAACGAAAATCCTAACCTTCTTCCCGATTCAGGTTAACGATTTATGCTTCATCGGGATCAAAGACCAGTAATCTGGAGAAGGGACTCTATGATCGGCGATTTTCTAGATATCAATGATTTGTTGGGCGTTGGAAAAATATTCCAGTATAAAGTACCGGGGTTCCAGGGATTCGTCAAGTAGCAATGGAGACGATATTGAGATTGGTAGTCAATGACTTACGTTATCAGTCAGTTCTGTACCTCCATCTCACTCCCAAAACCCCAACTGCCCATGACATACTGTCCGTTTTTCCGGGGGGTAAAGGACGGGTTTCTTGGCGATGAAGCCGTAAGGGCCGGAAAACCACTTGGAGGAGTGGCTGGTGACCTGGCCGATGAAGGTCAATTCCCCCATGAGGCAGCCGAAATAGCCGCTTTTGCGGAGGATATCAGGATTATTCCGGTTAAGGTTATAGATGGCGTAAATGTTCTGTAATTCCGGAGCGATGCGCGACCATTGTTGCGGAGTCATCCAACCCTTGAGGGTATCCGGATCGAACTCGTCCATCTGCATGGAGGCATGGATATAAGCCCGCTGCCCATATTGTCCCGCCGGCAGCGGCCAGCCCCGGTTTTCGAACTTTTTCAAAGGCTCATCCGGGTTGGTTGGGTCGGCCAACTGGAGAAGCAGCCAGGCCCAGGGCTCCCGCACCGAGATGGCTTTCATATTCTCTCCACGATAATTCGTATATTATACATGATACGGCAAGAAGGCAAGGGGGGAGAAAAGTAGTTTGTAATTTGTAGTTGGTAGTTTGGGGTTACGAATATAAAGGAGAATGCGAGAATGACAGTAAGGGTGGGCTGTCGGGGGTGGGGAGAGGGATGCAACAGGCATTGTAATAAGAGACTCAACCATTCAGATTGCTTCAACTGCGGTTGACCGCCTCCCGATACTTCGACAAGCTCAGTATGAGCGGGATGGCTCGCAACGACCACAGGGGCGGTCAGATTCGAAACCTGACCCTACACTAACTGATAGCCTGCTCATACTGAGCCCGTCGAATGTATGAGCGGGGGGATGGATTTGGATCATGGTTCTGGACCCCCGACTTCTCGGGGGTGGGAAAGGGGGAGACCCTAGCTGTGTGGAAAAGGAAGGACCGCAGCGACGATCTCCGCCGAAAGAATACACCGCTGCAGGCTGCGGATTATCCGCCCGGTTTCACTCAGGATATCAGCATCATCATATCCAGGTGAGATCATCCCGGATAATAAGCCGCCTTACATCAGGTTAACGGTTTATTCTCAAGTAAAGAGACGGGACTGCGGTCTCTGCACTATAAAGTATCATGGAACAGGCGATAATTCAAGTAAGAGGAATAGAGAAATAAATCCGAATATCGAAACCCTAAAAAAATAATCTAAATATTAAACTCAAATCGGTGGAAGGCAGTTGTTCTCTACGTGTAGACCCCTGCTTGCCCAGGGGTGACGACATAGTTAGCCTCATGATTTATAGCGTCCCGCTTATACATTCGGCGGGCGCAGCATGCCGCGCCACTACAGAAGGATATGTACCCCTCATACATTCGATGGGCCCAGTATGAGCGGGGGTTGGATGGATATACTTCACGGATCTAGACCCCCGACTTCTCGGGGGTGAGAACGAAGAGAGGGTTGAAAAGATTTTATTTGAACCTGCCTTCCCGTTGCTATATATTGTTGGCATTGGCTTGTATAATCAAATCTTTTTATAATTTATTGAATAACTTAAAGGAGAATTAAAATGGAGAAACTCCGGATCGGATTTGTCCCGGCGCACCGTGAACCTTTCGACGAGTCGTGGGCGGCTAAGATGCGGGAACGGTGTTTGAAGGCCTTTGCTAAGAACAAGATGGTGGAAATCGTGGTACCCGACGCCGAACTGACCCAGGGCGGCTGCGTGCGCAACGACGAGGAGGCCGACAAGGCGATCGATTTGTTCCGGGAACAGCGCATCGACGGCCTGATCATCGGTACCATGACCTTCGGTGACGAAGTGTCGGCCCTGACCGTGGCTTCGGCTTTCAGCAACCGGCCCATCATGTTGTTCGGCACCAAGGAAGGGCCCTTTACCGCCGACGGCAACCGTCGCTCCGACTCCTTCTGCGGCACGCTGTCCATCTCCTCCGGCCTGCACCGCCGCCACATCGCGTTCCTCTTCGCCGGCATCGTCTTCCCGGAGGAAGCCGACTTCCTGGACAGCCTGGATAACTTCGTGCGCGTCTGCGCTGTCGGCCGCGGCTTCATCGGCGCCCGCATCGGCCTGGTGGGCCCCCGGCCGGAGCGCTTCGAGACCTGTATCTTCTCTGAGGATGCCCTGACCGAGAATTTCGGGCAGAAAGTTATCCCCATCGACCTGCCCGACATCATGAGCCGGGCGATGTCACCGGAGAGCGGGTTGGCAGTGAAAAAGATCATCCGCAAGATCAAAGCTGAAGCCGATATCTCTGCCCTGGATACGGCTACCGCGGAAAAGGTCGCCGGCCTGGAATATGCCCTGACGCAGTTTGCCGCCGAAAAGAAGCTTTCCGCCATGGGCGTGCAGTGCTGGACCGCCATGCAGTCGGTCTACGGCCTATCGCCCTGCTACACCATGGGGCGGCTGACCGATATGGGCATCATGACCTCCTGCGAGGTGGATATCTACGGAGCGCTGACCATGCTCATCCAGTACCTGGCGGCACTGGGTACTACCGTGCCCCACTTCATCGATTGGACCATCCAGCACCAGGAAAAGAAAAACACCTTCTTCGCCTGGCACTGCGGCAACGGGCCGCCGTCGCTGGCCTGCGAAGCGGGTAAGGTCAACATCAGCTACCACAGCATCCTGGGCGAGTCGTTGGGCCTGGACCGCTCAAAAGGCACCGGCGAATTTCAGATCAAGCCCGGCCCGGTCACCTTGTGCCGTTTGCAGGAACATGACGGGGAGTTCAAGATGCTGGTCACCTACGGCGATGCCGTGAAAACCAACCAGAAACTGCGCGGGTCGTGGTCGTGGGTCACCGTGCCCGACCTGGACCTGCTGTACTCCACCCTGGTGGAAGAGGGCTTTACGCACCATGCCAGCCTTATCCATGGGGATTATACCCGGGCCATCAGCGACGCCTGCGAGTATTTGGGGATAGAACCGGTAGAGGTATAGTCGAGAATTTCGGTAACAAAAAAAATCTATCCCGGCGGTTAAGGCGCAACTTTATCATTGTTGTAAGGATGCTGTGGATTGAAATGACAAAAAATCAGGTGATTTAGTTTACCGGTAAAGAGTTATTTTCGCCGTATTATCTGTACTAAAGTGATCAGTGTACCAGCAACTAATAACGCGATGATTATAATACTAATAGTCAACCGACTGATTCCCTGATCGTTCTTTACCTGTATTGGCATCTGTATATAATTAGGAGTGAGTGGAGGTAATTGCTCAATGGTAAATGAAGAAGTTAAGCCATTGATATCTACCTGATAATTTCCGGGATTATTGCGATTTATGCTAAATTCTTCAGTAGAAATGGAACCAGCTTCGACAAATACTTGCCTGGTCATTTCTAGGGTATTATCAATTTTCAGAACAATTTTGTATTCTCCGTTTGTATTACTAACATTACTGACTTTGGCTGAGATTAAGATCGTTTCCCCGGGTGAAGCTAAATCAGGATTCACCTTCAGTCCTGAAACGGTAAATTCGGCGGGAGTATGCATTAGTGGTGGTTCGGTTGTCATAAGGACGGTCGGCATGCCTACTAAAGCGTAACAGTTACTTTGTTCAATCTCAGTAGAGACGCTCAATGCAGACTTAGTATGTTTACTATTGCATATTTCCCAGAGACAATTATCTTTATTATAAACTGCAATATTTAGAGTTTCTAAATTAATATCCTGTGGTAATTCGGCGATATTATAAAAAAAAGTGAGAGTAATTGCCGGGGAGAACGTTGCACCACCTGGTGATAAAATATAAACCGGACTGATGAACTGGTATTGCGAAAACGTCGCTGTCAGATCTTCTGTTGTATCGATCTTAATAGCCTTAAGTGGGCTGTCCTCTTTAGTCTTTGCTATGACTCCTTTAGTAATACTTAGTTCAATACTCTCGTCCTGCGATTTTAGTGCTAATGCTAAGTTAAATGAGCCTTCATAGTTGGTATAAGGTGTCAATAATACCGCACCGGGCTCTACCAACTGATATGGCATTCCTCCTGCACTATAACTACTGTTAATAACTGTCGCAGAATCGGCTGCGAAGGTAGCTGAGATAACATGGTCGGCATTGATATCTGTAAAGGTAAAACTACCAGCTGCTCCGGTAGACACACCATCTACCAATACATCAACTATATGATAACCATCATTTGCTGAAATTTGAAATGTCTGGCTGGAGTTGGCATTAACCGTCACGCTTCCGGATGGAGTGACCGATCCATGGTCTCCGGTACTGGCGGTGATGGTAAAAGTTGCAGGGGAATCGGCTGCGAAGGTAGCTGAGATAACATGGTCGGCATTGATATCTGTAAAGGTAAAACTACCAGCTGCTTCGGTAGACACACCATCTACCAATACATCAACTATATGATAACCATCATTTGCTGAAATTTGAAATGTCTGGCTGGAGTTGGCATTAACCGTCACGCTTCCGGATGGAGTGACCGATCCATGGTCTCCGGTACTGGCGGTGATGGTAAAAGTTGCAGGGGAATCGGCTGTGAAGGTAGCTGAGATAACATGGTCGGCATTGATATCTGTAAAGGTAAAACTACCAGCTGCTCCGGTAGACACACCATCTACCAATACATCAACTATATGATAACCATCATTTGCTGAAATTTGAAATGTCTGGCTGGAGTTGGCATTAACCGTCACGCTTCCGGATGGAGTGACCGATCCATGGTCTCCGGTACTGGCAGTGATGGTGAAAGTTGCAGGGGAATCGGCTGCGAAGGTAGCTGAGATAACATGGTCGGCATTGATGCTTGAAAAAGTATAGTATTCAACTGGACCAATAGACAATCCATCCACTATTACATCAGCAACATGATAGTCTTTTTGCGGAGCTAACAGAAAACTGAGATTTGAGTTAGAGTTGACAGAAATATCACCAGATGGCACGATCCATCCGTTCGCTCCGGTAGTTGCAGCAATGGTATACGTAACAAAATCATCAACTGCAAAAGTAGCTGAGATAATGTGGTTGGCTTTGATATCTGTAAAGGTAAAACTACCAACTGCTCCGGTAGACATACCATCTACTATTACATTATCGATATGATAACCATCATGTGCTGAAACGAAAAAGGTCTGACTTGTGTGAGAATCGATTGTAATACTACCCGAGGGTGTGATAGACCCATTTGAATCACTATTGGCATTGATACTAAACTCCTCTACAGGAGATGGCCATGATGATACGGTAACTACTCTTTGAGTATATCGGTACATATACATCTGACCGAATCCAACATACCAGATGTCTTTTCTACCCTTGATATGCTGGATATGATTATAAGCTATACCTCCGGATGTCCAGTTATTTTTACCAATATGCCCCCAAATATGATAGATTCCTCCATCAGTATAAACCTGGTCGAATATGCTGTTTAAGTCGTCGAGTGTAGATGTATCCAGATAGGCTGAAGTCCAAGCCCTTCCATAGTGACGGTCTAAGCTATGCCACTCAGCCCAAGGAGTTGCTCTGTCTTCACCTGAAACCTCATGGGTTTGTCTAGCGACTAGGTATCCGTATTGACCAAGTTTTCGGCTTACCGTATCATCTGAAAAGCCGTATGGTTCAATCCAACTCCATACATATCCCTGGCTATCTTTACTGAAAGGTAGAGTAAGATTGTTAATTATATCAACTTTACTTCCCTCAATCTCAGAATCATAATCCGAGTACGGAGGGGCAGCGTGGCTTCTTGAATGAGAAGCTATCTCCGTATAACCATAATTGACACCGGTTTGGTACAATGTCCAGTCTATATCCAGTCCCATTGTCTCAATGGCCGGAGTCCACCAGACTTTTGAATTTGAGAATAACTGACTTGCTTCCAAGAATTTATCATTTCCACCCCATGTTGGTACTTCACCAATATCATCAATAGTAACGTTAACGGCTATTCTTCTATTGTCGTAAAATTCTGGAATTCCTAGATAACTAATAAGTACATCTGCCCCCATCTGATCTACTATTTTTATATATACATCGTTGCTTGCAGAAGAAAAGGGTAGTGAGATATATGCCTTGTTAGTAATATAATCAAAACGTGCTGCTTCGATACCACTAAACAATTCATCACTTGACCGGGTCTGTACCTCTGCCCAGTTGTCTGTCACAAAATATCTCTTATAAGCTGTTAGGAATCCGCTTCCTTCCGGTATAGAGAAAGAATAGGTAACCGGAAATGTAAAACCATAGGTATCATGATCTAAAGTGCAAATGGACATTTTATAAATATATGAAGGATCAAGATCACATTTTCTAATAAATGACGCACTATTTGTCACGTCCTGTAAAGCGTGAGTTGTTGGAGGAAGTATGGATAACTCATTTCCTCGTGAACTTAAGGGATCAAATACACAAGTTAGAATGAGGGCGAAAAATAAAAGAAACTTATATTTCATACTAAAAGTCTTTAGTACAAGAAAATCCTGACTAAAGACTTATTTCCTCAAATATCTCTTTTAACCTAGTACCAAAGTAGTAGATTAATATATGTATGTTAAAAAAACAAGGTCATTTATCCTACCTTAACTTAACTATTGATTACGATTAAGACTGATGTATATTAAGGTTGATTACTTTTAGGCAATTTGAGCGATTTAATATAAAGACCGAGGGTGATTGTTTCGGGGTTCTCCATGACAAGACTAGATGGTGGATAGTCTGGATAATACTCGTCATCGGTGAAGGAACTAAAATTTGAGTATTGAAAGGAACGCCGTCGGACTGGCAAAACTTACTGAAACTGTCTCAGAATGTCATTTCGTGGATTTTGAGAAAATCTCTGACTAGTCCGGATATTGCTTGATTAGTTTCGCTTCTTCCCCGGCAAAGCGGTCCAGATAACCTCCCGGCTGATGGAAGGCGGCCACGTCTTGCGGGTCCGGCATTACGGCCTGGCCCCGGGGCAGGTAAGCAGCACTGACGGCGTCGATATCCACGTTCCGGTGTTCTGATTTCATATATGCGGAAATCCCCGCCACCGCCGCTCCCATGGCGGCGCCGGCCTTACCGGTGGCGATCACCGGCCGGTCCCAGATAGCGGCCACCCGCTTCAGGATAGCGGGGCTGCCGGCAGCCCCGCCCATAATATAAAGGGGATGGGTTCCGGGTGGGGAGAAAGCCTGCGAGTGCAGGTATACCGCGGCCAGGCTGGATTCGATGATGCCCGAGTAGTCGCTGCACAGGTTAGGGATGCTATCGCCTATCCTGACCAGGCCGAAGCTACCCGAGGCCGGGAAGGACTCACTGCGGGGCTGCCATAAAACCAGGCTTTGACCGGGCGGGGTCTGCGGTAATGCCGCCTCGGCCGGGGCATAATTCTCCCGGTCCATGCCGTAAAGGGCGCGGACCTGGTCCCAGACCAGGGCACCGTTGGTGCGGCAACCGAACATGAAGGGCCGGCCGACCCCGTCGTACATGGCGGAAGCGGCCCCGCTCATATCTACGGCTTTGCCGTCTGTAGCAACCATGTTGACGAAGCTCGTGCCCAGGCTCAGCAGGTCGCCGCCGACCACGACCTTGGACTGGGGATTGTCCCCGGAACCGGCGGCGATCAAGCAATCTTCAGCAAAACCGTACTTTTGGATGAAATAGGCGGCGATGGTGCCCACGACAGCATCCGGGGCGGCCAGGGCGGGTAGTTTACGGCGCAAAGCCGCTTTACCCCCGGGCAGGTTGCGGGAGATTGCTTCGAGTAATTCATCCGACCACTGCCGGCGGCGGTAGTTCATCAGGGACGTGCCGCAGGCGTTGGCGAAGTCAGCCGGCACTTCTACCTGGCCGGCCATGACAGCGGGGATGAAGTTGCCGAGCAGTTGGATGAGATGCGTTGCCTGGTATTCCTCAGGAAACTGTGCGGCGGTGCGCCGCACGACAGTGCCGGTAAAGCGCAACTGGGCATCCGAGCCGGAGAGCCGGATAAGCCTTTCTTTACCCCCCACCGCCTCGCACAGGAAAGCGGCCTGGGTGGTGGTGTTGGCGGTCATCCAGATGGGCGCCCGTGCGTAAGCCAGGCTGTCCTTGAGCAGCGAAGTGAGTTCACCGGATACAGATGCTTCGTCCTTGAGCCTGTTGAATAAAGCCGGCGCCTGTTCGTTCAAATAAACGTGCCCGTGCTGCTGGCCGGAAGTGTTGATAACGGCGATACCGGAAAGGTCGAGGTATGTCTTCAGGTCGTGGAACATGGCATCGAGGGCGGCCAGGAACATCAGCGGCGGCTGGTCGGCTTCACCTTCCGCCCGCGGCGGCAGGATGTAGTCGGCCGGCCGGATGCCGAAGCTATTCAACCGGGGGTCGCGGACATAATTCAGGGAATGCCGGGCGATGACCGCCGGGGCATCGATGTCCAGCACCACCGCCGACAGGCTCTGGGTGCTCAGGTCCAGGCCGAGGGAAAGTCTGTGTTCAGACATAATTCAATATCTCACAACAAATCAGAGTATGCCACTAAACATGTCGACCGCATGGTTCGACAGGCTCAGCACGAGCGGTTCGACAGGCTCACCACGAGCGGTTCGACATGTTTCTTCATCTACTCCATCTCAATGACCACTTTCACCGACTGGGGCCGGGGGTGGACGGCGTAATCGTAGGCTTTGATGGCGTCGGCGAATTTGTAACGGTCGGTGATGAGCGGTTTGACGTCGATATTACCGGAAGCCAGCAGGGCGATTGCCCGGGGATAGACGTGGGCGTAGCGGAAGATGGTCTCCATCCGGGCTTCCTTGGCCTGGGCGGCCACGATATCGACCGGGACCGGGTTTACGGGCATGCCGATGAAAACGACCCGCCCGCCGGGACACAGGGGCTGGAAGATGCCGGCGATGGCGGCTTCACTGCCGCTGGCTTCGAAGATGATATCCACACCCCATCCCCCCGTCTCCTTAGCGACGACCTCCTGGAGTTGCTGGGCCTTGATATTGACCGGGATAAAGCCGTATTTAGCAGCCAGATCGAGCTTGGGTTGGATAGTGTCGGAGATGATGACCTTGCTGCAACCGGCGGCGCGGGCGGCCAGGGCGGTGACCAGGCCGATGGTGCCGCAGCCGCAGACCAGGGCGGTATCGCCGGGCTTGATGGCGGCCTTTTTTGCTGCCTGGAGGCCGACCGATAATGGTTCCACCATCGCCCCTTCACCGTAGCTGACATTGTCCGGCAGCTTGAAGGTGAACATGGCGGGATGTACCACGGTTTCCCGCAGGCAGCCGTGGATGGGGGGCGTCGCCCAGAAGCGGACGGCGGGGTCGAGGTTGTACATCCCTTCCAGGGTGGCACGGGAGTGGAGGTCGGGGATGCCCGGTTCCATGCACACGCGGTCGCCCTCTTTCAGATTGTGGCCATCGTGACGGACGTTCCGGCCCACCTCGATAACGGTGCCCGAGGCTTCGTGGCCGAGAACCATCGGTTCGGTTACCACGAAGTTACCGATCTTCCCGAATTCATAGTAATGGACATCGCTGCCGCAGATGCCCACGGTATGTATCTTGATCTTGACGTCATCCGGCCCGGTCTTTTCCTCCAGCGGCATATCGAGGATGGCAAGCCGGTTTTTCTCCTGTAATACCAGTGCTTTCATCTTTACTCCTTAACGTTGAATTCGCCTTCCAGCCGGATATCGGCGGAAGACGCACCGACCATGACTTTAAAAACGCCGGGCTCGACTTTCTTTACCATGTCCCGGTTATAAAAAGCCAGCGCAGCCGCAGGCAGGTCAAACGTAACCGTCCGGCTTTCACCGGGCTTCAGGTGGATACGCTGGAAGCCTTTCAGTTCCTTGACCGGCCGGGTAACGCTGGCGACGACATCATTAATATAAAGCTGGACGACCTCATCACCGGCGCGGCGGCCGGTATTCTTAACCTCGGCTTTGACGGTGACTTTACCATCAGCTTTGACCTTCGCCGGGGATACAGCCAGATTACTATAGGTAAATGTGGTATAGCTGAGGCCGTGCCCGAACTCGTAAAGGGGACGGACACCAGTGTCGACGTAATCGACCCAGACGGCAGAACGCCGTGCGGAGGGTTTATGGCCGTAATAAGCCGGGACCTGTCCTACCCGGCGCGGGAAGGAAACGGCCAGTTTGCCGCCCGGATTATAGTCGCCGAAGAGGACGTCGGCCACAGCACGGCCGCCCTCTTCACCGGGCAGCCAGGCAGCCACGACCGCAGGTATCTTTTCCGCCAGCCAGCCCAGGGTCAAAGGCCGGCCGTCGATGATGACCAGGACGACCGGCTTGCCGGTGTCGAAGACGGCTTTAACCAGGTCTTCCTGAACGCCGAGCAGGCCGATTTCCGCCCGGTCCCGCATCTCGCCGCAGGTGCATTCCGGCAGCAGGCCGGACTTGCCCCCCACGACCACCACCGCCACTTCGGCTTTTTTCGCCGCAGCAACGGCTGCCGGGATGCGGCTTTTATCCGGACTGTTGTAATCACAACCTTCGGCGTAAATCACCTTTGTCTTTGGGGAGGCCTTGCCCTGGATGCCTGCCAGCACGGTGATAATCGAAGGTGTTTCGACGATGCCTTTCTGGGCGGCACGGTCCTTCCAGTTCACCTCCGGTTTACCGGTGGCGGGGTTGGTGGAAATTTCATAACCCACGTTGCTGGGATAAGTGTAATCGCCCAGCAGGTTGCGCTGCGAATCGGCGTTGGGGCCGATGACGGCGATCGTGCGGATATCCTTAGCCAGCGGTAGTAGAGCCACCGTCGTTTTTCAGCAAGACGATCGACTTGCGGGCGGCTTCGCGGGCCAGGGCGCGGTGGGCGGGGATATCGAAGACCTTCTGAACGTTCCCGGACTCGACATACCGGTTTTCGAACAGGCCGAGCCGGTACTTAATGATCAACAGCCGCAGTACAGCGCGGTCAACCAAAGCGACAGGGATAAGCCCTTTTTCTACTTTCTCCTGCAAAGGCTGGGCAAAGCAGTCGGAGTGCGGCAGTTCGATGTCGATGCCGGCGGCCAGCGCCAGCCCGGCGGCTTCGCCTTTATCAGCACAGATATGGTGGATAGTCATCAACTGCTCGATGGCATAGTAGTCCGAGACCAGCAAGCCGTCGAAGCCCCATTCATCGTGCAGGATCTTAGTCAGCAGTTCTTCGGAAGCCCCGCAGGGAATGCCGTCGATCTCGTGATAGGCGTTCATCACGGAGAGGACGCCGCCTTCACGGACAGCTTTTTCGAAAGGGGCCAGGTAGACTTCCCGCAGCAAACGGGGGGGGAGGTGGGAGGGAGCACAGTTCAAGCCGCCCTCGGGCAGGCCGTGGCCGGCGAAATGTTTGACGGTGGCCACGATGCCTTCTTTGATATTGTCACCCTGGAGGCCGGTAACATAAGCCAGGCCCATCAGGGAAACGAGGTAAGGATCTTCGCCGAAGGTCTCTTCGATGCGTCCCCAGCGGGGGTCGCGGGCGACATCCAGTACCGGGGCCAGGCCCTGGTGGACGCCGCAGGCACGCATCTGCTGCCGGATGACGGCGGTCATTTTCTTTACGATATCGGGTTCCCAGGTGCAGGCCAATCCGATATTCTGAGGGAAAATGGTGGCTCCCCGGGCGCGGAAGCCGTTCAAGCATTCTTCATGGATCATAGCCGGGATACCCAGCCGGGTATTCTCGATGAGGTATTTCTGGATGGTATTGGCCAGTTCCGCCACTTCGGACGGCGGTAAGCCCGAGGTGCGGCCGAGAGCGCTGATCTGTCCGATGCCGTTTTGCAGGATGCCGGCCGCTTTCTTTACGGCGAACTTGTTCTTCTCCAACAGCGGGGTGGCATAGGTACTGCCCAACTGGGCGATCTTTTCCTCGAGGGTCATCCGGGCAAGCAAGCGTTTCGCTTTAGTCCGGATGCCGCTCATTTCGTTGCCTTTTTTCTCCATGCTGTCTGCCTTTACCTCCGAAAATGATGTCTGATTTTACTCCCCCGGCAGTCTCTATTCAATGCTCTATCCATAACGGTGTCATTTTTCTTTACCCGAAAGCAGTGCTATAATCTATACCCGGAAAGGAACCAACACGCGGTTTGTTAATTAACGTTTGGTAATTTAGTTTACTGAAGAGCATCTTCAACGCTAGTGTGAATGATAATAACAAAACCGGGCGAGGAGGGGAACGGTGTATAAAAAGATAATGGTCCCGTTAGACGGTTCACAAATCGCCGAACATGTTTTCCCCCATCTGGAGACAGTGGTGAAGGGCTGCCGGGAAATGCCGGAGGTGATACTGGTGCAGGTGGTGGAACCGATCTCCATACCGGTGGGACGCGAGGTCTCGCAGTTCGCTTCCATCAACCAGGTACAGGAATACGAAAGCCACCGCAAGAAAGATGCCGAGAAATACCTGTATGAAAAAGCGTCCTACCTGATCGACCACGGTATCAAGAGCCGGGTAGAGGTAATAACCGGTAGGGCCGCTGATATCCTGCCCGAGTATGTCAAAAAGAACGGCATTGACCTGGTGGTCATGGCCACCAGAGGCCGCTCCGGCTTCAAACAGATGGTATTGGGCAGCGTAGCGGAACGGCTGTTGCGCAGCGTCTCGGTCCCGGTATTGATGGTGTGGCCGAAATAATGGAAATACTGTTACACAAGTGCTCGATACGGGAAATGACGGAGGTCATTTCCTTTTTTATAGGTGGGATATAGATATGAATGAAACATGGCTCTGGCCGATATTTATAGGATTTTTTGTGGTAGCCATGATCCTGGACCTGTTCGTTTTTCAACGGAAAGCCCATGTCATCCCGGTCAAAGAGGCCTTAAAACTGGTCGGTTTCTGGATCGCCCTGGCGGTGGTTTTCAATGTCCTCCTTTACATCTTCCTCGGCCATGAGAAGGGGGTCTTGTTCACCACTGCCTACCTGGTGGAATACTCGCTGAGTATCGACAACCTGTTCGTTTTCCTGGCGATCTTCACCTATTTTGCGGTACCGCGGGAAGCTCAACGGAAAGTGCTGTTATGGGGCATCCTGGGGGCTATCTTTTTCCGCGGTATCTTCATCTTCCTGGGTATCGAGCTCATCTCCCGGTTCCATTTCCTGGTCTATCTACTGGGGGCGTTTTTAATCTTTACGGCCATCAAATTAATGACGCAGAAAGAGAAAGAGATCGAGCCGGATAGAAATCCAATCGTGAAATTGTCGCGGAAGATAATGCGGGTGGCCCCGGAATACCAGGGCGCCAGCTTTTTTGTCAAGAAAGACGGCCTGCGGTATGTAACGCCGTTGATGATCGTACTGATCGCTATCGAAACTATGGATATCATGTTCGCCACCGATTCCGTACCGGCGGTGCTGGCGGTAACCCTGGACCCGTTGATAGTATATTCATCAAATATCTTTGCTATCCTGGGGCTGCGGGCGCTGTTTTTTGCTCTGGCCGGGCTGTTTTACCTGTTCCGCTTCCTCTCGACCGGGGTCTGCTTCGTGCTGGGCTTTGTCGGTATCAAGATGCTCCTTGGCATGTTACCCGAGTACTTTCATATCGATTTCGAAATGCCGGTCCTGGTATCTCTGGGGGTGATCGTATCAATCCTGGCCGTTTCAGTGATACTTTCCCTGGTCTTTCCCAAGAAAGAGAACGGAGCACCGGACAATCACGCCGCAGCGAAATGATAAACAAGATACCGTGAAATAACAGGATACCGGCTGGTAATTTACCGGCCGGACTTTTTTCAGGTGTTCCATAATACACACCTGGCTGACGGTTGCCATCAGGCATATCATTTCCATGATAAGCAGAAAAGTACCATTTACCTTCGGATTGATGATAAAATCAGGCGGCATCGATAGAAGCTTGATGAACGTGTAGTGGTAAGGGGGTTGGTATGAGTTATAAGGACTTAAGAGGTTGGCTGGCTGAAGTAGAACAGGCAGGGGAACTGCAGCGGATCACCGGAGCACACTGGGACCGGGAGATCGGCGGCATCAGCGAGTTGATGGCCGAAGGCCGTAATCCGGCATTGTTATTCGATGAAATACCCGGATATGCCAAAGGTTTCCGGGTGCTCAGCAACCCCTTTCAGACTTGCCGCCGTACGGGGTCGATGCTGGGAGTATCACCGGATCTGCCACCGCTGGCGATGCTGGATGCCTGGCGGAAGCGGCTGAAAAATGTGAAACCGGTGCCACCCCGTGAAGTTAAGTCGGGACCGGTGAAAGAGAATATCTTAACCGGCGAACAAATCGACCTGAATAAATTTCCTACCCCGATCTGGCATGAAAAGGATGGGGGCAGGTTCATCGGCACCGGTTGTGCCGTAATCACCAAAGACCCGGACGAGGGCTGGGTCAATTTGGGAACTTACCGCTGCCGGACCTTCGGCAAGGACCTGTTAAGCGTGGGAATCAATCCGGGCAAGCACGCCACGATGATGGCGGAAAAATACCACCGCCAGGGCAAGAGCGTCCCGGCGGCAGTGGTGTGCGGTATGGACCCAACCCTGTTCCTGGCGGCCTGCAGCCCGCTGACGGGCTGGAAAGAAAGTGAATATGATTTTGCCGGCTGGGTAAAAGGTGAACCGGTAGAAGTAGTAAAAGGGGAGACGACCAATCTACCTATCCCGGCTACCGCAGAAATCGTGATCGAGGGTGAAATCCCGCCGCCCGGCGTCCTGGAAAGGAAAGAAGACGGGCCTTTCGGGGAGTGGCGGCGGACATATTCTTCGGCGGCCCACCCGATGATGAAGGTAACCTCTATCTCATACCGCAATGATCCTATTTTATTGGGTGTGCCACCATGGAAGCCGCATATCCCCTTCCCCTTTGCGGTCCCGGTGATGGCGGCCGAGATTTGGAATGTGCTGGAATATGCCGGCATCCCGGAAGTAAAGGGGGTGTGGTTCGGGTTGGGGCTGGTGTGGCCGGTGTTTTGCGTGATTGCCATCAAGCAGAGCTATGCGGGACATGCCAAACAGGCTGCCCTGGCGGCGGCTTCCTGCCGGGCGAATACGGTGGGGGGCTTGTTTGTCATCGTAGTAGACGAGGACATCGATATCACCAACGAAAAAGATGTGTTATGGGCGATCTCCAGCCGGGCCGTTTTGGATAATGCCCAACTGATCAAAAACATCCAAACTAAAGCAGGCGGGCCGCCGCGAGCGGAAACCAGCCCCGGCAGCCGGATGCTGATGCTCAACGACCGGGTCATTATCGATGCCTGCTGGCCTTACGAGCGCCGCGAGCAGTTCCCGGTGACCTCACGTTTCAGTCCGGAGTACCAGGCGGAAATAAGGAAGAAATGGCAGGCGGTATTCTAGAGACGATTTATTCCGGGATATTTTAGTTATGTTTATTGCCGTGAATTGAGAAAAGCTTGAACGGCGTTATCGGTATTGGATAGCACGCTTTCGATTTCCTGAGGGGTGATGTTATCCAGGTGGACGCCGGCGATGACACACACCGGCAGTAGCAGGGTTTTGCTGATATCATGAGCGGCTTTCCGGGCGAGGGTGTCGTCCTTATGCCCCAGCCGGGTAAGTACGGACACGGAAGCCCTTTGCTGAACCGTATCGTATTCCCCAACGGCGACGGCGCCGAGATGTGCGTTTTCATTAAAGATTTTCACGATAAGGCCAGTGCCGAAAGGGACTGCTTCCAGGGTAACTGACGTCCGGCCAGTGCCGGTAACAATGAGGAATTCTTTCATGATGCTCTCTCTATTCCGGTGCCGAGAGCCCGGGCCACTGTTGAAAAAGGCCGTGTTTGATATTAAAGATGCTCAGCATTTTACCCACGGTATGATTGACCAGTTCGTCGATGTTCTGTGGTTTGTGATAGAAGGAGGGGGCGGGGGGCATGATGACGGCACCCATCTCGGTAAGTTGAGCCATGGTGCGGAGGTGGCCGAGGTGGAGGGGGGTTTCGCGCACTAATAATAACAGTTTCCGGCGTTCTTTCAGGGTGACATCACCGGCCCGCACCATCAGGTTGTCGGCATACGAATTCGCCAGAGCGGACATCGTCTTCACAGTGCAGGGCGCAATGATCATGCCGTCGTGGAGGAACGAACCGGAGGCCAGGCGGGCGCCCATATCGGTATTGAGATATGAATAAGAAGCCAGCGACTGAATCCTTTTCAGCGACCAATCGGTCTCATGTTTGATCACCAGTGCGGCGGCTTCGGAGATGATGAGGTGGGTCTCCATACCGCCGATAGCCGAAAGGACTTCGAGCATCCGGATGCCGTAAATGACGCCGCTGGCGCCGGTGATGCCGACAACTAAAATCATCTTAACATTAGCCTCATGACAGGTGACTTCATACTAGGGGATAAGCGGCCGGGAGTCAAGGCTGGTATTTTGTAGAAATTCGAACATATAAAAAACGGGATACAACTCATCGTTTTTATAATCAACTGAAAATACTTAAATGTATTTTAATATACAAAAGTGCAGTTACTAACATTGGCCCATAGTATTTGGATATCATGTCCTTGGAAAGAAATAAATACTTTATTTAGTAGTCATAGTGGTGAACGTAAAAATTCTGTGATATGCACTGGAGACTAGCATCCTGAGTATGGGGAATGTCCGAAGGGGAACTGGAAAGAATCAGGATTACTTTTATTATAATGAGTATTTTATTTTTTTCCCTACAGTATCATAAAGATGCAAATATCTCTGACTTATTACTTTCTAATAAATCTTCCCAACTTGCTCTCATTTTAGATAGGTCGCATAAGTCATTTTTACTAGATTCTAAAGCAACCTTAAGAATTTTCCATCCTTCTCTACCATCGACTCTTGGTTTTTTCCCTTCCAGAATACTTTGGATAAAATCGTCGATTTCTACTTTTAAGGGTTCGACTTTCGATATGTTTAAAGTGTCTTCCTTATTATCTTTACAGATTCTCACTTCTTGAGTTATATAATCCAGGTAGGCAATCCCTTCGCTGCCGGTAGCGACCAAGCTCCTTACTTTATGAGGAGTGAACCAGTTTACTTCGATGCAAGCAGTAGGACCATAAAAGCTTAAGACAATAATAGCATGGTCATCCCTGCCATTCCGCAGGTTTCCAACTCTGGAAAATACGCTAATAGGTTCGCTATTGAGTAAATATCTTATAACACCTATATCGTGGGTTGCGCTATCAACGACTATGCCCACATCCTTTATCCGGGGTGCAGAGGGACCAACACGTCTGGTGGATATAATAAGGATTTTACCGAGGACCCCATTATCGATTATCTCTTTCAATTTCACCACTGCCGGGTTGAAACACTCAATATGCCCGACTGCCAGGTGGACATGGTTTTGATCTGCTAACAGTATCATTTCCTGGGCTTCTCTTAGTGTTAATGCAATAGGCTTTTCCACTAGACAATGAACTCCCTTTTTTAGAAAGTCCATCGCCACTTTGTGATGTAAAGAAGTTGGTACTGCGATACTTACTGCATCGACTTTCCCGATCAATTCTCTATAGTCGCCAAAGGAATCAACATTATATTTTTCAGCAATTTCCAATGATCTTTGTTGATCAATATCTGCCACTCCAACCAGTTTACATTGTGACTTGGAATACAGACGGGCGTGATGTTGACCCATCGCACCTAAACCAACTACACCGACTCTAATCATAGCTTATACACTATTTTCCTTTTTCCGTAATACCATTGGTCTTCTTGTCGTTAAAAACTTTAATATTACGTTAGAAATAACTAAATAACCAACTATCAAGTACTATTTTACTATTCGTACAAATTTCTTCAAGATGAGTTAAACTAATAAAACTTCACTTAACCTCCTTATCTTAACATCAAAATTAATCAGTGGGAAGGTATAAAGTTCTAGTAGCATATGCTGTTACCAATGTATATCGAAATGCTGTAAGGTTTCTCTACTTAAAATATTATAGTATTTTGGATATTAATTAGTTACTTTACTTGAGTAAAGGTAGTATCAATCGTTGTGTTATAATCATTTACTAAAAACCCAATAGAGAATAAATAATGCTGAAAGTTTAGCAAAAAAGCAATTTAAATTAGCATGTTCACTCTGGTATATCTGAAACAAACATATTAACTTACAAATTTTGAAACACAAAGGATCATATTCGACACAGCATGTTAGGTTCTGTTAGGTATCTACTTAAGATACTCGTAATGTATTAAAAGAAATAACTTTTGCCAACGTCTACCAAGGACAGACTGAACTGAATATACCAGAATGTACAAATAAGGAGTTAAAAATACAATGAATATTCCAATGACCGATCTCACATTGCAATATAAGTCGATAAAGAATGAAATCGATTCTGCTATTTTTAGTGTACTGGAGAGTGGTAGATTTATTCTGTCCAAGCGCCTGGCCAACTCCTCGCTCAGGGCGACCGACCGGTGCCGTCCACCTGTACAGCCCACCGCCACCACGATCCGCCGCTTCTGCTCGGCGAGAAAACCCGGGTCAGGAGCTTCACCAGGTCGACCACCCGGTCGAGAAAGCCTCCGGCCTCCGGCCTGCCGACGACGTACTCGCTCACGGCGGGGTCGAGCCCCGACAGCGGACGCAGCGCCGGCACCCAATGCGGATTGGGCAGGAACCTCGCGTCGAGCACGAAGTCGGCTTCATCCGGCAGCCCGTATCGATATCCGAACGACTTGAGACTGACGTAGACCTGGTCGTGGAGACCCTCGGTCAGCAATGTCTCCTCCAGACGGCGGCGGAGATCCCAGGGTGAAAGGTCGCTCGTGTCGATCACCAGGTCGGCCTGGGCCCGCAGCGGAGCCAGCAGGCGCCGCTCGCGCTCGATGCCCTCGAGCAGATTGCGCGACAAGGGGTGGGGCCGCCGGCTCGCCTGGTAGCGAGCCACGAGCGCCTCATCGTCGGCATCGAGATACACGATCGAGTACGCGATGCCCGAGGCGCGCAGGTAGTCGATCGCGGGACCTATCTGCTCGAAGTAGCTGCGGCCGCGCGCGTCGAACACCAAGGCGACCTTGTTCACCGGGTTGCCTTCGAGGGCGAACAGCTGCACGGCGTTGGGCAACATCTGCGGGGGCAGGTTGTCGATGCAGAAGTGGCCGGCGTCTTCGAACGTGGCGACGGCCGCCGACTTGCCGGCCCCCGAAAGCCCGGTGATGAGCGTCAGGTGCAGTCTGTCGGGCTCTGATGACGCGTTCATGTGCCGCCCCCCTGCCGAGCGAAGTGCGCTCTCTCGTGGTCGAGCAGCCGCACCTTATACTCGGGATCGTGGCCGTAGTTGCCGTAACTGCCGTCGGACCTGATCACCCGGTGACAGGGCACGACGATCGGGATCGGATTGTTCGCCATGGCGCTGCCGACCGCCCGTGCCGCCCGAGGATACCCGGCCGACTCCGCGAGGCCGCCGTAGCTGACCGTCTCCGCAGCCGGCACCGCCAGCAGGGCCGCATACACCTTCTGAGCGAACTCCGGCACGCCAAGCTGCTCCAAGCCCACCTCCCCGGCGGTCCAGCAGAGGCGCTCTCCCCTGAAGTACGCCTCGAGCTCCCCGATCCACCTCTGCAAGGCGGCCTGGTCGTCGGCATGCACCTCGCCGGTCTTCGGCGGCATCAGCCCCTCGGCGACGTCGCCGGGTACGTCGACCGCTATCAACCGGCCATCGCAGACGGTCACCATGCCGTCGCCCCACTCGGTGCGGTATAGAGCGGCCACGGGCCTGCGACCGGCGCCTGCCTGCCGGCCCCGCGTAGTGGCCTCAGCCTGTCTTGTGGACATACGCATGCACCTCCCGTGCGACCTTGCCCGGCAGACCGGGCACCGCCTCGATCTCCTCCCGGCTGGCTCTCAAGAACCTCTCCGGCGACCCGAAATGCTTGATGATCGCCTGCTTCCGCTTGTCGCCGATGCCCGGCAGCTGGTCGAGCATCGAGTACGTGGTCGACGCCGCGCGCTTCTTGCGGTGATACCCGAGCGCGAAACGATGGGCCTCGTCACGCACCCGTTGCAGCAGCAGCAGACCCTGGTCGTCGCGAGCCAGCACCAGCGGGGCCGGCGACCCCGGCACATACACTTCCTCCTCGCGCTTGGCGAGCGAAGCCACCGCCACGGCGCCCTCCATGCCCAGTTCGCGCAGGGCCCCCAGCGCGGCCCCCAGTTGCCCCTTGCCCCCGTCGATCAGTACCAGGTCGGGCACCGCCTCGAACGACGGGTCGTAGCGTTCGGAACCGCCGGCTACCCGCGCGAAGCGCCGCAACAGCGCCTCCCGCATCGACGCGAAGTCATCCTGCCCGTCGGTCGACGCTATGGCGAACTTGCGATAGTCGCCCTTCTTGGCCACGCCCCCCTCGAACACCACCATCGACGCCACGATGTTCTCCGCCCCCAGGTTGGAGATGTCGAACCCCTCGATGCGGATGGGCGGGCCTTCGAGTGCCAGCGCCGTCTCGAGGGCGGTCAGACTGCCCAACCGCCTCTCGCGGGTGCGCTCGTCGCGCAGCCGCTCGTGAGCCAGCGCCAACACGGCGTTGCGCTCCGCCATCTCGCGAAGCCTCCGCTTGTCCCCACGTTCGGCGTGGCGCACGTCGACCTTCGTCCCCCGCAGGCCCTCGAGAAAGGCCGAGAGTTGCTTGGTCTCCTTGACGCTCTGGGGCACGATCAGCTCCGCGGGCACTGTCGGCGATATGCCGTAGTACTCGGCTACGAAGCGCTCGAATACCTCCTCGGCGTCGGCCGCGGCGACGTTGACGAACGTCAGACTGCGCCGGTCGGCCAGCTTGCCGTCCCTCGTGATGAAGACCTGGATGTTGGCGCCCCAGTCGTCGAGGGCCATGCCGGTGATATCGGCCGAGCCGAGAGTGCTCGACTCGATCTGCTGCCGTTCGAGCACGTGCCTCAGCGCCTCCAGCCGGTCACGGAAGGCCGCCGCGGTCTCGAAGTCCTGCCGCGAGGCCGCGTCACGCATTGCCTGCTCGAGATCGGCCAGCACCTTGCGCTCCCGGCCGCTCAAGAAGTCGACGACTTGGTCGACCACCGCACGATAGTCGGCCCTCTCCACCTTGCCCACGCATGGAGCCGGGCAGCGGCCAATGTGGAACTGCAGGCAGGGCGAGCCCGAATGCCGCCCGGGAACAGGTCCCCGGCAGGTGCGCACCGGAAACACCCGGGCCAGCGCGTCGAGCGTCTCGCGCACTTTGGCCGCGTTGGCGAAGGGGCCGAAGTAGAGGTTGCCGCGCCGGTGGGGCTGCCGCGTGAACATGACGCGCGGAAAGTCGTCGTCGACGGTCACCATGACGTAGGGATACGACTTGTCGTCGCGCAGCCTGATGTTGAACGGCGCCCGGTGCTGCTTGATGAGGTTGTGCTCGAGCAGCAGCGCTTCGACCTCGTTGCTGGTCGCGATCCACTCGACGTTCGCGGCCCGGCTCAGCATCTCGTTGACCTTGGCCGGCAGGCGCGGAGAATCGCCGCCCACCCCGGGCAGGTAACTCGCCAGCCGCTTGCGCAGCGAAAGAGCCTTACCCACATAGATGACGTCGCCCGCCGGGTCGCGGTACAGGTAGACTCCGGGGAGATCGGGAGAATTCTTGATCTGTTCCTTGAGATCGTCACGTCCGCTCATGGTTTCTTCAGTGTACTCCTCTCCTTCTCCCCATGGGCACGCCCGGGCCCGTGCTACAGCGAGAAAGGCGGACTTCTCGCGACCGCCGGGTCGAGAGCCGCCGCCGCTCCGAAAGATCGAAAAATGCCCGATGCTATAATTCTGCGCCCGACGCGACCTATTTGAGGCAAGGAGTAGCACGTGGCTCTGGCAGGACTACCAATGCAAGAACGGCAGATCGTCCTCGACCTCCTCTCCCAGATCCGCCAGCGTATGCTCACCCCCGAGAAGATCCGCGAATGGGACGCGAAGGAGATCTTTCCCGAGGAAGCCATCCGCGAGCTCCTGGGGCCCGAGATCGGCCTGCAGCTCCTCTTCTTGCCCGAGAAGTACGGCGGCATGGGCGGCGGCGCCCGCGACGTGGCCGCGGTCTCTGAGCAACTCGGCAAGATCTGCCTCGGCATCGCCACCGGCTTTCTCGTCATCCATCTGGGTTCCGACCCCATCCTGGTCGGCGGCACCGACGAGCAGAGGCAGAAGTGGCTCGGCCGTCTCGCCGAAGAGGGTTCCATCGTCGCTTATGCGGTCACCGAGCCCGAGGCTGGCAGTAACCTCGCCGCCCTCACCACCACGGCCACTCCGGTCGTCGGTGACGACGGCGTGGTGACCGGCTACCGCATCAGCGGCAACAAGCAGTTCATATCCAACGGCAGCTATGCCGACTTCCTCACGGTGCTCGCGCAGACCCCCGGTGGCCCGGCCTTCTTCGTGGTCGACAAGGATATGCCCGGCTTCACGGCCGGCAAGCCCGAGGAGAAGCACGGCATCCGCAGCTCCAACACCGCGCCGCTCGTCTTCGACGACGTGCTGGTGCCTGCAGAGAACCTTCTCGGTGGCGTGCCCGGCAAGGGCCTCGACCAGGCGAATGAGGTCTTCGGCTTCACCCGCCTCATGGTCGCCTCCTGCGCTCTTGGTGCCGGCACCTCGGCGATCGAGAAGGTCGTCGCCTACGCGAAGGAGCGCGTGCAGTTCGGGTCGCCCCTTCTCGAGAAACAGGGCTACACCCACAAGCTGGTGTTGCCGCACCTCGCCAAGCTCGAGGCCGCCCGCGCCTACATCGAATCGGTGACCACGCGCCTCGACTCCGGTGAGGCCGACCTGCAGGTCGAGGGAGCGATCGCCAAGCTGTTCACCACCGAAACGGCCAACAGCGCGGCCGAGGCTGCCATCCAGGCCCTCGGCGGCTACGGGTATGTGCGCGAATACGACGTCGAGAAGATCAAGCGTGACGTCAAGATCACCTGCATCTACGAGGGCACCAGCGAGATGATGCAGTTCATCATCAGTGTCTTCAGGTGGCGGTCGACGGTGCAGTCCAAGGGTGCCCTCTACGGCTCCATGGCCGAGCATATGTCCCTCGTTCACGCGGCTCGGCCCGACCTCAAGGCCGACGTGCTCGCTTCGGCGTTCGTTCTGCTCAACCGCCTGGTCGAGGAGATCCACAAGTCGAAGGGCACGCGGCAGCCAGCGTGTCATGTTCCGCATGGCCGAGTTCGCGGCCGCGGCCGAGACAGCCGCGGCGCTGGCCGAGAAGGTCGCGGGTTACCGCGTGGTCGCCGGTTACGGCGCGGCCGCCGGGGTTGGCGTGGCGGCCGAGATGACCTCCGATGAAGGCGCCTACCTGACCCTCTGCGCCCGAGTGAACACGACATTGGTGGCCCAGACGGCCTTCACCATCGTCAACGAGATCCTCTTCGGGTCGGGCTTGTGGTCGCCCGAGCAGGCCCGCGCTATCCTCGATTCCGCCGGTTTCGACTACGCCCTATCGCAGGCCGGGCTGATCCCCGACTTGGACGCCCTACGAAGCACGATCTGAGGACACCATGAACGACACAGCCGCACTGCTCAAGAAGTTCTCCGACGCCCACGGCCTCTCAGGCTACGAGGACGAGGTCGGCGCCCTGCTCAAGGCCGAGATGGAGCCGCTCGTCGATTCCGTCTCGATCGACGTCATGGGCAACGTGGTCGGCATCCGCAAGGGCGAGGGGCCCACCATCATGATCGCCGCCCACATCGACGAGATCGGGGCCATGGTCTCGCACATCGACGGCGACGGCTTTCTCAAGATCGTCCCTGTGGGCGGATGGTCCGATCAGACCATCCTCGGGCAGCGGGTAGTCATCCACACCGCCGACGGCCGCAAGCTGGCGGGGGTCGTCGGAGCCAGGCCTCCGCACGTCATGGACGCCGAGGATCGCAAGAAGCTCATCAAGATCAAGGACATGTTCGTCGACTGCGGCGCCACCAGCGCCGAAGACGCCAACGCCATGGGCATCACCATCGGCTCGGTCGTCACCATCGACCGCGAACTCTGCGCACTCGGCAACGACTTCGTCACCGGTAAGGCCCTCGACAACCGGGCCGGCGTGGTCATGATGCTGCTCGCGCTCAAGCTCCTGCAGGGTAAGACCGTCAAGGCGACCGTGCAGGCCGTCGGCACCGTGCAGGAGGAGGTCGGCCTCAAGGGCGCGCGCACCTGCGCTTACGGCCTCGAGCCCGACGTCGCCATCGCGACCGACGTGACGATCCCCGGCGACAATCCTGGTGTGTCTCGCAGTGAGTCGCCCGTGGCCGCCGGCAAGGGCCCGAGTATCACCATCATCGACGCTGCCGGGCGCGGCGTGATCTCTCCCCGGCCGGTGATCCGCTGGCTGCGCGAGAGTGCCGACAAGGCGTCCATCGCCTACCAGTTGCAGGTCGGCAACGGCGGCAACACCGACGCCACCGCCATCAGCATCACGAGGAGCGGCATCCCGACCGGCGTGGTCACGGTGCCGACCCGCTACATCCATTCACCGGTGGAAGTGCTCTCTCTGAGCGACATCGAGCAGGGCGCGGCGCTGGTCGCGGCCGCTATCGAGTCGGCTCACCTGTACTTCTAGACGCAGCGAGCTTCTAGCTACTCGCTGGCCTGCCTGGCTTTGAGGGCCCGCTGCCAGTCGGCGGCGGTATCGTGAAGGTCGCCCGCTATCGACGGCGGCACGCGGCCCCACACGCGCACGTCCTCGTCGCGATACTCGAAGTCGACCGAACCGCGCTCGCGCACCCTGGCGAGCAACTCGCCGGCCAGTAGGGCAAGGCCAGGTCGATCTCGAGCCATAGCTCGGCGAGAACGGTGGAGACAAGCGTGCGCAGCTCCTCGATGCCCTCGCCGGTCAACGCCGAGGCTTTCAGCGCGAAGCGGTCGTTCCGTACCACGCCGCCGCCGATCGTGCGGCCCGGCACCACTGGGCCTGCGCCACCGGTCATGCCGTCGAGTGCCGCGGCTCCGCCGGTCTCGTCAGCGACCAGGTCGGCCTTGTTCAAGACGACG
>CAVUCA010000002.1:0-165117 GCA_963739865.1 uncultured Chloroflexia bacterium
TCTGAGAGACTGTCTCAGAATGACATTTCTGGGGTTTTAAGACACACTCTCTGAGTGCTTATTCTTAGTATTGTATCTTGGTTATTGTCTGGTGCTTGTTTCTTGGAATTTGGAACTTTTCTTCCCCCGGCTAACCAAATCCCTTTTCGTTCGTTAATATATGCAGCATCTCGGATTTTAGGAAAGAATCATGAGTCGACAGACCCGGCTGTTTATCTACTTTACCGTTTTGATTATTCTGCTGTTGGCGGTGACCACAGCTTTCTGCTTTCTGCACGCCAGCCGGTGAAACGTCTTCTTACGGCGGGCGGTATTATCGGCCAAAAATATATCGCCTTATTCTTCGTGAGGAGATCATTGTTTCAGCGGTATATGCAGTGACATCAGGAAGTTATTGAAACCGGTTTAGTTCTGATTGTTGTTTTTCCACCCGTCTTCCGGCTCTACGCCTATCTCATCGTTAGTAATGGCTGCCAGCTTCTGGTGGATCAGTTGATATTCGTAACGTTTATGGTCGTCGTATACCCAGTACAGGTGGATATTCTTGTCCCAGGCATGATTGATCGGTTTGAGCAATCCCTGCCCCACCTTTACCAGGTCCTCCATCGATTCCACCGGCAGGATGGTATCGCCGATCCGGTTGACCGGCAAGCCGTTCACCTGGACGAACAGGCTGTTATATTTACGTTCCATCTCGGCCGCCTTCCTGGCCAATTGGATCGAGGCGCTTTCCTGCTGCCGGCGGTTATGCCACAGGTACAGTCCCAGCAGGATAAGTAATGTCGCCGTCAGGAAAGCCCCGATGATCCTGATCTCCAATACCGGCCGCCCCAACACCCGCACCGCCTCCACGACCGTCTGCTTGCTTTCGACCGCCCCCGGGGCCGCCTTTTTTAAGTCGCCTTCCCACTTCAGTACCCCCGCCCGCAAGTTGGTGGTGATGCCCTGGGTAAAAGTCTCGTCGATCCGCCCGCGGTCCGTCCGGCCGGTGGTATGCACCGTCGCCATCAGGGTCAATTGTTGCTCGGAAGCGGCCACGCCGGTCTCCTGCTGCACTTTTTCGTATAACCCGGTGAAACTGTCAAAGTCCAGGGGGAAGCTTACCTTGACTTCCTCATCGTAGGTTTTGGCAGGCACCAGGTCATAGCTCCGCGACCATACATCCGGGTTGGCCGCGATCGCCTGGATGGTCACTTCCGATTGCAACTGTTGTATCTGCGGCTCGGCAGTAAGGCGGTAGTTATAGTCCACTTCCATACTTTGTACCAGTTTCAGGAAGACCGTGTCTTCCGGCCCCAGGGTTACTGTGGTACCGCTCTGCTGCCCCGGTGGGGTGATCGTTACCGGGCCGTACAGCAGGTTTTCTTTAAGCTGTATCTGGTAGCCGAAGGTCCCTGCAGCATCCCCCCGGCTCATCCCCAGTTCATCGCCTATCTTAAGCACCGTCCGCGTCAATTCCACTGGTAGTTCCTGGATGAAATCGGCTGGCTGGCCGTTGCTGTTGATGCCGTTGGTAACTGTCGCCCGTATCGTCAGTTTCATTGACCCCGTCCCCACCCCGATTTCCTTGTTGATAGCATCCGCTATCGCCTGCAAATAAGCCAGTTCTACCGGGAAGGAAAGACTGCCGGTGCCGGCACGGCTGGCCAGATTGACCGCTTTCTGCCAGGTATTGGGATTTTCCAGTATGGCATCTACGCTGATGCTGCTGCCCGCCCCGCTGCCGGAGGTAAAATCATAAGTCATGGTGCAGGACTCGATGTAACTTAAGGGGATAGGTACCGCTTCCGCCTCAACCGGGGCTTCCCCGCCCTGTAAAAACGAGGGGGTTGCCGTCACCCGGTAATCGAAGCTGCCCTGCTGTTCGAATTTCACCAGGGTTTGGGTCTTCTCGATGGTTCGCTCGGCCGGGGTGGTCATTGCTTTCCCTGTGATGCCCACCGCTGCCAGCAGTAATACCGCCAGGACGATCACCGTGGTCTTCATCGGCATTTGTCTCTTACCACGGCCTCAGCGTATATGACATGGTCAAATTGAACCGGTCGCCCTGCAAATCATTGCCGGCTGTCTCGGCAAATTTTACGCTCATCATATAACTGGCGGACTGGTATCCGCTCTTCGGCAGCGGCAGCCCGCTTAACGGCATGGCCTTCAGGTCGTAAAAGGTGATGCGGCCGTCACCATCGGCATCGGCGATTTGCCAGCGCATACCGTAGCAGGTATAAGCATACCGGTCCCGCGGGGACATCCCGCTGGGCAGTCCGGTCAGCAGGTCGATTTCCCAGCTGCCGTACCGGTATAAACATTTCGTCAGGACCAGTTCTGATGCCATCTCGTCCGGGTGCGAATCGGTATACTCGTCGGTATCGGATTCCACCGGCGGTATTTCTTCAGTCACCGAGTAGCCGCAGGAGATGTTAAGGCGGCCTTTCTCGCTGGCTTTCAGTCCCACGAAGCTGCCCTGGAAATCAAAGGTATCGCCCGGAGCCATGTTGGCTGCCGTCCAGGTACCGCTGACGCCGTCCCGCCACCCCTCATCCTGGTCCCTGATCTTCAGGTCGATGCAGGTAGGCCGGCACTGGGGATAGGCTGGTTCCGGGCAGGCGTAAACTACCCCCGTCGCCCCCAGCATGAGGACTACGGCCATGATGCTGAATATCGCCCCGCCCAGTTTTCGGTTCATCGCTACACAGTTCTCTTCGCGCTATATTCTAATCTGAACATAACGTGATTACAAGATGCAGATGGTACTACTTGATATTTCCCGTATTTAAAGTCAATATTGTCTTCCTTGTCGCTCATGGTGAGCTTGTCGAATCCACAGCGGTAAGGAAAACGTTTTCTCATTCTTAATTCTTAAATCATAAATCCTAAATCACCCGTCTCCCCCGTCCAGCCGCTCACCCTGAGCCTGTCGAAGGGTCTTTCTGAGCGGCTTTTCCCCTATTCTTAAATCTAGATTCATAAATCCTAAATCACCCGCCTCCCCTGTTCAGCCGCTCACCCTGAGCCTGTCGAAGGGTCTTTCTGAGCGGCTTTTCCCAAATCTAGATTCATAACCTAAACACCCGCCTCCCCCGTTCAGCCGCTCCCCTAGCCTGTCGAAGGGTCTTTCTGAGCGGCTTTCCCCTTCTAAATCTAGTAATTCAAATCACCCGCCTCTTTCTCAACTCCCGCTGTTTTTTCAGCCGGTCCCGGTGCAGCTTCCGCCCCGGGAAAATCACCTCTTCCAGGGTGTCTTTCAGCGTCAGGCCGATGAACAGCAGCCCCATCGCCCCGATCACCAGTACCGCCGCCGGCAGGCTCTTGCCCAGCACGTTTACCCGGCTGCGCCCCCAGCGGGACAGGTCGGCCAGGCGGCCTACATAAGGTAGATGCAGCACCCCGGTGCCCTTCACGTATTCCGGTAAAACTTTATCCGGGTCCGGGTCTTCGTTGGCATCCCCCTTGGTTTGAAAATATAGGGAACCGTTCTCATCCACGATGTCGATGATACGGTGACAGATCGGCGTATCGATGCCGGGCAGCTTGAAGGAAATTATATCGCCTTCTTTCAACTCCGCTGTATCCACCGGCCGGAAGACTACCAGTCCGCCGACGTCGTAGACCGGTACCATGCTGCCCGAAAGGACGGCGTCGAATTCCCAGCCTTGCCTTGAGGAGACCATCACAAAAGCCTACGATAGCTCAGTATTCCAGCCAGGACCACCCATCCCAGCCCGGAAATAATTTGCTTAATCGTTCTAAGAGCCCATGATTCTATATAAATCCCAATTCAAGTATATCCAGTTTCCTCGCCCCTTGCGGGAGAGGATTAAGGTGAGGGGTTAATAGCATCGGGGATGGGGCGGCTCACATATGAGCCGCCCCACTTTCTATTATTAGTGTTGTGTCAGGGACATGAAGAAGTTTAGTTAGAAGTTATCGCCTTGTATGACGTTGCCCGAGCCTGCCGGGATCGACCACGACCACTCCATGGTATATCGTCACCCACGCAATGGCTCTGGAAAAGTATTAGCATGAGTAATAGTTGGTGTACATATTCCCATGGTCCGTGCCTTGTGTACGATTGTTGGACACCATCGTAAAAATATGCCGTATCAGCGTCAAATTGTCGTTAAGTTCGCCGGGTGATGTCCGTGATTGATGAACCTTCATTGCCATATCTGGTCTGTATTAACCCGTCGTAATCGTTGATGCGCTGGCATATAAACATCTAGATCCATTACGAGTCCCAACATTTGGCAGAGTCCAGATGATTTTACCGGAATCACCAGGTAGCCAAATTGGCAAAGACGACATTATCGTTGAGTCCGTTCGCACCTTCGTTTATGGAAACCTTTCCCGGACAGTTAGACTCTACGGCATACTATACAATCCAGGTCTAGCGTTCCTGCTGTAAAAATGTTGCCCGTACTGGTTTCGGTATCCTCGAAGAATGCGAAGGAAGTTCCGACTGCCCCGAGCGCCAGTCCCACGGCCATTAACACTGCTATTATTTTTTTCAATATTTTGCTACTCCTGTAATGGAGTTTTCCAACGAAGGATAGAGAAGCCGCTTTTGACGACACCTCTATCCCTCTCTTTTATTATGTAGGTATTACAATAAGACCATTATGGCATTCCAGACCAAGGAGCATCGTATTGGATCATTTCAGCTAACAATGTAATATTGATACCATCAAACATATAATCGTTGGTTGCGCCAGGATCTAACATGAAAGTCCACTCTTCATAGTGCTGTTCATTCTGTACCCATTCTTCTTCAGTAGGATACGCAGGAGTAAAGTATAATTCAACATTATTAAGTGAAAGTCCATAAATTGTCGGTAAATATTGTGATCCATCGTAATAGATGGCACCCGCAACATCGGCAGCTGCGAAGTTAGCATACAATCCAGTACCCATAATTGTTGATACCCAGTAAGGTGATTTGTTGTCAGGGTCAGAATCGAGTTTCGCTGTTTTTACGATCATCGCCTTCGCAAAATCTTCGCCTGTAACATTGACATAGTTCGCAAATTCGCCATTTCGGTCTGCGAGAGGAACGTCATAATCTGTATATGAAAACTGAACTCTTACCTTTCCACTAATATTCCCAATGTTTCTCAGATACATTCCGAAAGGACCGATTTCTTCACCAGGTGCCAGATCGGCGGCTGTTGCCAGGGCTCCGGAATAAGGATTCTGCCATCCAGCTCCTTTACTCATTTCCATATCCAGGTATCCGGCAGTAAAATTGTTGCCAGTGCTTTCTTCAGTATCGCTGAAATAGGCGAACGCTCCGCCCATCAAGCCGACCGCCGCGACGATCGCCATGACCGCAAATAAGATTTTTTTCACCTTTTTATTGTTCTCCTGTATTATTTTCATTACCTTCCTTCGTCCGCTCATCCTGAGCTTGTCGAAGGATGCCCCGTGAGTTAATTATCTTTGTTGTTTATTATGTACCTTAGATTCTCACCCCCTTTTTCCCCGGGGGTTCAGCCGTCACCACGTCCGCCCTTATCACTCTCAGATGAGCGTGGGTGCATCATACAGGACATAACATGCTATAATAAAAAATAGTGTTCGGCTTATCCCCGGCACATGGGGCTTCTCTGACCGCCTGCAAGCAATTGGAGAAGCCCCTATTTATTTCCGAAAAACCAAAATACTAAGAACTAGATCCTGATTGTTTTAAGAAATTATCGCCGTAATGACTGTCCTGAAAATCACGCGGCATCTGCCGCCGCCCTGTTACCCCCTTTCTTCGTTGCCCCTCGAAGTGCGGGAACTGGTTCGCGTAAATAATTTTTTCCCTGTTCAACTGGACGGGAAATTGCTCCCGGAAACCAAAAAACCGGCTTTCCAGCCGGTTTCGCTATTGACTCCCCGCCGCCCAAGCGACCAACGTACAGGCAGCGTTTCCCTGTCTCTATCCCTGCGTATTCTAATGTTGTATATCCGAGATATTAAACTGGGAACTATCATAAACGTAATGTTACCCCACTGTCAACCCTACTTTTCCTTACTCTACTTTACTTATGCCATCAACCTTCACACCTGACTGGTACTTAAACTAAACTTTCCATAATATAGCCGTCACCCCTGTTGCGACGAGGCCTCCCGGTGCTATAATCGGACATTAGTCGTTGTCCGGAAACAACCGGGAATGTCATCCCGAAGCAAAACCGGGGGATCCGTCTATCCGTACTTGACAATAAATCCTTTTGACTAAGGAGGCCGCCCATGTCTGCCGTCAAACCTGCTTATGAAATTAACGCCGTTACCGCCCGGGAGATACTGGATTCCCGCGGCAACCCCACCGTCCATGTCCGCGTCGCACTCACCGGCGGCCAAACCGGATCCGCTGCCGTCCCCTCCGGCGCTTCCACCGGTACTCATGAAGCCCTGGAGCTCCGTGACGGTGACAAAACCCGCTACGGCGGCAAAGGCGTCCTCAAAGCCGTTTCAAATATCAATAATGTAATATCACCGGCTTTAAAAGGCCTGTCCGCCGCCAGCCAGTCAGCGGTCGACCGCCGCTTGATCGAACTCGACGGCACTCCTAATAAAGCACAATTGGGCGCCAACGCCGTTCTCGGCGTTTCCCTGGCCGTAGCCCATGCCGCAGCCGCGGTGGCCGGTTTGCCCCTTTACCAATACCTCGCCGACACCTATCAGGCCCCCAGGGACCGCTTTACTCTCCCCGTTCCCCTCATGAATATCCTTAACGGCGGTAAGCATGCCGCCGATTCTACCGACCTCCAGGAATTCATGGTTGCGCCTGCCGGGGCCAGGACCTTCCGCGATGCCCTGCGTATGGGCGCTGAGGTCTACCAGGCCTTGAAACAGGTACTGCAAAAGCAGGGCGGCAATACCAACGTCGGGGATGAAGGCGGTTTTGCCCCCTCCCTCCCCGCTAATAAGGACGCCGTCGAAGTCATCCTTCAGGCCATCGAAAAAGCCGGCTATCGGCCGGGCAAAGACTGCTTTATCGCTCTCGACCCCGCTTCCTCCGAACTGTATAAAGATGGTAAGTACCTGCTCGCTCGCGACCGGCTTACTCTCGATTCCGCCGGTATGGCTGCCTTCTATGAGAAATGGGTTGCCCAATATCCCATCATCAGCATCGAGGACGGCATGGCGGAAGACGACTGGTCGGGCTGGCAACTGCTGGCTTCGAAGATCGGGCATAAAGTCCAACTGGTCGGCGACGACCTGTATGTCACCAATGTACAAAGGCTTGCCGAAGGCATCCGCCGCCAGGCCTCCAATTCTATCCTCATTAAGCTGAACCAGATCGGCACCCTCACCGAAACCGTCGATGCCATCCGTATGGCCCAAAAAGCGGGCTGGACCGCCGTGGTCAGCCACCGCTCCGGCGAGACCGAGGACACCACCATCGCCGACCTCTGTGTCAGCCTGCAGACCGGCCAGATCAAGGCTGGCGCTCCCTGCCGCAGCGAACGTACCGCCAAGTACAACCGCCTCCTTCTCATCGAGGAGGAACTCGGTACTAAGGCCCAATATGCCGGCCTGTCCGCCTTTAAACGGTAGCAGCTTTCAAGATATCCCATATCCGGCGGTATCTATCTATCATTCGCCGAACTTGAATAGGTTTGCCGTATTATACCCCAACACGTTCCCCTATAATGTTGTACAATGAAAAAATAGTACTAAACCGATGACTGAAATAATACCGGGCATCCACCAGTTTAAGATCCCCATCGCCAACAATCCCCTGGGGCATACCAATATATACCTGCTTCAAGGGGAGGGGGGATACGTGATGATCGACGCCGGCATCCAGAGCGATGAGGCGGTCAAAGCCATGCGGCAGCAGTTGGCGGAAGCCGGGGTGGAGTTGTCCCGTATTTCAACCCTCATCATCACGCACGGCCACGGCGACCATATCGGGCTGGCGGGTTATGTTCGGGAGATCACGGGCGCCCGCATCGCGCTGCACGCCATCGAGATCGCCAGGCTGCCGGCAGCTTTACAAAATCCCATGGCGCGCTGGACCAACGATTGGCTGAAATCGTCCGGAATACCGGACAACAGCCCGCCCGACCACCAGCCGCCGCATTCTTTCCCCCTGCCGCCGCACCCCGATATCTCGCTCGAAGACGGCCAGATCATCGACCGTTTCGGTTTGAATTTACAGGTCCTGCTGACGCCGGGCCATGCCCCGGGACATATCTGCCTTTACGATATAGACCGGAAAATACTGTTTTCGGGCGACCATGTCCTGCCGGTAACCACCCCGAACATCGGGCTGCGGCCGGGCGGCACCGGGATGGACCCGGACAATAATCCCCTGGTCGATTACCTTGAGTCCCTGGAGAAGGTGGGCCGGCTCGACGTCAAGATGGTGCTGCCGGCGCACGAGCATATTTTTACGGACCTACAGCGACGGGTAGCCGAATTACTGGTACATCACAAGCACCGCAACGAAGAGATCATGGCAACCCTCGCCAGTTCACCCAAAACCGCCTACCAGGTTTCCGAGAAAATCACCTGGATGCCGGAAATGGGCGGCGTGGATTTCCATAATTTGCACTACTGGAACCAGCGGATGGCGGTATCCGAGACGCTGGCGCATCTCCAGGCGTTGCGGACTTTCGGGAAAATCGCGAGATTTGGCCGCGATGGTGTTGTATACTATCAAGTGTCAGCCGATTAGCTGACGGCTTGTTATTGTTAGGAGGATTATCATGACGATAAAAGTCGGGATAAACGGATTTGGCCGGATCGGCCGACTCACCTTTAAGACGATACAGCAATATCATGCCGACACGCTCCAGGTAGTGGCCGTGAATGACCTTACCGATACCCGGACCAATGCCCATTTACTGAAATGGGACTCCACTTACGGGAAATATCCCGAGGAAATCGAAGCTTCGGATAATACTTTTACGGTCGGCGGCCGCGAGGTGCGGGTCTTTGCCGAACGCGAACCGGGCAACATCCCCTGGAAAAGTGCCGGGGTGGATATCGTCATCGAATCGACCGGCCTGTTCACCGACGGGCCCAAGGCGGCGGCGCACTTAAAGGGCGGGGCGAGGAAAGTGATCATCTCCGCCCCGGCGCGTAACGAGGATGTCACCATTGTGCTCGGGGTAAACCAGGACAAATACAATCCCGCCCGGCATAATGTCATTTCCAATGCTTCCTGTACCACGAATGCCATTGCCCCCATCGCCAAAGTACTGAATGACAGCTTCGGCATTACCAAGGGTTTGATGACGACGGTACATGCCTATACAAACGACCAACGCATCCTGGATACGGTGCACCGCGACTTGCGCCGAGCCCGGAGTGCCGGTATGAATATTATTCCGACCACCACCGGGGCGGCCAGCCTGGTGGGACAGTTGATCCCCGAACTCAAGGGCAAGATCCACGGTATTTCCCTGCGCGTCCCGGTGCCCACCGTTTCCGTCATCGACTTCGTGTGCGATATGAAAGAGGACGTGACACTGGAAAAAGTAACCATGGTACTGCAGGATGCGGCGGCCGGCCCCCTGAAAGGCATCATGGAATACTGCACCGAACAACTGGTCAGCATGGACTTTAAGGGGAATACGGCCTCCTCCATCATCGATGCCGCCAGTACCATGGTCATCGGCGGCAACCTGGTCAAGGTGATCGCCTGGTATGACAACGAATGGGGTTATTCTTGCCGCCTGGCAGACCTGGCCGCCTTTGTGGTAAAAAAAGGTATTTAGCATTCTGCCGGCCGGATGTGGTTGATGAATATTTGGCGGCGGCTGCCGCGGACAGGAATTTACCTGGCGGCAGCCGCCGTTATGTTTTTAGCCCTCTTTAGCTGTAAACTTCCGGAGGTACCTCCCGGTACCGTCCAGGTTACCCGGGTCATCGACGGCGATACGATCGAAATCGCCGGCGGCGAGCGTGTCCGTTACATCGGTATCGATACCCCGGAGTTAAGTCCGGAAGAACCGTTTGCCGCTGAAGCGAAAGCAGCGAACCGGGAACTGGTCGAGGGCAAGATGATACGGCTGGAGATGGATACTTCGGAGGCCGACCGTTACGGCCGGCTGCTACGGTATGTCTGGGTAGATGATTTGATGATCAACCTGGAGTTGGTGCGGCGGGGATTAGCTGAGGCCAAAGAATATCCGCCGGATACCCGTTACCAGGGCTTACTGGAGGCCGCGGAAATTGAAGCCAGGCTGGCGGGGCGGGGGATGTGGGGGGAGGGAGAGAAATAAGGAAAAAAACAATTACCTGTGATGCGTGCCTAAAAATAAAGGAGCGTCCCGGAAGGGACGCTCCTTTAAAACTATCTTATGTGGTTAACTTAATCTCTTAGTCGACGATGGCGTAGGCAACCTGGACGTTGACGGTTACCGTCAGTTCGCCGGCACTGATCTCGGTTTTCACTGAGGCATCCATAGCTTCATTGTAACCTGCCGAGCGGTAGATGTACGGGGAGTAGGAATTTTCGGTGACATAGGTTGCTTTACCGAGTTTGACTTCGGCCAGGCTGGCGATTTGCTGGGCTTTAGCCTTGGCATCAGCCATGGCTTTTTCCCGGGCCTGCTGCATGGCGGCGGTATCATTTTCCAGTGAGAAGTTGATACCGTTGACGGTGGTCAGGTCGCCGCCGGCTTCAGCAACGGCGTCGATGATGTCACCAGCCTTACTGATTTCCCGGATCTTGACGGTGACGGTATTGGTAACGCGATACCCGGTAATGGTTTCGGTCCGTTTTTCGTCATCCCAACTCGTCATCTTACTGATGTTAAAATAGGCGGTCTGGATATCTTTCTCAGCTACGCCCTGGGCTTTTAAGGCGGCCATGACCTCATTCATGGCTGCCTGGGCCTGGCTCTGGGCTTCGGCTACCGAGGCGGCCTGAGCTTCCACACCCAGCGTGAGGGTAGCCAGGTCGGGCGTCACGGTGATTTCACCGGTGCCGTTGACCCAGATCCCGGTTTGCTGGCTGTTGACGTTGACATTGACATTGCCCGGCGTTGTAGTATCGCTACTTCCCGTACTCTGTGCCAGGGCCATGCCGCCTACCCCAAGCAGCAGTGCTAAAACGATGCCGGCTGCCACTAACCATGCTTTTTTCATTTCTTTTTTCCCCCTTGTTAATTTGGTTTCTGATATATATAACGGGCGCGCCCCGTCCGGGTTAGTATAAATTTTGAGTTAGTATAGTAAATAAAAGAAATTGTTACCGGCTGTACTGTAAAACCTGGAGTATCCTTTCATAGCCGGTCTGGGAGACGGCGATCGCTTCTAACAAAGCCAGCCTGGTTTCCGGACCGGCATTATCAAAGGCTTTTTTCAGTAATTCAGGATATTCGATGGACTGATAATATACCCTGAGTTTAAGATCCATCAGTTTATCATCGACTGCCGTGACATCATTCGAATACATGGGCAAATAGGATTCCTGGGATGCCGTTAGTGACTCTCCGCTGCCAGCCGGGGGTGGCGCACCGACGGTCATTGCCGAAGTATCTGCGGCGGCTGTAGTCAGGGCGGCCGGTGCCGTCAGGCTTTGTTCGACCGTTAATTCTCCATTTCCATATTCAGCGGTGCCTTTGGCATTCGCGGCATCATCGGCATTCCGCGCTGAAAACAGGGCGTTTTCACTGACCCCGCCGGACAGGTTGCTGATATTGGTCAAACACAGGTCCAGATTTTTCGTGACCTGCTACGATACGTTCCGGTTCGCCGTTAGCCGCCAGGTAGACGATTTCATTAACCCGGCGTTCTGCCAGGCCGGCATAGACTTCGGCTTTGGCGGTGGAGGAAGTGGTCACCGCCAGTTTAACTTTTTCAGAAGCCAGTTTCACGGCATATAAAGGTTGGCCGGGCATGCTGTTATTGGCAGCCAGGACCGTCCCGCTGCCGCCAGCCAACAAGACGACGACTGCGGTCAGGGCGACCGCCCAGCGGGGTTGCCAATTCCAGGAAAAGGACCATTTCCTTTCTGCTTTGGCGGCGGCTTTTTCCCTGAGGGCGGCCTGCAACCGGTATCTGGCCCGCTCCCGGAATTCGGGGGCAGGTTCGACGGCGGCGGCTTTCCGGGCGGCAACAGCAGTCGCCAGCAGTTTGCGCAGTTCCTCCGCCTGGGCGGGATATTTACTCACACACTGTTCAATGGACTCGCCGTGGAACATTTGCTCCAGGCATTCAGCAAATATTTCGTCAATTCGTTTGGACTTTGACATCTTCTTCTACCAACATTATTTTTCGCAGCGACAATACTGCCGCATGTTGCAAGGCTTTGACCGCCCCCGGATTCTTCCCCATGGCCTGAGCTGTTTCCTCGATCGACAACCCGCCGGCGAAACGCAGGGACAAGACTTCCTGTTGTGCCTTCGTCAGGCTCGCCGTCGCCTGGCGTAGTTGTTCGATATCCAGTTTTAGTTCCGCCATATGCTCCGGGCCTTTCGTATCTGCCGGTACTGTTTCATCCAATTCGACCGGATTCGGCCGGGCTGTTTTCTTCCTCAAGTAGTCCACGATCTGGTTGTGGGCGATGCGGAACAACCAGGCAGTAAACGGGGTACCTTTATATTTGAAGGAGGATATCGACCGCAAGGCATGCAAGAACACCTGCTGGGTCATATCCTCAGCTTCCGTCCGGTCTCCGATCTTCAGCGATACATACCGGTATATTTTATCGAAATTAGCCTCATACAGCCGGGCAAATGCCTGCTGGTTTCCCTGTACGGCTTCCCCGACGAGGCTTTCCTCCTCTGGCACTGGACAACTCTCGTAAGCTAGACTCAGGCTGCACCTATTGCCTTCGCCAGCAATACGGTGTACGCCCGGTGCTAATTAGTATAACGAAGCACCTGTCAAAAAGATAGCATTTAAGGTTTTTGCCCTTTGCGCTATGCCCGGTACGATGTTACAATAGGGCTCACCGTCGCTTGGAGTTAGTGTTTGTCTTTCTATATTCGTGATATGACCAGGCATGACCTGGCTGAGGTAACGGAAATCGACCGGGAAGCTTTCCCCACGCAGTGGCCGCCGGCGGATTATAGTTATGAGTTCAAGAACCAGATGGCGCACTACATGGTAGCTTGTGATTCCGATATAAAGGTAGAAATAACCCCGGAGCAGCCGGGTAGATTTAAAGCCTGGGTGAGTGGCCTATTCGGCCGACGCCGGGCGGCGGCAACCGAACAAGCCCAGACCAAACATTACATCGTAGGTTTCCTGGGCTTCTGGATCATGGCGGGTGAAGCCCATATCACCAGCATCGCCGTCCGCCAGAAATACCGCCGTAAAGGCATCGGGGAAAAGCTGCTCATCGCGGCGATCGACCAGGCGATCACATTAAAAGCCGACTTTGCGACCCTGGAAGTCCGTGTAACTAATACCGGGGCCCAGGCACTTTATGCGAAACATGGTTTTGAGCACGTCGGAGAAAGGCGGAAATACTACCTGGACCGCGGGCCTGACGGCGATACCCGGGAAGATGCTTTAATCATGACGACCAGAGACATCAAGACCGAGGAATTTCAAAATCGACTGCACCGTTTGAAAGTACTGCACACTACGAGGTAGTACCGACCGGCCGTGGAGAATTATCTGCCGCCGAACAGGATGTCGGTCACGCCGGGTTTTTTAGGTTGCGGCCCCGCAGTACCGATATTGGCCAGCAGCCAATCTTCCAACCCCTGTTTGACCCGGGGGAAGTATTCTTGCAGGCTAACCAGGTCGACCGTTTGGCGCTTGTTCGATTTGGCTTTCGCCGCCGCTCTCAATCTCTGATTGAAATCACAGGCCATAGTAAAAGAAGCAGCGATATCTTTTTGGAGATTCTTGTCGAGGAAACCGAGCCGCTTTTTCCTTAACTGCCAGCAGGTGGTATGGAAAGGCCACTGCTGCGGTTGACGGTCGAAGGTATCGACCAGAATGATATTGAGTTTTGTTTCCTCCAGTAGTGTACTGACGATGTCCGCCTGTTCTTTTTTGGGGTTCCGAGGACGAATCAGGGTAAAAAATACCAGCACGGCAACGAGTACCAGGGCAACGAGTATCCTATCCCAGGCTGATCCGTATTCCATAAAAATTTCCTTAACGGGCAATTACTATAAATTGCTTTAGTATACTACCGGCCCGTAAATTTTCCCAAACCGGCGGAATTTACAATCATATATCTCCGGCCGCACTGGTTCAGGTTGTTTCTTCCGAAGCCAGCTTGCCGCCGGTGCCCCAGTTAGATTTCGGGATGTCATTGATGATGATGTGTACAGCTTCCGCCGGCACTCCCGACTTTGGTGAAAACATCGGTGATACCCTTGACCAGGGTTTTCTTCTGTTCGGTATTGCGCCCGGCCCACATATTTACAATCACTACCGGCATTTTCCCCTCCAAAAATAAAAACGGAGAGGCGGTCACCACCTCTCCATATTATCAGGTTATCCAACCATTCTATTATGCATGATACCAGCCGGAGATTTTACACCCCGGATGTTTTCTATAATACTTACCGTTTGAACTTGGCTTTCAAGTCCTCAGCTTCTTTTATTTTCTGATATTCTTCGGCTGACAACTTAACCAACGACTTGACCTGGTCGTTCTCTACCGTCAGGGTAAAAAATTCCTTGCATTTCCAACATTTGTACGTCATTTGATAATCCGACTGCAATAAAGACATATAACCGTCAGTACTGCAACTGGGGCACTTAATCTTGACCATCATAGCCTTTCCCGGCTCCCTTAATATCTTGTTAATATCGAATACTATCCTTAAACCTTTTTTTTGTCAATCGAGTTTTCCAGCAACAGGCAGATGTTGCGGGAAAATTGCTTGACCGGGAAATGGTAGGCTGCTTCGGCATACGACCGCAGTATCCGGAATCCTGCTTTACGAACCATGCTTTCCAGTTCACCCCTGCTAAAAAGATAATAGTAACGGGGCAGTTCCGCTTCTTTGGTGCGCCATGTGACCCGGAGCTCTTTAGGTTTCCACCAGAAGGCCGGCTGCCAGCGGTTCCAGACGGTGATAAAAGCCTGGCCCCCCGGCTTGAGGACACGTTTCAGTTCAACGAGAGCATGTTGCCGGTCGCGGGTATTATCCAGGTGGTGATAAGCGGCCACGGAGATCGCCCAGTCGAAGGTCTCCCCGGGAAAAGGTAAAGTGGCGGCATCGCCGTGGACGAGGCCGACTTGATAGTTAAATTTCCGGGCATATTTTTCGGCGTACTGCAGCATCCCAGCGGAGATATCCAGGCCGTAAAGTGAGAAGTTTTTACTGAAAGGAAGAAAGTCCGCCCCATGTCCGCAGCCGATATTCAGCAGACGGCCTTGCTGCCACTTTCCGGCCAACTCCTCCAGTTCCGTCCGGAAAATGGTCCAGTGCCGCCGGTTGTACCAGCCGGGTGCCATGCGGTCGAAGATTTCTTCCTGAGTGAGGCCGTTTTCTTTTGTTGCCACTGCTTTCCCATGTTAGACTAGAAGAGAGTTTTTCTATTATCTACCGATAGCTAATATATAATGAAGAAGCAATCCAGGACAATTTCGGGCGTGACCCCGGTGGCCGTCATGGCGAAACCCATGGGCTGCCCGGGTAAATGCGTCTATTGTCCCACCTATGCCGCCGCCCCCCAGAGCTACACCCCGGAATCACCGGCGGTCATCCGCGCCCGGGCTTGTGACTTCGATGCCCGTAAACAGACCGAATTCCGGCTGCGCATCCTGGCGGATATGGGCCACCCCACCGACAAGGTAGAGCTCATCGTCATGGGCGGCACTTTTTTAGCCGCCCCCGAGGAATACCAGTACCAGTTCATCAAAGACTGCTATGATGCCATGAACGGCCGGACTGCCGCCACCCTCGAAGAAGCGAAACTGATCAACGAGACTGCCCGCAACCGCTGCGTAGGGCTGTGCATCGAGACGCGGCCCGACTGGTGCAGCCAAAGTGACGTAGAGCGGATGTTGGCCTTCGGCGCCACACGGGTGGAGTTGGGTGTACAGATGCTGGACGATGAAATATACCGGTTGGTGCGGCGGGGGCATGAGATTAGTCATGTCGTAGCTACCACCAAATTACTCCGGGACTACGGTTTCAAAGTCCATTACCACTGGATGCCCGGCCTCCCCGGCGCCACCCCGGAAAAGGACCTGGCCTTGACCCGGCTGCTTTTCGAAGACAGCCGCTTCCGGCCGGACGGCCTGAAAATATATCCGACGATGGTGGTTTCCGGCACCGAACTGGAAAAATGGTACCGGGAAGGGCAATATCAACCATACAACAACGAAGTTATGACCGGTTTGATCGCCGGTATTAAGGCTCTGGTGCCGAAATATGTACGTATCTCCCGCGTACTGCGGGACATCCCTTCGCCGTATATCGTCGGCGGGCTCAAGGATTCCCTGCGGGACCAGATCCGGGAAAGGATGCAGCAGTCCGGCACACGAGTGCCACTGCATCCGCTGCCGGGAATACGGCCACCGCAGGCAGCTGCACTACCGGATGGGCGAACCCCGCCTGACACGGCTGGATTACGAAGCAGCCGGGGGTAAAGAGATATTCCTGTCCTTCGAGGACGAAAACGAAACCCTTTTCGGCCTGCTCCGTTTACGGATACAGAATACGCACCTCCCCGATATGCCCCTCCCCGTAGCCATGGTGCGCGAGCTTCATGTCTATGGCCCGGAGATCGCCCTTAAAGAACATCCGGCCGGCGAAACCTCATCCGAGGGCCCAGTGACAGCCCAACACCGCGGCTTCGGCCGGGCACTACTGGCGGAAGCGGAAAGAATCGCCAGGGAGGAGTTTGGAATAGAGCAGATCGCCGTCCTCAGTGGGGTCGGCGCCAAGCAATATTACGCCGAGGTGGGCTACCATAAACTCGGCGAGTACATGGCGAAGGAACTGTAGTATTCCAGGTATTACAGGCGGAATGCCTGTCAATAATTTATCATTTTGTTAACCATGGGCCCGGTTTATTTTATTAGTAGTCTACCCGGTTTATACCCCTTTCCTTATCATCCCTAGTAATTCGTAGATCTCCTTCAGACCTCAAGGACTCCGCATGCGTAAAGTAAACCGGAGCTGTACGTTCGTCGGTACCGTATAAGCAAGCCGACTCGCAGTCGGAAGAGATTGAAAAGAGAGTGAAAGATATTTCAAATTTTCTCATTAGTTTACTTGACATCATTAGAACTGAAGTGCTATTATCCCTTGTGTCTCTCCGTATCCCGGTATTTACCGTAAAATCGTTTTTGGCTAACCTACCGGTTATGTTAAAATTTATATACTGAAAGAGATGTACAAATGCCTTTAGATTCTATCATTGTCAAGGGTGCCCGCGAGCATAACCTCAAGAACATCGACGTTATCATCCCCCGGGATAAACTGGTGGTCATCACCGGTGTCTCCGGTTCCGGGAAAAGCTCACTGGCTTTCGATACCATTTATGCCGAGGGACAGCGCCGCTACGTGGAGTCGCTCTCCGCCTACGCCCGCCAGTTCCTGGGCCGCATGGAAAAACCGGATGTCGATTATATCGAAGGGCTCAGCCCCGCCATCTCCATCGACCAGAAGGGCCCCAGTAAGAACCCCCGCTCCACCATGGGCACCGTCACCGAGATCTATGACTACCTGCGCCTGCTTTTCGCCCGCGTCGGCCACCCCCACTGCCCCCAATGCGGCCGGGAAATCGCCAGCCAGAGTGTCGAACAGATCGTCGACGCCGTCCAGAAACTACCTGATGGCAGCCGTATCCTGGTTTTAGCCCCCCTCGTCCGCGACCGCAAGGGTGAATACCAGCAGATCTTCACCGACCTACGTAAGAGCGGCTACGCCCGTGTACGGGTCGACGGCAAGGTCCTTGACCTTTCCGAAGACATTCCCCTGGAAAAGACGAAAAAACATTCCATCGAAGCGGTCATCGACCGCCTCGTCGTGGGGCAGGAAGGGGTACAGAGCCGCATCGCCGACTCCGTAGAAACCGCCTTGAAACTCGGCGGCGGCATTGTCCTGATTTCTATCGTGGACGGAGCCGAGATACTTTTTTCCGAGCATTTTGCCTGCGTTTACTGCGGTATCAGCATCGGCGAAATCGCCCCCCGTACCTTCAGCTTTAACAGTCCCCACGGCGCCTGTCCCTCCTGTACCGGCCTTGGCTTTAAACAGGAGATCGATCCCGACCTGGTATTGAATAAGGATTTATCCATCGCCGAGGGCGCTATCCGGCCCTGGGCTTCCCATAATTGGTACCTCTGGAAGCTGGAACCGGCCGCCCGGGCGCACGGTTTTTCCTTACATACCCCAGTCAAGAACCTTTCTAAAGAGCATCAGCATATCATCCTCTACGGGGAAGGAGGCGAGACCCGGTCTTACCGCCGCTTCGGCCGCATCGTCCACCATACCGAAGGCTTCGAAGGCGTTATCCCCACCCTGCAGCGGGTGTATCACGACACCGAGTCCCAGCTTTCTAAAGAAAATACCGAACAGTACATGATCAACAAGCCCTGCCTGGCCTGTCATGGCAAGCGGCTCAAACCGGAAGCCCTCGCGGTCACCATTGGCGGCAAGAATATCATGGACATCACTGCCATGTCCGTCACCCAGTCTTTACAGTGGATCGCTTCCCTTTCGGCAGAAAGCAACCCGGTGTTGTCATCACGGGAAATCCTGATCGCCCACCAGATTATCAAGGAAATTACCTCCCGCCTTGGATTCCTCCGGGATGTGGGGTTGGGTTACCTTACCATCGACCGCCCCTCTGCCACCTTGTCCGGCGGCGAAGGCCAGCGCATCCGCCTGGCTACCCAGATCGGCAGCGGCCTGATGGGCGTGCTCTATATCTGCGACGAACCCACGGTCGGCCTGCATCCCGCCGACGGCGCCCGGCTTATCGATACCCTGAAACGCCTGCGCGACCTCGGCAATACCCTCCTCGTGGTCGAACATGATGAAGCCACCATGCGGGCGGCCGACTACCTTATCGATATGGGACCGGGGGCCGGCGAACACGGCGGCCGTATCATTGCCGAAGGCCCCATCGTCGATATCCTGGCGAATAAAAATTCCCTTACCGGGCAGTATCTCAGCGGCGCCCGCGAGATACCCCTGCCCCGCCGGCGGCGAAAAGGCTCCGGAGAATTCATCACCATCAAAGGCGCCCGCCAGAACAACCTGAAAAACGTCGATGTCACCATGCCCCTGGGGCAGTTCGTCTGTGTCTCCGGGGTTTCCGGCAGCGGTAAAAGCACCCTGATTTCCGATATCCTCTACCGGCACCTCGCCCAGGTCTTTTACCATGCTAAGGAAAGGGGCGGCGAATGCGATAAAATTACCGGGCTGGAGCATATCGACAAGATCGTCGATGTCGACCAGTCCCCTATCGGCCGCACCCCCCGCAGCAACCCGGCCACCTACACCACTGCTTTCACCGCCATGCGCGACCTTTTCGCTGCCGTACCCGAAGCCCGGGCCCGGGGCTATACCTCCGGCCGCTTTTCCTTCAACGTCAAAGGCGGCCGCTGCGAAGCCTGCCGCGGCGAGGGCTTTATCCAGATCGAGATGCAGTTCCTGCCCGATGTCACCGTCCCCTGCGAAGTCTGCCAGGGCAAACGCTACAACCGGGAAGCCCTGGAGATCAAATTTAAAGAAAAAAGCATCGCCGATGTTCTCGATATGACCGTGGAGCAAGCCTTGCAATTCTTCGAAAACATCCCCCGCATCAGGTCCAAGCTCCAGACTCTGAACGACGTCGGTTTGGGTTATATCCATCTCGGCCAGCCCGCCCCCACCCTGTCCGGCGGCGAAGCCCAGCGTATCAAGCTGGCCGCCGAGTTGTCCCGGCGCTCTACCGGCCGCACCCTCTATATCCTGGATGAGCCCACCACCGGCCTGTCCTTCGAAGATGTGGCGGCCCTCCTGCGCGTCCTGCAGCGGCTGGTCGATCTGGGCAATACGGTGGTGGTCATCGAACACCACCTGGACGTGATGAAGAATGCCGACTATATCATCGATCTCGGCCCCGGTGCCGGGGAAGAGGGGGGACGGGTAGTCGCCGCCGGTACACCCGAGGAAGTCGCCCGGGTTGCCGAATCCACCACCGGCCGTTACCTCAAACCCATCCTCAACGGCCGGAAATAAATATCTGAAAATGTCATACGGCATCGTTGCGAGGTAATCGATTGAACACCACGAAGACGCACTCCAGGCGTATTTCCTATGGCATCATCATTATCGCTGCTGCTCTGATGATCCAGTTCATCGGGTGGGGCACCTTTAATACCTTCGGCTTGTTCGTCAACCAGTTTGAACAGAATTTGGGGTGGTCCCGGGCGTTGATTTCCGGGGCAGCCTCGGTTACCTTACTGGTCCACGGCTTTTTCAGTATCATCATGGGTAATATCAGCGACCGTTACGGCCCGCGCCTCGTGATGACGGCCTGCGGCATCATCCTGGCCCTGGGTACCTTTTTAACCTCGAAGGTCTCCGCCCAGTGGCAGCTTTATCTTTTCTGGGGTGTCATCGTCGGCATCGGTGCCAGCGCCCTCGATGTGGTGGTACTGTCAACCATTGCCCGCTGGTTCCGGAAGAAACGCAGCATCATCAACGGCATCGTCAAAACCGGGGCCGGCCTGGGACAACTCACTTTCCCCTTTATCACCAGTGCTGTGATCCTGGCGAGCGGCTGGCGTAACGCTTACATTGCCCTGGCTGTCATTTGCCTGGTGTTATTGTTAACGGCTTCGCAGTTTCTCCGCCGTGACCCGCAGGAAGGTAATCTCAACCATAATAAGATGTCCAGGGATCAGGTAGTGGTTGAGGAGGGCGTACCCTTTAAAAAAGCGCTCCGGCTGCGCCAGTTTTGGGCGGTGATTGCCGCCTACGCGGTTGCTCTTTTCTGTACCTACACGATTCAAGTCCATATTGCCCCGCACTCCATCGCCCTGGGCAGTTCCATCACCCAGGCGGCCGGTATGCTGTCCATCATCGGTGCTTTCAGCCTTATCGGGCGGTTCGTCACCGGGGCTATCGGCGACCGCATCGGCAATGTCAAGACCATGATGGGCTGCTGCGGCCTGCTGGTCGTGACCCTGTTTTGCCTGGGTTTTATCAGGGAAACCTGGCTGTTCTACCTGGTACTGCCGGTATACGGCTTCGGCCACGGCGGCATCTATTCCCTGATTTCACCGATGATCGCCGGTTTGTTCGGCACTGGTTCCCACGGGGCGATATACGGCGTCATCATCTTCGGCGGGACGATCGGCGGCGCTATCGGCCCGCTGTTGGCCGGCGCCATTTTCGACATGACCGGTAATTACAGTGTAGTATTTTTTATCCTTTCTGCGGTCGCCGTTGGCGGGCTGGCTTTACTGTCCACCCTGAAACCGGTCGCCGCCCGGGAGTTGAAAAATGGATAAAAACAGTGCCCTTAAAGAGGTCCGGGAACGGGTGAAGAATGAAAACCTGGTCCGCCATATGCTGGCTACGGAAGCCATTATGCGGGTTTTAGCCCGACAGTTCGGCGGCAACGAGGAAGAATGGGCCATGGCCGGCTTACTTCATGATATCGACGTCGAAATCGTCAATGGGGATATGCAGGAACACAGCCGTAAAGGGGCGGATATCGTCCGGCAGCTCGGTGCCGGTGAAGCCATCGCCCATGCCATCCTGACGCACAACGAAGCTCACGGCATTCCCCCGGAGTCGAATATGGATAAAGCTTTATTCTGCGCCGACCCCTTGACCGGTTTGATCACCGCCGCTGCGCTCATACGTCCGGAAAAGAAACTGGCTTTAGTAGAAGTGAAATCGGTCCGTAAACGGTTCAAGGAAAAGAGTTTCGCCGCCGGGGCCAACCGCGAAAATATCGCCAAATGCAGTACCCTGGGAATGGAACTGGACGCATTTATCGAACTCGGATTGAAGGCGATGCAGGATGTGGCCGCCGAACTTGGCTTGTAGCGTCCTAAATGGTGAAACAGGTCTTGCAGGGTGGTTTTATTGCCATAAACCGGGTTGGTCCGTTTTGTTGTTCTTGTCTTTTTTCATGGGGATGTTCAGGTGCTGGTAGGCCAGTCCCGTCGCCACCCGCCCCCGCGGCGTCCGCTCCAGGAAAGCAAGCTGCAGCAGGTACGGCTCATAGACATCCATGATGGTATCCGATTCTTCGCTTATCGAGGCTGCCAGTGTTTCCAGACCAACCGGGCCGCCGTTAAATTTGTCGATGATGGTATGCAGCAGCTTGTGGTCGATCTCATCCAGGCCGATCGCATCGACTTCCAGCATTGCCAGGGCTTCTTTCACCACCTTGCGGGTCGCCATCCCGTCTGATTTTACCTGGGCATAGTCCCGTACCCTTCGTAACAGACGGTTCGCCACGCGCGGGGTACCCCTTGCCCGGCGGGCGATTTCCTGTATCCCATCGGCTTCCGCTTTCACTTTCAATATCTGGGCCGACCGCTTAAGAATGGTCTCGATCGACGCCTGGTCGTAAAAGTCCAGCCGGTATACCGCACCGAAGCGATCTCTCAAAGGAGCACTCAATAAGGCGTATCGCGTCGTAGCCCCGATCAGGGTGAATTTGGGTAAACTCAAGCGCAGGCTTTTTGCCCCGGGCCCCTTGCCGATCACCAGGTCAAGGGCAAAATCTTCCATCGCCGGGTACAGGACTTCCTCCACGGAACGGTTAAGCCGGTGAATCTCATCGATAAACAGCACATCATGGGCCTGCAGCCCGGTCAGGATGGCTGCCAGGTCCCCGCCCCTCTCGATGGCCGGGCCGGATGTGATGCGAACATTTACCCGCATCTCGTTGGCGATGATATGTGCCAGTGTCGTCTTGCCCAACCCGGGCGGCCCGTAAAGCAGGACATGGTCCAGCGGTTCTTTACGCCCTTTGGCCGCGGCGATAGCGATGTTGATATTGTCTTTGATCTTATTCTGCCCGATGAAATCATCCAGCGCACGCGGCCGCAGGCTGATATCAAGGGGGGCATCTTCGGTCGTTGATTTACTCGATACTACTCTCGGCATCTCAAAAAACCTTTGTTCGGCTTATTATAACACAGGACGGCTCCTGCATGGTTAAAATAAAAAGCCCCGGCTTTAACCGGGGCTTTTTCTCGGAGTAATATAGATATGACTAGAGGACCGCGTCCGGCTCACTCGGTAGATCGGGGTCCGGGGGTTCCGGTTCTATTTCGGTCAATATTTCCGTGGGTTCATCTTTCCGGGCGGTCACCGCAGCAGCCAGCGAAGCACGCGACCGGGCAGGAATCAGCCGCCCGATGATGACGTTCTCTTTCAGGCCGCTTAGTTTATCTACCGCACCGCGAACAGCAGCTTCCGTCAGCACCTTGGTAGTTTCCTGGAAGGAGGCAGCTGCCAGCCAACTGTTAGTGCTTAAGGATGCCCTGGTTACCCCCAGCAGAACAGTGTGGGCTGTCGCCGGTTCGCCACCCTCGGCCAGTACTTCGGCATTTACCTCCTCATACTGGAACCGGTCGATCAGTTCGCCAGGTACCAGTTCCGTATCTCCGGAAGAGTCCACACGTACCTTAGCCAGCATTTGATGGATGATGATTTCGATATGCTTATCGTTGATCGTAACCCCCTGGGAGCGGTAAACCCGTTGCACTTCATCTGCCAGGTACTGCTGTACGGCATCACGGCCCAGGATGGTCAACATCTCCTGCGGATTAATGGAACCGTCGGTCAACTGTTGGCCGGCTTTGACCTCATCCCCGTTCTGGACCCGGATGTGGGCGGCAGCTGCAACAGCGTATTCCCGTTCTTCCTTCTCCTCATAGGTGACCGCCAGGCGTTCGCCTTCGACAGTCACCTGTCCGGCGACTCCGGAAATAACGGGCTGCGTTTCGGTAGCCGGTAATTTGTCTTTTTCGGTATCTGTACCCGAGCTCGCCAAAACCGTGCCGACATCAACCCACTGGCCGCTCTCGACTCTCATAGACAGGCCTTTGGGCAGGTTATATTCGGTCCGGAAAGTCTCGGTACCGGTGATCTTAATCTTATCGCCGTCATCACCATGGATGATTTCAACAATACCATTTATATCTGAAATAATGGCGGGATTACGCGGCAGCCGGGCTTCAAAGAGTTCTTCAACCCGGGGCAGACCGCTGGTGATATCCAGGCCGACCACACCTCCGGTATGGAAAGTACGCAGGGTAAGCTGAGTACCGGGTTCACCGATGCTTTGGGCAGCTATGATACCCACTGCCGTATACATGTCTACGATATGGCCCCGTGACAGGTCACGCCCGTAACAAAGCTGGCAAATGCCTTTCCGGGACTGACAGCTAAGCGGGGTCCGGGCATAAATACGGTTGACACCGGCGGCGGCGATGGCGCTGGCTTTTTGTTCATCGATCTCTTCATTACGGTCAACGATGGTTTCACCGGTTTTCGGATGGACGATCTTTGCCGCAGCGTAACGTCCGCTGATACGTTCTACAAAAGACGGCAGCATGCCCTTTTCTTTAGGTTCCGCGATCCATGTCCCTAGTGTAGTCCCGCAGTCTGCGTCCAGAACGATGACATCATGAGCAGCATCGATAAGCCGGCGGGTAAGATAGCCGCTTTCCGATGTTCTCAAGGCTGTATCGGCCAGACCTTTCCGGGCGCCATGGGTCGAGATAAAGTATTCCAGCACGCTCAGACCTTCCCGGAAGCTGGATTTGATCGGGAAGTCGATGATCCGCCCGGAGGGGTTGGTCATCAGGCCGCGCATACCGGCCATCTGGGTTATCTGTGAGATATTACCTTTTGCCCCGGAAGTAGCCATCATATAGATGCTGCCGTGGCGGTTCAACCCATCCGAGATTGCATTCTTAATTTTATCCGTAGTATCGGTCCAGACCCGGACTACCGCATCGTACCGTTCATCTTCGGTGATCAGGCCGCGCTGGTACTGGTTTTCGATGGTCGTAGTCTGGTTTTCGGCATTTGTAATCAGCTTGGTTTTCGCCGCCGGGACTTCGACATCGCTCATACCGATGGTGGTACCGGATTTGGTGGCGAATTTAAAACCAAGTAATTTTATATTATCAAGTAGTTTTGCCATCTCATCAGGACCGAGAACCTTTGAGCAGTCAAAGACCATTCGTTTCAAACCGGCCTTATCGATCACTTTGTTCAGGAAACCCAGGTTCGGCGGTAGGACTTCGTTCAAATAGACCCGCCCGACGGAGGTTTTTATTCTCGTGCCGTCCGGCTGCCGTACTTCAACTTCCGCACGGAGGTCGATTTGTCCCAGATCATAAGCAAGTTTGGCATCTTCGAAATCGCCGAAGAGCTTACCCTCGCCCTTCGCCCCTTCCCTTAAGGTCGTCATGTAATAACAGCCAAGGACCATGTCCAGGGTCGGTGTCACGATAGGTTCACCGCTGCTGGGGATCAGGATATTCCGGATACTCAGCATCTCCTCCCGGGCTTCTTTGACTGCGGCTTTCGAAAGCGGGACGTGAATAGCCATCTGGTCGCCGTCGAAGTCGGCATTGAAAGCCGTACAAACCAGTGGATGAAGCTGAATGGCACTCCCGTCGATCAACACCGGCTCGAAAGCCTGGATGCTGAGACGGTGTAACGTGGGTGCCCGGTTAAGCAGTACCGGCCTTTCTTTTACTACCTCTTCCAGCATGTCATACACTTCCGGTTTGGCTCTTTCCACTAACCGGCGGGCACTCCGGATATTATGGGCTAATCCGAGCTGCATCAAGCGGCGCATGACGAACGGTTTAAATAATTCAAGGGCCATTCTCTTGGGCAACCCGCATTGATATAATTTGAGGTCGGGGCCAACCACGATAACGGACCGTCCGCTGTAGTCAACCCGTTTGCCCAGTAGGTTCTGGCGGAAGCGTCCCTGCTTACCACGCAGCATGTCGGATAAGGATTTTAGTTTATGATTACCGGCTGCCGGGGCTGATTGTCCGCGGCGGCTGTTATCGATCAGGGAATCAACCGCATCCTGGAGCATGCGTTTTTCATTTCTGATGATAATTTCAGGGGCGCCGATTTCCATCAGGTGGCGTAACCGGTTGTTCCGGTTAATTACTCTGCGGTAAAGGTCGTTGATGCCGCTGATGGCAAATTTACCGCCATCAAGCTGTACCATCGGGCGTAGATCGGGCGGCAATACCGGCAGGATCGTTAAAATCATCCATTCAGGCTTACTGCCGCTGCGGCGGAAAGCTTCGACAACCTGTAGCTGTTTTGAAGCTTTTTTCCGCCGCTGGCCGGAATTGGACCGTGTTTCCAATATCAACTGATTACGCATCTCGTTCAAGATTTACCCGGGTAATCAGTTTCAGTATCGCCTCAGCACCCATTCCGGCTTCAAAGATCTGGCCGTATTTTTGTCTTAAGTCCTGGTGCTGTCCTTCGGTGAGTAGTTGACGCGGCGTCAATTCTCTAATCTGCTCTATTTCCGTATTCGAGGCGTCCGCCATCTCGACTTTTTTAGTTTCCCATTCAGAGCGTAAACGGTTGACTTCTTCAACCGTAGCTTCTTTCATATCCGATATTTTAGCTTCGAGTTCGGTCTCAGCCTGGGCTATACTTTGTGTGTTTTTTTCCTGGAGTTCTTTGACCACCTCTTCCACTGCTTTTTGGTCGACACTGGTGATCACATAGCTGGAAAAATACAGTACCCGTTCGATATTTCGCGGTGATAGATCAACCAACAGGCCCAAACGGGACGGTACACCGCGTGGCATACCAGACATGGCTTACCGGACAGGCCAGTTCAATATGTCCCATCCGTTCACGCCGGACACGAGCCTGGGCTACTTCTACGCCGCATTTATCGCAGATGACACCCTTATAACGTATCCGTCTTGTATTTACCGCAGAAACATTCGTAATCCTTAGTCGGGCCGAAAATTCTTTCACAGAAAAGCCCGTCCCTTTCCGGTTTCAAGGTACGGTAGTTTATGGTTTCGGCTTTGGTAACCTCGCCGTAAGACCAGCTTTTGATCTGTTCCGCCGACGCCAGGGAAATACGGACTGAATCGAAGTCATTAACTTCAAACATTTTCTTGTTCTGTCCTTCCTTCAGATTGTTCTTCGCCAATCGAGAGAGCTGCGCCTACACCAGGCAAATTGGGTAGTTCCTCACTTAAGTCAGCCGACTTCTCCTCCTCATTGATAACTTCGACTGCCAGGCCAAGACTCTGTAGTTCTTTAACCAGGACACGGAAAGATTCCGGGACCCCCGGTTGAATGATATCTTCACTCTTAACGATCGCTTCATAGGCTTTCGCCCGCCCGGTGAGGTCATCTGACTTGATCGTCAGGATTTCCTGTAGGTTATAAGCTGCACCGTAAGCTTCTAGAGCCCACACTTCCATTTCACCGAAGCGTTGGCCGCCGAATTGGGCTTTACCACCCAAGGGCTGCTGGCTGATAAGGGAATACGGGCCGGTAGAACGGGCATGAACCTTATCTTCAACCAGGTGGTTCAGTTTCATGATATAAATAACACCGACCGTCACCGGTTGATCGAATGGTTCTCCGGTAAATCCATCTCTGATCAAAACCTTACCAAGTATCGGCGGCGGGACATTTTTCTTGATACCGATACTATTTGCCATCGTTAACAGATCCTTGGCAGCGGCTTCCCTACCGGCAACTCCCTGTTCTTCCAGCCATAGCCGCAGGCAGACTTCCCTGGCTACTCCGGGATAATCATCGCTGAAGACTTGCTCTCCGTCGAAACCCTGCTCATTTACCCATACTTTGGCATCTTCGACATCGAAGGCCGGTTTGGTGCTGTCGGGGTCAAGATTCACCGCTCCGCCTTTCTGGGCTAACCAGGCACGGGCCAAGCCGTCTTCAATATGGACATCTTCCGCCCCATCAAAAACCGGAGTAATTGCCCGGAAGCCCAGGGTTCGTGCCACCCAACCAAGGTGGGTTTCCAGTACCTGCCCGATATTCATACGCGACGGCACGCCAACCGGATTCAAAACGACATCTACCGGCGTCCCGTCCGGCAGGAAAGGCATATCTTCAGAAGGGGCGATGATGGAGACCACACCCTTGTTGCCATGCCGTCCGGCCAGTTTATCGCCGACAGCGACACGGCGTTTTTGGGCTACCCAGACCTGGACTGACTGGTTGACGCCGGCAGCTAAATCGTCGCCGGAGAATACTTTCACATTGATTACCTTACCCCACTCACCATGAGGCACCCGTAGTGAAGTGTCTTTTACTTCCCGGGCTTTTTCACCGAAGATAGCTCTTAACAGCTTCTCTTCTGCGGATAATTCCGCTTCGCCTTTCGGCGTGATCTTACCCACCAGGATATCATCGGGCCCTACTTCAGCTCCCACCCGGATGATACCGTTCTCATCAAGTTCACGCAGGCTTTCTTCACCTACATTCGGAATATCACGGGTAATTTCTTCCGGTCCCAGTTTCGTATCCCGGGCTTCGACCTCGTGTTTCTCGATATGGACCGAAGTGAAGGTATCATCTTTTACCAGCCGGTCGCTGACGATTATGGCATCTTCAAAGTTGTAACCGCGCCAGCTCATAAAAGCGCATACTACATTCTGGCCCAGCGCAAGTTCTCCCCGTTCTGTCGAAGAGCTGTCAACCAGCACCTGGCCGGCTTCAACTACCTGGCCTTTACTCACGATCGGGCGTTGATTGATCGAGGTACCCTGATTGGTACGGACATATTTCATGTAAGAGATAAGTATCTTTCTGATCATCATCAGTGTTAATTTCAATCTGGGAACTGGTTACCGAACTGACGGTCCCCGCCCGCTGGGCGAATAACACCTGTCCACTATACCTGGCTGCTTCCACTTCCATACCGGTAGCTACTACCGGGGCTTTCGGCAGCAGCAAAGGTACAGCTTGCCGTTGCATGTTCGAGCCCATTAATGCCCGGTTGGCATCATCATGCTCCAGGAACGGGATCAGGGATGTTGCCACACTGAATAGTTGTTTCGAGGAAACATCCATGAATTCGAATTTGTCCGGGGTGGTCCGTATATACCGTTCTCCGAAACGGCCTTCAACCCGGTCATCAAGGAACTGTCCTTTCTGGTCCAGCCGGGCATTAGCCTGAGCGATGGTGTATTTATCTTCTTCATCTGCCGAAAGATATTCGATCTCATCGGAGACGAAGGGGACTACTTTCACTTCAATAGGAGTCATCTTTTCCAGGCGTGCAATATGTTTCGCGGTAATCACATTTTTAACGTTCAGGATTTTATTCCCGTCTTCGTCCGCAACCGCTGCCCGGGCAGTCTTTCCCAGAATCTTCTGATAATCGCCGGTCACCGATGATATTACACGGCGGTACGGCGTTTCGATAAAACCATATTTGTTGATACGTCCATAGGTTGCGATGGAACCGATAAGACCGATGTTCGGGCCTTCCGGTGTTTCGATGGGACATATCCGGCCGTAGTGTGAATAATGGACGTCACGGACTTCAAACCCCGCCCTGTCCCGGGATAGACCGCGGGGGCCCATGGCAGATAAGCGGCGTTTATGAGTAAGCTCGGCCAGCGGATTGGTCTGGTCCATGAACTGTGACAACTGGGAACTGCCGAAAAATTCACGGATGGACGCCACCACCGGGCGGATATTAACCAGGGCACTTGGGGTAACCGATTCTACGGGGATAGTGCTCATCCGTTCGCGAGCGACCCTTTCCAGGCGTACCAGGCCGATGCGGAACTGGTTCTGTACCAACTCGCCGACAGTACGTACACGGCGGTTCCCCAGGTGGTCGATATCGTCGGGCGCATCGACGCCGTTATTGACTTTGATCACATGCCGCAATATTTCGACGATGTCTTCCCGGGTTAATGATCTCTGTTCCTCCGGAACTTTAAGACCCAGTCTCTTATTAAGTTTATACCGCCCTACTTGGCCCAGGTCGTAATGCAGCGGATTGAAAAACATGTTTTCGATCAGGCGCTGTGCATTTTCCAGGTTAGGCGGGTCACCCGGCCTTAGTTTCCGGTATATACTGATCAAGGCTTCCGGAGTATCCTTAACGGAAGGCTCACGATCGATAGTCGTCCTTATATATTGATGCTCGGGAGAGTCATCTTCTTTAACGAAAAGTTTAATGATCTCATCATCACTTGAATAACCGATTGCCCGCAGCAAAGTGGTTGCCTGTATCTTTCTTTTTCCGTTTATTTTTACGGAAATCACATCCGGGTTGCTGGTTTCAAATTCCAGCCATGCGCCGTGGCTCGGGATCAGTTTTGCCTGGCATAGTTTCCGGCCCGATGCTGGGTCGTCCTCTACTACTAGATACACACCCGGAGAACGCAGCAACTGGCTGACCACGACCCGTTCAGCTCCACCGGTGATAAAGGTTCCTTTCGTAGTCATCAGGGGGATATCACCAAAGAACAGGTCCTGTTCTTTGATTTCACCGGTCGTCTTTACAAGTAATCGGGTTTTTACATATAGAGGAGCAGCATAAGTAAGGTCCCGCTGACGGCATTCCAACTCGGAATAACGAGGTTCATGGAACTCATAACCGGTGAAACTGATCTCCAGCCGGTTTCCTGTGAAATCTTTGATCGGAGATATTTCGTCAAATAACTGCCGTAATCCTTCCTCCTGTAGCCATCGGAATGAATCAAGCTGGACTTTGATTAGGTTGGGAACGTCCAGAATCTCGGGTAACTTTGAGTATAATTTTTGGGGAACAGCCGAGAACTCTCCAGTAGACAGGGGCGAAACCATATTCTGTACTCTCCTTAATTTGTAGGTACGCAGACGCGTAAAAAAGACCAGTATGAAACTAGGCCCAAGCGGGCCCCATCGTTGGTGGGGATGTCAATTTAGGTTGCCTAATTGTGGACATATTTATAGGCATTATCGTAAATGTCAATAATAACATTATAACAGAAATGTTGTCAATAATATATAGGGATTATTTATTATTTACGGAATTACCGGATTGTAAGCTCAACCAGAGCTGGTGGATTTTTTCCCTGAGTTCTTCCGGCGTCCCGTCATTCACTATTACAACATCCGCATATTTGTTGCGGTCTTCTGTACTAAGTTGAGATTTGATACGGGCTTTAATTTCCGTTTCCGCCAGCCCCCGCTGTTCTTTTAACCGCTCGATAACCAACTTTTCGGGAACAACCGTTACCCAGACCTGGTCTACCAGCTTATGCCAGCCGGCTTCAATGAATCCGAAGGCCTCCACCACCACCACTTCTTTGTCCTGTTTGCGAAAGTCGTCTATTCGGGACTTGATCATCTCCCAGATGCGAGACCACATGATCCGGTTAAGGTTTTCTCTTAAATGCCGGTTATCAAAGACGATTTTCCCCAGTTTTTTCCGGTCGATCTCTCCTTCCCGGTCTAAAATGCCCGTTCCGAACAAAGTAATTACATCTTGATAAGCAGCGGTACCTTTTTGAAATGCTTCATGGCCTACTTTATCCGCATCGATCACGGCAGCACCACATTCAGCCAGACAACCGGCTACGGTACTTTTGCCGCTCCCGATGCCGCCGGTTAGTCCGATCAATATCATCGCCGTCTCCAACATTATCCAATCTCTATTGACTATATTTTAACGGAGAATTATACCTGTCGCTAATAACCGTGTTTCCTTGATACTACTTGGTAAAAATGGGTACCGCCGTCCAATGTTAAATCTCCCTGGCCAGCACCAACCCCCACACCGATAATGCCCCGCCTTCTTTCAAGGACTTCGCACAGGCGTCCATGGTAGTCGCAGAAGTTGAGACATCATCGATCAATAATATCCGGCAGTTTTGAAATCTATTCCCGTTACAGGCAAAAGCATCGATCATGTTCCTTCGTCTTTGTTCCACTGATGTCGTCCGGACTTGTGGAGGGGCATATTTTTTACGGATCAGTGTTTTTGTCTCTATTGGCATCGCCATTAGCTTGCCTAATTCTTTGGCCAGCAATTCCGATTGATTATATCCCCGCTCCCGCAGCCTTTTTGGATGCAGCGGTACCGGTACCAATACCTCCGCAGGTATCGCATGAGTAACAAGATATTCACACATCAACAACGCCAGCATCGGGGCCAGCGCCCTGATATTTTTGTATTTCAGTTGGAGGACCGCTTGCCGTACCGTCCCTTCAAAACGAAATGGGGAACGGATGCCATCGATGTTGCTTCGCCAGTTGATACAGTCAGGACACATAATACTATTGATCTGCGGCCTACCGCATTTCGGACATATAAGGGATGGCATTCTCGCTAATGTGGACAGGCAGGCTTCACATATATAACTCCCCTCCCTGCCGCAGCCGACACATGACTTCGGAAACAACAAATCGAGTGTTATTCCTCCCAATCTTTTTATCTGAGGAATAACACTCATTTCGGGCATTGTTCCACTGTTAGGTTGTTGGCGGGTTTCTAGCGAGTCCGGTTGGTATGCATAGTCCCACTCATGATGGGTTCATCAATGTACACATCACCATTCCGGATCTTCAGGTTAAAACCACATTCAGGGTTGGTGCAAACCCATGCTTTATACTGGATGCTCGCACCCTGACTGCCAAAATCGGAAAGGGGAACCAGGTCACCGACCTTACATTTTTGACATTTTGGAAATATCACTTGCTCCAAAGAAGCCACCTCCCAACCATGGCGAATTTCACGTAGTATACACTAAGATGCATCACTTGACAAGCTATTCGTATGTGATAAAAAGCAATTTATTCTTATTTTTTACGAAAGTAATGGTACAGATAATACCCGGGTATATACCGGGCCTTCCCTTTTCAACTCACTTTTTATTAGGTTTATCGCATCTACTTGAAATTCGGAAGCTTCAAACTGGGTTGCGTCTATGATTTTACCGGCGGTTTCACGTTCTGCCGGCGATGCTTCGTCTCTCATCCTGGCCAGTGTTAAATGAGCTGTGAACGGCCGTGATTCAGGAGCAAACCCCAGTTTCTCCAGTCCCACATCCAGTTTTTTTTGCAACTCGGTCAGGTTTGTTAGGTCCCCATTTATTCCTGCCCAGATAATCTGGATCCGGCGCATATTTGGAAATACCCCGGCACCGCTTACGCCAAGTTGAAAGGGGGCGGTATATAACGCTGCTTCCTCCATCACTTCACGGATATCCGGGATTGAGTTGACACTGATGTCGCCCAGGAATTTTAAGGTTAAGTGGATATTTGCCGGTATCACCCATTTTGCCGGGTATTTTTTTGATTGCAGTCTTGTCTCAAGTTCAGTTAGTATCCTTTTTACTTCTTCAGGTAACTCGATCGCAATAAAAACGCGAATATCTTCCATACATTTATACCTTATGTCGATTACAGCTCCAGTAAATAACGGGCATTCAGCGAAAGCAGGTGTTCTTCCTTTTCGACCGGCAGCCGTAATGCACGGACCTCTTTTAAACCGCGGACCTGCTCTATCAAAGGAAAGTCGGTTCCGAACAATACTTTATCTTTTCCGATAATATCAATTACCCGGCCGTATATTTCCGGCGAGTACAGGAAGGGAGATGCCGCAGTATCGAACCAGACTCTCGATAAACAGGTCTTTACTTCCGGCATTAATGCAAAAAAGGGCAATCCCCCACCCCAATGTGCACCGATGATGGTTAATTCCGGGAATTGTTTGATAAATTGGTATATCAGGTCCGGAGTAGTGTCCCCTTTGCCCGGGTATTGATGTCCGGCAGGTTCGGTGCAGTGAATCAGTAACATCATCTTGTTATCGTTCAGAGCTTTCACAAATCCGTCTAGTAAAAAATGGTTCTCCGGGTAAAAAAGTGACTTAGCTAATCTCATCTCCCCGATGCCCTTTAGTCCGCCTTGGGCACAACGTTCTATTTCTCTGGCCGCCTTTTCCGGTTCACCCGGATTTACCGTACCGAATCCGGTAAGGCGTTCCGGATATCGGGCCGCCGCTTCCATGACATAACTATTTGTCTCCGCGCACTGTTCGCTGCTTTGCCAACTGATATTCAGGGCGACGGACATATCAATGCCGCTTTTATCCATACTGACGATCAGGTCATCTGCGGTTGCCAGTTTTGCTTTTGACGAGGCATATAGCTGGTGAAAAAGAGGATCGGTAAGATATTTACTCCGGTTTTGTTTAATGTGAGGAGAGAAGATATGCGTATGAAAATCGATTATCATGGCCGGATGATTATATCAAGAGATACCTCTTCCTTACAATGAATGGAGCCTATAATAAAGTGTACTTTATTTTAAATTGGTAATAATTGAGTTTTCTACGGTGATAAGTGGTATTCTGGTTATTGCCAATGCCTATAAATAACGTTAATATCCTGTAAACCCATGCCATTCACGTTGCGGCGGCAATGACCTCGCTGTATGATATCAATTAGCAGTCTAAAGGCTTGACTGCTAATGAGCTCGATGAGAGCTTTATCTTTTTTAAAGGAGGAATTTATGCCGATTAAGCTTGAGCCATTAGCTGACCGGCTGGTCGTCAAGGCCATCCAGAAGGAAGAAATGACCAAAGGTGGACTAGTACTACCAGACACAGCTAAAGAAAAGCCCCAGGAAGGGGAAGTCCTGGCCGTTGGACCAGGGAGAATGACCGATCAGGGGACCCGTATCGCCATGGATGTTAAGGTTGGTGATATCGTGATTTATGCCAAATACGGCGGGACCGAGATCAAATTAGATGGCGAAGAACTGATGATTCTTCGTGAGAGCGACATCCTGGCTAAGAAAGGAAAGAAGAGCAAATAGACCGCTTGGTCGTTGCTAAGGAGAAAACGAAATGGCAGCAAAACAGATAATATTTGGTGAAGAAGTCAGGCGGTCCCTGAAGAAAGGTATCGATACCCTGGTGGACGCCGTCAAAGTAACACTCGGTCCGAAAGGTCATCCTGTTGCCCTGGATAAGAAATGGGGCGCACCATCGGTCATCGACGATGGCGTTACCATCGCCAAAGAAATCGAACTGGCAGACCCTTTTGAGAATATGGGAGCCCAGTTAGTAAAGGAAGCCGCTTCCAAGACCAACGATGCTTGTGGTGACGGCACTACCACCTCGACCGTATTAGCCCATGCCATTATCACCGGTGGTTTCAAGAATGTCGCCGCCGGGGCCGAACCGATGCTGTTGAAGAAAGGCATCGAAAAAGCCGTCGCTCAGATCGTGGAAGAACTGAAAAAGATGTCCACCGAAGTCAAGGGCAAGGAACAGATCGCCCAGGTAGCCACCATTACCGCCAAAGACAAGGAGATCGGCAATCTCATCGCCGAGGTCATGGAAAAAGTCGGCAAAGACGGCGTCATCACGGTTGAAGAATCCAAGGGTATCAAATTCGAGACTGAATTCGTCGAAGGCATGCAGTTCGATCGAGGTTATATCAGCGCCTACTTCGTTACCAATGCCGAAAAGATGGAAACCGCTCTCGAAGATCCCTATATTCTGCTCACCGATAAGAAAATATCGGCCATCAGCGACCTTCTCCCCGCCCTAGAGAAGATCCTCCAGGTAACCAAGAACCTGCTCATCGTTGCCGAAGATATTGAAGGCGAAGCCCTGGCGACACTGGTCGTCAATAAACTGCGCGGCACCCTTAATGTCCTGGCTGTCAAAGCCCCCGGTTTCGGTGACCGGCGTAAAGAAATGCTCCAGGACATGGCGATCCTGACCGGCGGCAAGGTTATCTCCGAAGAACTCGGCCGCAAACTCGATTCCGTAACTGTAGAAGACCTCGGCCGTGCCCGCCGGGTAACTGCCGACAAAGATAACACCACCATCGTCGAAGGCAAAGGCTCCGAAGCAGAGATCAAAGCACGCATCAAGCAGATCAAAGCCCAGATCGAAGAAACCACCTCCGATTTCGACCGCGAAAAGCTGCAGGAAAGACTGGCCAAACTGGCTGGCGGCGTTGCCATCATCAAAGTCGGTGCCGCTACCGAAGTCGAACTTAAAGAGAAGAAGCACCGGGTTGAAGATGCCCTGTCCGCTACCCGCGCTGCGGTTGAAGAAGGCATCCTGCCCGGTGGCGGGGTTGGCCTGCTGACTGCGGTGAAGAGTCTCTGCCAAGATTAAAGTAACCGGTGACGAAGCTACCGGTGTCGATGTTGTCCGCAAAGCCGTGGAAGAACCGATCCGCTGGATCGCCATCAATGCCGGCAAAGACGGCTCGGTGATCGTCGATGCCGTGAAGAAAGCTCAACCTGGTTTTGGTTACGATGCGGATACGGATGAATACGTCGACATGGTCAAGAAAGGCATCATCGACCCGACCAAGGTTGTCCGCTCGGCGCTGCAGAATGCTGCTTCTATCGCCAACATGGTCCTCATCACCGAATCCCTGGTGACCGACATCCCGGAGAAGGAAAAAGCTCCGGCGATGCCTGCTGGCGGCGGCATGGGTGGCATGGGCGGTATGGGCGAGTACTAAAGACTAAAGACTCAAAACTAAAGATTATTACCTTTAGGCTCTCGAATAAAAAAAGCCCCGATATAAATCGGGGCTTTTTTTGTATACTACAATGACTCAGCGTCGTTAAAGCTTCAGTAATTCTTCGAGTGGTTCATCCTTGGCAATCGGCCCGACGACCGCCATACGCAACCGGTCGCCGATGATGATTTCCCGGGCGATCTGCTGAATATCTTCGGCGGTAATAGCGTCAATGATCGCCACCATTTCATCGACGGTCATTATCTTCCCGGTGAGGATTTCCTGGGCCCCAGCCCAGCCGTTGACATTCCGGCTGTCTTCCATCCGCAACAGGGTACGTCCTTTAGATAGTTCTTTGGCTTTGATTAATTCGGCTTCGGGTACCAGTTCGTCCCGGAATCTGGCGAGTTGTTCGAGGGTTGCCGTAATGGTCGTCCGAACTTTATCCGGTTCCACCCCGGCGCATATGGTCAAGGCCCCGGAATCGAGAAAATGGTCTACGTAACTATAGATGTTATAAGCCAGGCCGAGGTTCTCCCGGATCTCTGTAAATAAGCGGCTGCTCATACCTTCCCCCATGATGACATTTAGTATGTCCATGGTGAACCGGCGGGGATCGGCCAGGGATAAACCGGGTAACCCCAGGCAGACATGGGCTTGTTCGATATCACGTTTTTCAATCCTGAGCCGGGGGTTAGCTGTCTCCTGGAAAGGCAGATATCCGGAGTCCGGTTTTCGGTTATCCCAACTGTCGAAAGCATGGCCGACTGCTTCCAGGGCTGCTTCATGTTCGATATTGCCGGCAATGGAGATTACCATATTTGCGGGGGAATATCGGGTATTTAGATAGTCGAGTAGCTTTTTCCGGTCGGTCCGGGTAACGGATTCAATGCTGCCCGCCGTATCCCACCCCAGGGGATGGTTCGGCCAAAGCATTTCGTCGATGATCAGGTTGACTTCCTGGGAAGGCGTATCCTTGGACATCTTGATTTCTTCGATGATGACCTGGCGTTCTTTATCGATATCGGTAGGGTCAAAGCGGGAACCGGTTAGCATATCGACCAGAACATCAAAAGCAAGGGCGAAATGGGGTTGGGCGACCTTACTCCAATATATCGTCATTTCTTTATCGGTCCCGGCATTAAGCATCCCCCCCACCCCTTCGATGGCTGCGGAGATTTCACTGGGCGTCTTTCGCCGGTGCGTCCCCTTGAAACACATATGCTCGATAAAATGAGAGATGCCGGATTCGGCGGCAGTTTCATAGCGTGAACCTACTCCGATAAAAAAGCCGGTTGCCACGGACCGGGTATGCGGCATACTGGCGGTGACCAGCCGGATGCCGTTTTGTAGCGTTGTTTTCTGGTACAAGTTCTCCCCCTGAATTTTACCGGTACTTCGATTACCGTTGGTTATTACGAATATCTTTCTATTACTAGTCAAGTTTATCACATTGATATCGGCAGCGGGGAAAACCTTCACTTGTATCCGTATGCCCGGCGAATTTGTTATGATGACGTAGACGCTGTCGGCAGAAAATGTTAGACTATTATTGCCCTGAAAAACCTGTTGGCTTATGTGCCGAAGTGGCGGAATGGCAGACGCGCTACGTTCAGGGCGTAGTGTCCGCAAGGACGTGAGAGTTCAAATCTCTCCTTCGGCACCATGCGCTTGTAGCTCAGTTGGATAGAGCGCAGCCCTGCGAAGGCTGAGGTCGTGGGTTCGAGCCCCTCCAAGCGCGCCACTTCTTTATACTAGACATTCGGGCGGTTAGCTCAGCTGGTTAGAGCACCTGCTTTACACGCAGGGGGTCATAGGTTCAAATCCTATACCGCCCACCATTCCCCCAAATTTTTCTCATCTTTTTATATAATTGTGATTCATATTGAACACTTTTTGGCAACGTTTGATTAACCGGAAGGTATAACAGGTCACTTTATTTCTCTCTTTTTTTACCCTTCCTGGCATCATGCAGGTTTGGTTAACTTGGAAACTGTTCGGGCTTTAGTGGAGAATATCGTGTAGCGATCACGCTATACTATTCGGTCTTGCATAACCTGAGGTCAATCGGCCTGTTACATTCTTACTCAAAATGAATATTTATCACTTTGTTTAAGATACAGGGTCAAACTCATCTTGTTCTATATTACATTCCCAACAGTTTTGCGACGCGTTTTCGATGATATTGGGGATCTCCCAGGTAAGAGTACAGGGTTTTGGATTTTTTACTGTAAAGATAAAGGGGATATTTCTTATCGACCCCCAATCCGGCATGAACCTCGTGGCTAAGATGGCCGCATTCATGGAAAGCTTCGCTGGCCGCGGCTTTGGCCAATGATACTGCCTCATCCTGTTCCGGTTGCGGTTTGTTGACGTCCAGTTTCCACAACGCCTCATAAGTAAACCAGCGGGCTTTTTCGAGATGGTTGGCCTGGCCGATGATATAACTCTGTACCCACTGGAAAGCACCGATCGGCCTGCCGAATTGGACCCTCGTCCGGGCATATTCTGCGGTCATGTCCAGCAAATGTTGACTGCCTCCTACCATATAGGAGCAAAGCAACGCCGTCGCCTTGTTTAGTGGTTTCGCCAGCGCCGTCCAGCCCTTATCTTTTTCCCCGATGATGTTAGCGGCCGGTACTTTCACCGCATCAAAAGTCAGTTCATTCAGTTTCTCGCCGCTGAAAGCCGGCAAATTACGGCAGGAGAGCCCCGCAGATTTAGTATCCACCAGGAAAAGGGTGATCCCTTCTGTGGGATTACGGCTTTTTCGGGTCCTGGCAACACAGATGATATGGTCGGAGATTTGAGCATCGTGACCGAAGCGTTTAGTTCCACTCAGGATATAATCTCCCTCCTTTTTCGTCGCTGCCAGGTGGATACATTCCGGGCCCCAACCATAATCAGGTTCAGTGAAAGCCAGGGTTAAAATTTTTTCTCCCCGACCCAGGTTCGGGAGCAGTTGCAGCTTCTGGTCTTCAGTTCCTGCCTCCAGGATAATGGAGCCGCAGAGCATTGCCGAGGAAAGGTAAGGGCCGGGTAAGAGCACCTGTCCCATCTCTTCATAGACGCAGGACATGTCCGTCAGGCTGCTGCCCTCACCGCCGTATTGCTCGGGGTAAGTCATCCCCAGCCATCCCATGTCCGATATCTTGCGCCAGAGTTCTTTCGAGAATCCGGACTCGCTCTCATCCAGTTCTTTAACTAACGTCCACGGACATTCCCTCTTCAGAAAATCCCGGGCCGATTTTTTTAGCATCTCTTGGGTCTCGGTAAAAGAAAAGTCCACAGGAATATCCCCCCTTTCTAAAATATCCTCTTCAGCCGATCAACGCTTTTCGGTGCTTCGCCCCAGGCCCAAGGCACGGGACATCCATATCTTCTGGATCTCCGGGGTGCCGCCGGGATGGGTACAGTCGCCGTGCCGGATGTTGTACTCTACCTGTCCCCGCAATAACTGCAATTCCGGGTCAAGCACCAGGCCGTGCGGTCCCAGGAGGTCCAAAAGGACTTTCCCTAACTCGGGATCAAAGAGCTTCTGATGGAGCAGGGTCTGGGTACCGGTATAGGGGACCCTCGGTATTTGATTTTCCGACATGGCGAAGTTGCGCAGACCCCAGAGCCGGCTTACCTGGTATTCCATGTAAAGCTTAACCAGGAGGTCCTGGACCAGGGGGTCGCTGCTGATCGGCTGGCCGTTGCGCATCGTTTTCTTACAGTAGTCGATCAGGTCCTGGATAAATTTACTTCGCGGTACCAGCGAACCTCCCCCGCCGTGCTCTAAAGCCAGGGTTGCCTGGGTGACCAGCCACCCCTTGTTTAGTTCCCCGATCATGCAATCTGCCGGACACCGCACATCCTCACAGATCACTTCCCACTTTTGGCCGGTGACGGAGGTGAATAGATTCAGAGGTTGATAATGGATGCCGGGCAGGTCGGGCGGTATGAAAAAAGCACTCAGGTTCTCGTGCCGGGGGGCCTTCGGATCGGTGACCGCCGGCCAGTACAGGAAATCGGGCGGGCAGCCGATCGGTGATTCCCCGACGAAGACTTTATCCCCGTTAATTATAAAAACGTCTCCGTCACGGACCGCTGTGCTCTTCATGGCGGCTTCATCGCTGCCGGCATCGGGCTCGGTAAAACACTGCCAGCCGATGATCTCGCCCTTCAGCAGGGGCACAAAAAAGCGCTGTTTTTGTTCCTCGGTGCCGTAGGCCCCGATGCCGCCGGTCAATATCCCTGAGACCTGGCTCATCCCGATCCAGCGTCCTTCTTGCGATATCTTGGCGAATTCCTCAGCCAGTATCACGCACCTGCCTAAGTCCAGGCCGCCGCCCCCATATTTCTTGGGATAATTCGGCGCATACCAGCCTTTCGCCCCTAATTTACGGGCGATCTCCCGGCTTTTCCAGTGCATCTCGGCCGAATGCATCATGCCCGTATCGAATGAAATCGACTCTTTTAAAGCGTTTTCTTCAATAAAAGCACGCACTTCCTTGCGGAACTCTTCCTGTTCTTCTGTGTAATGATATTCAAAGTCCATCTACTACTCTCCTTTCATTACTAAAGAGAGGTTCCCTCTCTTTTATCAGTTTTTATTCATGAATTAGTAGCCTAGCGACTTCTTTTTAGCCTGATCGATCCATATGTACTGCATATATACATGTTGATTATCATAACCTACGTTGTATTCACCGTCAAAACCCTGGATCCACGGTTGCCATGTGCGGTATACATGCGCTACCGGCAGCCAGACGCCCGGTGCCTGTTCAATAATGAAAGGATAGATTTCGCGAATGATGGATATCCACGCATCATCATCTTTGCCGACGTAAGGTTGAATATCGTTATAGGCTTTCCGCGTACGTTCGTGATCAAAATAAGCAACGTCGTCAGTGTTCTGGATTCGGGTTTCATTCATTTTATATGGAAAGCCGCGAGAAACCGATTCTTTGTAAAGCATTTGTTCGTGCGCGCGGCCACGCATAACGCTGTTGAATACACCGGTTTCCATAGCCTGGATTTCCAGATTGACATTTATCTTTTTCCAGTCTTCCACGATTACGGACAGGAAATCGGCATCCTGTGCATTACAGGCGACCTTGGTATTAAAACCATCGGGATATCCCGCTTCGGCAAGAAGTTGTTTTGCTTTTTCAGGATTATAGGTGAAAAGGTCCTGAACACCCTGGGGCATTTCTTCAAGCGGAGTATTGAAGGGCGCAAAAGAATCGGTGAGGGGATAGATCGGTGCAAAGAGGTCAGCATGTCCCTGGTAGTAATCATCGACCAGTGACTGTTTATTCACCGCCATATTAAGTGCCTGGCGTACTCGCAGATCTTTAAAGGGTAGTTCCTCTTTGTCCTCTCTTCCCCAGAGAGCGAAGTGGGAACCGCTGGCTTTCTTATACTTGATAATGGAGTAGGATTTTGTCATTTCCTGGAGATCATCCCACGTCAGCAGCAGGTCGTTTGCCAAGTCAAGCTTACCGGTACGGATCGCAGAAAGCCGCGTGGAAAGGTCAGGTATGATTAGTACTTTAACGCCATCGGCATAGGGTAGCTTATTTTTGGGACGGAATGGGTCCGTGCCCCAGTATTTGTCATTCTTATTAAAATATATAGAGCTTGAAGTCATGTAGTCTTTTAATATCCAGGGTCCGGTACCGACTGAATTATGCCAGTCTTTCATATCTCCGTATTTCGCGACCACTTCCGAGGGTACGATTCTAGCCTGATCGCCGCAGATGAAAAGATTCAAACCCTGCGCTGTTGCCGCGGTTTTGATTTCTACGGTGTATTTGTCGATCGCCTTGATAGAAGTTGGTTTGTCGGCCGCCGCGTTGCTTGTATTGATGAAACTGGCCGGCATGTTCCAGCAACGATCGATTGAATAGGCGACGTCTTCAGCAGTGATTTCCCTTCCGGCTACCAGTCTGCTGGCCTCATTGTTGATGTCAAGTGCAAAGTGGACACCCTTGCGGATTTTAAAAATAACGGTGGTATCATCGGGCATTTCCCAACTTTCGGCCAGGAAGGGAACTTCGGCGCCGAGCCGGCCGCCGTACCCATTCAACCAATCGAACTCCCCGGTCCCCTCAGGACCCTTGGCCCAGTCACCGGATAGCAATTCTTCATTGGTAGTTTTGAGGGTTCCGCACATCATCATGGGAGTATAAGCTTCATCAAAACCCATGGGATCAGATGTCCAAAGGACATTCAGGGTTCCTCCGTATTGAGGTTCACTTGAGGTGGTTGTGGTGGGTGGTTTAGTAGTCTCATCGGGTTTGGTTGTCCCAGGAGAAGTTGTTCCCGATGGTGTCGTTCCGGAGGTGGGGCCGCAGGAGGCGAGCAGGAGGAGTGTTAACAGGAACGAAGATAAGAGTACTCGGGTTCTAGACATGTTCGACTATTCTCCTTTCATGTGTAATATTGGAAATTGATATTAACTAGCTTTTTATCATATATGTACATTTATAAGAATTCTTATAGGATATCATATATGTTATCGAATAGGATATCATATATAGCATTGCCCCATCCCTTTGTCAATCAATCTGCATTTTAGGTCAACGGAGATAAGTAATCATAACAGAAGAATTTTCTCGAATTTTGGCGTAGAATTATGCTGATGACATATTCCAACTTGACAAAACGAAGGGGTCATGTTGTATGATGTCCTACAAATAATCGTATAAAGATTCCTATAAGATTTCCTATAAGAAAAACATAACAAAATTTGAAAACGGCACTCCATTTTGAAGCAATATTTGCCAAACGGCCAATAAAATATTCGAGGAACAACAAGGAGGGTATCAATATGGACTACGGGATTAAAGGGAAAATAGCTATTGTGACAGGTACTAACCGTAAGGGGGCGATGGGCGAGGCAATTGCCACTACTTTGGCCAAAGAAGGGGCTATTATCGCTTGTGTAGACATCGTCATGCCGGGTGCCGAAGAGGTCGCCAAATCCATTAATGAAATGGGCGGTAAAGCAGTAGCCTACAAATGTGACCAGTCCCAGTACGAGCAGGTCAAAGCTACAGTTGCGAAAATTAAAGATGAACTTGGCCCACCGGAGATCCTGGTCAATAACGCGGCTATACTTCGAGGTGGCGGCCGTATCGAGATTACCACTGTAGAAGATTGGCATAACCTGTTAAAGATCGACCTTGATGGGCCGTGGTATTGGACTAGGGAAGTCTGGAATTATATGGTTGAGAAGAAGTTCGGCCGTATTGTCAATATTTCTTCCATTGCCGGTACTCACGGCGGCTTCGGGCAGGCGAACTATTCTGCCGCTAAAGCGGCCTTGATCGGCCTGGCTAAGACGGCAGCTCTTGAAGGTGCTAGAGTAGGGATTACTGCCAATGCGGTAACCATCGGCGTAGTGGACAGTCACAGTGGTTCAATTCAACAAACGGCTGCTGTTGCGGCTCCGGGACAACCACCGCGTCCACCGGGAGGCGGAGCAGGGGGGATGATGGACCGCATTGTTGCCAAGGTAGCCATGCGTCGTCAGGGCGAACCTAATGATGTTGCACATGCTGTTGCTTATTTTTGCTCAGCAGAGGCCAAATATGTTACCGGGCAGGATCTGCACGTAATGGGAGGCCTTGACCTCTTCACCTATTAGGGAACATAGCCGGATTATTCCGTCGTTGTGTTAACATGGGGCGCGAAAATACCGAAGAATTGTTACGACGTCGAAGGTACTTTCGTTGACTGGGTGCGAGTACTAAACCCGAACAATTGTGTAAACAATAATGAAAGGAAGAGACAATGAAAGACGGATATATCTCGGAACACGCTCATGATGTAAAGATACTCACGGAAGCTGAGGTAGTGGTGGTAGGCGGTGGACCGGGAGGCCATTCGGCGGCAATTGCAGCGGCGAGGAATGGCGCGAAGACAGTGCTGGTTGAGAGGTATGGTCATCTTGGTGGAATGGCTACCGGCGGTATTGTGATCCAGATACCTCACATGAGCGACGGCGGCAAGGAACAGCAGATAGTCGGTCTGACACAGGAATGGATAGACAGGCTTGACCATATCGGGGGAGTCCTCGTTCCGCGGCGCAGCGAGATAGGTTCAGCGGATGAAAAGCTGGTTTCCTACTGGCGGCGATTCATGGGTAACGTAAATAAGGGAAGGATCGAATACACAGCATGGGTCGACCCGGAGCTCCTGAAATGCGTCCTGAATGATATGGTTGAGGAAGCCGGTATCAAACTTCTGCTTCACTCATGGGGTGTTAGGGCAATAGTCAAAGATAATACGGTAAAAGGGATAATTTTCGAAAGTAAATCCGGCCGGCAGGCCATTATGGGCAAGGTGATTATCGACGGCACCGGCGATGGAGATCTACTGCCCTCAGCCGGGGCGGAATGGGAAGGAGGTTTCGATCCCGCGTCAAGAAGCGCCATGCTGGCACTGGTATTCAGGGTAGGCAACTGCGACTACCAGAAATACTGTGATTTCAGAGAAGCGAATCCGGACAAAGCCCAGGCGCTGTCGAAAGAGATGATGGAATTAGTCGGGACGCGGCTCGCTCCGCTTCCTTCACCGCGAAACGACGTGATGTGGGTGAACAACTGGATTCCGAATCTTGATAACCTGAACGTCGAACACTTGACCGAACTGGAGGTGAGTATGCGCAGGATGATGCGTAAGGGTCACGCCTTTTTGAAGAAGAACATCCCGGGATTCGAGAACAGTTTTATCCTGGATACTGCTTCGCAGACAGGCACGCGCGGCGGAAGGCGTGTTATAGGGGAGGTAAGAATTACTCAAGACGATCTGAGAAATGCCACCATGTATGAAGATACTATCGCCGTGTTCCCGCGCATGGGTCCGCCGAGTGAACCAAGCGGTAAATATACCTATATACCCTACCGGAGCCTGGTACCGGTAAAGACGGAGGGACTGCTGGTAGCAGGGCGGAGTTTCTCTTCCGACGGTGCAGCCAATAATATGGCGAACTTGATTCCCCACTGCATCGCTATGGGGCAGGCAGCCGGTACCGCCGCGGCTATCTCGGTGAAGGAAGGGATACAACCGAGGCAGGTGAATTACCGTAAATTACAGAAAACCCTTATGCAGCAGGATGTACCGCTTCCGGGCGTGGAAACGGTTAATGCCTAAATATACTCTCAAAATGAAAAATAATGTTTTAAAAAATGGAGTTGAAGCATGAAAATGACTGGAGAGAGCATGCTCAGTCCGTATCGTGTCCTGGACTTAACTGGAGAACAGGGGCTATTTTGCGGCAAGATACTGGGCGATTTAGGTGCGGATGTTATTAAGGTTGAAAAGCCTGGAGGTGACGAAACCCGTTTTCTGGGCCCTTTCTATCATGACGAGTTTGATCCTGAAAAAAGCCTATATTGGTTTGCTTATAACACGAATAAAAGGGGAATAACCCTTAATCTGGAATCATCTGATGGCCGTGAAATCTTTAAAAAACTCGTTAAAACATCCGATATTGTTATCGAGTCATTTTCACCCGGATACATGGACAAAAAAGGGCTGGGATATTCCGACCTTACTCAGATTAACTCGAAGATAATTTTAGTTTCAATTACCCCATTTGGACAAACAGGGCCTTACAAAGACTATAAGATTTCGGACATCGTCGCCTGGGCGATGGGGGGTTACATGTTATCCGTTGGTGATTGGGACCGGCCGCCTGTACGAATCAGCAATCATTCCCAATCATTTTTACATGCTGGAGGCCAGGCTGCCCAGGGAGCACTAATGGCTCTTTACTACCGGGATATCACGGGAGAGGGACAGTTCGTTGATGTTTCCATTCGGGATTCTGTAGCTCGTTGTACGCCAGAAAGAGTAACGGAAAGTTGGGATTTCAATAAAAGAATTGTTCATCGGGGAGGAGGAGGACAACAGCCGACTGTGCGGATAACACGAGCTTGGCCGTGTAAAGACGGATATATTTCAGCATTTTTCTGGTCCGGACCGGATGCCAGGCGCTGGAACTCGCCTTTAATAAGATGGATGGACCATGAAGGGAAAGCTGATGATTTTCTACAAGGAATCAACTGGGATGAATTCAATCTTCAGACAATTACCCAGGATACTTATGATAAGATAGCAAAACCGGTAGGTGATTTTTTTAAATCTCATACCAAGGCAGAGCTCCTGCAAGGAGCATTGGAGTTCAATGCGCAATTGTACCCAATATCGACTACCGAAGACATCGTTGCAAATCCCCAACTTGCCTCAAGAGGATATTGGGTCCAGGTAGAACATCCTGAGCTTGGCACCTCGATCAAATACCCGGGTGCTTTCGCTAAGACTTCAGAAACGCCTTTAAAAAGCCCTTTTCGTGCCCCTCTCATTGGCGAGCACAATCTGGAAATCTATGAAAATGAATTGGGCATCCCCCGAACTGAACTGATCAGGCTCAAGCAGGCAGGAGTTATTTAACTGCATTATGGAGAAAACGATGACTACAAAGTTGTTCGAAGGTGTAAAAATCGCCGATTTTAGTAGAGTTATAGTCGGTCCGGCAACCGTAAAAACACTTTGTGATTATGGTGCACAGGTTATCAAGATTGAAGGTAGAAGCAGGCTGGGTCATTATCGCACAACCGGACCGGAACCTGATCTGAGTGCACATTTCACTTCCTGGAACACCGGTAAACTAAGTATCACTATCAATCTTAGTATTCCTAAAGGGGTGGAACTTGCTAAACGGATTGTATCCTGGTCCGATATCGTAGTCGAAAGCTTCGCCGGCCAAGCGATGAACAGGATGGGTTTAGGTTACGAAGAATTGAAGAAAATGAAACCGGATATAATAATGCTTAGTTCCTGTATGCAAGGACAGACCGGGCCTTTCGCCAGGCATCCTGGCTGGGGTTTTCAGTTATCTGGTTTGGCCGGTTTTACTCATATCGTCGGTTGGCCGGACCGCCCTTCGCCGGAACTCGGCGTGTATACTGACTTTATTGCCCCGAACTTTAATGTATGTGCTTTGATAGCGGCCCTTCTGTATAAAAAACGTACCGGAAAAGGGCAATATATAGATATGTCACAGCTCGAAAACGCCGTCCAGTTCATGGCCCCGGCCGTTCTTGACTACACTGTAAATCATCGTACAGCTAACAGGATGGGTAATAAATGTGAATATGCTGCTCCGCACAATGCTTACCACTGTATGGGTGACGACAGATGGTGCGCCATCTCGGTATTCACCGATGAGGAATGGGAAAGCCTTTGTAAGGTTGTCGGAAACCCGGAGTTGACCACAGGGAATAAATTTGGCACATTATCAGGACGCAAGAACAACGAAGAAGAGTTGGACCATATAATTGAAGAATGGACGAAAGTGCATCCGGCGGAAGAAGTAATGAGTTTATTACAGAGTGCCGGCGTCCCGGCGGGCATATTGGAAACAGGCGAGGACCAATTGGAAAATGACCCTCAGTTTAAACATCGCCACATGTTTCAGGAGGTAGACCATCCAAGAATTGGAAAACATCATCCGGTCGCCTCTCCTTTCATATTATCTAAATCTGTCTGTGAAGTCAGGAGATCACCGTTACTGGGTGAACATAGTGAGTACATTCTAAAGGAAATTCTTGGAATGACCGATGATGAGATTGCCGATTGGATTATTCAAGGAGCTGTTGAGTAATCTCGCCGGTTTTTAATGATGTCGAACATTACAATCAGGATAGAGTATATTATATGTCTGATAATCCCGCGTGAATAACCGCCAGGGGAAAAATATGAGTCTGACTCAGAAAGCAATCATTATTCGTCCCAACGATAATGTTGCTACTGCTCTTGCCGATTTGAAAGCTGAAGAGACATTAAAATTACATTTCGGAAATAGAGATCTGAAAATAAAATTAGTCTCCCCTATCCCGTTCGGTCACAAGTTCAGCCTGACAAATATTAAAGCGGGATTTGCCGTGGTCAAATATGGCGAAACTATCGGAATTGCCACGGCCGATATTCACCTCGGCGACTACGTCCACACACACAATGTAGTCAGTGCCCGCGGCAGGGGTGATCTGGCAGGGGAAAGACAATGAGTTTTATGGGGTATGCCCGTCCGAACGGCCTGGTAGGCATTCGAAATTACATTGGCATCATCTCTACCGTAAGTTGCGCAAACGATGTGGCTTGGTGGATTTCCCAGAAGGTAAAAGGTTCCGCTGCTTTTCTTCATGGTCAGGGTTGTTGTCAGACCAAGCCGGACCTTGATTTAGCTGCCCGGACACTCATTTCTCTGGGCTGGAATCCCAACCTCGCCGCAGTTTTAGTAGTGAGTCTGGGTTGTGAATCGTTATCGGCCGACTCGATTGCCAACGGTATCGCCCAATCAGGAAAACCAGTGGAAACTATTACCATCCAGCGAGTAGGTGGCGCTTCCACCGCTGTAGCTCGGGGGTCTCGTCTAGCCCGCAGTATGCTGGTCAACACATCAAAACTCCTCAGACAGGAATTCGACGATTCGGAATTGATACTTGGCGTAAAATGTGGCGCTTCAGACACCACCTCCGGACTTACTGCAAACCCGGCGGTAGGAGCAACTTGTGACTTGTTGATCGATAAAGGCGGGACCTGTATTTTCGGTGAAACTACCGAATTCATCGGCGCCGAACATATTCTTACCCGCCGGGCAGAAAGTCCCCGAGTAGCCGCCAGGATTCGTGAAATCGTGGTACGGATGGAAAAAAGAGCCATCGCTATGGGTTCTGATATGAGAGGCGGTCAACCTACTCGCGGTAATATCGCCGGGGGATTGACCACCATCGAAGAGAAATCACTGGGGGCTATCGTCAAAGCAGGAACCAGGAAAATCAAGGGAGTTTATGAATACGGGGAACGGCCTGATAGTAAAGGGTTATTCATCATTGATACGCCAGGCCGTGAGCCCGAGTTCCTTACTGCTCTGGCTGCTGCCGGAGCTCAGGTCATCGTGTTCACTACGGGGTTGGGGGCACCACAGGGCTTTCCTTTTGTCCCTGTCATCAAGGTCACCGGGAACCCTGTCACCTACAAGAATCTATCGGAACACATTGACGTTTTCATCGACTCGGGGTACACCGCGGGTTTCCAGGCGAAACAAGCGGGTCAAGCCCTTTTTAGTGAGGTCCTGGGAGTTGCCTCAGGTAAGCTAACGAAGGCGGAAATAACCAGGTACGGCAACTTCCCTAATATATATAGCTTTGGTCCAGTGTTGTAAATGCCTGTGCACGAGTCATCGCAGACGAGAATTTATCCAATTACGATTAAAGCTGTCCCTGGAGTTAGTTCAGCGGTCTCCTATCCATCAAAACTGTCAGAAACCGTACTTCGTAATTGCTTAGTACCGGAACGGTGGCGTTTAGCCTGAAGTCTGCGCTCTTTTGACCCGGGTGTCGGTTTTGTACTGCGGTGAATTTTAGGTTCTACTGCCGCTTTACTAATTAGCTTGATCAGCCGCTGGAATGCATCTTCTCGATTGGCGCTCTGAGTACGAAAACGCCTGGCTTCAACAACTAGTTTTCCTGCTTCGGTTATGCGGCCGTGTGCTAAGGTGTTTAAACGTCTCCGAACGGAATCCGGAAGCGAAGGCGAGTCCATCTTAAAATACAGTCGCACGGCAGTAGACACCTTATTTACATTTTGTCCGCCCGGACCGGATGCACGGATGAACTCTTCCCGGATCTCATTCTCGTCAATCGTAATAGTTGGTGTTATCTGTATCACGCCTTGAGTCTACATCGGTCGTTTCGGTCGTGCAACTTAATTTAGACCCGACACATCAACCCATACGTCAACAGTGTATTCCTTAACGAGAAGAAAATACCGTTTTACTGGTAAACGCCATATTCTTTGGTGAAGTCGATCATGGCATGGAGATTCTCCGCCTTGGCATCGTCGGGGACCACCCGCGGGCAGACCACCAGGCCGCCGTCTTTACCAACGTAATCGATGAGTTTCTTACAATAGTCCTTCACATCCTGGGGTGTACCCGCGGTAAGCAGCGAACCAGGCACATTACCCCGCAGGCATATATGCCCCTTCAGGACATCTTTGGCATGGAAGATGTCGGTGGAATCGAGATGTGCCAGTATCTTGCCCTTGGGTAATTCCAGTAGGTATTCGACCCGCTTGGTCCAGTCGCCTTCAAAGAAGATGGCCGGGGTCATACCTTTCTCGATGACTGCCAGCACGATCTTTTTGAAAAACGGCCAATAGAACTTGTCGAACTGCTTGAGCGACATGAAGCCGTCGGAACCGCGGTGCGTTGCCATGAAGACACGCGGGCTGTCGGTCCGCTGTGGCATCGCTGCGATCCGTGCCAGTGTCCTGTTGAGGAATATCGATTCCATCTCAAGGAGTTTTTCCGGCTGGCGGTACATGTCGGTCATGGCTCCAGGCATCCCGCGTAGTGAATTCATGACATTATCGAAGGGCGGCCCCCCACCCCCGACCCCTCCCACCGGGAAGCCGAGTTTTTCAACTTCTGCGGTAAGATCAGGTATACTCTTCCGCCAGGCAATGGACTCGCGGCCGGCTTGTTGTAACCTCTCGATAGCTGCTGCCATTTCCGGCTGGGCAAAAGCTTCCGCCAGTGACATGGCACTCATAAAACCCATGCCCATTTCACCTAATGGGGGGAGTTTCGCAAACGGTTCCAATACACCTACGGTTCGCGGTAGATAATAGCGGAGCATGAAATCGGTAGGATCGTTCATAATCAGGCCGTACTCGTCGGCTTTCATCCATTCGCCTTCAATGGCCTGGTTGCCGTGATTGAGAGGCACCCCATGACCCGGCCAGCGGGTAGTCTTGGGATCGAGCAGTTCCAGGACTTTTCCGGGAGATAGCGCCTGGATATAAAAGACAGAGTCCGGTTCGAAGTCAACCACCGTCTTCTTGACGGCTTCCAGCCATTTCTGGGGCTCATAATATACGACGGAACAGGGCAGTCCCATATACTTGGCCGGGAAATAGCCGAAGGACATCTCGATAGGGACCCTGTCGGTTATCTTTAATTGAACAGCATCATTGACCCTTTTATTACGTTCTTCATACAGCTTTTTAACCGATTTTACTGCCATCAAACCCTCCAATAAATGAGTAGTGCTACCTTACAAGAACTATGGGCAACGCGTCAAATCAGTGCCCCCGCATTCCGGGTTTTATTATTTTGAAACGAAAACTCCGATAACCCTGATTAAAAATTCCGGTGTTAAGGTAGTGTGCTATATAAAGTAGGTTTTCTCAGTATAGCAAGCCGAAATATCCAAGTAAAAAGAAAGGAGCCCCGATTTAAATCAGGACTCCTTTTCTACTGCTTGTTATTAACGAAGAAATTACCGCCAGATGTCGATGCTGTAAGCTGCATCGTTGCCCATCAGGCCGCGACCGCCGCCGAATAATGCCTGTTCTTCACCCATACCGGAGACAATGATAACGTTTTCGAAAGGATCATTTACGGCAGGGACCATGTAGTCATCGGGAAGCTCTTTCCAGCGTTTGCCGGAAGTCTTCTCAATGGCATTCCAGGCATTGGTCCGCATATCCGGCCAGGAATGGGTGTAGTATTGAGCTTTGGTCATAAAGCTTTTCTTATAGAGCCATTCATAGACCGCTTCCTTGGTCTTGAAACCGGCTTCCCAAAGTTGCTGCGCCATCTCCGGCAGCATCAGGATACCGATACCGCCTTCACCGTTGACCCAGAAACCGGGAACCTGGTATTCGATCCAGTTCTTGGAACCGGGGACGCCCTTGACGCCGAGACGCCGGGCAATACCGCCGTGGCCGGACTTCTGAAAAGCCCGGTAGCCGCCGGGAGAGAATGAAGTAGCACCTCCGCCCATATGTAAGTTAACCAGGACACTCTCGTTCTTCTTGTAATCATATTCTTCACGGAGGCTCTTCCATCCCGGAGGCAGGCCTTCGTCATTTTCGGGGAACATGTTAGGGGCATTGCTGCCGTATATACCGCAGTTGTTGACGGACGGGATCTGGCCGCCCAGGTTCCGCCACATCAGGTCGGCTGCTCGTCCGAGAGGGCGGTTGGAGGGATTACCCGGGCCGAGCAGGTTGACGTCGAAGTTCATGCCGACTTCTTTGGCAATGGGGCCGCTGATCACATAACCGCCACCGCCCCGGCCGTCGCCGCAGCCGCCGCCGGCTTCCGCTAAAGCCAACAAGATGGGCATGTGTTCCGGCTTGCAACCGGCCATGACGCCGATCGTCGCAATCTTTTCTACGTTGGCATAACGCTTCATGGGCAGGAAGGCGACACGGTCGCCCTTGATGCCGCTGCGGCCCATCTGGACCTGGCGGTCGCCCTGCCGGTGATTGTTCTGGAAGAGCAGGATTTCGTCAGGCTTGTGGCTGGTGCCCTTGAGCATGGCCGCCACCCGTTCTTCGGTAGGGAGGACGATGGGCAGGCCGTCGGTATATTTACAAAAAGGGGCATTCTTCAGGGTGGGGATGATCTCGCTCTGGGAGAAGAATTCCTGGGCATCTTCCAGCGAACCTTCGAAGATGATCCGCTTGTTGTCGGTATCATTAAAGTACCCCGCCGGCCTTTTCTTTTTCGGTCAACGGCCGGACCAGCGCATCCATCAGGGGCCGGATGATGCGGTCGACGTCCTGGGGGCCGGGTAAAGTTCGGGAAACATGGATGGTGCGGATATTAGGCACGCCGGCTAATTTAGCAGCTTGCCGGAAGCATTCTTCCTGGTCGGGGTAGATGATGAGGACCATGGGAATGCCGGCTTTTTCCACGGTGGCTAACTGGGGCAACTGCTCCCAGATAGCGCCATGTCACCATATCACGCCGCGAATCACGGCATCAGCTACCTTCATTTCCTCTTCGGAAAGGGCGCTGCTGCCGGCGATGGTCAGGTGGGCGGCCGCCGTCCGGACCTGCCAATCAACCTGGGGATAATCCACAGGCAGGCGCTTGGTCAGCGGGATCAGGATATCCTGCTCCCCGCCGGCACCGAGGCTGAAGAAAATTTTCTTGCCATCGAGCTTGTCGAGCCGCTTTGCAATGGGAATCTGCTGGACAGGATCACTGAAACCAACAGGGTTCAAAAACTTATACTTCTTGGCTGGCATGCATTCTCCTCTCTGCATAAATTTCCGGGAATGATAACATCCGACGGGGGTTTCGTGAGAAAATAGCAGGAAAAAACCTGAACCACCGGATATCATTTCCGATGCGCGAATGGGCAAAAGTATGGCACATACCGGAAAATATGTCAATATCGATATTGATAGTCGTAAATCAGCGCCAGGCGTCGATGCTGTAAGCCTGGTCGAAGCCGCCGCCCCGCCCCGTCGTCCACAGGGACACTTCCTCCCCGCCGCCGGTAACTACGACCATGCAGGCATACGGATCGGTCATCGCCGGTACCATGTAATCGTCGGGCAGTTCTTTCCAGTGCTTGCCCGAAGTCTTTTCGATCCGCGTTCCAGGCATTGGTATTCACATCCGGCCAGGAATGCGTATAATACTGGGCTTTTGTCATAAAGCTCTTCTTGTACATCCACTCGTAAAAGGAATCCTTCGTCTTGAATCCGGCTTCCCAGAGGTGCCGCGCCATTTCCGGCAGCATATAGAAGATATAACCGGTCTCGTTGCCGGCCCAGAAGCTGGAAAGCTGGTATTCCACCCAGTTCTTGGGTCCGGGGACACCCTTTACCCCCAGGCGGCGGGCGATGCCGCCGTGGCCGGACTTCTGGAAAGCCCGGTAGCCGCCGGGCGAGAACATCGTCTGCGAGATTTCAGGGCTGAAGCCCTTGCCTATGCGGTAGACCACCAGGCAGCTTTCATTCTTCTTGAAATCGTATTCCTCATTAACACCTTTCCAGCCGGGCGGGAGGGCTTCGGTATTTTCCGGGACTACGTTATAGACGGGGTGGCCCCAGACGCCGCAGTTGGTCACCGCCGGAATATTGCCGCCCAGGTTGCGGAACATCAGGTCGGCCGCACGCCCCAATACCCGGTTGGGACTCCCTGGCCCCATCACATTGACATTGAAATTCATCCCGATCTGACGGCCGATGGGGCCGCTGAGGATGAAGACATCGCCGGCACGCCCGTCACCGCTGCCGCCGCCGGCTTCCGCCATTGCCAGCAGAATGGGCATGTGCTCCGGTTTACAGCCGGCCATCACCCCGATCGTCGCTATTTTCTCCACTGTCGCCCGGCGCTTCATGGGGACAAAGCGGCACTGGTCGCCCTTCTTGCCGCTGCGTCCCATCTGCAACTGGCGCGGGTCCAGTGTATGGTCGGCATGGAAGGTTAGCACTTCATCAGGTTTATGACTGGTGCCTTTTAGCATGGCCGCTACCCGTTCCTCGGTGGGGATGACGACGGGCAAGCCGTCGCTATATTTGAAATAAATCGCGTTTTCCAGGGCGGGAATCTGCTCGGTTTGGGCATAAAATACCTCGGCTTCTTCCAGGGTGCCTTCGAAGAGGATGCGGGGTTCGGGCCCGCCGAAAACGCTTTTCTGCTGTTCTTTAGCCGTCAACGGCCGGATCAAAGCATCCATTAGTTCCCCGATAAAGCGGTCGACATCCTGCGGGCCGGGCAGAGTACGGGAAACATGGACCGTCCGCATATCAGGGACACCCGCCAGCCGTGCTGACTGGCGGAAACAGTCCTCCTGGTCGGGATAAATGAGTAGGACCATGGGAATACCGGCTTTTTCCACTGCGGCAAGCTGGGGCAACTGCTCCCAGATCGCCCCGTGTCACCACACCACCCCGCGGATGCAGGCGTCAGCCACCTTCATATCTTCTTCGGAGAGGGCACTACTGCCGGCGACCGTACGGTGCTCGGCCGCCATCCGTATCTGCCAGTTCACCTGGGGATAGTCGCTCTGCAGCCGCTTGGTAAGGGGAATGATGATATCCTGCTCGCCACCGGCACCGATGCTGAAGAAAATGGTCTTACCTTCGAGTTTGTCCAGGCGGGGGGAAAGGGGAAATAATTCCACCGGGTCCTGGATGCCCACGGGATTGAGACATTTGTATTTTCTGTCAGCCATAGCGACTCCTTTAGCGTACTAATAGATTTGAGGGGAAATTGGAATTTTTCGTGTTCAGTATTGTATAAACAGAATTAGTTTTTTGAGAGTTCTGCCTGTTTGGCTTCCCAACGCTTGATGACACGGTTGACTAACTCAATGGCTGCCCATACTTTACGGTAGACATTTCCCCCGTCGCTGCCGATGACCTCGAAAAACTGCTCCTTGGTGAGGGCTTTGACCTCTTCCAGGGTCTTGCCGCGAGTCAGGTCGCAAAGGGCTTCCACTACCACATTAGCCGTTGGGTCGCACATACACAGGTACTTGATATCCGATATGACACCACCTTCGGCCTTCATATAGATATTCATGTAGTCGGTACTGCCCTGCCCGCAGATGGACACGCCCTCGGCTTTGGAGTCGATGAACATCGTGGGCGACTCGATCAAGCCGGCGTTCTTGAAGCCGCTCTTCATCAGGTTGCGGTAACGTTCGGTAACAACTTCGTCCATAGTTTACTCTCACTCTCTATTAATATAACAAAAAGTTAGATATATGCCCGCTCGTTGAAAATCTCACGCAGGGTATCCAGGAAAATATCACAGTCCTGGATAATTGTTATAAAAATAAAGCGAAGCCCGGTAAGTCATGCGGTGCTCTGAGGGCAGCCGGGGCTTGGTCCAACCGAAACCAAAAACTATAGTTGAGATATGAATGGACACAGAAAAGGCCGTCCCGCACCATGACATTGGCTTTGTCACTGAGTTCCTCGGCGATGCCGATGGGGTTAGGCCGCTTGATCTCAAACGTTAAAATACCGCCGCGCTGTTTCACATCGGCCGGGCCGAGGATGCGGAACCAACCGGCATCACCATACTTCATCGAGGAGTTTCTTTGACAGGTAAGTATTCAGGATTATTTCCTGTTCATGGATACGGTCCATACCGACTTTTTGGAGGTATTTTACCGCCGTACCGGCCGCGATCTGGCCGGGATAGTCCTGTAACCCTACCTCGAAACGGCGCGGCGAAGGGAGCAGGGTATAGTCATCATAAGTCGTATTCTCGACAGTCTCACCACCCAGCATCGCCGGAATCAGCACCCCTTCGGGTTCATCTTCTTCATGAAGCTCCCGGCCGAGGAGTTCCTCTTTACCGTAAAGGACGCCGATGCCGCGCGGCCCGCACATCTTATGGATCGAAAAAGCCAGAAAATCAACATCCAGGGCCTGTACATCAACGGTCTGGTGCGGTACCGTTTGCGCCCCGTCTAACAGCACTTTGGCCCCGTAACGGTGGGCTAAACTGATCACTTCTTTCGCCGGGATGGTATATCCGGTGAGGTTGGAACTGTACGCCATACTGACCAGGCGTACCCGCTGGGTTTTCAGTTTTTTCTCCATGTCGTCGAGGTCAAGATACCCCTCCGCAGTCGGATTCACATGATCGAGTTTAATGGCACCCATCTTTTTCAGGCGTAGCCAGGGTACCAGGTTCGAGTTATGTTCTTTATCCGTCAGCAGCACCGTTTCCCCGGGTTTGAACTGAATACCGGAAGCAACAATATTGATGCCGTGGCTGGTATTGGTGGTAAAGATGATTTCCCGCTCGGTACGGGCATTGATGAATTCTCTAATGATCTGGCGGGAGCCCTGGATACCGGCCTCGGCATTGCCGTCGATACGGTCGGTTACCATTTGTGCAAACCAGTGGCGGCTGCGGCCGGCACCGCAAGCCGGATACTGGTTGTAATATTCGTCGATCGCTTCAATCACTGACCGGGGCACCAGGGTATTGCAGGCACTGTCGAAATAGACCGGCGGCTTGCCGTCACGGTAGTTATTCAAGGCAGGGAAATCCTGCCGGGTCCATTCTAGTTGATTCTCACTGGTCATAACCTCTCCTTTCAGATACTATGACACATTACAAATATACAACCTGAAACAGTATCATGTCCAATATGATGTAAATAGTACACAATATCCAAACAGATTTGATAACAGACTATCTTATGCCTGATGATTTAGATTATTTTATGTTTGTCCGTCCCGGCGGCGGTAATAATCATATGCCTTGCGTATAGCATACGCTGCCCGGCCGGTGGTCGGGAAGAATGGTACGCCGAGTTTTATCAGCGCGGTTCGCGTATCACAAAGCATTCGCCATTCCATGTTGTTCATATCGCTCAGGCGCAGGCTTTTATCCGCCACCACGGCTGCGAAGGGTTTCTGCCGGGCTTTGTCCATCGCATATTGCTCTTGCAGCATCACCTCGGTCGGGGGTGGGGCTTGGCCGGGAGGTCCGGGCGGCCGGCCGGGCATACCGGTGATCACGATCAGTACATCGAAACCAGGGTCCTTGGCCATTAATTCCAGAACCAGTCCGGCAGATAGGCTATCATCCTCTCGTATCGAAAGGTCGGCGGGATTACCCAGCCAGTCCCAAACGGAGACATTCCGCTTGCGTAATTCTTCCCGGAAGGCATCAGATAATGGGACTACCTCCAAGCCGGCTTTCTCACATTGATCGGCTGCCAGTACACTGGAACCACCGGCACCACCGGTCACACCCACCCGGCGGCCCCGCACCGGCGGCAACAAACGGAAAGCAGCCGCCAGGTCAACTAATTCATCCAGGCTGTCGGCCGTCACCGCTCCGGTCTGGGCTATCATTCCCTGCCAGACCCTGTTAGTCCCGGCAAGCGAACCGGTGTGTGAGGATGTGGCTCGGGCTCCGGATTCCCCCTGCCCGCCTTTTAAGATGATCACGGGTTTCGTTTCCACGGCCCGTTTCAGTGTCTTTATAAACCGCTTTCCATCTTTGACCCCTTCGATATACATCATGATGACTTTTGTCTGCGCATCATCGGTAAGGTATTCCAGAAAATCACATTCGTTGAGATCGATTGCATTTCCGTAGCTGAATACTTTGCTGAAATATGTCCCCTTGAGTGGAGAAGCCAGGACGATCTCCCGGGCCAGCATGCCGCTTTGGGAAATCAAGCCGGTCTCCCCGGACTCTTTAGGAAAATCGGTATGGAATGACATTCCGCCAGCAGGATAATAGACACCCATGCAATTGGGGCCGAGTAAACGGAAGCCGGCGTTGCGTGCCATTTGTAGGATATGGTTCTGTAATTCGATTGCCTCCGCCCGGCCGGTTTCCCCCAATCGGGCTGTGAAGAGGTGTACCGCTTTTACTTTTTTCTCTGCCGCTTCTGCCAACATGCCGGGTACATCTTTCGCCGGTATACTGGATATTACGTAATCGATATCCCCGGGTACCGCCCGGAGTGACGGATAAGCTTTTAGTCCCCGGATCTCGTCATATTTCGGATTGATGGGATAGACCTGTCCCCGGTATCCATATTGCGTTAAACCCCCGACGAACCCCCCTCCACCCCACTCCCCAACTCGTGTGGCTCCCACCACCGCCACCGAACGTGCATTTAAAATATCTGCAACAGCTTTAACGGACATGAGTACCAGCCTCCCACTAGATTGGATGCGGGAATTATAACTTTAAAGTTTTTAAACCGCAAGAAAGTAAAAAATATACGATTGTTTGTTAATGATTTTTATCTCTTGACTGGGTATGGTAGAATCCACTAGCAACGCTAGCCAAAGAAACCAGGAGGAGTGTATAGTCATGGAAGAGAAACCACGCTGGCGGGGATTTGCTACAGAGGCTAATTTCTCATTATGGAGAATGCTGGATCACGCCAGGTTTATGATCGCCCGTTCACGGGAAATGGAATTATCGAAATATGACCTGACGCCGGAGCAATCCCATGTTCTGGATATCCTTCGCGAAAGTGAAGGCTCTACCACTATTAATCAATTGGTAGATATCACACAGCGGCAGCACCATTCGATATCCACGCTGATCGACCGCATGACCCGGCAGGGGTTGGTATCCAAGAAAAAGGCCGGAGTCGATAAACGGAAATATGAAGTATTAGTGACCGAGAAAGGTAAGGAGATGGCCGAGAAAATGACTAGGAACTCGGTCGATATGATTTTTTCCTGCCTGACCGAAGAAGAGAAAACGCAATTACGGTCTTCCATGATCAAACTGACCATCGAAGCTTACCGGATGCTTGGCCACCGGATATCGCCGGGCATCGCCCAGGAGCTCGGTACCAAACCGGATATCAGGTTTTGATTTAGGATAATCATGACTTAAACAGATATTACACAAAAAAAGCCCGGGATTTAACACCGGGCTTTTTTTTATTTTTCCGCAGGTAATTCTTATTTGCGAAAATCAGCTTATCTCTATGGTTGAACCTTGCGGCCCTTTTATGACATCTATTCGAACGGGGAAGGCATCGCGAAATTCTTCGATATGAGTAATGACCAGTATCTTCTCGAAATCGTCCTGGACTGAGGTGATCGCTTCCCGTAGTTTTTCCATTCCCGAGGCATCCTGGGTGCCGAAGCCTTCATCGACGATCAGTGTCGGCAGGGGCGCCCCGGCACGGCGGGCTAAAACTTTTGAGAGGGCGACACGGATGGCAAAGTTGATACGGAAAGCTTCGCCGCCGCTGAACAACTCATAGTTCCGTGTGCCGAGTTCATCGGAGATGGTTATATCCAGTGTTTCCAGGAGGTCTCCTTTTTTCGTCTCCCGTTGGGTTTCGAACTTGACGTGAAGCCGGTTATCGGTCATCCGCGAAAGTAATCGGTTCGCTTCCGCTTCGATTTCAGGTAAAGCTATTTCAATGAGTAAGGCCTGCACGCCTTTTTTCCCGAAAGCTTCGGATAATTCACGGAATATCTCCTCTTCAGTGAGTGATTGCTGAAGCTGCCGGGTACGCTCTATCTTCGTCTTTTCCAGTTGGGCACAACGGTTCAATTTTTCCCGCGTGCTGCCTATGATTTCCCGGGCTGTCGTCTGCCGTGAAGAAAGCGCCCGGTAGCTGGCTTCGGTTTCGACGAGAGAAGCAGAGACTTCAGAGAAGACGGTTAATTCACTCTCCAGCATCGCCTTCTTATTATTGTAGTCCGCAAGTCCGGCCTGTAGTTCCTGTGCCGCCTGTTGCGCTGCCGCCGCCGCCTCGGAGGCTTCCTTCATCAGACGTTCTGCTTGTTCCAGTTTATGCTTCGGTGTTTCGAATTCATCGGCCAGCCGGGTTATCTCGGCGCGAATTATATCGTGTTGCCGGACATCGTAAGCGATTTCCGCCATTTCCGCTTCGAGTCGCTGAAGAAGGGTTTGCTCCTCCAGGGCATATTGTTTGCTTGATTGGCGTTCTTCGATATCGGCCAATTGCTGCTTCTGCCCGGCCAACTTTCCCCCGGCTTCTTCGGCCTCGGTTAACTGCCGGGTGAGCATGCCGATTTTACCCTGTATGTCCGCCCGCGCCCGGTTCAACCTGGTTTCCGATTGAGATACCTCGCGTTCCAGTCGTGCCAGCTCGGCTGTTCGGGCTGCGATACGGGCTGTTAATGAATGGACCACGCCCCCCTTTTCCTGCTTTTCCTTATTGTACTTATCTTTAATGAGATTGATATGTGCAAGGCCGAGTTCTTGCTCACACAGGGGACACTTGGCCCCGGTACCGCTTTCCAGTAGTGCCAGCTTTCCGCTTAAATCGGCTGCTTCAGCCTCAACTCTCGCCCGCTCCGCCTCAAATTGACGTAGTTCGGCCAGTCCCGTCTGACGGGTGTCTTTCAAGGCCGTCAGTGAAATATCTGAGGCGGCTAATTGCTCCAGTTCCAGTCGGGCTTGTTGCAGAGCGGCACGCAGCACACTACCCTGTTGATACTTCGCCTGAAGGTCATTTATGGCTACCTCGACTAGCGTATGCTCTCTGACCAGTCCCTGGCTTGCCTGGATGATGGCTAGCTCCAGTTTATGTTGGTGTTCCCGCAGAGAACTGACCACACGGGACTTTTGCCCCAGTTCGTCATTCTGTTTACGCCGCTGGATAAGATTAGCATATCCATCTTCGATGTCTTTGCGTTTTTCAAGGAGCCGGGCATATTCCTCCACCCGCAGCGAGTTTTGCGCAGCTTGTTCTTGCCAGCGGCGCCGGTCACGGTTCATGCGGTTGATCTGCTCTTCCATTTGTACGGCCTGCGATTGTTTTGCCGAAAGCAGTTCCTTTTCCTGCCGCAGGCGGATAAGTGAATCCTCGAGTCCGGCCAGGTCTTTTTCGATATCGGTCAGCTGCCTTTGCGCCTGCGCCATTTCTTCTTCATAGGCCGGCTTATGTGATAATTCCGCATCGATATCCCGGATGTTAGTCTCGACCTGAAGGCGGGTATTTCCCCGACGGTTGGCAATATCACGGGCATCCTGTTCCAACTGGTCGTAGGTGGCAAGGCCGAGGATGCTGGTCAAGACTGTTTTACGCTCAACTGCTTTGGCAACCGTAAATTGGTCGGCGTGTCCCTGGCGCAGAAAGGCACTGTTGATAAAAGTATCGTAGTCCATGTGGAGAACTTCGATGATTTTCTTTTCCGTGGCATCGATACGGTCGCCGGAGATCGGTAGAAAAGTGCCCTCGTTGTCGATAAATAAGTCGAGTGAACTCTGTCCGGGTGCCCGTTTGCTTTTGCCCCGGGTGCGCTTGCGGATGACGCGGTAAACCTGGCTGCCGACCGCAAAATCGAAGACCACCTGCATACTGTTTTCACCCTGGTGGATCAGTTCGTCATCCGACCGTGCCCGGGCTTTACCCCACAACGCCCAGGTCATGGCATCGATCAATGATGATTTACCGGAACCGTTATCACCGCAAATGCTGGCGATATGCATGCTGGTAAAATCGATCGGGGCCACCCCGGCTTTATATGGCATGAAATTGTTTAGCGACAATCTAACGGGAATCATTCTTCTACCTGTCGCATAATTCTAGCATAATACATAAAAACGTAACGACTATAACTAGTAAAAGTTCGGCTTTTTCTTGACAAACAAAAGTCAGTTGGTTAAAGTCATGCTTAAGATAGGTTTATTTTCCCCCTGTGGAGGCTGGTTTACTATGCGCATCGGTTTACTCTCGGATACCCATATCCCGGATGCGGCTAAGGCGCTGCCGATGGCCGAGCTCAAGCTTGCCTTTAAGGGGGTAGACCTGATCATGCACGGTGGGGATATTTATTACCGCGGTGTGCTCGACGACCTCGCCCAGATCGCCCCCGTGATTGCCGCGCAAGGCGATGACGATTACGGTACCACCATTGCCGACGTCCGGGTGAAAGATAAACATGTCCTGGATATCGAGGGGCATTGTGTCTGGCTGATACACGAGCGGCCGAAGATTTTCAGTCCCCCGCCGCCGCTGCACCGGCGCGAGTATGAGTTTAAAAATATTAAAGTCCCGGAACTGGTAGTCTTCGGCCATCTGCACAAGACGATCGTGGAAAGTTACGAAGGTATACTGCTGGTAAGCCCGGGCAGCCCGACCTTCCTTCACTACAAGCAGGGATTGGGAACCGTCGGCATCCTGAATATCAACGACGGCAAGATCGACGTCAATATTCTCCAACTGTAAGTCACACTGTCTATCTCCCCGCTCATATTGAGCCTTACATCAAATAAGTAGATATATCAAGATTCGCGTTCCATAGAGTGGATGGTACTGCCTGAAAGCAGGCTCGCAACCTTTGGCACTAATAACCTGGAATACACATCAGATTATTCAGGAAACCAGGAACATAATACTATTACAGTAACATCAAGGTATATTGTATTTAATCTTGGTCTGCATAGTGCAGGTTGACGCGCTGTTATTTATTTGATACGGGGCCATTTGCATCATCAACGCCGTTTTCTGGTTTCCATAAGGTTTCTTCTTTCGGTATGAGCTGGTTCCCACAAACCGGGCATATTCTTTCACTGGCATATTTCAGGCTCCAGCCGTGATATATCTTTTTACACTCAAGACATTCCGCACTAAACATTAATATCCCTTTTTCTTATGAAGTTGCTGATATTTGGTAAGTGAAATTTACCGGGTTGAACCTGATAATCAGTGTACTACCATGTTATACATAGATAATATTTTTGATGTTGTTGTCGATATTTTCAGGATTGCTTAATATATCGCGGGCTTTTATGAATACCAAAGTGATATCAGGGTCAAATTGAGTCCCGCTACATTTTGAGATTTCCTGGAATGCAGTTTCCTTGGGAAGAGCTTTTCGGTAAGGACGGTCGGTGGTCATCGCATCGTATGTATCGGCTACTGCTACAATACGGGCTCCGATAGGTATCTCGACCCCTTCGTTCATCTGGTTGATACCCTGGCCGTCGTAACGAAAATGGTGACATCGTATTATATCGAGGATGTCACTTTTTACGATTGGCCTGACAATATCCGGTCCAATCTGCGTATGTAACATTATCTGCTTGTATTCGTCATCGGTTAATTTGCCAGGCTTATTCTGAATTGCCGGATCGATGGCAATCTTTCCCACGTCATGTAATAATGCTCCCCAGCATAGATCTTCAAGGTCAGTTTGGTTGAAACCGATTAATTGCGCTATTATCTCGGTTATCGCTGCCACCCTTCTGGAATGCCCGGCAGTGTACCGGTCTTTAGCTTCGATAGCATTTACAATGGATTCATAAGAACCCAGGATTAGTTTTCTGATTGCTTTTTCCTGATTACTTACTTTGTGTTTCAGGAATTCACATTGTCTTATGAGTTCCGACTCTTTCACCAAGATAGATGAGTTTTCATGGACTGTATCTGTACTACAAGACGGTTTATTGTACGGTTCTTCGACCCGGATCGCCGTATCATCGATATTATCATCCAGGTGTGTTTTAATTAGCAGCTGGATATCGGTTCTGGATTTAAAAATTTCCGTCAACATATAAATATAAAGCCATTCTCCTGAAATGGGAGGTTTGTTTCGAGAGGTTATTTACTTGCGACTTGACTATTTCTTTTTATGATTATTCTTATTCAAAATAAGTGTAGCTAATATTACTTAACCTACACAATAAGTAAAATGGTACAATTCGCAAGAGTATAGTAATGGCTTTAAAGTACTAGCTGTTACCTGTACGTAAAATTCTTATTTGTTATTTAGTTGAATTTGCCGTAACTAAAAAATAGAGTAGTCATTATCCAAACTCTTAGTGCTAGACCGAATTTCCATTATTTCTCAGAATCTGTATTAAAGAAAGTCATACATACCAATTACCCTGTGGGTTTACATCATCCACAATTATTTTGGATATTTGGTGTCTAGTTTGATCATTGTTCCTTCATCTGTATCTGAGATCTGTACGACGGCAATATTATCGCCGCCGTTCTTCTCATACTCTCCTATAGAAGACCCTTCACCTTCCGACCCCAGTTCCATCCACATTTTTTCGGTCCAGCCATTGGCAGCCATTTTATCTTTATAAAAAGCGATCACATCGTCGCCCTTGTCTGAGGTCTCGTACATACGCGATTCGTATACAGCCGGTTTATCATTTACAGTTTCACTTTCATCGGAACTGATTTTAAATACTTCTTTTGATCCCGGATAGATCGGCATATCACGCCAACTTCCGCTGTTCCCTGAAACAGGTTTTGTACTTGTAGTTGCGGTCGCCTGCAGATTGGTTTGTGTTTTTGTAGCTGTCTCATTTCCTTCCTTTCCATTGCTGCAGGCGGATATGCTGATACTGCCTGTCATCACAAGCAGTGCAAGTGTCACTAATATTATCTTTCTCAATTTAACAACTCCTTTTTTATCGGTTCTAGTCTCATATACCTCAACCCTTTATGGTGTAAATACCTTAAAGTAGTCAAAGTCTGCCGAAATCTCAGATGTGGTGTATTGAGTAACCTGTATAATACCAACGTCAATAGTTGATGCAAGGTTTAATTCAGTAGAGCCGATTTCCTGCCATGTGCCGCCGACCTCACGGTACCAGGCTGAAAATTGATCACCGGTACGTTGTAATCGCAACTCGAGACGATTAAGTGAAGCGGACAAGTCGATACTACCTACTAGACCAAGGCCACCTTCTTCTTGCTTGACAAAGACAGCGTTTTTCTCAATACCTCCCATACCGCCATATCCGAACTCCAGGCGTAAAAAGGTATTTTCATCCTGCCAGACGAGTAACCCGGCACCCTGATAAGTCTCCTGAGGATCGAACTCGACCAGTGTTTCCATGGTAAAGTTGCCATTCTGCGGAACCAGGAGGCGCGGGGCATCATAATTAGCAACGCCTGCCAGATCATTGTCTCCTGGTACCGTCAGCCTGAGGAATCCGCTACGTGCCGTAAGGCTATAAGTAACATCGTTGTTGGGGTCTGTCCATCCCCAATCATCATTCCAGGTGCCTTGGAAATTGTCAGCGAAGGTCGGTGTTGCTCCGGTTGGCGGAGTGGTGGTAGTGGGAGAAGTACTGGTAGTTGTTGGGGGAGTATTCGTAGTCGTTGGAGGAGTTGTCGTGGTGGTTGGTATGGATGTGGGAATACCGGTCGGTATTGTAGGGATGCCGGTGGGGACTTGTGTAGCCCCTTCCGGTGGGTTGATGGTGATGGCAGCTCCGATATCGGTGAGATTTTGTTCCATGTCCATCACGGTTTTCTCACCGGCCATAACAATATCGGTCGTACTTTTGGACTTGATCATTACGGCAGGCAGGCCACTCTGGTCGGCAATCCATGCTTCACCAATGCTATGCGCATCAGTTTTGGTCGTGCCTCCGGTCGCAAGGTTAGGCATATCGGTAGTTAATGTATATTCAAACTCGTAACGGATACAACGGACATTGTTTACTGTTTCCGTTCCCTTTTTATCAAAACGGGCTTTAGAATGTTCCACATCCTGTTGTACCTGTTTGAACTGGCTGGCCAGATCGGATGACACGGATGAAGCGGTTGTGGTTTGCGGTGGTTGTTCGACCCAACCCATGCCGGCAAATCCCGTATACATCCAGTATTTATCACCGATTTTTATATATACTTCAGTGATCTTACCGTTGGCATCCTCCATCCAGGCGTGTTCAGCCTTCTGGTCTCTTACCCACTCGTACTTCATATAGCTGACCGAGCCTGAACCCTCTGACATCTTAGTCATCATGGACATGCGATAACTGGACAGTGATTTCATATCAGCAATATCCGGCAAACCCCCGGGTTTGGATGCGCTGGAAGTGGTCGTCGATGTAGATACGGCGGTAGATGTTTGGCTGCTATCCTGAGTGGTTTTTGTGGTGGAACCTTTCGAGCATGCTAAAGACAAGCCGGCAATCAGGAAAACCAATAATGAAACCAGTATCACAAGTATGGGGCGTCTCATATCATCCTCCGAACATAATAAATCTCAAGGTACTTAACCAGAACTGCGGTTGTTTTTCTATACAACGGCGTAATCGTTGCCAGGGTTAATAACAAACCAGATGTTTTGTTTCCGATCAGGTCAACCTGTTCTATTGCAAACTGCCCATGACAGGCAGTTGATTAAATTTTCGATTTTACATGACTATTGTCTATAGGATAATTGGTATATTTGATGTATTTATCTTAATAGCATATAAGTTCACACACTATAAGTCAACGGTTTTTTGGGGATATTTGCGTATACATTTTCTCCAACAGATCGATGTATCACTCAAATCATGTGTTATGCCAAACTAACCTGCTCATCCGTGAAGGAGTTGAATGGAAAGTGAACAATAAGCACTCCTAATATATGACGTACTGTTGTCAGGGTACACGTATTTTAATGCTACCTTAGTTAATTACCTCTACTACGACTGTTATGACTGATATCATTGCTATATTGTTTTAACTATTTTTGCCCTATTCGTCACCTCATCAGGCGTTTTTGATATCCGAGAGGAAATAGAATTGATCTGAAGGCCCATGTCGGCTAACTTGGAAAACAACCCGCAGAGTACGGCTTGGTCACGGATCGTTCCAGCCAGGACCGTTTCGCCCTTCAAGGTGTGAACAATCCTCAGCCCACTGATCCAGTCCGACCAATCTCTGTCGATGTGACCCTTGATCCTGATCTTAACTACCTGCATGAAGTTACTCCTATTTTCAAGGTCTCCATCGTTCACCCGTTTTCATGTTTTTTTATTTTCTGGTGATTCTGTTTAGGGCATCGACTACTACCGGGTCGAATTGACGGTTTTTATTACGTTCAAACTCGGCGATAACCGCGCGTATTTCTATTTTCCCCCGGTATGGTCTATCGGTCATCATGGCATCATAAGCATCGGCGGCTGCCAGTATCCTGGCTCCAATAGGGATTTGTTCCCCTGAAATCCCATCAGGATATCCTTTACCGTCAAACCGTTCGTGATGGTGCCTTACCATACTCAATATTTCCGCATCTGTGACTATCTGCTGAAGGATACGTTCACCAGTGTCACAATGAGCCTTGATAAACTGCCACTCTTCCGCCGTCAACTGCGTTGCTTTATTCAGGATCGCATCAGGTATACCAACCTTACCGATATCGTGGATCTTTCCGGTTATTCTTAACTTTTCGATAAGGACGGGTGTAAGGACAAGTTGTTTACCTATAGCCGTTGCCATGTCTGCCACCTTCTCCGAATGACCGGTGATAAAACGGTCTTTCGCTTCATAGACAGAAACTAGTACGGAAAGTGCTTCCAGATAATCCATATAGGTTCGATAGTCAGTTTTACCATTAGCAGCCATTACCTTTCCTCCATGTTTTTTAATTTTCCTGTCCTGTATTTTTTAGATTAACCAAACCTCTATCAAGATTCGCCCACAAGCGTTGGTTTGATAGAGAACCATTCTTCCCAATATCAAAGGCAATAATGTGAACCATACTAACAGCAAGGCGGATGGAATAGGAATACATCTAAAGATAGATTCGGGGGTTTATTTTTAAGGGAGATTTCCGTTGTCGAGACACTATATGACTGGTGGAAGAAAAAGAGTTGTGTCTGCAGATTGGGAAGTATGAGGGCCTATGGATAACATACCGTCTGTAAAACGATTATGGTCTAGATCAGTCCTGACATTCGTGCCCGGGCAAGACACTGGGTGCGTGTTTTAGCGTTCAACTTTTCGAAAATATTGTGGACATGTGTCTTAGCTGTACCGAGGCTGATGACCAGTCTATCGGCGATCTGCTGGTTAGATAAGCCCTCTGCTACTAATCTCAGGATCTCCAGTTCGCGGGCGCTCAATGGTCCGGAATATAGTGTCGATGACGTCGAAATTCCATTACTTGTTCTTCGCTGCCGTTCTTCCGATTCAATGATATCGATCAGCATGTGCGTATACTCCGGGACAATTCCCTGACCTAATGCTTTTTGAAGGAAAGGAATAAGCACTTTGCCCTCATCCACGAAGGTTCGCACATAACCCTGGGGTTCCGCATTGACTAGAGCTTCTGCCAAATATGTGAGAGCCTCGGTTTCGGTACTGGCCGCGAGCGCCTGGCAAACACGTACAGTAATGGCTAACCCATGAGCATTAAGCACCATCATCTTTTCATGTATACTTCTTAACTCATCGGCTGCCTTCTCTTTTTTACCCTCTGCAATCAGCAGGCGTGCCGGAATATGTGCGCAATCCATCGTAAGGGCATCAGTATGCTGCATTAGGCGTTTGCCCCAACTCGAAGCCGTATCCAAATCATTATATCGAATCGCAAATAAGACATGGCCGGCCGCATGCCGGGCCTTGAAGAAAGGTGATATAGTTGGCTCAGCTATTACTTTATCTGAGGTCTGAAGTATCTCAACCGCACCAGTCAAATCACCTTGAACCAGTCTGGCTAGTGCGCCGTAGATGTACCCGTACACAGGCCCCACGTTCCCGCCCATATTACTCCATTTGACCGAGAGTGCCGCATTCTTGACTGCCATATCCAGTTGGTTGAGTTCATACATAATGCGGCTCAGGAAACTACAAGGTGTAGCACCAGCAGGGCTATCTCCTCCCAATTGGATGGCCTCGTTTAGGGTCAAAATCGCTTTATGAAGATTACCCCGTTCACGAAAGATTTCAGCTATGCGTTGTAGAGCTCCCGTGGCCGTCCAGTAATCGCCTGACTGCTTTCCGGCGTTGACGGCATCGGTCAGCAACATGGTTGCATCGTCAAAGGAATACTGGTCACTTTTTATCATTCCCAGCATGTAGATTGCTCTGGCGCGCATTACAGTGTTGTCGGTTGCCAATAGTGAAAGGGCCTTTTCAGCCAAAGCTTCGGTGCCTATATCTCCGCGTTGTCTCAACAATCCTGTTCTCATCGCCGCTAATTCACCCTGCAAATTTGCATCTCCCTGGCTCGCCTTTTCCAGGTTGTCCAAAGCTGATTCGATTCCCGGATGGCTTGTACCGACTAGTGCCCTGCAGTACTGGCGGTATAGCCGGGGGTTATCGATCAAAACCTCCTCCGGTACAACACTAAGCCACCGGAGTAATGTACCGATTTCTCCCCGTTTGATTCTCTCCTCACTAACCTCGTATATAATCTGCATTGCTCTTTTCCAATCCCGGCTTGCCGATGCGTGATGTATGGCATCACCGGCGAGATTACGGGACTCGTACCATTGACTGGCCCGCTGGTGAAGTCGTGTTACAACCTCTACACCTGACGTAATTTCCAATTGGTGGCGAAGGAGCTCGGCAAAAAGATGGTGGTAGCGGTACCATTGCCGTTCTTCGTCTAGCGGGACAATAAAGAGATTGGACTGTTCCAACTTTACAATCACATCTTGAGCGTCGGTATCACCGGTTATGTGATTACACACGTCGGCGCAGAGTTTCTCCAGTACTGAAGTGCTCAGTAGAAAGTCCCGCACATGTACAGGTTGTTGTTTCAAAACTTCTTCCATAAGATAATCCAGGATATAACGATTGTTTCCGGTAAAGGTTTTAAGGAAGGCATCGATGTCTTGCCTTCCACGCAGCGCTAGTGCAGCCATCTTCAGGCCCGCTGCCCAACCTTCGGTCTTCTCATTCAGTGCACCAACATGCTCAACACCGATTGCAGTACCATATACCTCTTTAATTAACATTACGGCTTCGCTATCAGTGAAACGTAAATCATCAGCAACTATTTCCACCATTGTCCCGCGGCCTCGAAGGTGGGCTAATGGTAGCGAGGGGTCTGCTCGAGTAGCAATGATCAGATGAAACCGGGGGGGTGCGTGTTCAAGGAAGAAAGCTACCCCGTCGTGTACTGGAGCATACTTGATCAAGTGATAGTCATCCAAAACAACTATTAAGTCGTCAGAGGTGGTCGCCAGATCGTTGATCAGTGAAATCAGTACCGATTCTATCGAATCGGGTTGCGAAGAATGTAACACCTCTAAAGCAGTCTTGCCAATGTCTCGCTGCAACATCCTGATTGCAGCGATGAAATAGTCCCAGAACCTGGTAGGGTCGTTATCGCCTTCGTCCAGTGATATCCAGGCCACTCTTCCCCGGGGTTTGTTCTCGGATATCCACTGGGACAAGATCGTGGTCTTGCCAAATCCAGCCGGAGCAGAGACAAGCGTCAGCCGGCAACTTAATGCGGTATTCAGACGTTCCATAAGGCGCGGCCGGTGTACAAGGCCCAGCCGAGTCTCCGGAATGAACAGCTTGGTTGCGAGCAACGGAGTTTCGATAACATCCTCCCGCAATACAGCACAAGACAAGTGAATATAAGAAGAATATGATTATGATGCAGTGTTATCGTACAGTCAAGTTGATTGACTAATCTGGAATGTTACGAAAACTGTCCCTGTGTAATGGTCAAGTAAAAACGGACGATCGAACAAGGGTTAACTGCAATTTTTCATAATCCGGAGTCGAACTCCCCCTGAAACAACGATTGACTTATTCCTACTCAGGGCATTGACACCCCCTCTTTACAGGACTACACTAAAGCCTCAACCTATGATATAAGGGACCATTGTACAATGAATATCAAAATCGTGACTGACAGCACCGCTGACCTACCGGCTGCATTAACTGGCGAATTGGGCATCACCGTTGTCCCTGAATATTTGCGATTTGGGGATGAAGTCTACCGTGACCGTGTGGATATTAGCGAAGATGAGTTTTACCAAAGACTATTGGATGGCCCTGTCCATCCTAAGACTGCGCAACCAACCCCACAGGATTTTGCCGACGTCTACAATAAACTGTCCAGCGAAGCTGATGGGATCATTTCCATTCATCTCTCCAGCAAACTGAGCGGCACTTATAACTCAGCAGTACTGGGTAAGGAGGCTATGAAGAAAGGATGTCCTGTTGAGATAGTCGATTCGCAGACAGTATCGATCGCCTTGGGGCTGGTAGTTGTTCAGGCTGCCAAAATGGCGAAGTCCGGGATGAATCTACACCAGATAGTGGAGGAATTGGGTCAGACCACTGCCAACGTACATATGCTTATTCTCTTTGACACACTGAAATATCTGGCTAAAGGTGGACGAATTGGCAAGGCGAAGGCGCTATTGGGCTCAGTTTTAAACGTAAAACCTCTTCTAATGACAAAAGATGGAGAGCTGGTGCCTTCCGGTCAAGTCCGGACTCGTTCCAAAGGCGTAGACCAACTACTGGATTTTGTGAAAAATGCCAGAGAAATTCAGGATTTAGCCATTCTGCATAACACCACACCTGATGAAGCGCAGGCTCTTTCTGAGCGTACGAGTTCAATATTTCCCAAAGAGCGTATTATACTAGCTAGAGTCGGACCTGCATTAGGTGTACACAGCGGCCCGGGCATTTTAGCCATTGCACTGAGAGAGAAAGGGCAAAAATGACGCCCGGCTACTTATCCCGGGTTTGACAAAATCTCCTCTACATAATTGAAGTATAGCGATCGTCAATCGATCCTTGATCTGGGATGTGGCAATGGTTGCACCATCAAACTATTGGACTCCAGTAGCGGGAGAAAAAGTCATTAAGGCGATTAGCTATGGCTAAAAAAGAATGAAATTAAAGATGTATTAACCGGTACTGGTTTTCGTAGGTTAGAATTGCATGGTTTCTACAGAACTGATGCTTATTTCAGGGATGATGTCCGAAGGATTATCGTCACAGCAATCAAGGAGAATAGAGTTCCCTCTCCAAATTTTTGGAGAGGGTTAGGGTGAGGATTTTTGTATCCGGTTATTGGGATTTGCTTAGGATTTTGTGTTTAGATATTAGAGTTTTCGTATTTAGTTCGGCGACCCACGGGGACGCGGCGGTTGCGGAATGACCCGGAAGGGAATCGAAGCTACTTCCAGGCCTTCGACCGCTACCGTGACGGTATACTGCCCGTAACTCTTGAACTCTACTGAGTTGAATTCCATGACAAACCGGCCGGTACTGTGTGTCCGGCCTTCCGTCCTGGGGAGATTAAACTGACCCTGAATCGCCGGTATCACATCATGGCCGTCCTCGTCTACCATGTTTACCTGTATCCTTTTCTGTCCGGCTTCGGCCGGGCTGGCACGTAATTGCAGTACCAGCGAGAAATGAGGGTGGCGGATGGGAAGCTGGGCGGCCATGATCGTATCAAAGCCGATACCCAGTGCGTTTATCTTTGCCGTGGCTTCCGCAAAATCGCAGATAAAGGCAAAATCGGTATTCATTTACCTGTCCCCCCTGTTATTCCAGGTAATCCTTCAGGCGGCGGCTGCGGCTGGGGTGGCGTAGTTTCCGTAAAGCCTTGGCCTCGATCTGCCGGATCCGCTCCCGGGTAACATTGAATTCCTGGCCTACTTCTTCCAGCGTACGGCTGCGGCCGTCTTCCAGTCCGAAGCGTAATATTAGTACCCGCTGTTCCCGCGGCGTCATTTCGGAAAGTACCTCGCTCAACTGCTCCTTTAGCAATTGCTTGGAGGCGGTATCGACGGGCGGCAGCGCATTCCGGTCTTCGATAAAGTCACCCAGGTGGCTGTCTTCTTCTTCTCCGATTGGCGCTTCCAGAGATACCGGCAGTTGGGCGACTTTTACGATTTCCCGTACTTTCTCGGCCGGCAGGTCCATTTTCTTCCCGATTTCTTTTGAAGTCGGCTCCCGTCCGTATTCCTGCGCCAGGCGGCGGCTGACCCGCAGCAGCTTATTGATTGTCTCGATCATGTGGACGGGGACCCGGATGGTGCGGGCCTGGTCGGCAATGGCCCGGGTGATCGCCTGCCGTATCCACCATGTCGCATAAGTACTGAACTTAAAACCACGGTGGTGGTCGAATTTTTCCACAGCTCGTATCAGGCCGATATTCCCTTCCTGGATCAGATCGAGCAGGGACATGCCGCGTCCCATATGTTTCTTGGCTACACTGACGACCAGGCGCAGGTTCGCCTCGATAAGGTGCCGCTTCGCTTTTTCGGCATCAGCTTCTACGTTATCCAGGAACAGCTTATGCCGCCGTTTGTGCGTCTCCAGTGTTGATTGTAAAGCTTTGCTGTTAACAAATTTTTCCATGTCACCGAACTTCGCTTTCGTTTCGATAACATCCCGTACTTCTTTGGGCAGTAGGTCGCAGTTCAATGACAGGTTAATAAGGCGTTGTTCTGTCTCCGGAACCGATTTATCTATCTTTTTCGCAATCGCCTGTACCAGTTCCTGGGTGATCACGCCGTCGATCGTCTCCCGGAGCATCGTCTCGCTGATGCTGTCAATCACACTTTCCGTGGCCTTGATCTTAAGCTCTCCTTGTAATGCATGTACCAGCTCGACTGATTGGCCGATTTCGAGGAGCGAGTTCGTGAAGATTTCTCCCGCTGTCGGCGGTTGGCCGTGCTTTTCCTGCAATGTTTTGCGTACTTCTTTCAGTCGCTTCGCCAATTCTATCTTTTTCGCCAGATCCCTTTCATCACGCGCCGTCAGCAGGCGAACTTTCCCGATTTCATGGAGATACAACCGGACCGGGTCGTCGGCTGCTTCCTGTTCGTTCCCTTCCAGCAGCTCAACGGGTGCTTCCTCTTCGGGTTCTAGTTCGATGCCTTCGGACTTTAATTCATCTTCCAGTTCTTCACTGGTAGGGATTTCCTCTTCCTCCGGGGCATTTTCCGTACTAAATTGTTCGGTATCCTTAAATTCTTCTGATTCCATTCTTAACTCCTGAGGCCTTGTTCTCGCTTTGCTTTGAGACCAAAAACCTCTTTTAGTTCCAGGCTGGTCTGCCGGCTGCGTGCCAACTCACCGGCGATATCCTCCGGTTCCATCGATAGGATGGCTTCCCGTTTCCTTTCCAGGTTGCGTAAATATTTCTCCCGTAGACGAAGGGTGCATTCACTGAATTTCTGCTCGATCCGGTCCCGCGGTATGTTTTTATGGACGACCCCATCGAAATGATCGTGGATCGCCAGGTCAACCCTTTTTTTCAGTTCTTCGGGAGTCAACCTTTCATGCTCGCGCCAGGCCAGGAATATTTCAAGATTCTCACTATTTTCGAAGTATTCCAGTGGTAAGTCAATACCCTGTTGTCTGATTTCCGGGTGATGTATCAACAAGGTAAGGCAATATTCCTCCACGGGACTTTTAAAAAGCGCATCCTCACCGGCACGGCCCGTGTTGACCTGCACCGCCGTAGCTTTACTGCGGGTAGCGGCTTTCTTCTTCATGGAAACTTCCAGGTTGATATCGGTAACGCCGATCATCCCGGCCAGGCGTTGTAAATAGTGGGCCCGGCGTACGATATCCTTGATCGTGTCCACTACCGGATATAAACGGTCCCGGGCTTTCGTTCGTTCGCTGACCTTCGTAAAATCGAGGCCGGCTGCGACTGTCTCAAAGGTATAGTCGATAACCGGCCGGGCGGTCGCGATATACCGCCGCCACTGCTCTTTGTCTTCCTTAATTACATCGTCCGGATCTTTACCCTCGGGTAAAATGACTACTTTGATTTCTGATTCCAGGATGTTTTCATGATCGATACACCGCTGCATGGCTTCCGTCCCAGCGGCATCCGGGTCCAGTGCCAGCACCAGGTTGCGGCTTAGTTTTTTCAAAATATTAACCTGTTTTTCTGTGATTGAGGTGCCCATGGACGCGACCACATTAGTAAACCCATATTGATGGGCCAGGATGACATCCATGTAACCTTCGACGATTACGGCAAGGTTTTCTTGCCGGATGCCGGGCACGGCCAGGTGCAAGCCGTATAGGGTCGCACTTTTATCGAACAACGGGGTCTGCGCAGTGTTGATATATTTCGGGCCTTCAACCTCCGTTTCCAGTACCCGGGCTCCGAAGCCGGTCACCCTTCCTCGTTCGTCCATGATCGGGAACATCAGGCGGTGCCGCCAGCGGTCGAAAGTCCGTCCGGTTTCACCTGTAGATAATAGTCCGGCTTCCACCATTTCCTTCTCGGTATAACCGTGTTCTAACAAATATGACTTAAGTGCATCCCAGCTATCCAGGGCATATCCCAGGCGGAACTCCCCGGTTGTCGCCCCGGAAACGCCGCGGTGCTGCAGGTAAACCCGGGCTTTTTCCCCTTGCGGCGTACCGGACAGTAATTCCTGGAAATAACGGGCTGCCGCATCGTTGGCCTGATATAGCCTTTCCCGGACCTCTTTCTTGGTGTCCGGTTCGTTAAAAGTGGGTAACACCACCCCGGCTTTGTCTGCCAACTGGCGCAGGGCTTCCGCAAAATCAACGCCCTCTTTCTTCATGATAAAGGAGAAGACATCGCCTCCCGTGTTACATGCCCCGAAACAATGCCAGCTCTGCCGTTCCGGAAATACGAAGAAGGACGGCGTTTTTTCGTTGTGAAACGGACAACGCGCCCGAAAGTTACGGCCGGCCTTTATCAGGGGCGTATATTGGGAAATGATTTCAACGATATCGATGCGCTGTTTTACTTCGTCAACGGCACTCATACAGTACTCATGCAGTGTATATTATAACATCAATAAAGGGCATTGCCCGGTTATTTTCGATTTCTTTCTTTTATTTTTGCTACGTATTTTACTCAATCTTAAAATCTCAAAATGAACAGCCCTGTGGTATATAACGAAATTCATCATACTTGGTTTGCCCCGGTGATCCGGGCTGGTTTACCTTGTTCGCGTTAGTTTCCGGGCTAACCTGGCGGCATACTGATCGGTCATACTGGCGATATAGTCCGCCACCCGGCGGGCCGTCTCGGTACCGTTTATATCAGCCGGTAATTCCTCCGGATACTGCAGGTAATAACGGTATAGCCGGTACAATACGGACCGGGCCTCTCGGGCTTTACGGCGGACCGCTTGTACATTATATACATTTTGAAATAAGAACCGGCGCAGGGTCTCGGTAGCTTCGGTTACGGCTGGCGTCATCCTGACCGCCGGTTGCGCTAGTGGTTCCGGACGGCGTACTGCCCACGATGAGGTAATAACATCCGCAACCATGGCATTGATACGTTCCGAACGGGAATTTCCTAGAATATTTACCGCGGCTTGCGGCAAATCTGTGGCCGCGATCACCCCGGCCCGGACAGCATCATCGATGTCATGATTGACGTAGGCCACCGCATCGGAAATCCGCACAACTTCACCTTCCAGTGTTCCAACTTTACCCCAGTTCTCGAGCATACCGGTCGCTGATTTGGAATGACTGACGATCCCGTTGCGGACCTCCCAGGTCAGGTTCAGGCCGCGGCCGTTATTTTCCAGCAGGTCGACCACCCGTAAGCTTTGTTCATTGTGGCTGAAACCGCCCGGGAATACCTCGTTGAGGAATTCTTCACCGATATGGCCGAAAGGAGTATGCCCCAGGTCATGGCCCAGGGCTATGGCTTCGGTCAGGTCTTCGTTTAAGTTCAGGGCCCGTGATATCGTCCGGGCAATTTGAGATACTTCGAGGGTATGCGTCAGTCGGGTAACATAGTGGTCGCCTTGTGGTGTAATGAAAACCTGGGTCTTGTGCTTTAAGCGGCGAAAGGCATTACAGTGGATTATCCGGTCCCGGTCACGCTGAAATACCGTACGGATGGGGCATAAGTCTTCGGCACGCTGCCGCCCCCGGCTGTCACGGCTTTTCGTGGCATGAGGAGAGAGAGATTCCTCCCTCTCCTCGGTCATTTCTCGGATTCGTAATGTGGTAATTATTTCTGGATTCGCAGCCGTTCCTCAACACTTGAAATTATGTCCCTGGTCTTATCGATCATATCGGGGCTGACGGAGACGGAGGTGATGCCCCATTCTACCAGCTTCTGTGTTATTTCCGGATAAACTGAGGGTGCCTGTCCGCAGATTGATGCCGTCACCCCCATGGCTTTGGCGGTTTTGACTGCCCTTTCCAGGCCCCAGAGGACCGCCTCATCCCTTTCATCGAAAACACTGGACAACTTGGCATTATCCCGGTCAACCCCTAATATCAACTGGGTCAGGTCGTTGGAACCGATGGAGATGCCGTCGATGCCGATCGCCAGGAACTTCTCCAGCAATATCACATTTGATGGAACCTCTACCATCATCCATAACTTGAATGTGGACGAACGGACTAGTCCTTCATCGGTGATAATTTTAACCGTCTTGGCGAGTTCGGCCGGTGTCCGTACGAAAGGCAGCATGACCCACAGGTTATCGTATTTTTCCCGGACCTGTTTGATGGCCGCCAGTTCCAGTTTGAATGTTTCGATATCAGCGATATACCGGGAGACACCGCGATAGCCAAGCATCGGATTCTCTTCGATAGCTTCGTAATGTTCTCCACCTTTAAGCGCCCGGTATTCGTTGGTTTTAAAGTCGTTCGTCCGGTAAACTACCTGCCGCGGATAGAATGGCTTAACGAACTGGGTTAAACCGGCCGCTAATTTATCGATGAATTCCTGTCCCCGCCCCTGGGTGATCATATAACTGGGGTGCTCACCGATTTGGGCGACCATGAATTCCGCTCTTAATAAGCCGATTCCGTCAACATCGCGGGCAGCGACATTTTCCGCCAGGTCGGGTTGTGCCAGGTTTACCAGCAGCTTGGTGCGGGTTTTAACCTCACCGCGCGTGCGGTGTGTCTGGTCTGCCTGCTTTACCTGGACCCGGCCTGAATAGACCTTCCCGCGAGCCCCATCGACACTGATGATCTGCCCGTCCTTAAGTGTGGTAGTGGCCTCGCCGGTACCTACGATACAGGGAATGCCCAGTTCACGGCTGACGATGGCGGCATGGGCCGTACGGCCGCCGCGGTCGGTAATGATCGCTACCGCCCGTTTCATGGCCGGGACAAAATCAGGCGTGGTCATTTCCGCCACCAGAATATCGCCCTTCATCACTACATCTATTTGCGATGGGTCACGGACGATTCGCACCGGGCCGGAAGCGATACCGGGACTGGCCGGAGAACCGGTGAGTAAGACCGGGGCATTTATTTCTTCGGTTGCTTCAACCTGTACCTCTTTTAAAGTGGTTACCGGGCGGGTTTGGACGATGAATATGCGCCCGTTCTCTCGAGCCCATTCCACGTCCTGGGGCCACTGGTAATGTGCCTCCAGCCGTTTCCCTGTCTCCGCCAGGAGCATGATATCGGCGTCGGTAATCTTCTGCTGGGCCTGTTCCTTATGGGTGAGGGGTACCTTGATATTGGCATCCCCGTTTTCTGCTTCACTGCTGCGGATTATCTTCGCTTCCTGTTTCTTGATTTCTTTGCGTAATATCCGCAGGGGGTCTTTATTGACTTCGTAATGGTCTGGTGTCACATCACCGGAAACAACTGCCTCACCCAGGCCGAGGATGGCTTCGATCACGATTCGGCTGCGGTCGCTGCTCGTCGGTTCTACAGTAAACATCACGCCTGAAGCGTCGGACTCTACCATTCGCTGTACCGGGACCGCGATACCGACCTTCAGGTGATCGAAATGATTTTCTTCCCGGTAAAAAATCGCCCGGGCACCGAATAAAGAAGCCCAGCATTTCTGTACCGCTTTGATGACGGGCTCCTCACCGTCGATATTCAGAAAAGTTGATTGCTGCCCGGCAAAAGAAGCTTCCGGTAGATCTTCCGCTGTAGCTGATGAACGTACCGCCACCAGGCCTTCCCCCATCGTCTTATAAGCCTGCCGGATATCATTGCCGATCTCAACCGGTAGTTCGGCGTTCAGGATCACCTGCTGTACCCTTTCTGCCACCCGCTGGAGTTGTTTGCTGTCGTCTACATCGAGGCCCTGCAGCATGTCACGTATCCGGTCTGATATCCCGGTTTTCGCTAGAAAGTGAAAATAGGCTCCGGCAGTGACGATGAATCCCGGCGGCACCGGGATATGTGCATTGATCATTTCTCCCAGGTTGGCCCCTTTTCCGCCGACTATGCCGACGTCCCCTTTGTTAACTTCTTCAAACCATACTACATACTTATGATCGACTGGCAACAGGCATCTCCTTTGTACGTGTTTGTTGGAATAATTAGGGTGGTCGAGGTATCCCGAAAATTATAACATAAAGATACTTATCAATCGATTTAACGGCCTTTTAGTCAGACATTGCCGGATGCCGGATATCTACTCGTGACCAGGCTGGGGAAGGGATATTCTACGTCTTATTTTTTCTTTTTGTAAAAATTGACTTCGCAGATGGCATCACCGTTGGCAATAGTTTTACCCAGAGAAAAATCGACCCCTGCGGTAGCCGCGATATTCCGGTCCCCGTCCATGGCAATGTCGCACAGGGTCGGAATGTCTTTTAAAGCGATCCCGGACTTGATCCAGCCGGCTACCAGGGGACAATAATGGAACTGGATTTCCAGGGCATCCGGGGTCTTGGTTCGGAATTCCATTTCGAAGGTTTTTATCGCTACCGGCGATAGAAAAGCATCGCCAAATTTATCGAGCCGGACTGGCTTTTCCAGCTTTTCCCGGATAATGGTACCGTGGAGACAACCGGTCTGGGAGACCGCCGCCCGCAGTATTTTCTCACCATTGACACCAGCTTTTTTTGCCTCTTCGAAGCTTAATCCCATCCAGGTGGCGCGGTGTTCGATGGCACTGCGGTTGACATTGATTATCTCTTCATTGATGATTGTGGGTTTGTTCTTGATCCCGGGCATAGTTTTCCTCCGCTTCCCTGTTTTCGTATTCTCGAATCATAAATAATACTAGATGTTCTCCCGTTGGTATTTACCGTGGTAAGCTTCCGTCTCCCCGGTTAGGTAAAAGAATACTAACTGTAATACCCTTGCATTCTGTTGCAAACGAAAACCGGATGGATTATGCACCACCAGCAGTGCTTGCGAACGGCCGGAGTAGCCGGCATCCCATACTGCTGTTTCGATGGTCACGCCGCAGCGCAGTAAGCTTGACCGGGGCCGCGCCAGTACCATAACATTAGTAGGTAAGTTCACTATCTCGTTTAAAGTGATTAAGTAAGAGCCGGGAGAAAGGTCGATATACCCCTGAGCATTGAATTCCAGGCCGGATAAATTGGACAATCGTCGGTTGGTATTATCGATGGCGATGGTCCCCGCCGAATCTGGTACGGCAATATCACGGATAGTAACGTCGATTCCGTTAGGCTGTAATTGCGTATTCAAGTCCAGGTAGCCTTCAACCAGGGGTGGCCGGGCTTTTATTAGTTCCTGGATTTCCGGCTTTGATAATACGGCAGTCATGTTAATCCAGTATAACATATCGTTCTGCCCTGATATCGGCAGGCGGTTGAGGAAAAATCGATTAGTATTAAACTTGTCGTCATTGATATCGATGGTACGCTGCTCATACGGGCAGATGAGATATCGGCAGCGAATAAAGCCGCCCTGGCTGAATTGAAAAGGCGCGGAGTGTCCGTTTCCTTATGCAGCGGCAGAGCTACCCCGGCTGCCCGGAATATCCTGCAGCAACTGGATCTGGCCGGTTATCACATCTTCTTTGACGGTGCCCTGGTCACCGATCCGGATACCCGGGAAAATCTTTATATCAAGGCAATTGACCGCCGCTTAATCAAACCGGCGCTCGATTGCGCCCGGGACAATGGCGTTATCATGGACCTGTTTTCTGCGGCCACCTGTTATATGGAGCAGGATTCCTGGGTCGCCGATATTCGCCGTCAGTATTTCAAAGTGGAACCGGTGATTACCAGTTTCGCCCGCCTGCCGGAAAATGAGGAATTCATCAAAGGCACCCTGGTCGTCAGGTCTCCGCAAGAGAAAGCCGGGGCGGAAAAGTTCCGCCGGCGGTTCGACCGGGAGTTATTCCTCTCAAAAACCAAAACTCCAGCCTATCCGGATGTCGATTTCATCAATGTTTTAACGCCGGGAGTTTCAAAAAGAACGGCGATGGAAGCCTTGATGCAACACCTTGGACTGGAACCGGACCAGGTGATGGCCATTGGCGACGGCTTGAACGATATACCTATTATCACGGCTGCCGGGTTGGGGATAGCCATGGGGAATGCCCCCTCTGAGGTCAAGGCCGCGGCACAATTTGTTACCGGAGATGTGGAACACGACGGGGCCGCAGAAGCGATTAGGAAATTTATCCTGGCATAGCAGATTAACTCCGGCGGAACAGTTTCTTCCACCACGGCACACGGTCTCCCATACCTTCGATCACCCATGAATGCTCGCACCTGCCGCACCGCCAGATCTTGAACTGCTTGTTGTAATAGGTCTTGTCGCTGCCGCATTTCGGGCAGGTGGTACGGAGCTTCCGCTGTGTATCCTTGTCGATCTTCCGCCAGTATTCTTTATTCCATCCCGGACGAGACATCGTCTTTACTCCCGCTATTTAGTATTATATATATTCTTTGATTTTCGCGGCTAAAACCGGTGTAATGCCGGCCACTGTCATCATATCCGCTACCTGAGCTTCTTTAATTCCCCTGACTGAACCGAATTTCCGCAATAGTGCCCGTTTACGTTTGGGGCCGATGCCGGGAACGGCATCCAGTGCCGAAGTTAGTGCATTTTTCTGCCGTACCTTCAAATGATAGCCCAAGGCGAAACGGTGGGCTTCGTCACGCAGGTGCTGCAGCAGCAGCCGCCCCGGAGAACTCCCGGATAGTTGTATGGCATCCTGCCGGTTGGGGATGAATATCTCTTCATTTTCCTTTGCCAGGCTGGCTAGAGGAATACCGGTGAGGTTAAGTTCCTGCATGACCGATAACGCAGCATGGAGTTGGCCTTTCCCACCATCGATCAACACCAGCCCGGGAATGGTGGCAAAGGAGCCCCCGGCATCTTCTGGCGCACCGGCCGCCGCCCGGTGAAAACGCCGGCGGAGTACTTCCTGCATCATGCTGTAATCATCCGCCCCGGAGACTGTTTTTATCCGGAAACGTCGGTAATGTGCCGGTTTGGGTTTGCCGTCTTCCATCACTACCATGCTGCCCACGGCCATTGCCCCCTGGATGTTGGAGATATCGTAACCTTCGATTCGGGTTGGTAAGGCCGGCAGCCCCAATTCTTTTTGGATCTCTTCCAGGGCTGGCTTCATGTCCCGGGCATCGGTAAGCCGTTTTAGCCGTAGCTGCTCCAGGCTCTGCCGGGCATTCTCCGCTACTGATTCGATCAATTTTTTCTTTGGCCCCCGGCTGGGGATTTCGATCTCCACCCTCCCGCCCCGCCGCTTCTTCAACCAGGCTCGCAAGACATCGGCATCATCGATTGGACATTGTAATAATAGTAGTGGCGGGATATACAGGCTCGAAGCATAGAACTGCTGTACGAAGTTGGTCATTACCTGTTCCTGCGTTTCACCTTCGGTCCCCTGGACCATGTAACTATCCCGGCCGATCAGTTTTCCTCCCCGGACGAAAAACACCTGGGCCAGCGCCTGGTCGCCGTTCGGCGCAAATGCTACGGCGTCCTGGTCGCCTTTGACCATAGCCGCGATCCGCTGCCCTTCGATTACACTGTGGATCGCTTTGATCTGGTCCCTCAGGATAGAAGCCTTTTCAAAATCCAGGGCCTCGGCCGCCTTTTCCATTTTTCCCCGCAGTTGGTTGACTACGATTTCGTCTTTGCCTTCCAGAAATAGTATGACCTGGCGGATAACTTCGGTATACTCCTCACGGCTGGCTGCCCCGGTACATGGGGCAACACACCTCTTCATATGGTATTCCAGGCAGGGACGGCTGTCGGTACCTGTGATTGGTTTACTGCAGGTGCGGAAAGGGAACATATTTCTCAGTGCTTTCAGTGTTTGCCGCAGGGAGTAGGCACTGGCAAAGGGGCCGAAATAACGGCTGCCGTCGTCTTCAACCCGGCGGGTAAAAAATATCCGTGGCCAATCCTCATTTACCGATATCTTGAGGAAAGGAAATGACTTGTCGTCTTTTAACCGGATATTGTACGGCGGGTGATGCCGCTTGATAAGGTTCATCTCCAGGATGAGGGCTTCCTGTTCCGACCCTACCGTCACGAAATCGATGTCGGCGATCCGGGCTACCATATTCTGGGTCTTGGGTGAAAGGGGGCCGGTGCCGAAGTAGGACCGCACCCGGTTCTGCAGGGAAGTTGCCTTGCCCACATAAATGATCTTCCCCTCGGCGTCCTTCATCAGGTATACCCCGGGAGATGCAGGCATCCTTCTTAGTTGTTCAGTTACTAACTGGCTTTGCGGCATATGTTCCTAAAGCATTATGTAACGTTAATCAATTGCATTCTAGCATAGCAAAAGGACAAAAAATAAGGGGCACACTGCAGCGTACCCCTTAATATTTCGGTTGGTCGGAGAAAAGGGCTTTATTCCCGGGTAAGATTGGCCAGGAAGTCTACGTTGGTCTTGGATTTCCGCAGGCGCTCCACTACTCTTTCGGTTGCCTCGGCAAAGTTCGGTGAATCCGAAGATATCATCGAGACCATGCGGCGCAACAACCAAACCTGCCTCAGTGTTTCCGGGTCGAGCAGCAACTCTTCGCGCCGGGTACCGCTTCTCTCAATGGCGATGGAGGGGAAGATGCGTCGTTCTGCCAGGCGGCGGTCGAGGTGCACTTCCATGTTGCCGGTTCCCTTGAATTCTTCGTAAATCAGGTCGTCCATGCGGCTGCCGGTATCGACCAGGCAGGTGGCGATAATCGTCAGGCTGCCGCCTTCGGCGGTATTACGGGCCGCGCCGAAGAAATGTTTGGCGGGATACAGGGCGGAAGGATCGATACCTCCGGACAACGTTCGACCGCTGGAAGGCATCGCCAGGTTATATGATCGGGTCAATCGGGTAATACCGTCGAGCAGCAGGAATACATCATTGCCGCTTTCTACCATTCTCTTGGCCCGGTCTAAGGCCAGTCCGGCCACGCGGGTCTGGTTCTCCACCGGCTCATCGAAGGTCGCGGCGATAACCTCCCCTTTGACCGAGCGTTTCATATCGGTAACCTCTTCCGGGCGTTCGCCGATCAGGCAGACCATCATGTGCAGATCGCTGTAATTTTCGTTGGCACAGTTGGCGATGGATTTCAGTAAGAAGGTCTTTCCGGCTTTCGGCGGTGAGACGATCAGGCCGCGCTGGCCGCGGCCGATCGGGGCAATGAGGTTCAACAAGCGGCCGGCAAGGTCGTTGCTCTTGGTTTCCAGGTTGATTAGCTTATCCGGAAAGGTGGGCGTCAATGACCCGAAATGAGGCCGTTCTTTTGCCATTTCCGGATTGATGCCGTTCACCGCTTCAATACGGAGCAGGCTGAAATATTTTTCCCCGGCCCGGGCGGGCCGGCACTGGCCGGCAACCATATCGCCGTTGCGCAGGCCGAAGCGCCTGATCTGTGACTGGGAAACATAGACATCAGTGGAACTGGGCAGCAGGCTGCTGTTGCGCAGGAAGCCGTAGCCGTCAGCCATTATCTCCAGGATGCCGCTGCAGAAAGTATTCCCTTCCTGCTCGGTGTAAGCTTGAAGCAAGCGTATCACGAGCTCCGGCTTTGCCAGTGACTCGTATCCGGGTACCGACATCTCCTTGGCCATTTCGGCCAATTCTTCTTCGGTCTTGCTTTCCAGTTGACTGATATCCATTGCCATATTTCGTACCTTCCTCCGCCGATTGGATATGACCCGTCTGAGACGGATATCCCTTGCATATTTTTCAGTGGTTATAACCAGGAAATGGATCGGCGAAAATTATTTTCGATGGTGTATTTCGGAACAATCCTTCGATATTGATTGTGTTATCAAATTTATCCATTAAGAGGTAAAGACGGCTGATCGCCTTCCCTCAATACTTTGCTCGCCGCGTTGATGAACTCCCGGAACAAGGGTTGCGGACGGTTAGGCCGTGAAGTAAATTCCGGATGGAATTGAGAACCTAACATCCAGGGATGGCCGGCAATCTCACAGACCTCCACCAGTTGGCCTTCCGGCGAGATGCCGCTGCAGACCAAACCGGCATCTTCAAGCTGCTGCCGGTATTTATTATTGAATTCATAACGGTGCCGGTGTCTTTCATATACTACTTCCGTCCCATACGCCGCTGCGGCGTGTGTACCATTTTGTAAATGACAGGGATAATCACCCAGCCGCATGGTCTTTCCCTTATCCAGTACCTTAAGCTGTTCGGGCATTAAGTCGATCACCGGATATGGTGTCTCAGGATCAAATTCACTGGAGTTGGGCTTGGTTGATTTCATAATATGACGGGCAAACTCAATCACCATTACCTGCATCCCCAGGCAGAGGCCGAAGTAAGGCACCTTTCTTTCCCGGGCATAAGTGGCCGCTTTCACCATCCCTTCGATACCTCTTATCCCGAAGCCGCCCGGTACTACGATTCCCTGGACATTCCGCAAATGTGTTTCGGCGCTTTCTTTTTCCAGGGTTTCGGAAGAGACCCAGATGACATTCAGTTTCTTTTTATAAAAGAGGGCAGCATGCTGCAGCGCTTCGCGAACGGAGTAATATGCATCTTTTAGCTCGACATATTTGCCGACGAGGGCAATATTCACTGTCGCCTTAGTTTCTTGAAGTGAATCGACCATTTGCCGCCATTCGGTTAGGTCAGGCTGAGCAGCATTAATTCCCAGCTTTTCCACGATCAATTTTCCCAGCCCCATTTCTTCCAGGAACAAAGGAACGGCATAGACACTTGATATCGTCGGTAAGGGAATGACTGCCTCACGTTCGACGTCACAGAAAAGTGATATCTTGTCCCGGATGGAGTCCGGCACTTCCAGGTCGCTGCGGCAAATTATGATATCCGGTTGTATACCCATACGTCTTAATTCATTGACGCTGTGCTGCGTAGGTTTCGTCTTCAATTCCTGGGTGCTGCCGAGATAAGGAAGCAGCGTAACGTGGATATAAAGGACATTCTCCCGGCCCACATCTTTACGCATCTGGCGGATGGCTTCCAGGAAGGGTTGGCCTTCGATATCGCCGACCGTCCCGCCGACTTCGATGATGACCACGTCGGCTTCTGATTTCGCGGCCAGTTTCTTAAAACGTTGTTTAATCTCATTTGTTACGTGCGGGACCACCTGGATCGTCCCGCCCAGGAAATCGCCCCGTCTTTCCCGGGCGATCACGGTGCTGTATATCTGGCCGGAAGTAGTATTCGAATCAGCCGTCAGGTTGATATCGATGAAGCGTTCGTAGTTCCCCAGGTCCAGATCGGTCTCGGCACCGTCCTGCGTGACGAATACCTCACCGTGTTGATAAGGCGACATCGTTCCCGGATCTACGTTCAAATAAGGATCCAGCTTCTGTACGGACAAACTTATTTGGCGACTCTTAAGAATGGTCCCGATAGAAGCGACGGTGATGCCCTTACCAACGGAACTAACTACACCACCAGTTACGAAGATATACTTTGACATGAGGGAAAACCAGGTTACTTCCTTCAGGAAATATAACGAAGCCGGCCTTTGCCGTACTTTAGGAACTCGATCAGAAAGATCATTTTTATTATAAGTACAAAAATTAAGGATTGTCAATAGGAATATCTGAATCCGCTAAACTGTTATGGTATTTTCCCCTGTTTACTTTGGCCCGCTTTCTATTACTCCTTTATATTAGATATATAATATATTCATGAGTTTTCGGGAAGCTGAACTAATCCGTACTTTCTGCTCGATGTGCGGGCCGGCCATGGGCTGCGGGATCAACTGCTACGTTCGGGACGGACGGTTGGTTGGCATCGAAGGCATGAAGGAATCTCCCGTCAACCGGGGGAAATTATGTGCCAAAGCCTACGCCTCCATGCAGTGGCTTTATTCGCCGCAGCGTCTCAAGTCCCCTCTAAAACGTATCGGCGTAAAGGGCGAGGGTAAGTTCCAGGAAATCACCTGGGATGAAGCCATTCATATTGTCGCTGACAAACTGAAACAGCAAAAAGATCAATACGGCCCGGAATCACTGGCCGTTCTTTCTCCGCAGCACCGCAGTTATAAAGACTACTTCATCCGGTTTCTCACTGTTCACGGCAGTCCGAATTACGGGCACAGCGGCATCTGTGCCATGCAGCGGGCTTTCAGCTTTGCCTATACCCTCGGTTCTCCTTTTCTCGATGCTGATTATGAAAATACCGATCTTATCATCATCTGGACCGCCAATCCGGCTTATGCCAGTACCCCCACCGGCAGTATCAAGCGGATTCTTGATGCCCGGGATCGGGGCGCCAAACTTATCGTTATCAAGCCGGAGTTGCAGCCTGACGCTGCTAAAGCCGATATGTGGGTCCCTATCCGGCCGGGGACTAATGCTGCTCTGGCCTTGTCCATGCTTAACGTCATTATCAATGAACATCTTTATAATCACGAATTTGTCGATAAATGGTGTTTCGGTTTTGATAAATTAGTTCCTCATATCCAGCAATATACCCCGGAATGGGCAGAACCGGTTGCCGGGGTTCCCGCTAGTCAGATCAGGGAAGTCGCCCGCTTGTACGCTAAAGCCGGGTCTGCCTGTATCCTGGCCGGTAATGCTCTCGACCAGAATGTTGATTCCAATAATGCAGTGCGGGCAATCGCTATCTTGATCGCCATCACCGGCAACCTGGACAAGCCTGGCGGAAACATTATCCCGTCCGGCAGCTCTATGCCGCCGGTAAAACCGGTTAATCCCCGGGACCGGTATACCCGGGACCTGGTCGATAAACTGGTTGGCCCGGAGATGCCGAAATTTTTTCAACCCTTTATCGAAGGGGCATCTTCCGCTTATTACCATTGCCTGAACAGCGTCCTCACGGAAAAGCCCTATCCTATCCGGGCTATCATCGCTCCCGGGACTCAGCCTACCGTGATTGCCCGTAACTCGAAAAACGTAATTGCTGCCCTGCAGAAACTGGACTTCTTTGTTGTCATCGACGTGATGCAGACGGCGGCCATGCCGTGGGCGGATATCGTTATTCCGGTCACTACCATGTACGAGAGCGACCACCCCTTTGAAGCTTCCGGCAACTGGATCATGGCCCGTAATAAAGTGGTCGAACCCCTGGGCAACTACAAGTCGGATTACCAGTTCTGGCTCGACCTGGCAGTCGCTATGGGCTACGGTAATGAATTCTGGCACGGCAGTATAACTGAATGCCAGAATTATCAACTGGAAAATTTCGGGATGACTATCGGCGAATTGAGAAAATACCCTACCGGTATCGTGTACGGGCCAAAACCGGTAATTTATGAAAAATACCGTCAACTCTTCGCTTCCCCCAGTTCCCGGGTTGATAAAGGCCCGTATCTACCGGAGGGAAAGGTAGCCATTTTCAATACTACCTTCGAGAAACAGGGCTTCAATCCGCTGCCGGAATGGGTCGAACCGCCGGAAGGGCCGACAGGCACGCCGGAACTGTTGGGCCGATACCCCCTGGTATTTTTTGATACGCATACCTCGGACGTTTACCACCACGGCTGGCTGCGTAACGTGCCGTACCTGCGCGAAGTCCAACCCGACCCCTGGGTGCATATTCACCCGGACACCGCCCGTTCTCGTAACATCCGGGACGGTGATTGGGTCATCATCGAATCCCCTCACGGATGGGTCAAGGTTCGCGCGGTATATTTCCCGGGCATTCGGCCGGATACGGTTATGGGCCTGCACGGGTGGTGGCAGGGTTGTGATGAACTCAACCTCCCGGGATACCCGCTGCTGGACGGCGGGGCGAACGTCAATATTTTATACAACACTGAACCCGGAAAGGCTTTCGACCCGCTGGTGACTGCCATGCCCAAACAGACGCTGGTCGAGGTGCGCCGGGCGGAATGCCGGGAATGAAATAATGACAAAACAGTACGGTTTCTATTTTGATGCCGGCCGTTGCATCCAGTGCCGCACTTGCGAATTAGCTTGTAAGAGTACCCGTGATGTCGCACCTGGCGTGCACTGGCGGCAGGTGGTTGAGACCTGGTCCGGCAGTTATCCTCACGTTATCAGGTCTTTTTTCTCCCTGTCCTGCATGCATTGTGCCCAACCGGCTTGCCTGGCCGCCTGCCCGGTCAACGCCATCACTAAACGGCCGGCAGATGGCCTCGTCCTCGTCGATATCGGAAAGTGCAATGGTTGCCGGGATTGTCTGGAAGCCTGTCCGTATCATGTTCCGCAGTTTGGCAAAGATGGAAAGATGCAGAAATGTGATTATTGTGCCGGTGCCGGCGGACCACCGCAATGTGTCCAGGCTTGCCCGACCGACGCTATTGCCGCCGGGTTGCTTGATGATTTATTGAAGAAGCCGAAGGGAAAACTACTCAAAAAAATGGACGGCGCCACCGGTCCGTCCCTGATTGTTACCACCTGGCCCGAATGACAAACCGGCTCTCCCTGATACTAAAAGGCACTATTTGTGAACTGCAGCCGTACCGGGCGGCGCCATGACCGGTATATTCCCGCCATGATCTGTGTTTTAGGTAGTGCTTCCTCACCTGTTTTGGGATGATATATTGAGAATGCCAGTTCAAACACCGGATTCCCCAGGAGTTTCCCGGGAACCGCCGCCGGTTTCTTTTCCGCAATCTCGGGTTCATTTACCGTCGCCGGCCGGCTGATTATTGGGGTTCCCAGCGCTCTCCAGTTGTATTGCATAGCCGCCATTTTGTGCATCGGGTGCTGGTCTCTTGTCCCCGACTTTACTACATCGAACCGTAGCATAAAACCCCCGGCCAGGACTGATATTCCGGATATCAGGAGAGTGATGGCATACAGGCTGAAAAATGCCGTCGAGATATGAAATGAACTAAGCCAGGCAGTACCGGCCAAAACGAATCCCATAACCAGGCTGGGATAAGATTTCCGGAAAAGGTGCTGCCTTTGGTCTACTGTTATTTTACCCGTATTTTTCAAGCTGTACAGCCACCATGCCAGGACCACGGCTTCAAGCATGATCAGGATCATCTCTACCGGTATTAGATTCCGGGTGAGTATAATAATTTGCTCATTGCTACCGAAGAGTCCGAAACCCAGTAAAAAGACGATTAGTACCATGGTGCCGGTTGATAATGCCGATACCAGGAACAATAACGGGAGGAGCCACGAATTCCAGAGCGACACATATTTTACCGATTTTAAGAAAACTCCGGTATAGGCCGCCGTACCGAAAGAAAGCACTAAAGCGATCGTCTGGAATATGGTTGATACGGTATTCCCTTCTGCCATCCATATCGGAACTCGCACATTAAACGATGGTAATATATCGGGAAGTAAAGCTAAGGCAAAGGCAATCATCCCGCTTACCATCAGGGAAGACAGAATAACAAAACCGCGGGCAGCCCAAGAAGTCCAGGGATTGAAAGAAGCATTTATGAACCGCAGTTTTTTCCCCAGGTCCATGATAAGAAATGGTGCGCCCATGACCACCAGCATCGGCCCCCACAATAACATCCCCTTGGAAGGGATATCGGGATGCAGGATCCAATCGGTCAGTAATCCAACCGCGAAAGCCCCGGCTCCCATCCCCGCCATAAAAAGATATACTGCGATCGGCCATTCCCATTCTTTCTGCGGATGCGAAACTCTGGTTAGCCCTGATAGATCGTATTGTTTATTAGTTATCGATTTTATACTCATCTGATTCCCGATATCTCATCATAGTATGTTGCGAGAGTACATGTCAATAAAACTATTGAAGTATATTGTATGTATTTATACAAATATGTTGTATAATATACAATAATAGAGTTAAGTATGTTGATTTAGCATTACTCGCCGAGGGGGTGATAAAAAGCCGGTTATGGGTTCTTGAAAATTGTATTTACGTATGAGTGAATACGATTGGCAGATGAATTAAAAAGGTTATTGGTTAATAGATGGCTCGGTTATTACTGATATTGAACAATGTTCACATGATGCGCAAGTATCTTCCCCGGGTACAACTTGACAAAAATAACCTTCGCTTTTCCAGCATTTCTTTACACAGGAAGCAACACTGGACATATGCATGCACTTAGGACAGGTGTCCATCTGCCAACAAGGGTATAGCTGTAAATAATACTGGATAGCCGGCAGATTCAGGTTTTCGTCCATCAGTTTCTTGATAAAGCGTAATCTCTTCAGGTCGTTTTCAGTGTAGTAACGGCGGCCGCTTCTTCTGATAGGTCTGACGATTCCGTGTCTTTCCCATACCCGCAGGGTCTCGGGATGGATATCGAGTAGTTCTGAGATAATACCTATCGGAAAAAGAGGATTTGTTGTTTTTTCTGTCATAATTTTGCCGTATTGTAGTTGTTATTATCGTTAAGTGTCAATTTGGTACTACAGGAAAGGATACTTCGGCTTGCAGAAATATGCGGGACTATTAAGCTAATTAACATTATATAAACTTTTTGAAAAAAGGTAACTGATATATTTGAATATAACAACCTAAACATTTATTGATATTTGTCCGCAGGAAAAGTACCGCACCGCTTTCCCGGATGAATCTATGAATGAGCCTACCATTTATTAAATACTTTTTCCCTAACATCTAACTTGTCTCCAGAGTTGGATGGCCCGGGTGCGGTAAAAGACAGTGACGTACCCAACCGGCGTCACTGTCTTTCTATTTTTATAGATAAGGGAAATACTTTTATGGCCGGTTCGCGGATGCATAAATGACCGCTGTCATCATGTGATAACCATCATTCTGCCGAACCGGTTCCAGTTTTTCCAGGTATTCCGCTTTGAACCGCGACCTGGTATTTTCATCCATGCTTAATATCACCGCCCGTGAACCGAGCGTCATCAAAAACCCCCACCATGCTTCTCCTGCCGGGTACACTATGTCATTTAGTTCACTATGGATTGTTACTTTATTCAACCCGGCCTCACTAAGAAGGTTGCCTATTTCTTCCGGAGCCATCCCCAGGCGTTGTGGCATACGCATGGCAACTTGATAGTCTTTGCTCTGCTGTGCAAATATCTGCCATCCCGGGTTAAAAGGTGAAGGGTCGTTATTGAAATAAGTTATGGCGATCTTCCCGCCTGGCTTACATACCCGGAACATCTCCCGTAAAGCCAATTTCATATCCGGAAACATGAAGAGCGCAAAAGCGCAGGTTACGATATCGAAAGACCGGTCCGGGAATTCAAGTTGTTCGGCATCCATTTTTTGTAAATCGAAATTCGTGTGGCCTCCAACTTCCATAATGTGGCGGGCTTCTGCCAGGATGCCGCTGGACATATCGATCCCGGTTGCTTGTCCCTCCGGCCCTATCCTGCTTGCCAATCTGGACAATACCGCCCCCGTGCCCGTCGCTATATCCAGGGTTTTCATGCCGCGAGTCACCGGAATATCCTGTACGAGTCTCTCCCCGAAACTGGCAAATATCGCCGGCCCCATACGGTCGTATGTTGTTGCAGCCCCATCAAATATCTGTTCGAGGTCCTGCTTGGTCAATACTTTCATACTTTTTCCTCTTAACGTTGCCCAACGATAATTGTTCTCCAACATTATTTTGACATATTTCCCTAATATCAAACAATCAAGGCGTTTGCTGTTAATGTCGGTATTTGACAACCATATTATAATTTTTTTATTATTGATATTGAACATATGCTCATAATAATAGTTAGCATTTCTATGGATTCTGGACAGTCCTGTTTCCTGATAACCCGTAAGCATCATCAGGGGAAACAACGGAACACTTCATACGATAATATTAAAATAATATGATTTCCGGTTGACAATATTTATAATCAATAAAGATACTTGTCCAATTCAAGATTTAAGGAATCACAAGCCGGTAATTGATATTGATAGTGAGGCAGCATGCAGGAACTCATCCGGGAACTCATGTCTAAAAAGAAATTCGCCATCGTGGGCGCTACCGATAATCCGAACAAATTTGGCTTCAAGATCTTTCGAAATTTGAAAAGCCGTGGTTTCGAGGTCTATCCTTTAAACCCGCACCTGAAAGAAATCGACGGTACCAGGTGTTACGCCAGCCTTTCGGATATTCCCGAAAAAGCGGAAGTAGTGAATTTCGTCGTACCGCCCCGGGTAACCGAGGAAATCCTCAAGGAGTGTAACAAACTTGGTCTTAATAATATCTGGCTGCAACCTGGTTCGGAAAGTGACGCTGCCCTGAAATATTGCCGGGACAACGGCATGAAAGTTGCCTATGGCGTTTGAGTAATGGTGAACTAGCGGCTGTATGCCGGAATCAATACTGGATATTATCCGTTCATCCATACTGGACTAATTGATAAGATTGAAAGAGGAGTAAAAAAGTGCTCACTGAACAACAGGTCCGCGATATCATTGAAGGATTGTATATTACCGGTTTTGATAAAAACCTCGGTAGTATGAATCTGGTTAAGGAAGTCGCCGTCAACGACGGAAATTTGAATATCGTCCTCAACTCGGCGGCCCTGGCCGATGATGTCAAAGAAAAGATTAAAAAGACAGTGGCCATCGCTTGCAGCAAGATGTCCGGCGTAAAAAACGTGGCCGTGAATTTCGTCACTATTGCTGCCGACTTTAACAAAGTCAAACATGTAATTGCCATCATGAGTGGTAAAGGCGGTGTCGGCAAATCGCTGGTTTCCAGCCTGACGGCCATCGCCCTGCGCCGTGCCGGTTATGAAGTCGGCATTCTGGATGCCGATATCACCGGCCCCAGCATCCCCCGCATGTTTGGTATCACCCAAAAGCCTACGGCCGATGAATTAGGGCTTATCCCGGTCAAGTCAAAATCGGGCATCGCCGTCATGTCCATCAACTTACTGCTGCCTGATGAGGATGAAGCCGTGGTCTGGCGGGGGCCGCTGATCGCCGGGGCGATCCGGCAATTTTGGGAAGAAGTGAGATGGGGGGACCTGGATTACCTTATCGTCGATTTGCCGCCGGGGACCGCCGATGCCCCGCTTACCGTTCTGCAAAGCCTCCCCGTATCCGGGATCATCATCGTCTCTACCCCCCAGGAATTGACTTCCATGGTCGTGCGCAAGGCCATCAATATGGCACAGCATATGAACAAGCCGATTATCGGTGTGGTTGAGAACATGAGTTATCTTTATGTACCCGAGATAAACAAAAAAATCGAATTGTTCGGTAAGAGCCGGGGTGAAGAGATGGCTAAGGCTGCCAAAGCTCCCTTGCTGGGTACTCTACCCATCGACCCTCAATTAGCGGCATTGTGCGACCAGGGGAATATCGAGCAATACCATTCGGAAACGTATCAGGAATTTTTTAACAACCTTCAACGGGCACTAAAGGTTCCGGGATAAATAACTTATACAATATACACAACAAATTACAAGAAACAGGCGATCCAGATCGCCTGTTTCTTGTTTGACTTAACTGAATAATTATAAATAAATCGGTTTAATTCTCGTCGTAAGTATTGCCGTTGGACCTGTTAGGTTCCTCAAATCCACTGCCGTTTGGGAAAAAGTGTCATTTAATTCTCGTTGTAACAATTCCTGGCCTTCATCGTTAAACAGGTTAATACCGATATAAAGGTATAATATTAAAGAGGTGGATATTTATAGATGAAACGAACACTAAAGATTCCTCGGATTCGGCCTGCTATTAACTGCCGTATTGGCCCTGGCCGTGGGCGGGACTGCACTGGCCGCCGATCGTACCCAATTACGGACCGGCGACTGCGAGAATTGTACTTGTGATGATCAGCCGTTAAGAGATGGTTCCTGTGGTGATTGCTCCGGCGGTCAACTCCGCTTAAGTGATGATTCTTGCACTGATTGCATACCCAATGACTATTCGGAACCAGGCCCTCACGGAAAACGTCTCTCAAAATAGTACATATCATAAGTGATAAAAAAGAAGGGGGCTTAATCGCCCCCTTCTTTTTTCATCCATTTATTTTTTTTACCAGGGATTGCCCTGCCTGTCCCGTTATCGGTATTACCACCCCCCGCCTCTCCCCCGTTACCCGGTCCTTCCGGATTGCCGCTTTCACCATTGTCTCCGGTACCGTTTCCCGGGGTAGTGGTGGGTATCGTGGTCCCGTTATTGGGATTGTCCGTGACATCCGTAGGCTTGAGCAGTATCCGGAGTACCCGCTCCGGGAGCCGCATCTCCGTTATATCTTCCCGAAGTACCGCCTGGGCCGCTACCCTGGTTGCCGGGTCCTGTCTGGCCGTGGCGGGCTCGTTGCTGGAACTGGCTGATCAGGTATCCGCATTCATTGATCGTACTCTGATATTCTACCGGGACCTGTTGTACTAAGCTCTCTATGGCCGTCATATCAGCCGTAAGCTGTTGTAGACTGATTTCCCCGATCAACTCAGCCTGGTTATTGGTGTTTTGCGCCCATTCTAACAACTGCTGGCCAAGTTGATTATGCTGCCGGTATTGCCATAGCGTCTGTTCCATGTTCCGGTAATTGCCGGCTTCTGCTTCCGCCGTTGCCCGCTGCAGTCGGTTCTGCATCATCCCTGCATTGACTTCCGCCGCCCCCGGTATATTGTATTGCGCCATGATTTGTATGGCCTTGATGTGGCTGTTCACAGCCTGTGTCGCAGCTTCATATACCGGTCCGCTATTAGCCGGATTCGCCGCTATCAGGTCATCACATGTATACACTAGTGATTGCATCTCCGTAATGATGCCTTCTAGATGGTTAGTTAATTCCAGGGTTGCTCCGCTTTGCTCTAATTGCCGGTTGGCCGCTTCAAGATGTCGGCGGTATCTGTCCGCCGCCGCTCTGGCACTTTCTTCATCCTTGTTGACTACCTTGCTTAATTCTTTTAGGCGTCTTGCCGCAAATTCGATATTTAGTTCCGCTTTTGCTACCGGACTTCCCGCTGCCAATAACCGGATATTCTCCGTCCCTGTCTTCACCGGGTACAGGACCTCTCCCGGTACACTGCTCTGTGAAGCATAAGCCGTACCCCCACCCAGTGCCCCCACCACCAGGACGATTACCAGTGTTGCCACGGCTGCCCGTACCCCGGCTAATTGACGGGGTAATCCCAGGCTGATGATATCGGCAAAGGATACTTTTTTTGGCTGCTTTACCGGTCTGATCTGCCGGAGCAGGTCGGCCCGGGCGGATTGTTTGTATCCCGTATCCAAATGGTATGCCGGAGGGCTCTTGATGCTGCATGCCGTCTTTAGCAGTGGCTCCAGTTCCTGGCGCCTTTCCGGATAACGCTCCAGGCATTCTTCTACCGTGGCTTTTCCAGCTCGGACTTCCTCAATACAACTTGTTAGTATCTCTTCGATCCGTTTCAATTTATGCCTTCTCCCGGATAAGGATTTCCTGCATTTTCTTCAATGCCCGGTGTACCATTACCCGGATATTCCCCTCGCTTTTATTCAAGGCTGCGGCTGTCTCCGTATAACCGTAACCTTCGATAAATGTCATCATGATTACCTGCTGCTGGTCTTCAGGCAACTGTAATATCGCCCGCCGTATCTGTTGTTGCGTAAACCTGGACTCCGTATATTCTTCCGGACTGATGCCACCGTCAGGAATCTCCATTTCACTATCGAGATAGGCATGGTCCTTTTTCGTCCGGTAATAATCGATAATCCGGTTATGGCTGATGGTAAAAAGCCATCCCAGTAAAGGGGTTGCCGTTTTTTTGTATTTCGGCAGCACCTGCCAGGCTTTGGCGAAGACTTCCTGGGTAAGGTCTTGCGCATCTTCCACCTTCCCTGTCCGGTAATATATGTGCCGGTATATCCGGTCGGCAAAAAAATCATAAATACGTCCGAAAGCCTCGGTATTACCATTTCTGGCAAGTTCTACCAGAGACTCTACTTCCTGTTCTGATAGGGTATCGTTCGTATGGTTATTCTGCACGAGCCTTCTGACCTGTATAACGAAACATCTTCTGGAATGTTACAGTTAGCAAATTCTTCTGTGCAAACGTCTATGTGACTTATGTTACATATAAGTTCTCTGTATATTACTATAATGTTTTAAATTTTTACGACTTATTGAGGTGGAACATGATTTATCTTACTGAAAAAGCCAAAGAAAAAGCCCGTGAATTCTCCGGCCAGAACTCGGGAAAATATCTGCGCCTTTACATCAAAGGTATGGGTTGAGGCGGCCCCCGTTTGGGCGTGGCTCTGGATGAGCCGCAAAAAGATGAAAAGCCGGTTGATATCGATGGTGTAAAATTGTTGATCTCTGATGTTATCAGGCCGTTTGTTGACGGGGCGAAAATAGATTATGGCCGGAGTTTGTTTAGTAAAGGGTTTACCGTTAGTTCTTCCGGATCGTCCTGTTGAAAAGTCAGGTACTAATATTAGTGCAGGTAAGTACATAAGTAAGCTTTAGGAGTATGAAATGAGTAAAGTGATTGATGTTACCGATCAAACATTTGAGGCCGAGGTATTAAAGTCAGACGTCCCTACCGAAGTAGATTTCTGGGCCCCGTGGTGCGGTCCATGCCGCATGGTTATACCTGTTTATGATAAGCTGTCGGAAGAATACACCGGTAAATTTAAGTTCTGCAAGATCAATGTCGATGAAAATCCGCAAACCGCCCAAAAATACCGTGTCATGAGCATTCCCTTACAAAAATTTTTTGTCAAAGGCGAGCAGGTTGATGCCTTGTTAGGTGCTTTCCCGGAGCGGGTCATCCGGGGTAAGGTCGAATCCATCCTTAATCCGGCACCGCCTGAATAACAGATTGTCCTTTTCGATTTTGAAAACAAATCCGTACTGGCTGCGGCATGACTGTTAATTATATCTCTTAAGCTCATACCGGCATTATATCCCGGTCGTAACCGGCCGACTCGTAGTCGAAAGGATCCTTTTCTCCTGGCCAAAACGACTGTTTATCCACTCCTGGTACGTTTGTTGATTATTGCTTTGGTGAGTTGATAATCAGTCTCGAGGTTTAGCCAGAACCGTGCCGGTATTTCCGGCATAACTTCTTCCAACTGTAAAGCGGTCTCTGCCGTAATCGCCTTCTTACCATTGATAATTTCATTGACCGCATTCAGCGGCCGCTTCATGCGCTTCGCCAGTTCCTTTTGCGAGATTCCCCGCGCTTCGATCTCCTCGGCAAGATATTCCCCGGGATAGAACCAAAACTCAATCTTCAACTCTTACACCCTATAGCTTAATATTAAGCACTGGTTATCTTATTATCAATCCCTTGATTTAGGGTAATTTGTGCTCATCTTGACTTATGTCTTTCTTCGGGAATAGACTTTAGGCCGTGTGGAAGGGCATTAGTCATGAAATGCCCGAATTATCAAACCGGGGGATAGTTACTTCACTATTTTGTTTACTTATTTTCTATTCCGCAGACTAATTGGAAATGCGAGCAAAACAACTCGAGGAGCTTTTCTGAAGGAGTGATAATGGAACATAACAAATACGACAAATACTTCATTACCGAAACGCCGCCCAATCCCGGTATGCCTGATAATCGTACCAAAGGTAATACCGTTCCCTGGGAAAACTCACTTTATATCAGTGAGGAATTAAACGGTAAGGTTCCCGGGGCCTTCTACCTTGAGACTAATATGGTACTACGGACCGGCACGATTGATCTTCTTAGTAAATCACACAGCCATTCCTTCGATGAATATCTGATGTTTTTGGGTACGAACCCGGAAGACCAGCTTGACCTGGGCGGTGAGGTGGAATTCTGGCTGGGGGGAGAGAAGCATATGATCACCCGGACTTGTGCCGTGTTTGTGCCCGCTGGACTCGACCATTGCCCCGTGTATTTTCGCCGTGTTGATCGGCCTTTTATGTTCATCACCACGGGCAACACGCTGGGCTACCGTTCGGAACACCCATCACTACCAAACGAAAAGCCGGGTTAGTCATCCAGTATTATAAATTGTTTATACTAAACTCTGTACCATGTCCGGGAACGATAATATTCGCGGAACTTATCAGGGTTTTCCGGCTGTTTCGTAACAATTCCTCATTTTTCACCGCCGGGTCTTCAGTGTCTATACCTCATGAGGATTTTGATATTTTCTTGATTTCTTTTGAAGTATTTTTGACACCTCCTTGACATGATACCGGCTAGAATAATCGTAAATGGTTGGTTTTGTGCTTTCTTTTTTCTGTTATCGGTTAATGGAGTATTAACTTGGATATCATTTATGGAGTGTCCGGGCTATTAACCTTTTGTATTCTTTTATACCTGTTTTTTTTCCTGCTTCGGCCGGAACGGTTTAAATGAGAGCCTTCGATTATCTTCAGATTTTATTGTATCTGGTGGTATTGCTGGTCCTGGTGAAACCACTGGGGAGTTATATCGCCAATGTTTTTCAGGATAAACGTACTTTTCTTACCCCGATCATCTCGCCAATAGAACGTGTTTTGTACCGGATTGCCCGGCTTAATGACAACCGGGAAATGGACTGGAAGACCTATGCCGTGGCTTTTTTGTTCTTCAATCTGGCGGGACTGGCTTTATTGTATCTCCTTCAGCGTATGCAGGGATTCTTACCACTTAACCCGCAAAATCTAAGTGCCGTTAACCCTGACCTTGCTTTCAATACTGCAGTCAGTTTTGTCACCAATACCAACTGGCAGAGTTATAGTGGAGAACAAACTCTTAGTTATTTCACCCAGATGGCTGGATTAACCGTCCAGAATTTCCTCTCGGCAGCTTCAGGAATTGCCGTCCTCATGGCCATGACCCGCGGTTTCATCCGGCATTCAGCCACAACCATCGGTAATTTCTGGGCCGACTTAACCCGCTCGATCCTATACATTTTACTGCCTTTATCTTTCATATTAGCTTTAGTCCTGGTCTCACAGGGAGTTGTCCAGACTTTACATGGATATCAACAAATCAGTCTGGTACAATCAACCACTGATTCCCAAGGCCTTTACGTTGATGATCAAACCATTGCCCTTGGCCCGGCTGCATCTCAAGTTGCTATCAAGCAGTTAGGTACCAATGGCGGGGGATTCTTCAACACAAATTCGTCACATCCGTTTGAAAACCCAACCCCCCTCTCTAATTTCCTGGAAATGCTGGCGATTCTACTGATCCCGGCAGCACTATGTTACACCTTCGGTAAAATGGTCGGCGATACGCGTCAAGGTTGGGCTATCTTCGCAGCGATGAGCCTGATTTTCGTCGCCATGCTGGTTGTTACTTTGCCGGTAGAAAACAGCGCAAGTCCCGCCGTCGCAGGCTTGAACGTTGACGCTTCGTCAGGTAGTCTACAGTCCGGCGGTAACATGGAGGGTAAAGAGGTCCGCTTTGGCGTTACGAATTCTGCACTCTGGGCAGTAGCTACCACCAGCGCTTCCAATGGATCGGTTAATTCGATGCACGATTCCTATACCGCGGTCGGCGGTCTTGTCCCGATGTGGTTGATGCAAGTCGGAGAAGTTGTTTTCGGCGGTGTCGGCTCTGGTTTATACGGGATGCTGGCGTTCGTGATTATTGCCGTTTTTGTGGCGGGCTTGATGGTCGGACGCAGCCCCGAGTATCTCGGCAAAAAGATCGAAGCGTTCGAGATGAAAATGGCTGCCTTGATTGTACTGATACCGGTCTTGCTTGTCTTGCTCGGAACCGCAGTGGCTGTATCTATTCCAGCGGGACAAGCTGCCGCATTCAATAGCGGCCCGCACGGATTCAGTGAAATTCTCTACGCCTTTTCCTCGGTGGGCAATAACAACGGCAGTGCCTTTGCCGGTATCAGCAGTAACACCGTTTTTTATAATATTGTCTTCAGCCTGGTGATGTTTATCTCCCGTTTTTGCCTGGCTGTCCCGGTTTTAGCGATTGCCGGTTCTCTGGGGCGAAAGAAACAAGTACCGGTATCGTCAGGGACCCTGGCAACACATACCCCGCTTTTTGTTTTTTGGTTAATTGCCATTGTTGTTGTTGTCGGTGCTTTGAGTTTTATTCCTGCATTATCGTTGGGTCCGATCATCGAATATCTGAATATCGGTGGGTAAAGATGGAAAAACCAGACGATGTTTCTCAAATCAAGGAAGTAAAACACTCGGCCGGTAAGCCGCGGTTTGGCGTTCCTATTTACCGTCAAGCCATTATCGGTGCTTTCAGTAAATTGAGTCCGGTGTTGATGTTCCGTAATCCGGTGATGTTCATCGTTGAAATCGCCAGTGTATTCACCACCATCCTGGCTGTACTGGCATTATTCGGAAAAGGCGATGCACCCGCTGTATTTATATGGGCTATTACGGGTTGGCTATGGCTAACCCTGTTATTTGCGAACTTCTCAGAAGCACTGGCCGAAGGACGCGGCAAAGCTCAAGCCCAGGCTTTACGCCATACCCGTAAAGAGACTTCCGCAAAACGCCTTTTTCAATCCAAACATAGTTCCTCATATGAGATAGTATCTTCAAGTTCGCTTCACATTGACGATGTTTTTCTGGTGGAAAAAGGAGACATCATCCCGATCGATGGAGAAATAATCGAAGGTATCGCCTCAGTCGATGAAAGTGCCGTGACCGGTGAGAGTGCTCCTGTCATTCGTGAATCCGGTGGTGACCGCAGCGCCTTAACCGGTGGCACCAGAATTATTTCCGACTGGCTTGTCGTGCGGGTTACTACCGAACCCGGCCATGGCTTTCTTGACCGGATGATAAACCTGGTTGAAGGAGCAAAAAGACAGAAGACTCCTAATGAAATTTCCCTCAATATCTTACTGGCATCATTCTGCATCGTTTTTCTCGTGGTATGTGCCACGTTACTGCCTTTTTCCATCTTCAGTGTACAAAGCAGCGGGACTGGTACACCTGTAACCATAACGGTATTGATAGCCTTGCTGGTCTGTCTGATACCTACGACGATCGGAGGATTACTGCCGGCGATCGGTATTGCCGGTATGGACCGCCTCATCCGGCGGAATGTTATTGCGCTTTCCGGCAAAGCCGTCGAGGCAGCCGGCGATGTAGATGTATTACTCCTGGATAAAACGGGCACTATTACCCTGGGCAACCGTCAGGCAGTCGACTTCATACCCGTCGGAAAGATATCTACTCGGGAATTGGCTGAATTAGCCCAGTTATCTTCCCTTGCGGATGAGACTCCCGAAGGAAGGAGTATTGTTGTCCTGGCAAAAGAGAAATTCGGCCTTCGCACAACCGTTAGTAGCGAAACAAAATCTGCCATGCATTTCGTCCCTTTCTCTGCCCAGACACGAATGAGTGGCATTGATACAAGTGGACTGGTGATCCGGAAAGGAGCAGTCGATGCGATATTATCTTATGTCCGTGCGCAAAGTAAACCGGTACCTGATGAAATTAACGGTATCGTGGAGAAAATATCCCGTTCTGGTGGAACCCCGTTATTAGTAGCGCGAAACGGAGAATGCATCGGTGTGATTTATCTGAAAGATATCGTTAAAGGCGGTATCAGGGAACGTTTTCAACAGATGCGGAAAATGGGGATCAAAACAGTGATGATCACCGGTGACAACCCCCTTACCGCCACAGCTATCGCCGCCGAGGCGGGAGTTGATGATTTTTTGGCTCAGGCGACTCCTGAAGCTAAATTAAAACTGATACGTGAAAATCAGGCCGGGGGTCGGCTGGTGGCGATGACCGGCGACGGGACTAATGATGCCCCGGCACTCGCCCAGGCGGATGTGGCAGTGGCGATGAACACCGGGACACAAGCGGCCCGGGAAGCCGCCAACATGATCGACCTCGATAGTAATCCTACCAAGCTCATTGAAATCGTCGAAACCGGTAAGCAATTACTTATGACCCGGGGAGCACTCACTACTTTCAGCATCGCCAATGATGTCGCCAAGTATTTTGCGATCATCCCCGCTGCTTTCGCCAGTACCTATCCGGCGTTACAGGCGTTAAATTTTATGCACCTTACAACACCCCAAAGCGCCGTCCTTTCCGCAGTAATCTTTAACGCTTTGATCATTTTGTTCTTGATACCCCTTGCCTTGCACGGCGTGCACTACCGGCCGGTCGGGGCTTCCAGGATGTTGCAGGATAATATACTTATATACGGGGTGGGGGGACTGATTGCTCCTTTTATCGGTATTAAACTAATCGACCTTCTAATCACTACTATGGGATTTGCCTAGGATAGTAGTACCGGAGTGAATGGATGGGAAGACAAATTGGATATGCCCTGATCTTTCTGGCTTTATTTACCCTGGTTACCGGGATATTATATCCTTTAGTAGTAACCGGCTTGAGTCAGATTTTATTCCGAAACCAGGCTAACGGTAGTCTAATCATGGAAAATAGTGTATCTGTCGGTTCGATACTAATTGGGCAGTCTTTCGATGATCCTGCATATTTTTGGGGAAGGTTATCGGCGACCTCGATAACACCATACAATGCAGCGGCTTCCTCAGGATCAAACCTCGGCCCATCCAGTCCTGAACTCCGGCAGGCGGTTCAGGAACGTATTGAAGCTTTGCAAGCAGTAGACCCGGACAGTGGGGTACCAATCCCGGTGGACCTCGTTACTTTCTCAGCCAGCGGCCTTGATCCGGACATAAGCATCGCTGCGGCTAATTATCAGATCAACCGGGTTGCCCGGTACCGTAATCTGACTGCCGCCCAGATTACCATGTTGGTTGAACAGTATACAAGAGGCCGCCAGTTCGGGATTTTAGGTGAACCCAGGGTTAATGTATTATTACTCAACTTGGCCCTGGACAGGCTGCCATAGTTTTCACGTTTATTTCAAGGATGTATAGAGTTGGCAGATAAAAGGTCTGAAAAAGAATTTAGTCGACCTGATCCTGATGAGTTGCTTGAAAGAGTGAACGTTAAGGAGAAACAGGCCAAACAAGGTAGACTCAAAATTTTCCTTGGTTATGCTGCCGGGGTGGGTAAAACATATTCTATGCTGGAGGCGGCGCACCAACTAAAAGATTCAACAGATGTTGTTATTGGCATCGCAGAAACCCACGGCAGGTCGGAAACAGGAGCGCTGCTTGACGGACTTGAAGCAATACCAGGGAAAACAGTCGAATACCGTAACATCTCGTTGACCGAGATGGATATTGATGCCGTTCTTGCCCGGCATCCTCAGTTGGTACTGATCGATGAACTGGCTCATGATAACGCCCCGGGTTCACGTCATCCCAAACGTTACCAGGATGTTGCAGAACTGTTGCAGGCAGGCATTAACGTCTATACCACTCTCAATATCCAACATGTCGAAAGCCTACGGGGATCGGTTGCGGAAATCACTGGGGTCTGGGTCCGGGAATCTGTCCCGGATAGCATTATCGATGCCGCCAATGAAATAGAATTGGTTGACCTGCCGCCTGACGAATTACTGAAACGGCTTAAGGAAGGCAAAGTATATGTTCCGGAACAGATCTCCTTTGCGGTAGATAAATTTTTCCAAAAGGGGAACTTACTCGCCTTACGTGAACTAACCATGCGCACAGCCGGCAGGCATGTTGATGAAGCGACGTTGCTTTACATGAAAGAACACGGAATACAAGGTCCGTGGTCTTCACGGGAGCGTCTACTGGTATGTGTGACTCCGGATTCGGCAGGACCTCACCTTATCCGCGCTGCCCGGAGATTATCTTATGAATTAGCGGCTGAGTGGTCAATACTGGAGATCGAGACTCCCGGTTACGATGAATTACCTGTAGAACGAAAAGAACAGCTGGCAAATACCGTCAGGTTAGCCCAGCGTTTGGGCGCGAAAATTGTAAAAGTACGGACTGATTCCGCCATTGCAACATGTCTGGACTATGCCGCAAAAAATAACATCACCAAGATCATCGCAACCCGGCCAATCAGAAAGAACCGCCCTGGTATTCCGAAAAACAGCCTGGCTGAACAACTGGTCCGTCATACCGGGAACCTTGATATATATATCGTTAGTGGTGGTGAAGCTGTAAAGATACGAAGGTCGAAAAAAACCAACATATTCGGTGATTGGAAAGGTTATCTGTTCAGTACTGCCCTCGTAGGTATTATTACCCTGTTAGCTTATTTGATAAAAGACCTTTTCAATCCTGCAAACTTGATGATGCTCTATCTGCTTTGTGTCGGTATTTCCGCTGTATTGTGGGGATTTGGGGCTTCCATACTCACATCGATCATCGGGGTACTTGCTTTTGATTTCTTTTTTGTCCCGCCGTTCCTTACTTTTACCGTCGACGATACGGAATATATCATTACTTTTTTTGTCTTGTTGTTAGTCGGCGTTGCCATAAGTTACTTGATGAGACGCATCCGCCTACAGGAAAGAGCCGCCGTCAGACGAGAAGAAGAGATGGCTTCCCTTTATACACTTAGCCGTGATCTGGCTGCGGCGAGTAGTTTCAAGTCGTATGTACAAACAATCGTGGATAAAACAAAAGCGACCTTTGGGCATGACGCCGTGATTTTTCTTCCGTACAAAGTGGGCCGGGAATCTCTAAAACCTTTCGCTATCAGTCTTGATGCCAGCATAGAGGGCAATGACATGGCTGCGGCTATCTGGTCTTTTCAACATAACAAGTCTGCCGGTTACGGTACTGATACCCTGCCCAATGTGAAGTCCCGATATATTCCATTATCGACTGCCAGGGAGACTATCGGCGTCCTTTCACTACCGGCTGATTCTGAGGAAGTATCGCTAACCGTAGACCAGGAAAGGCTCCTGGAAGCTTTCGCTGACCTGTCCGCAGTTGCTATCGAAGGTATTCAACGGGCGGAAGAAGCTTATAATGCACAAGTACTTAGTCAGGTACTAAAAGATACGGAAAAACTACAAACCGCGCTCCTGAACTCCATATCACATGACTTGCGGACGCCATTGGTATCTATTATAGGTGTCTTGAGCAGCCTGCAGGAAGAACATATGAACCTCGATGAGGCCGCTAGAAAAAACATGGTCCAGGTGGGAATGGATGAAGCTGAGCGCCTGAACCGGTTGATCACCAATCTTCTCGACGTTTCGCGCATCGAAGCCGGAGCGTTAAAGATAAACAGACAACCTACGGATTTACAGGAACTTATCGGCTCAGTTTTGGCCCAACTCGGAAACAGGAGCAGGCTTCATCCCATTAATATGGATCTGCCTTCTGACTTACCTACTGTATGGGTAGATTCACCTTTTATGGTTCAGGCTTTACTGAATATTCTTGATAATGCTATAAAATATTCGCCGGAAGGTTCTCCCATTGAGATTCATGGTGATAAAAAGGATCGGCGGATTCTATTGGAAATAGCCGATCGCGGGATGGGGATCCCTGAAAAAGACCTGGCTCATATTTTTGAGAAATTTTACCGCGTCCGCAGGCCTGACAAAATATCCGGTACCGGCCTTGGTCTGTCGATTAGTAAAGGGATAATCGAAACTCATGGAGGATTTGTCGTCGCTGAGAACCGCTCCGGAGGTGGTACCATAATCAGGATTAGTCTACCTGTCGGCGAACCTGAGCAAGAGGAAAGAACCAATGGCTAATGTCCGTGTCTTGGTCGTTGATGATGAACAACCGGTGAGAAAATTTTTAAAAGTCGTTTTATCGTCTCAAAATTATGAGGTTGATGAAGCTCCGACCGGTCAGGAAGGTATTGACGCCGTTGTAAAGAAAAAACCGGATGTTATCATGCTCGATCTCGGCCTCCCGGATATGGATGGTATTGAAGTGATCCGGGTTCTGCGCGAATGGAGTCGGATACCTATTATTGTACTTTCCGTACGTGGTTCGGAAAAGGACAAGATCGCTGCTCTGGACACTGGTGCTGATGACTATCTTACCAAACCTTTCGGTGTCGGTGAATTATTGGCTCGCCTGCGTGCCGCTCTACGCAGATTGAATACTGAAAACGGCCCGGTTTTCACTTCAGGTGATTTGAAAGTCGATCTCGCACATCATATGGTGTTTGTATCGGAGAATCCGATTCAACTGACGCCGAATGAATTTGGTTTACTTAAGAGTCTCGTTAACCACGCTGGTATGGTGGTTACCCACCGGCAGTTATTACATGAGGTCTGGGGGCCAGCATACCTGAATGAAAATCATATGCTGCACGTCAATATCAGCAATCTACGCCGTAAGATCGAAGCCGATGCTTCACGCCCTGTCCATATCATCACTGAACCTGGAGTTGGCTACCGGCTTCGGGTTGACTAAATAACACCTCAGTTCATCTTCTTCCCCATCCTCTCGCTTCATTCAAGTTCTGGTTTGATTTTATAAAATTTTTTCAATACCCCCTCTTGACAAACTCATAGAACACTAGTACTATCTGAGGTAATCATTCGAACATATCTTCTACTATATATAGCTGGAATCCAATCAAACATGGAGAATAGAGTTCTCTCTCCAGATTACTGGAGAGAGTTAGAGTGAGGATTTTTTGTCTTGGTATTTGGATTTTCTTAGGATTTTGAGTTTAGTAATTATGATTTTCGTCTTTAGTCTTAATTCGTGCCTGAGGTTGTTTCAACAAACCGTGTAAACTAGCCTCAGGTTGTTTCGCGACGGACTTCGGGTCACCGAAGTCAGCCCTCTCCCCTTCCCAAGGGAAGAGTTAGAGAGGGATTTCGTCCGGTGGGACGCCTTTTAAACCATAATATTTGTAAACTGCATTGAGTATAGAGTCCCTTCTCCAAATTACTGGAGAAGGTTAGAGCCTGCCCTGAGCGAAGCGTGAGGGATGAGGATTTGGAGAAGGCTAGGATTTGATTTTCCCGCTACCCCCTTTTACCCCGGCTTTCCGTCCCGTCATCAGGCTGTGATTGGCCGACCACTCCCGGTACTCCCCGAATTCCAGTCCTGCCTTGGCAAATAATTGTGTTACTTTCTCCCGTGAAATCCGTATTGCCTTCGGCGGGCCTTTATCGACGGTCATATTCCATTCGATCACGACCACCTTGCCCCCAGGCTTGAGTACCCGCTGCACCTCGTTAATGATTCTACCGGGGTCATCTACTTCATGCAAAATAAAGGCGCACAAGCAGATGTCCGCACAGTTGTCCGGTAATCCGCTGGCTGTCACCTCAGCCTGTACCAGCTTAAGCTGCCGGGGCGGGTTCAGATTCCTGATCCAGGCCAGCATGTCGGGGCTGTTATCCACCGCATACACCGTACCCTTGGCTCCGACTGCCTCCGCCATTGGCATGGCGAAAAGCCCGGTGCCGCTGCCGAAGTCGACACAGGTCATCCCCGGCTTCACGCTGGCGATTTCACTGACCACCCGCTCCGGTTGCAGTTCCTGGATGCGGCCGGGATTATTCAGCCGCTGGCTGCGTGAGGTATCGAAGCGTCCCGTTTCCCTTTCTATATTGACTCCTTAATACCGAGAGACCGGACGGTTTCCGTCCGGTCTCCCTGAAACCGTGCTTGGTTAATAGACTATTTGTATACGCCGTACTTTAACGCTGCGTCCGCCATCGCCCGCACATTAGGCAGGGCATTCTTTTCCACCGTGGCATTGCCGGGAGCCAGGATATATCCGCCGCCCGGGGCACAGGTCTCGATCAGTTTCTTACATATTTCCGTAACCTGGGCCGGGGTCCCGGTATTGATGATTGAAGCAGACACATTCCCCGAGATGCAAAAATGGCCGTTGAATACTTTTTTGACATGGGCCATGTCCGACTTATCGAACAGCCAGATGATCGACCCCTTGGGATATTCCAGGAACTTCTCCAGGCGGCTGTCGTAACCGCCCTCTGCGAATAACGAGATGATGATACCTTCCTTGACCAGGGCATCCATGATCTTTTTCAGCGACGGCCAGTAGAAGGTATCGAACTGCTTCTGCGACATCCACCCGTCCGCCCCTTTATGCAGCGGGAAGCCGGCTATCAGGCCGCGGGTAGCGTTGCAGGTAGAGATAACCGACTTGATAGCGATATCGGCCATCACATCCATGGCTTTATGCAGCTTATCCGGGTAGCGGTACATGTCCATGAAAACACCCTTGGTGCCGCGCAGGGTATCGCCGATGGTATCGAAAGGTGCCTTGGCAAAAGCCCCGCGCGACACCGGATAACCCAGTTCGGCTGCCCGCCGCCCGTTCTTCATCAGCGCCTTGCTCCATTTTTCTGCTTCGGTAGCTGCCGCCATCAATTTGCGCAGGGCTGCCCGGTATTCCTTCCGTCCATAGGGTGCCAGCAGGCCGTTGACATGCACGATTTCATTGAAATCGGTTAAAGGTTGCATCAGGCGGAACGGTTCGTAAACGCCCAACACCCGCGGCAGGTATGTCCGCAGCCAGAAGTCCGAGGGGTCCCGGATCAGGTCGTCATACTCATCCACCGTCATGTACTCGCCCTCGACATATTGGTAATCGCTGGCATCTTTCGGGATGTTGCGTCCCGGCCAGTTGTAGAAACGCAGGTCGATCATTTCGAAGACCTTACCGGAGGGGATGCCGGCGGGACTGGCGAAGGTATCCAGGCCGGATTCTTCGTTGAACTTGGCCCAGGCTTCGACCGCCTTATTCGCATCGTACATGATATCGTGCAGGGTCAGGCCTGCCCGGTAGGCCGGCAGGTAACCGGTGGGGATGGAAACGGGCACCCGGTCCGGCTGTCTGACTTCATAGACATCGATGAAACGCTGTACCCGCTCTTTATATGCCTTTTCCGCCTTGGGGCTGGCAAACTTGATGCCTTCGGCAGAAAGCCACCATTTGAAACGCTGCTGCTTCTTCTCGTTCGGACTTAATGCCGACCATTCCTTTGCATTACCGCTCTTGTCCTGGTCGGGGTATGGTCTGCTCAGAAAACCACCGCTTGTCATTGTTCAACTTCCTCCAATAAATTAGCTGTCCCGGACGAATCCTATAATAATATGCCAATTCAGGCACCGCCATTATACCATAGGACTGGGGAAACTCTGCCAGTCAGAGTCAGTGTGAAAACATCGTCGCATCTCCATCCTATCCGCGCAGTTTATGCCGCTGCAATTTCCCGGTTGCTGTCTTCGGTAATTCGGATACGAACTCCACCCACCGCGGATACTTGTAAGCCGCGATCGACTTCTTTACAAAAGCCTGGATTTCAGCGGCTAAAGCTGCGCTCGGTTCGTGGCCCGGTTTTAGTACTATGAATGCTTTTGGCTTTATCAGTTCGGCTTCATCCGGTTTACCTACTACGGCTGCCTCAAGCACTGCGGGATGGTGCAATACGGTTTCTTCGATCTCGATCGGTGATACCCAGATGCCTCCTACCTTCAACATATCGTCGGTTCGGCCCTGGTAATAGAAATATACCTTCACTATCCCGGTAATACTTATCCCCGGTATTGAACCACTCACCCAGCATGGACTGCTTGGTCTTTTCGTGGTGACGGTAATAATACGCCGCTGCCGAGTCGCCTTTTACCCATAATGTGCCCACCTCGCCATCGGGTACATCATGTCCGGACTCGTCTACGATGCGTGCGGCATATCCCTCCAGGATTTTCCCTGACGAACCCGGTTTAATTTCTCCTGGCCGGTTCGAGATGAAGATATGCAGCATCTCGGTCGAGCCGAGCCCGTCCATGATTTCCATACCAAACCGCTTTTTCCACTGCTGGTATATTTCGGTGGGTAATGCTTCTCCGGCTGACACATAATGTCGTACCGAAGACATATCGTATTTCCGTTCTGCGCCATCGATTTGTAGCAGGCTTGAGTATAACGTTGGTACCCCGAAGAAGATGGTGGGCTTGTACTTGGCGATGGTTTCGAAAACCAATTGCGGCAGGGGACGGTCGGGTAGCAGTATAACTGAAGCTCCTGAAGCCAGCGGGAAATAGGCACTGGCACCCAGGCCGTAAGCAAAGAACAGCTTGGAAGCGGAGAAGATACGGTCGGTTTCCTTGATATCCAGCACGCCCCGGCCGTAACTTTCCACGCACTGTTCGATATCATGTTGTAGATGTACCGCTGCCTTGGGAGCACCTGTGCTACCCGAGGTATAATTCCAGAAAGCAGTATCGTCACGGGTCGTAGGCGCCGGTTCGAGTTCATCCACTGCCTGTTTTAGCAGTTCTTCGAATGACTTGTGGAATGGCCGGGTACCACCGCCGCATACAACCGTATTTTTAAGATAAAGAAACTTCTCTCGCCAGGTTTCGGCAGTCTCCACGAAATCATGGTCGATTATCAGAATAGTCGCCCGGCTGTCATTGATCAACAGCCGGTAATCGTCGGCGGTATACATATAGTTGACCATAATGGGAATGGCGCCAATCTTGATTGCTCCGAAAAAGCAGGCCAGGGCTTCCGGAGAATCATAAAGCGATACCAGGACTCTTTGTTCTATACCGGCACCCAGGGATAACAGGATATTGCCCGCCTTATTTATCAATTGCTGTAGCTGCCGGTAGGTATAAGTCCTGTCCCGGTAATAAACCGCCACCCGGCCGCCCAGCCCCGCCCTTATCTTTTCATCGATTATCCGGTCGGTGACATTGTACGGTGCTGGTTCGTATGCCTGGTACTTGTAATCCATTGTCTTTCTATTCCTCCCCAAATATAGCTCCATCCCGCTGGGAGGATACTATTATATCTTTTCGTTGATGCCAAACCAATACCTGATAAATAGAATGATCGGAATTGGTTTAGGAATTACTTTACTTAAAACATCATCTTTATAGACTTTTTTATACTTCTAAGTTATAATCTTGGCAAATTGCCGTTCATTAACCTGGATTAGTGACGTTCTCGGAATCATCCGGTTATCCCTAAATTATACCAAGGAGAAAAAGCATGGTTGAAAAAGACAGAGTGTACAAATTCCTCAATCCGGTTGGCCTTCAATTGCCGGTCAAGACTTATCCCCTGGCGCCGCGCCTGGATAAACTGGACGGCAAGGAGATATGGTTCAGCATCACCGGCGAACCTGATATCACCATTCCCTTTGAAAAACGTCTTAAAGCAGACTATCCCAATGTTAACTGGAAGGTAAAAAAGACCTACGGGCCGGTCCAGGTCCCGTTATCCGATGAGGAGATGGAAACCGCCGATGCCGTGATTCAAGGGGTCTGCTGGTGAAGCGGTGCCGTATGGGGGCAGTTGCCCTATATTGCTGATCTCGAGAAAGCCGGCATACCTACCGTTCTCATCGACCTCGCTGACCAGGAAGAGATGGTCAAACAGGAAGCCCTGGTCAACGGGATGCCCAATGTACGTTTCATTCATGCCTCACGGACCATGGCAGGCCCGATCGACGTTGATCGCATGATCGGTCCGGTTATCGATGGCCTGCTGCAGCCGCTGACCGGCAAAGAGAAAGAAGCCGGTCTGTATAACCCACAACAATCCAGGATAATTTTCGAAGGGACCATGGAAGAAGCTGATGTCTTCTTTTCGCAGACCCGCCATGTCCCCAAGCCGCTCAATGCGCCTATCTCCATCTATACCGATGGTCTGCCTATCCGCCTGCCCACTGAGGAAAGAGTCAAGGAAATGCTCAAAGGCACCAGCCACCGGCCGGATGAGATGATTACTTACCAATATCCCCGTATGGCCCTTTTCGGCGAAGAAATGAAAAAGGGCGACCTGGTACGGTTTCAACCCATGAAATGGACGGCTACTGTAGAAAAAGTTGCCACCATCGCTGTCATGGCTGGCTGTAAACCGGCCGATCTCCCCGTTGTCCTGGCGATCGCCGAATCAGGTGTACCTACTGGGACCACGGTCTATGCCAACCTGTGGGCTTGCGTGAGTGGTCCCATCGTGAAAGAGATTGGTATGAACGCCGGTTTGGGTATGCTGGGTCCGGGAAATCCGGCCAACTCGACTATCGGCCGGGCATATCAACTTATGGCCATCAACCTGGGTGGAGCAGTCCCTGGTATCAACCGTATGAGCAGCATCGGCAGCCCCATCAACCGGGCTGGGCTATGTTTCGCCGAAGAAGTCGACGGCTTACCACCAGGATGGAAAGGCCTCAATGAAGAACATGGTTTCCGTAAAGACGAAAATGTGGTCATGGTAATGTGGACCGAAGGCGGGATGGATGGCGCCCAGTTCTCACCCGGCGGGTACCGCGCCTTCCAGAAATCCGGCCACGGCGGCATCGCCCGGCGTCTGGGCGTTAAAGGCAAACCCGGTCCCCATAACTTCCTGGACTTCATATTGCCCGGGATCTGGGCAGGGGGACGGGAAGGGCCGCGTACCTTTATTATCGTCCACGAAATGGCACAACACCTTTACGAGATGGGTTACAAGTCCAAGAACGACGTCTATAAGTATATCTGGGAAAAAGGTAAGGAACCGTTAAGCGCCTACCGTAACCGGTCGTGGGTAGACCTGACCACCAACGGCTGGATGGGTATTGACCGCCAGTCGGGCAAGCCCTGGAAAGAACTCCCCGACGATTACATGATATCCGTGGCCGGTGATAACCCCGACGAGAACTGTATCATCGTTTGTGGATCGGATGAAGAAGTCTGCGTACAGATGACAGGCGGCCCCCGCAGCGGCCTCGGGGCTAATCCGTTCTACCGTATCGATGCCTGGAAATAGACAATACTGATATTGTTACTGATATTCGAGCCTGTCCAAAGTCCTGGACAGGCTCGAACTGCATCAACGGCAAGGCCGTAAAGGATCTTCCCGGTTTTGATAGTACCCTGTTTGTCAGATATAATTCTACTAGAACCTCCGTTTAACTCGGTGATCCCTGCTTTTTTACGGATATCATAGGGGAGATGTTGTGTTTTTAAGGGGGCAAGGAGGCTTTATGTACAGGTTCAAGTTGCTCTTATCTGTTTTTATGGTTGTCTGTTTATTGCTGATTTCCGCATGTTCATCCACTCCCTCCGCCGGGAAACTGGATAAGATCAGGTTGGTAGGAACGATCGGTCCCATGTCTATTCCCCTGGCATACATGGTTGAAAATAATAGCCTGGCCTCGGTAGCTAAAGAAACTACCCTGGATATCTGGGCAAACCCAACACAACTACAAGCTATCATCACCGGCGGCCAGGGGGATTTCGTGTCCTTGCCGACCAATTCAGCAGCGACTTTCTACAACAAGGGTATATCGCTGCAAATCCTCGACAGTTCGATATGGAATATCCTCTATGTAATTACAGCTGACTCCAGTGTACAATCAATGGCTGACTTGAAAGGTAAAAAGGTCGTCGTCCCCTATCAGGGAGCTGTTCCCGATGCTATTTTCCAGGTAGCTTTAACCCGGCAGGGGATAGACCCGGACAAAGATATCGAAATATTCTATGCAGCTGATCCGGTACAGGGATCGCAATTATTGTTATCCGGGCAAGAAAAATACGCCCTGTTGTCTGAACCTTCGGCAACTTCGGTTATCCTCAAGGGGAAGAGTAACGGGACTGACTTTTTCCGGGCTTTGAATATGCAGGAAGAATGTCAAAAAGGCGCTGAAGGTCTCGATACCCCGGTTGCGGGGAATATTGTCCTGGGAGCCATGAAGGACCGCTCCGATGTGATTAATGTCTTCGTCAAGGAATATCAAAAAGCAGTTAAGTGGGTGCTGGATAATCCGGACGAAGCCGGTATACTGGGAGCTAAGATATTGGCTGCCCAGGGCTTCACCGCTGAAGCTTTAGCGCAATCGGTGCAAAATATCGATTGGGAATATGTTTCGGCTAATAATGCCCGGGCTGGCATGGAAAAGTTCTTCAACGCCCTGGCTGCGGTAAATCCGAATTTTATCGGAGGTAAACTCCCGGATGACGGCTTCTACGGAAAGCAGTAAGCCGAATGTAAATAACATCAGCTTATATCAACAACACCCGGTATTATTCGTCTTGTTGGGAATTGCCAGCATGATAATCATCTGGCAATTCCTTTCGATGATATTCTCACCTATTATCATTGCCTCTCCCGCGGCTACCCTGGAGGCACTGGTACGTTTGGCTGGTGATGGTGAACTCTGGATTCAATTCGGGTATAGCTTTGCCCGGCTCCTGACCGGACTCGCCGCCGGATCGGTGATTGGCATTACCTTCGGCATTTTAGCCGGGTTACATCCCCTGTTACGTTCCTTTTTGGAACCGATGCGCTGGGGTATCATGACTGTACCGGCCATCGTGATTTCGGTACTGGCGATGTTATGGTTCGGCATGGGCAGCATCCAGGTGATTTTTATGACCGGCGTTATCACTATTCCCACCAACTACGTGAATACTTTGGAAGGGATGCTGGCGATAGATGCCCGGATCATCGAGATGTCTAAAATTTACCGCATCCCTCCCCGGCTCCGCCTTACCCAGATTTATCTGCCGGGGATAGGTTCGGCTGTGTTAGCCGGATTGACCCTGGCTTCCGGAGTGGGAGTAAGGGCATCGATATTGGCAGAATTCATCGGCGCCCGCAGCGGTATTGGTCACAGCCTGTTTTTATCATGGACTTTCCTGGACACGCCGTCGCTATTCGCCTGGATCATCGTGACCTTTGCCCTGCTGGGGCTCGTCGAATTCGGTATATTAAGGCCGGTTCGGGACCGGTTGACGCGATGGAAAAGAACGGCATGATAAAGTTCACTAATGTCACCAAGAGTTTGGGCGGGCGGACTATCCTCAAGGATGTGACATTTGAAATCAATCAACATGAGACTGTGGCTGTGTTGGGGGCTTCCGGGTCAGGGAAAACTACCCTCTTAAAACTAATGGCCGGGGTGTTACAGCCGGATTCCGGCAGAGTCGAACTGGACAGCCAGAAGATTGGTTTTGTTTTTCAGGACCACCGTCTGCTGCCATGGCGGACCGCACAAGACAATATCATCTTACCTTTGTTAGCAGCAGGGAAAACCTTTGATTCGGCTCGCCGCCGGGCACGGTCCTGGATGGACCACCTGAGACTGCAAGGTTTCTATAATTATTATCCCCGTCAGTTGAGCGGCGGTATGGTACAAAGGGTCTCGCTTGCCCGCGCTTTTGCCATCGAACCGGATATCATGTTAATGGACGAACCTCTCAGTAGTCTGGATGCCCGGCTGGCTGATTCACTGCGCCGTGAACTCAAGGAAGTACTGGCTGGATATCGCATGACCACGGTATATGTAACTCACGATTATCCCGAAGCACTCAGTATGGCGAAACGGATATTCCGGCTGCAAGAAAACGGCATCAGCGATACCACGGTATCTGACCAGGAAACTGCTCTCAAAGACTACTTCACCGGCCGGTTAAACGATATCGGAGTGGGGTACTGGTAACAACCTTCTGTACTCAGGAACCACTTATTTCAGCCGCCGGTACATATCTGCCAGGTCATCAAACCATAACCTGGCTTCGGCCTCGGATGGCATACGCCAGTCACCACGAGGCGATAAACTCACCGTACCCACCTTTGGGCCTTCAGGCAGGCAGGTCCGCTTGAATTGGTTGCTGAAAAAGCGGCGCAGAAAACCGGCAAGCCATTTTTCGAGGTCATCCAGTGAATACTGCTTTTCAAATAATCCTTGCTTCGCCGTTTCATTGGCTAAAAAGAGAATCTTACCGGGCGGCATGCCGAAACGGATGAACGGATAGAGGAAAAAATCGGCCAGTTCAACCGGCCCGATAACATCTTCGCTTTTCTGGACGATGCGGCCGTTTTCCGGGCGTTTGAGTTCCGGCGAAATAGGCGTAGCCAGGACATCGTGTAGTATCCGGCTGGCAGCAGTATCCTTAAGTTCTTCTTCGGCGACCCAGCGGATAAGATATTGTACGAGAGTTTTGGGCACCGAAGCATTTATATGATAATGCGACATGTGGTCACCCGAAAAGGTTGACCAACCTAAAGCGATTTCGGTTAAGTCCCCGGTTCCCAGCAGGATACCTTTTACCTGGTTAGCTTTGTTGAAAAGGAATTCGGTACGGTATCTGGCTTGAACATTTTCAAATACGACATCGCCGTCTCCGTTATGGTCGAGGTCCTTCAGATGGACGGCGCTGCTGCGGGTGATGCTGACTTTTTCCAAACGGACTCCCAGGCTTTCCGATAATCGCACGGCATTATTTTTAGTCCGTGATGTAGTGCCAAACCCGGGCATCGTGAAGGCATAGATATTTTCCCTCGGTAGCTTCAGGAAGTCCATGGTCTTGACCGCCACCAGCAGCGCTAAAGTTGAGTCCAGCCCGCCGGAAACGCCGATAACCAGTTTATCCTGCCTGGCGCCACGCATCTTCTGGGCTAAGGCGGCTACCTGCATGGCAAAGATATCGCGGCATCGCTCCGCCCTTCGCTCCAGATCAGAGGGGACAAAGGGGTGGGCATCTAGCGTTCGAATCAATGAAGTGGGTATAGGATCATCAATACTTATATCCACGATACGGTATATGGAGACCTCGGATGAAATATCACGGAAACTGTTATTTGCTCTCCGGTCATGTATCAGTCGTCCGACATCAATATCACTGATGATCAACTGCGGTTCTGCAGCCAGGGTATTCGATTCCTTAATAATAGTTCCGTTCTCGGCGATGACAGCATGACCACTGAACACGACATCATTAGAGGATTCACCGATCCCGGAAGACGTGTAACAATATGCTGCTGAACAGCGGCCGGATTCTGAAGAAATCATGGTCCGGCGCCATTCTTTCTTACCCAGCACCTCATTGGAGGCGGAAATATTGACCAAAATAGTCGCTCCCCCGGCTGCCTGCGATTCATGGGGAGCTAGCGGTACCCACAGGTCTTCGCAGATCTCCACACCGATGATACCATCACCGTTGTTTAACCGGAATAGAAGGTCGGTGCCGAAGGGGACTTGCCGGCCGGCCAGTTCTATCGTCTCTGTTTGTGCCATAGAAGCTGAAGACCACCATCGTTCTTCATAAAATTCCTTATAAGTAGGAATGAAGGTTTTTGGGACTATCCCCAGGATTCTCCCTGCACTGATCACCACGGCGCAGTTGAATACCTTCTGTTCAACCAGCAAAGGCATACCGGCAATGATTAGCATGGCGTTATCGGCGGTTTGTTTGAGCAGTTTGTTCAGGCCGTTTAATGCACCAGTCAGCAGCACCTGGTGGTGTACCAGGTCGCCGATGGTATAACCGGTCACCGACATCTCCGGAAAAGCCAGAACTTGAACATTTTCAGCTTGGGCTTGCCGGATGACATTCCCGATGGCTGTCACATTAAAATCGACATCAGCGATCCTTAAACCGGGAACAGACATACCAACCCGTAAAAAACTGAGGTCTTTACTCAACCGGATATCGTCTTTTCCGATGTTCATCTCTTCACCTACCAGAGCCTTAGTAAAGCGCTGCTAAAACGTTCATTAGTCCTGATTGTTTATAAAATAGGCAGGTATTTTTCGATTTCATAATCGGAAATCTGCACCCGGTAGCGGTCCCACTCCACCTTTTTATTAGAGATGAAGGCACTAAAAGTATGCTCCCCTAAGGCTTCTTGTACTAATGTGCTTTTCTCTGTCAACTGGATCGCTTCCCATAAACTGCCTGGTAACTGACCGATGCCGCGCCGGGTCCGTTCTGCTTCCGGCATATGGTAGACATTTTCTTCTACCGGTGGCGGTAATTCCAGCTTTTCTCTGATACCGGCTAATCCGGCGGCCAGCAGGACGCTAAAACAAAGGTACGGATTTGCCGCCGGGTCGGGGGAACGGATTTCGAATCGGGTCTCTTTCTCCTTACCGATCTTATACGCTGGCAAACGGATGAGGTCGGAACGGTTCCGTTGTGCCCAGGAAAGATAGACCGGAGCTTCGTAACCTGGAACCAACCGTTTGTAAGAATTGACCCATTGGTTGGTAACTGAAGTAAATTCAGGAGCATATTTTAGTAAACCTGCTAAATAGCTTTGTCCGGTCTTGGAAAGATAAAACTTTTCTTTCGGATCGAAAAAGGTATTAGCATTGCCTTTAAACAAAGACTGGTGAACGTGCATACCGCTGCCGTTGATACCGTATACCGGTTTCGGCATAAAGGTAGCATAAGCATCGTGTTGGGATGCAATTTCTTTAACTACCAGGCGGTAAGTCATGACATTATCAGCCATCGTCAGTGCATCGTCATACCGCATATCGATTTCATGCTGGCTGATTGCAGCTTCGTGATGCGATTTATCGACCTTAATCCCCATTTTTTCAAGGGCAAGTATAGTATCCCGGCGCAGGTCTGAGGCGATGCCGCGAGGGTCCATATCAAAATAACCACCGACATCCAACGGTTCGGTTCGTTTACTATCCTTAAAATAGAAATATTCCAATTCAGGCCCGACGTTGAAGGTGTATCCTAAGTCGGCCGCCTTCTTCAGGTTCCTTTTCAAGACATATCTGGGATCGCCTTCAAATGGCTTCTTGTCAACGGTATAGATGTCACAATACATACGGGCAACCGGAGTATGTTCCGATACCCATGGTATCAGGCTGTAAGTAGTAGGGTCAGGTACTGCTATCATGTCGCTTTCGTCAACCCGGACAAAACCCTGGATGGAAGATCCATCGAACCCAACCCCATCCTCTAAAGCTTCTTCAAGCTCTTCTACCGGCAGTGAAAAACTTTTCAGGAAACCGAGAATATCGGTAAACCACAACCGGATGAACTTGATCCCCTGTTCCCGGGCTGTCTTGAGAACATATTCTTTTGCTTCGGCTGATTCCTTTCTACGAACGGGCATCAGGCCTCCTTCACACGCTCAATATGTCCCGAATTATAACACAATTTCGTACATAGGTGCCCGAATATCAGCCATTAAGTGTTGACTATTATTCATCCCCATATGTTTCAGTATCATTTATATCAGATCGAATAATGCTCGCATTTACCGTGAAGACTGGATCATGGGAGGTTTGTGGAAATACACCGTAGATGACTTGACTACGGAACAACCGTCATAAAGATAAGGGGGGATGATAGGAGGAAAGCCAATGTCCGTTATGGGATTTACCGTCGAAGTAGTTGCTCTATATGAACCCGATATCTTAATCTATGCTGAGACGCTGAGTGGTCTTAATGGCGTCAATAATTTTGTATCTCAAACTCTGATAGGTATATCTTTGGCTGCCAAATAACGTTTTATCTCGGAAATACTATAGGTTCCGTAATGGAAAATGCTGGCCGCCAGCACCGCATCTGCTTTACCTTTAACTACTGCTTGTAAAAGATCGTCCGGTGTTCCCGCCCCACCACTGGCCACTACAGGAACAGTGACACTGCTGGAGATTGCATACAGCAATTCAATATCATATCCAGACCGGGTACCATCGGCATCTATACTATTGACTACGATCTCGCCAACCCCCCGCTCAACCGCTTCGTGAGCCCATACTACGGCATCTCTCCCGGTACCCTGGCCTCCATCAGCTCCGGTATAAATAAACACTTCCCATCGTAGAGGTTTCGTACCGGGAATCCGCCGGGCATCCATACCTAAAACGATGCACTGGCTGCCAAAATAACGGGCACCTTCGGTAATGATTCCCGGATTTAGAACCGCAGCCGTATTGATTGATACCTTATCGGCTCCGGCTTCAAGCATCTTATGCATGTCATGAGTATTACGTAAGCCACCGCCGACCGTCAGCGGGATAAATATTTCCCTGGCCGTTCTTTCCACTACGTCTACCATGATAGGACGGTCATCACTGGAAGCCGTGATGTCATAAAAGACCAACTCATCGGCACCTTCGTGATAATAACGGGAGGCTAATTCCACCGGGTCACCAGCATCTCGGTGGTCACGGAATTTGACTCCTTTAACTACCCGGCCGCCTTTTACATCGAGACAGGGGATTATTCTTTTGGTCAACATAATTATCTCAATACCCCAAGGCTTTTTTAAGGAAATTTTGATACAACCTTAATCCCGGTTCCCCGCTTTTCTCTGGGTGAAACTGGGTAGCCAAAAGGTTTCCCATGGCGATCGCTCCGCAAATACTGATACCATAATCTACTTCGCCCAGGATTACCGACCGGTCGTCAGGGATAGCATGATAACTGTGAACAAAGTAGAAATTAGTACCGTCGGCGATACCTTCGAACAACGGATGAGTCATAGTAAGCTTCAGTTGGTTCCAGCCCATATGCGGTGTTTTTAATCCGGGAGGCAATCGCTTGACCCTCCCCGGTATAATACCCAGGCAATCATGCCAGCCTCCTTCTTCCGTACTTGAAAAAAGTATCTGGAGTCCAAGGCAAACGCCAAAAAAAGGACGGTCATCGGCAATATACCGGTAAATCGGTTCGATCAACCCTAATCTCCGCAGATTTTCCATCGCTTCCGCGGCTGCCCCTACCCCGGGGAGGATAACTGCCCGGGCTTCTTTTATATCGCTTCCTGAGTTGGTAATCTTCGGCTTATATCCTAGGCTAATAATGGCATTGGCAACGCTGCGTAGATTCCCCGCACCATAATCGATGACCAATACTTCTGGTTTTTTGTGTTGCGAACCTGGATTCACGAAATTATGACGTCCTTTACCCGTTAAATTAATCGGTAAACTGTTACCGCTTAACGTATTTTCTCATCTGAACCACACAGAGTCAATAATTACGGGGGACAGGCTCTCTGTGTAAAACCTGTCCCCCGTTGTAGGTTCGATATTCCTAGAGTAATTACGAAATCAGAAGTACTAAATATGGACCGGGATTCCTCTTTCCTTGAGATACTTTTTCGCTTGAATAATAGATATTTCATTAAAATGAAATATCGAAGCAGCCAAGACCGCTGAGGCTTTGCCTTCAACTATTGCCTGATATAAATGTTCCAGTGTCCCGGCTCCACCGGAGGCGGTAACCGGGATACCGACCGCTTCTGCTACCGCTCTGGTCATTTCAATATCGTAACCCTGTTTCGTCCCATCGGCATCCTTGCTGGTCAATAATATCTCTCCGGCACCAAGCTGCTCTACCTTTTTCGCCCAAGATACCAGCTCGAGCCCGGTTGCTTCGTTGCCACTTTTAACCACTACTTCCAGGCGCGGTGATTTACCACCCTTTTGATTTTTACGGGCATCGATTGCCACTACCAGATGGTCTTTCCCAAATTGTTGGGCAGCTTGTGTGATAAGGCCGGGATTCTTTACTGCAGCGGTGTTAATGGATACTTTATTCACACCAATGTCAAAAAGAGCCTTCATATCTTCAATACTACCAATACCCCCGCCTACGGCGAAGGGGATGGTAACTACCTTGCAGACCCGTTTTACCCACTCAAGCCTGGTCTTACGGTCTTCGACCGTAGCAAAGATATCCAGGAAGACCAGTTCATCTGCCCCCTCTTTACCATAAGCCACTGTTGCTTCTACGGGGTCCCGGGCATCCCTTAATCCCTCGAACTTAATTCCCTTAACTACCCGTCCGTTTCTGATGTCAAGACAGGGCACTACTTTAATTTCTTTCACTGACCAACTCCGTAAAATTGATGAGACGGTGGTAATCGACGACGGTTGACATACTGTGGTTTTCCACTTCGACCCCGGCTTCCTGTGCTGCGGCAACCGGGTTAAGGCCGCCGGTTAGGATCAAGCCTACTTTATTCGGCTGTATTGCAACCTCACAGACCGGTTCACTCGGTGCACCTTTCACCAGTATCCCATCGATACCGGAAGCTTTTAGTCCATCAAGTACTTTTTCCACTACAGGGAGACACATGGCAGGGATTTCCCTGAAATTGGCCAATATCTCGCCGTTTCCGGAAGAGATTACCTCGTTCACGGAAGTCATGTGGGCTTTGATGAATATCTCAGTTGGGTCTAGAGAACAACCGTCATAATTTATGATTTCCGTAAAGCGGATCGGCCGGCCATCGATAAACTGTAAAATACCACTGAACCGGGAGTCCATGGGAACTCCAGCCTTCAGCAAAGTACCATTAATCACAATACTACAAACAGTACCTAATCCGATCTGATCATCAGGAACCAACAGGTCGCCGATTCGTTCGCCTGCTTTGGCGACCGCCACCAACTGACTGGCACAATAACCTTTCTCAAAAGCCGGCTTCATTGCCCGGATTGCTTTAGTGAAATCCGCCTTGTTAAAAAAGGATACGTTCAACGGAACATTTCCATGACAAGTCTGATAATCGAAAGTGGTTCGGAATGCAAGGAGTTCTATCTTGGTAATTGCGAAACCAACCTTATCTTTAACCAGGGCATTCTTAATCTCTGCCATTCCTTTCTCTGTTATGATCCGGCCGTCCTGATTGCCCTTTAAAGTGGTTAGACCTCGCTCGTCCATGATCTTAAGGTGATATCTGACTGCCCGCTCACTCAGAACTACACCATGGTCTGTAAGTTGAAGGGCGATTAATCTGCCCCCCATTGGCTGCTGGCTGGTCTGGAGCACCCTTAAAATGGAGAGTATTTTTCTGTCGACATCACGTCGTTCGAATGTCATACGGCTACTCTGAAAGTATTAGTCCTCGGCTGCCTTGCTTACATTACACGAGGCTAAAAGAGATGTCAAATGATATGAGGTTACTGTTATCTGAGAGAGTATCACAGTCAATATTTGTGTGTTACAATTGAATTTGTGAGAATTGGTGCTTTTGAATTGGACGAACCTTTACCTGAACTTAATCAACCGCATGTAATAGCCATGCTGGACCCCTGGATTGACGTTGGTGGTGTTGGGACTCTTACTTTAAACTGGTTGGAAGACCATTTTCAGGCGGAAGACCTTGGCCGCATTGCCCGTCCTGGTCATTTTTTCGACTTTACCCGCTACCGGCCAAGTGTCTATTACGATGAAGAAGGACGAAAACAGGTATCGGTCCCCAATACCTATATGACCTATGGACAGGGTACTAACGGGCATGATTTCATATTTCTACATCTACTGGAACCTCATAATGACAGCGACCGCTATATCGAATCCATGGTGCGTGTTTTAACCAAACTAAATGTAAAACGATACTGCTTGATAGGCTCCATGTATGATTATGTTCCGCATACCATGCCTTTACAGGTTACCGGAGGAGCCAGCGGACAGGCCACTGCATCGGAACTTGAAGTACAGGGAATCGAAGCTAGTAATTATCAGGGACCGACGACGATCACTACCCTGATAACGCAACAAGCCCCAGCACTCGGTATCGATACAATGAGCTTGATTGTTCACCTGCCTCAGTACACTCAATTAGAAGAGGATTATACCGGGGCTGCCCGGCTGATGGATATCATATCTTCAATCTACGGAATTCCGGTAGATAGTGATTACTACGAGAAGGCGCAACACCAGGCGGAAGAGGTTAACCAGGTGCTCGATAAAAACCCTCAACTGAAAGCACTGGTCAGTGAGCTTGAAGCACAATATCGTAAGAGTCCGTTGGCTGGTTCACAAAACCTGCAGCCCCCTTTATCTCCGGAGATAGAAAATTTCCTCTCCGACATGGAAAAGCGTTTCCGGGAAGGGCTGCAGCAGGGTGAATAATCCCTGAAATTTCAGAATACCGGGTTGGTTATCTCCGGTACACTGTTTTACCTTCAATCCTGGACCGGTTTAAACGCTTGCTCAGGTGTAAGCCTTCCAGGATAAACTCAATCGCCGCCGCTACCGCTTCCGGATTTTCTGAATTCTCGATTGATTTTACCGCCTCGGCCAGGCCGGAAATATCCTTTAGGTCTTTGATATAAGATTTAGCCCCCATCACTTCCGAGACCTCAACCGTAAAACCGGAACTGAAGCGGGTAATGATCTCGTCTAGTTTTGATACCTGGAAATGGCGGTTGAAAACAAGTAGCACCGCTTTCCGGGTAAGGTCGTCGAGTATTTTCTCTTCCCTGGTATCTTCAAAACTCTCCAATTCGATCTTGCCGGTGGTGGAAGCAATCAGGAACGGCAGGTCAGTGATCCGGGGCACCGCAGTTTTCTCCCCGAGTGAGACAGCCCGGCGGATAGCATTGGCAATCACCGTTTCATAATTGGCGATGGAAACCCGCACACTGACCCCGGAACGCTGATTGATATCTGTACTCCGGCGTCCCAGGTGAGTAATCTCTGCGATTATTTCTTTCATATATACCGGCACAAAGACCTGAAAATCGTCATCCTGGAACTGCCGCCGCTCCTGGTCCATGATGGTCATCTCATCTGTGATGGTTACCGGGTAATGTGTCCGGATCTGGGCACCGTACCGGTCTTTCAGGGGAGTGATGATACGGCCGCGGCTGGTATAGTCTTCCGGGTTGGCGCTGGCAACCAGCAGGACATCAAGGGGCAGCCGCAGACGGTACCCTCTGATCTGGATGTCGCTTTCTTCCATGAGGTTGAAAAGTCCTACTTGTAGCCTTTCCGCAAGGTCAGGTAGTTCATTGATACAGAAAATACCCCGGTTTGTCCGCGGAATCAACCCGTAGTGTATCGTCAACTCATCTGACAGGTACTTGCCTTCGGCGACTTTTATAGGATCGACATCCCCAATCAAGTCCGCGATAGTAATATCCGGTGTCGCCAATTTCTCCCCGTAACGGTTTGCCCGGGGCAGCCAGGCGATCTCGGTGGCATCACCCTGAGCGGCTATCCGGTCACGGCAAGCCCGGCAAATCGGGGCCAGCGGATTATCATTGACCTCACAGCCCTGAATTATAGGTACTTCTTCATCCAATAGGTTAACCAGCAAGCGCATGATACGTGATTTAGCCTGGCCGCGTTCCCCTAGAAAGATGATATCCTGGCCTGAAATCACGGCATTTTTTACCTGGGGGATAACCGTATCATTGTAACCGATGATACCGGGGAAAATATCAACTTTATCCCGGATCATGCGGATAAGATTACGTCTGAGTTCTTCGCGAACGGATACCGGCCGGTATCCGGAAGCCTTAAGTTCACCTATTGTCTTTGCTTGTGTGTTCAGTCCTTTTACCATTGCTTTCCCTCACTATACCTGCCATGCAGAAAATCTTGATAATGGTTTTTACAAAATCTGAATGATTTGCTATATGAAGATTCTAACACACGCTTCGAAATACCGACAAAACTGGTATTCAAATATGGTGCAAGGAAATGGCGTTGACATTTTACACTTTACCGTGTAAGCTATGACCGTGACCAGGCAAATTAGAATTAAACCCAACTGGGATGAAAAAAACATAAAAGCCTTACGGCAACATCTGGGGTTTACCCAGATAGAGATGGCAGCTAAGTTGGGAACCCGGCAGCAGACCATCAGTGAATGGGAAAAAGGTATATACCAGCCGCGTGGTGCTTCGGTAACTTTGTTATCTATCGTAGCTGATAGTGCCGGTTTTCGCTGGGATGCCGAAAGTAATCCGGATAAATAACCACGATTTGATAAGGTGGTAAACAAACCACCTTATTTTATAACTCCAAATACACGTTAACAGGTAAACGAGGAGATCTGATGATTTGCCGGGATATATAAACGAAAAAAAGTTAAGTGATTTCTGGCGGCGGCAGGCATGGGGAGAACGGTTGCTTGCTACAGAAAATGGCATCCCGGTAACGGTGGTTTATCCGGGGCGGCTCAATGATGGCAGGGGGGGAGATTATTGTGATGCCGTGGTAACCTTAGGAGACCATACGGTCGTGGGCAATATCGAACTTCACACTAAAACCAGTGACTGGCAAGCTCACGGCCATCACCGGGATACTCACTACAACCAGGTTGTACTGCATGTCGTTTATCACAACAATCGCCACCCCTTTACAATCCGGCAGGATGGTATACCAATACCAGTACTTTCGCTGGAAAAGACCGGTATAACATCTTCATCCGGAATAGCGGGAAAAAACGTTAGCCCCCGGCCGTGTCACACTACCATCTTACGCAATAGAGGGAAAACTATTATCGACATTCTTACGGCCGCTGGTGATCACAGATTCAACATGAAATCAGACCGCTTTATTGCACAACTATCCCATTCGGATGCCGGACAGGTCTTGTACCAAGGAATAATGGAAGGATTGGGTTATTTAAAGAATCAAGATGTTTTTCGTAACCTGGCGGGAATACTCCCCCTGGCTGCCTTGCAATCGGATGCAGAAAGCCCCATCACTGACAGCGAGTATTTGCAGCGGATCTATACCCGGTTGCTTTCCGAAGCTGGTATATTACCGGTGGAATCGGTAATGGAAAGTGCAGAAAAGGAAATTGTAACAGGATATTCCAATCCACCGTTGTATGACTGGCAGATGTTCCGGATCAGGCCAGCAAACTCGCCGGTTGTCCGTCTGGCCGCTATGTCCTGCCTGCTGTTACGATACCGGCACTGCGGTTTGTTGGCGGGATTAGTTCGAAAAGTCAAAGATGCACCGGAGGGCAAAGATAACCGGACTCTATTAGAATCCTTGATAATATCCGTAAAAGAAAAATCAGTTTCATTACTTTTAACAGACACTCTGAGCCTATTGGGGCAAAACCGGGCTGGAGAGATCGTCGTTAACATTCTGCTGCCCTTCACTCATGCCTATGGAAAGTTGCATCACGACCCTGCTTTAAGTATGAAAGCTGTTTCTTTATATCACCGGCAAGGAAAAACAGCCGGTAATAATCTGGAACGGCACATGATGGAACAGATAAGGCTTTCGCCCAAAGTCATCGCCAACGCCCGCCATCAGCAGGGACTTTTACATATCTACCGGCAGTTTTGCTCCAGGGGAAGGTGTGGTGAGTGCCGTTTAAGCCAGCTTAAGATCGGGAATCACATCCAGGTTTAAGCTATCCATGCCAGGTACGGAAAGGCGGAAAGCAGCGGCTGCGGCGATCATAGCCGCGTTATCGGTACAAAAAATAGGGGGAGGGATTAATACCGGGACCGGGCTGGCTTCGACCATCCGTTTCCGCAGCCGGGAATTTGCGGCTACGCCTCCTGCTAACAAGACCTGCTGGACATGGTACTGGCGGGCTGCTTCGACTGTCTTGGTCACTAAGACATCAACCACCGCTTCCTGAAAACTGGCGGCAGCATTAGCCGTATTCTCGATTTCTCCGGCTTTAACCATCCGCATCAAGGCCGTCTTGATGCCGCTGAAACTAAAATCGTTAGTACCTTTAAGCCAGGCATGGGGGAGAGGAATCGACGGTATTCCCTCACGGGCAGCTCGGTCGATAGCTGGCCCTCCCGGATAACCGAGTCCGAGAACACGGGCAGCCTTATCAAAAGCTTCGCCGGCAGCATCGTCACGGGTGCGGCCTAATAACGTGTACCGGCCGTGTCCTTCCATGAGCACAATATCGCTGTGTCCGCCGGAAACGATGAGGCAGATGAGAGGGAAAACCGGTAGTGTTCCACCATTGGCAATGGTTAGCCAGTTAGCATAAATGTGTCCCTCGAGATGATTGACCGGTATTAACGGTAAACTACGGGCCATGGAGATAGACTTTGCCACACTGACACCGACCAGTAATGAGCCGGCCAGTCCGGGGCCATTAGTTACCGCTACGGCATCGATATCAGGCCAATCAACCGCGGCTTCAGCCATGGCTTTTTGTAACAGGGGCAGGATGGCCAGCAAATGCTGTCGGGAAGCAACTTCGGGCACAACGCCGCCATAACGGGCGTGTACCTCGACCTGGGAGGCGATCAGGTTCGATAGTATCTTCGAGCCGTTAGCCACGACAGCCACGGCTGTTTCGTCACAAGAAGTCTCGATACCAAGTATTCTCATAGGTCGATTATAACACAGGAAACCTCTCTTTTTACGACTGGCATCCCCTGCCCGTGTTATGATTAAATAACTAAATGCAGCAATTTTGTTAAAGAAGCGAGTACATGATATGCGTATTTCCAAATTAGTGAGTAAGACCCAACGGGAGATTCCGGCTGAAGCCGATACCCCTTCCCATCAGCTTCTTCTCCGGGCCGGGATGATCAGTCAGGTTGCAGCTGGTGTTTATAATTACCTGCCGTTGGCCTGGCGTAGTTTACGTAAGATCGAAAATATCATCCGGGATGAGATGGATAAAGCCGGCGGACAGGAAGTATTCATGCCTACCCTGCAGCCCCTCGAACTATGGCAAAAATCCGGACGCGACCAGGCTTTCGGCAGCACTCTGCCTGCCCTTACTACTACCGACCGGCGCGAACGTGTCCTGGTTCTCGGCCCAACTCACGAGGAAGTAGTCACCGATATCGTTGCCCATTATGTTAAAAGCTACCGTGACTTGCCAGTGAACATCTATCAGATACAGAATAAGTTCCGCGATGAACCCCGGCCGCGCGCTGGTTTGATCCGCGTCCGGGAATTCATCATGCTCGATGCCTATAGCTTCGATAAAAATCAGGCTGGTCTGGATGTCGTTTACCAGCGGATGCTGAATGCCTTCTCGAATATGTATGCCCGTTGTGGGCTCAAATCTATCCCGGTTGAAGCCGATAGTGGTGCTATCGGCGGCAAGGATTCTCATGAGTTTATGCTGCCGGCGGAAACCGGTGAAGATACTATCATCACCTGCCCTAAATGCGGCTATGCAGCTAACGCCGAAAAAGCTGTTTTTAAGAAAACGGCAGCCTCCGGAGAAGCGCTGCTACCCCTCGAAGAAGTAGCTACTCCCGGGAAAAAATCGATTGAAGAAGTCGCAGGGTTCCTGGGAGTTTCCGCGGATAAGACCTTAAAAGCAGTCTTTTATATAGCAGACGGGCAATTTATCTTCGTTGTCATCCGGGGTGATCTGCCGGTAAACGAAATAAAGTTAGCCCACACCCTCAAAGTCAAAGAACTTCGTCTGGCTACACCGGCTGAAGTAGCTGAACAGAATATCCTTGCCGGTTTTGCTTCACCGGTAGGCCTTAAAGGCGTCAGGATAGTAGCCGACGATTCGGTCACTACTTCAGTCAACCTGGTCACCGGGGGTAACAAACCGGATATTCATGTTAAGAATGCCAATTATAGACGTGACTTCAACGCCGATTTCGTGGCTGATATCGCTCTGGCGAAAGCCGGAAATATGTGCACCGGATGCGGGGCTGTCTTACAGGCAGTCCGTGGCATCGAAGTGGGACATATCTTTAAACTGGGCACTGTATACAGTGAGAAATTAGGCGCATATTTCACTGATGAAAGTGGGAATCCGCAGATGATCCCAATGGGGTGTTATGGTATCGGGGTGGGACGGCTGCTGGCTGCAGCAATCGAACAGAATCATGATGATAAGGGAATCATCTGGCCGGTCAGCATCGCTCCCTACCACGTTCATCTTTGTGCCCTGTTTCTCGATGACCCGCATGTGGTGGAGACAGCAGAAAAGTTGTATAACGAACTGACCTCCAATGGGATCGAGGTCCTGTACGATGACCGGGCAGAATCTCCGGGGGTCAAGTTCAATGATGCTGACTTGCTGGGTATGCCGTTACGTATTACCGTCAGCCCGCGTAACCTGGAAAAGAACAGCGTAGAAGTAAAGTGGCGTACCGAGAAAAAAGCTCAACAGTTGCCCCTGGAAGGTATCGTGGCGGTAGTGAATAAAATGGTACATACCGGTAAATAGCAATACCTGCTGAAAATAATAAAGGGAGGACGCCCTTTCCAGAAGGACGCCCTCCCTTATTTTATCTCAGTGTCGCTCCAAAATCCTTAGCTAGTTTTGTGATAATCTGTTTCATTATTGCGTTGACGGCATCGTCGGTCAGCGTCTTGTTAGGTGATTGGTAGGTAATATGGTAAGCCAGTGATTTTTTACCCGCCGATACTTGTTCTCCGGAATACACATCGAACAAAGAGACATCGTCGATCAGTGGGAAGCTGCGGATAACATCTATCGCCTGCCGGTGGGTTACTGCCGCATCGACAACAACCGCGATATCCCGGACCACGGAAGGAAAACGAGGGAGAGGTTTATAATTCTTCCGGGTAGCGGCGAGTGATACCAGTAGCGGCAAGTCTAATTCAAACAGGTAAACCGGACCGGAAATTTCAAATTTTTCCCTCACCCGGGGATGAACTTCACCCACTACGCCGATTTTGTTTTCACCGGACATAATGGCGGCCTGTAAATTCGAAGACAGGGTTGGGTCGTCACCGGTTGAAAAATCAGCTTGGATATTGAAGTACCGTAAAATTGCTTCGACAGTACCTTTGGCTGTGAAAAAGTCAGGCGTCTTTTCTTCTCCCCGCCACCACTTCGCTTCTCCAGTCCCGCTGATGATTCCGCAGAGCATATCACGCTCGTCTGGCAAATCATTTTCCCTTGGCACAAAGACTTTGCTGGTTTCCACCAAGCGGATGATCCCCTCTTCCGACCGCTGGTTAAGCGCTAATACCGACAACAGATTTGCTCTTAAATTCGGGCGCAAGTATTCCTGTTCGGCGGTCATGGGATTGGATAACCGTAAGGCTTCAGCATGGGTACCGGCTGGAGTCAACTTATTCAACATCTCCATGCCGATCAAGGAAGGGGTCATTATCTCATCAAAACCCAGGCCGGTGAGGATGTCCCTGGCTTCCCTTTTCACTTTTATCGATAGAAGCGGGTCCTGGGGTGGAATAGGTTGAGATAATAAAGTTACAGGAATCTTGTCATAACCGTCGATGCGGGCTATTTCTTCGACCAGGTCTTCGATGATTCGGATATCGCTACGCCAATAAGGTGGCGTAACTACTACCTCATTCCCTCCGGGACCGGCTTTACACTCGAATCCGAGTGATGCGAATATCTCCATGATACGTTCCCGGCTGATTTCGATACCAAGCACTCGTTTTACCTGTCCTGTTGACAGGGTAATCGAGAGAACCGGCTTCTTGCCCGGATAGACATCAATGATGCCTCTTGCTACCTCTCCGCCTCCCAGTTCCTTTATCAACCGGGTAGCGCGTTTTAACGCCGGGAAAGTCAAATCGGGGCGGATGCCTCTTTCATAACGCGTAGCCGCTTCACTGGATACACCCAGATTCCGGCCGGTATTATGAATATTAGCCGGGTTAAAATTTGCCGATTCCAGAAGGATCGAAGTGGTTTTTTCCGTGACCTCAGTATTAGCGCCACCCATAACACCAGCTACAGCCACGGCTCGTCCGGTATCGGCAATCACCAGCATGTTCGAGGATAGTTCACGTTCGGTATTATCCAAGGTCTGCATCTTTTCTCCCGACTTTGCCCGGCGTATAATAATCTTGTGTCCTTGGATCCGGTCATAGTCGAAAGAATGCAAAGGTTGTCCATATTCAAGCATCACGAAGTTAGTGATGTCGACGATGTTATTGATCGGCCGCATGCCGCCGGCAATAAGACGCTGTTTCATCCAATCCGGAGACTCGGCGATATGAATACCTTTGATCAGGGCTGCCGAATAACGTGGACACAGGTCCGGCGACTGAATTTCTACAATAATCTGCTGGTCGATCGGGTGATCTACTTCTAAATATGCATCATCAGGCAGGTGGACTTTTTTACCGGTTAAAGCAGCTAATTCGCGGGCAATCCCTATGACCGATAGGCAGTCGGGGCGATTCGGTGTTATTTCCAGATTATACATAGCATCGCTCATATACTCAGCCAACGGAACTCCCAACGGAGCGTCAGCCGGCAATACCAGAATCCCGGTATGATTATCAGAGATGCTCAGTTCTTTCTCAGAACAGATCATTCCACTGGAAGATACACCGCGGATTTTCGCTTCCTTAAGCACGGATTTCGCACCGCTATGGCCGTCAACCAACTCGGCTCCGACACGGGCAAAAGCGATTTTGTCAGCGAGTTTAAGATTCGGTGCCCCGCAGACGACGGTTGCTTCTTCAGTCCCTAAATCCACCGTCGCCAACCTCAGGCGGTCGGCATTGGGATGCGGATTGACGGCCTTGATCTGTCCCACGACCACCTTATCCCAATTACCCCCGATGATCTGGGTATTTTTCACTTCCAACCCGGCCATGGTCAGGATTTCCGCCACCCTCGCTGCGGGAACGTCAATTTCGATATAGTCTTTCAGCCATTTTAAAGATGTTTTCATTGTCCGCTGTCCGGAGTAATCGGATATGAAGGCATGACCGGACTGATGTTGATCCACTTCTCGACAAAGTCATCTGTTCCGCGTACCGAGTATGCCGAATCACCAATTATCGCCATATTGGTTATGTATTCCAAAGTTCCTCCGATAGGCAGTCGAACCGGTAGTAAATAACCATCGCGAGCTGCTCTTATCTGGAGAATAAAAGAAATTTGAGAATTACTCAGTCCGGTATATCTGGTATCAGTATCATCCGCTTGAAGCCAGTTGGTCAATTCATTCAACGAATTGAAATGCCGGGGATATTTCATGGTTTTTATCTGGCTTGCCTGGTCGGCGATGGTTGCCTGGTTGGATGAAGCCTGTTTATTAAGCGATGTAATCTGGTCTTCAGCCTCAGTCAGGTCTTGTTCCAACGAGTTGGCTTTCGCTTGTTCCTGGCTAAATTGAGTTTGTAAGGAAGAAACGTTACTTTGTAAAGTCCCCACCTGACTCTGTAAGGCAGCAACCTGTGTTTCGGATTCATCAAGGTCTTTTTGAAGATTGCTTTTCTGCACTGCAAACACAATAGTTGTTACCAATAAGGCTACAATAACTACCGCTACAACCCCAATCATGATCCATTTTGTCATCGGATTTTTTTGTTCAGCCATTATTTACCTCCAAAATCAAGTAAAAGACTAATTACCTGAATACTAAAATTGTCTAAGGAATCTTAAATCTCCGTTATAGAAGTGCCTCATATCATCGATCCCATGACGGAGCATTGGCAGTCTTTCCAACCCCATACCGAAAGCAAAGCTGGTATATACTTCAGGATCGATGCCGCCACGGCGCAGGACATCGGGATGAGTCATTCCGGCACCAAGTATTTCCAGCCAACCACTTTCGCTGCAAAGCCGGCAGCCCGAGCCGTGGCAGACACCACACTCGATAGACATTTCTACTCCCGGTTCAACGAAGGGGAAATAATCGCAGCGGAATCGGACTTTTCGTTCCCGGCCGAAATAACGACGGGCAAATTCGTATAAGGTCCCTTTCAAATCGGCTAACGTAATGCCTTTATCTACAGCAATACCGTCGACATTATGGTAGGCATTCAGGTGTGTGGCATCGGTAGCTTCATACCGGTATACCATACCTGGTTCGACCGTCCGTATTGGCGGTTTCATATTATGGACGACCCGTGCACTGACGGCTGTACAATGAGTCCGCAATAACATCGGCCGTTCGCCCCGGTCGTTTTCATAATCCACCCAGAAAGTGGACATGCCATCCCGTGCAGGATGTTCTTTCGGCATATTTAGAGCTTCAAAATTATAGTAGTCCCATTCGGCATCAGGCCCCAGGGCAACCTGGAAACCCATGGAACGGAATATCTCGGAAATCTCGTCAATCGCCTGTACCAGTACATGTTTGTGACCGAGTGAGAACGGATATCCCGGGAGGGTAATATCCATTACCGCAGCAATTGTTTTCACACCCTCTTCCCTGGCGGAAAAAGACTCCATTTTTTCCTTGTACTTATTTTCGAGGTTTGTTTTCGCAATATTAGCCTGGGCACCTGCCACCTTTCTCTCTTCCGGTGCTAATCCGCCAAGCCCGCGCAATACTTCAGTTAAAGCCCCTTTCCGGCCAAGGTATTGTATACGCCAGGTTTCCAGAGCCCTGGCATCAACAATTCCGTCGAGTTCGTTTATCGCCCTGGTGACCATTTCATCAATCATGGACATTATAAAGCCTCGTGTCGTTGTAATTAAAGAACCCTCCAGGTGGAGGGTTCTTTGATATCCGGTTTAGCTTTTCTTACGGCATATTAGCCGTAATTTATCCCCCCACGCGCCGTCAGCGCATAGGAAATGTGAATTCTGCTACTAAATGAGAGTATATTGTGTTTTTTTTATACATCATTCGAAGCAACCTGTGCGCGAAGTCTAACATGGAGGTTTACCTTTGTCAATCCTACTATCGTATTATCCGGACCTGAAAAAACCTTATGTTTTCCCGGCTTCGGATAATTGTTATTGGATTATACCTGATTTTTCGCCCGAACGGTTGTTACCAGGGTGGCGAATGCTTCCGGTTCTCGTACCGCCATGTCTGCCAGTAGTTTTCGGTTCAGCCCGATTCCGGCATTCTGCAAGCCGCTGATAAATTGGCCGTAAGTCATGCCATTCGCCCGGCTGATAGCATTGATCCGGGAAATCCACAAACGGCGCATGTCGCCTTTACGTTCACGGCGGTGTGCAGTGGCATAGCTTAATGATTTAAGCATTGATTCATGAGCCCGGCGGTATAAAGCATGTTTGGTAGCCCGGTGGCCCTTAGTCAATTCCAATACTTTCTTATGTCGATGATGATAAGTTACACTACTCTTAGCACGTGGCACCTTATTTCTCCTTGAGATACTTCAGGATAAGCCTTAATTATGCTCCATAGGGCAACAGGCTTTTTAGTCTTTTCTCGTTGGCAGGGTTTAACACCAGCTTATTGTGGTACAACCGTTTCGTCCGGGCAGTTTTATGCATGCGCAGATGGCTTTTACCAATCTTGGCATGAACTATCTTACCGCTACCGGTTACATGCAGCCGGTCCTGGGCTCCTTTATGGGTTCTCATTTTTGGCATCGGTAACTTCCACCTCTTGTTTTACCTTGGGGGCTTTTGTTTTCTGTACGGGTACCGGAGAAAGAATGATGTTCATTCTTCTCTCTTCCATAATCGGCTGCCCATCAACCGTACCAGCATCTTTCAAAGACTCAGCCATCTTCTGCAGGAGCTTCCAACCCAAATCCGGGTGAGTTATTTCTCTCCCCCGGAACATCACGGTTACCTTAACTTTATCGCCCCCAGCAAGAAGCTTTTTGGCGGTCCTTGATTTTGCATCAAAATCATGTTCGCCAATCTTCGGCCTTAGTCTGATCTCACGTAATAAAACTATCTTTTGACTTTTCCGTGAGTTACGCTCTTTCTTCGCTTGCTCGTATTTGAACTTCCCATAATCAAGCAAACGGCATACTGGCGGTACAGCAGTTGGTGCGACTTCAACAAGGTCTAGTCCGTGGCTCTTCGCCACTTCTCTTGCTTGATATAGAGGCAAGGTACCCAGTTGTTCGCCGTTCTCTCCGACGAGACGCACCTCCCTGGCCCGGATTTCTTCGTTGACGCGGAGTTTCTTAATTATACGCTGAACTTCCCCCTAAAAAAATAGCAAAACTCAATATAACATACCTTGACTGTGCAAAGCAACCTCTAGACTCAAAAAAGTTAGTATCTATAAATCGAGAGCTTTATTCTGTATGATATCCAGTATGCGGAGCTTAAATTCACCGATAGAAAGCGGAGGCAGCTGTTCACCAGTCCGTAATCTCGGCGCTACCTGGTTTGATTCCATTTCTTTATCACCGACCACTAACATATAAGGTATTTTTTCCAACTGGGCCTGGCGGATCCGCTGGTTCATCCGCTCTGAAGTATCGTTAACCTCAACCCGGATATTGGCAGATTTTAATTCAGTTACAACTTTCAGAGCATATTCATTATGCCGTTCGGCAATCGGGATGACCATCACCTGTACCGGAGACAGCCAGACCGGAAAGGCTCCGGCATAATGTTCTATCAAAAAAGCCATCGTTCTTTCGATAGCTCCAATGGAAGAACGGTGGATAATGATCGGTTCTTTTTCCTGCCCGTCCTTATCCCGGTAGACCAGGTGGAACCGTTTGGCACCCACGAAATCATACTGTACCGTAAATGCCGTATCTTCCTTGCCGGCGAAATTTTTCATCTGGATATCGATCTTGGGGCCGTAAAAAGCGGCTTCATTTGCAGACTCAAAATAATCAGCGTTCCGTTTTTTCAGGACCTGCCTGAGGACATCTTCAGCAAAATCCCAGGCAGCATCATCTTTATAATATTTATGGTCGTCATTCCGGTCGCCCAGGGACAACCGGTAGCGCCTGCCTTCAGTCAAACCCAGGACATTCGCTGAATATTCAATCAAGTCAAGGACTGTCATGATTTCCTCAACGGCTTGTTCTTTCTGGCAGATGATATGTGAATCAGCCAGGCAGAAACTCCGTACCCGGATCAAACCGGTCAATTCACCGGATCTTTCATACCGGAATTGCTTGGCCAGTTCAGCGATACGGAAAGGTAATTCCTTATATGAACGCGGCCGGCTGGCATATAACTGATAATGATGGGGACAGGTCATCGGCCGCAGCATCAATTCTTCTTCATCGACTTTCATCGGTGGATACATGGTCTCTTTATAATATGGATAATGTCCGGAGGTCTTATATAACTCGATATTCGCTAAATCCGGGGTATAGACATGGCGATAGCCGCGCTTAATCTCTTCGTCAACCACAAATCGCTCCAACTCACGCCGTATGACCGAACCTTTCTCTGTGAAAAGAGGCAAGCCTTTGCCTACCAAATCGGAAAAGACGAACAGGTCCAGGTCTTTCCCTATTTTCCGGTGGTCCCGTTTCTTGATCTCTTCCTGGAATTTCAGGTACTCCTCCAGTTCTTTTCGGGAACTGAAGCACAGTCCGTAAATCCTTTGCAGCATAGGGTTCTTTTCCGAGCCACGCCAGTAAGCTCCTGCGATTCTGTCCAGTTTGATGGCATCGGGATGGATTTCTTTTGTCGTCGCTACATGCGGCCCGGCACATAAATCAACAAACTCACCAGAACGGTATATCGAGATATCCCCATCGGCTAAATCTTCGATCAGTACCAGTTTGTAAGGCTGATCTTTAAAAAGCTGCCGGGCTGTATCTTTAGTGATATTCTCCCGGGTAAAGATTAGCCCTTTCTTGATCAATTCCCGCATTTTCTCTTCAATACGTGGTAAATCCTCCGGAGTAAGGGGACGCGGTAGATCGAAATCATAATAAAAACCATTTTCGATCGCAGGGCCAATGCCGAATTTCACTTCGGGGAATACCGACCTTACCGCTTCGGCCATGATATGCGAAGCAGAATGACGGGCTGTTTCCAGCTGGTTATGATCATTATTTTTTTCTTCAGCAGCCATATTTCAATCCTTCTTAAATGCCGGAATCATTATCCAGAGGATTCGATTTGATGCACACGCAGTACTTTATTTTATCGGTAATCAGGTAAGGTTATTATATCAATCCACGTTTTAAGGTGCAATCGTACAAAATTTACTACATTGATTGTGATACTTATCCAAAATCACTTCCCGACAGTGAACCCTTCGCGGAACAACCTGAAGCTAAATAGCCCGTTTTGGCGAAACAACCTCAGGCACAAATTAAAGCTAAATGGAAATCCTCACTTTCGTCTCTCCCGCAAGGGGCGAGAAAATAGCCACTCATCTCCCGGGGTGGTAAATAAATGATGGAACGAAGGAAGCAGGGAAAAGGGAAACAAATCCATGCGTTTTGTGGAATATATGCTAATCATACCAACACCTCGCTACTCTTACTTTCAATGCGCAAATCAGGTGGTAAAAACAGAAGTTCCGATATCATAGCACGTGTGTTCGTGATTGTCAAGTAGACGGTAGACGGAAGTATTTGCACAATATTTGGAATACCGTCCCGTTACGCGGCAGGTCATCCCGGTTACAAAAGGTATGCATGTTCGGTTATTATTCCGCACAACAATGATTCACTATAATTAGCTGACTTGACGTTTTTAACGGCCGGATGTTACATTAATGAACGTGTGTGAATTAGAGATGAGGAGGTACCGGTGCCGTGGATATGATTGTGTGCTGTAAGCAAGTACTTGATCCGGAAGCACCACCGGCAAGTTTCAAAATCGACTCTGCAACTAACAAAGTGGTCCCACCCCAGGGTGTTCCTCCCGTTATCAGCCCATTTGATGAACAAGCAATAGAAGCAGCCTTAAGAATAAAGGATGCAAAAGGCGGCAAGATAACGGTCATCAGCCTGGGTATAAATCTCTTGAGGGATGTAGTAAAAAAACCACTATCTATGGGTGCGGATGAATTGGTATTGCTGGAAGACCCGGCATATGTCGATGGTGATGCATGGTCGACGGCTTTTGCCCTGGCAATGGCCATCAAGAAAATCGGAAAATTCGACCTGATTTTCTGTGGCCGGCAAGCCGCCGACTGGGATTCGGGCCAGGTTGGTTCCGGGATTGCCGAGATACTCGGTTTGCCCAGCGTTACTATCGCCAAGAAAGTTGAAGCCCTTGATGGAAAAGCGCGGGTAGAGCGTATCACCACTGACGGATATGAAGTCGTGGAAGTTGCCCTGCCGGCAGTGATCACGGTAAGTAATGAATTAGGCGCTGCCCGTTATCCCACTATCAAAGGGATCATGGGAGCCAAGCGCAAAGAACCTCTTATCTGGAAACCGGCTGATATCGGCGTTGATGTTGCTAAACTTGGAGCTGCCGGAAGACGCACCAAATTAGCCAAATTATTCCAGCCGGTTAAAGAAGCTAAATGCGAAATCATTACCGGTGAGACTCCGGAGGAAGCAGCGGTTAAGCTGGCCTTAAAGCTCCGGGAAGCAAAAACACTGTAAAAAAAGATGCTGTTTTGTATCTTCTAAGCTTCGAAAAACCGGTAACTTACAGGAGAAAATGATATGTCGAGTGGAATATTGATATTCAGTGAAATACTTGAGGGTAAACTGGCCTCAGTGACCACCGAACTTCTCGGTTGCGGTCGTAAGCTGGCCACTGAACTAAACCAGGGACTTTCTGCGGTGCTGATCGGAAATGGAATAAACAGTTTTGTTCCACAGCTAGTGAGTTACGGGGCAGAAAAAGTATATCTGGTCGAAGACCCAATAATGGCTGATTATCAGACCGAATCTTACCTGTCCGTGATGGAAAAGGTGATTAAACAGGCTGACCCGCAGATTATACTATTTAGTCAAACAGCTATCGGCCGTGACCTGGCGCCACGGCTGGCTTTCCGTTTAGGCACAGTTGCCACTATGGACTGTGTAGCTGTCGAAATAGATTCGCAGACAAAACGGCTGCTGCCGACGAAACCAGTCTATGGCGGGAATGCCCGGGCTGTTTACAGCTATGATTCCGACCCTCAGATAGCTACTATCCGGGCGAAAGCCGTGTCCGCCCTGGAACCGGATGCCAACCGCAAGGGGGAAGTGATCAACATCGCTGCCGGTATTGATGCCACCTTAATTCGGGCTAAAGTAGTGCAAAAGGTCAAGGAAGAAGTCCAGGGAGTAAAACTGGAAGAAGCGCCGGTAATTATTAGTGGCGGCCGCGGTATCGGTGGGCCTGATGGTTTCAAGGAATTGGATGTCGTTGCCAAGATGTTGAAAGGAGCCGTTGGCGCCAGCCGGCCAGCTTGTGACAGTGCCTGGATGCCTGATACTGCCCAGGTTGGGCTTACTGGAAAAGTAGTGACTCCGGATCTTTATATTGCCGTGGGTATTTCCGGATCAAGCCAGCATATGGCCGGCTGTTCAGGAGCTAAAGTTATTGTTGCCATTAATAAGGACCCGGAAGCCAACATCTTTAAAGAAGCCCGCTACGGAGTCGTCGGCGACTGGAAAAAAATCATTCCTGCCTTCACTCAAAAATTAAAAGAACTTCTAGCTTAGTAATAAGACAAGAATTCCGTGCTGCTATTCGGTAAAAACCGGCAGCACGGAATTCATCTTTTACCGGATATAGTTTTATTTTTCATTATTTAACTTTGTTAGTTGTACCCCAAATGTTTTATGGTATGATTGGTCAATCATTCATCTTCGTTTTATCTCTATAAAACCGGAGAAAAAAATGGTAAAAAATATACCGCAAGCCGAATCTTCGTCATCGATTAAAAAGAGCCGGATTCTTGATAAGGCTGGTGCCCTCTTCTGGAAAAAAGGATATCACAGCACCAGTATGAGGGACATTGCCAGTGCCTGTAATTGTAAAGCAGCCAATATATACAATTATTTCGCCGGTAAAGAAGACATTCTATTTGAAGTCACCCGAGATATCCATGAACGTGCTGTCACCTCGGTAAAACATCTGGACGAAGATGAAGTAACCAGCCCAATTGAACAACTCCGGTCACTGATTAAGGGTCATTTTGGGTTGTTGGTTCGTATGAAGCGCTCCAGTATTCTGATCTCGGATACCGGCCTTAAAGATTTATCGATCGAACACCGGAAGGCGATTGTCCAGCTTCGTGATATCTACGACAACATTATGCGTAAGGTTATTGAGCGCGGCATCAAAAAGGGTCTTTTTGATGTGAAGGATATTAAAGTAACTATCTATCTAACTTCTTCGGTGATAATCAGAAGTACGATCTGGTTTTCACCCAAAGGGCGCCTGTCGGTTGATGAGGTTGGCGATATCATGTTCGACTACATATATCGCGGCATTAAAGCAGAAAAAAAGTAACTGCATTAGGTTTTTATTCAAGAGTTAAGCTGACCCATCGGGAGGGCTCAATGCTGGAAACTACCGATACCATACTCCTGGTAATCGATGTTCAAGAAAAACTTTTCGGTGTTATGGATGATAAGGAATCTTTGTTGTCCAACCTGCAAAAACTGGTCCGTGGCTTGACGGTATTGGAGGTCCCGGTAATAGTAACCGAACAATATCCCCAGGGACTGGGGCCGACACTTCCCGACATTTCATCCTTGATCACGGAATTCAGTCCCATACCAAAGGTGTGTTTCAGTTGTTGGCAAAATGATGAATTTAAAAAAAAGTTAACAACAATTAATCGTAAACAGATCCTGATTTCCGGAATCGAAGGACATATCTGCGTCTACCAGACGGCATGCGACCTTGTCCGTAATGGGTATCAAGTACATGCCGTTACCGATGTAATATCATCCCGTAACCCGATAAACCGCCAGTTGTCTTTCGATATGATGCAGCAAGCCGGTGCCCGGTTGACCGGGACTGAAACAGTGCTTTTTGAATTGCTGAAGCTCGCCCAGGGCGATAAATTTAAAAAGATCAGCCAGATTGTCAAGTAATGTATGAGCTAATATAATCATGGCAAAATATATTTAGTTAAGTTTCCAACAATATTTGTGAAACAACAAAGGAGAAGGAATGGCGGAAAAATTTAGATGCCTTAATCCTGTCGGCATCCAGGACCCAATCGCTCTGTACCCTTTGGCCCCGCGGCTGGACAAGCTTGATGGTAAAACCATATATGTCAGCATCAACGCCGGCGGCGACCAGGATATCACTATTCCTTTACTCAAGCGGCTGCCCCTGGACTATCCCAATGTCAACTGGAAAATCAAGAGGCAATTCGGGTTCAGTGCAGAATTGACCGACGAAGAAAAAAAGGATGCTGACGCTGTTATCGCCGGCGTCATCTGGTGACACGGCGCGATCTGGGAACAGTTGTTCCAGGTTGCGGATAACGAACAGAATGGTATTCCCACTGTTTCGATGCTTTATGCCGACCAGGATGAAGCCTTCGTTCAAGCAGGGAAAATGAGTGGTTCTCCTTATCTTCGCCGTATTCATGTTTCCCGTACCTTGCCCGGACCGGTAGATGTCGATGGCTTTATCCGGCCTTTGATCGATGCTTTAGTCCGGCCTTTATCTGAAGAGGAGAAGTCCGGTGGGCGGTATGAGATAAACAACAACCGGATATTGTTCGAAGGGACTCTCACCGAAGCCCAGGAATTCTATATGCAGGCTGAGAAGATTCCTACCCTCCGGTATAATGCTCCTATCGCCAAATACACTGACGGCCTCCCGGTCATTGTCCCTACTGAAGAACTAGTTGCGGCGATGCTCAAGGGTACCAGCCATAAACCGGACGAACTTATTGTTCATCAAACCGAGCGTGCGGAATTCGCCTTTCAGTCTAAAGGGCACAAGATAGAAAAAGGTACCCCTGTACGGTTTATGCCGCTCAAACGGACGGCTACCGTCGAAAGGGTTGCCGTGAACGCCGTGATGGCCGGTTGCCGGCCGGAATATTTCCCGGTAGTTTTGGCTATCGCAGAGGCTGGCGGTGGTGGTGGTATGGATGGACGGGGCAGCCAGGGTTATGTGGTGAGCGGACCCATCGCCAAGGAAATCGGTATGAATTTCGATGTCGGAATCATGGGACCGGGTAATCCGGCTAACCGCAGCATCGGCCGGGCAGCCGAACTTATGTGGCGGAACTTTGGCGGTAATGTCCCGAATGTCACGAACGTCGGCGTGATGGGTTCACCAATGTTCAATTGCATCCCGGAAGACCTCGATAATCTCCCGCCGGGCTGGCGTGGTTTGAATGAAGAATATGATTTCAAACGAAGTGAAAGTATTATCTACGTCATGAATCTCGGGCGCGGCGGGACCACCAATATCCACCGTACCGAATTTTCACCCGGCGGCTACCGGGCTTTCCAGAAATCCGGTCACGGCGGTATCGCCCGGCGTCTCGGTGTAAAAGGTGTGCCCGGGCCTAAGAACTGGCTTGGCTACCTGATACCCGGGGTCTGGCACGATAGAGAGGGTGGGATTACTTTCCTGATGCTGCCCCAGATGGCAAGACATCTCTATGATGCTGGTTTTAAGACAAAAGACGCTGTTTACGAGTGGATTTACAAACAGAGTTTCCGGCCTCTCAGTGAATACCGGACACATTCCTGGGTAGATGTAAATACGGCTTCCTGGACGGGTATTGAGCGGACTTCCGGAAAGCCGTGGAAAGAATTACCCGACGATTACAAGGTCCCCTTCGTTAACGATCCCTGGGAGAGTTGTATTATCGTAACCGGCGGCGGCGAGGAATATCCGCAGTGGGTAGGGGCCCGCCGGCCCGGGATTAAACCGGTAAATATTGATTACTGGCGTTAATCACACCAATATTCACTCTATCAAGTGGCGGGAATCCCGGGATTCCCGCCACTTTTTCTTTTCATCAACGATAAGGTCTTTCTCATTTTCCTTTTCTTAAAAGTCAGATTGTCAAGGAATGAGATTGGATATATAATCATTACAATTTTCACCGACATTGTCATATTATCTTCAATGTTTTTAGTGAGGAAAAGGAGTAGCAATGGCTGAAAAGAAATACAAGTGCTTAAATCCTGTAGGTATCCAGGACCCGGTTCAACTCTATCCTTTAGCCCCCCGGCTTGATAAGATCGATGGCAAGACCATTTACGTCTGTATCAATGCCGGCGGCGACCAGGATATCACCATCCCCTTGCGGAAGCGGCTCCCTGCTGATTACCCCAACGTCAACTGGAAGATGAAGATAAATTACGGCTTCAGCGCAAAATTAACCGATGAGGAAAAGAAGGATGCTGATGCTGTTATCGCCGGTGTGATTTGGTGACATGGCGCTATTTGGGGACAGTTGTTCCAGGTAGCTGAAAATGAACAGGCTGGTATTCCGACCGTATCCTTACTATATGCCGACCAGGATGAATGTTTCCATCAAGCCGCTTACATGAGTGGCTCTCCCAACCTCCGCCGCGTTCACGTATCCCGAACGCTGCAAGGCCCTGAAGATGTCGACCGCTTTCTACCTTCCCTGCTGGAATCCCTGGTACGTCCTTTAACCAGGGAAGAAAAGGTAGGGGGGAAACTGGAACTGGCAGATGATAGAGTCCTGTTTGAAGGGACATTGGATGAAGCCCAGGATTTCTATTGTCAGACGGAAAATATCGCTGCACTGAAAAACAACGTACCCATCGCCAAATACACTGATGGTCTCCCCGTAGTCGTCCCTACTGAAGAAAGAGTCGCCAGGATGCTCAAAGGTACCAGTCACAAACCTGATGAGATGATCGTTCAAACCAAGGAACACGGGGCTCTTCCCATGGGTATGGGCATTCCCCGGAAAAAAGGCGACCCGGTCTTGTTCCAACCACTAAAAAGAAGAGCTACTGTTGAAAAAGTAGCCATCAATGCTGTTATGGCCGGTTGCCGGCCGGAATACATGCCTTTGTTGCTGGCAATCGCTGAAGCCGGTGGTGGTGGTGGTGGGGACGGGCGGGGCAGCCAGGCCTTTATTGTTAGCGGCCCTTATTCCAAAGAGATCGGCATGAATTGCGATGTCGGCATTCTCGGTCCGGGCAACCCGGCAAACCGGAGTATCGCTCGTGCTGCGGAACTCATGTGGCGTAATTTCGGTGGCAATATCCCGGCTGTTACCAACTGCGGTGTCATGGGCGCTCCTCTCTTCAACTGCATCCCTGAGGACCTCGATAACCTGCCCCCGGGCTGGCGCGGTTTGAATGAAGAATACGATTATAAGAAGAACCAGAGTATCGTTTACGTCGCCAACATCGGGCGGGGCGGCTCTACTAATATCCACCGCACTGAATTCTCCCCTGGCGGCTACCGGGCTTTCCAGAAGTCCGGCCATGGTGGCATCGCCCGCCGTCTGGGTGTGAAAGGCAAACCCGGCCCTAAAAACTGGTTGGAATACATGCTGCCGGAACTCTGGGCTGGCCGTGAGGGTGGTATCACTTTTCTCATGCTCCCTCAGATGGCCCAACACCTTTATGACGCCGGTTTCAAGACCAAGGACGAGGTATACGAGTGGATCTATAAAGCAAGCTTCCGGACGGTCAGAGAATACCGCACCCATTCCTGGCCTGATGTCCAGACTAATGCCTGGAATTCCGTTGAGAAAGTCTCCGGTAAGCCCTGGAAAGAACTGTCCGACGATGCCCTGGTACCGTTTGTCAGCGAGCCTTATGAGAACTGTATCATCGTAACCGGCGGCGGTGAAGAGTATCCCCAGTGGCTGGGCGCCCGCCGGAATATGGGCAACCCGGCTTACAGTATCGATACTTGGCGTTAGCATCACCTTCCGGTAACTCCTCGAAAACTAAAAAGACCGGGGAAATTTCCCCGGTCTTTTTTATGGTCGCTTATTTTCGAAACTGAGTTATCTACCTAACCGCTCAACTTCCCGTTAAAAAAAATAACAATGTATTAGGCGGTTGTTTTTTCCTGTTGACGGTCGGCGATGATCTTCTGGACCACCAGGGCTGGTGTCTCCTGGTAATGATCGAATGCCATGGAAAAAGTTCCCCGGCCCTGGGTGATCGACTTCAAGTCAATCGCATAACGTTGGATTTCTGCCAGCGGTGCCTGGGCTTGTATCACCTGGATATGGTCTTCCAGGGCCATGCCCTGCATCTGGGCCCGCTTGGTATTCAGATCGCTGATGATATCGCCGGTGAATTCCTCCGGTACCCGGATGGTCATATTCATGATCGGTTCGAGAATCACCGGTTTGCCGTCGGTCATCCCTTTCTTCAGTGCTCCGGCACCGGCGATCTTGAAGCAGATTTCTGAGGAGTCGACGGGATGGAAACTACCATCGACGAGTATGACGCGTACATCGGCGATCGGATATCGAGCCAGTACCCCTTCAGTTTTGGCTTCGTTGACGCCTTTTTCTACTGCCGGGATGTAGTTCTTAGGTACCGAACCGCCAACTACCCGGTCGACGAATTCTACGCCGCTGCCGCGGGGGAGAGGTTCGAGTTCAATGACCACATGCCCGTACTGGCCGTGGCCGCCGGTCTGTTTTTTATGTTTATATTCGGCCTTGGTCGGCATGGAAATCGTCTCTTTATAGGGAACTTTTGGTGTTTCCAGATTGACACCGACGCCGAATTTCCGCTGCATCTTTTCCGCTGCTACATCAAGTTGAGTTTCTCCCATACCGGAAATAATGGTTTCTATGGTATCACCATCACGTCGCACCTGGAGGGTTGCGTCTTCTTCGACTAATCTGGACAGAGAACTCCCCAATTTATCCAGGTCAAGTTTGGTCTTAGGATAAACTGCTTTACTCAGTATCGGTGCCGGGAAAGAAACCGGGATGATTTTGATCGGTTTTTCCTTGGTGCCGAGAGTATCTCCGGTGGCGGTTAAACTGAGTTTAGCCACTGCCCCGATATCTCCCGCACGTATCTCGGTCACCGGTTCCTGGTTTTTACCGGATACTTTATATAACTGGCCGATCCGTTCGATTTCGTTACGGTTCAGGTTCCACACCTGTGAGTTGCTGCTAAGTACTCCGTTATAAACACGAAGATAGGTGAGTTTTCCCACATAAGGATCGGCACTTGTCTTGAAAACCAGTGAACATAACGGCCCATCTTCACTAGCCTGAAGTTCCTGTGTCCCCTGGTCTGCAATGGCAATAATCGGACGGTCATTCGGTGTCGGCAGATAGTTGACGATCGCATCCATCAGCAGGCTGGTACCTACATTCTGCAATCCGGAAGTCGCCAGAACCGGTACTAATTTCCGTAAAGCGATGGCTTTCTTAAGTCCGCTGGTTATTTCTTCTGAAGAGAGTTGTTCGCCGCCCAGGTATTTCTCCAGCATTTTATCATCGAGTTCAGCGATCCCCTCGACCAATTTTTCCCTGTAGCTGTCGGCTTGTGTTTTCACACTATCAGGTATTGCTCCTTCTTTGGCCGGCGACCCGGTATAGGCTTTCATCGTAAGCAGGTCGACGATCCCCTGGAAAGTCGCATGGGCGCCAATCGGGACCTGGATCGGTAAAACCTTGGCGCCGAATTTAGTCTGGAGTTGATTTACAGTCTTGTTGAAGTCCGCATTCTCCCGATCCATTTTGTTCACTACGAATACCCTGGATAATTTAGCTTCTCCCGAGTACTCCCAGGCTTGTTCTGTACCGACTTCAACACCGGAGTTAGCACTTACCGCTATCAAAGCGCTTTCACTTACCCTTATCCCGGCTTTGACTTCGGCGATAAAATCGGCGTAGCCGGGAGCATCCAGGATGTTCAACTTGGTAGATTTCCAGATACAAGGTAATACTGAAAGGCTGATACTGATTCTCCGTTTGGCCTCAGCCGGATCAAAATCCGAAGCGGTGGTACCATCGTCGACTTTCCCCAGACGATTGATGGCACCGGTAGAAAAAAGCATCGCTTCCGATAGCGTCGTTTTTCCGGAACCGCTGTGTCCGAGAAATACCAGGTTACGGATGTTGGTTAGACCGTACTTTTCCATTCAACTCACCCACATTCTTTGATTACGTATATTGAAAATAGATAATCCATGACGCGCTTGCCCATTATACATGATGACGAATGTCAGGTAAAACGTAACTATGTTTGATATCGCAATCTTTCTATAATTTATCGAGTAGTACGATAGTGAAGAGAGTTTCAATAATAAAAATGACAAAACCGATTCGCAGTAAAAAACTCATAGGTCTATATGCCTTATCTTTACTGGCAGCAACCGCTATTTGACATCGATGCCTGGCAGAAAATGTGGTGACACTAGGATTAAGATAAGATCATTGCCAGGGCGATGAGGACTACTAATAATACCCCGGCCAATATCCCGATCGTTTTTAATTCCCGGGGAACATTTGCATAGGACGCCACCGCAGCCGCCATAGAAGCCCGGGATTCGGTTTGGCGGATATTGGTTGCAGCTTGTACCTTAGTTTCCGGAGCAGGCGCAGCAATCTGGGAACGGACGGCTGGCGCCGGATTATGACGCTGCCCGGCATATCTGTTAAATTTACGTCTTGATTTTGGGGACATCTGGTCTCTCCTGATGATTACTTTGCCCGGGGATGAGATTTATCATAGGTACGCCGGACATGTTCGGTGGTCAAATGGGTATATACCTGGGTCGTGGAAATATTGGCATGCCCGAGCAATTCCTGCACCGACCTTAAATCAGCCCCGCCGCTCAACATGTGGGTGGCGAAGCTGTGGCGCAGCGTATGCGGCGTGATTTCATCACCCAGGTCGGCCTGTTTCGCATATCCTTTTAGAATCTGCCAGAAACCCTGGCGGGTCAAACGGTCGCCGCGCCGGTTGAGAAAAAGGCCTTTTTCATTATGGTCCTGTGTTAATTGCGGCCGGCCATTCTTGAGATATTCACCGACTGCATCTAGAGCTCGCTGATGGACCGGGATGATCCTTTCTTTATGGCCTTTACCGAAACAACGGACATAGCCGTCTGTTAATATATCATCGACATTTAGAGAAGTTAACTCGCTGACCCGCATACCACAGGCATAAAGCAGTTCCAGCATGGCACAGTCCCGCTTACCTTCGGGGGTATTTTGTCCGGCCGGCTGATCCAGCAACCGCCGTATCTGGGTAACCGAAATTGGTTTGGGCAGCGGCCGTCCTACATTAGGTGCGCCGATATTTTCCGTGGGGCTGACTTTCAAACGGCCTTCCTTCACCATGAAACCGAAGAAAGATTTTGCCGCCGCGATCTTCCGGGCCTGAGTAGTCGCCGCATAGCCGCGTTCTTTAAGATGGAGTAGATAGCTGATGATATCCTGGCGGTTGAAACCTGCCCAGGACGGCATATTGCCGCGTTTGTTCATTTCCTTTTCGGCGAATTGCAACAGGTCATTCTGCAAATCATTGCGGTATGCCAGTAAAGTATTATCTGAAAAACCTTTCTCTACCGAGAGATAGGTAAGAAATCGTTCAATATCGTCTTTCACAATAACTCCAGATGAAGTTAATTCGGGAATCAAATAAGTTAACGAATTCTACTACTTCCGTTATGTATAGTCAATTTTTGTCGACTTTCAATGCGTCTGACAATTCGGTAGAATAAGCTGTCATGAATGATGTAACCCCCATCCGCCGGCAGTACCTCAAGGTTAAACAGCAGCATCCCGGTGCCCTGGTGCTGTTCCGCCTGGGTGATTTTTATGAAACCTTTGATGATGATGCCCGGACCGTCGCCCGCGAACTGGAAATCGTGCTTACATCACGGGAGATGGGCAAGGGCAACCGCATCCCTATGGCCGGTATTCCTTATCATGCCCTGGACAATTACCTGGCCCGGCTGGTCAGCCGAGGGTACAAAGTTGCCATCTGCGAACAGATGACGCCACCTACCCCCGGCCGTGGCATCGTGGAACGGGAAGTCACCCGGGTGGTTACTCCGGGCACCATTGTCGAGCCCGCTCTGCTTGACAGCCATAAGAATAATTATCTCGTCAGCCTGGCTGCCGATGATACCCAGGCTGGCATTGCTTATGTCGATATCACTACCAGCGAATTCGCTACTACCCAGCTTCCCCTGAACCAGGCTCGGTTGGAGATCAGCCGACTGGCTCCGAGTGAAATCATCACTGCACAGAACGGCCTGGGTGGCTGGGACATCTCCGGGCTGGCCGGTATCACCCGCCTGGATGATTTCGTTTTCGGTACTGAAAATGCCGTCCGGACTCTACAGGAACATTTTGGCGTCACATCACTGGAAGGGTATGGCTGCGCCCATTTGCCATTGGCGGTAAGCGCTGCCGGTGCCATTATCCACTATATCCGGCAGACACAGAAATCATCTTTGTCTCAGATAACCCGGCTGTCCACCTACCATACCGGTTCTTTTATGGCACTGGATGAACAGACGTTGATCAATCTGGAAGTACTGCAAAACAGCCGTACCGGCCGCGTAGAAGGTTCGCTGCTCGGTGTCATTGACCTTACTAAAACACCCATGGGCAGCCGGTTGATACGCAAATGGTTGAGTCAACCCCGGCTGGACTTGCCGGAGTTGCTGAAGCGCCAGGAGGCAGTCGCCTGGGCAGTTGAAGAAACCATGGTCCGGGCTAGTTTGATAGCACTCTTCAGTAAGATGTCTGATATCGAACGTTTGATTAACCGTATCGGCAGCGGTGTTGCCTTACCCCGGGAAGTGGTAACCTTACGCCGGAGCCTGGAAACAGTGCCCTCCCTGGTATCTAATCTGGAGAATGCCCGTGTACCGATCATGGCTGCAGAATGGGTTAAGGCCGTTTCCGGATATCGCCGCCCTGATTGCCGGGGCCATTATCGATGAGCCATCTTCCAACCCGGGCGATGGAAATGTCATTAAGCCGAAGTTCTCTGAAGAACTGGACAGCTTACGCAGTGCCTCCAAAGACGCCACCCAATTCCTGGCGAACCTTGAACGTGCGGAACAGGAAAACACCGGCATCAAGTCGCTTAAAGTCGGATATAACAAGGTCTTCGGATATTATATTGAAGTCTCCAATGCCAACCTACCCCAGGTACCGCCGGAATATATACGTAAACAGACACTGGTCGGCGGGGAACGATTCATCACTCCTGAACTTAAGGAGTATGAAGCGCTGATATTGAATGCAAAAGAGCGGATCGAAGAGCTTGAAGCCAGCCTTTTCAAACAGGTCTGCCGCCAGATCGCCGGCGAAAGTGAGCATATCTTAGCCCTGGCTACCGCCATCGCCCGTCTCGATGTGATAGCCGGCCTGGCGGAAGCAGCCGTCCGGCATAACTTGGTCAGGCCTGAACTCGATGAAGGGCTCCGTATCGAAATCAAAGACGGGCGGCACCCGGTGGTGGAACGAAGTTTGGGCGGGGGCGTTTTTATTCCTAACGATACTGAACTCGACAACAACGAGGCCCAAATCGTTATTCTGACCGGCCCCAATATGGCCGGTAAATCGACTTACTTGAAACAGGTTGCCCTTATCGTTCTGTTGGCCCAGACCGGCAGCTTCGTCCCGGCTGGAAAAGCGCACATCGGGCTGGTCGACCGTATCTTTACCCGCATCGGGGCCCGCGAAGACCTGGCCTCCGGCCAGTCCACTTTCATGGTGGAAATGGTGGAAACGGCCAATATCCTCAACAACGCCACCCCCCGCTCCCTGTTGGTACTGGATGAGATCGGCCGCGGCACCAGTACTTATGATGGGCTGTCCATCGCCCGTGCCGTCGCCGAATATATCCATAATAATGCCCGAACCAATGCCAAGACGCTTTTCGCCACCCATTATCATGAAATGGTGGAATTAGCTGCTTATCTGCCGAAAGTGAGAAACTACAATGTAGCTGTCTCGGAAAACAAAGGCGAGGTGGTCTTTCTGCGAAAGATCGTCCCCGGCGGCGCCGATAAGAGTTACGGCATCCACGTCGCCCAGATGGCCGGCCTGCCCCGCGGCGTAGTGCACCGGGCACATGAAGTCCTGGTCGATCTCGAAGCTAAGGGTAACAACAAGTCCGGGCCGGGTGCCAAAAACCGCCGCCCCGCCCCGACCACCCTCCAAATATCGTTGTTCGGTGAGAAATCACCAGTCTTGGAGGAACTCGAAAATCTACAGGTCGATTCCCTCACTCCGCTGGAAGCTCTTAATAAGTTGTACGAACTCCAGAATAAAGCACGGGGCCAATAATGCAAAAAAAAGGGGAGCCGAAGCCCCCCTTTTTGAGTAAAGTGCTGTTTTTACCGGATTTTCCGGCGCCGCCGCACCACGATGAAGATAATGATACCGGCGATGATCCACACCGGGCTGAAGATGCCCAGCCAGATTGCGATGTTTACCAGAGCCCGGCCGAAAGCAGCTAGTCCGTTCCAGGCATTGCTGACGATATTTCCTGCCGACCATCCGGCCTTGACATTAACATAATCGGCCATGGTTTCCGTGGCCGAATTGCCGCGATCATCAGTGACTGTCAGGGTCACTGAATATTCACCTGATGCCCGGTATATATGGACCGGATAATCTTCATTACTGGTTTTACCGTCGCCGAAATCCCATTGATAGCTGTATGGGGCAAAGCCGCCGGCAATGCTGGGATTGAACCGGACCGACTGGCCTGACTTGATAAACCGGCCGCTGGCGTTGAAGGTCACATCCAACCGGGACTGTTCCAGGCTGACCTCGATCAGGGACATGGCCGAGGTCTGCTCCAGGTACTGCATCCGTCCCTTTGTCTGTTCGATCTGGGTACGGATATCAGTCAATTGTTTTTGTACTGCCAGGATATCCTCGACCTTCTCGGCCTTGCCCATAATGACCAACAGTTGCTGCTCCGTGGCTTCCAATGTACTTAGCTTAGCCGTCAGGTCGACGTACTCCTCAGTCACATCCTGGCTAGTCGTGGTCTGGGAATTGACCTCGACTGCCATATCGCCAATCATTTTCATTATGTTGGCGAAATCGCCGGAAGGCACCCGTACGGTGATATTGCCGTACAGCCGCTCGCCGTCCCGCCAACTGTTGGAAGAGACTACATATCCGTCACCGGACTCGGCCAGATTAGTGATTCGGCCGATTGCCTCAGTTACGTTATCCACTACTACCGACATGTAGCCGGTGCGTACGATCATACGGTCTTCCGGGATAGTCCCTGCCATGCCGTTGTATGTCGAAGTACTTTCATCAGTAGAATAAGTCGGGATACGCGTAGCTTTCGGTACTGAATAGTGGACTTACCCGGGGGCGATCCTACTGTTAACATCGGCTGGTTTCTTCCCGTCCCTCCGGCATCCGCTCCTCCGTTCATATCCTCATTCTCACCCATTACTGCACTTTGGCCGCCGCACGAGGCCAGCAGTAATATCGTACCGGCTGCCAGCAGTCCCGCCAGGATTTTTATACGTGACTTCATGTAAGCCCCCTTTTCAACAGATATATTGCTGATGCGTGTTCATTAATTTTTTATACGAAGGACAGAGAAAAGTATCGCCTTCCGAACAACTGACATCTGTATATAACGTTGGAATTGTGGAAAAGTTGTCATGCGGATTACTGAAATAATGTTAACCGCGGAATCCCGACAGGACTCCGGTTGCCCATAACACGATCAAGGTAATGATCAGGGCTGCCATGATGATAGTCATCACCAGGCGGCGGCGCCGCGTCCGCAACAGGGATAGGAAAGAAGGCCGGTAGGCTTCCAGTTCCGGCTGCAGCTCTCGCCAGGTGTCGCGGCGGTATTCCGCCCGGGAGGCCGCGGCTTGAAATGCCTGGCGCAGGCTTTTCTGCGCAGCCGCCAGTTCATCAAGTTCTTTTTTACAGTCCGGACACACCGCCAGGTGGGCCTCGATTTGCCGTCGTTCTTCTGCCGTCACCTCGTTGTCCAGGTATGCTGCCAGTATTTTTTTTACTTCTTTACAGTCCATCGTCTACCCATTACTAATTATCTCATGATTGAGGCCCGAACCGCTTCCTGAGAGCCTTCAATCCGTGATTTATTCTTGATTTCACCGTCCCCAGGGGGATCCCGGCTGCCTGGGCGATTTCCTCGTAAGACATATCGTTGAAATACCGCAGCACCAGCACTGCCCGGAGCCGTCCGTCCAGGGTATTCATTGCCCGTATCATATCCTCGTTCTCGAAATGGGTTATCAATCTCTCGTCGCGTCCGTCACCGGTATCCGGCAGTTGGATATTGTCCAAAGGAATCATTGGGGGATTTTTCCGGCGCTTTCGCAAGGACTCATTCACCGTGATGCGGTGCAGCCAGGTGCTCAGTTTCCCCTTAGCCGGGTCATAGGTATGGCGGGATTTCCAGACCGAGGTAAACACCTCCTGTAAAATATCTTCTGCGTCATCCCGGTTCCCCGTGATAAGATAGGCATTGTTAAAGACAGCTCTCTCGTGTTCACGAAAGAAATCCTCAAAGGCGGCGATATCGCCCGTTTGCCATTTCTCCATCAGGCTCCACCGTAATATAATAGTCTGTAAGTCGTAATAATGTTCATCTTTCCCGGTTTTAAAAAGGCATTGTATGCGGGAAAACCATTTCGAGAACAATCGTTTATCTTGCTGCAGATTCTAAACTCCCTTCAGATTTATGTCAAAAGTGAATTTACCGATAATATAAGGGTATTTCTCAGAGTAGTAATATTATTATCCATAATTGCCTTTTTTCATTATCACGATGCTATAATAACGCACAGGTTCATGATGCGGTATCACGATCGAGGTGTGAAATGATCAGGCATGTCATCATGGGGAACTTTAAAGTCGAAATCACCCCGGAATGGAGAGACAGGTTCATCCAGAAGGCGGAAGAAGCCCTGGCACAGGTTCCCGGGACGCATAATGTACACATGGGTAAAGCTTCGGAAATCCAGGGCAAGAATCCATACGATCTAGCCCTCTTTATCGATTTTGACGATGAAACAGCTTTCAGAGCCTATCAGAACCATCCCCTGCACAATACGGTGGCCGAACAGATCCCTGCCGTGCTGGGCGAAGTGGCTCGCTTCAATTTTAGTTTGCTGGGTTGACAGGCATGATCTTGATGGATGCGGGGAGACGATCATTTGGATGCAAGGGATAACTTCGAATATAAAACATGTCCGTTCTGCGGCCAAAGCACCTTATACGTATATCCGGACGGCCGGTATGTAAAGTGCCTGAATGAGAAATGTAAAATCACCGGCATAATCGCTCAAGACGGAGATGCCAAGTTTGTCGTCAAGATGTCCGTCGAAACAATGACCAATGATCAGGCAGATTCTCTTAAGTGTTGTTATAGATTTTGAGTCTTAATGGAGCGGAAGACGAGATTCGAACTCGCGACCTCCTCCTTGGCAAGGAGGCATTCTACCGCTGAACTACTTCCGCATGCGGTTAACACTAATATTAAACAGAGAAACGCGCTCCGCGTCAAGCGAAGCGGCGCGACGATATATTTTCTATTATCGGTAAGCAGACTATCAGCCTGCCTTTGATTATATATATTCAAAGACAGGCTGATCTATTATCTCAAGAGACTTCAAAAATCTTTTATTTCTTCGCTTTCTTCGCCGTTTTTATTGCTGGTTTGGTTTCTGCTTTGGCTGTTGCGGCGGCAGCGGCAGCTAATTCGGCTGGTGTGCCGTAATCCTTGGTTGTAGAAATCTCCAGGAAGACAAAAGGCTTCGTTATCTTGGTTACCTTCAACGGGCAGTGCTTCATCCCCGGGGGGATCGAGACGATAGCCGCGCTGGTGATAACATGCTCTTCCAACTCGTCACCCAGGCAGATATGTACTTCCGCCCCCAGGTCGTTGATATGCTCCGGATCACCGCCGATAAAGCACAGCAACTCATGGAAATCATGGGAGTGGGTCATGTTGGCTTCATAGTTATCATTGATGCAGTGATAACCCAGTGTGGTGCCGTTCTTATACTCATCATGGTGTGCCCAGATCGATAATCCGGTGGTTCCCGGTTCGGCATTGAGGTAGAAAGGCCCCCGGGTTACCTGCTTCCAATATTTTTTCTGTTCCATTACAAGAATCCTCCCTTAAAAGTATTGATCATTGTTGCTACATTCGGGGAAAAACGGCCTTATTCTACCACACCTTTCTCTAAGTGGAAACAAAAAAGAAATATGAAAATGGAATAGATTTGCCGGAGTAACAAGCGAGGATCAGGGTAGCCCCTAAAAAAAGTGGTGCCGAGGAACAGAATCGAACTGTTGACACGCGGATTTTCAGTCCGCTGCTCTACCTACTGAGCTACCTCGGCGCAAAGGTTATTCTATCCAAGCCGAGTCTGGTTGTCAAACCCTCGCCTCGCCTGAGGCCGCCCCGCCAGGTTCAACAACAATAATCCCGGAGGCAAGGCCACAACGACGAGAGGGACTTCGGATAACCACGGCAATCCCGGTATTACTTTAAGACCGGTATCCAGTCCCAGGATAACCGCAACGATGATCAGGAATATCCCGTACAGGAGGGTCGTCCGCCTGAGTCCCCGAATAAAAGTAGAACGGCGGGTTTTGAGGTACGGGAACACCATGATGGCGGCGGTGATAAGCATGGGTAGGAGCGCCAGTACAGCCAGCACCCCGAAACTGGTCGCCGCCCCCCTCCCCCCCTTAAACCCCAGAAAGACCGACCAGTTGTGCCCTACCACTACCGCCAATCCGGCCACCAGGACTACGATAATCGACAGGTCCAACATTAACGGCAGGGCTGTTGCGGCCACTCCTTTTAAGAAATCCAGGACGCCGACGGTGATACCCCACCCTATACCCAGCCGGCGGATGGCAAAAGCAGTCCCGATCCGCCCGTCTCCTACCTCGGTCATATCGATATTGGCTACCCACCGGCCGATGACATAAGCCCAGGAAATCGCCCCCAGGCAGTAAGCGACCACTACCGTAATGATTATTTTGATAACCGTTAAATCCATCACATACCCCAGTATTATCAGCCGATTTTAACATAAAAATGACATTAATCAGAAATATCAGGTCTGTTCGATTTCCCACCTCCCATACAACTGATCTACCTTCCGGAAATAGACCGTGCCTCCACTTTGTAGTACATTAATATGCAAGAAAATATTCGGAGGTGGCCCATGGAAGCACCGGTCAAACAGCAGACCTGGAAACCATTAACCGCGGGCATCCTTAGTATCATCGATGGTATTTTTAGTGGTTTTTCAGCTTTAGGTTTATTTCTTCTTTATATCCTGATTTCCACTGGCTACGAATGGGCGCAACTGAACGAAGCCGACCTGGGAGCAGATCCGGAAACTGTATTGAGCTTTTTTCTGATATTTGCTGTCATTGTCCTGGTCCTGGCCATCCTGGAGATCGTGGGCGGCATCTTTGCCATCAAGAGGAAACTCTGGGGTTTGGCCCTGGCTGGTTCTATCGCTGCTGCCTTACCATTCAATATCCTGGGCATTCTGTCGATCATCTTCCTGGCAATGGGCAAAGACGAATTCGATTAATTTTGTATTGAGTACTATTTCATATCCCGGCAACCCGGGAGGTTATTTCCTTTCCGCATACTCATGTGCTTCATTTAATTCTCGCGGGATATGGGTGAAGGTACAAATATCGAATTGTTCCTGGAGTTGCTTGACCTCGATATAGAAAGGACGGATTCCGGCGGCTTTTACTTTATACTGTCCGTTAACCTGGCAGACTAATAATTCAGAATCGGACCGGAGTTCTACCTGCCTGGCTTCCAGCTTTACGGCCATCTTTAAGGCGGCTATCACAGCTTTATATTCCGCCTCATTATTGGTGGCATATCCGATGCCCTGGGAAATACACCCCACCACCTTACCCGCCTGGTCTTTGATCACTGCGCCGATGGCAGCCGGACCGGGATTGGGACTAGCCCCCCCGTCAGTATAAATAATCACGTTTTTCATATTTCCTCTTTTTTAGGGATTGTCACAACCGAGAGTTGATAATAGATTCCGGTTGACTCGATGTTCGAATCTTGATTCTTGCTTATTGTATCTATGGTCTAAGGGAGATACATGACACGCCCGCAGCTACTGCACTGGACCAGCCGGCCGCTTCGTACATTCGCCAGTTCACCAGCCGGTAAGGCGATCCGGCAGCCCCGGCAAATACCCTGTTCTACTTTAGCCACGGCATATCCTTTCTGCTTACGTAATGCCAGATATGTTTGCAGGATTGCAGGGTCGATGTTCCGGACCGCATCTGCTCTTTTTCCTTTTAATTGGGCAATAGATTGTGTCTCACTCTCGATTTTGTGGTTTAATTCGTCCTGGCGGGACTTCCACTCAACTTCAATTCGCTTGAATTCTAACGCCGTCTTGTCTAATGTGGCCCGGTTCGATTCGATCTGCTCCATTAAGTTAAGAGACTTGTCCTCCAACTGCGTCCGCCGCCCTTTTAAAGCGGCGATTTCCTGCTGCAGGCTGGCTAATTCCTTGGGTATCTTGATGCGCCCGCTGTACAGGTCTTTTTCCATATCTTTCAGCTTTGTACTGAGATCATCGATCTCCCAATCCAATGCCCGCTGCTCCGAAGACAGGCTGTCGAAACGGGCTTTTTCTTCTGCTGCCTTGCTGCGGGCATTCCGTAAAGCATCACTCCCACCGAGTTCAGCCGTCATCTGCCAGACGGCTTTCTCCCGTGATTCCATCTGGAGGTCTATCTCCTGGAGGTCGAATAGTTGCTTCGCAATAGTCATTTCAGTGCCTGTATTCTATAACATCATCTTTCCTCCCGCAACCATCCTTCACATTAGTGCTCCAGCGCCGGCTGATGGTATAATATGCCGTCACGGCCCGACATACAGGCCGAAAAGCGGAGATAGCTACAAATGACAAAAGCCAGAACCGGCACCCAAAGCATCCGGACTTCCTCCAGCAGCGACATCGAGGTCGGAGACTATCTTAAGATCGCCCAGGAAAAAAGCGGTAAACAAGCTGCCCCCACCCAGGATTCTTCCTTGAATATCGAGCGGGATTGTATCATCGTCGTCGACTTCGGCTCGCAGTACAGTTTGCTGATCGCCCGGCGGGTCCGTGAATGTAATGTTTACTGCGAAATCGTATCCCACGATGCGAATTGGGACAAAATCGCGCATCTTAAACCCCGGGGAATCATCCTGTCCGGCGGGCCGGCCAGTGTCTACAGTCCCGGCGCCCCCATGGCCCCACCCTGGGTCTACGAAAAACACTTGCCGGTGCTTGGTATTTGTTACGGTATGCAGTTGATCACGCACCAGTTGGGCGGCCAGGTCGCTCCCGGAACCAAGCAGGAATACGGCCACGCCGTCCTGCACATCAGCGAGACCGGTTCACCGCTCTTTGCCGGGTTGGAAAACCGGTTGACCGTATGGATGAGTCACGGCGACCGTATCGACCGGATGCCTGCCGGTTTTAAATCATTTGCTTATACCGAGAATGCTCCGGTAGCGGTGATGGGGAACGGGGAGGGGATTTTCGGGCTCCAGTTCCACCCCGAAGTAATCCACACCCCGGAAGGGAAAAATATCCTGCATAATTTTGCTTATCAAGTCTGCGGCTGCCGTGGTAATTGGACGGCCGGGAATTTCATCACCGAAAGCATCGAAAGGATACGTCGACAGGTAGGTACGGGTAAAGTCATCAATGCCCTTTCCGGCGGGGTCGATTCGGCGGTGGTCGCTACCCTTATCCATAAAGCTATCGGCGACCAGTTGACCTGTATCTTTGTTAATAACGGTGTCTTACGCCGCGATGAAGCCGGAAGAAATGGCCGCCGTCTTCAAGAAAAACCTGGGCATGAATATCCGCTATGTTGATGCTACCGACCGTTTTCTGGACCGGCTTAAAGGCGGTCATCGACCCTGAAGTCAAACGTAAGACCATCGGTGAAGAATTCATCAATGTTTTTGAAGAAGAAGCCAATAAAATCGGTAAGGTCGATTTCCTGGCTCAGGGTACACTGTACCCGGATGTGATCGAAAGCGCTTCCAGCGGTTCCAGTACCGCCGTTAAGATAAAGACTCACCATAACGTCGGCGGCCTGCCGGAAAAAATGCGCCTTAAGTTGATCGAACCGGTTCGTTATCTGTTTAAGGATGAGGTCCGCACGGGTCGGCCTTGAACTCGGGATGCCGGAAGAAATGGTCTGGCGGCAGCCTTTCCCCGGCCCCGGACTTGCGGTACGTGTCATCGGTGAGGTTACCCGGGAAAAGCTGGAGATACTGCGGTCCGCTGATGCTGTGGTCATGGATGAGATCAGGAAAGCCAATCTCTACCATAGCCTCTGGCAGAGTTTCGCCGTTCTTACCGATGTTCACAGCGTCGGCGTAATGGGGGACTACCGGACGTATGGCTACCTGGTGGCAGTGCGGGCGGTCAATAGTGAAGACGCCATGACTGCAGACTGGGCCCGGCTGCCATATGATGTCCTCGGCCGTATTTCCAACCGTATCGTCAATGAGGTCCAAGGCGTCAACCGGGTGGTTTACGATATCACTTCCAAACCGCCATCCACTATAGAGTGGGAATAATTTTCGAGCTCTACCGTACTCCAACTCCACTTCAAAGGCTTGGAGCAGACCGGAGTCCGGCTCAACGCTAAGCTTGCCCCGGGGCTTGATGACGGCCTTTCCCGTATTGAGGAAGCATATCTGATTGACAAAGCCAAAGCGGCTGGTTACCGGAAACTGGTATTGGATACCACCGATAAAATGCAAGCTGCCCAGCACTTATACCGGAGTCGAGGTTTCAAAGAATACAGAGAGCGAAGCCCGTTCGGCGATATAATGATTATCTTCTACGAATTAAATTTTAATAATGTCATTGCGAGCCATTGACGAAGGAAAGGCGAAGCAATCTCGTTGACATTAATGAAACAATACTCAGTCTACATAATGACTAATATACGTCATACAGTTTTGTATGTAGGTATTACCAATAATTTGAAGCGCAGGACATATGAACACAGGAATCATTTAGTCAAGGGATTTACTAGAACGATATAATGTGGAATCGTTAGTTTATTATGAAGTATGCGAAGATATCATGAGTGCTATTGAAAGAGAAAAGCAACTTAAAGGCGGCTCTAGAGCAGACAAAGTAAGGTTAATCGAAAGTTTTAATCCGGATTGGAAAGATCTGTATACAGAAATTTAATGGTGATTCTACGAGATTGCTTCGGTTCGCCTTCGGCGAAACTCGCAATGACAGCTTATTAAGGAGCGATGTATGAAAGTACTGGTTGTTGGCAGCGGCGCCCGGGAAAATACCCTGGTCTGGAAATTAGCCCAAAGCCCTAAAGTCAATGAGATATACGCCGCCCCCGGTAATGCCGGCATCGGACAGACCGCCATCAACCTGGACATCAAGGCTACCGACTTTCCCGGCCTGGCTAAAGCCGTCCGGGAAAAGCGAATCGATCTTATCGTCGTCGGACCGGAAGACCCCCTCGCCCTCGGTATCGTCGATTATTTTCAGAAACTGGGTATACCCACCTTTGGCCCCACCCAGGCTGCTGCTCAGCTTGAAGCCAGCAAGGTCTTCTCTAAGGACCTGATGCAAAGATACGGCATCCCCTGTGCCAACAGTGTCAGTTTCAGTGATTTTCCTAAAGCTAAAGAATACGCTACAAAAAAAGGTACTTCCCTGTGGATCAAGGCTGACGGATTGGCAGCGGGGAAAGGGGCTGTCTTCGCTGAAGACACCACCAAAGCCGTCGAAATCCTCGCTGCTATGATGGAATCAAAAGTTTTCGGCGCTTCCGGGGAAAAGGTGGTCATCGAAGATGTCCTGGCCGGCCGGGAGATGAGTGCTTTCATCGTCACCGATGGGAAGACCTACACATCAACAGTTCCCGCCTGCGATTATAAACGGATTAATGACGGCGACCAGGGCCCCAACACCGGTGGTATGGGCAGTTACAGCCCGCCGGTTTTTCTAACTCCGGAACTGATGAAAAAGGTCAATTCCATCGTCATGGAACCAGTCGTTCAAGCCATGGAAAAGGAAGACCGGCGGTACCAGGGTGTAATTTACGGCGGCCTGATGATCGACAACGGTGAACCCAGTGTCATCGAGTTCAATTCCCGGTTCGGCGACCCTGAATGCCAGGTTATCCTGCCCCGGTCTGGAATCCGATTTAATGGATATCGTCCTCGGTGTGGTGAACGGTAATCTCAATACCGTACAACCCCGATGGAGCCAGGATGCCTGTGTCGGGGTGGCAATTGCTTCCGGCGGTTATCCCGGTAAATACCAGACCGGCTACCCCATCACCGGACTTGATAGCCTGGATAAGGATATCCTGGTCTTTCATGCGGCGACTAAACTCAGCCTCGACGGCAAGCAGATATTGACCAGCGGCGGCCGGGTACTCACGGTGGTTGCCCGTGGTAAAACCATGAAAGAAGCCCGGGAAAAAGTCTATGCCAACGTTCCCCGTATCCAATTTGAAGGGTGCCATTACCGTAAAGACATCGCCCTGTTTAAGTAAAATCCTTCCCTCCGCTATCATTGTGAGTCGCGAGCTTTAACGAGCGACGTGACAATCCGTACTCCATTCCCAACCCATAGACTGTCTCACAATGTCATCCTGAGGAGCAAAGCGACGAAGGATCCGTTTCTTTGTGTGTTAAGACGGATTCTGCTGACTGTGGTCAGACTGCGTCTCAGAATGACAATTCGGGGATTTTGAGAAAGCCTCCATAGACCATCCCCTGCGAGAAGACCGGCTTTGGGACACTAAATGTTTAAAATCAAGATATGCCGCCCTGTCTGACACACCATCTCTTTCCTTTGCTACTACTATGGTTGATTTCCTGCTAAAATAGTCGTGTTCGCAATCCCGGAACAAAGACGAATGTGAGGTAGAGATATGCCGCTGGTCGGTGTTGTCATGGGTTCCAAGTCCGATGCTGATACGGTACAGGCCGGGCTCGATGTCCTGAAGGAAATGGGCATTGAATACGAAGTTAATGTGATTTCTGCCCACCGCACCCCGGAAAAAGCCCGTCAGTATGGAATGTCAGCACGTGAACGCGGCCTTGAAGTCATTATTGCCGCGGCCGGCGGCGCCGCTCATCTCCCCGGTGTCCTGGCCAGTTGGACTACGCTACCGGTTATCGGCGTGCCCCTTTCCGGGACCGACCTTAAAGGCGTCGATGCCCTTTATGCCATCGTCCAGATGCCGGCCGGAATCCCGGTGGCTACCGTCGCCATCGGTGCCGCCGGGGTTAAAAATGCTGCTTACCTGGCTGCTGAAATCCTCGGTTTGAAACATGATACCATCCGTCAAGCTTACGATAAGTACCGGGCAGGTTTACAAGGAGACAGGAAATGATTGAACGTTATTCCCGGCCCCAGATGAAGAAAGTCTGGTCCGACGAGAATAAATTCGATAAATGGCTGAAGGTGGAAATCGCCGCCTGTGAAGCCTGGGCAGAACTTGGCGTCGTACCGGCATCGGCCTTACCCGCCATCAGGAAAGCCAAAGTTGATCTGAAGCGGATGAATGAAATCCTGAAAGTTACCCACCACGACGTCACGGCTTTCCTGGAGGCCGTAGGTGAAACTGTGGGTGAGGCATCGCGTTTCATCCATTTCGGTATGACATCATCCGATGTCATGGATACTGCCCTCAGCCTCCAAATGGTCGAAGCTGCCGATATTCTAATCCAGGATATGCGTGACCTTACCGCCGTCCTGTCGTCACAGGCAGTTAAATATAAACATACCCCTATGATCGGCCGCACCCACGGTGTCCATGCCGAGCCGATTTCCTTCGGGCTTAAACTGGCTATCTGGGTTGAAGAAATGAAGCGTGACCTCAAACGGCTGGAAGAGGCTAAAGCCGTGATTGCCGTAGGCAAGATCTCCGGCGCCGTCGGTACCTACGCCACCCTGCATCCGGAGGTGGAAGTAAAAGCCTGTGCCCGGCTCGGCCTTGCCCCCGCCCCGGTATCCAACCAGGTACTGCAGCGGGACCGGCATGCCCAATTCATGACCACCCTGGCGATCGTCGCCGGTTCCCTGGAAAAATTTGCCACCGAGATCAGAGGCCTGCAGAAAACGGAAACCCGGGAAGCCGAAGAACCCTTCTCTGCCGGCCAGACCGGTTCCTCCGCCATGCCCCACAAGCGGAACCCGGAATTGTGTGAACGGGTCTGCGGCATCGCCCGCCTTATGCGGGGCTATGCCCTGACCTCACTGGAAAATATCGCTCTCTGGCACGAACGTGATATCAGCCACTCCTCTACGGAGCGGATCATCCTTCCCGACGGCTGTCTGGTGCTGGACTATGCCTTCTCCATCTTTATCATCATCATGAAGGGCTTGAACGTCTATACCGATAAGATGAAACAGAATATCGATGTCACCCACGGACTGGTCTATTCCCAGCGTGTCATGCTGGCCATCATCGACAAAGGATTAAGCCGACAGGATGCCTATAAACTGGTACAGCGCAATGCCATGCAGACCTGGGCGGAAGGCAAGGATTTTCTGGCTTTACTTAAGGGGGATAAAGATGTCACGGCCATTATCTCCGTTGCTGAACTGGAAAATTTATTCGATTACTCCTACTACCTGAGATACATCGACGATATTTTCCAGCGGCTGGACCTTAAATAATCGTCCCCGATTACCTGTCTTTGCGAGAGCATCCCGATAACTCCTTACCTCCTAATCGGGAGCCGAAGCAATCTCGATGACTCTGTGACTGATATCTTGAATAAACTTACCCCCGGAGTTGTGTATGTCCTTGCTTCGGAATGAAGGCATCTTTAAAGAAAACATCGTTCAGGTCATCCCGAACGTTTACCAGATAACATACCGCGCCGCCAATGTCTTCCTCATCGTTGAAGATAGCTTAACGTTGATCGATACCGGATTGAGTTCCGCCGCTCCCCGTATTCTGGAATTCATCTACAGTCTCGGCCGGCGGCCG
>CAVUCA010000003.1:0-44607 GCA_963739865.1 uncultured Chloroflexia bacterium
ACTTCGGCATATCAACGATGACCCCCGGGTATGGTCCGAGATGTGGCGTAAACAGCTGGAACTTGGCTGTATCCCTTACTATATGTTTATTGCCCGAAATACCGGGGCACAGCATTACTTCTCTGTTCCTCTGGAAAAGGCCTGGCAGATTTTCCGGCAGGCTTACCAGGCGGTCAGCGGAATTTGCCGTACCGTGAGAGGCCCGGTGATGTCCTGTTTGCCCGGAAAGGTTCAGTTCCTGGGAGTATCTGAAGTGCAAAAACAAAAAGTGTTCACCTTCCGGATGCTACAGGGGAGGAATCCCGACTGGGTAGCGCAGCCGTTTTTCAGTGAATATAACGACAAAGCGGTGTGGTATACCGAATTAAAACCCGCCTTTGGTGAAGAAAAATTCTTCTTCCAGCCGGAATTGGACCAAATTCTACTAAAAGATTAGAAATCTGTATTATTTCGCTAAACTTATACCTTCATGGCGTATATATGAGAATGACTGGGAGTATTGATGAGAACAAAAAGTATCCGGAACCAAGATATATTCAACTTTGCCAGGGAGAAGAATTGCGAATTTATAGACCTTAAATTCACTGACCTTTTAGGTACCTGGCAGCATTTAACTTTGACGATGGCAAAATTTGGTAAAGAACTATTTAAATCCGGTGTAGGTTTTGACGGATCTTCCGTTCGAGGATTTCAGAATATTGCCTATAGTGATATGTTGCTGATCCCCGATGCTTCCACTCTTTTCTTAGACCCGGTCCATAAATACCCCACGATCAGTTTTATCTGTGATACAGTGGACCCGATCAAAAGACAGCATTATTCCCGCGACCCCCGCTTCGTCGCACAAAAAGCAGAAAATTATCTGAAGCGAAGCGATATTGCTGATGTCAGTTACTGGGGGCCTGAACTGGAATTTTTCGTTTTTAACAGCATCCGTTTTGATACCAATGACTACGAAAGTTATTATCACATCAACACTCAAGAGGGAATGTGGAATTCCGGTGAAAACACGGGAGACAATCGCGGTTACTATATTCGTAATAAGAAAGGGTATTTCGCTGTCCCGCCGAATGATCAAATGCTTAACCTGAGGTCCGAGATCGCGGAGGCGATGATAAAGGCCGGGTTGGCGATCGATTTCCATCACCATGAAGTTGCTGCTGCGGGCCAGGTAGAATTTGGTATGCGGCACGGTACACTGGTGCGCCAGGCTGACAATGTCCTGCTCAGCAAATATATCGCTAAGAACATGTGTTTAAGTAACGGTTATACGGCTACTTTCATGCCGAAACCTCTATTCCAGGACAATGGGAGTGCTATGCATATTCACAACAGTCTATGGAAAGACGGTACTAATGTTTTTTATGATGCCAAAGGTTATGCTATGCTCAGCCAGTTAGCCATGTACTATATTGGCGGGATTTTGTACCATACTCCAGCATTGTTAGCTTTTTGTGCTCCTAGTACTAACTCTTACCGCCGGCTGGTACCCGGATATGAAGCTCCGGTACACCTTACTTATTCTCAGCGGAACCGCAGCGCGACTATACGTATCCCGGTTTCTTCAAAAAAGCCCTCGGAAACCCGGATTGAATATCGTTGCCCAGATTCGACTTCAAATCCTTACATGGCTTTTGCTGCGGTATTGATGGCAGGCCTGGATGGGATCCATAATAAAATAAATCCGGGAAAACCGGGCGATGATTATCTCACCCAGCCATTGCGGAACAAAAAGAAAAAACTGAAAGCGGTCCCTCGCAGTCTGGATGCAGTCATGGAGGCACTGGAAAACGACCACGATTTTCTATTGGAAGGTGGGGTTTTTACTCCTGACCTGATAACAGCATGGCTGGACTATAAAAGGCAATATGAAATTGAACCCCTGTCTCTTTACCCACATCCATATGAGTTCTACCTTTATTATGATATCTAGTGAGTAAACAAACGAATATTGTCCAGTTGGTTACTAATAATATGACCCCTGAATGTAGATTGATAGCCAGATTCTCGACATATGAAAGTGTTAATTCGTCAGATTTTGAACCATCCAATAGAACCAGAATCTGTTCATACACCTATTTATTGTTCTTCGCATCATTAATGAGTTTTTCGATTCTTTCATCATCTCCTGATATTACCAAGACATCTTTTCCTTGATGATTTCGCTTAGTTCTGGGGTGATGATGATTTCGTTCTTGCGTTGTAACATTCATACAGCAACCCCATATTTACCTCTGGGACCAAATCCTGTTCAGATAAGGTCTTCCCTATGGAGTAATGTTCTGCTGATATCTTGGCAATACCGTATTGAGGGCTTATCGGCATATAATCAGAAGCATCACGGATAGCAATATTATGCGCAATCCGTATTCCTGTTTCACGCTCTGGATAAACCACCAGATCGGCTCCAATTTTCTCAAGAATGCTCCCATGCAGTTCATTGTTAGCCCTGGAGATAACGTTTTTGACCCCGAGTTTTTTCGCAAGTATTGTCGAGAGAACACTGGATTCGATTGATGACCCCATCGAAACGATTGCTACGTCATAATCCTTAATGCCTAAATCTTTTAGGACTGCTTCATTTGTCGTATCGGCCTGAGCTAAACGAGTTAATCGAGACGTTATATTGGATAGATTTTTCTCATCTTTATCCAGAGTTAATACTTCATTTCCCATCCCAAAGATGGTTGTTGCCACACTGATTCCAAATCTACCTAACCCCATGACAACCACCTGTTTTTTCATATTTATCTCCTAACCAATTCGTACATTTTCCTGCGTATACCGGAATTTAGATATTTGCTGGCGTTGTACTAAGGCAAGCGCTACCGTAAATGGCCCTAACCTGCCGACAAGCAGGTCGTCGTGGGTTCGAACCCCGTCTCCCGCTCCATTTTATTACGGTTCCGCTGAACTGAAAATATTCCTCTTTATCCCCCCGAATACTAATATTCATATTAATCATATAGTACTTACGGTTATATCCCGATCAATACGCCTTCGTGATTTTTTGTTGAGTAATTCGAGACTCAACCGGCTAAAGATTTTTGTTGTTCACTCCAGGAAAAATAACATTTTCCGACCTTTCATTAATCTTTTCTAGTACTTAATGCCTATTGCATGGATATATTCAGTCCTATATGATTTAGTCTTGCTGGATTATTAACGTCTGGAATCATGCTGATACTCCCGGTCTATCAGAAAATACTTATAGTGGAAAAAGAGGAATGATAAAAACAATACTGAGAACAAACCACAGAAATATCATCGATAATCGTATCAACAAGAAAGCTCACAGAGGTGAGACAGCGAAGTTCTTTAGTTATGACGAATCCATCCAGGTATTATGGTCGCTTCTACGTCATACCGCCGACCTGATCAATAAATGTGAAGATGCTGAATTTACCGGCAAAGCCGGTATCTCCCATCAGCATTTCGTCATCTTGTTGATGATGGAAGCCCTGGGCAGCCCGATCCGGGAAGTGGACCTTGCCCGGCAACTGGAACGAAGTACGAATACCATCAGTGCTACGCTGGATTGTATGGAAAGAAACGGCCTGATTAAAAAAGTCCGGGATGTAAAGGATAGAAGAGCCATTCATATTATCAGTACGCCTAAAGGTAGAAATAAGTTAAAAAAAGCTACTATCATCGGATGGGCCATGATACAAAGATTATTGGCTTCGCTCTCCCGTGAAGAGATCGAGCTCTTGACCACCGCCCTGGGTAAAGTCACCAACAACACTTACCGTGAACTCGGCCAGCATAAAATCCGGAAGGTAATGCCCCGCCCGGATTACCAGAAAATCGTTGACCTGGTCGACAAACATTAACTGGTTTGCATGAGTCCTGGGAATCTCCCCCGTCAACCGGGATGACTGACCGGTCTACCTCACCAGTTGGAGCTTTTATTCTGGAGAAGGAGAACCATTACTACCTATGTTAAACGTGACGGACAAAGAGAAGAAAACGAAGGTCTTTTCTCTCTCGGCTTTTTTTAAGAACGTTTTACACCTGCCGCCCAAGTTTCAAACACGCCTTTTTTCCATAGCATCGATCGTGGCTTTCCACACTGCCCTGTTGTGCTATACCCCCATAGTAGTATCGTCCTTTTCACCGGCAGTTGGAATGGCAATCGATTCCATCTGTACTTCGGCTTACCGGCTGGTTTTCTTGGTCTCGGTAGCCCTGGCGGCACTCAATTCCGGCATCAGGAGCGGATTCCTGTTCTGTTTCCTAATCAGTCCGTTCATTATCTTAAAATCGATATTACACTTTGAAATAACCGGCGCCGTTATCGATACTACAGCCATCGGTGCCAGTTTTCTTTTCAGTTATATCGCCGGCAAGCATGGTGAAATCCAGAAAACAGCTCAGCAGACAGCCTTGAAATTGAAACGTCAATCTGATCAGTTGCAGCAGGAAATCACCGTACGGATGCAATCGGAAGATAAACTAAAATTAAAGACAGCCCTTCTGGAAGCTCAATCCGAAACTGCCATCGACGGTATTCTGGCCGTCGATGCTAACCGGGAAATCATCCTCTGCAACCAACAGCTCCAGGAAATGTGGCGCATACCCGCGCATTTATTGGAAACCAGGATGTATGAACTGGTTTTCCGTTTTATGTTGTCCCAGGCCGAAGAATCGGAAAACTCACGAAAATTCACCGAAAGTTTGTTAGGCAGTATAACTAACAAAAGCCGGAGTCGTCTCCGGATGGCCGACGGTAGGTTATTTGATGCCGTGGCATCGCCTCTAGTCGATGCCACGGGCGTCAACCAGGGCCAGATATGGTATTTCCGCGACATCACCGAACAGGAAGAGATGCAGCGGAACCTGATCATGACCGACCGCCTGGCATCGATCGGTGAACTCGCTTCCGGCATCGCCCATGAGCTTAACAATCCACTGACCGGTATCATCTGTTATTCCCAGTTGATACTGGAAAAAAATACCGATGACAACCTTAAGGATGACCTGGAAATCATCGCCGGTGAAGCACAACGGGCATCATATATTATTAAAGACTTACTGACTTTCGCCCGTAAGCATACCGCCGAAAAACGGTTGCATCAAATCAATGACATTATCGAATCCGTGCTTAAAATCCGCTCTCATGAACACCAGACCAGTAATATCAAGGTGGTAAAAAACCTTGAAGCTGGACTACCTGAAATTTTGGTGGACTATTATCAGATGCAGCAGGTTTTTCTAAATATCATTATCAATGCCGAATATTTCATGGTCCAGACAAATAAGCGGGGACGCTTGACGATCACCACACAACGGGTCGGCGGGATGATACGGTGTACCTTGGCCGATGATGGGCCCGGAATACTGCCGGAAAATATCCGCAACATCTTCAATCCTTTTTTCACTACAAAGGAATCGGGTAAAGGGACTGGACTCGGCCTTAGCATCTGTTACCGCATCATCACGGAACACGGCGGCTGTATCTACGTTACCAGTAAACCCGGTGCCGGCGCTACTTTCACTATCGAACTGAAGGTAGAAGCCGGTGAACAAACTGCTTCCCGGGGAGATGCTCCGATAATGACTGGTAATACCTACTCACCGGCACCGGTAAACAATTATTCAGGTAACCGGTAATGTGCAACCTGGATACACTGGATTTGGTATTAGTTGAGACTATATCTTGACTACTAAAGAAAGTAACTTTACAATGCGCACTAAGTATTATCAGGGGAGAACATCTTGCACAGGAAATTTGGGAATATTGAGGAGGTTCGATGTTCTGTAGAAACTGCGGTAAGGAGTTAGTGGGAACACCTGAAATCTGTACCAGTTGTGGCGCCAGGCCCATGGCTGCCAATTCTTTCTGCTCCAATTGCGGCGCGGCTACTACCCCATTGACCGAGATTTGTATGAAATGCGGCGCCAGGGTCGCTAAAGCCGGTAGCACCACAGCTGCGGCCCCGGCAGGAGATGTTTCCGCTAAATCCAGGATGCTTGCTATGTTACTGGCATTATTCCTCGGACAACTCGGCATCCACCGTTTTTATCTTGGAAAGATCGGAACTGGCGTCGTCATGTTAGTGTTAACCATCATCGGATATGCTACCGTCTGGCTGATTATCGGTTTCATTCCCTTAGCCGTAGTATGGGTATGGAACCTGATCGATTTCATCATGATTCTGGCCGGTTCCATGAAAGATAAAGAGGGTAAAACCGTCCAGACATGGTAAAGGTTATCCAGAGTAATCATTTGCGTTAGTCTCAAATCTCTCTTCATTTCAAGCAATAATGGACTACCTGACCATTCCGGATGGCCGGGCAGTCTTGTTTCTGAGGAGTATCACTGATGCAAAAAGAGTATATCGATTCGAATAACCGGCAAAGAGAGCGGCTGATCGCCCTGGTCAACCGGTTGACTGATGAAGAATTAACACTGACATTGTACAAAGAGGAGTGGACGATCGCCTCCGCCCTGGCCCATATCGCCTTCTGGGACATGCGCCGTATCGTATTACTTCAAAAATGGCAAAGGGAAGGCGTCGCTCCTTCCCCCAGCGATGACGACGTCTTTAACGATACCATGCTGCCCTTTTTCCTCAAGCTTGCCCCGCGTGAAGCTGCTAGTTTGGCAGTGACAAACGCTATCACCCTGGACCGGGAACTGGAACAACTACCCGCTGCGATGGTAACCGCCATCGAAGCCCTGGGAGACCAGCATGCCTTGAACCGCGGGCTGCACCGCCGGATGCACCTCGACGATATCGACACCTTACTGGAGCAATCTCAGAGATAGCTTTCTTTAACTTTCCTGGGCTTCCCGGGCAGCTTCATCGAAGACCTGTTTCTCCCGTTTCAGAAAGCCTTCCCGGCCGTCTGTATATGACGGTAAGACCCATTCCATCTCTTTTAGGTTCTGCGTGATTGTTGGTATCCAGTTATACGGGATCGACAGCAGCATCCAGCCTTCTTCGAATATTTTCTTCGCAATCATCCCAAAACCCAAACCGGTCATGGTGTAGTTTACATTGCCGCTCTGATAAGGATATACATATATCCAGGCACAACCCAGTACCGGGGTCGTCCGGGGTGCCCAGACTTCACCGGTGGAATAACTCATCGCTCGGAGCACGATTTCCGCCTGTCTCGGCTTAGCCGTCAGGATTAACAGGTCAGGTTCAAAATTCAACGTCTCCAGCCTGGAGAATGCCACATAGTTGACCATATTCTTTTGCAGCTTCGGGATATATTGGTATATCTTGTTATTGACGCGGGCTTCCTGGTAGATGCCGAACTTCGGCCCGATCAGCCCGCCTTCGATATGCGGCGGCATCTCTTCCATACCCAGGACTACTTTTCCTACACAGTTTTCATTCGCTTTGGTAAAATAGAACGGTTTCGTCCGCTGTTGGGTTTCTTTTATCATTTCGCAAAAGGGAAGTTCTTTATCCAGTGGTTCCAGTCCCTTTGGCTTAGTTAGCATGAATTTCACAGCTACCGGCGGTTTTTCAAAGTTGAACTTGTTATAGATTGACAGATCGGTCCTTAACGTCATATCGGTCCCCCTTCTTTTAATGCCCCATGATAGTCACCACCTGTAAAAACTGTCAACCTGATTCTGGTATAATTCGTACGGGTATTGTATGATGGGGCGAGGTATAAAAATGATCGTTGAAATGAGAACCGGCGCTACTCAAAAAGAAATTAACGGCGTTGCCCAGCGTGCCAAGTCGTTAGGCATGGACGTCCAGATGAATCTGGGTACGGACAAGACTGTTGTCGCTATTCTCGGTGGTAATACCGGTAAGCTGGCGACCGATGTCTTTGCAATCCTTCCGGGGGTCGTTTCGGTAACCCGGATAATGAAACCTTATAAACTTTCCTCCCGTGAATTCCATAACCAAAGCTCAGTAGTTGAAATCAATGGGATCAAAATCGGCGAGAACCAACCGATCGTGGTCATGGCAGGCCCTTGTGCCGTAGAGAGTGAAGCCCAGCTTAAAAAAGCCGCCGATATTGTCAAAACTGCTGGCGCCAGGATATTACGAGGTGGGGCGTTCAAACCCCGAAGCTCTCCTTTCAGCTTCCAGGGACTGAAGGAAAAAGGGTTGGAACTCCTTGATCGGGCACGTAAAGAATATGGTATGCCGGTGATCTCCGAAGTTACCGATACCCAGGAAGTCGATATCATGGCAAAGTATTGTGATATATTACAGGTCGGCTCACGCAATATGCAGAACTTTGTCCTCCTCAGTGCCGTGGGCAAGACAAAATGCCCTATCGTCCTTAAACGTGGTTTTTCCTGTACCGTGACCGAGTGGTTGACGGCGGCTGATTATATCCTGGCTGAAGGCAACAATCAGGTCATTCTGTGCGAGCGGGGCATCAGGACTTTCGAAGACAGCACCCGCTTTTCACTGGATATCTCTTCGATCCCGGTCTTAAAAAAGGCCAGCCACTTGCCGGTGATCGTCGACCCCAGCCACGCCGCTGGTCATTTTGCCCTGGTACCAGCCCTGGCAAAGGCTGCTATTGCCGCAGGTGCTGACGGGCTACTTATCGAAGTCCACCCGAATCCAAAGGAAGCCATGGTTGACGGATTACAGTCTTTATCCCCGTCCGATTTTTCCCGGCTGATGAAGGAACTTAAGCCGATTGCCGCCTCGGTAGGACGCTTGATTTAAAGTAATTTTAGCGCACCTTATTATCTACGGCGAACCGCTCATTCTGAGCCTGTCGAAGAACGGTTCGCCGCTTAATAATCTGAATAAGGAAGATATTATTTAAGGGAGGTTTTTCATGATTAACGGGCCTATCCATTGTTTAGCCATTTCCCCCCACCCTTCCGACCCCGATTTCGGCATCGGCGGCACTGCCGCTAAATGGATCCGCCAGGGGAAAAAGGTAGTGTATGTGATCGCCACCAACGGCGATAAGGGCAGCAGCGACCCCGACTTACTGCCGGATGTCCTGGCTAAAACACGTGAAAAAGAGCAACTGGAAGCCGCCCGGCTGCTCGGCATTTCCGAGGTAGTTTTCTTGCGCCATCCCGACATGGGTCTGGAAGACGAACCCCATTTCCGTAAAGAAATCCTCAAATTGATCCTCTCTTACCGGCCGGAAATCGTCGCCACCTGCGATCCCTACAACCCGCCGATTATCAATAACCGCGACCACCGGGTCATCGGCCGCGTCGTCCTGGATGCTGTTTGGCCCACTGCCCAGGCCCCCAATAATTACCGTGACTTGCTGGCTGAAGGCCTAAAGCTCCACCGGGTAAAAGAACTGCTGCTTTGGGGTTCCCCTACCCAGAATATCCGCTACGATATTACCGATACCTACGAACTAAAGATGAAAGCCTGCCGCATCCACGTCAGCCAGATCGGCCCCCCGGGAAATCCGGAATTTGATGCCCAGTTGGTTAAGACAGCGGAAACCATCGGGCAAGCTGACGGCTTCAAATATGCCGAAGCTTTCTTCCGTATGGATGTACTCCAACGGTTATAATCTGAAAAATACTGCATTTTAACCGGGGAAGGGGCGAGAATGGTGAATACACCGTATAAGGATATCGATGCCGGGAAATCTCCGGCTCAGTTATATAAAGTACGCGCCAAACGGCTGCAGGATACCCGCGAACTCAGGCAGCCGGACCGGATTCCCATCCAACTGCCCATGAGTTATCTGCTGGCAGAGATGGGTGGTATTACCAACCAGGAATTCCTGGAAAAGCCGGAAAAAGCCCAGGAATTATTAGAAAAGGCAGCCCTGTATTTCCAGGCGGACTCCATCATGGGCACCATGCCTTCCGATCCCCGCCCCCTCCTCATGCTGGGCGACCGCATGACTAAATGGCCCGGCCATGGCCTCAGCCCCAACGGCCAGTACCAGTTCGTGGAACACGAATTCATGAAAGCGGAAGACTATGATGAGTTCCTGGAAGACCCTGCCGACTGGGCTGTCCGGACATATTTACCCCGGGCTTTCGGTAAATTACAGGGGTTTGCTTTGCTGCCGCGGCTGGGCATGAATCTGTTCGGCTGTTATCATATCCTGAACTCTGCAGCTCTGGGAGATCCCGCTGTACTTGATTCGTTTAAAGCTTATTACGAAGCTATTAAACTATTGTATGAAAATGCTGCCGCCTCGGGTAAAAATATAAAGCGTATGGCCGATATCGGTGTGCCGCCGGGAACTCTTGGGGGGTATAATATTGAGGCACCTTTCGATTTTATGTCCGATACCCTGCGGGGGATGCGGGGCATTATGCTCGATATCCTCCAGCGCCCTGAAAAACTCCTCGCCGCCGAAGATAAAGTATCCCATTTCCTCATCAAGTACGCTGTTGAGTCCAGCCAGGCTAGCGGTATGAAAAGTGTCATGATGCCCTTGCACCGCGGCTCTGATGGTTTCCTCTCTATCGCTCAATTCGAACGGTTTTACTGGCCGCAACTAAAGAACCTGATCGTTACCTTCGTTGAAAATGGCATCACCGTCGGTATCTTCTATGAAGGTGTCTGGGACAAGCGGCTAAAGTACCTGGCTGAACTGCCTAAAGGAAAAACCGTCGGCTGGTTCCAGGCCTCCGATATCTTCAAGGTTAAAGAGGTATTGGGCGACACCATGTGCATCATCGGCGGTATGCCCAACTCCCTGCTTCAGGGTGGTACCGTGGCAGAGGTCCGGGCATATACTAAAAAGTTATGTAAAGTGATTGGCAAAGGCGGCGGCTATATCATGAGTGTCGGTGTCGGCGAGATGTCGGGCTGTAAACCGGAACTGGTTAAAGCCTGGGTCGATGCCACCAAAGAATTCGGTGTTTATTAGTCAATCATTAAAAACATTAAGAGGCTGGACATATGTCCGGCCTCCTTTTGGTTTCTGTATCGCACGTTCATTGAAATAACCAAGCAGCCTGAGAATTGTCATTCTGAACTTTGGTCGACTCGTAGTCGGTCGACTCACAGTCAGTCGACTCACAGTCGAAAGAATCCAGATGGCCTGTCTGGACATTCTACGGAGCCTCCAAGATTACATTACTGATTCTTATTTCTGTATCGAATATCCGGGAACAATGTTGTCCTTGATATATTTATTAGTCAACGATACTGCCACGAAAAGGAATGGGCGGTCAACCCTTTTTACGTTCAGCGGGCAATGCCGCAGGCCTTTGGGAACATGGATCAGGCAGCTTTTCGTAAGAAAATATTGTTCGTCCTCCAGCCAGAATTCCACCTCTCCTCCCAGGTCGCCGGGATGCTGCCAATCCCCTCCCAGGAAACCCACTACTTCATCGAACTCATGGGTATGCGACGGCGTCCCTTCTCCATCGGTTGCTTTCCAATACCAAGAAAGGATGATGTTAGGCGAACCTTTAACCAGGAAATCTTCCAGCCATAAAATACGTGTTGCCCGCTTATTGTAGTCGGCCGCTTTCTCCTGTACATCCGCCGGTACCACCAGGTCGGTCAGTATTAGTCCCTCATGTTTGCGCTCTGCCACTTTTTCATACCTCCATTAACTATTAGGGATTGACCCGGAAGTATCATCTCATACAATCTCACTAGAAACAAACTCAGTCTATATCCTTAGTCTGCGTTTTTATTGTAATCTCTCCCACTGCTGGGTTAGACCGTATTGACATTATCAGGCGAGCGTCCCATAATTACTATATATATGGTATATATGGGAGATTACGAAATGCCGGATACAGCAAAAAAGACCAAATATTATTTGGACATCGAGCCTGAGCTACGTAACCGGGTTAAGGCTTTTGCCGCGTTAAAGGGAAAGACAATGAGGGATTGGCTCACTGAGGCCATAATCGCCAAGTTAGAAGATGAAATTGACGCTTCTGAAGGGCTAGCCTCCTTGGCCGATAGCGAGGGTACTTTGTCTCTAGGGGCTTACCTTGAATCACGGCGAGGTGCATCCAAGAAAGTCAATAATGTATAAGGTCGAGGTAAGACGCCGGGCACAACAGGCGCTGGATAAACTCCCTAAGTCCGACTTTCAAGCAATCATTGGGGTCATAAAAGACTTGGCTCAGGCACCGAGGCCGCGGGGTATTGAGAAGGTAAAAAGTACCGGCTTGTGGCGGATACGACAAGGTGATTACCGGATAATTTATGCCATTAATGATAAAGAACGCCTTGTTACCATTGTGCGTGTCGGGCATCGCCGGGAGATATACAGAGCACTCTAGGTCTATATTTCATCTGGGGAACAAGGTGAGTAGAAAAAGCCCATTTTAAAACCGAACAACCAATAATTCCAGCTAACTTTATGGCAACCATCAGTTCAGGTCAAGCTAATGTATTCCTGAATCATTCAATAGTGCTTGCTTATAAAGTCGCAAAAGCTCTTAAATCTAATATCGATGAAGTCTTTATGATTGAAGAATAAGTGTACGGCTGTCAACATCTTCAGAGAACATGGATTGGAAGTTGCCGAAGGCGCAATGAGTACTCAGGTCTATGGCGAGGATGGCCCTGTTTTTAATGCTCTTCAGGACGCTTTCAAGGCTGGTGGGTCACAGGGTGACGTGGTAATGGTCGTAACCTTCTCGAATGCCTGTCCGGTTAAATCGTAAGACTGTACGGACATTCTCTTTACCCCACCACCAACTCCCGACCCCTCAGGTCCTCCGCCACATCCGCCAAGTCGAGGGTCTTTAGTTTGTCTACCGTTTGAAAACCGGTCGCCGCATCCCACCCCCTGGTTGTATAGTATTCATCTTTCAACCTTTCGAAAGCCTCACGGTCTATTACGTTCCCTTTGAGAGAAATCCGTTCGTCTCCCTTCCCGGCAACCGTACAGTCGCGGTTGAAAAAGACGAACTGCATCGGTTCGGTGAAAAGGAAGTCCGGCAGTGTATCCCCCTGCCTCCCTCCCCACCCTTGCCGGATAAGTATGGCACGCTGTAAATTATAGACCCTTTCCCCGACTTGAATAAGTTCTTGTTCGTTCAAATTCCGCCCCGTTATAGCGTTGACGATCCGGCTTTCCAGGGTACAAAAGCCAATAGATTTATCGATATCCCGAACCTGGTATATCGGCCACGCCAGGTCGCATAGTACCAGGCTTTCTTTTAGATATGCATAGTCCTGTATCTGCTTTGAAGCTATTGCTTTTCCCTGATAGGTAGAAAAATCACTTGCCTCCGGGCTGCCCCAGTATTGTCCCGCCACATCATGTAATACTTCTGTGGACATCAAAGCGTCCGGCCACTTTTTCTCTGTCCAGTTCACCCAGCGGTTTAACGGCAGGTTCGTGGCATGGTGCAGATGTACCGCCCGCCGTGGCTCGGTGGCATATGAAAGAGCATTCGTCAGCATCAGGCGGGGATCGTACTCAAAAGACTCTCCCGACCGCATCAGTGTCGCCGCACTATGTAACTGCCCGGCACCTTTCCTAATAATCCCGGATGCCCTTAAAACTCCTTGCGCCAGAATATCGCCCAAGCCTTCCCGGAAAGACGTCTGCTTAATCAGCGTCTCGATAAATTCAACACTGCCTATCCGGGAAAGAGGTATTCCGGAATCGTCATTTAAAATGCCGGCTTGATAACACTGTTCCAACCAGTTGAGCATGGAGGATAGGACGGCCGTATCTATCCCGTATTCATCACATAACCGCCCCGCCAGCCGGTTGGCTTCCATCCCCTTTTCCCGGCCGTAATATTTCATGGCCAGGCCCATATACACGCCAGCGGCCTGACAGAATGATTTATATGTTCGTCCGTTGTCTGCTTTGTAAATGAACCGGGTACAACCGCTTATACACCCATAACACGAAGTCTTTTTCATCGTACCCGGTAACATATGTCCGTAGTCTTCAAAATTATTAATCCGCAAACGGCGTACCATGTCTGCTAGTTCTCTCACTTTTTCCGGGTGGGCAGCTTCCGGCCGGTGGCTGTTATCTGCTTTGACTATTACCGCCTTCAGGTTCTTCGCCCCCATCACCCCACCGAAGCCGCTGGAGCCGGAAGCGTTTTCTGAGGCCAGGATAGTAGCGAACGTCACCCGGTTTTCTCCCGCCGGGCCGATACTTAAGATACGTGCATCTTTTCCCAGTTCAGTATGAAGAATATCCTCGGTCTCCACCGTGGTTTTACCCCGGAGGTGTGCCGCATCTTTTATGTAAACTCCACTATCAGTTATCAGTATAAAAACCGGTTTATCTGCTTTGCCGGTGATAGTGATGCCGTCATATCCGGCATACTTCAACCACGCCCCCCAACTACCCCCCAGGTTGGCATATGAGAAGGCTTCCGGTTCCATCTCCGGGGACTTACCGCAAATAACCCAGCGGCACCCGGAAAAACCCATGAACCCGGCTACCGGGCCGGTCATGAAAACCAGGCAGTTTTCTGGATCGTATGCTTTTGCCTGCGGCGGTGTTTTCTCCCAATATAGTTTGGCAGCGATGCCCCGGCCGCCCAGGAAACGGCCGGCATAATCGGACACCGGCAGCCGCTCTACCTTTCGGGAAGACAGGTCGATGTCCAGGATTGTTCCGGCATACCCCTTATCCACGTAAAAGAATCACCCTTCTATACAATCTAAGTTATTTAACTACCACATGCGGGAATTTGGCGAAGGCCGCTTCGTTCAATTCCACCCCCAGCCCAGGGAGTTCCGGAATTGCATAATAAGCCTTTCTGCGGCTGATAGTCCTGGATGCATAATTCACGGTTGGGCTTCTTAATGGCATTGACATGGTGTTCATGGATCTGGAAATTAGGGATCACTGCTTCCAACTGTAAAGCAGCTGCTGTCGAAACCGGACTGCCGCACACATGGACCTGGACCGTGATGTCGTACACATGGGCGTAGTCACAGACCTTCTTGCCTTCGGTCAGGCCGCCTACCAGGCATAGATCAGGTTGTATCAGATTCAAAGCTTGCTTCTCGAAATACTGGCGGTAGCCCCATCGGGTATACAAACGCTCGCCGGCTGCCATGGGAATTTTTACATTTTGCGCTAATTTCACCTGGAGATCGACATTCAGATAATGCACCCCCTCCTCGAAGAACATGCAGTCGAACTCCTCCAGCACCTGTCCCAACTGAATAGCCGACGTAACACCGGGAGAAGAATGCAGTTCAATAAGGATATCCACCTCCGGGCCCACCGCTTCCCGCATGGCTTTGATCCGGTTATACACCATCTTTACGGTTTTACTGCCTAATATCTTGTTCAGGTCAGTTATCCGCTTTCCTTTCTCATCAAGGGTGGCCGGGTCGACCTTTACCGCGTCGTACCCATCCGCAACCGCGATACGGGCAGCTTCGGCAAATTCTTCGGGGCGGGCCAGGCCGATGAACCGTTCCCGGTCCCAGCCGAATTGTATCTGGCTGGCATATGTCCGTAGTTTGTCGTTTGTTTTCCCACCCAGTAGTTGATAGATCGGCTGGCCCAGGGCTTTTCCCTTGATATCCCAGCAGGCAATATCGATGGCACTCATAGCCCCAAACACTACCGGCCCTCCCCCCTGCGCCCAGAAAGTGCGCCGGAACATGGTTTCCCATATCTTTTCTATCTTCATCGGGTCGTTCCCGATGAGGAAATCCTCCGCCAGGTTTTTCACATAACCGGCACCACCGGAATGGCCTGAACCGTAGGCCAATCCCACTTCGCCCAGGCCACTGATACCTTCATCGGTATTTATCCTGATGATTACCGGATGCCACGCCTGCCATTTCGGTGCTAGTTCTACATCGCTATCCCAGATATCGATACTGGTGATTTTCATGATTCAATCCCCTCTATTATTATGTTAACTAAATTCTAGTAATTAATTCCTCGGCGGTATTGTTCCGGAAACCTGGATGCACTGCCCGGTGATTTTTAATGATACATCCGAGGACAGGAAGGCTACTGTATTCCCGATATCTTCCGGGGTGATTGTTCTTCCTTCTGCCTCCATCTTTTTTCCCCGCTCCGCCCAGTCTGCCGGGAAATGCTCATAAAAGGCGGTAAAACCGAACGCCGGGGCCAGGCAGTTGACCTTTACCCCGGACTCCTGTAGTTCCTGGGCCAGGCTTTGGGTAAAAGCGATCACGCCCGCCTTAGCCGCCGCATATGAGATACCGGTAGCTGCCCCCACCACCCCGGCCAGCGAAGAAATACTCACAATATCGCCCCTCTTCCGGGCAATCATATGCGGCACTACCGCCCGGGTGCAATTCATTACACCCATCAGGTTCAGGTCGATGTCTTTACGCCACTTTTCCGGGTTGGTTTCAGCAAAAAGCTGGGGCGGTGTACTGCCGCCGGCATTATTTACCAGGACATCGATCTGTCCGAACCGGGCGATGACCAACTGTACCATGTTGTCGACGTCCGCCTTGTTCGTGACATCGACTCTAATCGTTGCCGCCTTTCTACCCAGCTTTCGTATTTCTTCTGCAGTTGCTTCCATCCCGGCCGCATCTATATCTGTCACCACTAAAATACAGCCTTCCCTCGCCAGAGTGAAAGCGATGCCCCGGCCAAACCCCCGCTGCGAGCCGGCTCCGGTCACGATAGCCACTCGGTCTTTAAGTCCCAGGTCCATTTTACCCTCCTCGAATAAAGAAACGCGTTATTTTAACGAATAATCTAGTTATTTATTACGGCCATAATTCCCTGGCGACATCAGCCAACCCCAAAGACACTAACTTTTGCTTACTCGGTTTCGCGGTTTGCAGGTCCCAGTCCATAGTCGTCAAATATTCTTTGACCATGGTTTCGGCATCTACTGTTTTCCCTGCCAATGGCCCCTGGGTATGCGGCGGCCGACCCAGGATCCGCCCTGGGATTTTGAATTCCATTGGGTTAAGCCCTTCCCGGATGTTGAAAGCCTGGCGTAGGTTGGCGATCCTTTCCCCGGTCAATACCAGTTCTTCCGTAGTAATATCCCAACCGGTTACCGCACTGATGAATTCCGCCATCACATCGACATGCGGCAGGGTCATATTCACAAAAAGGCACATCCCGCAAGCCATCAAAGCATGCTGGAAATTACTGCCCCGGGCATGCAGCGGTGCCCGGCCGGTCACGACTTTCCGGTCGTATCTGGGCAGCAATCCTTCACTGTGATGTTCTTCTGACCCCTGGGTATGCCGTGCCGGAGTCGCGTTCGTGATGTAGGTCGTTGTCACATTGATGCTGGCCAGCGGATTATGGCCCGGTATTTCCTGTCCCTGGATATGAATGGCATATTGCTCAGCCCCCCGGCCGATCTTCTGTGCGGCTGCTTTCACTCCATCCGCCAGGATGTCGCCAAAACCTTCCCGTTTCGCCATCTTTTCTGTCATCGCTACCAGCGCCCGGTGATTGCCCCAGGTCATTTCGATGCCGCCGGTATCCGACTTGTTTATCAATCCTTTTTCGTAACATTCCATGGCAAAGGCAAGGATTGCCCCGGTGGAAATGGTATCGAATCCGTATCGGTTGCAGATGTCTTGCGCCTTCAGAATCGCCTCGGCATTATCGACCAGGCAGTTGGAACCCAGCATGACGATCGTTTCATACTCCGGCCGGAAAGAACCGGCGGCATACTTGTATTCGCCGGTACCCGCTTTCATCAACGCTTCACAACTTACCGGGCAGCGGTAACAACCCCCTGGTTTTAACTGCCGTTTTAGAAAGGCATCACCCTCCAGTGCTTTCGCATTTTTAAAATCGATAATCGGATCGCCGCTCCAGTTTTTTATCGGCGAGTCACCGGTCAGGATAGAATCCACGGTCACAAAGGTCGTACCGTATTTCCGCATCATATCCAGTTGCCGGCCCATGGCCGCCAGGTTTTTTTTCCTGAGATTCCTCACCAACTCTTCATTTGCTACCGGTACCGGGGCGCTACCTCTCACCACTACCGCCTTAAGTTTCTTTGCTCCCATCACCGCCCCCAACCCCGAACGCGCCGCCACGCTGCCCTTGTTATGCACGATACTGGAAATAAGCGATAATTTCTCCGCCGCGGGGCCGATACAGGCCACAGCTGCATCGCTGCCCAATTCCGACTTCAGGATATCATCGGTCTCGTAGGTATCCTTGCCCCATAGATGAGAGGCATCTTTGATTTCCGCTTGGCCGTTGTTGATATAAAGGTATACCGGTTTGTCTGCGCTACCGGTGAATAACATTCCGTCATAACCGGAAAATTTAAGATAGGCTCCGAAATACCCGCCGGAATTGGCATCACCCCAGCAGCCGGTCAGGGGTGATTTCCCAAAGGCGGTAAACCGTGTTCCGGAAATCGCTTGTGTGCCGGTTAATGGCCCGGTCATCAATCCCAGGATATTTTCCGCGCCCAGGGCATCCACTCCGGGCTTCTGTTGACTGAATACCAGGCGGGCGCCGATACCGTAACCACCGATAAAATTACGGTTGAGTTTCTCATCGAGTTCCTCAACCGTAATTTTTCTATCCGTCAGGTCCACCTGGAGGATTTTTCCAAGATACCCTCCCGTCATGCTTCCCTCCTTTTCCTGTTACCAGATACCGGTAACAAATCGTCCCTGATGAGAGATGCATCTATTATATATACCTGCTGCACACGGCGGCTTGATTTACTTTAGTAGATTATAAGCGAAACGGCTCTTCCTGGTCTTTAGTCTTTCTCCCCTCCGAAAGCATCGTAAGGCCAGGCCAATAAGTTGCCTTCAGCGATTTTTATGTTCGTAAAACCCAGTTTCCTCAAGATACGTGACGCCTGGTAGGAGCGGCCGCCGGAACGGCAGGTGACTACGATTTCTTTGTCCCGGGGCAGTTCTCCGGCTTTCTCAAAAAGCATGGTTTGCGGGATCAACCTGATCTGCGGTGCTTCGATATGCCAGGTATCCCATTCCTTTTGGCTTCTAACATCAAGCAGGACGAAGTCTTCATTTGCATCCAGCTTGGCCTTGACCTGCGCTGGAGTTAGTCCGACAACCATGCCCGCCATCTTGTTGCGTACTACGTTCGCTGCATGATGCACCGGGTCCTGCGGTGTATTATACGGCGGGGCATATGCTAAGTCTACATCTGCTAAAGTATCGACCGTCGCACCATAGGTTATCGCCGTCGCCAGTACATCGATCCGTTTAGCCAGTTCACCCTTTCCAAAACCCTGCCCGCCCAGAACACGGCCGGTCTTCTTATCGGCGATCACTCTTACGATAATGTCCCGTGAGCCTGGGAAATAATTCGGCCGATCTGCCTCTGGAGCCAGGGACATTACTACATCGTATCCGGCATTACGGGCTTCACGTTCCCCCAGGCCGGTGCGGCCGACATTAAAATCTAGTACCTTAACTATGGTCGTTCCCAGGACACCCATGAATTTTTCCCGGCTGCCGGTAATATTACTGCCGATTATCCGTCCGTGCTTATTCGCCGTCGAACCCATCGGCGCAAACATTGCCGCTCCGGTGACCAGGTTCTTGTTTTCCACGCAATCGCCCCCGGCATAGATATCCGGGTCGCTGGTCTGCAAATACTCATTGACCGCGATGGCTCCGGTCTTCCCTATGTCAGGCTGGCTTCTTTTGCCAGCTTCACATTGGGCCGCACCCCGATTGCCAGTATCGCCACATCAGCCTCGACGGATGCTTTCTCGGTAACTACTTTCTTCAGCTTTCCGTCTTCACCTTCAAACTTGGCTACACGCTCCCCCAACCGCAAGGTGATGCCCTTCTTTCTCAGGTATTTTTCCACCGGCATCGCGATATCCTCGTCGAGAGCTCCCGGTAGGACATGGGCCATTGCTTCTACTACCGTTACTTCCAGCCCCCTGGTAGACAGGACTTCGACCATCTCCATTCCTATCAATCCGCCACCTATGATGACGGCTTTCTTTGGTTGAGCAGCAGTGATCCAATTCAGGATCTGGTCCGCACTGGCAACATCCTTAACTGAATAGATTCCCTCCAGATTGATACCTTCCAGCGGCGGCCTTACCGGATTGGCTCCTGTTGCCAGTACCAGCTTGTCATATTCCAGGGTCGCAGTTTGCCCGGTAACCAGGTTCATCACACTGACCCGGTGCCCGGCCCGGTCGATCGATTCTACTCGTGTATCCAGCATTACATCGATATCACTGATATTCTTAAAATCTTTCGCTGTGCGAACGAGTAATGCATTCCTTTTCGCAACAACACCTGAAACATAGTAAGGTATGCCGCATCCTGCATACGATACCAGGTTGCCTTCTTCAATGATCGTGATCTTGGCATTTACATCACAACGTCGCGCCCGGGCTGCTGCCTTAGGCCCGCAAGCCACCCCACCCACAATGACGATACGCTTTTCTGAACTCACTTTGTCCTCCTGGTATTATTATCCATTCCAACAGGTGAATGGTTATTCATTTATCAAATTTCCGGTAAATAATAATATCATTCGTTCGGTTGGCTTGTACAGGAAAACTCGCTTGACCGGACGGTAAATGGCGGGTAGAATTTAGCGTTAGTTATACGGGGAGGGTAAACATTGATGGTATCTCACGACGACTACCTGAAAGAACTGGATATCCGAATCAAATCGATCGAACAGGCTGCGGCGGAGTTGATGGAAATAGGTAAAGCAAATGGTATACCTGCCGTCTATAAAAATGCCAGGCGTATCACCGCAACCGTGAATATACTGAAACTCGAAGTCTCCGATCTTCTTGATCTTAAAATATAATTAGTTATAGTCCCGTGCCCGTCTTGTGTTAAGATAATTTGATGTCTTTTCGCGCTGTACTATTTGATGTTGATGGGACCCTTCTCGACACATTGCAAGACCTCGCCGATTCGGTCAATGCTGTTTTAACCCGTTCCGGTTTCCTCCCACATAAAGTTGATGCCTACCGGTATTTTGTCGGTGACGGCTCGATAGAACTGGCCCGGCGGTCTTTACCGGAATCAGCCCGGAATGTCGTTGATTTGGACGATATGGTAAAAGCTATCGATGAAGAATATACCGGGCGTTGGGCGGTGAATACTCGTCCTTACCCCGGTATCCCCGGTCTTCTCTCCGCCATCAATCAACTGGGTCTAAAACGGTGCGTGCTCTCTAACAAAAAACAGAGTTTTACCGAACTGACCTTAGACCGTTTCTTACCCGAACACCATTTTGATATCGTGATCGGTGCCCAACCCGGCCTTCCCCGTAAACCCGACCCCACGGCTGCCTTGCAAATCGCCGGCTGTATGAAAATCAATCCTGGTGACTTCATGTATGTAGGCGATACGGCTACCGATATGAAAACCGCCGTCGCCGCCGGGATGTATCCGGTAGGTGTGCTGTGGGGCTTTCGTGATGCGGGAGAATTACTGAATTCAGGGGCTCTATCACTGGCTGCCGTACCTGCTGATATCCTGACATCACTCAAGAATGGGATATAAGGACCATTTCCTTATATCTCGCCACCCATCAGGTTGAACACCAATAGTCCTGTTGCTACCAGGAGGACCGTGTAGTCATAGAACCATCTTTCGGTGTAAAAACGGAAGCGCTGCCGATTTACCGATCGGCAGCGCCTAAATGGACAGGACTTCTCGGGAGGAAGGGATACCATTGCCGGCACTTTTTACAATTTGGCGGTTTTACCGGGCATACCGCCGCTTGTTTGCCCCTTCGTTTGGCCTTAACCTCACGTTGATGATACTTTAGATATCTCGCAATTGGTTGTGCGCCATAACTATGGTATCAAAGGAGCTGGTGCGCGTACCACCATTTCCACCCTCTATTATTTAATGCAGTGCCAGCATCACCTCCCTGGACCTGCCCATTTTCCGTATAAAGGTTATCCGGATTCGTTTTACTCCTGTGCACACACAACTTACCGGATAACCGACATGATTCTACCTGAAGGACCGTTAACAAGTCATAACAGCCGGAAGAAAAATATAACAATTTCGTTACATCGTTCGTACTGGAAAAAATATCATGAAATATGTATGCTAGGAAAGATTTTCTAGTCTGATTATCGGGTTCATGAAGGAGAAAGTAAAATTGGTATCAAGATACGAGAAATATATCATCCGGAAACCGGCAGTCCTGGACGGTATTGCTGCCGACGGCACAGTTAAATTTAAAGTCCCCGAAGGAACGATTCCCGTACAGGATGAGACAACTACCGGGCCGCGGCTGATTTTCTCCGGCGATTTCGTGAAAGAGGCATCGACTAAAGTCGAATATGGCTTCATCATGCAGGATACTACTTTACTCTCCCGTACCGGGGATTTCGGCGCGCATAAACATGACTATGCGGAGATTTTTCTTTTCGTCGGCAATGACCCGTATGATACGGCCTATCTGGGTGCGGAATGTGAATTCTGGCTGGATGAAGGCAACCGCCTAGAAAAAATCAAGTTCGATACTTCATGTAGTGTCTATGTGCCGCCTAATATCGCACATTTCCCATTATTCTTCCGGAATGTGAAATCGCCTATCATGATGGGCGTTGTAGTGCCGAAAGTCGGCGACCTGAAAAATATCCCTGTATCACGCAGTGGAATGTTATAGAAAAGGATATATTATGGAAAGGGCAGCAGCGGTCAAAATCCTAAAAGAGTCCCTTCAGGAAATAGCCCGGTTGAAACAACTACCGTACGGCAACCGGGAATATGCTTTATGGAAAACCCGGCTCGAAGAAAACATTAAGACCGGCCTGGAAGAAGGGGATTTAGCCGTATTGGAAGAAACCGGCTTACCTGTTTTTATCGTTAATAACTATACCACCGCCGCTGCCCGTCAAAGCCACTATATAAGTTTGTTGGATGCTTACAACCTGAATATCGAAAAAATCATTCAAAAATATGAGTCCGTTAAAATCGAGAATAAACCTGCCCTCCCCGAAAGCCGTCAGCCCCGCATTTATATATCCTATGGAAAGGAAAGCCGGGTTCTTTCTCAAATTATCCAGTTTCTCACCGCCCTTGATATCGAATCCCTGGTGATAAAAAACCCAGCTGGTCAAAACCGGACGGTTGACGACCAGATTGAGTATTACCTGGCGCAATCTGAATTGGTGATTATCCTCGCTGCCGGAGATATCGAAATCGACGGCCGTCCTAACCCGGCCCAAAACGTTATCTATGAAATCGGCCTTACGCAGAGAACTCACCCCGGCCGCATCATCTGCCTGCTGGAAAAAGGAACGGAGATACCTGCCATCATCCGGCCTCAGGTCTGGGAACAATATGATCCGCTAAACCTGGAAAGTGTGTTTCTGAGGATCGTAACCGAATTAAAAAACCATGGTTTGCTACTAACCGTCAAGCCGGCGTAATAATCCTTTTCCTGCTTTGATCACCTGAGTACCGCATATACGGTCGTAGAAGCCCAGGAAATTCAGGAATTCGCGGTCCACCGGTTTCCGGAAACCTCTCTCAGGATATGAATTAAAGACTGTTGTATCATACCAAAACGCCGAGAGGCTCGATACCAAATATAAGATGCTTGAGAAGACAAAAGAAATCAACAATATCAACCGGCCGATAGTTTCCCGCCACAATGCCCTGATTAACCCGGGTTTTTCGCCTAGTTTATTTACGACCCGTATTTTGAGTAATTTTTTTCCTGGTGTCTGGCCGCTCAAACCGGTGAATAGCCAGTAATATAAAACTAAAGCCGCAGTTCCCCCGGTTGCTCCTAACACCGGCAGCATGACACGGGCCGTGTCATCAGGGAAGAACCATGGATGAAGCAGTATCAACAGGGGCATGATCACTATCCATACGGCCAGATTATCGATAACCACCGCTGCTATACGGCGTGTGACTGTCGCCCGTTCGTCGCCGGGAATGGAAATCTGTTTATGGGTAGTCCCGGTATTCTCCATCCGTCCGGTATCGCTGTTGTATTCATACCTGCTTTTACTCAAGTTACAACCTCCTTTCTTTAGGCCAGGCAGGGGAGGGAACAAAGCTGGTGGCAACTTTACAATTAGCTGAAGGTAACAGGTGTTTCACCAGACAGGTAACCGGTATATCCATGATGTAAAATAATTATAATACAGTTTTGGTTCATTATTGATATGTTAATTATCTGCATATCAGTTTACCAGTTCTACTTCATCGACGGCTTCATCGAACCGGTATCGGGCGAAAGTCGGATTGGTTTGCGAAAGGAAAATCCACTCTTCCCCTTGCAACTGCTCCGTTGCGTAAGACAATTGGCCCTCGACCAGCCATTGTCCGGGCTGATAATAGTGGCCTCTGATCAATTCTTCTTCCGTGATTTGCCGGGCACTCTGGGCATGAAATATCTCTTGTGTTCGCATTTTGCCTTCGCCCAGGTACATGTATGGCGCACGGCTGTTTACTGTCTTTTCCACATACACCAGTACTTCCGGCATGGTCATCGTGATTGTCGGCGTGATTGGTTTTTGGGCATAACAACCGGTACTGAAAAAACATAAAATAAATAAGAGTACGATTAGAGCTGAGATTTTCATCAAAAACACTCTATTATGAAGTTTGCTTTTTTATAACATTCCATCAATCGCCTGTCAATCATTTATATTGAGAAACCGCCAATCTATGGGATAATTCCTGAAACGACTCGTGGTAAGGTTTCACTGGCAGTCCCGGTCGACGATGTAATTCCTGTAAATAGTCTTGGTAAAACAAAAAACCCTACAGGTTGATGTCTGTAGGGTTTGCAGAAATCATTAGTAATGATACCCGGAATACTTTTTATACTTAGTTAAAATCTCGGGGTGAGAGGATTTGAACCTCCGACCTCAGCGTCCCAAACGCTGCGCGCTAAACCAACTGCGCTACACCCCGTTATTAATCCCGCCTCCCCACCACACTACCAAATTCCAAATACTAAACCCTAAATCAGAAGTATCATTGTATAACTATTTTAATGTTTTGGTTATATTTAGTAGGATTTAGATATTTGAATTTAGTATTTTTATTATTTATACTCCTGCTTTTTTCTTTAGCTCTTCGAACTCTTTGGTCACCCTTTCCTGTATCTGCTGGACGGTGGCATCGGTCAGGTGATTGAAGCGCCCCTGTAATTTCAGATAATCTTTGATCGGTTTCAGAGCTGTTGGATTAACGTTTAGCTTATACTGGCCGTTCTCGATTTCATACAACGGGAAAACCCCTGTCTCTACCGCCATCTTTCCGATGCTGACGGCGATGTCCGTGGCACAGCGCCAACCGGTCGGGCATACTGAAAGTACATGTACATATGCCGGGCCTTTTACATCGATTGCCTTCTTTATCTTTTCCATCAGGTCGAAAGGATAACTCGGTGATGCTGTCGCCACATAAGGTATATTATGCGCTGCCGCAATTGCCGGCAGGTTCTTCTTCCAACTGAACTGCCCCATGCTCTTCACACCCGCCGGTGATGTCGTGGTTGAAGCGCCAAAAGGCGTGGCTGAAGAACGCTGGACGCCTGTATTCATGTAGGCTTCGTTGTCGAAGCAGATATATACAAAATCATGGCCTCTTTCCAGGGCGCCGGAAAGTGCCTGCAGGCCGATGTCTGCTGTCCCGCCGTCCCCCGCCATCGCAATCACATGCGTATCGACGCTCGGGCCTCGCCCCTTCCGCTTCATTGCCTTAAGCGCAGACTCGATACCCCCCGCCACCGCGGCTGTATTCTCAAATAATGTATGTATCCAGGGCACATTCCAGGCTGTATAAGGAAACTGTGATGAAACAACTTCCATACAACCGGTGGCATTTGAAATTATCACATTCGGCCCGGTTGCTTTACATACCAATCTGACTGCCAGCGCTTCTCCGCAACCGGTACAGGCACGGTGCCCGGAAGTAAAATATTCTTCAGTGGTAACTTGACGTTTTCCGAACTTAACAAACTCAGCCATTATTCTCTCACCCCGAACAACTCGAATTCCGGTCCGTGTTCTTTTTCCGCCATTACGGTGCCCATCTCCACGATCGCCTCGAAGTTGGCTACTGAGACATCCCGGCCGCCCAGGCCCCCGATCACATTGGCTACCTTCGGCCGCTTGGTTTCGCTATATAAAGCCGACCTGATTTCTGATGCCACCGGCCCGCCGGGCCCCCCAAAGGAGATTGCCCGGTCAAATACCACTAGTAATTCGGCGCCGGCTACTGCTTTCCGCAGGTCGGCAAAGGGGAACGGCCGCCATAACCGGATCCTGGCCAATCCAACATCCTTGCCTTCTTTCCTCATCTTGTCCACCGCTTCCATGGCTGTTTCGGAATAACTACCCATGGTCATCAACAGGGTTTTCGGTGTTTTGATATTCTTCGGATATACTTCCACGGCATGGTATTCCCGCCCGAACTGCCGGGCAAATTCTGCCCATACTTCATCGATTACTTTCCGCGAAGCTTCCAGGTTCTCTACCTGGGCTTTTTTCGCTTCGGGATAGATATATTGCGGCCCAACTACCCCCATGGTCAGGGGCTTGCTGGGATCTAAAGGCGTCGGATAATTGTGCGCCGGTAGGAAACGGTCGACTTCCCCCTGTTCCGGCATCAACATCGGCTCGATCATATGGCTGAGATGGAAGCCGTCCAGGTGGACCATCACCGGTAATAATACTCTTGCGTCTCCCGATATTTTAAAAGAACACAGGGTATTATCGATTACTTCCTGTCCGTTCTCGGTAAATATCTGTATCCATCCGCAGTCCCGGGCAGACATTACGTCAGAATGGTCGCCCCAGATATTTAACGGCGTCGATAACGCCCGGTTGGCTACTGCCATTACCATCGGCAGGCGCAAACCGGAAGCTACGTACAGCACTTCGTGCATCAATTCCAGTCCCTGCCCGGCGGTGGCCGTGAAAGTCCGCGCGCCGGCTGCCGCGGAACCGCAGCATGCACTCAATGCCGAGTGTTCGGATTCTACCGGTATATATTCCGCATCCAGGTGGCCGTCGGCCACCAATTCGGCAAGACGTTCTACGATATGAGTCTGCGGAGTGATGGGATAGGCGGCTACTATGTCAACATTGGCTAATTTAACCGCCTCAGCCAGTGCCAGGGAGACTTCCATTCCTACTCGTTTTGCCACGTTTATTCTCCCTCCACCACCATGGTGATAGCTTTTTTCGGGCATTCGTTCGCGCAGATACCGCAGCCCTTGCAGTATTTCAGATTCGATATGAAATAACCTTCTTCGTTCGGCCGGACACAGCCCTCCGGACAATAAAGAAAACACAAACCGCATTTGATGCATTTTTCTTTATCGAGCACCGGGCGCCTTGATTTCCAGTCGCCGGTTTCGTATTCTACGGCATCGCCGGCCTCATCTATCGATACGCCTGACTTCAATTCCTGCCAGTTAAGCGTTTCTCTCTTTGCCAACTATGCTACCCCCTCGACAACCGTCTGTTCGATCGCTCTCTTGATGGCATTGATATTTTTTTCCGCCAACCGGCCGAAGCGTTCTTGTACCGGTTCCATTAACGATTCTACTTTCACTACCCCGGTAGCCTTCACCAGGGCACCTATCATGGTGGTATTGACGATCGTTACCCCCAGTGTTTCCCGGGCGATCGTCGTTGCATCTACTACCGCCAGGCGGCCTTTACCGCCGAATGCTTTTTTCAGTTCTGCCGCCGTCTTCTTAGAGTTGACTACTACAACACCATTGTTCTTAAGCCCATCCACCACATTTACCACCCGCAGAACTGTAGCATCCAGGACAATGATAATATCAGGTTCGGTGATACCAGCTCTTATCCGGATGGGATTTTGCGTACTGATCCTGGTGAAAGCTGTCACCGGTGCTCCCCGGCGTTCCGGCCCGAAAGATGGGAATGCCTGAGCGTACTTGCCCTCGCTTATCGCTGCCTTTGCCAGTAATTCGGCTGAGGTCACTGCCCCCTGTCCGCCCCGCCCATGCCACCTGATCTCGATTAGGTCCGTTTTCTCCATTCGTTCTCCTGAAGTAAAATCGCTTAAGGAAACTGCCCCTGGGGCGACTCGAACGCCCGCAACCGGCTTCGGAGGCCGATGCTCTATCCAACTGAGCTACAGGGGCAAGCGAAAACTATCCATTTATGATATTAAAGCATGGCCTCTAAGATTGCAAACGTTCTCGGAAATGATATTATCCTCCCTTTCCTTATGGTAAGATATATCGTAATTATATGGTCAAATACCTCCTGTTCCCCGGAAACAAGGCCGCACGGCCTGGATTTTATATCTGCCGCATCCCTTCCCTGTTCCGGATAACGAGTTCCTAGCAAATGATTTCCATCATTGTTCTCTTAGCTGTTTTTATCCTGATTATCGTCCGGCGTATCGGTAAATTCCGGCTTCAGATCTGGCAGGTGATGTTTGCTGGGGCTGTTGCCGTGTTATGTTCACTGCAAATAACCCCCTTACATGCTTTACAAGCTATTAACCTTGACATCATGCTTTTCCTTTTCGGCGTATTCGTAGTCGGCCAGGCTCTGGAAGAAAGCGGCTACCTCTCTTATTTGTCATACCGCTTGCTGGGCCGGGCCCGCTCGGTGAATGTTCTCGTTCTGCTGATACTTCTGGGCGCCGGCCTCTTGTCGGCCATTCTCATGAATGATACTCTGGCTATTATCGGCACTCCGGTCATGCTGCTGGTCGCCCGAAATAACCACGGTTCAGCCAAACCGAAGCTGTTATTGCTGGCACTGGCTTTTGCCGTTACCATCGGCAGCGTGATGAGTCCGATCGGAAATCCGCAGAACCTGCTGGTAGCTATCAACGGCGGTATACAGAATCCCTTTATCACCTTTTTCAAATATTTGTTCATCCCTACCATCATCAACCTCTTTTTAGCATACCTGGTACTCCGGCTGTGCTACCGTAAAGACTTCCGTCAACAACCGGTCAGCTTCACCCCTGAACCGCTACGTGATGCCAGCCTGGCCCGGTTGACCCAAATATCACTTGGTCTACTGGTATTACTAATACTGGTGAAGATCAGCCTGGTCTTTATTTCCCCGGCCACCGAATTCCGCCTTACCTATATCGCCCTGGCAGCCGCTGCTCCTATTCTCCTCTTCAGCCGGAAAAGATTCGGCGTCGTCCGCCGGATCGACTGGAGTACCCTGGTCTTCTTTGCCGCCATGTTCGTCCTCATGCAAAGCGTCTGGGATTCCGGCGTCTTCCAATCCATCATCAACGGTTCCGGCCAGGACCTGACTTCAACCGGTATTATCCTGGGCGTCAGCGTCGTCCTCAGCCAATTCATCTCTAACGTGCCGCTGGTTGCCCTTTATCTGCCCATGCTTATGCATGCCGGGGCTGCCACTGCGGGGATGATGGCGTTGGCTGCGGGCAGTACCATCGCCGGGAATCTGACCATCCTCGGCGCAGCCAGTAACGTGATTATTATCCAGAACGCCGAAAAAAAAGGAAATCAAACCATTACTTTTTGGGAATTCGTCAAAGTGGGATTGCCTTTAACCGTGCTAAACTGCGGGGTCTACTGGTTGTATTTTCTCCTGGTACGGTAATACCGGCTTCATTCTGATAGTGATATCAGGCCAAGCAAGATTCAGTCCCTGGAGCATCATACTTACGCCTATCGCCGCTAATATCAGGTTAAATACCTTCGACACCGCTTTTAGGCCGCCCTGGCCTAAAAATCTGGCCAGGCGGGCGCCCAGCATAAAGACCAACCATGTTATTATCAGGTTCAATGCAAAAGACAACAGGACGATATATAAAGGGAACTTATTCACATCGGTCAGAAATAGTAAGGTTGTGATCGTAGCCGGGCCGACTACCAATGGGGTGCCGATCGGCACTACCGCCACCATCTCTTCTTTCGTCGTTTCCACCATATGGCCGGTTATCATGTACTTGATCGACAACACTAAGATGATTAAGCCGCCGGCAATCGCAAATTCTCCCACCTTGATATGCAGGGCATTCAGTATTAACTTCCCGAAGAACAGGAAAGCCAGGCCGACCAGCGTTGCCGTGATGATAGCGATGTGTATCATGCGGCGCTGTTCCGCACGCGACATTCCTTCCGATAAGGTTAGAACGATCGGTAGGTTGCCGATCACATCGATGACGATGAACAGGGGAATAAAGGTCAGGAGGAACGCTTCCCAGAAAACGGTCATTTTTCTATCCTCCGATGCAATGCCTGAAAGAAAAACTGAATATATTATAGTGTAATGATCTATTTATAGGTAAAAACCGGTTGACATACTGTAGTCATTCAGCATAGCATTATTTGTTTCCGGGCTTGGTCAGTCTTGTTTTCCGGTTGTTGCCATTTACTGGCGAATATCTTACGTGCCTTGCTGGAAATACTTACCCCGGCATCCCGTCCTTACCTTTACCGGGGGAAGTAACTAGAATAATTAGTACAATACGAAGAAGGCACCGTAATGGCATTAAGATTATTTTCCGAACCACGGTTGGAAAATCCGGTGATGTTTGTCAGTTGGCCGGGCATCGGTAATATCGGACTGGTCGCCACCGATACCCTTCGCGTCCAGTTGGCGGCAGAAAAATTCGGAGAGATCGAACCCTGGGATTTCTTTTATCCCAAGCATCTTGTCATCCGTGATTCCATCATGGAATCGTTGGAATTTCCTGCCAGTACTTTCTATTATAAAAAGTTGCCCCAACGGGATATCATCACCTTCATCGGCGAGGAACAACCGACAGATGGCAACCGTCCCTTTGCTGAAGGGAAGAAAGCTTATCAGATGGCTAATTATGTCGTCGATGTGGCGGAAAAATTCGGCTGCCGCCGGCTTTATGCCTCCGGAGCGGCGGTTTCCCTCAGTCATCATGTCATAAAACCGCGTGTTTGGATCGCCACCGGGAGTGATGCCCTGAACCGTGAGATGACCTCCTATGATAATACTATCCTCATGGGCAAATCGGAAGGCCGGAGTGAAGGCGGCGGCGCCGTCACCGGTTTGAACGGGCTTATCCTCGGTGTTGCCAAGAAAAGGGGCTTGGAAGTCGTCTGCTTAATGGGCGAAATACCAGACTATCTTTCCACAGCCCCTTTACCTTACCCCAGGGCTTCCCGCTCTGTAGTGGAACTTATGAGTAAAATACTGGGCATGAAGATTAACCTGGGTCCGCTTGAGGAGATGGCTACTCAGGTGGACGATATCATCAACGGTATCTATGATAAACTGCCTACCGATATCCGGGAACGGGTAGAACAGCGTAAAATAATCATGCAAAAGCGGTTGGAAGCTATCACCGAAGCAGAAGAAAAATGGATGAAGGACCATATCGATGATCTTTTCAAAAAAGAAGACCAACACGATGAACGGGCCGGTTAAACTTATCGAGCAGCCTGACCTGAATGATCCGGTCGTGATCGTTAGCTGGTTGATGGATACTGTCGGCCTGGGAGAGAAAGTAACCTCTTACCTGAACCGGATATTGGCTTCCAGGCCCTTCTGTGAGATCGAACCGGACGAATTTTTTCCTTTGGATGGCGTCCACCTTGATGAAAATGTGATACAGTTCCCCGAAGCGAAATTCTATGCCGGCAGCCGGAAGGACGTCGTGATCTTCCGTGCCGTTACGCCCCGTTTTAACTGGTATCTTTTCCTGGAATCATTCTTCGATGTTGCTGTGAACGTGTGTCATGCCAGCGCCGTATACGCCATCGGTAGTATGGTCTCGATCATCCCGCATACCGGCCCGCGGGAAATCATGGGTAACTTCAATACACCTGAGATGAAGCTATCCCTCGATAGTTTCAATATGAACAACACCTTAAATTATGAGACTCCCCCCGGCCAACGCCCCACCCTGAATTCATACCTCTTATGGGCTGCCCGGCGTAAAAATATCCCCGCTGCCACCCTGTGGGTCCCGGTCCCTTTCTATATTGCAACCTCAGGCGATCCCCGTGCTGAATTACGTATCCTCGAGTTCTTTAACCGGAAACTCGACCTTCATCTGGGTCTGGATGACCTGGATGAAGATGTCCGGTACCAGAACCGCACTATTTCCCGGATACGCCAGGAGTCTGCGGATATCGATAATTCCATTCGTAAAATAGAAGCTGGGGATACCCTGTCTGCCGAAGAAAGTCAGCATCTTGCTTCACATATTGAACAGTCTCTTTTCCGTAAACAGCCGTAATTACCTCATCATCATTCCGAACTGGCTTGTCTAACTTTTTCAGGATTGATTTCCGTTTGGTATATATCTCCGCTGTTACTAAAGTAATACCTATCTTGTATTTGATATAACACGTTCGTTTAGTTTCAAAATAAATAGTATTAGTTACTCATTTATTACCTGACATAGTATATCCGGTTTCGTTAATGTTATCAGAAATAGCGGGCATGACGTATTTGCTGGTCTGGTATACTGGAGGATAGTAAGTGTTTCGAGATTTTCAAAATGAGTACTACCCGCAACAGGGAAAAGCAAGAACAAATATCCCGCTACGAATCGGAGTTGTCCGGTCTTTATGAAGAATATTATGACCGGATTGCCCGTTATGCCTTTGTGCATATCGGTGAGAAAAATGACGCTGAAGATATTGCAGGGGAGGTATTTCTAAAAGCCCTTAAATCTCTGGATTCATATCAGGAACGGGGTGTTCCCATGCAGGCCTGGCTCTTTAAGATCGCTCATAATATGGTAGTCGACTATTTAAGAAAAAAGAGCAAGTTCAAGACCCAGGAAATTGAGGCGGATGTACTGCCGGTTGAGGAAGACCCGGTAAAGATTACCGAAAATAAAATGGAAATGGAAAATGTGCAGCAGGCAATGCAGAAATTAAGTCCTGACCAGAGACAGATCATAAGTTTACGTTTTATGGGTGGGTTGGCTTCAAAGGAAGTTGCCGCTATTATGAATAAAACTGATGGCGCCGTCCGCGAAATGCAGCGGGCGGCTATCGAAAAACTCCGCCTGATACTGGTAGGCGAGGGCCCTTCAACCACGATAGGATAACTAGTATGGAAGAAAATTTCAACCAAATATTGGATAAGTGCCTTGACCGTATCGCCGCGGGCGAGGGCCTGGAGATAGTCCTGTCTGCGTACCCGGATTATGCCGACCGGTTAAAACCTCTACTGCAATCTGTGATACAAACAAGGCGCGTGGGGAATTTTTCCATCAATACTGAGGTTAAACACACTGCCAGGCAGCGTTTCGAAGCCGACCTTGCCGCCCGGCGTGAAAAACATCGAGTTCAACAACCGTGGTTCAGCCGTTACCTCTTCCGTCCCGCCGCTATGGCCGCTGTGGCTACCATCGTTATCGCTGCTTTAGTCGTATTCGTCACTGTACAGACCGCTTTATCTCCGGGTACTGAGTACCTGGTGTCCGATATTACTCCGGTTGCCAGCCCCGACGGAAATTTTGCCTTCCTTATCAGCGACGAGGTTAATGCCATCAGTCAGTTTGATAATGTCTCGGTGACTATTGCCAGGATCGGTATCCAACAATCCGACGAAAAATGGATCGAGATCGTACCTACTGATAAAACCGTCGATCTTACGACCGTCCCCGGTGATGCGGTGAAAGTAATTTGGCAGGGAGATATCCCGGTCGATGACTATAAACAGGTATTTATCTATGTTGACAATGTTACCGGATTCTTAAAAGGTGAGTCCGAAGCTACCGAAATCAAATTGCCCAGCCGGAAACTACATTTGGCGATACCCTTTACCACGTCGGAGACTTCACTAACCAGCTTTACTTATGACCTGACCGTCTTCGCCACCGGCAGCGTTAAAAATTCTAAATATATCTTGAAACCCCAGATTGGCGAGAGCGGCATCACTAAAGAATCGGTCCCTCCTGCTGCCACAAAAAAAAACCAGGACAATAACCCGGAAATAAACGGTAAAGCCAACTCAAACTCAGAAAATAGCAGCGAAGAGAACAACCCTAAAGAAGACAAGACGAAAGAAGAGAAAACTAAAGTAGACAATACTAAGGAAGCTAATATCAAGGAAGATAAGACTAAAGAAGTTAAGACCAGGGAAAATAAAGTTAAGGAATCTAAAACCAAAACTACCAAAGAAGATAACGGCGGAGATATTGAGGAAGACGAATAGTCTTTTTTCAGTATTTAACGGTATTATTTCAACTCTATTAGTTCCCGGTTGATTCTCTCCGCATTCATTGACAGCTTGTCCCACTCCTCCGTGAGTAGCTTGATTTCTTCTCGTATCGCTTTGTGATTTTCTATTGTACTGACGACTTTCGTTCCTTCCCGGTAATGGTCCGGGTTGGCAAACAATGCCTCGCATTCCGCTGCTTGAGACTCTAATTCTGTCAGTTTTTGCTCGATTTCATCGATTCTCTTGTTGTTGTTTTGACTTTCCCGCTCCAGTATCTTTTTCCGCCTTTCAGGGCTGATAACCGGTGTCCCGGTCCTGGGGGGTAGTGAAGATCTCGTTGGCTTTAATGTCTTGCCGTTTGTACCGTTCACCGTAGTCCTGGCTGCTTCTCTTTCTTCGGCTTCTTTCTTCTCCAGGTATTCATCGTAATCGCCCGTGAATACCCTGGGCCGGCCGTCTTTGATCTCGACTATTTTATTCGCTACCTCACGTATCAATGTCCGGTCATGGGTTATCAGGCATATTGTCCCCTGATAGTCATTCAACGCATCTGCCAGTATTTCCCGGGAAGCGATATCCAGATGATTGGTCGGTTCATCCATCAACAACAGGTTGCTGGGCTGCAGCAGCATCTTGGCCAGGGCTACCCTTGCTTTTTCACCACCCGATAACACCGCCACCGGTTTTACCACATCATCCCCGCTGAAAAGGAAGCCTCCCAGTATTCGCCGCAGGTTCTCTTCCGACTCATTCAAGGCTGTCTGTTGTATTTCCGCCAGTACCGTGTTAGCCGGGTTCAACAACTCCAGGACATATTGGGCATAATAGGCGATCACTGCATTATAACCGGGCTTCCGCTCTCCCTGTTCGAAAGCCAGCACCCCGGCCAGCATTTTCAACATCGTGGTTTTCCCCGCTCCGTTCGGCCCTACCAATGCCACCCGGTCCCCGGCATACAGCGTGAAGTCCAGGTCACGGTATATTACATTGTCGCCGTATGATTTGCGCACATGGGATAACGTGAGGACCGTCTTACCGCTACGCGGCGATTCCGGGAAAACGAAATGTATCTTTTTTGTGGTCCGCGGGACTACTATCCGCTCGATTTTAGCGATATGCTTCAGTCTGCTTTGTGCCTGGCGGGCTTTAGTTGCTTTGTAACGGAATCGTTCCACGAAACGCATTTCCCGTTCGATCTCTTTTTGCTGCCGTTCCGCCGCCGCCATTCTGATTTCCATCTCCTGCTGGCGGTTGAGCACATATTCGTCATAATTACCGGTATGCTGGACGATTTCTCCGCCCGGTTCGATGGCGATCACCCGCCCCACCACCCGGTTCAAGAACGCCCGGTCGTGCGAGGTGACAATCACCGCCCCCTGGTATGCTGCCAGGTACTTCTCGAACCAGATGCAGGCTTCCAGATCGAGGTGGTTGGTCGGCTCGTCCAATAGCAGCAGGTCCGGACGGACGAGTAATAACCTGGCCAACGCTGCCCGCATCAGCCATCCCCCGCTGAAATGGTCCATCGTCAGGTTGAACTCCGTTTGCTTGAATCCCAACCCGGATAGTATCGTCTTTGCCTGGTATTCCAGGTCATAACCCCCGGCAGCTTCGTAAGCCGACTGTATATCACCCAGTTGCCGTAGTAGCTGGTCGTGGTTTTCTATTTCCCGGGACAACCTCTCCTGCAAAATATGCATCCGGTCTGTCATCCCGGTCATTTCCGTATGGGCGCTTAAGACATCATCCAGCAACTGCTTACTTGACGATGGATTGATCTCCTGTGTCAGGTAGCCGATCGTCAGGTCCTTCTGTTTGATGATATCGCCGGTATCGGGTAAAGTCTTGCCGGATAAGATATCCAGCAGGGTTGTTTTACCTGAACCATTGGTTCCCAGCAATGCTATCCGGTCATGGTCGTTGATATTACAATTCAACCCTTGGAACAATACCCGCTGAGCATATGATTTTGATAAACTAGAAATTCGTAACATGCCTATTTTTTCGATCTGTCGTTGCGAGCCATTGACGAAGGAAAGGCGAAGCAACCTCAATGACAAATAAAACTAAAACAATTGTGATATAAATTATCTCATTTTATAATATTGTCGTCATCCTGAAAAATGCCGCCACCGCCACTGCCGCCGTATCCACCCGCAGCACCAGGCTGCCTAAGGAAACCGGGATAAAGCCGGCATTTACCGCTTTTTTCACTTCTTCCGGGGTAAAATCACCCTCCGGCCCGATGAGTACTATGACGCTGCCGGATTGGGATCCGGTTATCACTTCTCCCAGTCTTTTTCGCTCCCCCTCGAGGTTCGGTATCAGCTTCAGGCTATAATCATCCGCACTGGTTATAACTTCACTGAATTCGGTAATTCCTTTGACTTCCGGTATGCTGCTGCGCTGGCTTTGTTCTGCGGCCGACTGTGCCAACCGCCGCCACCTTCCCACCCGTTCCCGGTCCCTTTCTTCGTTCAATTTCACTACCACCCGCTCCGTGCGCATCGGGATGATAGTAGCCACTCCCAGTTGGGTCAGTTTGTCGATTATTTCATCCATACCCTTCTTGGGTAAGGCACAGGAGATTGTTAACTTAACTTTCGGTTGGCTGGTCTTCATCCTCGAATTGATCCTGAGTACTACTGCTTGCTTTTCAAAATGGTCGATAGTACACCGGCATTCCCAGGTATCGTCGAATACAGTAATTTCCTCACCCGCAGCTAGTCTCAGTACGTCTTTCAGGTGATGTATCTGGTTTATCTCATTTATGACGATCGTATCGCTGACGGAAATATCTCCGGTCCGGAATCGGTGCATGCCCCTGGCCTTTGAAACACAAAGTAGTTTATATTATACCATCGCTGGCTTTCCAGGACGATTATTCTCTATTCGTTTCGCATTTTTAAATTAAAGTAATGGTGGTTGGCTTGGATGCTACCAGTCACCCTCCACCATAAGGTCGACACCATATTTTGTAGCCCAATCTTTAATGGTCTGAATCATCTCTTCCGGAGGTAGTCCGAACTGAATTGTAGCAGGGTTTTCTTCAGCTCTCAGGTCGGCCAACCAGGAAACACTTTCTTTGGCCGGTATCTTGCTGATGACCGCTTCCAGGTTTCCGACATCCGCCACTTTTATTTTAATAAAGCCAGCCTCCGAGATATAATCTTCACCGGAGGTGATTTCCTCCGGCGACTTGTTGCGGTTGGTCCCCGTGATTAAAGTAAAATACCAGGCTTCTCCTTCTTGCCATGAATACAATTCGTAGCCCTTCATTGATCTCGGCAAGCTCTCGATATCCTGTATGGTGTACTTCGATACCAGTTTACCGTCTCTTTCCAGGGCAAACATCAATCTGGCATTGTTCCTCGGGTCTTCTCCGCTGTAAAACGACGTACCGGGATATCCCAGGGATAGTTCAATTACAGGTTTCGTATCAATATCATATGGTTTCCAGATCGTGACCCCGTTATATGAGATGGATGAGACCGGCGTCCAAAATGCCCCCTGGTATACCGGTTTCCGGCCGGCACACACGATGAACGAGGTCCCTTGTACCGGTACCTGGAGATTCCGGAGTCGTTCGAAGGCTTCCGGTGTCAGCTTCATCTCATGCGTCTGCAGGTTATAGGAAACAATCTCGCTTGATGCAATTATCGGGGTGTCCGTGATTTTAACACTTACCAGGCTGGAAATATCCTCCGGGGCAATATTGCCTTCGGTCAGGTAAATGGCAAACCCCTCTCCCTCCCCCGTACTACAGCCAACAGCCGATATTCCGGTGATAAAGACTAACAACATTGCTGCTGCCGAAACGGCAACAAGTATAAATTTTTTCATAGTACCGTCTCCTGCCCGGCTATTCCGGACCAATATAATGGTATAACGAAAAAAAGCCCGGGAGGATATGGATCGATGCTTATATTACTGAAAATAGAAAATCAGGCTGAATAATTATGATAAACCTCCGGATAATCGTCTCCGGAGGTTGGTTGTTCCGTATATAGACCGGTGCTCGCCTAAAACAAGTTCAAGTTAATTACCGGAAAAGCCGGCAGCTGTCCTCTCCCACCCAGACGAATTCCCCGCTGTCATCCCCTACCAGGAAAAAGGTCATCGTCTCGGCGGCTAATTCTTCAGAGGCATCGCTTCCTGCTTCATCTGCTTCCGGTAGATAATTGTCCATATCGATCGCTAATACCGGGTATTCCTTACCGGGATCGAAGCCATCCAGGGTAATTCCGGTGATACTGAAAGGCCTTACGGGATATATCATCTCTTTATCCTCCGGGATATCATCTTCCAGGCTGTAATGTGTTAACCGTTTACGGTTTTCCGTTTTATAAACCGTATTCGGTTCTTCTTTATACAGGTTGCTCTCATGTGGCGGTATCCACTTGAAATTGTCTTTTCGGTCCGTCGTTAGAAAATAATAGTCTTTTGCCAGTATGTATTTCCTATCGAAGAAGGTACCACCTGTACGCAGTGTATTCCGGCTGATGCCGGCCCTGGTTTGTAGTGCTTCGGAATATCCGGTCCTTATCGCCAATACCGGATACTGAGTCGCACGATCCAGTTCATAGGGCTTAATTCCGGTTATCTGGAATTCGATTTCATCCATTATCGTCTATCTTCAAAGTTGGCTAACGCGTATTTTGTCCTGGTCCTTTCTCTCGACCCTTACGGAGATGGTATTGTAACGGCGATCCGCTCATCCTGAGCTTAGGGGGATTCACTCATCCTGAGCTTAGGGTAATCCACTCATCCTGAGCTTGTCGAAGGACGGATCGTTCTGTTTTGTATTTCGATATTCGTATTTTGATATTGTTTCGGATTTAGTATTTAGAGTTTAGTTTTGTATTTAGTATTTCCCCACTTCGTGGGGTGGTGGGGAAGGGGGGATTTGAACCCCCACGCCTTGCGGCACTGGATTCTAAGTCCAGGCTGTCTGCCAATTCCAGCACTTCCCCTCAGCATGCCATCTTAACAAAAAAGCGGCAGGCGGGCAAGATTACTACCTTACGCTTTCTTTTTCGGCATCTCGCACAATTCGATAAGCATCCCGCCCACTGTATCGGTATTGAAATACGCCCAGCGGCTGCTACCGATAGCACCGGTTTGCACTATCTCAAACCCTCTCTTCTTCATATCTGCCGTTTCCGCATCGAAGTCTTCTACGCCGTAAGCCAGGTGATGCAGCCCTTCCCCATGCTTAGCTAAAAATTCGGAATATACCGTCTCTCCCTTAAGCGGCTGGATCAGTTCCAGGCCGAGTCCCCCCAGGTCACTTTTCGCCAGTCTGAGGTCCATGTCGTACTCTACCTGTTTCCCTTTGACTGATTTACCGCTGAACTGCATCCCCGGTCCGCCGATAAAAGGTGGAAACGGCCCTACTTCCAGTGTTTCGAAGTGTTTGATCGCTTTTTCCATATCCTTGACTACCAGAGAAGCATGCATGAATTTCCAGTTTTTATGCATTGTGTGCCTATCCTCCTTTATCTCTGAAGCTAATTACTTCTTCCAGTTGCAATATTAGTTGCGTAATCATAGGTTTTATCGCTAATTGCAGGCTTTAATATGTTCCCAAGATTTTGGAAAGTCTTGCGCTTGGTGTCGTCGAATAAGTGAGAGTATATCTGGCTAGTGATTGATGAATCTGAGTGCCTAGCGAATTCCTGTGCTTCCTTTAATGTTGCCCCAGCATTGATGATTAACGATACTGCACTATGCCTGAGGCTGTGGAACGGTACCCGGCGAACATTAGCCCTTGCTAGTAGAATCTGGAATCTGTGCGTAATATCACACCCCATGTAAGGCTTAAAACTACTGTTAGTGAATACGAGAACATCCGGGGTTAACTTTTTGCCTACCGATTCGTACAAGGCTTCCCGTTTTGTCTTATATTCGGATATGAAAGCGTACAATTCGTCATTGATATAGACCTTACTACCGGATGACTTGGTCTTGGGTTTAAGGTACAAGGGGTTTTGTCCTCTTAGATATAAGGTATGGTTGACATGAATCACCCGGTCAAATTCAAGATCGATGTCAGACCATCTCAAGGCTAGGATTTCACCTTGTCTCATGCCAGTCTGTAAGGCAACGTAGCAGATGGGGAATATACTATCATCCTTTGCAGTAGTGATGAATCGGGATATCTCATCTAACCTTAAAGCCATGAGTGATTTTTCCTCGTCTGTTTTGGCTTCTTTCTCAGGTGGTTCAATGGATTTTAAATTATTGATGGTTATGTAATGCTTCCGCACTGCATAAGACATTACGCTTGACAGTATACCATATAGGTTTTGAGCTAAAGAGTTTGAATGATTCCTGAGTATATAAGAAAAGAAGTCATCTAGCCTCTTTTCAGTCAAGTCACGCAATTTACCATTATTTAAGTATGGCTTGATGTGGTTTTCTATTGATACCCGGTAGGTATCCAATGTGGATTGTTTTCGCTTCTTTTCAGCTTCAAGATAATCAAACCACCTATCAATCAAGATATTGAATGGCATTAGGTCGTTTTCCGGAACTCGGTTCTCAGCCAGATTTTTCCGTTCGTTGATAGCCTTACGGTTAGCTTCTTCTGGGGTGCCTCGGATTACCCATGATTTACGCTTTTTTCTTCCCTCAATCGTAACTGGAATCTGGATAAGGTATACACCTTCACTTCGTTTGCTTACACCTGGTAGTAAAGTAATCGTCTTTGCCATTTATTTGTCCCCCTTGTTTGTTTCCCATGACTTGATTAGCTCCTTGACTCGCTTGATTTCTTCTGTTTGTTTGGCTTTGGTTTCTAGTATAATTTTAACGCCGTGCTTTTCTATATCACTCGCTAGTTTCTTTGTTTTAAGTTCTTCGTTGCTATCGATGGTTTTTTCAGAGAACAGCCTAATATATTGATTAAATTTGTCTAAATCTGTTAAGGACAATAAATTATCTCTAACTAATCGCCTTACAGTAGAATCAAACTCACTTGAATCAAACTTTTCTTTATTCAATTCAGCAGTTCGTTCTCCTATTTCGTAAAGGCCTGAGAGGATGATCAACATAACTACACTGATTTTCGGCAAACGGGTAAGCCTATCTATCCATTTTGCCCGTCGAACAGAAGTAAGGAAGGAACCACTATATTTATCAAGGTCAAATAATATTGCTATTCCGGTTGGAGTTATAGGGTGTCTATCCAGTGATGCCATACTCCACGGAATGTCTTGCCCATTATCTGCGAGTTGTTCATCCCGTTTCGCTATCATATCTGGCAATACTTTCTGGATAGAGCTTAGACTGAGAGGCATTTTATCGATGCTTAAATTGGGATAATGTTGTTTTCGTAATTCTTCCCTGAATTGTGGTGCTTTTCGCCACTCAGGGTGATCAATTACGAGATTAGCTAAATGTTTTCGCCAGTCCCAACTAAGTACAGTCATAACTTCCACACCCCTTAGATTCAAGGTTTCCATTTAATTCCATTTATCAATATTACACTTCCATATTAGCTTTGTCAATAGATGCATTTTAATATCAAATATCATGTTATACTAATTATAGAAGGAGAAGATGACAATAGTTATGAAGAATTTGTTTAAAAATGGCGACTTGACTGGCATAACTATATGTAATTAAGAAGATGACGAACCATAACAGGGTTCGACTCTTTTATTTTCCTGAATTAAGCGAAAAAGAAGGTGGTGAAAAATGACAGAAAAATTACTACTAACCCAGCGGGACATTGCCCGGAAGTACGGTTTATCCGAACCTACAGTCTCGAAGTGGGTAAGGACTGGCGTCCTAGATTCGGTACGAATCAGGATCGGTGACCGGTATTACTTCCCGGTATCCGCACTAGATCGGTGGATCACAGACTTCAAAGAAAGATGATTTGTGATTAGAAAAATAAGAAATGATATTAAGGATAATATGCCCGTGGAGGATGTACCTAAAGTCGTAAGGGTTGGGCATGAAAAATGAAAGATATTGAAAGAACTGGAAAGAGTAAATACCCCAGTATTTACAGATGAAAATCTCATCTGTAATCAATGCGGTAATACATTCACCTTCAAAGCTGGAGAAGCACGATACTTCTGGACACGTAACCTGGCAAAACCCCGACATTGCTCCGAATGTCGCATTAAACGCAGAATCAGTGTCGGATGGACACCGCCTGAAGACCGAGGGGGTGCCCAATGACAGACTTCCTACAGATCGCCTCCCGGGAAGCGCAACAAGGCCGCTTAGTATTCCCATGCAAAGGGAAGATACCGATAACTCCAAACGGCTGTCTTGACGCCACCACAGACACAGCTACGATTGAGGCATGGGCTGAACAATACCCGGATGCCAACGTAGGGATAGCGTTCCGCAACGATAGCCGAGAAGTGGGAATGGACGTTGACTGTTACGACCCGGATATTGCTGAGTGGCTTGACGAGATACAGCAAGTACATGGCCTTATCGAAACCCGGACAGTCATAACCGGGAATGGTGGATATCACTACTACTTTATCCGGCCCCAAGGGGTGACTATGCCAAACGTGTCGAAGTTATCCAAACTTGGTTTTGAGCTGAAGTCAATCAATACCTACTTATTAGCCCCTGGTAGCATACATCCGGATACGGGCAAGGAATACGAGTTAGCAAGGGACATCGACCCACAGCCTATGCCAGACTGGCTAATTAAATTAGCCTTACAACCCGTGCAGGGCCACTGCAAGAAGATATTAGAACCAAACTGGATTACTAACTTGATGAAGGGCGTCCCTGAAGGCAGCCGTAACCAATCTTGTGCAAGTCTCGCCGGGTATTATGCCAAGTCCCTTCCTGAAGATATAACAACTTCTATCTTGTGTGCGTGGGATAAAAACAACATCCCACCCATGGGAGAGGGCAGGGTGAGGGATTGTGTCAAAAGTGTATACCACACCGTATTAAGTAAGGGTAACTCTATATATACAACAAATATATATAGAGGGGTGTCCGAGTCTGTAGATTCAACCCCTAAAAATGAGATTAGCCTTAAAAGTGGACAAGTCGGTGGACAAGTTCTGGACATTGACAGGACAAGTCTAAAAGTCTATGGTGAACTATCTACCGCTTTTGACAGCTACTTAAAAGATAATCCCGAACCACACAATAAACGGGAAGTGGCGGAAATAATCGGGACAACCTACCGGGATCCGTCGTTCATTAAACTGGTGCAAAGACGGGCCAAAGACAACGACATCCGGATAACCCACGGTGGAGACAAAATTCAGTGGATTAACAAGGAATGGCAGAGAAGTATTGTATCGCTGGAACAAGCTAAAAGCGCCTTCCTTGATCTACGGCTGCCCTTTGGACTGGATAGACAAGTATTGATACCCCAGCATAGTCAGATCGTGGTAGCTGGGGACGTAGGTTCTGGAAAAACCCACTACGGGTATGAGTTCGCTAATATCAACGTAGGTAAAATGGAGATTCGCCATTTCGTTAATGAGATTGGTGGAGCAAAGGCAGTCAAAAATCTTGAAGACTTCCCGGAACTATTCAACCACTACGGGAAGGATTACGACATCGTTGACCTGGATAAAGAAGGGCTAGACGTAACAGAGAACCTTGATCCGGCAGGAATTAACATCTATGACTACTTACACCTGCCAAATAACAAAGAGTGGTTTCTACAACTTCAATCCGAGTTAGCCAACCTATCACGTAGACTGACTACGGGGTTAATTGTTGTATTCCTACAGAAAAAGCGTGGAGAACCTTTAGCCATGGGTAGGGATTCTACCCGTATGCAATGTCAGCTATACCTTGGGCTGAACATCGTTGACGACGTTAAAGGTGATGAAACCCACCATGGATACAAAGAAGTCAGAATAGACGTGGTTAAGTGTAAAGACTGGGCAACCTATGTCAACCCGGAGACTCTGTCATTTGTATATCGTACCGGCCCACGATGGGGCAAACTAATACCTTACAGCAACCTTTGGAGCGTTATGGAGAGGAATGTTAAATAAACTTCAGCCCCCTCTTCCCCTCTTTTATTATGTATAGTAGAAAAGATCTCAGTTGGAGTGTAAAACATGGCATCTTTTCACTAATACGGCAACTAAAATTGCAACTAAGAGGGTATCCTCATGCCTGAGTCACGCTCAAAATGCAAAAAATAAGGGATTAACTGCTAGCGTCCTTTCGTATGGCTTGGCTTAAGTCTTAAGGAAAGCTAATAAAGGTGGGGTTGGGTCTAGGAGGTCTAGGTAATTCTCTATTTAAGGTAAACATGGATTACTTTTTAGAATAAGTAGAAAAGAACATAGACCACCTAGACCTAGAAAGAAGTGGGATGGTCAGGGGGGATGGGGTCGGGCTGTTTATGTATTAGCATAAAAAATTTTTATCAATTTTAGACTCGGCTTTTCAAAGATATTAACCCAAACAAGAATAATAATCACACATGTCAACATCGACTATAGGTACTATAATAGTATTCATTAGTTACTATATTATTATTTTGTAAAGATAGGTTAAGTAATATTAATTTAAAGGATGATATGTTCTTTACTGTGTATATCAAATACGATTTTTTTACTAACGTCATGAATGCCACAAGAAAGATTTTAAAACAAATCTAGGATAATTTATTCTACATAGGTCTTTGATGGAGG
>CAVUCA010000004.1:0-142293 GCA_963739865.1 uncultured Chloroflexia bacterium
AGATTGGGTCCTGATTACGGCTCCGGTATTAAGAATCTCTCCGATAGCTTCTTTGACGATGTCCCCCTTCAGTTCCACCGGATGGTTAAAATGAGCCATATAAGCCAGGTGCTTGCCGGCTTTCTTCACTTCCCGGAACAACCCAAGCAAATCGGCTGCGTCGTCATCCTCTAGGAAGCGATACGGCCAATAAGTAAGTGCCTTGGAACCTATGCGGATATTTTGCAGATGTGGAATGTCTGCTTCCAGCAGGGGTTTGATATAAGCCTCCAGTATCTTCGTCCTCATTGTCAACGGGTCGCCGCCGGTGAACAAAATATCACTGATGTCTGGATGTCCCGAAATATAATCCACCAACAGGGCGGCCTCTTTCGAAGCGAATTTCAGTCCTTCCATGCCTACGAACTGCGGCCAACGAAAACAGAACGAGCAGTAGGCATGGCAGGTTTGCCCCTGGCTTGGGAAAAAAACTACGGTTTCCCGGTATTTGTGTTGAAAGCCGTCCAACCGCTGCCCGTGCCATACCGGCACGTTATGTGCCATCTGCCCGGCGGGATGGGGATTTAGTTCCAACCTGATTTCATTTACGGCTTTTTGAATCAGATCTTTACTAATTCCTGCCTGGATAGTATCATCGATTATTCGGTAATGATCTGGTTTCAACATATCCTTTTGCGGGAAAGTCAGGATGAACATGGGGTCTTCCTGGTAATCGGGACCAATCGATCAGATGATTGACGACGTAATTGTTGGTTTTGAAGGGCAACACTGTACTCACAACATCGATAGCGTGAACCTGTTCTTCCGACAGCCTTTGTATCTGCGGGATACTCTTATAGTTATTCGCCGTATATGCCTGGTATTTCATAAATGTCCTCCGTAATTAAACTATCCATCGCTGTAAAGGAAGGTCCGGGATTATGGCGACGTCCGGGTAAATAGCAACCGATCTGTTATCTGGCGGAAATAACATAGTTCACCACTAAATAGCGTATTAATGTTCACGCGTAAATTCCCGTTTATCCAGCTAAACTAAATATTGTTTTCTTCCTTTTCTTCATTTTTAATGCACGCTCAAAGGCATCTACTTTTGCTATTATGTTGCTATTTGTATCACTAATAGTCATCGTATGACCTTCGAATGATATGAGAAGTGATTGGAAATTTTTACCAGACAAAGTTAAGTTGTTGTTACAGGTAAGTCAGTTTTCTGTTGTTGTATAATCGAAGCTCGCCTTTGTTCAGCCTCGGCAATATCTTGGCTGATTTGCTCTTGCCGTTTATTTTCCCAGTTTGGTTTATCGCTGTAATATTCATATACGTCAGCAAGCCAGAAAAAATTCGGATTAACTGTTAATTCTTGAAGCGTGTCAAAACCAAGCCCTAATTGTAGGGTTTTTCTTGGTACATTTAGGATAAATCTTCGATCATGCAGTGAAAAAGAGAGGATTTCCCACGGAACCGCGAATAATTTCGTACGATTGGGAAAAGCTCCAAAAGCGAGTACAGCATAGGCTATTCGCCCACTTTCCATATTTACTGCGATGGCATTAATTCGGCCTAATTTCTCTCCTTGATTATTCATGACTCCCCTGTTTATGAGATCACGCACAAATCTAACATCAGTCATTTTTCTACCCTCCTATGAAATTAAAATCATAGCTGATACCAGGAATATAGTATTCACAATCGTTCAGTAATATAGTTGTCAATAAAGCTAGACGGTCGGAATGTCACTCCGTCCTAATTGCCATTACCGGAAAGCCCGGTTCCCGTATAACCCGATCGGTGACACTGCCGAGAAAGGCACGTTTCAAACCGCTTTTCCCGGCAGTGGTCATAATCACCAGGCCGATTGCTGATTTTTGGCAAAACTCAATAATAGCCTCGGCTGGATCTCCCACCACAACCTGGGAGGTTACCTTTAAACCATGTTCCAATACCAGGTTCGCTTGATGTTCCAGGTAACACTGGGTATCATCTACATTTTGTGTTTGCTCTTCGACAGCTTGTTGAACTAATAATTTATTAGTAGCAGGACTGGCGATCAAGGCTCCAGTGGGCCCTGTTGGGGCCAGTGGCCTACTTGGGCGTACTACCTGGAGTAGGATAATTTCAGAATTGAATTTATCCGCCATCATTATCGCATATGGAATTGCCCGGGCACTATACGCGGACCCATCCAATGGTACTAGTATCTTCTCGAACATAACACACCTCGCTACTAGAGTTGTTTGTCACATAGATAGTGGACTGATGTTACCCATAAAAATGAGAAGTAATACCTTCTCCTAATTCAATATATTCGTAATTGGATATGCGTTATCCTGCTCCAGCCATATGATCCATCTCTTGAATAACTCGGTGAGTGTTTCTTTTTCTTCATGGGCAGACCATAATTTGTGGTGATCAAGTTCTTTCCCCAGTTCCTGCAGGCGGGTGATTTGATGCTGGACCTGCTTCAACCGTTGTTTCAGCAGCACATGGAGAAAATCGCTTTCGATATTTTCAATCAACTCCAGGATCACGGCCTTCTGCTGCTCGAAGATATCGCTGTTTATTCGTCTTCCCCCCGCCGCGTCAAGCCGTTTCATTTTCTTGCTTTGAATTAGGTTTAGTTCATTCTCCAGAAAGTTCATTGCTAACACTGTCCACATAAACACCTCCTCAGATCCCATGATCAATTTGATTATCTTCCCGGTACAAACCGGCTTATACTGGAGATTTTCTGTGTCCATACCCGGACCGTCGTGAAAATTAGTTAATTTACTTTACCGTGATATGGCAGGTAGTTATTTCTTTTTATCTAAACTGTGGTTCTTCCGCCACAGTATTGATCAATATACCCGGTTAGCTGTTGAGAATTGAGCGGCGGTATAAACGCCATTGTGGTTCATATTGCTCTTTAAGGTTAAAATTATACCCATTTAGTGCCCATAAATTTACCAAACCCTGTAACATACCAAAGAAAAGAATGGCTGCCGCATTAACGTCGAGATCCGGGGATAATTCCCCCGAGTTTACTCCATTGGCTAGGAGTTCTTTCAAGCTGGTGGTATATTTGCCGATCACTCCGGAGATCTTCTGGTTTAACTTCTTGTCACCCAAACTGATGATTTCAGCAATCACCAGGAAGGAAATCCCCCGCCTTTGTTCAATTGCCGAAAGGTGGCTCTTTAGCACTTTTTCCAAAGCTTCGATAACCTGGTTACCTTCTGTCGCCGCCCCAGTAATGTCGCCCACCAGGTCATCTTCAATAGAATCCACCAGTAGAGACAGGATCTCCATTTTACTTTTAAAGTGCCGGTAGATAGCACCTTCAGTTAAACCCACCGCTTCGGCAATCTCTTTTGTCCTGATACGCTCGCTGCCACGCCGGATGATCAATTTCCTGGCAGCTTCGATTATCTGCTTTCGCCTAACTAGGGTTTTCAGGCGTTTCTGTCCCACCTCGGTTTTCTTTACTTCGTTGATATTAATCATTACTGAAACCTAACTCGAATAAAGTATCTGCTTCTTCATCTGTTTCATGATACTTCCGGCGTTTTTCGTACCGGGCACGTTCAGGTTTGATCATTAATACCGGGATAAGGCTTTTCTTCAATACCGCGTCGGCCACACTACCCCAGAATAACCTGAGAAATCCTTTACGCCCATGTGTAGCCATTATTATCAAATCGATACCGGTTTCTTCAGCATACTGAACGATAATATCAGCGACATCTGCCCGAAGCCCTTCCAGGACTACCGGTTCAACCTGCTGTCCTTCGTCCGCTAATTTTTCGGCAACCGTTTTCAGATACAGAATAATTTGATTGCGGCGTATCGAGAACTCCTTCACGAACAGTTCGACAGGAATGTACACTGCCTGGCTGGAAGGAGGTGCTGGGATATAGTCGATTCCTTTCGTACATACGCTAAGCAGGATGATGTTGGAATCAGATTTCATGGCTTCACCAGAAGCGTACTTTAAGGATCTTTCGGAAAACTTCGAACCATCAAGGCAGACCAGTATCTTCTTAAACATCCCCCCTCCCCCTTATTTATTTTTCGCTGGTCTTATACGGAAAAATAAGATAGAATATATAAGTAAATAATCACTTACATATAATCATAAATCAGGGCTTCTTGTCAAGATACCGGCAGTTCAAAATAGGTCGTTAGATATAGTACTATCGAGGTAGCCTTATCTTAATTATAAATTAACTTTATACTTATTATCAGGGCATCCTGGTAATAAGTTATCGATTCAACGATCCGCCTTGCCAGGTAGTTAATATTATTTGTACCAACATCACGATATTGGTGATTTTTATATTCACGTAACCTGGTTATTTAGATAGGCACCTTGGGAAAAATAGTCATTACATCAATCACCGGCTGTAGAAATCTTAATCATAGTAGCAAACCTGGAAAATACTATACACAACTCAAAGATGAGGTAAGTAATATGCGAAGGTCGTCAGTATCTCTCTCCTCCATCGAAAAAAAACAACAAAAAGAAAATCCCATTCCCGAGAATGAAACACTGGGGAGTGCTCCTGAAATACATATGAATTGGCCGGAAGGGGTTAAGGAACCTTTTGTTGGACTGGTAATTAATGAAGAAAATCTAGGGAACAACGCATCCTGGCCTAAATTCGAGCGGTTTTTAAAAGTCAATCACATTCCTTATGAACCCTACGATATTACCCGGTCGGATTTCATAAATACTGCACAACGATATGATGTAATCGTCTGGCGCACTGAAACCGAATATACCAGGCATTGGGAAGCGTTGGACAAGATCGAAATCATACAAAATCACCTCAATAAGATGGTTTTACCTTCAAGTGAATCGGTTTGGATGGATGAGGACAAGCTACGAGAACAATACTTGTTCGAAGTATATGGTTTACCAACTATTAAGACTTTTGTCTCACAATCGAAAACAGAAGTCATGAAATACATCGAAAATTGTAGTTATCCCTTTGTTTCCAAAGATCGGACCTGCGCCCACGGCAACTGCGTATTTCTTATCAAGAATAAGACTCAAGCAAAAACATTATGTGAAAAAATATTCTCTTCCGGAAAAGAAACCTATGTTTCTTACTTACGTCAGAAAGACTATGTATATTTCCAGGAATTTGTCCCGAATTACGGCTATGATCTGCGAATTGTAATGGTTGGAAACTCCTATTTTGGATACTATCGTTACCCCAGGGAAGGTGATTTTCGCGGCTCCGGCTCGCACATTATTGAAAAAAAGAGCTGCCGGTCAATGTAATGTTAATGGCCAGTAAAGTACGGCAGTGTTTACCCAAATCAGCTTTATTGGCAGTTGATTTCCTTCGTGACAAGCGAGATGGTCTGTTTTACATCATCGAGGTTTCAATTTTTATCGGTATCGAAACCTGTGAGCAGCTTATGGTTAATGGCATACCTGGAAGGTATATTGAACGAAACGGGAAATTCATGTTCGAACCAGGCCGTTTTTGGCTTCAAGAATTGATGCTCGAGGAAGTGATGAAAGACTGGATCAAAAAAACATCGAAAAGGAGGACTTACCAGTGAAAAAAACCATGGGATTTCTAATGAGCACCAAAAAAAATGAAAAAAGAAGAGCGTTATTACCAAGTCAAATACCTTTTATAAAAAATAAAAGCCGGTTATTTTTCGAAACAGGATACGGAGAAATATTAGGTTATTCGGATGATGAATATCGTAAACAAGGAGTCACTGTGTCTGATAAAAAAGAGGTATTGGCTAAAGACGTCATTTGCGATCCTAAAATAGGAGATGCCAATTACCTTTCCCTTTTATCTAAAGGCCAGATCATCTTCGGATATATTCATGCCGTTCAAAACAGAAATATCACCGATATCATCGTTAATAGTTCATTAACTGCTATTGCATGGGAAGACATGTTTGATGGCGGTCGGCATGTTTTCTGGAGAAATAACGAACTCGCCGGTGAAGCTGCCATTATGCACGCTTTCACATTGTACGGCCGGCTGCCTTATGAATGTAAAATTGCTATCATCGGGAGAGGTAATGTAGCCCGCGGAGCATACAGGTCTTTGGCTTCTCTGGGAGCAGATATAGTTGTCTATAACCGGAAAATGGAAGATCTATTACGGAAAGAAATTGGTGAATATGACATCCTGGTTAACGGAGTTTTGTGGGATACCGATAGGCAGGATCACATAGTTAGTAGAGAAGATTTGCAGCACATGAAAAAAGGAGCCGCCATCATCGATATTTCCTGTGATAGATCGGGAGGTATCGAAACCAGTATTCCTACTACGATTGATAACCCGGTATATACGGTTGATGGAATTTTACATTATGCTGTCGACCATACCCCGTCTCTGTTATTTCATACGACCACCAAAGTATTGGGCGAAGTCCTAGTTAAATATATCGATGATATTATTGAAGATAAAATCGAGAGTAATATCACTTTAAAAAATGCCGTGATCATTAAGAACGGTGAAATTCTGGATAAAAGAATCACCACATACCAAAAAAGGTAATACAGTCAGTCCTATTAAACCGATAACTCAGACATCTCAAAATATGCATTGAACTATATCCGATAATAGATACATCGGGGATAAAGGTATATAAGGTTATAGGCATTCTTGCCGGTTTTTGGTAATATTACTTTTATTCATCGCCATAATTCTTTGGTAAGTGAAAATCTGTAATCCAACCGTGACAATAATATATTTATAAGAGCGTAAGTCTTATTGTATCGTAACAATTAACGGAAAAAGCTATCATCGAATGGCCTTACTGGCGAGTGTAATCGTCTGTATTACTTTATAGTCTGTCTTCCTGGTCTAAAAAGAATGACTGCTATAGCGAAAAAAAGAATTAATAGTATTCATCCCACTTGGAGATTTCCGTGGTTTGGTTGAAGTTTGCATTATGTTTGACGATGATTTTAGTAGCTGGGATCCAGCTTTCTAAGTTCGGAGACGCCCTCGGGGAAAAGACGAAACTGGGGCGTGTCTGGATAGGCTTCGTTCTTCTAGCCACGGTAACTTCCATGCCTGAACTGGCTACCGGGGTTAGTTCGGTAACTCTATTAGGAAAACCTAATCTTACGCTAGGGGACCTCTTCGGTTCTAATCTGCTTAACATAGTGATTATAGCCTTCCTCGATATTGTTTATACTAAAGGCCCTCTTCTCTATTTCGTCAGTACAGGAGTGATCTTTGTTGCTACGTTGAGTGCAATGTTCATGGCTGTTGTCGCAACCTTTATGTATATCGTTCAGAATGTCGTTTCTCTCGGCATCGGAGATTATATAGGGTTATATTCACCCATATTATTTGTTCTTTATTTACTAACCCAATATTTGTTGTTTCGGTATCGGCCTGCCGTACAGGAGAAACCGGGTGATGTTACTGAAAAAAGTCGATATGAGAAACTTACAATGAGAAAGGTTGCTATTGGGTTTGGTTTAGCAGCTATCACCACGATGGGGGCCGGGATTTGGCTGAGTTATATAGGGGACGAAATGGCAGCGGTAACTGGTCTGGGGACTACCTTCGTAGGGACACTGTTCTTAGCAACGGCTACCTCTGCACCGGAGATTGTAGTCTGTTTCTCATCGGTGCGGCTCGGGGCATTGGACATGGCAGTTGGTAATGCACTGGGAAGCAATATATTCAATATGGGTGTAATTATCTTCGTCGATGACCTGGCTTATTCTAAAGGGCCTCTTTTATCGTATACTACTCCAGAACATATGAGCACAGCTCTCTTCGGTGTCTTAATGAGTTGCCTTATCGTCATAGCGCTTGTCTTTCGACTTCGTTATTGGTCACGGGCTTGGGTCGGTGCAGATACGGTCCTTTTGGTCGGTTTGTATATAACAGCCATATTTGTCCTTTATAAACTGGCAATAACTTAATATGTGACGGCCTAAGTAAAATGCTGAAAAATATATGTATAATTACTCAAAGATAATTCATGGAGGTATAAAATGGGAAAGATATTCTTAATCGACGTAACTAACCGCGATGGTGTTCAAACAGCCAAGCTCGGACTCTCAAAGTTGTCTAAGACTCTCGTTAATATATACCTGAATGAAATGGGTATATTTCAAAGCGAGTATGGATTTCCAACAACGAAACATGAAACGAATTATCTCCGGGCAAATCTTAAACTCCAGGAAATGGGGGTGTTACAGCCTATTCAATTAGCAGGCTGGATTAGAGCTATTAAGAGTGATGTCGAACAAGCCTTCGAAATGGTTCCTGAACTAAAAGATATCAATCTTTCAATTTCCACCTCAAGTCAGATGATTAAGGGGAAATTCCGAGGTTCTAAAAATGAAGATGACATTCTAACTATGACGGCTGAAGCTATTGATACCGCAAAGAAAAAAGGAGCTCGAAGTATTGGGGTAAACGCAGAGGATGCTTCGAGAACACGTCTCGACTTTCTAGTCAAGTTTGCCACCTCGGCAAGAAATCATGGAGCTAACAGACTTAGATACTGTGATACATTGGGTTACGATAATCCATTTACTATTTATAAACGGTGTAAAGAACTAGCGGAAAAAGTAGGGATTAGCGTTGGAATCCATTGTCACAATGATCTTGGGATGGCTGTAGCCAACTCAGTTTCTGCTGCGATGGGTGTTGTAGATGGTGGGCAGGACGCCTATATTAATACCACCATTAATGGAATAGGCGAAAGGGCGGGGAATGCGGACCTGGTTGCTGTGATACTTGCTTTAAAGAAATCCAGTGGCCTATCAAGGAAATACCGCTTTGGCATGCCCGTAAAACTAAAAACCGCCTGGGAAATATGTAAATATGCCAGCTATTCATTCAACGTACCGATCCCCATTAATCAACCTGGGGTCGGCGCAAATGCTTTCGCTCATGCTTCCGGGATACACGCCGATGGTGTTCTTAAAGATCCGGAAAATTACGAGCTTTACGATTATCATGAATTAGGGAGAGGTGAACCGGAAATAGTTGATACTGGCAGGGAAATTTGCTCCGGCGAATATTCCGGTATTTCCGGTTTCAGTCATATCATGGGGAAACTGGATATCACTTTCAATAACCGGGAAGAAGCGGAAGAAATACTGGAATTGGTCAGGTATGCAAATGTGCAATCACATAAACCACTGGTAGATGACGAGTTACATTTCATTGCCAGGTATCCTGAAATTGCCAGGCAATTACTTACCCAAACACCCCCATAATACTTGTGTATGGTTAAGTTCGTTTTAAAACTGTAAAGCGTTTAGGGTTGTCAATTAATATTGTGTCTATTTCAGATGCAGACATGCCCCTAGCCCTCATTTGCGGTAACACATTTTTTAAAATATGGGTATAACCGATTCCGCCATATGATGTAAGCCGAATTTTCATACAGATATCTTGTGAAATCAGTATCTGAGAAAGGTATCCTTTTTCGGTAAGGTCTATGATTTCTCTGATCCGTTGAACGTCACTCGGCCGGTCAAATACTCCAAAACGCAAAGGGTAGAATGGCTCCGCCCCAAAACCATCATATTCCAAAATACAGCCGGTTTCTGCGATTTCATAACGGGTTCGTGGGAGAAAACCGGTGCGGTCAATATGACTCATCACGACCCGATGTAGATCAGCACCTGCTTTATCCAGTATTTTAAGAATTGCCATCGGAGAGTCTTCATGGCGTCCAGGATGGATGTTAATCACGACTCCGGTATTTCTTTGTGCCTTGGCAGAAGCACGAAGGCTTTTTGTTTCTCTTTCTGATAGTGGCCACTGACAACCTACTTCACCAATTACCCCGGCACATATCCCTGTCTCATCTATCCCTTGTGTTATTTCTCGAGTTATAATATCGGCTAATTCCTCTTCACTATTCAAGTCATATTTTTTATCCAGGGCAGTACCTACATAAAAACCCGTTCCCATAATTACGTTAATCCCTGTGGCACGAGAAATTCGGGCCAGGGCTTTCGGGTCACGTCCCAGACCTTGGCTGGTCATGTCTATAATCGTCGCCCCTCCGGCATTTTTAAACGGCATGATTTCTTTAATAGCTGCCTTTTCATCTTGTAGTACTAAATTGTCTTTATTATTGTAAACATTCCATCGAACCCAACTAAGGTTGTCTAGATTTACTAGTTGATGTGCTAAAGCTTTCTCCTCGGGTTCTTCCGGTTCTTCATACCAAACGGACATATCAATAAGAATATGTTCATGAGGAAGTGTAATTCCGAGGGTATCAGGTTTCACCTTGCCTAGCACCGTTTGTACCATGTCTTTATGTATATTTTTTTCCATGGTGACTCCCTTTTCGATGGATGTAAAATTAGTGGGAAGCTAAACAATGTTTATTTATATATATTCTTCTGTTAAATTACAAATACCACCCGAGCATATGATTGCGGATAACCTGTCCATCAACGGTTGTTTTATTTTCTATCGTATCTGGACATCGATAATTGAATCTGTTACTCTCTTGAGAAATAAAACCTAAGGTATTTTGTTTTTAGGAACGTAAAATCAACGGGTCGGAGCAATAAGTCATTATGGAATACCCGGGATTATTGGTTGTAGTTCCTCATAGCGGAATACTGATACCTGAGGAAATACCTCTAAACACACTATCAGGCGAATTCCCCAGGTTAATGAGGAACGTTGATTGGTACACGGATTTACTCTACCATTTCGACGATATTCTAGATAATTCAACTATTAAATTTCCTTATTGCAGCTTAATTCTGGAAGCTAACCGACATCCGGATGACCTTGATAGTTGTGTTCCCTTAAAGGATACATTTGGCGAGGCCTTATATCTCCCTGACTGTGAACCCGATATAAATACTCGATGATCTCTATCTGATAAATACTTAAAAAGATTTCATGAAAACATAGCCAAAGAGCTGCGCTCCGGGTTTACTTTTATGCTGGATGCTCATTCCACAATCACTGCCAAAGGTGTTTCGGATGATCAGATCGAACTTATGAATTTCCAGGTATCCGGATCGGATAAGGAACGCAAACGGTTTTGTCTTGATATTTTCATCGACACTTATGCCGAGGCCCTGGCGAAAAGGTTACCTAGTGTTAAGGTCACAGTGAATGAATCCAAATACCATAACGTGTACGGTCATGTATGTGGGGAACATTCCATTGACGCGATGACTAGAGTAGAGGATAAAGTACCAGCTATATTACAAGAGATGAATCAAAGACTATACATGAATGCAGACCGAACCCCAAATCTGGAGGCTATTGAAGCACTAAGGAGGGCTTTTACTGAAGCACTTTTCGAAATGAAGATTAAGACAGGAATTTAGTCTAAATCTGTAATACCAAATGTGTGATAAAGTATATTTTAATAACTATCTCCACTTTATTCCAATCATATCGACCCCATATGCGTAGATCTATTCTTCTGTTTTACTATTCTGGCAATAATTGAAGATGCTTCTTTGTAACTTAGGAATCTGGTATTTATTACAAGATCATAAAAAACTGGATCCTCCAGGTTCGCATTGAAATATCGTTTAGTAAACTCTCGGCGACTACTATCGAACTGCTCAATCTCTTTCTTGGCATTGTCTTCACTTAGGCCATTACTTTCCATCACGCGTTTAACTCTTATATCAAGAGGGGCAACAACAAGGAAATGGTAGGAGTCAGGGAAATTCTTTAATATGAACTGGCTACCGCGTCCTCTTATTACTATTGATTGATTTTGAGCCAACTCAGTTACTACAGATTCAAGACCTTTTTTATAGGTATCATCACTTAAAGGTAGTTCCCAATCCCGTAAATATGCGGTTGAAAAAGTACTAACAGATGATGCGGAAGCACTCACTGCATATCCTTTTCCAAGTGCTTCGATAATCCGTCCAAACAGAGTCCCTGGCGGCATTTCTTTACTGGATATTTTATCCACAGGCCAGTTAATCTTACTAGAGACGCTGGCAATGATTTCACGGTCAACATAATCGAATTTAAGGGCTGTTGCGACAAGTTTCCCTATTTCGGGAGCACCACTACCCATCTGCCCGCGGATCGTTAACACAGACATTGGATACCTCCTCAATTACAAATTTGTTTATGGCGTATTCTGTTAGTAATACAAGATTCTATTCTGCAAACTGTTTGCTTAATCCATATGCTCGAATGCTTTAGTATCTGGCAACTTACCCATGAGTATTAGGGCGAAATGTTCGAGTAATTCTCCTGTTTCCAAATCGACGTCATGCCACCGTGCATTAAATTCCTCTTCTGTAAGCCATGTCTTTCTGAATGAACCAGGATCTTCAAAAATCATGATTGGGCCGGAGTGTCCGATGACAATGACGTAGTGCCCGTCATCTTTATCGTTTCGCCAGTCTTCGAGAGTCATATATCTTTCAGCCCATGCCTGTACGAGGACGATGACCGGCCTGTTTTGATCGACGAATTCTCTAATCTGATCTACAGAAAAACCGCGATCGGCTATCACTTCAAATCCATGTGTTTTTGCAAAGGAAATCATTTTCTTAACCGATGTTCCATCTTTATTACATTGTATATTCTTGATTAATTCATCTTCGCGAATATCTATCCCATAGTAAGCCATTACTAATTGTAGAGCCTTAGCTCCGCAATCAAAATCAAACGTCTGTCTTCCACTGGGTAGATCGATCATTTATTTCAAGGCCCTTCTATTTTTCTGTTGTTGGTCGACCTTTAAAAAAAGTACTTTCGTTCAAGTTAGCAATACAACATTCACAATGTATTCTTCTGGTTCATCGGTTTCTAACAAATAACGTTCAGAACGTTATTAATCATATTTCGTAATGATAAAAAACTACCCCGAGGTAACTCTTAATCGTCCCAGGGTAGTCTGTTTTATTAGTTCGAATCTATGGAGGTTATTGTGGTTTGGACTCTTGTGCGGAGAGAATCGCAGCTTTTCGTTTCTCTGCCTCATCAATATCCTGCTGCGTTTGTTCCTGTCGTCTATGTTCCCAATCCGGTTTGTCACTGTAGTATTCATATACATCGCCTAGCCATGCGAAATTCGCACCAATAGCTACTTGTTGCAAAGTATCGAAGGCAAGCCCGTTAACGAGCGTTTTTTGGGGAACATTTAGTATGAATCTTTGATCATGTGATGAAAATCTCAACAATTCCCATGGAACGGCAAATATCTTAGGCAATTTGGGAAAGCTTCCAAAAGCTAGTACTGCGTATGCTATTCTGCCACTATCCATGTTTACTGCAATCGCACGTATTTTCCCGAGCTTCTCCCCTTTATCATTCATTACTCCCCTATTAACCAGTTCCCGCATGAACATCACACTAGCCATAACAATTACCTCCCTCCTAAAATAATAGTCACACCGTGCTTGACGATCCCGGTGGCAAGACAATTATGACATTTAGTTATCGTATTATCAATATATTGTAATATTACTATTGACAAAATAATGTATTATACTTAGACTCTTGATAGTCCAAGTTAACGATATCCTGGGGATTTCACTAACAATGACTTCATCGGGTAAAACTAGTGGGGGAGACTGAAAAGGAGATTAGCCTATGGTAATGGATGACACTAACAAGGTCTTCAAGACCAGGATCGACGCCTTTGAGCGTAATTTACAGGCTCAAAAAGAGATGCAGGACAAGAATCTTGAGATCGATATTGCCGTGTTAAGGGTTATAAAGGATGTAAATCCCCAGTTTGCTAACTGGCTGGTAGAAAATGCAGAAAGTCAACACAAATCTCCTAAAGAACTACTTAATGAAGTGCTTGTTCTAGCGTTACAGACAAAGCACTAATAGGGTGAATTTAGTAAATGTTTTTCCTGGTTTCCTGCTCTCTTTTTTAAGGTTTGGTTAATAATCAGACGAAGATTAGTTCTCTGTAGTAATTATTTTTACTCTGACTTATGATTTCGGTTTATTTTCGGTTGGTGTTTTAACGGACGTATCGCTAGGACAGGAAAACCAGGCTCCCGGATAACCCGGTCGGCTACGCTACCTATCAATGCTCGTTTCAAGCCACTTTTGCCACTTGTTGTCATGATTACTAAGTTTATCGACTTAACCTTACAAAGGTCGATAATTTCTTCTGCTGGGTCACCGGCGATAACTCTGTACGATCCTTTAAGTCCCAGTGCTAGAATTTGCCGTAGTTTTCCTCGGAGGTAACGTTTCCCTTGGTTGATATTTTCTCTCTCCGATTCCAACGCTGATTGTATAAGTAGTTCAGACGTGGACGGACTGACCATCCCGCCGCCGATTGGGTTAACTGAATTAGTCGGGGGTATCCGCCTTACGACAAAAAGTAATATGATTTCTGCATCAAACCGTTTCGCTATTTCTACCGCATATGGAATTGCCTTCCCGCTAAAACGTGAACCGTCAAGCGGAACTAAGATCTTTTCAAACATAGAAGCCCTCCTTCCTAAAAGTAGAATTGTCGTATACCAATACTAGTTGACTATATTATTACATTACTTATTATATCTTGTTGTGGAAATTAGTCCTGTACTACTTTTGGGTCAGAGGGGATTGTCGTCAAGTATTTTGACCCATTTGGCCAACCAATCCAATCCGATTTCAAACGGTATTACCTAAACTGGTTGAAATCTCAAGGAAAGCTGTTAACCTATGTAGGTGACGGACTATCTGATTTTGACGCAGCCATCGAAGCTGATTACGTATTTGCATCAGGCGACCTTTGTTCCTTACTTAATAATAGCTCCATTAAATACCGCTATTATGAGAGTTTTAAAGACATCAAATTACCTATTCCCATCATCCCCATATAGCGAAACACGAAGGCCGATCTAGTGGTACAGATCGGCCTTCGCTCGAAAGGAAGAAATCTGGGATCAAAAGCTGTCTTGTAGTTACTGGTATCGAAATGTCGGAACACTACAGCAGCCTGTTCCCATAGGTATTAGTCTCTAGATTCCTGGTTTTCTGAAATACATTTTTGCCGGTTATCGATAGATTCAGCTTTATATAACCAATTTCGGAGTATTAGTGGGGGTATTATGGTTGTCAATAAGCTCATCAGTATAAGGGCAGAATAAACACCCTGATTAATCAGCCCCTGACCCAACCCGATGAGTGCAACTAACATAGCAACTTCTCCCCGTGGTATCATGCCAATCCCAATAATGGTTGATTCCTTAAGGGTCATTCCTTGGGCAAGTGCTGGAATTCCACAGCCAAGTAACTTGGAAATAAGAGCTACAGCGGTTAAAGCAAGTACGAACCATATAAGTTCTAAAGTAATTGAATGGAGGTCCATTATCACTCCGAGAGAAACGAAAAATATCGAAGCGAATATGATTTGGAGATGTTCAGCCCCCTCTCTAAAAACGGCTCCTCTGGTTAGCTTTATTCCGGCGAAAGAAGCGCCAGCCAAGAATGAACCGACAATCGCTGAAAGACCTACTAACTCGGCACCCATGGCATAAAGAAATGCCACCATTATTGCGAAGATAAATATCGACTCCGGGTATTTACCGCATATTTGTGTTCGATCGAGGCGAATTAACAACTTACTCAACACGAACTTACCAAAAACAATCCCTAAAACAATAAAACCAATAGCTTTCCCGGCTGTTGAAAGCAAACTGAGAGATGAAACAGAACCAGTTACTAGTCCTTCTGAGATAGACAACGCCAAGAGCGCAAGGATGTCGTCAATTACAGCAGCACCTATGATTGCTTTGGCACTACTTGTCTGTAATTTACCCATCTCTCGAAGTACATTTGCAGTAATGGCAATACTTGTGGCAGTTAAAGCAGTCCCAATGAAAACAGAGGCTTTAAAGTCGAAACCAAATAACTCCGCTAGAAGAAAACCCGAACCAACTGGTATCAAAATGCCAAAAAGAGCGATAAAGAGGTAATTTAGTTTCGCGATATCCTTAATGCTAAATTCCAGCCCGATAGTAAACAGTAAAACAACAGCTCCAATGTGGGCAAGTGTAGCCACGAAATCTGTGTATGTAACAAGACCTAAAAGGCTTGGTCCTACGATAATACCGGCTAAAATGATTCCTACTACTGCCGATTGATTGATGCGGTAAGCAATTAGATAACCTGCTAGAGCCACGAACATAAGCAGGCTCATCTGGAATTCAATATTGGAAAGGATAGACCCAAATTCAAACAATCGGTTTTCCTTACATCACTTAAGAAACAGCATCGTATTTTTAATGTCTTTGCGAACTTATTTGGATTAACTCTTGACGATAGAATCGTGGAATAACTGCCATACTGGTTGAAATTGTTCCTGTAGATTTAAGCTGTAATTACCGAGAGCCCAGATGTTCACGAGGCCTTGAATCGAACTAAAGAAGAGGACCGCGGCTGAAGACGAATTGATATTTTCCCGGATCTCCCCTTTCTGTTTTCCTTCATTTATCAGTTCTTCAATGTGTTGGGTATAGTTATTTATGGTATCAAGCACTTTCTTATTGAGTTTTTTATCTCCAAGGCTGATGATTTCTGCGATCACCTGAAAGGACATGCCACGCTTCTGCTCAACCTCTGAAATATGTTTCTTGAGTATATTTTCCAGAGTTTGAAGTGGTGGCTTATTATCATGGCAGGCGGCATCTACGTCAGTTAATAATGTTTCTTCAATATCGTTAACAAGAAAACTTAATACATCACTCTTGCTTTTAAAATGACGATAAAGGGCACCTTCTGTTAAACCTATGGCTTTCGCCATTTCACGGATAGTAACGTGCTCGCTTCCTTTTCGGATAATAAGCATACGTGCGGCATCGACGATTTGTCGCTTTCTGATAGCAGTATCTTGATGGGTTTTCATGGTATCATCCCCTTTAATCCTAAAGGATTCATATGTGGTAGCTGCAGTCATTAGCGTATATTAGTACCGTAAGAATGTAAAGCTATACTCTATCTAAAGAAATGAACACTTTTATGGCTATTTTAAATACTAATGATTTCAAAAGTTACGCTCTTTAGTTAGTTCTAGTTCTTCATATGTCAGTGTTTGACTAATTAATCTATATACCATATTATAAGTAAACGTTTACATACTGTAAAGTGACTTTGACCTAAGTTGAAAAAACAAACTAGCTAATAGCAGGATATCGGTTTATGTGATATAACGCTCCCTGAAAAAGCTAACAATGGAGAAATAAATGCCTAAAAAAAATCAACGTAATCGGTATAAAAAACAAATAGCCAGGATATCTAAGCCTGCGTCTATTCAGACGACTACTTCAACAATTACAAAATCCAGTACAGGTCAGAAAAGTGCGGCTCCTGGTTCGGTTATTTTTAGTCCTTATGCTAATGATCTTGTACGCCATCATCAGGTCACTATAGAGCTAAAGACAATCGGTATTCTTACCGCTATCCTATTGCCTTTACTTGTGATTATGGCAATAGTTCTTCGTAACATAGGTTAATATATACGAACTTTATACCACTGTGTCATGTTTTTTAACTGCTCATCATGATACTGAATAGGTATAGTGTGATTTGGCTTGAGAGAGAATTATCAAACGAAATAGGTGGTTTAAAGCGTAGTAGTCGTGTCATATATCCAGTTATCCAGTCAAGAATGTATTCAGGGAGAGTCCCACTCTCCCCCGCCTCCACCACAAACACATTTATACTAATATAAGAAATTCATGACTTAAAAAAATATTTCTGAGAAATTAAACTAACTAAATAAATCAAGATAAGACTAAAATATGTATTTATTTACCTAAACGAATCTAATTTTGCACTTTCTCCAGATGGAAGGAGTAGTAAAAAATTGTCGGTTCGAGACCACCTCAAACCACCGACCTGAAAACATACTTCCAAAATAGCTTCTAGTCAAAGCATCAAATAGTCTTTAATTATGTTACCCCAAATCTATTGCTTGGGTGGTTCAATCATCCCTCTTTTATATATGAAGCTACGATGCTAATAAGAAGTGAAAAAATTAGTGCCAAATTAGTGCCATTTGAAAGAAAAAGCCCTTATGTTTATTTTACATAAAGGCTTTTTAGCTTCGAATTTTGGAGCGGGAGACGGGATTCGAACCCGCGACGACCTGCTTGGAAGGCAGGCATTCTACCACTGAATTACTCCCGCAATCGTAGCTTACTCGTAAATTCTACGCCATGGTAAATGAAAAAACAAGTTGTAGACTCCCTACTTTTAGAATCTCTCGTTTCAACAACTTCTCTAGTATCATTGGCAAAAGGATACATCCTAAACTGTAAGACGGAAGGCAAGTCTCAGAAGACTGTATCTGGTTATGAGATGGTTATTCGTAACTTTATCTGGTATTGTGAAAGAAATAACTTTCCACAAGTGCAAAAAATTACTGCCATTCATATTAGACATTTTCTTTGGTATCTTGGTAGTGAATCACACCGTTGGGATAGTACGAGTCCATCTGTTAGGACAACTGCAAGTGCAACAACAATAAATGGTTACTACCGAGTACTTCGTACATTTTTTTCGTGGCTAGAGCGGGAAGAACTCATTATAGAGAATCCATTTAGAAATCTTAAAACACCTAAACCTGATAGCAAAATTATACAAGCACTTACCTCTAACGAAATTGATAGACTTTTTGGAGTATGTTCAGGTAAAGTTGCGCTTGATGTTAGAAACAAGGCAATAATCAGTGTGTTCCTCGATACAGGTCTTCGAATATCAGAACTTACGAACTTAACCATTGATGACATTAATATGGATGATGGGACAATACTTGTTAGGCGCGGAAAAAGGTAATAAACAAAGAGTTGTTCGGATTGGTACAAGAGCACAAAAAGCATTATGGAGATATATTTCTCTTTATCGGAAAGGAAATACAGATAGATTATTTATCAATCGTTGTGGTGAATCGTTAGATCTAAACGGAATGAAGATGCTCATAAAGAGGCTAGGGAATAAAGCCAAAGTGAAAGTCCATCCCCACCAACTCAGACACACTTTCGCAATCTCATTTCTGCGCGTGGGTGGTGATGTATTTTCTCTACAGTATTTACTTGGGCATTCAACCTTGCAGATGACACAACGCTATTTACAGTCACTTAATGCAAATGATGCTGCCAATGCCCACAAGAAGTTCTCACCACTGGATAACTTAGGGAAAACGAGCTAGCAATCACTTCTGTATAACTTAAACCAAAGTTATTCCAGGGGCGTAGTCATGCCTGCATTTCTGAATATTTTCTGAACAGAACCGAGGTGCCGTTGTGATGATTATTATTTCTGAATGGATTCTGAATAAATGGTGTAGCTTTCTGAACAATGTATTAACAATTAAGGTCGTAAGCGGTAAGATGACAATATTTTTAAAAATACATTATCCTACTTTTTTCATATAGTTAATATTCTAAAAATAATAATTACAGATAAATCATACTTAATTTATTTCTGTTGCAATTTTCCATTAGTTCGACTCCAACTTGGAAACAATCTATACCTAAATACCCGTGTTAATCCATAAGTCCCAACGGTAGCTACGAAACCAATGGTAGTTATTGTAGGGAGAATCCACTTCACAACATCTTTAGAGTCAAAATTCATAAACACACTAAATATTCCTATCACGAAAAATATTAGTAAAGACAATAATAAACTCGTAAGAGTCTGCCAAAAACCTTCAGGGCGTTGTCTAATAAATGTTTTAAGCAGCGGAATATCTTCATTTACTATATCTATGCTATTACATTTAGTATGCCAAACTTCAATAATTGCACCTGCATTGTGATTAAGTATTGGGACGTGTAACTGTATTGAATCTAGTAGTGTTCTATCTTGTTCAACCGTAAAATTACCTACACCTTTACTCTTACATGTTATCGTTGGTGGTCTCAGAATTTCTGCATCTGCAAATTTTACTAAAATAGGCTCGTTGATGTCACGGTTACCATCTACTACTAAGTCCCCACAAAATTTGTCATTGCCCTGATTAAAAAAAATAATGGTTGTTTTATAAACTTCATCAACGACTTTATCTCCAAAAACATATTTTAGTTCTGGAGGAGCTTCTGCATCACGTCCAATTATATGTTTGGTGGAATATGCCCAAACAGGTTTCTTGTTTTTTGTCACTTTTATTGTCAAGATTAATGTGGCAACACCAAATCCAATAGTTAATATGGTTGTTGATAATAATCCCCAATCCATGGACTCAATCTCCCTGAAATATTCTTGAGCAACGTCCCAATTTGATGCATATTATACCACAGGGACTATTTCATCATTGACTGGTATAGAATTTGGGGATAGAATCTGGTTATTATTAGGTTTTTAGTTAAAGCAATATCGCAAAGTTTAAGTATGGTAAATCAAGATAAAAAAGTAGATGATTTTGTAAAACAATATAGTCAATACGCTATTCAACACAGGAATGGCACTTACGAAGGTAAAAGTAGAAAAACCAACTCTGCGTATGACAAAATAACCAAACTATATCAAATTCTCCAACATGATTCTGCTATGGCAGACACAACTTTGGCGATTCTTATTCACAGTAATAACTTGAGTATACAGTCGTTTGCAGCAGCTCATTGTCTAGGGCTGAAAAAATTTGTTGAAGAAGCAGAGAAAGTACTTGAGGATATCTCTCATAACAGGGACTATGGAATATTGGCTTTTAATGCAAAAATGGTTTTAGAAACATGGAGGAAACAAGGGTATCTTAAGTTTTAGTATTAACTATACTTTTTCCCAACAGTGATTTTATCCGTGTGGTCGGTAAGTAAGGACAACTAGCTGAGAAGCCCAAAACCAAACTTAATATTCAAATTTCTTGAATTGAGGTACAGATAAACAGAGATAACACAATACCTAATACCATAAAGAATCCCCAAGGTTACCTTGTAACACGCCACCATATTTACCATCTTCTTGCTTCATCATACCCATCCAACGGAGATAGTGGATGTGGATAGGAGGATCTAGTCCAAGCTGATGACGTAGAGATGCCCACTCTTCATTGGATAATCCCTTGAGATAGTCTGAAGAACCTAGTATTGACTTTTCAGGTAATTGTATTTCTATTATCGTACTCGTGAAAGATTGAGTCGCCAAGAAAGATATGATGGTTATTACAAACCACATAGGTACTACGGGAAGCAGTGTTTTGATAATTCGTGCCCTTTTTGTCAGTCTTTTACTATTCTTCCGTGTCCTCATATATGTATTTAGTAGGGTTATGGGGAAAAGGTTCATTATTACCTGCCCCGCAAAGTCCATTTTCTACTCGTGAAACTTTGCCATAGGCAAGCAATTGGCATAGGTATATACATTTCCTTGGATATAAAAAAAGTCCTACCGTTTCTGATAGGACTTCCAGAGGTTACTCCTAATTCAATTAGAGTTTTTTCTCAATCACGCTCTTTAGTCTAATCAAGAAGTCGTGACTAAAGAAATCAGATTCAATTGACTTGGTTAGCAGTTCCGACAATGCCTTTTCACCGATCATTGGAGCAAATTGACCATACTTCTCTTTCTGGTCTCCAATGGTTATCCAATAAGGAAACCAGAATTCATTTTTATCTTCTGATGGTGGAGTTTCCCATTCTAGCTTCACTAAAGTCGGATTAAATAAGCACTTACCTTTTTCTTTACTATAGCACTCTACTTTGTTATCTAGTTTGACTACTTTTTTGACGGTGTAATTTCCCCAATATGTAGCATGACTTTGTTTCCCTTCTGTTATCATAAGTGACTCTTCATAATATTCTTAGATTATCTCTCTGGTATATCTACAACGTGGATAATTCTCACAACCTAGAAACTCTGTACCTGCATTATTTCCCTTGGATGCAACACGTTTTATTAACTGCCCCCCGCATTTTGGACATGTTCCTTCGGTAAATCGGTTTTGCAAGTTACGTACATGGTTAGTTTGATTGCCAAATCCAGAGTTGCCCTTTGCACCCCTGATTTTTTCACAGATATCAGCAACTTCGTTATCAGAAAGTATTACTTGCGTCTTTCTCTTAATGTAGTCTGTTGGAGCAAATATTCCTTTAACCACGTTTGGAGGCATTGTTGTTTTAAACTTACAATCGCCCCAAAAAACGATTAGTGGGAATATTCTATTGTGGTCTACTCCAAGATATTCAGAAAGACTTTTTGTATGAAGGTAATTTTGTCTTAAAGGATTCTGAAAATGGTATTTCTTGTGATAAATGACTTGTGTCCATTCTTTATTACCTTCATTCCCAAATATCCAGCCCGTCTTATCTTTGGTCTCTAGTACGAAAATACCATATCTAGAGACAATGATATGGTCAACCTGAGTTGTTGCTTGGTAAGTAGGAATCAAAACATTGTTGAAGACTTGATATGTATTTGAATCTAGTAGCAATGATTCTGCTGCTGTAGTCTTAAGTTCACCTATCCAACCTTTGAAAATAGATTTAAGCGACATATTTTCACCTAATCTACAGTGATAAGTATTACTCTCTATGCAATAAGGATTATTTCAGCATTGACTCAATAACATTATAAAACCTAAATTATATTTACTAAATATTACTTTCGGGTTAGGAAGATAGTTTATTAGCAGTTAGATAAACCAATTACCGATGTATTTAAGTAGTATGCTTAAGTTGGTTTGGAAATTAAATGATGACCTGTTCCCATTAAGCCCAATTTCCACTCGTGAAACTTTGCCACAGGCAAGCAATATCTTGTAACTAATACATTATCTACTCGTTCAACATTGACACTTGACCATTTCATCACTAAAATTCCGTATCAACCGCTTTTATAAGAATGGGATGACAACATTTTTAGACGGGAAAATAAATGAGTAAAAATATTAAAAACGTAAATGTAAACTGGTACGGAAATCTGAATAAACTTATCGGGCTTGGTGTGATTTTATCTATTCCCATAATCATAGTCGGTATATATCTTTGGTCAAGGTATTTAGCAGCTAGAATCATTGTCTGGGTATTTGCGGGACTGATTGGTATCGGTCTGTTAGCTATTGTAATCCGATGGGTAATTAAAGTTACAGGTATAAGGATAAATAAAAAATATCATCACCCGCACCGCGAACATCATAATTATCACAAAAACTATAAACCAAATAAATACCATAAACACAAGCATCATTAAAACTAAAAAGTCTTACCATTTATAATGGGGATTTAACACAATTGGAGCTGTATACACTGCGTATATCACCGTAAGTTCGGGAAGTTTTATACAATTACTGAGCAAAGGAGCTAGACTTAATGAGTACCGTTACGGTATCACAGCAAGCATACGACTATGTGACTTCTAGGATTGGAAAACTAGAAAAGCGACTTGAGAAAACCGAAAAGGAACTTAGAGATTTAAAAATATCCCTTTGGATAATACCAATTGCGGCATTGATAGGTTTTTATTGGGATGATATATGGGGCTTTATCTCTAGAGTTTTTACTGGTGCATAGATAGTTTAATCTAATCAGTTAAGGTTCTACTACTTGAATATATGTATAACAAGAAAGGCATAAAAAACCGCCGACTTAGTACATAGTTCATACCCAGTTAATCGGCGGTTCGCTAATACTTAATATTTTAGAAATCTGACAGATAAGAGCTACAAAGCCGTGAATCCAGATTCAAATATTCTTCATCAATCGTAAATTATGTCTAATATCTCCTCATTTCTGGTAATTTATTCCATTAATCTCGTGCGTAATTAGTTCATTATTCGTGCTACTATTTCGTAAATGTTATCTTTACTAGTTTAGCTACGGAATGGATGTACCTTTTACCATTAATATACAAAGTTACCCGCGCAACCATTGGAATTCTTATGCTGGCTTAATATATGGTCCTTTGCGTTTCTTACACGGTATCTATCACTTACTTGATAGCGATGACCATACTCCTTGATATATCGCCAATGTTCACGTTTCTTTGTTGCCACAATTAATCACTTACTCCACTAATAAAGCCAATAACTGTAAAAATCTCATGCCCTGGTGTCCTAGTATAAATCCCTTTTACCGACCATCGTGGCTTCAGTTGGTTCTACTTTAGTCTGGACTACTGGCACCAAAGGTACTGGGTTGCATCTTTGACAGACCTTAATGATGTCTATCCAAGTCTTGCCATAAACTTGAGCCATTACTTCTGCATGTTTTCTTAGAGTTGGATTCAAGTGGTCATAGAATCTTTCGGGGTTGCGTTTAAAGTCATTCTTGTCAATTACTTGTTTTAAAAGTAAATCCTTAAGGATATCTCCTACCTGCTGGCATTTTAAGCAGCAATGACCACAAATGATACCCATTTCATTCATGCCTACCACTTGCTTGGCGAGCAACGGACAAAAGAATAAAGTATCCTTAAAGTCTTTCTTAACTTCACGATGATCTATTTTCTTATCTAACTGACATTTCATGGTTAACCTCCAAATCTACTTGTATAGCGCGCGACAAATTACACTTATTAATCGGTAATTAGTCGGCTTTCCGATAGGGAGACTGTCGGAGTAAGGCTGTTACCTCTAACAGTCTCCCTGTGTCCAGTCAGTCTGGACTTCTTGCAGAGGTTAATGGACTTAATACAGAGGTAAAAACTCTCTTGCCCGCGACCGAAAACGGAGCAAGCAATCAATAGGATTCTATGATCTTATTACCACTTTCTAGTGGTTTGACGGGCAAATATTTTTATATTCAGGTTTTAATAGACGAATAAACAATAGTTAAATCCAGTTATTCCTTGTCCAGAGATAAAGAGCTATACATCATACCTGATATTCAAACCCCCTCGTTTAGAATTCTCGCAATGGTACTCTTTGATGTTCTAATACCAATTTTGGATAATTCTTTGACTATGCCCCGACAAGAGTAACCTTTATTAGCAAGTTCCCTAATTTTGTCTTGAGGTAACTCTGACTTGGGTCTGCCGTATTTTATGCCATATTCATCATTCATGATTTTGCTTTCTTGAATTGCTTTGGAAAATCCATTCATTTTTCCCTCCTTTGATAAAATTAATAAGGGGAAGGGGGTGCGCGGAATGGGGGATGGGGATAGCCTACTTTTCTTCTAGTTTAATAGGTTACGGGCAAAGGCTAACCTCTTGTGGCTTGCCCGTTTTTTGAGGAAAGTTTACTGTCCCAAAAAACATAAATATATTCTTTATGAAGGTTTCTTTACGTAAGATTCTTTATGGGTGCCAAAGTACGCATGCCTATGTCCGTCAACTAAAAAATTTGTCATACGACGGAAACTTTTGTCACGGCAAGGGTAGGCGTTGATTTCCTTGGTTTATAGGAAGCTCTTTCACTTACCTTCCAAGTGCTTGTATCGGTATTTATCGTTATCCAAATTACTTGTCTTGGTACAGTCCGACCATTGATATTTACCTCTCGCACTTTTAGTTCTTTTTGGATTATGTTTCTCCCTTCCAGTTCTTCATAAGCTCTTCGGACGCTCCGTTCCGAACAGCCAATAGCACTCGCAGTAATATCGGCTGCACCCCACCAAGAGGTACGTACCACCTTTAGCTTATTCTGGTAAAATACTTGTCTGCAAAGAGATATCAATACATCCTTTTCTGTCTTGGATAAATCATTTATCTTACTGATTTTACCCAAAATTTCGTTGTCCATTACTGTAAAGTCATTGATAATATTACCGTGGTCATATCGTGCAGTTCCGCTATTCATATTAGGGATTTGCTTGATTATGGTTGTATAACTCATGTTTCCCTCGATATCTTTATTCATTTTTTAGATGGATAGGGGATAGAAAGTTCCAGTAGAGCGATACCATCAAAATATCAATCTATCCCCTATCTAACCCACTCATCATTTTTTCATTAATTATGGTAGTGGTTTATTATCCGTGTTTTGTTCCGCTTTTATTTTCTTTGAGGAATAATCCTTCAGGTGCATTACGAATGACAGTAACCCATACAGGTATACCTGATTTGACTATTTTTTCTAAAAAATGTCGGCCGTATACCACTTCTCCATTTACATCAATGACTATTATTTGATTTGAATACCATTTACTTGCACTAATTACTTTAGAATATTCATTTTCGCTTTTAAGATTCAGTTCCTTCTTTATATTTGAATAAGTAAATATTTTCTTAGCCATATCCAGGGTGATAGGTTGATACTCCGCAGGTACAACTTGATTCTTCTTCATAATGTTTTTTCTCCTTTTTTTCTTTTCTATTTGTTTTCTTGTTGTCACATGACGTTATATGACGTCACTTGCCGTCACCTGATGGCTGTTGGTTTTCGTTTGTCGTGGGTACATTTTCTTTATTCGTCGTGGGGGCATCTCCAGTTGTTACGGGTAATTCCTTCGTAGGTTTAGTCTTTGTATTGCTTCTGGTTTTAATTTCTTTGATGGCATGTTTCTCCTTGATAAATGTTATGACCTCGTTTTCAATGAAACAGATCTTCTTCCCTACCTCATAACAGGGAAGTCCTTGGTTCCTCCAGTCTCTGACAGTTTGTGGGCTTACATCCCATTTTTTCCGTAGTTCATCTTGGGTCATCCAGTTTTTCATGGTTTCCATATTGGTTTTACACTCCTTAAATTTATTTTTAGTACTGTAATTGATTTTTTCACATAAAAGAGGTGTAAAACCGAATCAACTTTAGACGGCAATTCAACTTTAGACGGTTGTCCCATAGCGAAAACTGAAGGACGATAACCGATTGTTTTGAGTAGACTTGTGGAATAGAGATTGTCAGAGAAAAATTAGTAGGCGGTGATTCAAAATAGGTACGATAGTCGGAAGCAAATAATAGCGGAAAATAAGTTAGTCTGCTTGACCAGTACCTGATATGTCTTTACTAATGTCTGATATATCTTGACGGGTATCTGATTTATCATCCTGTACATAGCTATCTTCAAGATTATAAGTCTTGCTAACTCCATGATGTTCTATCAGGTAATAATACTTATTTCTTAGCTTGGTTTGAGCTCGGTGCTTTTGGTCGTATATATTTTGTTTCATACTAAGGTCAGGCTTATTGTTATGGTAGTATTTTCTCTTTCGTGCGAGTTCCTTTTCACGGCTAAGTGTACTTTTTTGTTTACGCACACGCCTTGATCCAGGTTTTACTACAAACTCAATATCATCACCTGTATTTTCATCTAGGACGGAGCCAAATAAAACAGGGTTGATGGTTTGGTTACCTGATAATTGATTCCCTGAACTATCTTTAGTGACAATATACATGCCGTTCTTGTTAAATCCGAAAATAATTGAAACTACATTCATACGCAGACACGCATCAAACCATTCAAACATAATATTGCGATACTTTCTGGGTTCATCGTCTTGAGATATAGCAATAACTTGGGAATACTGGTTCAATGCACGAATATAATTCTTCAGTCTTGTCTGGAAACCATGGATACTTTCTTGGTTCGCGATATCTTGTGGTGTCTTAGTAATTGAAGTGTTAACAAGTGTGACGGGTTTATACTGTGGAGTTAGTTGCGCAATCAACAATGGAATTCTTTGTAATACCCAGTCTTTCCAGTATTCAGGTAATTGGTAAACTTGTGCTTTTTCATAATCAAGAAGAGCTTTATATAAGTATTTGGCTTTCTCGTAGCATTCTCCACGGAAAGCATAGCTCTCTCCCCATTCTGGTTCTAGTTTAATATACGCACTGATAAATTCTATTGCTCTTTCATATTCCTCGTTACTAAAGGCTTTGTAGGCAATAATGCAGAACTTTTCCCCACGCATCGTTTTTTCAACATCTTGGTAGAATTTAGTACCGTATGTTTGGTGCTGATTTTCATAATCTAAAGCTAGCTGATAATTCTCTACGGCTTTATCGCTGTTATTGAGTCCCAGATAACAGTCACCAAGCATGGCGTAATAAATGGGATCAATTCTCCAGTATTTGATGAGTTCTTTTAGACAATCTATTGCTTTTTGGAAGTCTCTTAGTTCTATGAATTGATTGGCAGAAGCTATAAGACTTAGTTCTGTTTTTGACAGTTTCCTGTTTTTCGTATCCATCTAAAGGCTTCTTTTTTGGAGTTATTTGGTACACATGATATTGCCAATACTACACCTAGTCAACAATAGAGATACTAGTTTCAGTTAACCGATGGGCGTTGACTTGGCGTCGCGGCTGGCGTTATTCTGGCTGGCAATTAAAAGAGGAGGCAAGAATGAAGCTGGACTTTATTACACAAGAAGAGGCACAAACAATTAGAAGGACGATGCCGAAGACGAAGATACAAGAAGAATACGAGGGTTACTTAAAGCAGTTACCCGATAGGCAAGTCGGAAAGATTGTTGTCGCGGCAAAGGATGCTATTAAACCACAAACAGTTAGGTCACGGTTGAATAAGGCAGGTAAAAGCCTTAAACTAGACATCCAAACAAGGCGCGTGGGGAATACAGTTTTGTTTTGGCGATAAACACAATGTTACTAAAGAGGAAGAAAATGCGAAATATTTGTGGTAGCATCAGTATTCTCGTAATAATGCTTATACTTGTGTTAGGAATCTCGTGTAATAACTCATTACCACGGACATTAAAGCCTTCACAAAAAACAGTAACCTCTACTACAACAAAACAAATAAATACACCAACATATACAACAAAGAATTATGGAATACCAACATCAACATTACCAACGATGAAGACTTTTACAAGTGAGTATTATGGTGTTGCTGTTAATCTTCCTGTATCGTGGAGAGCCGAACAAGAATCTTATCAAAATATACCCTATCAAATCTTTCTGTCTGACCCTGCACTTATTGTTCAAATGGAAATTTCAACACTAGACCAAGAATTTCAACGGTTACATAAAATATATACACCTGAAGATGCAGTAAACTGGTATCTTAAGTTAGGTAATACTGTAGACCGTACACTACTTTCAAAACCGACATCAACCACTATTCAAGGATTCCCAGCTTGTGTTGTTACCTATGTTAAACCTTCAAATGGGAGCTGGCACGAATATTTTTCAATAAAGAAGGGAAATCTGCTATACACTGTAAAGGGAATGACTCAGGATCGTATATACAAACCTGAGATAGAAGCAATGTTAAACAGTTTTAGATTTATTAACTAACTAAAACTGGAACTCACAGGCATTTTATCAGAAATTTCAGTCGTACATATTTCTAGTGATGGGATCGGTGGACATCAAACTGAAAATTATAGATATTTTAGATTACGTCTTTGGTCATCACAGCGATGAAAAAGTAGATTAATAGTTGCTTTATTAGAAAACTGGCGGGGGGATCGTTAAGTAACTGGCGAATCCATTGTTACCCTTTCGGCGAATTCGGCTTAATGTAGACTACTGGTTTGGCTCTATTCTCTTTAACTTTCATCGGCAATCAACACACTTTCACTGTACTTTCAATGTAATGTTGATAGATTCAATTTGTGCGTAAAAGGCGTTGACTTTGAATGATGCGTGGCGTTAGGCTTGAATTGTAGAATACCTACTTTTAAGAAAATATAAGGAGGAAGAGTGTAATTTTACGAGTGGACTGAGACTGTGTAGAATGCTTACTTGGAAGGCAGGCATTCTACCACTGAATTACTCCCGCAGTATGTGTTTTACACTTGAAATTCTACACGAATGTAAATGGTAAAGCAACTTCAATACTATCCGGAAGTATGGCAACCTCATCGAAAATCTATATATCGTACAGAGTTCGTGGTATATTAACAGCATGAGTAAAATAGAGATTGGTGATATCGTCAGGTGTGCCAGGACGATCCGGTTGCCATTAACTGACGGGAACGTATATATCATTAAAAGAGGTAATATCGGCAAGGTAGTCAACAAGCGAAAAAACTTTATGCCCAACCGGAACGATTTTCTGTATGATGTTGAATTTTTTGAAGTACCCGGTATGCCACAAAACGTGAAACAGGTAAAACAGCGTGCCCTGACCTGTACGGCATTTCAAGATGATCCCAACAGCGGATTTTCCATCCGTAAATGCAATAAACGTTGTGTTGCCTGTAAAGATATGCTGCTCTGCTTGACTTCCAAGCCATAAATATAATTGATCGGATGCACAAGAAGCCGCAGCCTGGAAGAGAGATTCTCCGCCGTGCCTTACCCATCTTAACAAAAAGGTGTTAAGTCCGAATTTATGTTATATTAGTAACGATAATTAATATGAAACGGGCATGGCTTTTCTGGCTTTCAACAATCTTAGGACTGGCAGTACTGGTCATCGTACTGCACGCGACTAAGGTTTTGCCTCTCCCTGCCGCCCCACCCTATAAAAACGGGGAGAACCAGTGGATCACCCCGGAAAACCCCTGGACATGGTAACTCATCTCCCGCCAGGCAAGTCATCTAAAGCTTGACTGACCATGATTTTATGATTACCCTTCCCCTGCAATCCATTTCCTTGTTATTTGTCAGTTTACCAGACTGTATGAGATAATCAGCTACTCATTTGTCCTTTACCTAACGACCGTTATTCAACCTGTTTTAACCGACACAGTAGTATTGGGAGGTGGTCCATGCCGGACTCGTTGGATAAATTGCTACAGCCGCGTTCCATAGCCATCGTGGGTGCTTCCGCTCACAGCCGACCCGACTTCGTTACAGCCATCCAGAACCTAGGTTTTAAAGGCGACCTGTATCTAACGAATATCAAAGAACCCGAGGTACACGGGATAAAGACGTATTTAAATATCAATGATATCCCCGGCCGGGTTGACTATGTGATTTCCGCCATCCCGGCCCGGGCGGTTCCTGAATTGATGGATGATTGTGCCCGGAAAGGGGTTAGAATTGCACATCTGTATACCGGCCGCTTTGGAGAGACCGGACGTGCACAGGATGCCGCCCTGGAACAGGAAGTACTGCGCCGGGCAAACAAGGGCGGCGTCCGCATCATCGGCCCCAACTGCATGGGTTTATATTACCCGAAGCTGGGCATCGGCTGGAGCGACGATTTCCCTACTGATTCCGGTCCGGTCGGCATGGCGTCCCAAAGTAGTTATGCCCCGCATGACCTGCTTTTGCTGGGCACACCACGGGGGCTCCGTTTCAGTAAGGTAATCGGTTTCGGTAACGCCCTCGACCTGAATGAGTGTGATTTCCTGGAATACCTGACCGATGACCCGGACACAAAGATAATCCTGTTTTACATTGAAGGTGTAAAGGATGGCCCCCGTTTCCTGCGTACCCTGCGCCGGGCGGCGGACCGTAAACCGACCATTGTCATCAAGGGGGGGAAGGGGGATGCAGGAGCCCGGGCGGCGGCTTCGCATACCGCATCACTGGCGGGTTCCATACAAACATGGCGTGCTTTGGTCACACAGTCGGGTGCTATCTTCGCCGAGAGTATCGAAGAGATGATGGACTATGCCTTAACATTTAGCTTCGCGGGCCCAATCAACGGCCCTAATGTCGGTATTGCCGGCAGTGGCGGCGGCCCCAGCGTGCTGGCGGCCGACCAATGCGAAGCGGCGGGACTGAAAGTGATACCTCTGCCTGATGCCATCCGGGAAGAACTGAAGCGTAAAGACATCTCCATCTGGGACTGGGTCAGCAATCCGGTCGACATGTCTATCACCGGCGGCATGTTTTCCGCCGGCGACCTGTTGCATATGATGTCCCGTGACCCGCATTTCGATCTGTTGATAGCTATCATGGGGGAAATGCATTATCAGAGACACATGATGCCAGGATTCACGGCCGATGCTTTTCTGTCACGTTTCGGCCTGACGGAATATGAAGGCAAGCCGCTGCTGGCGGTGGTCCCGGATAAGGGATACGACCAGGAATGGTTCAAATTACCGTCAGCCCAACTAATGGCTGATATCCGGACGAAGCTGGTGGCCGCCCGTATACCTATTTATCCTACGATGGAGAGAGCAGCCAAGGCGGCACGAGTGGCGTTGGACTATTACAAGCGAAAGAAGGGGAAAGAGCGAAGCCGGTGACTTCGGGAGAGATAAAGAGATAAAACGAAAACCACTATACTTCGACAAGCTCAGTACGAGCGGTTTTCGTTTTATGAAAAAACTTGATGACAATCACTCCTTATAGATACGGCAGAGGACTGACTTCCAACCGACGAAAGCACTGACGGGGTCCACCTCGGCGTCAGTAGTTAGGATATTCACGTTGGCGTCCTGCCAGCCGTGGGGTACACTGACGATGTCGGGATGGATACTATCGGTGATGTCGGCTTTCATACGGATGCGGCCACGCGGTGACTCGATCACCACCATGTCCCGGTTGGCGATACCCAGCTTTCGGGCAGTATTTGTATTAATTTCCACCAATGGTTCGGGATAATGCCTTAAAACCGAGGGTAAGTTGCGGTACTGGGTGTGGTGGTATAAGCGGTTCCGCGAGCCGGTGATCATGATGAGGGGGAATTTCACCGATAGTTCCGGCTTGGTAAGCCAACCTTCCGCCGGTTCTTTATAAGTGGGCATGGGGTCATAGCCCAGTTCGGCCATATACTCGGAGTAGAGTTCCACCTTGCCTGACGTGGTCTTGAAACCGTTGACGCGGTAGGACCATTCTTTGGGATGGGCTTCATAGACCACGCTCTGCCCTTCAAAGTCCTGGACCTTCAAGTCAAGAGGCTGCAGGTAATAATTGAAATATTCGTCGGCTGTTTGCCAGGGAAATTCTTCCTGATAGCCCAATTTTTTTGCCAGTTCGGACCAGAATTTCCACAGCGGCCAGCAGTCTGGTTCCGGTTCGATAACGTTTAGTGCCATAGCGAAACTGGGCGGGAAAGTGCCCAACTCACGCAGTTGTTTGACTTCAAGGCAGTTGGCAGAAGGCAAGACAATGTCAGCCAGTTTAGCCGTTTCGGTCATAAAGAGGTCCTGTACCACGAGTAAATCAAGACTACGGAAAACCATCTGTGACTTATTGCTATCAGGGAAGGTGAGAGCGGGATTAGCACTCTGCATCAGCACGGCTTTTAACGGATAGGGATCGTTGTTCAATACGGCATCGGCCAGGCGAACGATGGAAGCTTCGCCGCAGACTTTCGCGAAGACGGGGTATTTATGGCCGATGGAATCCTCGACCGGCAACTGGTCGGCGCTACGCCGGTCGATAAGGCGTACTACCGGAAAATTACCGCCGTCGGTCTCGTAGTTGCCGCAGATAGCAACCATAATGGCTAATGCCCAGTTGGATTGTGCCCCGCAAGTGCAATGGTCGATCGCCACGCCGGAACTCATGGCTGCCGGCTTATTATTAGCGTACATACGGGCCATCGCCCGGATGGTATCGGCCTTGATCCAGGTTATCTTTTCCACCGCTTCCGGTGGATAAGCCTTGACGTGTTCGGCAAACTGAGCGAAACCGTGGGTCCATTTGGCTACGAATTCTTTATCATAAAGGCCTTCAGAGATGATGACGTTAAGCATGGAGAGGACCAGGGCGCAATCGGTACCCGGCCGGATAGGAGTATAGATATCAGCATATTGGGCAAGGGGGATACGGCGGGGGTCGACCACGATGAGCTTAGCGCCGCGCTCTTTGGCGGCCAGAATACGGCGTTCCGACTGGCGGCCGCTTTCCGACGGATTATGCCCGATAACAAAGATACATGCGCTGTACTCGAAGTCGGTGTTGGCCATGGAATCGTTGATACCGAAGGCGATGGTGTGGCCGACCGCCCGGCTCCAGAAACAGAAGCTATCCCCGGAAGTGAAGTTGGGGGTGCCGAAGACCCGGGCGAAGCGTTTAGCAGCCTTGCGGTCGACATTGCGGACCAGTCCCTGGCCGGTATTGACCACGACCGCCCGGGCCCCATATTTAGCCCTAATATCAGTCAGTTTATTGGCGATAAAGTCGAGGGCTTCATCCCAGGTGATCTGTTTCCACCCGTTGGCTTCCCGTTTGAGGGGATGTTTAAGGCGTTCCGGGTGGTATTGCCATTCGATCAGACCTTCGGTACGGGTACACATATCGGCGGCGACATCTTCCGGGTTGGCTTCCACGCCGATAAGACGTCCATTTTCTACCTTGACATTAATCCGGCAGCCGGTCGAGTTCAGGTTGCACCCGGTGCGGGCGAAGGTACTATCGGTCTTGGCTTCTCTAGGTTGAGTGGTCATGGTACAGCCTCCTGGGTGATTTCCGACTAATGATGATACTCACAGCCTGCGCCATTATAACGTGACCGGCGGCTACCCTGTCAACGGCAGACTGCCTATCATTACCTTGCCGCCGCCAGTATACTCCGAATATAATCAGGCTTGGCAATCTTGAAGAGAGGATAGTTAAGCGATGTCGCAGCTTTTCGGCGGCCTGGAGGCAGGAGGCACCAAATTCAATTGTGCGATAGGCACGGGACCGAAAGACATCATTACTCACCGCATCCCCACAACCACTCCTGCCGAGACCATCGGGCGGGTAATCGAGTTCTTTAAGGAACAGCCGACCGTGACAGCCATCGGCATCGGCACCTTCGGGCCGATAGACCCGGACAGAACTTCACCGACGTACGGATATATCACCACGACGCCTAAACCCGGTTGGCAGTTCACCAACCTGGCGGGGGAAATAAAGAAGGCACTGCAAATACCGGTAGGGTTCGATACCGACGTGAATGCCGCAGCCCTTGGTGAGTACAGGTGGGGTGTTGCCAGAAGCCTGGCCGACTTTATTTACCTGACCGTTGGTACGGGCATCGGGGGCGGGAGCATGATAAATGGGAAGTTGATGCACGGCATGGTCCATCCCGAAATGGGACATATCCGGATTCCGCACGACTGGGTAACCGACCCTTATAAAGGTTGCTGTCCTTACCACGGCGACTGTTTCGAGGGACTGGCCAGCGGCACGGCGGTGGCACAACGTTGGGGGCAGTGGGGAGAAACGCTACAGCCGGACCATCCAGCCTGGATACTGGAAGCCCGCTACCTGGCACTGGCAGTCAGCAACCTGATACTGACTCTGTCACCAAGGCGGGTCATATTGGGTGGGGGAGTGATGGAACAGGCACACCTGTTCCCAATAGTAAGAAAAAACGTAGTGGAAATACTTCACAGCTATATCCAAGCCACGGCTATTACCCAGGACATCGCATCATATATCGTGCCGCCCGGACTGGGGAAGCAGGCGGGGCTATTAGGAGCATTGGCCTTGGGGATGACGGCGAGGCAATAATCCCCACCCTCTCCAGCAAGTGTTGAGGGAACTCTATCATCCTCGCAATAGAAGCTGGTTACACAGATATACATAATATGGTACTTAGTGCTTTTTTATCCAGGCGGCGATGTCGGTGATCACGATTTCTCCGACGTTACCAGCCAGGTCATACTCCCCGGGATTGGAAGGGCCGGTGCCGGAGACAAAGAGGTGGTTGAGGCCGGGGTAGCTTTGTAAAGTAACGTTATTCTTCCCAGAGAGAGCCGTCGACCAGTTGGCGAAGTCGGCCATGGTGACCTGGTAATCACGTTCGCCCTGCAGAATATAGACCGGTAAATCCAGTTTGGCAGCTTCAGCAGCAGGGTCATAGCCCTGAAGATATGCCCAATAAGCACGGTAAGCGCCAAGAACCGGTTGGCCGCCGGGGATATCGAGTGCCTTGACCTGTGAGACGAGGGCTGTGGTAGCCTGAATCTGGACATTATCGGCATCGTCGAGGGTACCGTCGAGATTCAGGATATATTTCGTCTGTTCAAGTATCAAGTCCTCCAGGGGACGGGTGGCTCCGGCTAATATTACAAGGCCAGCAGTCCGGCTTTCACGGGCGGCGATTCGGGGTGCAAGCATACCACCAAGGCTATGGCCGGCGACGAAGATACGAGTAGAATCGATTCCCGCAGTCTTAGCTAAAAGGTCAACGGCGGCAACCGCGTCATCGATGGTCTCGTCTTCTACGGTGAAACCCTGGTCCTGGGCACTTTTTTCCGGGTACTGCCGGGTACGCTTTTCATAACGCAGGACAGCGACACCATTTGAAGCCAGGCCCCAGGCCAGGTCTTTAAAGGTCTTAGTGCCGCCAAGGGTCTCATCGCGATCGTTCGGGCCGGAACCATGCACCAGAACGACGACGGGGAAGGGACCGGCGCCTTTAGGTATGGAAAGCGTACCGGGAAGCTGCCATTCCCCCGACCCCACGTTGACCCCGGTTTCGGTGAAGAGATTGGTTTTTCCGTAGGCCGGCGGCTGATATTCAGTTGATTCGGAGGAGGGGAGGAAGAATAAACCGGCGATCATGGCGCTGCTATCATAAACGACCTTGATATCAAGTGCCATCCCGGAGAATTTAGCGGTAACGAAAACGATATCGTAGCCGCCCTGACTTTCCATCCGGGTTCTCAAAATAGACTTGAATTCACCAGCCTGGGGAATAAGACTATCCCAGGTAGCCTTGAGCTTTTCAGCCGGCATCAAACCAGCCATAGTAGTATCGAATGCCTTTACAGCTTGAGCGAATTCACCGCCGGCCATTAGTAAAACCCAGGCTTCAGCTTTTTCCTGGAGCGGGCTGGAGACGGGGGTGGTGGTAGTCTCGGAGGCCTTTTTGCCACAGGCACAGAGAGGCAGCAGGGAAAGTAATATCACAACGACCGAAATCCTGGAGATTAACTTATTTATCATACAACCTCCGTAAACGTTTCATCATTAACGATCCCCCGGTTTCCTGGCGGACGGGTCGGCTTTCCATATCAGGTAAGAATAGATCGAGAGAATAACCGTGCATACCAGTAACAGGCCTACACCCGCCAGCAACACCCATGGTTTCTGGAGCAGGCTGGAGGCGGCGATGAGCAAGCCCAGGATGACGAACAACTTACCACCAAGGCGGTGGGTCTTATTCCATGACTCTGTACTGGAAAGGGTCCACGGGGTGCGGATGCCGACGAACCAATTAGGCCTGATCTTGCCCATGTAATTGCCCAATACCACGAACAGGAGGCCCATAGACAAGGTAATGATAGTACTGACGTCAACAGCCACGCCTTTTGCCTGGAGGATGATGACGACCTGGACAGATGACAGGAGGGCGATCACGGCGGTACGGATAACAGTGTAAGCCCCGGTGAAACGGGAATACCGTTCGCCACGCGGGTCGATGCGGGGGAGGAAAAAGAAGAGCAGGTAGAGTCCGGATGCGGTCAAAGGCATAGACAACAAGCCCTCGAATTTACCGCCGTAGCGGTCCGGTTGGCCGTCAAGGCCGAAATGTACCGGAATACTTTCGGGCATGGAATTCCAGACTGCAGCGGCGAGAATGAACATGGCAACAATCAGCAACAGACTGACAATCTCACTGCGCCAGTTTATCTTCATTGTTGTTTTCTCCCGGGTGTTTTTCCGGCTGGCCGGTCCCCAGCAAGCCCATGACAGAGGCCAGTAATTCCTCGGCAACCGACAGGTTGAGATGATAGACGATAGAATTACCCCGCCGTTCCTCCTGGACCAACCCGGCGTCTTTAAGCACGTTGAAATGCCCGGAGAGGGTCGATTTAGCGAGGTCAAACTGGCCGGCCAGTTCGCCGGCGGTCATCGACCGTTTCCGAAGCAGGCTTAAAATACGGCGCCGAGAAGGGTCAGCCAAAGCTTTAAAAGCACTCTGGTCCATAAAATTTTTTACTATTTCGGTAATTAACGAAATACCAGCCTTTATTATAAAGATGGGAAAGTTGGGATGTCAATAATTGACCCCTCACCTTAATCCTCTCCCGCAAGGGGCGAGGAAATAAGTCCCTTGGCTAAAACAACCTGAAGCTAAATAGACCGTTTTGGCGAAACAACCTCAGGCACGAATTGAGACTAAAGACGAAAATTCTAAATCCCAAACTCAAAATCCTAAGGAAATCCCAAGTATAAACTATCAAATATAGTGAAAGGTTACGAAACATCTCATTCCCAAGAAGGTTCCAACATCGTGTTGGCGGATTCTAGAACCATGACTATAAACGAACATCTGGACACCCGATCGAGTCGGGTGTGGAGTGACAAAGATGTACCAATCATACCAACACCTCGCTAATCATACTTAACTTAACAAATCAGCCATTAAAAACATGAGTTCTGGTATCATAGCACGTGTGTTCATTCATGTCAAGGGATGTGCGGTATGCTGAATTTTAAGAAGATAGTACTAGTGTATAGAGTATAGGAAACATACAACAAGGAAGATAATAGTAATATATTTCAACTTTAAAACAGAAAACGAAAGCAATAAATAAAGCAAGATATAAAAAACAATTATCGCAAGCGATAGTACTTATGATCTATATACGGTGAGGTAAAGTGATATTAAGATAAGTTTGGGGAGATTAATACGCCTAATTCAATTCCAGAATAATCACACAACAAACCATGATGGTTATTCGTATTGAGAAAGTTATAAGGTTAAAGTAAGTCAATTAATTTAAGAATCGAGAAGATGTAATAATGTGGAATAAGGCAGCCGGGAATTCCCGGTATGGAACAAGCATATTCTTAATGGCTTTTTCCCTAATGACGATCGTAATGGTGCCCGCTTTCGCCGGGGTAGAACCTTTGTCGACTTATAAAAACAAGGCGGTGTCTTATTTCAGCACGGCAAAAGTTAACAGTTTAGACCCGGACACCAATCTATTCACGACCTTACCAATGGTAAAGATGAACCCACCGGCAGCCACTACCAAACCGGAAATCGGCACGGCCACAGCGGGAATCAACCGGAATTCGGGTATATATAATGATTACTTTTTAGGGTTGGTGAAAACACCGGAGGGAGTGTTGGGGGGCAATAACTGCTACGGTGAGTTCATTGTCCTGATAAACAACGAGAAGGCAACAGATGCGACATATGCGGAATTAGTGGAATTTTTACGCAACGACAAGACGGATGGATATCCTTACAAGTACGTAATTTCTATACCAGGTTTCTATTACGGTACGGCCGAAAGTAAAATCGATTTAGTTTACATAAAGAATATTATCGATGGACAAGACCAACCGGAAGAGCCGAAGATATGCGCCGACTTTGCGGAAAGACTGCACAACGAGGCGGAAAAGGCGGGCTTGCGGTGTGCTTACGTGTCACTGAGGATGGCGGGATATACCGACCCATCTGGACACGGGATATCTGCCGATGCCGGCCATGCCCTGGTAGCTTTCCAGACCACGGACCGGGGGCTGGTATATATCGATGACACCGGGATCTCTGGGAGCGGACCGGTAAGCTGCGATAAAATCGTCAATGTACAAACGGGGGAAGAGTTTATCCCGATCAGTATTTGTCATGAAACCGGGTGGGGCGATACGTGGGACAGTATGGGGATAGTGACTGATATATTCCTGACCTGGGACGGGGAATGGAATGAATGAAATAAAGACAAAAAAACTCCTAGCACTAAATTCTAAGGAAATCATAAATTCAAAACTTAAAATTAGAAGTAAATACCAAGGAACAAATGCCAAGACAAAATCCCTTACCAATCAACTTTTTAGAGAAGTAAATCTGTTAACCGTATATTGACCCGTAGAGGCCCGGGAAAGGCTGTCCCAGTACATCTGACTATCCCCAGACGATTAAAGGCCGTTTTAGGGGCATTTTTGAGGGAGTGAGGAAACCCCTCGATAAAAATTCTCTCCCGCAACAAATCCCTCTATATGCCCTATTGACATCATGCCCAAATAGGGTATAATAATGCCTAATATGGGTATAAATGACGACATGGAAAAGCTGGGCAGCTATCTTTTCGACAAGACCAGGCGTGGATTATTAGCCATGCTGTACAATCGCCCTGGAGAAGCCTTTTACGTTAACCAGGTAGTAAAAGACCTGGGAAGCGGTTCCGGGGCCGTACAGCGTGAATTACGCACAGCAACCGAAGCTGGCCTTATCATAAGGGAAAAAAGGGGTAACCTGGTTTTATACCGTGTAAACCAGGAATCTCCCATCTACAACGAGTTGAAAAGCATCATAGAGAAAACGGCTAGTGGGACAGCGCGACCGGACGAGTTGATAACACAACGGTTCAAGATTAACAAAGAGGTACTGGTGGAATTCTGCCGCAAGCACAACATCGATAGACTATCGCTTTACGGTGCAGTGCTGCAAACGGAATTCAGGACGGAAGATACTATCGAGGTATTGGTGGAATTTCGACCCGGACACACCCCCGGATTTGGTATCGTTGACGTGGAAAACGAACTTGCCAGGCTGGCGGAGCACAAGGTAGATATCAAGTCGCCGGGGGAAATGAGCCGCTACCGGAAGTCCGAGACCACCCGGCTGGCGAAGGTGATATATGCCGCACCGCGAACGAAAAAATAATATTATCGGGGTGCGCCACATGCTCGATTTTGCAGTTAAAGCAGTGGAATTTACCAGGGAAAAAAGCCGCCCCGACCTGGATACCGACGAAATGCGGGTATGGGCAGTAGCCCATCTGATAGAGATGATGAGCCATGCTGCCGGGAGTGTAACGCAAGAATTCCGGGAAAAGTACAAGGAAGTACCGTGGAGTCAGATAACTGCAGCCGGGGCACGGTTGTCGCCGGGAGATGGAGGAGTGGACCGGGATATGATATGGACGATAGCCAGCCGGGATTTACCGGCGTTGATAACGAAATTAAGGAAGATAATCAGGGAAGAGGGGTAAGGAGAAAAAACGAATACCGAAACAAGCTCTAAATCCTAAGTTGCTAAATAAATACTAAATCCGAATATTAAAAATCGAAGAAAAACAGGTAATACCACTGTTCTGTAAACCAAAATGATAATAAGGTAAAATAGGCATGGTTCCGGTTATTCCGGAAGCGGAAACTACGCAGGGGAGAGAAAAAATGAAGAATTTATTGAAACAGAAAGTGAAGGCGAACGAATCAGTGATCGGGACGTTCGTGGAAATCGGGCACCCGGACATTACGGAATGGTTGTCCCGGCTGGGATTCGACTGGATACTACTGGATGCGGAACACGGGCCATTGAGCTTCGAGACGATGCAGGTGATGATGCAGGCGATGGAGGGGACCGGATGCGTACCCATAGTACGGCCGCAGTGGAACGACCCTGTGCAGATAAAGCGAATCCTGGATATCGGGGCTTATGGGGTGCTGATCCCGTGGGTGAACAACCGGCAGGAGGCAGAGGCGGCGGTACGGGCGTGCAAATATCCGCCACAGGGCGTCCGGGGTTACGGCCCGCGGCGCATCAGTATGCTGGACCCGGATTATTTCAACACGGCTAACGACGAGATATTGATCTCGGTGCAGATAGAGACGCAGGCAGCCCTGGACAACCTGGACGAGATACTATCGGTACCGGGCATCGATGCCTGTTACATCGGGCCGTACGACCTTTCCTGCAGCCTGGGCTACGGCATTCCGCCGAAATGGAATGAACCGAGATACCTGGCGGCTTTCGACCGGGTATTGGCCGCGGCGAAGAAACACAAGAAGAGCGCGGGGATATTTGCGACTTACGATAATATCGAATGGGCGCTGGAGAAGGGTTTCCGTTTCAATACGGTGGATGATGCCGACAAGTTCCTGGTGCGGGGTGCGAAGACGGCATTGGAGAAAGTTAGTAAGTGGGAGAAAGGGAAGAAGTAGTGATTTAAGAGATAAGAAAGATACCAAAGTCAGCCGTATGGTTCGACAGGTCCCGATTCCGCTGACTGCGAGTCGGACGTCATACGGGATGCCGTATGAATGGAATGAATCGGCACTCACCATGAGCAGCCGTAAGATACAATCGGAGATAATTGTATTAGGACAGTTTTATGGTTATAATGGCGGCGGTAAAGTAATCTTAAAGCGGGACAAATATGTGGGGCGATGAAAGCGAGCGTAATCCCCGGCGAAGGTTTTTCGACCGGTATGTCATGTTCGGGCTGGTAATCGGGCTGCTGGCCGGCGGTTTAATCGGGGCAACGATCGCCGGAGCCACCGGCTTCCTGATCGGGGATGTGGTGGGGGGAGCGGTCGGAGCAGGGGCCGGATACCTGGTTAAACAAGGAAAAACCAATCGTCCCGCCAAGTAATCTTAACGGATCTCTAACGGTAGAGAAAACTAGAAATTCTTCTTCAGGTCCATGCCTTCATAAAGCTTAGCCACTTCGCCATACCCATTGAACAACAAGGTGGGACGCCGTCCATTTTCACCGATATACCTCTCATTAGCCTGGGACCAGCGGGGGTGGTCGACTTCCGGATTAACATTGGCATAGAAGCCGTACTCGGAAGGAGAGGATTCCATCCACGTGGAGACCGGCATTTCAGCGACGAGGTCGATCTTGACAATTGCCTTGGCGTACTTAAAGGCATATTTCCAGGGTACGACGAGGCGGAGGGGAGCGCCGTCCTGGACCGGCAGGGGCTTACCGTACAATCCGGTAGCCAGGATAGTCAGGGGATGCATAGCCTCGTCCAAGCGAAGGCCTTCAACATAAGGGAAGTTGAGTACGCCGGCTTGCTGGCCGGGCATATGGGCGGGGTCGTAAACGGACTCGAAACGGACGAATTTAGCGGCCGGCTGCGGCCCGGCTTCATTTAAAAGATCAGCCAGGGGAAAACCGAGCCAGGGGATGACCATCGCCCAGCCTTCGACACAGCGCATGCGGTAGATATGCTCCTGCGAGGGGAATTGTTTAGTTATTTCCTCCATCGTCCAGGTGCGGGGGCGGTCCACCAGGCCACCGACGGAGACGGACCAGGGGGAGGTAGCGAAGTTTTTCGCCAGGGCGCCGATACCGGTTTTACTGTAGGAAAACTCGTAATAATTATTGTAACCGGTGACGTTCTCGCAGGTAGTCAATTTGTAGCCCAGTTCATCAGTCTCTTTCATGGCAGATGCTCCATCACAAAATTCTTCTTCAGCCGCGGGCGGCGTCGCCCCGCAGGCAGCCAGGGTGGCGAGCCCAGCGAAGGCGGCGGTGCCGGCGAGGAATTTACGGCGGGAAAGATAGAGATTTTCCGGGGTAATCTTTGGTTGATCAATATTCATGGCCTTATATATTAAGTATACAAATAAAGAAGGAAAATTCGAAATCCCCCTCCCTTACATCTCTCCCGCGAGGGGAGAGAGAAAAATCGAGGTAAATTCTAAGTAAAAACTAATACAGGATAAGCGGAAAAGGGGTAGGCATGGGGGGCCTGCCCCTTCATTTAACGATTAATAGCAGCCGTATTTACGGGCGGCGGACATCATGGCGCGGACGTTTTCAGGGCGGGCTTCATGGGTGATACCGGTGGAGGTGGAGAGGATGAAGCCGCCGTTCTTACCGCAGTCTATAATGAGATTCTTGACGAAATCCTCAACCTCGGAGGGGGAGCCGACCTGGAGGAGGCCGTGGGGGACACCACCCATGATGCAGGTGTGTCCCTTGAGGACATCTTTAGCCCGTTTCATATCGGTGAGGGCAAAACGGGCAATGGTTTTACCCTTTGGGAGCTGGAGGAGATATTCCAGGCGCTGTTCCCAGTTGCCCTCATAGAAGGGAACGTGGATCATGCCGGCGCCGGTGATGGCATAGGACAGTTTCTTGAAGGTGGCCCAATAGAAGGTCTCAAACTGCTTAAGGGCCATGAAGCCATCGGAGCCGCGGTGAAGGGCACTAAAGATACGCTTGGGGTTGCCGCGAGGAGCCTTAAGGGCAGCCAGGGCATTGGTGATGGAACTCTCCAGGAGATAATCGCAGAGTCTGGTAAGTTTTTCCGGGTAGCGGTACATATCGGTCATAGTGCCGGCCATGCCCCGCAGGTAATCAGAAACGACGTCGAAGGGGGCGGCGCCGCCACCGTGAGACATGGCGGGAAAACCAGCCTTAGCCAGGTCTTCATCGATATTCCCGGCAGCTTTGGCGTATTTAGCCTGGGCTTTCCCAGCTTTAAACAGAGCCTGGAAAGCGGCGATAATCTCGGGGTCGCTGAAAGCAGCCGACCGGGAAGCCAGGGTGTTGCTGCCCAGGAAACCCTGCAGGGGGGGCAGTTTGGCGAGGGGGGCCATAGTTTTCCAGACCCGGGGCAGGTAGCAGCGCAGGGTATAATCGCCGGGGTCGGAGAGGAAATAATCATACTCTTCGGGCTTTAACGGCTGGCCTTCGAGGAACTGGTGCATGACGTTGGGGCCAAGGCCATCACCAGCCCATTTAAAAAGCAAGGGGGAGAGAGCTGCCAGGGCATCCCCGGAGCCACCGGCCTGGGCGGACTGGATGTCCGGTTCCAGTTCCTTAACGGTCCGGATAGTAGCTTTGCGCCAGGCGGCAGGGTGGTAATAGGAATCAGCGACAGTGATACCTGCGACGAAACGGACGGGAAGGTAGTTGGTAGTAAGGACGACGGGGACGCGGTCGGGAATCTTTAGGGCGACCACATCACGCAGCCGCTGTTCACGTTCTTCGTATAATTCTTCGGGTGATTTCTCAGGCATAGCTTTCTCCTTATGACAGGTTATTAGTAAGATTTTATTGCTGTTTATATGGGGTTATGGCGGGATTCTACAACCGTAGACAGCGGCAGGTCAATCAAGGTGAATATATGAAAGATTATAGAAGAGGGATCATTCCAGGCGGGTAATGCGGCGGAGGAAGAGGAGGGAGAACAGAGAAATGACCACCAGGCCGATAGCAAAACTGCCGATAGCCCAGTCGGCACCGATATTATCAGCCAGTATCCCGGCCATGAAAGTACCCAGGTTGCTGAGCCCCATATCCATCATATTGATACTCATGACGCGGCCGAGGAAGGATTTTTCGGAATATGACTGAAGCAGGGTACTGCCCAGGGTCTGGCGGCCGGATTGGCCAAGGCCGACGAAGACCATCACACCGAGGGATAAAGCCATCGACTTGGAGAAAGCGAAGGCAGCCAGGGAAGAGCCGAGGATGATGGCGCTGATAAGCAGCATGACGCCGCGTTTACGGTTAGGCAGAGAGGCGATAACAAGCGAACCGGCCATGGCACCGATGCCGGAAATACTCATTAACAAGCCCATGCCGGTAGCCCCGACCTGGAGGATATCATCAGCGAATACCGGCAGCATCATCTGGTAAGGCATGGAGAGAATGATGATAACCAGGGTCAGGACGAGGATAGTGAAGATAGTCCGGTCGCGTAGAATATAGCGAAGGCCCTGCTTGATATCACTCACGGCGGAGGTACGGTGCGGTGGAGTAGGAGCGGCAACGGTTTGATGGGGATGGATAAAAGAGGTGAGAAAAACAGCCAGCATATAGAGTCCGGTCATGGTATAGAAAATAGCCTCGAAATCAAAAGCGTCGATAAGGAAACCGGCGGCGGCGGGGGCGAGGAGGCGAAGGGTGTTCATGCCGAGGCTGTTAAGGGCGACAGCGTTCATGACCTGGCCGGGCTGAACAACCTCAGGGATAATAGCTTGGCGGGAAGGCATCATGAGGGCCATGATAGTTCCCTGGAGGAAAGAGTTCACGATCAAGACCCACCACGAGCCTTCATTCTCAACACTAAGATAGCCGGTGGTCAAGGAGATGGCGACACTGAAAGAAACCACGGCGGAAGCCGCCTGGCCGATCTGGATGACGGCCTTTTTCTGAAGCCGGTCGGCGAGAGCGCCGCCGTAGAGGGAAAGGATGATAGTGGGGATGGCGTTAGCCAGGGCCATCACACCGAGCATAGCAGCGGAACCGGTAAGTCGGAAGAGGAGGAGGGAGCGGGTGACCATCTGCATGTTCATGGCCGCCCACTGGCCGGCCATACCGAAAAAATAGAAGCGATAAGCAGAGTTTTTCAGGGAATCGAAGGTGCGGATATTACGCAGTGAGAACACCAGAGACCGAGTACGGCCGGAGATACGACTAATACGTTTATGTTTATCTTCATCATCAACCGGAGGGACTTGTTTCATAGTTGTTAACCCAGTATCCAGCGGTAGAAATCAATAACGAAACATAATATGACAGGAGCGACCGTGTCAAGAAAGATTCATATAAACAAGGGAAATAACAATACGGAAACTTAAATAAAGAGGCTAGCCAGGTACCTGGCCGGCAGCAGCCTGCTGTTCTTTTCGGCGGAGGAGGACGATACCGGAGTAGACCAGACACAAGGCCATTAAAAGGACAGCCAGAGAGACGAAGACCTGGTCGGGGGTATAGTGGGTCAAGCCGAGGGTTTTGAGAATTTGAGGGGAATCGTCAGCGTACGGTTTCAGATACCGGAACCAGAAAGAAACATCGAAGAGCCATATCCAAACGGCAGGCAGGATAACCAGGGCGAGCAGGAAGCTGCGTTCAAGCCAGCGCCGGGAGACGGCTAAAGCAAAAAGGGCAAGCGGCAAATACATAATAAGGTACTGGTAGTTAACACGGTAGAAAAGGGCGACGAAGAGGAGGATGCCGATAAGGGAAGCCTGTTCCAGCCTTATTTTTTTTACATAACATGAGGCAACCGCAGAAATCACGGCGGCGGCCAGCAAGGGAATACAGTAAACAAAGAGCCAGGCGGTGTTCAAGTGACAAACTTCATGGAGATATGTCAGGAAAGAACCGATACCGCCAAAAGCATAAACGAGGGGCGTCTGGTAACCGGGGGACTGGGCGGGGAAAAAGACGGAACGCAGGTAGGGGACCAGATTACCGCCGAAGATAAATGGTAAGGAAACGACGACGAACATCCCGGCGACAAGAGCGCAGTTTTCGAGCAGGCGGCGGGTTTTCATATGACGGCAAAGGACGGCCAGCATCAGCAGAGCGGGCAAAGCAGCGTGTTGTTTGGTGAGGACGGCCAAGCCGGCGAAGATGAAACCGAGACGGTCACGGCCTTTAACGAGCAGGACTAAGGAGACCAGAAGAAGGACGGCGGCAATAGCGTCGAACTGGCCGAAGACAGCGGAGTTATACCAGGCGGTAGGGTGGAACAGCCAGAGGAAGCCGAAAAATAATTTCTTTAGTTTAGAGCCGGGGATGGCCCACATCAAGAGGCCGCCGATAGCGAGGTCGGCAGCGATAATAGGGGTTTTCATCGCCACGCGCCAACTAACATCGACCATATCCGGGGAAGCCATGCTGGCAGGAGCGGCGAAAAGAGCGAGGCGGAGGACAAACAGCCAAAGGGGGGGATAGACGAAAGCCCAGCCTTCATTAGCTAAAAGGGGGTCATAACCGTCGGCAAACTGATAGAAATCCAAGCCGTGTATCTCGAAGAGTTTGGCAAAACCCCAGAATTGGGAGACATCGGGGCCGGCGGAGAGGGGGGCGGCCCAGAAGCGGAGATAGGCGGCCAGGACCACAAAGAAACCAACCAAAATATAGAAAAGCCAGGGCTTTTTGTTCAGACCGGCATTAAGGCGGCGGTAGAACCGGGCAATAGCTTGGAAGGGGCGCTTAATGGTGTCGAGCACGGGATAATTCTAACACTGGCAGGCAGCTGAGTAAAATAAAAAACGAAGGTTAGCCGAGGTGTTTACGAATAAGTTCTACGACCTGGGAGGGGTGTTCGGCGATATCAACTCCGACTTCACGAAGAGCGGCGATCTTACTCTGGGGCGTGCCCTTGCCATCGCCCTGGATAATCGCTCCGGCATGGCCCATACGCTTTTCGGCGGGGGCATTGATACCGGCGATATAGGCCACCACGGGTTTAGTCATCCAGCGGTCGATATACTCGGCAGCTTTTTCTTCCTGGATGCCGCCGACTTCACCGACGATGACTACGGCATCAGTACCAGGGTCTTTTTCAAAGAGGCGGAGAATTTCCGGCATATTGGTGAAGACTACGGGATCGGCACCAATACCGACGACGGTACTCTGGCCGTAACCGCCTTTAGCCAGGTTGATACTGACTTCATAGGACAAAGTGCCGCTGCGGGAAATAACGCCGATGCGGCCGGGGGAGAACATATTGGCGGGGAGGATGCCGATCTTGGCTTCGCCGGGGGTGATAATACCGGGACTGGTAGGCCCGATGACCTGGATGGGGCGGCCGTTGACATGCTCCCTGATCTCCATGACATCCTGGATTGGGACGTGCTCGGTTACAACAACGATCAGTTTGACACCGGCGTCGATGTTATCAAAAGCAGCCTGCTTAATGGCAGGTGGGGGCACGAAGAAGACGGATGCTTCGACCTGCTGCTTTTGTACTGCTTCAGCCACGGTATCATAGACAGGGACGCCTTCGACGACCTCACCGCTTTTACCCGGCGTGACACCAGCGACAATGTTAGTGCCGTAATCAAGCATCCACCGGGTCTGAGTACGGCCGGCGCGGCCGGTGATACCCTGTACCATAACCCTGGTCTGACGATTAACAAGAATACTCATATTTATTTCCCGAGAAAGCCCATCGTTATTTTCCGATGAGGTCCATCAAAAGGTCGATACCATCTTCAGTAGAGACGCCATCGACGACATGGATACCGGCAGCTTTAAAAATCTCCCAAGTCTCTTCCTGGTGATTGCCGAGGGCCTTGGCGACAATGGGGATTTTCACATCGTGTTCTTTTAGATAGCGGGCGACGCCCTGGGCGCCCTCATGGATGGGATTGATGCCGCCGTAAATGTTAATAAAGAGGGCTTTAAGGCCCGGTTTTTGCATGACGAGGTCCATGACTTTATACAGGAGGTCAGCAGAGATGCCGCCGCCGGTCTCCAGGAAATTAGCGGCTTTACCACGCTGTCCGATAACGTCCATAGTAGCCATACCAAGGCCGGCGCCGCTGGAAATCATGGCGATATCGCCGTCGAGTTCGACATAAGTGACACCGATCTCCTTACCTTTACGCTCGAGGGGATTCAGCATGCGGCTCTGCTGGTTAAGGTTAAGGTCGGTATGACGGAATAAACTGGAGTCATCAATCTCAACCTTGGAGTCCAGGGCGAGGAACCGGCCGTCTCGGGTGCGGACGAGGGGGTTGATCTCGGCGATAGTAGCATCATATTTCCGGAAGACCTGATAAAGCTTAAATAAAACAGAAGCAATCTCAGCATGTTCGGTGCCGCTGAGTTTGACTTCAGAACTCATCTGTAACGCTTCGTCAAGGCTCAATCCTTTCGAGATAGACAAAGGATGAGAGACGAGTACCTCAGGGCGCTGGCGGGCGGTGGTATTGATAGCGACGCCGCCTTCGGCGGACAAGATAGCGACAGGGTAGCCGTTATAATCATCGGGGGTGATGGCGAGGTAATATTCCCGCTCACCATCGACTTTATGGGCGACCATGAGACGTTCCACGGGAAGGCCACGGATCCTGGAATTAAAGACACGGCGGGACATTTCTTCCACCTGGTCGAGGTTGTCAGCAGAATGAACGCCGCCGGCAAGATAACGGCCGCCGGTCAGTACCTGAGCTTTCAGGATAACCGGTAAACCGACCTGGGCAGCTTTTTCCCGCGCTTCGGCTGGGTTTGAGGCCAGTGCAGAAGCGGGGATTGGAATACCTTCCCGGCGGAAGAGTTCCGCACCTTCAAATTCATAGAGTCTCATCGGATTGTTTTCCAGCATAACTCAAGGATACGCGAAACGTCAAATGATTTAGCAGATAGAAATAGAGCGGTTTGCCTTTACAGTGAGCGTACCGGAATGATAAACTTTCAAGTATAGACCATTTCCAATCGCTTTCGGAGGAGGAAGACGCATAGTGGGCCTGAGAACCGTAAAAGAGTATTTTAAATCACTGGAAAAGCTACATCCGACAGCCTATATCCTGGGCCAGAAAGTAGAGAATGTCCACGAACATCCCCTGATCAAGCACATGATCGCCTCAGTAGCGAAAACGTTCGAATTCGAGCATGATCCGGAAGGGAAGAAATTCATGGTAACCAAATCAGACCTGACGGGCGAGGAAGTCAGCCGTTTCCTCAAGTTTTACACCAGCCAGGAAGACCTGATCGCCAAGGTCCACATGCTTAAATTCATGGCGCAAAGGATCGGCGGCTGCTACATGAGATGTACGGGGATGGATGCGATCAGTTCGGTAGGCATCGAACTGTATAACTGCGACCAGAAGCACGGCACGAAATACTGGCCGAGGTTTGTTGAATTCGTCAAGGAAATGCAGAAGAACGACTTTGTGCTGTTCAGCGGGGTAACCGATGTCAAAGGCGACCGTTCGCTGCGGCCGTCACAGCAGAAAGACCCGGACATGTACCTGAGAGTAGTCAGCAAGGACAGCAAGGGCATTGTGGTCCGCGGGGCCAAGATACATCAAACCGGTTCGCTATGCGCCCACTGGGGATTGGTAGTACCGACCCGGGAAATGCGGGAAGCGGACAAAGACTATGCGGTATGTTTCTCCTTCCCGGTCGATGCGGAAGGGGTGATCCATGTATATGGGCGGGGCACACTGGAATCCCGGGCGATGGAAGAGTGCGACATGGGGAATGTGGAGTTCAGTAAATTCGCCCCGATGGTATTGTTCCAGGACGTCTTCGTACCGTGGGAAAGGGTCTATCTTTGCGGGGAATACGAGTACTGCGGCGACATGGTACGCAACTTCGGCAACTTTCACCGGCATTCGCACGGGGGGTGCAAGTGCGGGGTGGGGGATGTGCTGATCGGGGCGGCGGCGACGGCGGCTGATTACAACGGGCTGCCGAACATCTCGCACATCAACAACAAGCTGGCAGAGATGTTGAAGGTAACGGAAGCGATATACGGATGTTCGATCGCGGCCTCGGTAGAAGCTACCAAAACACCGTCAGGAATATATAATGTAGACCCGGTACTGTCCAATATATCCAAGCTGTACGAGGGGAAAGAGCTGGCGGAAGTGATCCGGATGATGATCGAGATCGCGGGGGGCATGGTGACGGATCTACCGTCCGACAAAGACTTTGCCAACCCGGAGATCGGGCCGCTGCTGAAAAAGTATCTCAAGGGGCCGGAGGGGGTCACGACGGAAGACCGGGTACGGATATTCAGACTGATCGAAAAGCTGGCATTTGAAAGCCGGGACATCGTCTCGAACATCCACGGGGCGGGGTCGCCGGAGACACACCGGATGACGGTGCTGCGGAATGCCAACATCGAAGAGAAGAAGAAACTGGCGAAGAAGCTGGCGGGGATAAAAGAAGAAAAGTAGTATCTCACCTAAGTAATCGAAAGAGGCTGAGTTCCGTGGAGAGTTCAGCCTCTTTTTATTTCGAAAAGACCATATAGTAATACCCAAATAACAGGAACAAGCACCAAACAGTAACCAAATACCAAATTACGATTACCAATAAAAACCAAGTGATAAATTATATTGAATAGGGAGTACAATAGAACTCGAATATATTTATAATGAACTAATCGGGGAGAATGCCATGAGTATCAAAGGTTTGCTCCGGCGGATCTTTCATAAAGGCCAGGCGAGGGAAAACAGACGTATCGATACGGCAACAGAACCGAGGATACAAACTACAGTCGGCAAATCTATCGCTCCTCCCACGGACATCAATGTGATCAACCGTCACAGGGGATAGCAGTGTTTATCTGCGGACAACTTGTTTTTAGTTATTTGTTATCGTAAAATTCAAGTGATAAGGGACATGCGGGAGTAATTCAGTGGTAGAATGTCTGCTTCCCAAGCAGAAAGTCGCGAGTTCGAATCTCGTCTCCCGCTCCATTGATTTCCATAATGCTTTTTCGGTCTACCATATCCTGATCAATATCAACTAAAGGTCAAGCACCTTCAATTGTTTTAACAAGCTAACTACATTTGCCAGGGTGGTTTGGGCTTTCCGAACATTATTTGCCGCGTCTCGAACGACACTCTTAGCATCGTTGACAGCCCAATCCAGTCTGACTTCTTTATCGTCAGGTTTGATCTCGGCCAGGAACTTTTCGGCTGCCAGCATGTCTTCCGAAGTTTTAATGAGGGCTTTATGTAAGTCATCAATCCCGCCGGATAATAAGATAGCATCGGTTGATTTCATTTCATCACCTTCCCCGGTCTAATTGTATTACATAGTTAACTATTACGAAATAGCTATTGCAGTAATTACTATTGGTCTATTGTACCGGCGTTAGGGGTAAGTTAAGGTAAGATTAGTTGGGTAAACATTGGAGTTACAAATGGCAATACCGATAGCGGCAGATAAGTTAGAAGAAGCGGGACTGGAACATAAACCGGTAAAGTGGGAATATGCGACCTGCCCATATTGCGGGGAGAAATTCCGTTTTCCACAAAATATATCATACCGGCCGAAGACCTGTATAAAGTACCAGTGTATGAGACGAAGTTTGCACGCCAACCTCGTTTCGCGATAATAGAATAAAGTTGTCGTCAGCCCCTTTTTTCTGGTAAATTCTTGTTAGAAGGTTGATAAATCAACATTTCCGTCCGGAAGAAAGGAGACAAGCAGTTGGCCAGTAAACAGGAAATGAGAAGCGATTACGACCGCATGACGAACCGCAACATCGAAATTTCGGAGCTTCTCGAAAAGATACGGTCCCAGAAAACGACGCCGGAATCCAAGGCGAGAGATGATGCACTGCAAGCCGAGTTCGACCAGAACCAGACCCTCATGTCTGAGTTAATGATGCAGCTTTTCCGCAACGAAGAAATATAATTCCCGGTATCAAGTTTAAAGCAGTACCATATTACCGGAGGGGAGATGCGTCCACCCGTGTCTACCCTCCGGTTCTTTTAGTCCAGGCCCAGGTGATCTTTGACGGCCTGACGTACTTCACCCTGAATCCTGGAGTCAGAAAGGTAACCGAGAATGTCACCAAGCCTTTGTTTGGAGATAGTCCGGACCTGGTGGGCCATAATTCTCAAACCGAGAGTCGAAACTTGCAGCGGCAGGGCGTAAAGCGTAAGCTTAAAAGAATAAGTGATACCGAGTGTGTGCATAAGAGGGAGAAAAGGCTTCCCAAGGGATGTCTTTTCTCCTTTTTCACATATCCCGGGGTAAGGAAACATCCGGGGGATATACGATGATCAGCCGAGGCCTGGCCTCTTTTAGCAAACGTACCTTCATTTCATTCAAGAATCCGATCTACCGTACCTATTTCGGCGGTATCATGGGGCAAATCGCGGCGATGAACATGCAGCAGGTAGTAGGAGCGCTGCTGATATACCGGGTAACGAATTCGGCGGCGATACTGGGGGCGATGGGTTTTTCCGGGGCGATCCCGATGCTATTATGCAGTTTCTTCGGCGGGATAATCGCCGACCGTTTCAATAAAAAGTTAGTCATGATCATCGGGCAGTCGGTATTTGCCCTGACATCATTAATGGTGGCAATTCCCCTGAGTACGGGATATTTAAGCAGTACTCACGCCGGTTCCTGGTGGATACTGGTAGTATCATCGGCCCTGCAGGGGGGGGCGATGGGAATGACGATGCCGTCACGGCAAGCCCTGATCCCGGAAATAGTAAAAGCCGACCAGTTGATGAATGCAATATCGCTGAATACGATGGGCATGAACCTGTTGCAAATCATGGCTCCGGCTGTAGCCGGCTTTCTGGTGGAAGCCTTCGAGTTCGAGGCAGTGTACTACGTAATGACGGTGATGTACCTGGCTTCGGTATTCTTTTTCTTTATCCTGCCGAATACAAAAAAAGTAAACCGGGTGCCGATGCGGGCTTTACAGGGAATCATCCAGGGCATGAAATATGTCATGCACAACGCGAACATGCTGCTGATATTGTTATTAAGCACGGTCATCGTTTTCCTGGCGATGCCGTACAACAATATGATGGCAATATTCGTCGACGATGTACTGCACGTAGGAGCGGGTGGGATGGGCGTCCTGATGAGCGTATCGGGGGTGGGGGCGCTGGTGGGGTCGGTCATCATGGCGACGCTGCCGAACCGGAAACGGGGCATCCTGTTCGTCCTGAGCGGACTACTATTAGGCCTATCGCTGGCCGGTTTCGCTTTTTCGACTTCGTGGCCGTTATCGCTGGCGCTGATGGCAGTCATCGGCCTGGCCCAAACAGGCAGAATGACGCTGAGCAGCACGCTGGTACAGTCGTACGTGGATAATGAATACATGGGCCGGGTGATGGCACTGTACATGATGCAGTTCGGCTTTGCCAGCCTGAGCACCTTCCTGGCGGGGATACTGGCGGAGGGAGTGGGGGTGCAGTGGGCGGTGGGGAGCCTGGCGATTGTCCTGATAGCCGTGACACTGGCAGCGGTGTTGTTCGTGCCGCGCCTGCGGAAACTGGACTAATACTTTCCGCTGCCTTATTTCCGGTTTCAGTCAGAAACAAGCTACAATATAAAGTAAGTGTCAATTATATGTTTCAGCCGGAATTTTGACTGGCCAGTTTTAAGCTAAGAAGGTAACGGTCAAGGTAATAAGGAGGGAACAAGCATGACAGAGAATACCGGGACGACAATCATCGTGATGAGCGGCGATATGGACAAAGTATTCGCAGCTTTCAGTATCGCAGTGGGGGCGGCAGCGGCAGGCAAAGATACCAGCATGTTCTTTACATTCTGGGGTATCAAGGCGATACAGAAGGGAAATTTCACAGGAAAAAGCCTGTTCGGGCGGATGATGGGGATAATGAACCGGGGCGGGATCAACCGCATCGGCCCGTCAAGATTCAACTTCTGGGGCATCGGACGGTGGATGTTTAAGAAGATGATGGGGGACCATAAAGTGGCGCCGCTCGATGAATTAAGGAAGACTGCCATCGAACTGGGGGTGAAGCTGTACCCCTGTGAGACGAGTATGCAGGTGATGGAAATCAAGAAGGAAGACCTGATACCGGAGGCGTTGGAAGCGGTGGGGGTGGCGGCGATGCTGGAGATGTCGGATAGGTCGAGACAAACGCTTTTTATCTAGTATTATCGAAACAATTCCATCGTCCAGCAATAAGAAAACGTGGACTGGTAACAGGTATTAGCGAGAGTCCCGAATTCATCAGGACTCTCGCCAGATTTTTTTAATTTCGGACTAATTTTAAGTTACCGTGAGCGTGACAGCGGTACTGGTTATTTCCGATAATGAAGCGGTAATTTCAGTAGTGCCGGCAGCGACGCCGTTAGCAAGACCGGAAGCTGATATGATGGCGACATCAGCAACGGTGCTGGTCCAGGTTACTTGCGAAGAGAAATCCGCAGTAGAGTTATCGGAATAGGTTCCGGTGGCGGTGAACTGCCGGGTCGCACCCACTGCCAGGCTGTCCGGAGATGCCGGTGTTACAACAATCGAAGCCAGCGTTGGGGCCGGCACGACGGTCAAAGTTAATTTAGCGCTGGTAATGCCTGACAATGAGGCGGTGATATCGGTTGTTCCGGCAGCGACCCCGGTAACTAACCCGGCAGGGGAGATATTAGCAATAGTATTGTCCGAGACAGCCCAGGTAACCTGGGAGGTGATGTCTTTGGTGGAATTATCGGAATAAGCAGCTTTAGCATTAATTTTCAGGGTAGCACCGACCGTCAAGTTCCCCGATGAGGCCGGGGTTAAGGTAATGGCGGACAACACCGGTACGGGTTTACTCACGGTCAGATTTACCGCCGGGCTGGTTTTACTACTTAAAGAGGCGGTGATTTTCGAGGTACCTTCAGCGACTCCGGTGGCTAAACCCGTAACTGAGACCGCGGCGACACTGGTATTGGCACTGGTCCACGATACCTGGGAAGTAATATTAGCTTGTTTACCGTCGGAATAGGTCCCGGTGGCGGTTAATTGCAAAGTACTGCCGACGGCCAGGTTGTCAGGTGACGCCGGCGTTACGGCGATGGATGAAAGGGTGACGGGGGGAGTGGTGGTGGGAGTTTTGGTGGTACATCCCGACGTAAATGATGACAACGCAGCGCGGCACTACCATAACTTATTTTTCCTTCCAGACGTGGCTTTTGGTGTCGGCAGCGGCAGCGTCCTGCTCAGCCTTCAGTGAGCGTATTTTTTGGGGAGAGTAGTGCAGGAGTTCACGCAGGACTTGTTCAGTGTGCCGGCCGAGGGTGGGCGGGGCCGTATTTTCACCTGTAATTGAGTCCATACGGATGGGGCTGCCGGCGACTTTGATACTGCCGCCGAGGGGGTGGGGAATCTCCAGGATCATACCCAGGGCGTTGACCTGGGGATCGGCGACCACCTCATCAACCTGGTGCAGCGGGCCGGCGACGATATCCTCGGCGTAGAAGATATTCAACCATTCATCAGTATTGGCATTAGCAAGATATTTTTCGATCTCGGCGTCAAGTTCGCGCCGGTTTTGCAGGCGGTGGGTGGTGGTGGCGAAGCGGGGGTCTTCAACCAGCCAGTCGGCGCCGATCGCCCGGGCGATACGGGGCCAGCAAGGGCCGAGGACGACATAACCGTCGGCGGTCTTGTAGGCGCCGTAGGGGGTGGTGAAGGGATAACCGGAACCTAGGGGACCGGGGACCTCACCGGAGCAGGTATAGTAGCTGATATGGTAGCCCATATAAGCGACGCTGGCACCGAGCAGGGAAACATCGATATTCTGGCCGGCACCGGTACGCTCGCGTTGGTAGAGGGCGCTAAGAGCGGCGATGACGGCATACTGGGCATTAGCGAGGTCGGACATGGCGGGGCCGGGGCGGATGGGGCGGCCGCCGGGTTCGCCGGTGACACTCAAGATACCGCTCCAACCGGCAGCGGTGGACTCGACAGAGGGACGGTCCTTATCCGGGCCAAGGGTACCCATTCCAGTGATATTAACCGAGATGATGCGGGGATTAATTTCTACTAATTTATCATGAGAGATACCCAGGCGTGCCATAACGCCAAGGCGGAAGTTATTGATGACGATATCGGAAATACGGACCAGGCCGAAAAAAGCTTCCTTGCCGGCGTTGGTACGCAGGTCGAGCACAATACTATTTTTATTACGGTTCCAACTCAGAAAATGGCTGGACTCGCCTTTATGGTTAGGCCCAGCGGTTTGGCGGGAGAGGTCGCCCTGCGGGGGTTCGATCTTAATGACCTCAGCGCCGAGGTCACCCATGGTCATAGAAGCGACCGGACCAGCCAGATAGTTTTCCAGGGCAAGAACACGGATACCAGTAAGCGGTCCCTTCATGAAAAATCCCTCCCAAGATACAGACATTATCAGGTGCCCTATTGTACCAAACGAACGGAATTATTTTCTACTGTGAAGTTGACAGGGTATCATGGGTATGGTAGTAAATACGGCATTCTACCCGATATTGATGACAGAGGAGGTTACGAGCTTGGCTGAGAAGAAGACCGAAAATAAGTGGGGCGCCGCCACGAAGTCGGATTGGATAGATATTTCAATCCCGATAAAGAACAAGATGGTATACTGGCCGGGCGATCCGGTACCGAGAATCGAACGCATCAAGGACAGGGACAAGGGCGATGGCGTGACGCTGACGGAGATGCAAATCATCGATCATGTAGGGACGCATGTCGATGCGCCACTGCATTTCATGGCCGGGGGGCTGACGATCGATAAGATGCCGATCGATGCGACGGTGGGGCGGGCGAGAGTAATCGAAATCAAAGATCCGGTCTCGATCGAGTTGAAGGAAGTCGAGCCATATAATATCCGGCGCGGGGAGCGGATCCTTTTCAAGACGAGGAACTCGGCAAGGTGTTACAAGACCGACGAATTCGTGCCGGACTATACATATATTTCGCTGGATGTGGCGAAATACCTGGTAGAGAAGGGAATACGCGTGATCGGCCTGGACTACCTGTCGATAGGCAAGTTCGGGGACGATACCAACCTGGGCGGCACGCATACCACTTTTCTGAACGCCGGGGTGTATATCCTGGAAGGGATAAATCTGGCCAAGGTGAAACCGGGCCGTTACGACCTTATTTGTTTACCATTGTTCCTGGAGAAAGGCGATGCAGCGCCGGCGCGGGCGATCTTAAGACCAGCTAAATAAGAGACAAACACTGAAATTAAACTAGCAGGCCGTATCTTGAGTTCAAGATACGGCCTTTTTTTAAACGATTATGGGGATTTTTTATCTACAGTTAATTGCAGGCGGTATTCGTTATCTTTGATGGGGGTGCCGGCGGTGGGGTAGGGCTGGACGTTAAAGCGCAGGAGATAAACGTTGAATTCGGTGGACGACGACTCAGACGTCAAACCCGGCTGCGTGACGACCTTGGTATAAACAGTACCCTGAAAAGTGATTTCAAGGCGGGAACTGACTTCACCCTGCCAGACGCAGGTAACACCGGAGGCGCAGCGGCTGTCGTTGATGACTTCAACGAACTTGATATCCAACGATTCGCCGTCGAGCGAGACAGACCGGCCGGGAGCGAGGGAGACGGTTTTACCGAGGGGAGAGGTTATGGGGGAGGGGGAAGGGGAACAAGCAGTAGCCAGGAGCAAAGCCAGTGTAAAAAGGAAGAAAAGCGCAGTACGGAACAACTTGCTTGACATAATATTACCTCCTTAAGTTATCAGTAACTGGAAAGTCAGGCTATACCAAGCAAACGGTGCAATTCAGCCGGCGGATATTTCCCCGGTTTTTCCTTATCAGCGGCCATTTCCGAAGCCAGGCGGGTAATCGTCTCATTGACGGGGGCGGCGCGGCCGATACGTTTAGCGACACGGACGATCTCACCGTTAAGGAAATCGGTTTCGACGGTACCCTGTTGACGGCCGAGGCTCTGCCAGGTAGAGCTCTGCTCGGGGGTATTGAGGGCGGCGCGGGGTGGCACCATGAAGTCGGACCATTCCTTCTTTATCTGTTCTTCGGAAAGCCAGGGGATACCGGCAGCCTGGAGAATTTTGGCGGCTTCATCCTGGGCAGCCTGGGTGATGCTGTGTGTTTCTTTAAAACTACCGTTGGTAATGGCGCCGACAGCATTGCCGAGGTTGGTCATGAGTTTACCCCATTTATAAGGCATGGCGTCGGGTGTTACCAGGACGTAGAAATCAGCTTTACGCAGGGCAGCACCGACATCCTCGACCAGTTTATCGATGCCCCGGGGATAAACGCTCATCACCAGCCAGCCAGGGGGATCACGGCGGCAAACGACTTCGCCATCATTCATATAGACGGCGCCGATATTCACCCGGGTACTGTAAACACGGGGAAAAAAGGAAGCGACAATCTCTTCGTTGCGGACGCCGTTCTGCAGGCAGAAAACCGGGATATCGGTAATAACCGATTTCAGGGTGCGCATGGCGGCTTCGGTATTCTGGCCTTTCATGGTGAGCAGGATGATGTCATTGGACTGCAGATTAGCTTCGGAGGGAGAGGTGACTGCAGTAGTTTTTAGAGTATGTGTCTGATTCGGCTTGATGAGTTTAAGGCCGTTTTTTCGGACGGCTTGCATATGAGCGGGGCGGCCGATCAAGACAACATCATAACCAGCCATCAGGAGGTGCCCGCCGACGACACCGCCGATACCACCGGCACCAAAAATAATAAACCTACCGATATTAGAACCACTCATAACTTTCACAACCTCCCGGAAAAATCTGACATGGTTATCAAATCCATTCTAACCATGTTGAACGAGATGAGTCAAAAACCGGGCGAAAACTATTTGCACCGGACTTATCTGCCGGGTTATGCTACTAGTGTGACCCGAACCTTCCAGCAAATCCCAGCGGAAATTGCCCGGAAACTACGCCTGATAATGAGCGACGTCGACGGCACGCTGACGGCCGACGGGGAATATTTCAGCCCGGATGTTGTTGAGATAGTGACCAGGCTGCAGGAGAAGGGGATAACCGTGGGACTGGTGTCCGGACGGACTTTGTTACGGTTAACCCAGGCGGCTAAGTTGTTAGCGACAAAAGGGCCGTTGATCGCAGAGAACGGCGGCGTAGCACAGGTCAGCCAGGAAGGTGATTTAGTGGAATTGGGTTATTCCCGTGCACCGGCGCGGGCAGCAGTAACCAAACTAAAGGCGGCATTTCCCGGCAAGATAAGCGAGAGGAAGGACAATGCCTTCCGTACCGTGGACGTGACGATACATACCGGGGGGATACCGGTAGAAGAACTGAAAAAGGCGGCACCGGGGGTACAGATCGCCGATTCCGGGTACATGGTACATGTGATGGGGGAGGGGATCAGTAAAGGCGGGACTTTAGCAAAGCTCCTGGATAAAATAACGGGAAGCCCTTATGGGAAGAACGAAGTCATGGTGTGTGGAGATTCGCCGACTGATATTTCATTATTCAAAATATTCCCATTTAGTGTCCGGGTACTAAATCCACAACTATCGGCGGAACAATTACAAATGATGGAAGGTACGGCGGCCTATCAGAGCGAACAGGATGTCGAAAAAGGATTTATCCAGGTAGCTGAGTATATTCTGGCAAGCTGTGAAATGCAGCAATAAGAGCCCGTGATATTTACTTTTTCCGGAAGGATAATAAACTCCTTTTCACTCCGGTTTGCTTTCACCGGGAGAAGCGCAATAGAATGAGGTAAGTAACAAACCGGCCATAGTAAAAAGTGCGATTTCATATCTACATGGAGGAAGTCCAATGAAATACCGAAAGTTCGGAAAACTAGACTGGCAAGTATCGGCACTGGGTTTCGGGGCGATGCGGCTGCCGACGACCGATGGCAACCAGGCTAATATAAACGAGCCGGAAGCGATACGGATGATACGTTATGCGCTCGACCACGGGGTAAATTACATAGATTCAGCCTATCTTTATCACATGGGAAACAGCGAGCGGGTGCTGGGGAAAGCACTGAAAGACGGCTACCGGGCGAAAACCAGGATCGCCACAAAAATCCCGCCGAACATGGTAAATACGGCGGCTGATTTCGACCGCATCCTGAATGAACAATTAGAGAAACTCCAGACGGATAAAATCGATTTCTATCTCCTGCACGGGCTCAACGCCGAATCGTGGCCGAAGATGCGTGACCTGAAAATAATACCCTGGGCGGAAAAAATGATGAAATCCGGACGTATCGGCCATCTGGGATTTTCATTCCATGATAAGTTCGAGGTACTGAAGGAAATCATCGATTATTACGATAACTGGACCTTTTGCCAGGTACAGTACAATTTCATGGATATCGAAAATCAGGCGGGGCGGCGGGGTGTTGAGTATGCGGCGGGCAAAGGGTTGGGAGTGGTGGTGATGGAACCCATCCGCGGCGGGCTACTGGCTAAAGAACCACCGGAGAGTATCAAGAAATTATGGCAAGCATCCTCACGGAAGTGGGGCCGGGCGGAATGGGCGCTGCAATGGATTTGGAACCAGCCGGAGGTATCGGTGGTATTGAGCGGGATGAGTACAATGGAACAAGTGGAGGAGAATGTAGTCTCAGCGGGGAGGTCGGGGCCGGGGACACTGAATGAAGCTGACCTGACACTAATAAGTAAAGTAAGAGATGCTTACCAGGGATTGTGCCCGATTCCATGTACGGCCTGCGGCTACTGCCAGCCATGTCCCAACGGAGTGCTGATTCCGGACATCTTCCGGTTGTATAATGAAGCCGTCATGTATGGCGACATGAATGTAGGCAAGATGCGCTATGCCAGCCCGTTCGGTATCAAACCGGAACACCGCGCCGACCAGTGTATAGAGTGCGGCACACTGTGAAGAGCAATGCCCGCAAAAAATCACTATTATCGACTGGCTTAAGAAGGTACATGAAGCACTCAAAGATTATCAGCCGTTAAGATAGAAATTAGAAAAGGAGAAGGCATATATGGGAATGGAAAACTGGACGCTTTGGCACGTGGGCATATCCGTAAAAAACATGGATGAGGCAGTCAAGTATTTCGAGTCGCTGGGCGGCAAAGCTGATGCCAGGCCGGCGGGAGTACTGGACAGCACCCGTTTCAAGGATTTTGAGACATACGGCAAGAAGAATGTCCCGCCGTGGAAGATCAAGATCAAGATGATGAACCTCGGCCCTCTCCAGATAGAGATGACCGAACCGGTCGACGGGGGCAACTGGAACGAGACCTGGCTAAAGCAGCACGGTGAAGGACCGAACCATGTAGCTTACCAGGTGGACAACCTGGCCAAAGAAGTCGAGGAACTGAAGGCCAAAGGCGTGCCGGCGATGTATTATGCCAAGGGTGAATATGCCTATATGGATGCCCGGAAAGTAGGGGGCATGGTCATCGAACTCTTCCAAAAGAGAGACCGGCCAATCACACCTGAAGGTTAAAAAATAAGTTAGTCCAGATAAAAGCCCGGCACCGGCTAGATATGCCATGCCGGGCCTTTCTATTTCCGGAGGTATTACCGAAGTTGCCACAGACCGGCAACAGAAGCTCCTGCGAGATCCAGGATCGCCATAGATATCACCTGCTGGTTAAAGGCTGTTTCGTAACGTCATTCTAATAACAAACAAAAAAGCTCAAGGCGGAGAAAATCAGATTATTCAGACAGACTTAGTTACCGGTTAAAATATGCCTGACGCACTAAGCCTTTTCTCACCCCTGGTAAAGGAGATTGTGACCTGGCTGCCTTGATGTAAGCTGGCGACGATTTTTTCGATATCATCGGGACTGTTAACCATTTGTCCGTTAAGTCCGATAATAATATCGCCCACAGCGAGACCCAGTCTTTGAGCTAGTGAGTCCGGTTTTACTCCGCCAACAAAAGCTCCGGTGGATAAAGGTAGACCCCGCTGCCGGGTGATTTTAGCGGCATCGCCGACGGCAGCTCCTAACGAGGGACCGGAAGAAACTGCGGCTGCGGCTAATAACCGGTCAAGCGCAGGCCGGTCGAAGCCAATAACGGTCTGGCCATCGATGACCGTCACCGGCACGGCCATCTGGCCGGTAAGGCGCATGACCTCCGCACCAGCCGAGCGGTCGAGAGAAATATCACGCTCCTGGTATTTGATGCCGCGTTGGGAAAGATACTCTTTCAACATCCGGCAGTAGACTCAAGTCGGGCTGGAATAAACCGTAACCGCCATATCGGATTCACTCCTTATCGAATATTAAGTTCAGTTTAGCAGAAACAAGGCAAGAAAGTCATTAGTTCAACGAAATTTAAGTACGAAATGACCATGAACAGAAAGGAGGGCAGCTGCCTTTAAATCAGCTGCCCTCCTAACCGTTTTAGCCTTCGTGCTAATACGGTGCACGATCAGAGACCAGAGTGTGTTCTATTTGTTTAGTAGAAGTCTTCATAGCCTGGTCAAGCCAGACATACTGGATCCAAGTGTTTACTGGCGCCTTCACCATAGAAGTCTTTCAGCCACGGCTGCCACATGCGGTATTGATAGGCTGCCGGAGTCGGAATCAGGAATGCCTGGCCGAGGATATAGACGTTGGCATCCTTATGAAGCTGGTCGCACTTGGCAAAGTCAACGTTAATGTATTTGCATTCTTCTTCGAATGCTGTTTCGATGATTGAGTCGGAACCGACGGGGTCATTGACGTAGCTGATGTTGTAGCTGTTCGGGCCGCGGAAGTAGCCGAAGCTGTACCTCACGAACAGGGCATTATCACCACCGCAGTTCGTCGCCAACAACAGGTCGTCAAAACTCCGAGTAGTCCAGATGGTAGAGTAAGCACCGAATTCCTTGAGCTGGATATCGATGTTGACGCCGACTTTCGCCCACATTGCTTTGAGGGTCTCAGCCATGTCGCTTGCGGTTGAAGGAGACGTGCTTACCACCATTGTAGCCTGGAAACCATCCGGATAACCGGCATCGGCAAGAAGCTGTTTAGCCTTGTCGGGATTATATTGGTAAAGCTCCTGTGTCTCAGCCGGAAGCTTATCGAGCGGCGTGTAGCACGTCGGAAACAGGGGGCTCGACGGGCTGGCGAGTATCTCCGCTTCCCCGCCGTACAGGTCAGCAGCGATACTTTCCATGTCGGTGGCCATCATAAGTGCCTTGCGCACCCTGATGTCGTTATACGGCAGGTCTGGTTTGTCTCGCCGCATGCCTACCTGGTAAGGATAAGCCAGGAACTTGTAGGTCTGGATATCCGGGTTGGTTCCCAGCAGGTTTTTAGCGTCATCCCGGTCAAAACCGGTGGGCGAAGCCGCCTGAGGCCACCATTTCTGCTTTACCTGTTCGGAGAGCGGATAACTGGGTTGAGGTATCCGGCACGATGAGGAATTTGATATTGTCGATATACGGCAGCTGGTCACCCTTGCCGGGGCCGACTGGGTTTGTGTCCCAGTAGTTTTTATTGCGTGCCATCGTCAGTACACTGTTGTCGACGAAATCGGTGATGTAATATGCTCCGGTACCGACTGCAACGCGCCAGTCGTTGTTCTCGAAATACTTAGGAATCCATTCATCAGGCCAGACGAACTGGCTGCCACCGCCACCCATCAGCCATAGATATGCAGTGCTTGGGTTTACGGGTACGTGCACTGTCACCTGCCACTGCCCCGTCTTCTCGGCCGTCATATTTGAGTGCAAAGCCGGTTCGGCGAGTTTTTGCCCATGACTTCGCCTGGTCGCGGTTGGCTTCGAGGCTGGCGATGATATCGTCAGCGGTCATCTCACGGCCACCGACGAGTGTCGACCCTGCATTATTGGGAATCATAGGGAAGTGGACACCCTGACGGATGTCGAGCACCCATGTATTCGAATCGGGCGTCGACCATTTCTCAGCTAGACATCCAATAACATCCGCCATACTCGTTGGCCCATTGCCATAATCGACGAGTTTGCTTCCCGCTGGGCCACGGGTGCGGTCGGCTCGGGTAATCCCCTCCCACATGAATGGGGGTCCTCCCGGACGCCCGGCGCCAGGAGCGAATACCTGGAAGTTGGTTCCCGATAGTAGCGTGAGAGTCCCGCCATACTGCGGCTTATCAGAAGGCGGTTTGGTAGTCGTGGTGGTAGTCTGGGTAGGGGGTTTTGAGGTGGTAGAAGCCGGTGCGGTAGTTGGTTCCGGATTGCATGCAAAAAGCAACATCGCGAAGGTTAAAAGTAGACCGATGATTACACACAAGGTTTTCTTTTGCAAAACACTATCCTCCTATTTACGATTTATAAAGACGATACAAATATGGAGTTTTTGCTCGAAAAAATCTGCACCTCCTGACATGATATTTTTATAATTAAGGTACTGGGGATTTTGAAACAATCCATAAAATAAGCCCGGGTTCATGAAGTGTTTCAAAATAACCTAATCCTCTATAATAAATAAGGACTTAATCAGAATATGGAAAATAAGCCACCCGGGAGAAAAAAGAGACAATAAGACAAGCAGACAGGTGACATGACCCATTTTCTGAGAGTAAGCCTATTATAGAAGAAATCCAGCGTCCCGTTTTCATTTCGGCAACATCGTCCCCATGTTGCTAAATTAGCCCACAGATATATCATTCAGAGCAGCAAATGTCAATGGTCACATACGCCTCTAAATATTCTATATTGATCAGTTGAGAAACGTAAAATATGAAAGTTAAGTGTAAAACAAAGCAATTGAATGTGTTTGAATAGGGAACAAAGAGAAAAGATTAAGTTCTGTAGTTAAGTACCATTGATTAACGGCTGTTAGTAATAAGGCTTGATTCCTGCGGTTCTTGCAGGTATTTGGTTTCATGTGTATAATATCGTCTGGTGGTTACAGTTCAGGTGGTCACAAACTTGGTGGAATCAAGCAGATTTCAATTACAAAGTTGGATGACCCCGGCTCAGCCCACTAATGATATGAGGAGGTCGTCCAATGGCTTATCAGGATAAGTCAATCCAATGTGCCGATTGCGGTATCACCTTCACCTTCAGCGCCCAGGAACAGGAATTTTACGCATCCAAGGGTTATACTAATGAACCCAAGCGCTGCCCGGCATGCCGCGAGGCTAGAAAAGCAGCCCGCGGGGAAACTTCTTCCGGACCACGGCAGAAGCGCCAGTTGTTCCCGGCTGTTTGTGCCCAGTGTGGTAAAGAAACCGAAGTACCCTTCGAACCACGCCAGGGTAGACCGGTCTATTGCAGCGATTGCTACCGGACCGTAAAACCTAACTAGATAAATAAACTGAAAATAAAAAGAGCAGGCCTGACATCAGGCCTGCTCTTTTTGTATTGTCCTGGAAAATTACTTTTCCGGTTTATTGTTGATAACCCGCCGCATCAATTCGTCGAAAGCAGTGAACCATTTCAGCTTGACATCATCGGACCAATCAGGATCAAAAGTCGGGAATTTAGTCAACAACATTTTATCCCAGGAACTGATAGCAGTATTATCTTCCGTATTGTTTTGAATAGTAAAGTTACGTCCCATTCTAACATTCGTACTTTTGGTAATGACTTTAGTTCCACCGGATGTTTTTTTAGTAATCAGTTTGGAACTTGTTGCCGAATAACCGGAACGGAATCTTCTGGTAATGAAGGGCGATAAAGAAATACCGGCATTATTACTTAGTTCGATAAAAAATTTTAGACATTTGCGGCTTAACTGGCCGGTAAGCTGGTATTTTTCACTGAATATCTCTTCAAGTTGAGAATAGGTAGCATTCTGCGGGTCAAGTTCACCTTCCAGAACAAAATCGAAGCTGGTTAAAGCGATTTCACGAAGGATATTGTTCCGTTGTTCTCCCCGGGAAGAAACAAGCGGCTTCAAACGGTCGGTCGGCCTTCCATTTTCATCGATCAGGTCAAGGAAACGTAGAGCGGCCATCAACTGGGTGCCGGTACTACCGGATAACATATCACCCCAATACGAGCGGTCAATACGGGCCGGCATACGCTGCTGCAACCCTTCAAGGAAGTTATGAAACGTACGATATGAGATGTAGGGTGGCAACCGTTTTCGCCCATGTTCCGCTACCATATCCCGCCCCTTAGTGGAGTTTTGGTAATTATAGGGTAATGAGTCCTTTTATACAATAGGTAATGAGGACAAATTTTAGTAATGAAGAAGAAATGGTATGGAATTTATTTTATATGACGCGGAACTGTAAAGGACAGTTTTTGGCGGGTACTTTTTGTAACGAGTACGATATTGACATATTTAATTTTTCAAAAGGAGGAACGTCAATCATGGGGCAATCAATCGAGTACCAAAAATTAATGACAGAGATGGTGTATGTGAACCTGCCAGGACCAGAGGAGGCTGCTCCCGGGATGACCGGTGGTGAGTTGCTGCACGGTTTTCTGGCCGAACTTTACAAAACTTCAAATCCAGATGTAAAGAACTACGTTAATCTACTCTGCAGCAAATGGAACGTTCGCTATCGAGAGATGAGAGGATAAGCGACAGTTCAACCACTATCATCGAAAGGAAGGAGGAAAAATGAAGAGATCCAAGGTTGCTGCCATAGATGTCGGCACAACTAAAGTATGTACTATAATAGGTGACCTCGATACCGAAGGTTCACTGCGTATCCTCGGCGTCGGCGTCGGTCCCTCTCAGGGCCTTCAGAAAGGCCTGGTCGTAAATGTAAGCGAAGCCAAAGAAGCGATCCGGGCATCGATCAAGAAAGCAGAGAGTACTGCCGGTGTTAAACTGGAATCAGCTTATATCGGTGTTACCGGACGCCATATCAGTTCAGTAAACAATCATGGTGTAATTGCCATCACCCGGGGCGATCAGCTAGTCAAACCTGCTGATCTGAAGAGGGTACTGCAGGTAGCCCGAACGGTTAAAGTTCCCTCAGACCATAAAGTATTACATATTATTCCGCGCCAGTATGTGGTTGACGGACAAGAAGGCGTAAAGAATCCAGTCGGTATGCATGGTTTCCGTCTTGATGTGGAAGCTCATATCATTACCGCGGCGATCACTTCAGTACAAAACCTGACCAAATGCATCCGCGGCCTGGGCATCGAAATCGATGACCTGGTCATGGAACCGCTGGCCAGTGCCGAAGCTGTTCTGAGTGAAGAAGAGAGAATGGATGGCGTCATGATCGCCGATATCGGTGGCGGAACTACGGATATTGCGGTACTCAAAGATGATACCATCTGCCATACCTCAGTATTACCGGTAGCCGGTCATCTGATCACCCGTGATATCTCAGTCGGCTTGGGGTTGTCCCCGGAATTAGCCGAATCGATGAAAAAGAAATACGGCAATGTCAGCTTGAATATGGATGTTGCCGTGGATGCCGAGAAAACCCTAACTGAAGACGGGCATGCCGTCTCATATAAGGACCTATCTGAAATCATCCGCATTAGAGTTGAAGAACTGGTACGACTGATCATGATGGAATTGCCGAGAACCGATTATGCAAAATTCATTCCGGCAGGCCTGGTTCTTACCGGTGGTTCATCGAATTTACCCGGTATTGCTGAAGTAGCCCAGGAAATCGCTCATGTGCCCGTCAGGGTCGGTGAGCCGGTCAGCCTGTTCGGCGTATCCGATGAGTTGCGTGATCCAGCCTATGCCACCGCCGTCGGACTTCTTCTATGGAAGATGCGGAACCAGGGAGTGAATACCTGGGTACCGCAGAGCGGAATAAAGCATACTTTATCGCAGATGTTCCGCATCTTCAAATAAAAAGAGAATAATTAAGGAGGAATGAAATGGCTAAAACAAGTTACGTCCCCAGTGGGGCAAAGATAAAAGTCTGCGGCCTTGGTGGCGCTGGTTGTAATGCAATCACCAGAATGGTTCGTGAGCAAATCCGTGGCGTAGAATTCATCGCCATGAATACCGATGCGCAGGCTCTGGCAATTACAGAAGCAGCAATCAGAATTCAACTTGGTGAGAGAATCACCAGAGGCCTTGGCGCCGGCGGCGACCGCACCATGGGCCGTAAGGCAGCAGAGGAGAGCCGCGATGAAATCAAACAGGTAATGGCTGGATCCGACATGACCTTCATCACCGCTGGTATGGGCGGCGGTACCGGTACCGGTTCTGCACCGATGGTAGCCGAAGTTTCGAAACAGACCGGCGCCTTAACCATCGCTATCGTAACCAAACCCTTCGGGTTTGAAGGTAATTACAGATCACGGACAGCAGAAGAAGGCATCCAGGAATTGATGGATAAAGTCGATACCCTGGTTATTATCCCCAACGATCGATTGCTCAATCTTTGCGATCAGAAGACCGGTGTTGACGGCGCCTTCAAGATGGCTGATGAAGTTCTGTACCATGGTGTCCAGGCAATCGCTGAAGTAGTAACGGTTCCCGGCCTTATCAACCTTGACTTTGCCGATATCAGAGCGATCATGAAAGATGCCGGCCCGGCTTGGATGTCGATCGGTCGTGGTTCAGGTCAGAACCGTGCGGTCGATGCAGCCAAGACAGCGCTTGCCAGCCCATTACTGGATGTATCAATGGACGGCGCCAAGGGCGTTCTGTTCAATATCGCCGGTGGTCCAGGCCTTAGCCTGTTCGAAGTCAATGCGGCTGCTGAAATTGTCCGCCAGGCAGTCGACCCTGAAGCAAATGTTATCTTCGGTGTCGTTCTCGATCCCGAATATGGGTAATGAAGTTCGCTTAACACTTATTGCGACTGGTTTTACCACGAGAGAAGCATTTCGCCGGAAGTTCCAGAGAAAAGGAAATCGTTAAGAATCTTAAAATCTTAAAGACTGAAGAAGAATTCGAAGTTCCTTCCTTCCTGAGACAACGGCAGAGCTATACCTCCCGGCCGCGTACCGGGACATACACCACTCGCTAATTGCCCCGTGAGTGGAGGGAGCGGCGGGGGTCAGCCCCGCCGCTCCCTGGTTTCCTTTTATATACTAGACCGGGGAGGGCGTGCATGTTTACCTCCGATATTGAAATAGAAGAACAACTGGGAAAATATACAGAGAACTATAATGATGACCGCTGCAGCTTGTTGGAATTGATAAGGTTTCTTGGAAAACATCCGTATACACGGTTTAGCCGCGCGGCAATCGTCCTTGCTTTCAGACACCAGAGTGTCTTCGTTGAGCGAGGTTTAAAATATCTGGTCTCAAATGGTATTGTTACCCTGGAAACAGAAAACAAGATCAACCTGTATTCATTAACTTCATGTGAAGAGATAAGAAATTGGGCATTACAGCTTGTAAAATTAGACTGGATTCAGTGGCAAACGATCTTACGAAAAGCTATTTTACAAGAATAACATTTTGATATTCTCGGCTTAATATAGGCCAGGGAGAATAAATGGAAGAACTGCAAAGTGCAATTAAGTATGTTGTAATTATCGTTGCAGCGATCGCAGCAATGATATTAGGCGATTACCTTGGTTATAAATTGGGACGGATGAAAGTGGTATGGATAGGGATAGGCGTGGCGTTGTTGGCGATCATCGTGTTTGCCGTATACGCAGCAGTAGTATTATTAAGTTAGTAATCAAGAAAGAAACGAAAAAGCTAGACAATTTAGCAGTAACCAACTGGCAAAAGCCGGTGTTGATATAACGAAGAGTCTCCTTATGGAGACTTTTCGTGTTTTTGGGAACGTACTAATATCTTCCTACAATTTGAAAGTAGTCTACAACAATATTTATCGATAAATATTGTTGTAATGGAAATAACTAAACAGAGTAGTAGAAGGAGACTACAACAATAAACTTGCAATTACAAAATAAACGGAATAGATATTAGAAAATATTCATATCCTAAAAAAGTTAAAAACCGATCAAAGACAAGTAGTGGTAACCGAAATATCCGGTTACCACCTATGAAGATAAAACGTTTGAATATACCCAGCCTATGATTTATGGCTAAGTAGCTTTTCGACTTCTTCAGAATCAGCGCAGTAAGAATAGAGAGTTTTTGCATCGATTATGCGCTTGGTATAGAGATTTACCAGAGATTCGTCCAGCGTAATCATACCGATGCTACGGTAGCTGCGCATCGTATTATATAACTGGTATATTTTCCCATCACGGATAAGACTGCGTACTGCAGTATTACCAAGCATGATTTCAACAGCAGCTATCCGCCCGGAACCATCTGCCCGGGGAACCAGTGTTTGTGAAATGACGGCAATCATGAGAGAGGCTAGCCTGGTTTGAGCTAAAAACCGTTCAGCTGGAGGGAAAAAGTCAATAATCCTTTCAATTGCCTGTGGTGCATATGGGGCATGACTGGTGGTAAGAATAAGATGACCGGTTTCAGCTACCGAAATAGCCGCAGAGGCTGTTTCTGAATCACGCATTTCACCAACCAGAATGACGTCAGGATCATGTCTTAACACATGTTTTAGTGCTTGAGGGAAAGAGAGCGTGTCATGACCAAGTTCACGCTGAGTAATAACCGAGTCGATGTTAGGTTGGAAATATTCAATAGGGTCTTCGATCGAGAAAATATGCCGGGTGGCGACTTTATTAAGATGATGGATCATGGCGGCCATGGTCGTTGTTTTACCGCTGCCGGTTGGGCCTGAAATAATAATGAGCCCGCGCAATTTCATGACAAGGTCCTTCATGATTTGAGGGAGTTCGAGTTCATCGATGGAAGGAATACGTGGCGGTAGAATACGAATAGCCAGACTGAGAACCCCTCTTTGTTGTGCAGCACTACATCTTAGACGAGTCCCGTCAGGCAAAGTATAACCGAAGTCCAATTCAAGTTCGCGAAGATATTTTTCGCGTTCTTCAGTAGTAGATATCAATGAAAAAGCCTCAGAAAGGTCGGCTTTGTTTAGCAATGGAAATCCATCGACAGGAACTAATGTACCATCGATACGAAAAAGCGGCCGGGCATTTGATGAAAGGTGTACATCGGATGCATTTTTAACGATGGCTTCGTCCAAGAGTTTAAAAATATTCATCTGACATCCTCACTACAACGACATAAATATTAAATATTACGCTCGACCAATTATGAAATATTTGAAAGTATTATAACATGTATTTACATAAAATATAATAAACATAGTAAAGAATATACAAATAACGCAGAAGAATAACTCATTGACAATTTATAGGAAAGCTTCGATTTTTAACAGTCGTAAGTGACGAAAATAAGGCAGGTTTGCTAAAATATGATTAATAGGTATTTGGAGGTAGAGATGTCTGAGAGCACCCAAAAGAAAGTGGTGGTATATACAACTAATACTTGACCATGGTGCCACCGGGCGAAAGAGTATCTTTCGCGTAAAGGGATAACCTTCACGGAATACAATGTAACTAATGACCGGGAGAAAGCACGAGAACTGATACAGAAATCAGGACAGATGGCGGTTCCGGTAATACTAGTTGATGACAAAGTAGTAGTAGGATTCAATCAACCAAAACTTGATGAATTACTAATGAACTGAAAGAGGGATACCTGCGGAGTTGATAAACAACAACTCCGCAGGAAACAGACCTGGTTATACACTCACGAAAAAAGCCGGGATAAATTTAGATAACCGGTAAAAAGTCCAGGTAAAAACAACCGATTATTTATTGGAAAGAAATTTCTCTGGATCCTTATCGAAAGCACGTTTACACCCCGGAGCACAAAAATAGTATTTATTTCCTTTATATATTGAAGTCGCCGGGGCATTTTTTTCGTCTACTTGCATCTTGCATACTGGATCAATAGCCATTTTACTCCTCCAAAATCCAAACTGGTTAACTCCCGACGGGTTTAAACCGTTTAAGCCGTAATGAATTGCTAACGACGGTGACTGAACTAGCAGCCATTGCGGCAGCGGCCAGCATGGGATTGAGAAAACCGTAATCACCAAGGATAAAGCGGAGGGATGAGGGGACGCCGCCATTTTTAAAAACAAGGTATAAAATACCAGCAGCAACCGGTATAAGAACTACATTATAGGCAAAAGCCCAGAAAAGATTTTGCTTAATGGTCTTCATGGTACGTTTACTAAGGGCAATCGCAGTAACAATATTCTTAAGTTCTCCCCCAATCAGTGTGATATCGGCGGTCTCGATGGCAATATCGGTCCCGGTCCCGATAGCGATACCGATATCTGCCTGGGCGAGTGCCGGGGCGTCATTAATACCATCGCCAACCATAGCTACTACTTTACCTTGTTGTTGAAGATGCTTAACTTCGGCAGCTTTATTTTCAGGTAAAACCTCGGCCAAGACCCGGTCGATACCGATTTCAGATGCGATAGCGTTGGCAGTGCGCGGGTTATCACCGGTAATCATACCGACTTCGATACCCAACCGGTGTAAGGCGTTAACGGTATTGCCAGCATCAGGCTTCAAGGTATCAGCAACGGCAATCAGCCCCACAACCTCCCGCCCGATACCAATAAAAATAGTTGTCTTTCCGTTTGCTGACAGTGTATCGGCTTGTCTATCCAGCTCTTTCAGGGAGAAATCCAGTTGAGTCATCAGGCTACGATTACCCAGAACTACTTTGTTATCACCAAGTTGAGCCTCGACACCCTGCCCGGGGAGGGCATTGAATTCTACCACAGGGACCAGTTTCAATGATTTTTCACGGGCAGCCTGAACAATAGCTTCACCAAGGGGATGTTCGGAACCATGTTCGACCGAAGCGGCGAATTGAAGTATTTCATCTTCAGTATATAAGGAAGCGGTAACGATATCGGTGACCTTTGGTTTTCCGAAAGTCAGGGTGCCGGTTTTATCCATGAGGATAGTGTTGATCCGATGAGCTTTTTCCAGTGTTTCCGCATTCCGGATAAGGATACCGTAAGCGGCACCCTTACCAGTCCCCACGATAATCCCGGTTGGTGTCGCCAATCCCAGGGCGCACGGACAGGCTATGATGAGCACTGCGATAAAATTAAGCAGGGCATAAGTAAAAGACGGTGCAGGCCCTAAAAAGAACCATACAAGAAATGTAACTAATGCGATGATGATGACAATTGGCACGAAATATCCAGCGACGATATCGGCGAAACGCTGGATAGGAGCTTTACTGCCCTGGGCTTCTTCTACCAGTTTGACAATACGGGCAAGCATCGTATCTTTGCCAACTTTCGAGGCTTCAAACTGGAAACTACCGGTCTTATTAATCGTAGCGCCAATCACGGTATCCCCAACATTTTTTTCAATTGGGAGGCTTTCCCCGGTGATCATGGCTTCGTCGATACTTGAATGTCCCTGACGAATAATACCATCGACCGGAATCCGGTCTCCGGGGCGGACGAGCAACAGGTCACCCGGTTGAACATCGTCGACGGGAACCTCAGTTTCCTGCCCATCACGGACCAACACGGCGGTTTCAGGTTGCATCCCCACTAGTTTTTTTATCGCTTCGGATGTTTGCCCCTTTGCCAGGGCTTCCAGATAGCGTCCCAGCAGAATCAAGGTAATAATGGACGCCGAAGTATCGAAATATGAGTGCGGCATGACACCGCCGATTGTGAATATCGCAGGAAAAAGGATGGCAGTGACGCTGTATATATATGCAGCGGAGGTGCCGACGGCAATCAGGGTATTCATATCGGCAGTACGGTGCTTCAGTGCTCCCCACATACCACGGTAAAACCGCCATCCGGCCCAGAATTGTACGGGTGTTGCCAGTGCCCACTGCAGGTAATTACTACCGGGGAAAGAAGGAGCAAAACCAAGCCCCATAACCAGAACTGCCATGATAGCAGCAAAAATAAACCGGATTTTCAGCTTCTTGATTTCAATCCCTGTATCAGAAGCAACCCCCGAAATGGGTTCACTTTCGGGTAGAAGATCATAACCGGCATCTCTAGCAGCACGTCTCAAGTCATTGAAAGTTACGGTATCCAGGTATTCAACCGTGACTCTTTCTGAGGCCAGGTTAACAGAAACGGTAATTACACCAGGGACGAGAGAAAGAGCATTTTCAACACGGGCAACACAACTTGCGCAGGTCATCCCATGAACCGGAAATACGGATCTCTTCGAGGCGACTTCATACCCTAATTCAGAAATAACGGATTTGATTTTAGCCAGATCAACCAGTTCAGGATCGAATTCCGTAACAGCGCTTTCTGTAGCCAGATTAACCTGACAAAAAGAAATACCCGGGATTTCCCGAAGCCCTTTTTCTATTATTTGGGCACAACTAGCACAGGACATACCGCGAATCGGTATATTAATCCGCCTTAATTTTGGATCAGGCATAGTACCTACCAGTACCTTTTTCACGTGTAGATTTGAGTTACTAGGTTGATTATAGCACCGTTAACATGTAGGAATAGGACATTAGTCACATTATGATTGAGAGGGAAAAGAATATTCAGACATCAAAGGAATGAAGACAACAGATTCGGTACATTAACGGTATAGATTCATAATCCGAAGGTTCTTTTTCTTGACAACAGCGGAGTTATTATGTTATAAGGTGCGTGTTATTTTTTTATTCCTGTGGTTTAAGGGGTATTGCCTAAACAGCGAATTGGTAGGGTCCAAAGGGACATTTTTCTAACTAATATCAGGTAAATATTTTCCGGTGATTAATTATTTATCAGTATTTGCGGGTAAATATCCGGAGAAAGGAAGAAATTTCAGTAACCGGGTAGAGAAAATACAGGTATATCGAATGAAGGGCAGGCCAGTAACAGGGTAGCCAGGTGATGTTGACCGGGACAGAGAAGGGGGTTACAATACAAACCGAAATGCTGGTGATAGCCTGAATAAAGAGAGGTGAACGACCATCGCAGACACAATTCTGGACGTTAGGAATCTAAAAACATACTTCTATGTACAGGACGGAGAACTCAGAGCAGTCGATGGGTTAACGTACAACATCGAAAAGGGCGAATGCGTCGCACTGGTCGGAGAAAGTGCTTGTGGGAAGAGCGTCAGTGCTTTATCAATCATGAGATTGATCCCATATCCTCCGGGAATCATAGTTGGTGGTGAGGTTTTCTTCGACGGCAAGGATTTACTAAAAGTCACTGAAGAAGAAATGCGCCATATCCGGGGAAACCGAATCGCCATGGTATTCCAGGAACCCACAACTTCCCTCAATCCGGTATTGACGATAAGCCGTCAACTCTCCGAAGCATTACAGCTACATCGGGGAATCGACCTGAAAACAGCTAATGAAGAAGCAGCAAAGTTACTAAAACTAGTGGGCATCCCGGACTCAGAAAGAAGAGTAAATGATTATCCCCACCAATTCAGCGGCGGAATGCAACAACGCATCATGATTGCCATGGCATTAAGCTGCAATCCAGCACTTCTTATAGCTGATGAACCGACAACCTCAGTCGATGTCACAGTGCAAGCCCAACTCCTGGAAGTAATCAACAACCTCAGAACCCAGTTCGGTACGGCAGTAATCATTATCACCCATAACCTGGGAGTAGTAGCCCGATATGCTGACAGTGTCAATGTAATGTATGCCGGGCGTTTAATGGAAACAGGCCCGACGGATGCGATATATAATGCGCCAAAACATCCCTATACCGTGGGTCTGATCGCTTCAGTACCGCGACTCGACCTGCCCAGAAGACGAGATTTAAGTGTTATCGACGGCCTCCCGCCAAATTTAGCCAAGTTACCCAAGACAATGTGCCCCTTCAGCCCTCGCTGCAAACTGGCTGTTGCCAAGTGCCGGGAACAACGGCCGGAACTTGAAGAGGTTGGGAAAGATCATCTTTCCGCCTGTTTCAGAATTAAAGACGTACATCAACTAATGGAGGCTGGATGATGGCACAAACAGATAGCAACATCTTGGTAAAAGTAGAAAATCTAAAGATGTATTTCCCCGTTTTAGCGGGTGTTTTTCGATCTAGAGTGGCTGATGTTAAAGCTGTAGACGATATAAGTTTCTATATCAAGAAAGGTGAAACGCTGGGACTGGTTGGAGAGAGTGGATGTGGCAAGACAACAACCGGACGTTCCATATTACAGCTTTACAAAATCACCTCAGGAACAATCGATTTTGAAGGAAACGACCTGACCAAACTAAAGGGAGAAAGCATGCGGCGCATGCGCCGGAACATGCAGCTTATCTTCCAGGATCCATATGCATCGCTGGATCCAAGAATGACAGCCGGCGATATAATCGGAGAACCGTTAATTGTCCATAATATGGTGAATAAAGCGGGGTATAACGAACAGGTTAACGAGTTGCTGAGCATGGTTGAACTTGAGCCGAGAATGGGGGTCCGTTATCCTCACGAGTTTAGCGGTGGTCAGCGGCAACGCTTGGGAATTGCCCGGGCATTAGCAGTCCGCCCGAAATTCATCGTCTGCGATGAACCGGTATCTGCTCTTGATGTGTCCATTCAAGCACAGATCATCAAGTTGCTGATGAGACTGAAAGATGAATTTAATCTGACATATCTTTTTATTGCACATGATCTTTCCGTCGTAAGGCACATAAGTGACCGTGTTGGCGTTATGTACCTGGGTAAAATCATGGAAATAACACGAAGCGATGAATTATATGATCATCCGCTTCACCCATACACTCAAGCCTTGCTTTCAGCTGTACCGATCCCGTCTCCCCAGGTTGATCGTCAGCGGAAACGGATTCTCCTGACCGGCGATGTTCCGAGCCCTGTCAATCCGCCGAAGGGCTGTCATTTCAACCCGAGATGCCATTTGGCGAATGATATTTGCCGGGAACAAAGTCCGGAACTGATTGATGTTGGTGGTGAACACTGGGTAGCCTGTCATCGTGTAAACGGCAGATAACGTACATAAAGTACCTTCGCAATTATGCGGTTTCCTCCGGTATATTCCCTACCGTGGGTGAACCGCGTCTTGTGAAGGAAGATTGTTAATAATCATGTACCGGTTTGGTAGGGGTAATAATCGACCAAAAACCTATTCAAAATAGATAAATAGTTGGATTGTAAAAAAGATGTCCCAAGTAAAAAAAGAAAAAAGAAAAGACACGCTAAAAGAAAGTACCAAACCTGTAATATCCAGACGAAAAACAAGCCGTGTCCCATATATTATTGCGTCGGTAATCATTGCCGCGGTAGTAGTACTGGTCGGTATTGCTTTTTACCAACAATATGTAGCCCCATTCCAGAAGACGATAATGACGATTGATGGTGATACTGTCATCAAGATGCGGTATTTTCTGGACAGAGCAAAACTTGCCGGAGCTAGTGGGCTGGCGACGATGCAAAATTTGAATAATGAGGAAATACTGAAACTATCTGCAGAAAAATACAGTATAAATGTTACTGAAGAAGATATTGATAATGAGTTAAGAAGAGAAGCAGCCGGTAGCGATAATATGACGATTACCGAAATTGAATTTGCAGAATGGTACCGTCAACTTCTCAACGAACGAGGTGTCTCCGGGTCTTTATACCGGCAAATGGTAGCAGCGAGTTTAAGGGAAGCTAAATTTAGAGAATACATTTACGGTAATATTTCTACTACGAGAGAACATGCTCATGTATACGCAATATTCCTCAGTACATACGATGAGGCACTCGCAGTGAAAGAAAGAATAGACAATGGCGAAAACTTCCAAAAATTAGCCAGTGAGATATCGATTGATCCGACAACCGGCGAACTCGGAGGAGAACTGGACTGGCTACCGCAGGGAGTGTATTTTTATAATATGGATCCCTTTAGTATTGAAATAGGGAAAGCCAGTGATGTCCTGGCAGTAGTTGAAGATATCACATCCGAAGAAGGCCCGGCGGCTTATTATGTGATGATGGTTATGGAAAGAGAGGACCGGGAGATTCTCGACGGGTATTTGTCACAAGTTCAAAGCTACGATTATCAGCAATGGCTAAGCAGCGAAACAAAAACACATACGATCAAGTGGAATTATAACTCCGAAATCGATGCCTGGGTTAGCTGGCAATTATCCAAATCCAATCCATCTTCTACTACGGCAACGGGTGGTTAAAAATGATTGAAGTCCAAAATTTAACTAAATACTACGGGAAACGTCTTGCCGTTGATGATATCAGTTTCCGGATAGAAAAGGGAGAAATCGTCGGGTTTCTCGGACCCAATGCGGCAGGAAAGACAACCACAATGCGGATGTTAACCGGCTTCCTGGCACCGACAAGAGGAACAATTAAGATAGCCGGGTATGATGTGACTACCAATTCATTGGAAGCCCGCCGTCACATCGGCTATCTCCCTGAAGCAGTTCCCTTATATACAGATATGTCGATACAAGCTTACCTGGAGTATATGGCAAGATTACGAGGGATGCCGCGTATCGAAATAAAAACAAAAGTAGATAATGTAATAGAACGGTGTCATTTAGAAGAATATGCCGATGTGGTGATCGGAAAGTTGTCAAAAGGTTTTCGCCAGAGGGTAGGGATAGCTCAGGCAATTATTCATGAACCGGAAGTACTGATATTCGATGAACCTACTATTGGTATCGATCCTATTCAAATCGCTTCTACGAGACAGCTTATCAGAGAACTAGGAGAAGCACATACAGTTTTAATATCAACTCATATACTCCCTGAAGCGAGTGTGATATGCCAGCGGGCAATCATCATCGACCATGGCAATATCGTAGCTGAAGATAAAATCGAGAACCTAACTACGATGGTTACCGGCTCGAAGCGCGTACGCCTGGAAGTAGAAGGGCCAACGAAGAAAATCTCAGAAAGATTGCATGCGATTAAAGGGGTAAAGAGGGTCATATATCAAGACTCAAGATTCGTCGTAGAGTTTCCAGCCGACCAGGACCTGCGAAGTAAGATAAGCGAAGCAATCGTGCAAGGTGGTTTTACGCTACTTTCGTCGGAATCGGTGGACATGAGTTTAGAGGACATCTTCCTCAAATTGACGACGAAAGATGACGTCCAGGAGCAGGACGATGAATAACATTTTGACCATAAGTGCCAAGGAATTCAAATCCTACCTGACCTCGCCGATGGCTTATATTATCACGGCTGCTTTTCTGTTGGGCACCGGATTCTTCTTTGCCTTGCCGCAAGAAACCTCGGCAGCCTATACCGAGACGAGTATGCGGGGTGTCTTTGCAAATATCTTTTATATTATCGTTGTGCTGTTGTTGATGGCTTTGCTAACGATGCGCCTGATATCGGAAGAGAAGAAGCTGGGAACGATAGAACTACTAATGACAGCACCGATCAGAGACAGTGAACTGATTATCGGCAAATACCTGGGAAGCGTCGGCTTGATGTTGATGATGTTAGTCTTTACGATATATTACCCGATCATGCTGTTCGTATTCGGTGATCCCGATCCCGGTCCGATATTCGGTGGATACCTGGGCCTATTTCTTCTTGGTTGTTTAGCCCTGGCGGTTGGTATTTTTACTTCTTCATTGACTTCAAATCAACTGATTGCGGCGGTAGTAGCCGGAGCGATATTACTTGGATTATGGTTTCTGAATTCAGTCGCCGTGCTAATGCCGACTACTATAGCAAATGTTCTCAGTTATTTTTCTCCAGCGAGTTATATCTCGGACTTCTATACAGGGGTAATCGATACCAGGGGAATCATCTATTTTATTAGTGCAACCGCATTATTCCTTTTCCTGGCGGTACGATCGCTTGAAAATAGCAGGTGGAATTAAATGCAGAGGAATCGGGAGTCAAACGCCAACACCAGCATCCTGGCAATCCTGGGTGTTATCATCCTCCTTGCCGGTTTAATAGTCATGTTACTGCTGCCGGATATAAAACTGGCAGCCTGGGGAGTCATGGTACTGGGAGTGTTGATGCTGTTGGCAGCACTAGTCCTTGATTTTCGAAAAGTCAAAGGGGCGTTAACCGGACGTAGGGGCCGATTCGGGGCGGGGACTACTCTTATGGCCTCATTATTTCTGGGTATTACGTTATTAATAAACGGCATCAGTGTCAGCGCGTATCAAAGGTTTGATATAACTAAACTGTCCCGTTTTACCCTTACCGAACAAACCAAGGATGTACTAAAGAAACTGGAAAAACCGGTAAAAGCATTATGTTTCTTTGTCCCGGCAAAAGATACGTATGGAATTGCTACGTATGCCGAGAACTTAATAAATGAATACATGAACTATTCTGATATGTTGACATACGAGGTGATAGACCCGGATGAAAGCCCGGAGAAAGCGAGAAAATACGGGGTATTTCAATATCAGTCTGTGGTCTTTGAAAGCGGTGATAGTAAGCGGATGGTCTATCCTTCCCAGATCATGTCTTTCGATGATGAGGGTAATGTAGAATCGATAGAAGCGGAACACGCTTTTACCAGTGCATTACTGGAAGTGACAGGCATCGCTCAGAAGAAGATTTATTTCCTTACCGGGCACGGTGAAGCCAGCTTGACCGGGAATTATAGTTATGTTCTGAATGGCTTACGGGATGATTTGTATGTCGTAGGTGAACTTGATTTAATGTCCTACCCGGTTATTCCCGAGGATTGTGCAGTACTGGTTATAGCTTCACCAAGAAAAGAAATGATAGATGCCGAAATCGAAGCCATCAATAACTATTTGGCGGCAGGTGGTCAGGCTCTTGTAATGGCTGATCCCAATTTCCCGGAGCAACTGAATAAAATTCTTATTCCGTGGGGCCTGCAATTCGATGATGGTACGGTCATTGACGGAGGCTCTTCATTAGGGTCGAGTTATGATATGCCAAGGGTAATTGCGGCCAATAACTATTTTTATACGATAGGGTTAAATATCATTTCCTATTTTCCGGGAGCACTAGCAGTTTCATACACTTCTGACGATACAACGACACCATGGCCGACATTGGTTGCTACCAGTACCGTAAGCTTTCTGGATAAGGATTTTATTACTTTAGAGGAATCTACATATAACGAAGAAAAAGGCGATACCCTTGGGCCGTTATCAATCGGCATGCTTGTTGACGGCGCCTTGACTGACGATCAAACGAAATGGACCCGTATCATAGTGATCGGTGATTCCGATTTTGCCTCAAATGATCATTATACACAGGTTAATAACAGCGATTTACTACTTAATTGTGTTAGCTGGCTGGCAGATGAGACAAAATTGATCTCGATCCGGCGGGTAGTGCTGCCGTACCGGAGATTGGTTGTAAATGACGACCAGTCTAAATTCATCACCTATTCGAGCTTGATGATACCACCTATTATTATTCTTCTCATTGGTGGAATCATATGGTGGTACCGCAGGACTTAACCAGGAAAGACTGATTTGAAAACAAAAAACATCCTGATATTATTACTGGTACTGGTGGTTTTAGGTGGTATATTCTATATTGTTTCACGTCCTAAAGCAGGTACTCCGGTACAACCAACCGAATATGTCTGGATGATCGATGAGGATGAGATCGATCATGTCACGATTACGTTACCCCGGATAAATCCAGTATTAAGTCAGTCGTTCATCCGTATTAAGCATGACGATGATTTTCCATGGTTTTTTGACGATGAAGCCCATACACCGGTAAACTCAGACCGGTGGGGGGGCGGCATACCTTTGCTTCTCAGCGGTCCCGGAGCCGACCGGGTCATAAGTTACAGTACTTCAATAGATAAGCTGACTGAATATGGATTGATGTCGCCTATCATGACGATTGACCTGATGTTATCCGACGGTCAGATAATGAAGATACAGGTTGGAGATAAAACTCCGAATGGAAACGCCTATTACGTGAAAGCGCCAGACTCAACTGCGGTAGCAATAGTTGATTATACCTGGTACGATGTTTTGGCAAAGCTGATTACCGAACCACCTTATGCTGTTGGTGAGGAGAAATAATAATAGTCTCTCCGGCAAGGAGAATGGCTATTCGTGTTTCTTACGGACGTAAAGGTGTAACTCAGTCCCCTTTTCTTCCATCCCTAAGAATTCATGACCGGTTGTCTTGCACCATGCCGGGATATCCGACTTAATACCTTTATCGTCAGCAACAATCTCCAGTACTTCACCGACTTGGAGTTTCTTTATCTGCATGGCGGTTTTAGCAATCGGCATCGGACAATATAATCCAACACAATCCATAGTGATGTCAGCTTTCACTTTATGCCTTCTCAACAAAATAAAATAACAAATATCCCGTGGCAGCGGTTACTTATATTTTTTCCCACAATGCGGACAGGATACAGCTTCACGGGAAACCGGTTTACCGCATTCAGGACAATATTGCAACTTGACACCGCAACCCTTACACCATGGTAATTTTGCTTCTTGAACGTCCTGGTCACAATACGGGCAATGCGGTGTATTACCGGTAGTTTTTGCAGAAGTATTATTTTTGACCATAAGCGACTAAATCCTCCCCTGGCTATTTACCTTTTTTCTGCTTGCCCAGATAATTCTCAATGGCTTTATGTAGAGCCTGGGCACCGAGATTAGAACAATGGAACTTCTGTTTGGGCAGTCCTTCCAGTTCGTCAGCAACGCTCTGAGGAGTAATTTTCATTGCTTCTTCGAGTGTTTTACCCATAGCCATCTCACTTACCATACTCGAGACGGCGATGGCGGCACCACACCCGAATGTTTTAAATTTGACGTCTTCAAGGTGGTTATCTTTTACCTTGATGTAAAAAGACATCATGTCGCCACAAACCGGATTGCCTACTTCCCCGATGCCATCCGCATTTTCGATTTCCCCAACGTTGCGGGGATGCATGAAATGGTCCATCACTTTATCACTATAAACCGGCATCTTTATTCTCCCTTGGTTTTTTTCAGGTATTTTGAGTACAGGGGTGACATTTGGCGTAGACGGTCTACGATAGGCGGTAGAGCTTGAATGACATAGTCTACGTCTTCGTCATTATTACTAATACCGAGACTCATCAGAAGCGAACCCTGAGCAACTGCATGAGTCAAACCCATGGCGATAAGGACATGAGAAGCTTTTAAAGCTCGTGAAGTACAAGCTGAGCCGCTGGTCACGGCGATACCCTGGCTGCTTAGAAGCATAATCATTGCTTCACCTTCGATAAACTCAACACACATGCTGGCATGTCCGGGCAAACGTTTGGTAGGATGACCGGTGACCAGGACACGTTCGATTTTCGCTGGTATTCCGGAAAGCAACCGGTTCCTTAAGGATTCCAGATGTGAGATTCTTTCAGTAAGATTAGCTTTAGCTGATTCCGCAGCTTTTCCAAGGCCGACGATAGCGGGGACATTCTCGGTGCCGGGACGCCGACCTCCTTCCTGAACCCCCCCGTCCATTAATGGAATGATGCGGACTCCTTTGCGGACCCAGAGGGCAGCGGCTCCCTTTGGCCCGTAGAACTGGTTTCCGGCAAGACTGAGGGCATCAACACCAAGTTCTTGAACATTTACGGGGATATTTCCAACAGCAGCTACACTATCGGTGTGGAACAGGACTTTGCGTTTTTTTGTGATTTGAGCGATTTCCTTAATAGGTTCAATAGTACCTATTTCGGAACTGGCATGAATAATAGAGACTAAAACGGTATCATCGCGAATGTTCTTTTCAACATCTTTCGGATTTACCAGTCCCTTTTTGTCAACCGGTACAAGAGTAACCTCGAATCCCCATTTTTCCAGGGTTTTTGCTGAGTTTAAAACAGAGTAATGTTCGATAGCAGAGACAATAATATGTTTACCTTTTGATTGTTGAGCTAAAGCAAGCCCTTTCACGGCAAAGTTGTTACTTTCGGTCCCACTTGAAGTAAATATAATATCTTCGGCTTCTGCTCCAATCAAATCGGCTACTTGCGCCCGGGCTGTTTCGATACCCTCACGGGCAGCGTCTCCCCAATCGTGCATACAGGACGGATTACCAAATAGTGTGTCGAGGTAGGGCAGCATTTTTTCACGTACTTCAGGAAGGAGAGGGTTAGACGAGGTGTTATCCAAGTATATCTGTCTCATACTGCCTCCTGCCGGTAAATTGAATTTCCGATAATTTCTTAAAGTTCCCTGAGTATATATCATAACATGTTTTACCGGATGTGACGCTGGTCACAAAATATGATACAAACAGAAGATATTTTGTTTCAAAAGATATACGAAATTACCGATATTAGATGCTTGTTAAGTATGATAGAATTATTATGCGTAATATGGCATCCGGCAATAATAAATGCGAATCGAGGTCTGAGAATGGCAATTATATCAGATAATCAGATTATGTCAGACCAATTGAATATCGAAACAATCGTTTGGGAAAATCTTACCTGGACCAATATTACCAAGCCGACTTCCAGGGAGATGGATTACCTGGCGAAAAATTTTTCCTTTCATCCCCTGGACCTGGACGATTGCCTGAGCCGTAAGCAGCGTCCGAAATTGGATGAATATAAAGACTACCTGTTTTTCATCTTCCATTATTCTGTATATAACCGGGAGAAGAGAATCAGTTCTCATGATCAAACGGCAGTATTTATCGGAGAAAAGTACCTGGTTACAGTACATACCGGCGGCCTGAAAGCTATCGGGAAATTATTCCGGGAATGCCAAATCGATGAAGAGACAAGGCAAAACAACTTTCAGTACGGATCCGGATTTCTGTTGTACCGTATCCTGGACCGCTCGATCGATGCTTATTTTCCCATTCTTGATAAAATACTAAGCTGGACGGAAGAGGTCGAGGACCAGGTTTTCGATGAGACTGTAGAAGCAGCAAAAGAATTATCCATATTAAGGCGAGATGTAATTACGCAACGCCGGATCATGTTCCCATCACGCCAGGTAATAATTGAACTGGAACCAAAGTTAAAGAAATTTACTACTATGGATATCTCGGTTTATTACGGCGACTTGATGGACCACTTCAATAAGATATGCGATACGCTGGATGAAGCGAGAGAAATCATCGAAGTATATAAAGATACAGACTTTATACTCGGTACCGACCGGGTCAACAGCGTGATGCGGATGCTGACGATGCTATCCACGATCATTTTACCCTTTCTCGTGGTATCGAGTATTTTCGGAATGAATGTGCTGCTGCCGGGCGGAAATAGTACAGAGGGCCATTGGGGCACATTCCTGGTATTAGTCGGTATCATGGGGGCAATTTCAGTAAGTATGTTAATCTACTTCCGCAGGAAACGCTGGATCTAGGATGAAATTTTCCCAACACCTTGTTATTATCACGGCGTTATTTGTCACCTGCCTGATCACGGCTAATGTAATCACCACCAAACTTATCGGGCTGGGTTTCCTGGTGGTTCCAGCGGCAATTATCGTCTTTCCGCTATCTTATATTTTTGGTGATGTATTAACCGAAGTATATGGTTTTGCTACAGCCCGGCGGGTGATATGGTTAGGGTTCCTCTGTAATCTGGTTTTTGTCCTTTTCACGTGGCTCGGCCAAATATTACCACCGGCATCATTTTGGGAAAATCAACAAGCATATGTCAGTATACTTGGAGCTGCACCGCGGATATTATTGGCCTCTTTCCTGGGTTACCTTGCAGGAGAGTTTTCTAACTCAATCGTGCTGTCAAAGCTAAAAGTGCTTACTCAAGGCAGAAAGCTATGGGTTCGTACGATAAGTTCAACCATAGTGGGAGAAGGACTCGATACTGCGATATTCCTGACGGTAGCTTTTGCGGGCACGTCTTCGTTTATACCAATGATGATAATTTATCACTGGTCGGCAAAAGTGTTGATCGAAATTACGGCAACACCTTTGACTTATTTACTGGTAGGCTGGTTGAAAAAAGCAGAAGCTATCGATAATTTCGATACTAAAATTAGTTTTAATCCGTTCTCGATGAAAGTAAATCAGTAACCTGCCGGGACATAATACTAAATATCACGTAATACCAGACACAATTCATAGTTGACCACTGGTTCACATGCTGTTAGACTCAAGCATATTAGTACCTTTCACAATAACCAATGAGTGTAGTACCATCTCACAACGACTGATCAAATGAAAATATTAACGGCCACGCAAATGAGACAAGCTGAACAGAAATGTGCAGCTTCGGGAACGACCACGGATATGTTAATGGAGAACGCCGGCCGGGCTGTAGCTGAGACGATAAAAAATGAGGCGAAGGCCAGCGGCATTAACATCCTGATACTGGCTGGTCCCGGAAATAATGGCGGAGATGGATTAGTCGCCGGACGGTATTTACGAACTTACGGATTCGGAGTAACTATCTACATTACATCTCCCCGTCCTGATTCCGACATAAATTTGATCCGGGCGAAAGATCATGGCCTTGTTGTGACGGATATCAGCCAAGTTAGTGAAAACAAATTTGAAGAAGACTTATCTTCAGCAGATATCGTACTAGATGCCGTATTTGGGACCGGAAAAAACCGGGTTATGTCCGGCAAGCCGGTAGAAATATTGAATGCAGTCGCTGAGGCAAAAAAACGGCGTCCGAAATTAAAGATCATCTGCCTGGATTTACCCTCAGGCCTTGATGCTGATACTGGAACGGTAGACCCGGCATGTTTATTTGCAGATGAGACGATTACCCTCGGATTTCCAAAGCCCGGCTTATTCAATGTGCCAGGGGCTGAGAGAGCTGGCATTATCAAGGTCGTGGACATAGGTATACTACATGATATGACGGATAGCAGAATCGAGTATATTACTCCTGGTATAGTAAAAGATATTTTACCGGGAAGACCTTTTATCTCAAATAAGGGAACATTCGGCAAAGTGATAGTAATTGCCGGGTCGACGAAGTATACCGGAGCCGCATACCTGGCTTGCAGCGGGGCAATGAGGGTCGGAACGGGACTGGTTACCCTGGCAATCACTGCCAGCTTACAGCCGGTCCTGGCTGCTAAATTAACCGAAACTACTTTCATACCTTTACCGGAAAGTAAATCGGGAGAGATTAGTCCGGAAGCGGTTGACATAATAAATAATGAGGTCGAGGATTATCAAACAATACTGGTCGGCCCCGGGCTTGGCCTGGAAAAACCGACTACTGAGTTGGTAAAAGGATTGATATTCGAGAAACGTAATTCCGTAATTAACATGGTATTGGATGCCGATGCTTTAAATATAATTTCCAATGAAAAGATGACTACTGAGAGGTGGAGGGGAGTATCCGGCAATGTTATACTTACACCGCATCCCGGGGAGATGTCCAGGTTAAGCAAAATACCTGTTGTAAAGATACAGGGTGACCGGTTAGGAACGGCATCCAGGGCGGCTAGTGAATGGGGGAAAGTGGTTGTCTTAAAAGGGGCTTATACAGTGATTGCTGCACCGGATGGCCGGGTATCTGTCTCGCCATTCGCAAACCCGGGCCTGGCTACAGCCGGTACAGGGGATGTGTTAGCAGGAATTATTTCAGGATTAGCTGCCCAGCATATTCCCATTTATGATGCTGCGATAGCCGGAGTGTACATCCACGGCAAAGCTGGAGAAATGGTAACATGTAGTATGGGTGATACCGGGATGATTGCCGGTGACCTGTTACCTGTAATACCAAAGGTAATAAAGGTTATAAAAGAGAGTTAAGCTGACAGGCCAGGAGGAAATCATGCTGTTAGCAATAGATATCGGTAATACCAATGTTACACTGGGTGTCCTGGAGAATGAAACAATCCGTGCTACATGGCGCATGGCGACGGATATTAACCAAATGGGTGATGAGTATGCTGCGATGCTTCTCACGCTACTTGAACACAATGGTATTAAAAAAAGTGATATTGGCGAAGCTGCCATGTGTTCGGTAGTACCACCTTTGGTTAGTACGTTTGAAGATTTGTTATCAAGGTATTTTGGAGTAACCCCAGTTGTAGTAAGACCCGGGGTAAAAACAGGGGTAAGAATTGTTTATCCCAACCCCAGGGAGGTGGGGGCTGACCGTATTGTAAACGCGGCGGCGGCGAATCATCTATATAACGGCCCGGTAATCATCGTAGATATGGGGACGGGAACTACTTTCGATATTGTAAATAGAGAAGGTGAGTTCATCGGGGGGGTGATTGCACCCGGCATAGGAATCGCAGCACAAGCACTCTACACGAGGACGGCGGCATTACCAAGGGTAGAATTGGTAGCTCCGGAAAAAGCTATCGGGACGACAACGGTAACGGCGATGCAATCAGGTATCGTTTATGGATATATCAGCCTGGTCGAGGGTCTACTTAAGAGGGTTCAGAACGAACTACCGGAGAAAGCTCTGGTAGTAGCTACCGGAGGGTATGCCAGTCTGATAGCCAGCGGTACCAGGCTAATTGATAAAATCAATCCTGATATTACGCTTATCGGGCTTAAAGTTATATATGAGATGAACAAATGATAGATCGTATTCGTGTATTGTAATATAGATGATTGAAAAAGCATCCGGATTCCGGTTTTTCCCTGTAGGGGGTAGAGATGTTAGAAAATAAAACGATCGTATTAGGTATTACCGGGAGTATAGCTGCTTACAAAGGAGCGGACCTGGCGAGCAAATTGACCCAAGCCGGGGCTAAAGTAGAGGTAATTTTAACTGAAGCCGCGATGAAATTCGTTTCTCCGGTTACTTTTCGAGCAGTAACCGGCAGGCCGGTAGTATATAACATGTTTGAATTAAGCGGCGAGTTTAGCGTAGAGCATGTTGCCCTGGCGGAGGCGGCTGATGTGGTAGTGGTAGCACCGGCAACAGCAGATATTATTGCGAAAATAGCGGCTGGGATCGCCAGCGACATGGTCTGTACAACGGTAGTTGCAACCAGGGCACCGATTGTAATTGCTCCGGCGATGCATACCGGAATGTGGGAAAATAAAGCTACCCAGGAAAATGTAAAGCTGCTTAAATCAAGAGGGGTGGTTTTTGTTGATCCCGGGGAAGGGCATCTGGCTTCGGGAGGTGTGGGTCAGGGACGGTTAGCGGAAGTCCAGGATATCATTGCTGCCATTAACCGGGTATTAGCGAAAAGTGGAGACCTGGCTGGAAAGCGGATAGTGATTACGGCAGGAGGGACTCGAGAGCCTATCGATCCTGTTCGTTTCATCGGAAACCGTTCTTCCGGAAAGATGGGATTTGCCCTGGCCAGTGCAGCGAGAGACCGGGGTGCTTACGTAACACTTATCTCAACAGTGGACCCGCAAAACACCGGAATTTACAATGTGCTACGGCTGGTTGGTACAGTATCAGAAATGCGAGAATCGGTATTGGAGGCATGTAAAGCCACGGATGTACTTGTTATGGCAGCAGCAGTTTCCGATTACCGGGTGGCAATACCGGCGACTGATAAAATAAAAAAATCCGGTGGAAAACTAACCCTGGAACTGGTAGAAAATGAGGATTTTCTATTGGAACTCCCTGAAAATTTTATCAAGGTAGGATTTGCGGCTGAAACCCGCAATTTGTTGGAAAATGCCAGGAAAAAACTAACACAGAAGCACCTGGATTTTATATGCGCTAATGATGTAAGTGCGGCGGATTCCGGCTTTGCCGTAGAGACCAATCGCGTTACGATAATCGATAAAACAGGAGAAACTGAAGAATTACCGTTAATGCCGAAGCGCGAGGTAGCGGACAAGATATTGGATAAGATAATTGGGTGGATGAAGAATAGGAAGAAATAGGTTGAATACCGAGTTCGTAATCCGGCCTTATAATACAGGAGATGAATCTGGAGTTATTGATCTCTGGCAGCGGTGTAAGTTGACCCGGCCACAGAACAACCCTAAACTCGATATTGAACGCAAACTGAAAGTGAATCCAGAACTTTTCCTTGTAGGTCTAATTGAGAGAGAGATAATAGCAACCGCGATGGGTGGATATGAAGGACACCGGGGATGGATCAATTATCTGGCTGTCGATCCCCGTTTTCAAAGAAATGGTCTGGGCCGGAAGATGATGGATACAATCCAGTCCAAACTCAGTACACTAGATTGCCCGAAGATAAATTTACAAGTCCGTGAGGATAATCTGGAAGCAGTAAATTTTTATACAGCAATCGGTTATACGCAAGACCCGGTTTTGAGCATGGGCAAGAGATTGGTGCAGGACTAGACCATATTCAGAGTCCTGAATATGAACCTACTTCAGGATAAACAATGGATTTAACACTACTTTTTATCACAGCTTTACTAATGGCTTTCATTACCGTCCTGATAAATGCAATATTCGGGAAAAGAGTAGCCTGGGTTATAGGTGTTATCAGTGCACTCTCCGTATTGCTGCCGTTACTAATAATTATCGTACTTGGAATAATGGGCATACTTGATGGAGGGTCGAATTCAGGGCAGATAGCTTCAGATACAATCAGTAGTATCACTCACTACATAGTAGAAAATCTACCCGAGTTAATAATGTCGGCCATCGCAGGAGCCATAGTAGGCTTTATACTCGGGCTACTTAAAAGAATCACACCTAAAAGTGTAAGGAAGAAAGTAGTCAGACGAATACGCATCTAAGTAATTTTGTTTAGGAAAGGCTTAACATGACAGATTCTCACACACAAAGCGAAATGCCGAAAGCATATGAACCAGGGAAAATCGAGGAGAAATGGTACCAATACTGGGTTCAAAGAGGATACTTTACTCCCAAGATAGATAAAACGAAAAAACCATTTGTAGTCATCATGCCGCCAACTAATATTACCGGCGAATTACATCTAGGCCATGCTCTTACGGCAACAATCGAAGATATCATGGTTCGCTGGCATAGAATGCAAGGCGACCCGACTTTGTGGCTACCGGGGGTAGACCATGCCGGCATTGCAACACAAGTAGTAGTCGAACGGACGTTGGCAAAGGAACATATCGACCGGCACCAATTAGGCCGGGAAAAATTTCTGGAGCGGGTGTGGGAATGGGCTAATAAGTACCGCAATAAAATCATCGAAGAGCACCGCCGGTTGGGGGCTTCAATGGACTGGTCCAGGCTTAGTTTTACCATGGAAGAAGGACCGAGCCTGGCGGTACGGACCGCCTTCGTCCGCTTGTATAATAAAGGACATATCTACCGCGGGGAAAGAATCATCAACTGGTGTCCAAGGTGTGCCACGGCATTATCAGACCTGGAGACGGAACATCAGGATGTCCAGGGTAATCTTTATTATATAAAATATCCTTTTGCAGAAGGTGAAGGATATATTACGGTGGCCACCACCCGGCCGGAAACGCTGCTTGGCGATACTGCGGTGGCGGTAAATCCGGATGATGAGAGATTCAAAGCCGTAATAGGGCAAAAACTGATAGTGCCTGCAGTGAAACGAATCATTCCTATAATAGGCGATGAAGCGATCGATGTAGCATTCGGCACCGGAGCAGTAAAAGTCACTCCTGCCCATGATCCGGTTGATTTCGAAATATCGCAGCGTCATAACCTGGAACTAGTTAACATAATGAACCTGGATGCAACCCTCAATGAGAATGCCGGTCCGTATAAGGGGATGGAACGCTTTGAAGGGCGGAAAGCGGTGTTAGCCGACCTCGAAAAAGAAGGGTTGCTGGTAAAGATCGAACCTTACATGCATTCGGTCGGGCATTGCCAGCGCTGCCGTACCATGGTGGAACCTTTAGCCAGTAAGCAATGGTTTGTGAAGATGGCACCTCTGGCTGTCCCGGCTATCAAAGCAGTGGAAGATGGCCGGATAAATATTATTCCGGGACGTTTCGCCAAGGTTTACTTAAACTGGATGGAAAATATCCGAGACTGGTGCATCAGCCGGCAGTTGTGGTGGGGACATCAGATCCCTGTCTGGTATTGCCAGGACTGTGGTGAATTAACAGTTACCGTCGATATTCCTGAAACTTGTAATAAGTGCCATTCGAAAAATCTTAAACAAGACCCGGATGTACTGGATACCTGGTTCAGTTCAGCACTTTGGCCTCATTCGACCCTTGGATGGCCTAACGATACGGAGGATATTCGTTATTTTTATCCCACATCCGTACTGGAAACGGCATACGACATTCTTTTCTTCTGGGTAGCAAGAATGATCGTGATGGGTATTGAAGATACAGGAGAAGTCCCATTCCGAGCGGTATATTTACACGGCCTTATCCGGGATGAAAAAGGTGAAAAGATGAGTAAAACCCGGGGAAATGTACTTGACCCGGTACCTCTTTTAGAACAATATGGTACGGATGCGGTGCGGTTTGCCTTATTGATGGGGACAGCCCCAGGAAACGATAGTAAATTATCAACGATCAAGCTGGAAGCTGGACGCAATTTTGCCAACAAACTATGGAATGCCGCCCGGTTCGTAATCCGGTCTATTGAACCCGTAAACCAGGATATATCCATCCATATAGACAAACTTACGGTAGAAGACCGCTGGCTTATAAGCCGGCTTAACCGGACGATCGCTACGGTGAACACGGCTATCGACGCTTATCACTTTGAAGAAGCGCAAAGTACGATACATGATTTTCTGTGGGGTGAGTATTGCGATTGGTATATCGAACTGGCCAAGATACGTACAAAGAATGCAACAACCGAGAATAATCCAATCCCGGTCTTGATACATGTTCTGGAAACAGCACTTCGACTCCTGCACCCATTCATGCCTTTCGTTACCGAAGAAATCTGGCAATCGTTAAAGAAAGCTTCCCTGTCTACAACCATGCAGGCCGAGTCGATTATGGTCACTGAGTATCCTGAAACCGATAATAGCCTGATTGATATTGAAGCCGAGAGGGTGATTGATACTGTAATTGACATAATACGTTCGATACGCAATACCAGGGCAGAGCATAATGTGGAAAATAATATCTGGATAGAAGCTCAGGTATATGCAGGAGAACTGACTCCTTCAGTGTTACTTCATGCCCAGGCAATTGAATCGTTGGCGCGTGTGAAACCTCTGATATTCCTGGAAAAACATCGTGAATCAAAGCCGGGAGAAAATGTCCTGGTCAATGTACTGAAAGAAGCTGAAGTTACCATACCGATGGCTAGTATGGTAGATGTTGAGGCGGAAAAGTTGCGATTACAAAAGGAAATCAATCAGAATCAGGCTGAAGCCAACAGGCTTGATACCCGGTTACAGGACAGTCAATTCTTATCCAGGGCTCCGGCGGCGGTAGTTGAAAAAGAACAGGCCAAACAATTAATGATCAAAGATAAATTATCCCGGCTAAAACAAGAATTAGATAGACTGCAGTGATAATAGAAACGAGTTTTCAAGGTCATATATAGACCGGAGTGGGAAGAATGGAATTATTCGAAGCGATAAAAAAGAGAAAAACATACCGTGGATACAGACCTGATCCCATCCCGGAAAAAACACTGCGTGAAATCATGGAATTAGCTTTACGTGCGCCATCCTGGGCAAATACCCAACCCTGGGAGTTTGCTGTGGTGACAGGGAAGAAGTTGGAGGCAATAAAAGAGGGATTTCTGGAAAAGTCGGATACTGAACCGAATCCGGACCTGGCTTTTCCAAGATTTTTCCCTGAACAATACCGGGTACGGCTGCCGGCAATGAGGAGAGGACCGGATGCAGACCGGGTCCGCGATGACAAGGAACTGCGCAGGGAACGCCAGATGATGGGAGTGAAAATGTACGGTTGTCCCTGTGTAATTTATATTTATACAGACAGGTCGTTCTTTACGCAAGACGGCCAGGGGACGAATGCTTATCCAGTATTTGATTGCGGCCTGGCTGCGGAAAATATCATGCTAACAGCGGTCCAGTTTGGCCTGGGGACAACTCCGGCAGCCCAGGCGGTACCTTATCCTGATATAGTTCGTAAAGTGTTGGGATTAACCGAGTCCAAATTATTAGTCCTGGGAATTTTCATCGGTTATCCGGATACTGCCAATCCCCAATATAACGTTTATTCCGGACGGGAAGAATTCGACAAACTGGTAAAATTCTTCAAATAACAAAGCGGTTATAGTTCCTCGGAAGCTGTGTCGACGAAGAATTCGGGGATATCATGGCGCTGAATATAACTGGATACCCCGTGTTCTTTGAGCCAGTTGACGGCTTTTCTGGAATCACTGGCAACCTTTGCTTTTTCACACATTTTAAGACGATACTTAAACCGCCAATAAGCAAATTCTTTCATTTCAGTGAGTTCGATAGACTTGATCTGGGGATAATTATTTTCTTTCCGGAAGTGCTTGAGCATAATGGAAAAAGTCGTACCATAGATACGGCGATATGATTCATTGGTTGCTTCAGCTTCGCGGGCATAACCCCAGGCCCTTTTTTCTTTCCTGACTTCCTCTTCGACGGCAAACACCAAAGCTTCTTCAGCCGTGATTCCATAATAATAATTAAGGTATTGATGATATTTGGCGTTGCCGATAAGCTCAATAAATCTATCCGATGATAGATTTATTGGGGGGACACCCCGGTAAAGGAAATTATCCTTTTCAACTTCAGAAATCAACCCCGGGAGAGTGTCACACAACCGTTCCGCAAGCAACATCCAGTCGAAGGCTTCACCGGCAATGAGGTAACGATAACGGCGCCCGTTACTGGATTCCTCGGCTTTTTTCCACAGCCCAATTGATTCAAGTAAGGAAATATACCAGTGTTGGCCATTTCGGACTGACTGTTCAAAATGGTCAATCGCAGGGTCTGTTTCAGATAAAGCGGTATCAGGATTAATTGAACTATTACCTACTTCTTCCATATCACTATTGTATCCGGGTCAGGTTTTAAAAACATCTTTATACCGCTCTTGAGGGAATTCAGCGTTGGACAATGACGGTAAAAGTTCTTCGGATAGTTGTTCAATCGTAAAAGCGACTTTCCGGTAAGCCCGTATCTTGAAGATGTTTTCCTCTTTCATCTCAAGTAAGCAGGCGATATCTGTAAAAACTTTAGCAATCACCTTGTTGTTCATGCCCAACCAAACCTGCTAAAGTCAACAACCTGATCAAAATAATGACAATGCCGGTTAAATGGCCCGCCACAACCCGGGAAAATCGGACCTGGTAGCCTTATGACTCTCGGCTTTCCTTTCGACAACAGAAGGAGTGACTGCGGGCGTGGCTGTAGTTGATAGGTCACCGAGAAAATGGGTGCGTTGATTTTTCTCTTTTAAGTTACTGAAGAGATACCGGTTAGCAGTCCAAAATTCTGCATCCATCAATTCAGCAAGGGCTAGATAATACAAATCGGTAATATGAGTCAGATCATATTTACCAATCAAATCCCAGGCGGTTTGAGTAAGGGAAGGAGGATTCACGATATCGATACCTATCTGCCGGTAAAATTGGAAAGCTTGTTCTCCCTGTTGCGGTAATAATAGTTTCATCTGCATCATTTTCCTGATGAAAGCAGTCATATCGATATCCAGTAAAGGCGGGCTAATAATCTGAATACCGGCATCATCCCATTTTTTAAGGAGCGAGTCAGCAATTTGAGATTGAGGAGTAGGTATAATCCATAGTAAAGCAATACTGGCATCAATACATATTTGGGTACTCACTTGTGTACTCATCGATTAGTCTCCCCGTAGTTGTCCAATATATTTCTCAACATCCAGTTGTCCGGCTCGCTCACGGATTTGTTCACGCAAGGTCAGGCATTTGCTGATGATTTCTTTTCGGTTGAAAGATTGTTTGATAGTTTGAGAATCAGACTTGGGTTGTTCCGTATCCCCGCTACTACTATCGACTTCCTCTTGATGTGGAACCATCATACCAAGGCAGAAATTTTGAAGTATGCTTCTTTTAACAAAAAGCTGATTACCAAGCTTTTCAGCGGGCAGCTTGCCACTCCATATCCAGCGCCGGATAGTTTCCGGATTTCGATCACATTCTTTAGCAGCTTCACGGACACTTATCAGTTTATCATCAGTATCGATTTCCATTAATTCCTCCAGGAGCGTTGTAGTAGACGACAATATATTTTATGGCTCTTAGGATTGTAGAGAGTTATTCCGTTAATATCAAGTTATCAATCCCAAAACAACCTGCTATTTTCCATGACAGTGTTTATATTTTTTACCACTGCCACAGGGGCAAGGGTCATTCCGGCCGACTTTACGGACACCATCCGGAGCATTGGAAACCGGTTTACTATCTCTACCGGAAATGACTTGAGCCATGGGAGATGGCGCCGGCTGCCTGGGAGTTTGCCGGCTTCCGTCCTGAACGACGGCAACATGATAAATCATGTGGGCAACATCATGTCGGATACTAGAAATCAGTAAATCTAGCTGCTCACCACCAAGCCTTCGGTATTCATCAATAGGTTTAGTTTGTTGTAAACCTGCAAAACCTGCTTGCTGCCGTTTTTCTTCCATCACTGAGACATGTTCAATCCATAGATTGTCGATAATGCGGAGCATCACCAATCTCTCCAGGATTCTCATGTTCTGGGGATTATATTGTTGTTCTCTTTGACTGTAAATAGATTCAGATAACGCAAGCAGTTTTTCTTCCATTTCTTTAGGTTTACTCGCGCTTGAGTCCATCATGTTTATATCCGGTGGTACCGGAAGAATCGAATTCACATCAATAAGGGTACCTTTGATATCCCATTCTTCAGCGCCAACAGTCGAATGGGAACCGATAATTTCTTTTATCTCATCTTTAACCATAGAAAGGATATTGGCCTTAAGGTCAGCCCCGCTGAGTATCTTGCGCCTTTCATTGTAGATGAGTTCCCGGTGTTTATTGACAACATCGTCAAATTCGACCAGTTGTTTACGAACATCGAAGTGATATCCTTCAACCCTGACCTGGGCGCTCTCGATTGCACGGTTCACGAGTTTATTTTCAATGGCGGTGTTCTCATCCATGCCAGCCATCTGCATAATGCCGCGGATACGATCGCCGCCGAACCGTTTCATGATATCGTCATCGACTGAGACGAAAAAGCGGGTACTGCCCGGGTCGCCCTGGCGCCCGGCAGCGGCCGCGTAACTGGTTATCGATACGCCTGGCCTCATGCCGCTCGGTACCGATAATATGCAAACCGCCCAGATTGATGACTTGATCATGTTCTTTTTGCCATTCACCCTGTGGATGTATCTGGGGATTACCGCCCAGGATAATGTCGACGCCGCGGCCAGCCATATTGGTGGCTACCGTGACGGCACCTAACCTCCCGGCTTCAGCTACGATCCCTGCTTCTTTCTGTGCATTCTCAGGTTTAGCATTTAAGACTTTAGCAGTAATACCTTTCCGTTTTAACATATCGGCGAGCATTTCCGAGGTCTCGATCGCAACGGTACCGATAAGCACTGGCCTTTTTTGGGAATTCAATTCGACCACTTCATTGACGACCGCACCGAATTTACTTTTTTCATCCTTAAAAATACGGTCGGTGTAATCTTTGCGAATCATAGGTCTATTCGTCGGTATCTGGACAACTTCAAGTTTATAGATTTTATGAAATTCTTCAGCTTCAGTTTGGGCAGTACCAGTCATACCTGATAACTTGTTATACATACGGAAATAGTTCTGGAAAGTAATTGTGGCATAAGTCATCGATTCACGTTGGATACGCAGGTCTTTCTCTTCCAAACTTTCTTTAGCTTCGATTGCTTCATGCAGCCCTTTGGAGTAACGCCGGCCGTGCATTAACCGGCCGGTGAATTCATCAACGATGACAATACTTTTCTCCCCATTCTGACTTTGGAAGATAATATAATCGCGGCCCTTTTCGAACCAGGACTTGGCGAGAAGAGATTGGTTAAAAACAGAAAGAATGGAATCCAAACGGAGATTCTCATGATGGTCGAAATAGCTTGAGTTTTCTTTCTCCTCCCGGTTGAATAACTCAACTTCACTCAGATTGAAGGCTCTGGCAAGTTTTGCCAACCCTTTTGAAGTACCCTTAACCGTGTGGCTTTTCTCGTATTTTATATAGTCGACCTCATTTTCCAGGGCAGCTTCTTCTTCTCTCTCCTCAGGTGTGCTTGGCTCATGATGTAATGTCTTGTGCTGCATTCCCCGTACAATCACGGCTATTTGTCGATATTGTTCCTGTTCTTTTTCCTTTTCATCATTTTTAGGAGGAGGGCCAGAGATGATAAGAGGAGTACGTGCTTCATCGATGAGCAGGTTATCGACTTCATCAACGATAGCATAATTAAGGGGACGCTGGACGCATTGCTTGAGGTCCAACACCATATTGTCCCGCAGATAATCGAACCCGAATTCGTTGTTCGTACCGTAGGTAATATCAGCTTCATACGCTTCTTTTCGGGTTACCGGCCTTAGGTATTTGAAAGCTTTGTCAGCAGAATCATAAGCGGGGTCGAAGATAAATGAAGGAGTATGATTCTCGGCAGTCTGGCTGTGAATAGCCCCGACGGAAATGCCAAGGGTGTGATAAACCGGACCCATCCAATGAGCATCACGTTTTGAAAGGTAATCGTTCACCGTGACGAGATGGCAACCCTTCCCGGTAAGGGCATTAAGATATAAGGGTAGAGTAGCAGCTAGAGTTTTACCTTCACCGGTCTTCATTTCAGCGATCTTACCCTGGTGCAGGACAATACCACCAAAGACCTGAGAATCGAAATGTCTTTGTCCGATAGTACGTTTGGCTGCTTCACGAACAACAGCGAAAGCTTCCGGGAGTATTTCATTCAGGGCTTCCTTTTCAATATCCCGGCGTTCATCCTCTAAGTGAACGATTTTCTCTTCCAAACTTTTAATACGGGTGTTGAGTTCATCCCGTTCCATTTCGTCGCTGGTATTCAGCTTGCTTTTTGTTTCTTCAATATCAGCTTGATTTTGTTTAATTTCCGCGATGGTATCTGAGGTTGCTTTATTCAGATAGTCTTTGAATTCGCTTGTTTTTACTTTAAGCTGCTCATCATTTAGAACACTCATCTCAGCTTCGAGCCCTGTTACCTCATTCACCAGTGGGCGAAGCCGCTGGATCTGTTTCTCATTAGAGTCAGTAAGATTACTTAGCCATTTAAACATAGTTTTACCTGCAACTTATTACTTGATTATCTTAAACCAACTGCAATCCTTGTAAGCTATATTATTCAGAGGCATATATCTTTAGAATATACTCTAAGTGAATGATCAGCTCAACATCACCAGATATAATTTGTTGGTATATAAAAGTGCTTTTCAATTTATTACAGTATTCGGCGATACTGGTTTACTACTTATTCCCATTGAATAATTCACCCACCGATTGCCCGGTATGAATCCGGTGTATTGCTTCACCAAGTAATGAAGCCATAGAAAGGACCGTGATCTTACTAATCTGTTTTTGTTCGGACAGGGGCAAACTATCAGTAACGACCACTTCTTTTACCGGCGAGGAGGATATCCGCTCGATCGCCGGACCGGAAAAGACGGCATGAGTGGCGCAGAAATATACTTCCCGGGCACCTTTTTCGATCAGGGTATTGATATTATTTGTCAATGTACCAGCCGTACTTATCTCATCATCGACGACGAGAGCTGATTTCCCCGCGACATCGCCGATTACCATCAGAATCTGGGATTGATCATCATTGCCGGAGCGGTGTTTTTCCATAATAGCCAGAGGAGCTTTCAACCGGTTGGCAATATCACGGGCACGTTTGGAAATACCGGTGTCAGCCGCAACAACAACCAGGTCATTTGTAAACTGCTTTTTCTTGAAATAATCTACCAGGAGGTATTGACCGGTTAGTTCATCAACCGGGATATTAAAAAATCCCTGGATTTGAGATGAATGAAGGTCAACGGTAAGGACACGGTTAGCACCGGCTACGGTTAGTAAGTCCGCCAGTAAACGGGCGGTTATAGGCACCCGCGGTTGGTCTTTTCTATCCGAACGGCCGTAAGCATAATAAGGAATTACTGCGGTAATGCGTTCAGCGGAAGCACGCTTAAGGGCATCTAACATAATCAGTAATTCCACCAGGTTCTGGTTCACCGGTGAAGCCAGAGGTTGGATAACGAAAGTATCTCGAGAACGAACGTTCTCGAGTATGCGGACGAAAATATTTTCATTAGCGAATTGAAAGACTTCAGCTTTACCCAATGGGATACCTATGTATTCAGCTACCTTTTGTGCTAATACCGGATGAGCGTTTCCGGTGAAGACCTTTAATTCATCCATGAAAAGAACTACCTCCTGATTCCAGGTGATGGCAGAATCATTATATCACTAATGCTTTGCCGACTCACGCCTGTCTTAAGTTTGTCCATTCAACCGTCGAGACACATTGAAGAGAATCCGTAAACGATTGTATACTCAACCTATACAATAGTATTCAGCGGGGGGAACCATGAAAGCAACGGAAGGAAAGCTCGGGCGTGTTTTTGTACTACGCCTTGATGATGGCGATATTATTCCCGGATGTATCGAAAAATTTGCGTATGAAAATGATATAAATGCGGCAGAGGTAATTTTGGTGGGTGGTGTCGGGGCAGGCGAGGTAGTCGTTGGACCTCATGAATCTGATAAAATGCCGCCGGCGCCCATGATGCTGCCTGTTGACGGTGCTCATGAAGTGGCAGCAGTTGGTCTGATAGCTAAAGACACCACCGGCAAACCGATTTTACATATTCATGGTGCGATGGGACGTTCCGGACAAACCTTGACCGGCTGTTTCCGGCCTGGAGTAACAACTTGGCTGGTAGCCGAAGCAGTGATAATTGAGTTACTGGATGTGAACGTGTTCCGGCGGCTTGACACAAAAAGTGGATTCACTTTGTTAGACATTCAGGTATGATGAAGTATATGTTTACTCCAGTTATCCGGCCAGGGGAATGCCTGATTTAGTAACCGACTAGTAGAAAAAGCCGGGTATTTCTTTAAAGCTACTGGGGAACAACTTAAGAATAAAGGGAAAATAATCAAGTAAGACTTTTGCGATCCATGATTCGGTGACCAATCCTTCACCGAAGAACTTGATTATGCCGGCGAATAGAGCACCGATAAGTAATACCCCGACTACCAGCCCCAAAAACCCGCCAGCGGCCTTATCGATACATCCTAAATGAACTGCTGAAAGTAAGGCTTTTATCACAGATCCGATTATGATAGCGACAATAAAAACAATTACCATGATCAAGATAAAAGCGATGATATTAGCGATGCCGGGATTGGGTACGAATTTCAATAGTGTACTGACTTGAGAGTATATATTAGAAGCGAGAAGGATCCCGATAACAGTCCCTAAGAGGGAAAAAAACATCATGACAAAACCCTGTATAAATCCTAAAATAACCGCTCCGGCCAGAGCAACAATGATAGCAATATCTATCCAGTTCATATTTGGCCACCCCCTGAAAATAATTTCGAGGCATCATTTCTTTATGAAATAACTTTGACACTAATATATACGATTGTAATAATATAGTTACTAGTTAGTCCATTTCAAATATCATAAGAAATTCAATAACCGGGTGATACTAAAATGTTCAATGAAGAAATAACGTTAACCAATATACTACATGTAGGATTAGTGCTGCTAGTTTCCTTAGTCCTTGCCTGTATTTTTGTATTTTTTATCAATAGGATACTAAAAAGATGGTCGAAAAAAACAAGTACAGTATTGGATGACTTGATTTTTAGGGCTATTGAGTGGCCGGTCTTCACGGCGATATTGATAGCCGGTTGTTATTTTTCAGTGGCTTATCTTCCTTTCCAAGCAGAAGTGGATTACGAAATAAGCCGGGTTTTACAATTGGCCTTTATCATACTCGGGGGATTTAGTGTTGTAGCGGTAATAGATGCGTTATTCAGGTGGTTTAAACTGGAGGTTACCGCAAAAACCAATACCCCGATCGACGACTGGATAACCATCTTCGTCAGGATTATCTCCCCCGTTATTTTGGGCCTGCTTACCCTAATTGCCTCTTTGGAACTCTATAATATCGATGTCCAATGGTTGAAACAATGGTTAGTGACATATGGAATCGAGATATTGGTGGTTTTGGTGATATCGATTATTGCCCTGTTTATTCTAGGCATTATAGGGTCAAAAGCAATTGTGATGTATATCGCCAACAAACCTCCTGAGCAACCAGTTGATGAAGTGAAAAAACGGGCTAATACTTTATCCGGGGTCATTATTACTACCGGCCAAGTTCTGATAATTGTCATTGCGCTCTTTATCATACTAGCTGAATTTGTAGACGTTACTCCGGCATTAGCCAGCGCCGGAGTGGTTGGTATTGCAATAGGACTGGGAGCTCAAAGCCTGGTAAAAGACCTGATCGGTGGATTTTTTATCGTAATGGAAAATCAATACCGGATCGGTGATGTAGTCAACATATCCGGTATTGGAGGACTTGTAGAAGACCTGAATCTGAGAAGAACTATTCTTCGAGATATGGACGGAACAGTACATTCCATACCAAACGGACAAATCACAGTAGCCAGTAACTTAACCAAAGACTTCTCCCGTGTAAACCTGAATATCAGTGTTTCATATGATACGGACCTGGACCACGCAATTGAAGTAGCGAACCGGGTATGCCGGGAAATGGCTGAGGAACCGGAATGGGCAGCGCTGATTAACAAAGCACCTTCGATATTACGCGTGGAAAAACTAGGTGATTCTGGAATCGACCTCAAAATAACCGGAGAAACAAAACCTATACAACAATGGGCAGTAATGGGTGAGTTGCGTAAGAGACTTAAAAAAACATTTGATCAAGAGGGTATTGAAATACCATGGCCTCATACCAAGGTGTATTTTGGAAATTCTCTGCTACAAAATGAACAAACAAAGAAAAATTAACGGAGCTATCTTACTAGACTACCTTCTTTGCATTTTTGGGGGATACAAACCTTGACCGGGACTTAAGAAATAGTATATACAATAAGGTGAAAAGGAAGTTGTATGCCAGTTATCACAATCAGGGGACTAACAGGCAGTGGAGCCGGAGAGATAGGCCATGAGGTTGCCAGGCTGATAAACGGCGATTATGTGGACAGGGAAGTGATAGCCGAGGTAGCAGAGTTGCTTAAAAGGCCGGAAGAACAAATCGCGGCTAAAGAGAAAGAAGCCCCAGGCCTGTTATACCGGATAATGAATCCTCTACGTAAAGCGTTATCCGGCTCCGGAAAAATCGAAAGCGCGTACATGAGAACCTGGGAAGAGCCTTTGAATGATGAAGAGTATCTTTCTGCCCTGGAATCTGTGATTCGAGATCTGGCACTTGAACCGAACATAGTGATCGTTGGCAGGGGTAGTCAGCACATTTTGAGAAATAATCAGTCGGTACTCCATGTATTGGTGATAGCACCGATGGAGGAACGCCTGAACAGGATAACGGCGGAGAAACAGATAGAGCGTGATGATGCCGTCCGCTATATCGAAGAAAATGATAATAGCCGTAAAGCTTTCGTACAGCGTTTTTTCCAGAAGGATTTCGAAGATCCGTTGTTATATGACCTGGTTGTTAATACCAAGTACATTACCAGTACTGTAGCGGCACAACTCATTCATAAAGCTGCCACAGAGAAAAATCCCTGGAATTAACCACGAAAAAATACAAGTGACTTAATCTTCCGTTTAAATACATACTATTAATCGGTTCAATATTTCCTATTGATTGATGCCTTTCTATTTTTACGGTTATACTATTAATATCGTGTGAGGTTATAGAATGCCCGAGTTCGAATTAATCGCTGATTATGAAATGACCGGTGATCAACCTCAGGCAGTTGATAAACTAGAAGCGGGAATACGAAAGGGACATAAATACCAGACACTGCTGGGTGTAACCGGAAGCGGTAAAACATTCACTATGGCTAATGTTATCACTCGTGTTCAGCGGCCGACATTGATTATCAGCCATAATAAAACCCTGGCAGCGCAACTTTACAGTGAGTTCAAGGATTTTTTCCCTCATAACGCCGTCGAATATTTCGTCAGCTATTACGACTATTATCAGCCGGAAGCTTATTTACCGCAGACAGATACATATATTGAAAAGGATGCTGATATCAATGACGAAATCGATAAGTTACGCCACGCTGCCACCCGGTCTTTATTCGAACGGCGGGATGTGATTATTGTGGCCTCGGTCTCGTGTATCTATGGCCTGGGTTCGCCTGAGGAATATAATAAATTTATCCTTGAACTCAATAAGGGTACGGCATACAACCGTTCCCGGATATTACACCGTTTAGTCGATATGCAATATGAACGGAACGATATCGATTTTTCACGCGGAAAGTTCCGTGTCCGGGGAGACACCCTGGAAATTCAACCGGCATACGATGAACTGGCAATAAGAGTAGAATTTTTCGGTGATGATATTGAGCGGATTGTGGAAATCGATCCGTTGACGGGGGAAATTGTCGCCCAGCTTGATACCATTTCCATCTATCCGGCCAAACATTTTGTGACCTCAGCAGATAAGCTTGACCGTGCCATCGAGTCGATTCGCCAGGAATTACATGGAAGGCTGGATGAATTTAAGAAACAGGGAAAAGTACTGGAAGCCGCACGTTTGGAGTCCCGTACCAATTATGACCTGGAGATGTTGCGAGAAGCCGGTTATTGTTCCGGGGTTGAGAACTATTCACGTCATCTTCTTGAAAGAGCACCGGGTAGCCCGCCATGGACTTTACTGGATTATTTCCCGGATGACTTTTTACTGTTTATCGATGAATCACATATGTCGATACCACAGATACATGGTATGTATGGAGGAGACCGTTCCCGTAAACAAACCTTGATTGATTTCGGTTTCCGTTTACCTTCAGCTCTGGATAACCGCCCCTTAAATTTCGATGAGTTTGACGAGAGGGTAAAGCAGACGGTTTATGTTTCAGCCACCCCCGGTCCACGTGAGCAAAAAGTTAGTCAACAAACGGTGGAGCAATTGGTTCGTCCCACCGGTTTGCTGGAACCGACAATAGAAATAAAACCGACCAAAGGCCAGGTCGATGACCTGATGGATGAAATCAAGAAAAGAGTAGCCAATGGTGAACGGTGCCTGGTGACAACTTTAACCAAACGGATGGCAGAAGAGTTGGCAGACTATCTGTTGGAGATGGGAATCAAGACGCATTACCTCCATTCTGAAGTGGTAACCCTGGAACGGATAGAGATTCTACGTGACCTGCGCCTGGGAGTGTATGATGTAGTTGTGGGTATCAATTTATTACGTGAAGGCCTGGATTTACCGGAAGTGTCACTAGTAGCGATACTCGATGCTGATAAAGAAGGGTACTTAAGATCTGAGGGTGCCCTAATACAGACCATGGGAAGGGCAGCCCGGCATGTTGACGGCCATGTAATTATGTATGCAGATAGAGTAACGGTATCCATGGCGAAGGCGATCGCCGAGACGCAACGCCGGCGAAAAATCCAGGAAGACTTTAACAAAGAGCATAACATCACGCCGCAGGGAATTCGTAAAGCGATTAAAGATATTACCGAACGAGTGAAGGTGGTAGCAGAAAACCGCACAAAGTACGAAGCTACGGCGATACCTATGCTTAAGGAAGATATCGTACGGTTAATAAAAGACCTGGAATCACAGATGAAGGCAGCCGCTAAGAATCTGGAGTTTGAGAGAGCAGCCTTATTGCGTGACCGGATCGTGGAATTACGGCGGTCAATCGATGAATCTCAATTACCTTTCGTTCCAACAACACCATCCCAGGCAAACAAGGAAATGCTCAGGTCCGATCTGGATAAGCTATACAAGACATCAAAAGTAATAACGAGGAAGCAACAAGATGAGCGAGATGAAAAAAGAAGAGGCAACCACACGCCAGGAGCGTCGCGAACAACGTCTTGAGAAGAAAAAGGAAAAGATGCCCCAGCACGGACGGGGAGTGGGGCGGGTGTACAAGGAAGCCATTCTAAAGCGTGTCGATCAACTTAGAGATGAAAAAGAAAAAAGAAAACGCCTGGAAGAGAAGAAGTCCGAGTAGCATATCAGCTTTAGGGTGACCCGGATAAAAAGTTAACATTTCTTCACTCCGATACCGGCAGACTATAATGTTTGAAGAAATGATGGTCTATATTTACTGTATGAAGAATATATGTTTTTATTATCGCAGGATGTCAGAATGAGATATTTAAAGATGAATATTGGCCCGATGCTGATGGCAGCAACATTAGCATTTATCGTGTTTTTGTGTCCGCAAAGAGTTGATGCCCAGGATAAATCTGCGTTGTCGTTAATGATACTTAACACTGGATATAACCTCGAAGTAGAAGCTGGGAATGATAATCATTTTCCTTTGGAAGTCAGGAATTTAGGAACAACGACATTCGACAATATTAAGTTATCATCGGATATGGTCGGCGGTTGGATTATTGAGTTCACCCCGGTGGAAATCCAGTCATTAAGTCCCGGAAGTGTACAGATCATCGATGTTAATATACGGCCATCCTCAAATCTATCAGAAAAAGTACATTACATAAGGATTTTTGCGACATCAGGTGCATTTCAGACGGTACAGAGTTACCAGCTGGAAGTAAAAACCGCTCCGATATGGTTATGGGTGGTCGTTGCTGTTGCGATAGTTGCAGCAGCATTATTTGTGCTCATCTATCTCCGGATGGGAAGGCGGGGATAAAACCGGTAAATAACAGCTTTCCACTGCTGCCGGGTGTACTATCTCGAAATTCAGTGTTCGCCGAAATGCAGGTAATAAATTGATAGCAAACTGTATACTATGACAGACGTGTTATGCTTCCGGTTCGTCTTCATCTAGAGTAAGGTCATCTTCTGATTTCCCGTAACCCGGTTTTTCAGGTCCATAACCTTCCTGCTGTAATTTCTCAGCAATATTAGCTGCCCGGTTGTACCCCACGCGCAACTTACGCTGTAAATACGATACCGAGTACTGGGGATGTTCGGCGGCAATAATGCGGGCTTCTTCCATAAGGGGGTCTTCGGTGGGCGTCGGTTTTAATGAACCACCGACAGATGTGAATATTTTTCCAGTTGTAGGAGCGTTGGTTGAAGTATCAATTTTTAAAGATGGAGTATCTTTCCGTTGATTCCCCCAAAAATAAACCAGCCGCTCGATTTCTGTATCGGATACATAACATCCCTGCAACCGTTTGGGTTTCGAGGCTTCCTGGGGCATATAGAGCATATCTCCTTTCCCCAGCAACTTCTCCGCTCCGGCGCCATCAAGAATAGTCCTTGAGTCTACTTGAGAACTTACTGCGAAGCTGATCCGGGTGGGAAAATTAGCTTTTATCAGGCCGGTGATGACATCGACCGACGGCCGCTGGGTAGCGACGACAAGATGTATTCCGACAGCCCTGGCCAACTGGGCTAAACGGCAGAGGATACGTTCTACTTCATCACCCGACTGCATCATCAGATCGGCTAATTCATCGATGACCAGTACCAGGTACGGCAACTTCTGATCACCCTGCCGGGTTTTGTTATAACCATCGAGACTGCGTGCAGCAGCCGCTTGAAGTTTTTGATATCTCCGGTCCATTTCCTGGGCGAGCCAGCGAAGGGATTCGACGGCTTTTTCAGCTTCAACAATAACAGGAGCCGCGAGGTGCGGGATACTGTTGTATGAGGTCAATTCAACTCTTTTAGGATCGATTAATACGAAGCGTAAATCATAAGGAGTATTATTCATCAACAGGGAACATACGATCGTATTCAGGCAAACAGTTTTGCCACTTCCGGTAGCTCCGGCTATCAAAAGATGGGGCATCCGGGCGAGGTCACCAGTGACCGCTTCACCTCCCGCCCCTTTACCAAGGGCGATGGCTAATTTGGTTTTATTGACGGTCTTTTGGAATACGTTAGTTTCGATCACACCGCGCAGGGTAACGCTGGTAGATACAGTATTGGGGACTTCAATACCGACCAATGACTGACCGGGTATTGGAGCTTCGATACGGATAGTGGGGGCTGCTAAAGCCAGTGCTAAATCGTTAGCAAGTGAATTTATCCGCTCTACTTTCACACGGGTCTTTGAAATTTCTTCTTGCCGGACCCTGGTATGACCGTCCCGGTCTTTCTCTTTAAACTCCCTCATTTTACGGTCCCAGCCAGGTTCGATACCGAATTGAGTCACGGTAGGTCCCGTGTTTATCTGAACTACCTTGGCTTCGACACCATAGCTTTCCAGAGCTTCTTCAATCAGCTTTGCCCGGCGGTTATTATCGGACTGGTTGAAGACAACTTCAGGTGATTTTTCCAGGATATCAATAGGAGGTAATTTCCACCCGTCAACTACTGCGGTGGTAGGAGATTCCCCGTATTTTTTCCAGACTTCCTGGGCGACTTGTTTTAAATCTTCCCGGTTAGGAGATTCGATAGTTGAACCAGCGGTCTCGGTTTTAGGTGGCGGAGGAGTTTTAATCGTTTCGGTTTTCACAGCGGTCCGGGGAGGTTTTGGAGAAGCTATAGTGGGGAGGGTATCTACCGGTTCGTCCATTTTAAGTTTTGGCTGAGATACCGAACGGGCAGATTTCCATTTTTGAGTTTGTGTTGCAACTCCCGAAGCAGCCCGGCGTGTTAATCTCCAGGAAGCGAAGGGAGCTAACAAGATCAAACCGATCAAGACAAGACCGGACACTCGAAGTCCGCCGACAAAACTTTGACTGCTGATGATAGCTATACCGATACTGCCACCTAAAGCAAAGAAAGCCAGGATACCCCAGGCAGCGGTAAGGAAAAAAACAACGGCCAACCAATAGCGCCAACCATACCATAAGGCTGAAAGTCTATGACGTACAGCCAGTATGATAACCGTAATAACCAATAACACGATAATGACCAATCCCCAACCGAACGTGTTGGTGATACTATTCACCGTGTTGGTGATCCATGAGGAAATATTATCCCACTGCCAGATGGCGACACCGACAACTGCGGCGATGATTGTTAAAAATAATCCAGGAGGTACAAGAAAAAAGCGAATGACTTTGAGCCAAAAGATGATGAATCTCAACCAGAAAGGCCGATTATTATTAGCTGCTTGCCTGGAGTTTTTCCTTGCCATATCCAGTACCTCTTGGTAAGACTATACACTAACCATGACAGGCAAGATCATCGGCCGACGGTGCGTCTTTTCATAATAATATTTGTAAAGGGCATCTCTGACCTTGGTACTGACGAAGCCCCAATCGGCAGTCTGTTCGCTTCCGTGGTTAACTACTTTGGCGACAAGGTCGCGGCTTGCCTCGATCATATCCTTGGACTCTTCGATATCTACAAAACCGCGTGATGTAATATCAGGACGCCCGACCAGTTTACCATTTTGGCGGTTTAAAGCGATAACTACCATGACAATGCCGTCTTTTGATAGTGTCTTCCGGTCTCGTAAAATAACACTATCGATATCACCTACACTAAGACCATCGACATAAACATGGCTGGCGGAGACTTTATCCGTCTTTTCCCCCCCCTGTTGGTTAAGTTCAAGGACATCACCATCTTCCAAAATGAATATGTTTTCCGAGGGGATGCCAACCGATTCTGCTAATTTGGCGTGCATCGACAGGTGCCGGTATTCTCCATGGATGGGGACGAAGAACTTTGGTTTAGTCAAGGTAAGGATTAGTTTTAGTTCTTCCTGGCTGGCGTGGCCATGGACGTGGACACGGGCGATTTTATCATAAAGGACAACGGCACCCTGTCTAAATAAACTGTTTATGGTGCGGTCGATAAGAGCTTCGTTACCCGGTATCGGTGTAGCGGAAATGACGACTGTATCCCCTTTCATAACATGAAGCTGCCGATGGTCCTGATTAGCCATGCGTACCAGGGCTGAAGTTGGCTCCCCCTGAGTACCGGTGGTAATGATTATTACCTGTTCCGGGGGAGCATTATAGAATTCATCAAGCCGGGCCAAGGTACCTTCGGGCGGCTTAAGATATCCAAACTCACGAGCCATACGTACGGTTTCAGTCATACTATGCCCGATGATAAAAACCTTTCTGCCGTGTTTGGCGGCGACATCCATGATCTGTTGTATACGTGAGACCAGTGAGGAGAAGGTAGCTATAATTACTCTTCCTTTAGCTTCGGTTACGATCCGGTCGATGGCTTCTCCGACTACTCTCTCCGAGGGTGTATAACCAGGTAGTTCAGCGTATGTGGAATCGGATAATAGTAACAGAACGCCTTCACTAGCTAATTGAGCGAGTTTGGAAAGATCAGTAGGCTGACAACCGACAGGGGTATAATCCAGTTTAAAATCGCTAGTATGAACAAGAGTGCCGATAGGAGTCCTGATGATCAGTCCTACTGAATCAGGAATACTATGGCATACCGGGAAAAATTCGATATGGAACTTGCCCAGAGAAAATGAACTGCCGGGGGGGAATACTTTGATGTCCGCCTCAGCCAGTGTCCGGCGCTCCCGGAGTTTTACCGATATCAGACCTTCAGTTAGTTTTGTACAGTAAACCGGGACATTTAATTGAGGCAAGATGTAAGGAAGAGCGCCGATATGGTCTTCATGCCCATGGGTGATCACGATACCACGCACTTTCTCCCGTCTTTCGAGAAGGTAGCTGATGTCGGGGATAACCAGGTCGATGCCAAGCATTTCTTCCTCGGGAAACATTAAACCGGCATCGATGACGATAATATCTTCTTCGTATTCGAGGACCAGCATATTTTTGCCAACTTCGCTATGGCCGCCTAAAGGTATGATTCTTATCTTAGATTTGGGCATCTTGTTTTTTAGAACAGATTTAACTGTTTCGGCTCCCGTTTAGTTTCAGGTTTGACCTCAGTTTTCACCGGTTCCGGTTCTTTCTCCATTTCATTTAATAAAGGGCGTACTTTTAATATGTCAGATTCAATTTCCTGCCTTAAGCTTTGTTGGTGCAGAGCAGCGGCAGGATGATACATGGCAAAGCAAATAAGGCCGTCTTTCCTAATATAGGTACCGTGTATTTTACTAATACTTTTACCCGGAAAAAACAACTCCATCGAGTGACGTCCCAGGGTAATGATTATTTTAGGTCTAATTGTAGCTATCTGTTTATCAAGCCAAGGGCGGCAGCCGGCGATTTCACCGGGCAAAGGGTCCCGGTTATTAGGAGGGCGGTGCTTTACCATGTTAGTAATATAGACCTGTTCTCTTTTTATATCGATTGATGCCAGTAGACTATCCAGTAATTGTCCTGCTGCTCCGACAAAAGGACGTCCTTGCTGATCTTCATGAAACCCCGGCCCTTCACCAATAAACATAATACTGGCATTCTCAGGGCCTTCACCGGGAACTGCTCTGGTGGCGGTCTTGCTGAGGATGCAGCGTTGACAGGCGGCGATTTCTTTATAGAGGTCAGTAATGCTAGACATTTAACGGAGCCACATTTCAGGGTGATTCAATTCGCAGGTATAATATCACTTGACATGGTTGAAGTCAATCTCGATTCGAATCTACTTGACTAACTTAACTGAAATCACTCGATCTACCCGGAGTTGGAAATTCACAAATAGTACTAAAATGTTATTTATAAGACTCATACTATATTACTTTAAGTACAGTGATTTATTCCCAGTGTGATACTTAGTTCACTTATCTATCAAATCCAATGTATAATCAGCGAATATACCCATTTATACAAGATAACCGGGCAATAAATATTACCATAAGTTTACATAATAGTACAGGTTTATATTTGTGAAAATACACCGAGATACTCCGGACCAGACACTAGGAAAGTCACTCCCTTTCGGAGGTAAAGGTCCTTTTTATGGATGGGTTATTGTGGGCGTCGGGGTGGTTACGCAGTTTTTCCAGGGAGTGACCAACCAGGGTTTTTCAAGTTACTTACCTTTTTTACAAGCAAAATTCGGCTGGTCGAAAGCATTGATGGCAGCTCCCCGGTCCGTATCACAGGTTGATAATTCAGTTCTAGGGCCGATCGAAGGTTACCTGGTGGACAAGTTCGGGCCCCGGGTGATAGCTACCATAGGTATTTTCTTCATGGGATTAGGACTAATCCTATTCGGATTAACCAACTCTTTATGGATGTATTTTGTGGCCAATATCGTTATAGACATCGGTACCGGTTTTGAGGGACTGTTGATAATGTCGGTAGCGGTAAATAACTGGTTCCGCCGTAAACGAACACTGGCCCAAGCGATCATGTTGCTGGGGTTTTCCATGGCTGGTTTGGTAGGTGTCCCTGCTTTAGGACTGGTTCAGACGAATTTAAACTGGCAGTCGGCAGCGATCGGGTCCGGCCTTATTATTTGGCTTTTCGGATTTCCCTGTGCTCAATTATTGCGAACAAACCCTGAACCTTACGGCTTGCAACCGGATGGTATCAAGTCAGGTTCAAACATCCCGGTAGAAAAAGCATCCCGGTATTTACCGTCGGAATATGATTTTTCCTTGAGGGAAGCAATCCGGACACCAACCTTTTGGTTTCTCGCGGTCGGTTGGGCTCTGGGAGGGATGGGGATGGGAGTGGCGCAAACTCATCTCTTCTTACACCTTGAAGCCACGGAGGGCGGAGCAGGCTTGACACATGCTTCTGCAACATTAGTCTGGAGTGTCGCTGCCTTCTCTAACATCCCATGCCGTCTTCTCGGGGGAATTCTTGGTGATCGACTTCCCAAGAACATTCTCCTCGGTATTGCTTCGATATTTATGGCGGTCTCCGTATATCTTCTGGCAATATCAAACAACCTCAGAATGGCTATAATATTTGCGGTGATATACGGTATTGGCTGGGGCATCAGGACTCCGGTAATGAATGCGATCCAAGCAGATTATTTCGGAAGGCGCTCTCTTGGAAAAATCGTCGGCTGGCTGCAATCAATAAGCCTTCCGGTTACGATCGCTGCGCCGATAATCGCAGGTTATGTGGCAGATGTGCAGGAGACTTACCGTGTGGCTTTTTCAGTTACTGCATTGATCAGTTTATTTGGCTCAGTTGCTATCTTCATGGCTAAGCAGCCACAGCCGCCATCTTTATCAATGACAAAATCCTAAAAAGGTCTTCTCCCTTTTATAAGGAGAAGACCTTTTTCCTACAGAGTTCACTGTTTGTTATTTTCTACCGTTAACTAATTTGGTATTTGTCTTGGAAGGAGTGATAACCGGTTCTGTTATTGGTAAGGTACTTTTTTGGGTTAATAGTGAAACAACAACCAGTGTAATAAAACTAATCGGTACTGATATGATTGCCGGCTGACTGATCGGGTTAGGAGCTTTTACTCCTACCAGATGGTATACATTGGTGTAGGTATCTTGGGATAATAAAATCAAAACCAGCGATGAAATCAAGCCAGCTAAAATGGAGGCAATAATTCCTTTTGCAGTGGCTTTTTTCCAAAAGATAATCCCGAATATTGCCGGGAGATTAGCCGATGCGGCGATAGCGAATGCCCAACCGACTAGAAAAGAGACATTCATGCTTTTGAAAACAACTCCGAGTCCCATAGCAAGAATACCAACACCAATAGCGGTTGCTCTACCAGCGAAAACTATTGCATGATCGCTTAATTGCATGCGTCCGAATTTCAACATAAGGTCGTTAGCAACTGCACCTGAGGCAGCAACAATAAGACCGCTTACCGTTCCTAAGATCGTTGCAAAAGCGATAGCAGTGATGACTGCGAATATGCCGAGCCCGAACGAACGAGCTAGAAGTGGAGCTGACATGTTCTCATTAGTGATATCCAACGAGCCACTGGTCATTGCCCCTAACCCGAGGTAGAGCGTGAGAAGATAAAATAGTCCTATCGCTGCTACGGCAACTATAGTAGATTTCCGAGCATAAGCCGGAGTGGGGACTGTATAGTAACGAATAAGAATATGAGGTAATGCCGCCGTCCCCAAGAATAAGGCAATCATAAGGGAAACGAAATTTATGCGATCTAACGGAGTCGCACCGTGAGCCGGATCAATTTTGAATTTCAGTCCAGGAACTAAAACACTACTTCCTTCGGTTGGTACCTGATAATATGCAACAACATGACTAGCACCGTCGTTAAATTCTGCTTTTCCCCACCGGATAACGGTGCCATCCTTGATTTTTTGGATGAAAGTAAAGGGATTAAGACTACCAGTTGAATCAACTTCCTGCCCTTCGATTTCACTGAGATATCCTACAAGATGAAATTCACCTTCTATTTTCGGATATCCGTTATACAAAGCTGGACCGTTAGGTTGAGAAGCGATAGTTTGTACCTCAGATAATACACCAGCCGACTTATCAAGTTTCCAATAGGTATCGATATCTTCCTTTTCAACTTTGATGAAAGTATTGGCTCCTACGGTATATTCGTCGATCACCTGATAGGATGTATCTTCAAGCGATATCCCGCTAGTATCGGACGAGATAATCTTTAATACATTTTTAAATTCTTCCGGAATAGTGCCAATACCACGGACGAACAGCATGATTACCAGAATTAGCGAGAATACAACCAGTAGGCCACCTTTAATAAACTGGACATAGGTTGTCGATGCCATACCAGCGGTAGCAACAATTAGAATTACAATAAACCCAACTATTGCTACTCCTGCCTCGAAGGGTAGACCTAATAGGGGAGTTACCAGCGAACCGGCACCTACCATTTGGGGAATTAAGTAAAACAGAGAAACGACAAGAGTACTGATAGCAGCTGCTAAAACTACGCCACGAGATTTGAATTTAGCATTGATAGCATCTGCAAAGGTATATTTCCCCAATCTCTTTAGTGGTTCAGCAACCACGAATAAGGCTACCATCCATCCAGCAAGGTAGCCGATTGAATATAGAAAACCATCGAATCCAGCTACTGCAATCATTCCAGCGATACCGAGAAATGAAGCTGCAGAAAGATAATCTCCAGCGAAAGCGACCCCGTTTACAGTCCAATGAATATTCCCACCAGCGGCATAGTAACCGCTGGCAGATTTAGCCTTACGGGCGAAAAACCAGGATAAAAATAAAACAGCAGCTACGAATCCAATAAAAATGATGATTGCTAATGGTTCAGCTTTATAGTTCATTTACAAGATCCTCTTTTTGATGGTAGATTACTTTTCCAATTTTTCCCGTTTAGAACACAAATAGTTGTAGATGAGTGCCTGTATAATTGCGAGAACGATGAGGCCAAAACCGAAAAAAATAGCCAGATTAAGACTTCCGATATTAATTGACAATGTTTTTGGACTAAGAACACTTATCAGTACAAATGCCAAGTACATCGGAACATAAATAGCTATCATTATAAGCCCAAGAGTAGATTTATAACCCTCAGATTTCCCCTTTTTCCAATCAGTTGACGGACCGTGATCCAAATTACACCTCCAACAAGCCGGAAAAACAATCGTTTTCAAAAAACCTTTATTCTGCTCGATGAGCATCTCATATAAAAAACGCGACACATTACATATGTAAGGCCGCGGTAAACATTATTTAGCACACTAACAGAAGATAGTAAGTCATAGTACTTATTCATGTCAAGTTCATAACAGGTATAAATACCTGCTTAAACAGGTATTTACTTCTAGATTATATTGTAAATAACAGGCTTTTCAGAATATATGTAATCAGGTATTGACGCTGATGTAATAGCCCATATTCACTGATATTCTTAAAATGATAAGGGTAATTTGGCTTTGAATAAATAAAAGGGGGATAAATGGCTTCTCATTTAGTCAAGAGGGGTGTTTTTGAAGAGATTGAAGATGATGAAAATCAATTCAAACTTTTCGAAGAAATACAGACGTCTTTGTCACAAACAAAATCGAAGCCGGTATTCGGGAATCCGGCTGCGGTAGGGTTGGGGGCTTTTGGCGCAACTACGATTTTGTTACAATTCCACAACTTGGGGTTTGTAGGCACCGGGGCAGTAATGTGGCTGGCTTTCTTTTTCGGAGGGCTATCACAACTTATCGCTGGTTTTCAGGAGTTTCGTACAGGAAATAGTTTCGGTTCAGCTGCATTTGTAACCTACGGTTCATTCTGGATTGCTTTAGGCGGGATTTTCCTATCAACCCAACTGAAATTATTTGGTATAACCGGAACAGATATCGGTTGGTTTTTAGTTGTATTTACCGGACTAACGGCGATTTATTTTATTGGTTCAACACGGCAAAACGGAGCAATGGCTGTAGTATTTCTTTCGCTTCTTATCGGTTTTATTCTCCTTGATATCGGCCATCTGGTTCCAAATGCGGAAGTCTTTAATAAAATTGCAGCAGTTGAACTTATTTTTTGTGCCCTTTCTGCTTGGTATCTCATGGCTCATGTGATTTTAACGCCATTAAAGATTAAAGTCCCAGTTGGTAATGCCTGGGTTAAATAGAAAGTATTCGTACTTAAATTAAGTAGGAGGTTTAGGAATGGAAAAGAGGATATTAGTTCCCTTAGACGGGACTGAAGCTGGTGAAGCGGTCCTTTCTAAACTTGATAATCTGGTACTAAAAGGCGTACCGAATGCTGTTGTTGAACTTACACTCCTTAAAGTAATCCAGATAGTGAATTTCAATGTTTTAACTACCGATAAAAGAGCCCAACTTCCATATTCAAAAGATGACCAGAAGCAAATGAATAATGAGTCTAATTCATATCTTGAAAAGATAGCTGAAAAGCTGCGGAAACAGGGATTTCAAGTTAAGACAATGATAAGAACTGGTGCAGCCGCAGAAGAAATAGTTAAAGCAGCTAATGAAACAAATGCGAGTCTTATTGCCATGTCCACCCGCGGCCGGAGCGGCATTATCCGATGGGCTATCGGGAGTGTTACCGACAAAGTAATCAGACTGGAAGGAAAGATACCAGTCCTTGCAGTCCATGCAAATCAGAAAGCAGAAGAGAACTCGGTGTTACCTATTGGCTCACTTCAGAGTTTGCTGAAACACAGTTAAGTTTATTCCGCACCGACGTTTAAATAGCAATACCCCCTTCAGCAAGGGGTATTGCTATTTTTGTTGGCAAAGATTTAATGGTATTTGGATATTAACGAAATAATACAAAACGCAGATAACATTGATTAAGATTTTACCGGGGGTAAAGCTCTAACAGTTAATACTGGTATCTTGCTTTCATGTAGTACTTTATCAGTGATACTTCCTAACGCCCATCGCCGAAAACCGGAACGTCCATGAGAAGACATCGCTATCAAGTCGGCTTTTGTATTTTGAGCGGCTTTGATGATTTCTTCGGCAGTATTGCCTTCAACGATCATTGTAGATGTAATGATTCCCTTTTCTTTAAGGGCTTTCGCTATTTTATCCAAATATTCCTGAATACTTATTTTGATTCTTTTTATATCATTTTCACTATAGGGAAGTTGCGCTGCAATCGAATCGGTTAAAACATCGAATGTTAGATCCGAGATGACCTGGAGTAAAATGATTTCAACACTCGTGTTAGGAGATAGTTTTACTAACAAGTCCTCTACATTTCGTAAGGCAGTCTCTCCCACTTTCGAACCATCGAGGGGTATCAAAATCCTTTCGTACATTGTTACTTTCTCCTCTTTTCAGCATTTGGGGATAGATAATGTCCGACGTCTAAAGTAGCTTTCATAATAGCTATCGTATTAAACTATTGTCAACAATAATATTTGCCAAACCTAAATCAAACTAGTTGGAGTAAATATGGAGAAAATACGAATTATAATAGCAGATGATCATGATGTTGTTAGAGAAGGAACGAGAACACTCTTAGAAAGAGAGAGTGATATGCAAGTAGTTGGTGAAGCGAGTAATGGCGAGGAAGCAATAAAACTGATCGAAAAGCTAAGCCCGGATGTTGTAATCCTTGATATTTCTATGCCGAAACTAAGTGGTATAGAAGTTACACGGCAAATCAAACCTCGTTTCCCAACCTTAGCGGTACTGATATTATCAGCATACGATAATGATGAATATGTGTTCTCTTCATTGGAAGCGGGTGCGACTGGCTATCTACTAAAAGATGTTCACAGCCGTGAAATCGTTGAAGCTGTTAGGTCGGTGTATTCCGGCGAATCAGTACTCTATCCATCTATTGCATCCAAGGTAATACAGAGAGCCATAACCAGTACACCAAAACTTATAGAACCTAAAACAATATCAGAATTAACTGACCGTGAGATCGAGGTACTTCGGCTAGCTTCCAAAGGTGCCAGCAATCAAGATATTGCCGATTCATTATGTATCAGTGTTCGCACGGTACAAGGCCATATTAACAACATATTCAGGAAATTAAGTGCCGATTCAAGGACGGAAGCTATTTTTCAAGCTGTTAAAAAAGGACTGATTTCCTTTGAAGATGTAGACGAATCCAAAGACTAATCACTGTGTCTTGTTTGGAGGTAAATCGAGGAAAATGAAAGTCGTGTTTTCCTGGTCATACTGGAATATCACCACTAAGATATTATCGCTTTTCCTAGGACTTTCAGTGTTATCCATGGGGGTCCTCGGGGCGTTTGCAATTATCAGCTTGAGAAATCTTGGTAATTATGCCCTGGAAACGAGTAGTGCATTAGGTCAGCGGGCGATTCTTAACAGTACGGAGCACCTGAATAAATTAGGTGAGAACCTGGTCAATCAAAAAGCGGCCGATGTAGCCAAACAAATAGAGATGTACCTGGCAAGTAAACCGAGAACGACATACCAAGATATGAGGTCTGATATTGAACTCCGAAATATCGTAGTCCAATCCGTAGGTACATCGGGGTATACAACACTGATTGATCCGGTTGAGAAAGTGATAATAATCCATAAGTTTTCGGAGCAAGAGAAGAACCTTGAATCTCTATCCGAAAGAATTCCATCATTCTGGAAATTACTGGATTCCTCAATAGGAAAAACACAAGCTTCAGGGTATTACGATTGGATTGAAGTGGATAATTCAGTTAGTGAAAAATATGCGAGCATTGTTTCAGTAAACTACCCGGAAATACCAAACTTAACATTATGGGCGACAACGTATATCAGTGAATTTTCACTTCCGGCGTTACAAACCGAAGGAGAGATAAATGGAGTTATTGGAGAAAGCAGGGAATACTTCAGTGCTAATTTTAACGAACTCAGGGATTATTTTCTTGTAATCTTCGCTGTATTAGTAATATTCGTAATTGTCATCGCTTTATTACTATCAAAAGTGATTACCAGCCCTATCCAAGCTCTTAAATATGGAGCGGCACAAATAAGCCGAGGAAATCTAGAATACAAAATCAGGGTGAAAAGTAAAGATGAACTGGGGAAATTAGCAGATTCTTTCAATGAAATGGCCACAGCTTTATTTAGAGGGAGAGAAAAAGCCAGAGAAGTTGCTGATGAGAATATAGACAAAGAAAGAAAGATTCAAGAAAACTTAAGACTATATGTCCAAAAGATAAGTGAAGCACAGGAATCAGAGAGGAAGCGGGTAGCAAGAGAATTACACGATCAGACAGTGCAAGACCTGATAGTAGTTACTCGTCAACTTGATGACCTTAGCTCAGGAAATACGAAACTAAATGCTCAGGATATTCGGGTAGAAGTTCAAAAAATATTGCAGGGAGTACGTAATTTCGGTCAGGAATTAAGGCCCTCGATCCTGGATGACTTGGGATTGGTACCGGCAGTAAATTGGTTGGCATCGTTAATAAATAAAGAAAATGTAATATCGGTAGATACAGAAATTACCGGCATTTATCCCAATTTACCACCGGAAACGGATTTGATGCTATTTCGTATTGTTCAAGAAGCATTAACCAATGTCAGAAAACATTCCGGTGCTAAAAAAGTACTGGTAAAGATTGATTTCAACGATAAACTTGTTAATATTCTCATACAGGATAATGGTATGGGATTTAGTATGCCATTAAGGATAGCTGATTTTACCCGGACAGGGAAACTTGGCCTTGTAGGTATAACCGAAAGGGTTCAGTTATTGGGGGGAAACATCAATATCTTTAGCCAACCAAATCAAGGCGTAACAATAAAAATCGAAATACCGATATAAAATGATATAGAGTATGTGTAAATACTTCGAGAAACTACTATAAATCCGAGCGGAAGTATCCGGCAAATATTTACGGTTCTTGTTAAGACTGAAAATCAAGATGAAATAATTATTCCACTAACATACCATCACTCATACGATGGGTGATAGTGGCGAATTTAGTGGCTGAAATATCATGGGTGACAACGATCACTCCGACTTGTTCGCTTTCCACGACCTGCTTTAATAAGTTCAATATGGTAGTCCCGGTAGTCGTATCCAGTTCTCCGGTAGGTTCATCAGCCATGAGTAAACTGGGCCGGTGAGATATAGCCCGGGCGATGGCTACCCGCTGCCGTTCTCCACCCGATAATTCATACGGGCGGTGACTGGAGCGGCGGTCAAGGCCAACCATTTTTAGACATTCCTGGACACGGTTATCTCGTTCGTACCGGGTCCACCCGGCAATCCTTAACGGGAGTTCCACATTTTCATATGCGGAAAGTAAAGGTAGTAATCCGAATGACTGGAAAACAAAACCGATTTTACGTCTTCTCAGCTCAACTAGTTGCCCGTCATCGAGTTTGTTTGTATCCTGGTTTTCGATGAAGACAATGCCGCTTGTTGGACGGTCCAATCCGGCCAGCAGGTTTAACAGGGTAGTTTTTCCGGAACCTGATCTGCCCGTGATCATCATGAGTTGTCCGGGATATACATCGAGTGTTACATCACGTACCGCTTGTATCCGGCTGTTGCCCAGGGTAAAAACCCGGGAGACTTGCCTGGCTGAGACCAGCGATGAAGTATTCACTGGTTATTCTCCTTGCGGTTTTGTTCGGGAATAATCGTGATATGGTCCCCCGTCAACTCTATTTTTACTCTTTCATTAAGACTTAATTTACGCATGTAGTCATTCGGGAGTTGAAGTCGTCCCGCACGGTCGACAACTACATATTCATCAAGCATCTCTGCCGGTTCCGGAGGCGGTTGATATGTAGGTACTCGAATAGCTTCCAGACTCGACCTGCCATCACGGATAGTAATAACACGGTCTACTTTCCGGGTGATACTTAAATCATGGGTAACGATAACGATAGTGATGCCGTAACGTTCGTTGAGGGTATGGAAAGCATCGAGGATCGTACCGGCGGTCTGACTATCCAGTTCACCGGTAGGTTCATCAGCCAGCAGCAGGGGCGGGTTGTGGGCCATTGCTACAGCAATGGCGACCCGCTGCTGTTCTCCTCCGGAAAGACGGTCGGGTTTATGATGGGCGCGGTCGGCAAGCCCGATGGCAGTCATAAGTTCCAAAGCCCGGTAGTGACGTTTCGAAGGCGACCACCCCAATAACTGCAGCGGTAATTCGACATTTTGCAGGGCAGTTAAATATGGTATAAGGTTTCGGCCGCCCTGTTGCCAGACAAATCCAACATCTTTACGCCGGTAGGCGACTAAGTCCCTGGGGGATACGTCCAGCAAATCCCGTTTACCGACTATTACTTTACCAGCCGATGGTGTTTCCAACCCGCCTAGAATGTTAAGGAGAGTTGATTTTCCGCTGCCGCTGGCGCCAATGATCGCCATCAACTCGCTTCTGCGAACCCTTAAGTCAAGGCCGCGTAAGGCCACGACTTCGAGATCGGCGATCTTATAAATCTTAAACAGGTCTTCACAAACTATATAGTAGTCATCATTCAATTCAATCATAGTTATTCTTCACCCATTCTTAGAGCACGTGCCAATGCAACTCTGGAGAAGAAAAGGACGACCAGGGACATGGTGACGATAAAGGCGATGGTCAATATAATATAGGCAATGCTGATGGTTGACCAATCAGTAACGATAGAAAAGGGAGGGATTACAGTTTCCCCTTTTTCGGTAAGCTGGAGGAAAGGCATCATGATTCTACTGAGACGGCTCCCCAGCAGCGTACCAATGCCCATACCCAGCCCGATGACACATACTTGCTCAAGACTAACCAGGCTGATGATCTGTTTCCAGGAAAAGCCGAGCGTCCGGAGTACGGCAAATTCCAGGTGGCGGCTGCGGGCAGCCAGGTAAGCATACACGATAAAGCCTAAACCACTTACCAGGACCACCCCGACAAAGGAGATCAACAGGATACCTGCCCAACCGGCGGCGACCAGGGGGTCTGATTTCTGTTCTTCAAGTAATGCTTCTCTATCGTAAAAATTATCAGCCCGGTATCCCCCGGTTTTCAAGGTTGCGATAGCTTTCGCCCTTTCCTTAGAGTCGTTAACCAGACTCAACCATACTTCATTTGGATAGATACGGTTATTGTTACTCAAGCCGGCATATGCCAGACGGTCATAATTCAGTATCAAAAATGGCTGTTCATCCGGATATAAGGTTGGGAAATAGTCCACTACGGCTTTTATTTCAATAGGAACGAACTGTCCGGGGATACGGATCGTCAACCAGTCGCCGATACCAATGCCTACAGCATCTAGGAATGATCGGCTGGCGATTGCAGAAAGGGGACGCTCATCAAAGTTGGGGAAGATACCCTGGAAGGCATTGCGTCCGTTCCATGTGTATCTTGCCGCGTATTCTCCGCTGTGAACAACTGTACGCTGTTTACCTAATGAATCGGCATTTGTTGCTTGATTAACGGCGCTGCCTTGTGCTTCGGTACGCGTCGTCCATTCACTGATATCCTCAAAGTCTTCGATTATTACCGGTTCAGATGGAGATGGCCCCCGGACCTGCAAATCATCAAGATAGATGCCCTGTAATCCTGATAGTCCGGTTACGGAAAGGGAGATACAATGGAGCCTGATAGGGAATGCTGGTAATTCATCAAGGGAATCATAAAGTTCTGCTTCGATATACTGCCATTCGTTGTACTGGGTTGATCCGAGGGTGATATCATGATAAACCCCACGGCCGTCTTCAATCCTGGCAATCAAGGTGAGTTTGGAACTATCGGAAGTCCGTGAAGGAAAAGCATATTGTGAACTGGTAGCGTATACCGGTGATATCCAGATACCGATGGCTTCGATTCCGTCAGGAAGGAGGATGCCTGATTTTTCCAGTTTATCGTTCTCCAGTATCGTCATCAATTCGGGGACGGATAATTCAGAAAAATCATTGCGGTACCAAACTAATTCACCGAGTGTCGAAGGATCTACCGCCAATACTTCTCCGTCTGTTTGGGTAAACGTACCTATAGTCGCTGAAGTCCGGTAAGCTGTACTGAAGCCCTCGATTCCGGATACTTTGGAATATTGGTCGATCAAAGCTTGCTTACCTTTTCCGTAACTGACAAGTTTTTCCAGTCTGACCTCGCTGCCGGTTAGATAGTCTACACGTTCGTTATAACTGCGGTTAAGCGTCCCCAGGAAACTGGCGGAAAACATCCCGACGCTCGCAGCCATCATCAGAAGGAGTATCAACCGGCTGTAATGGATCGGATTTCTTGCCATATACCGAAGGGTTAATGTAACTACGGAGCTAGTGATATAGCGGCTTAATTTCGAGGCTAAATTAACCAGTAATGGGAAGAGGCGAAGGAAGACGATGGCTACTGCTAACATAAACAACAATGGTGTGATCAGCATCAGTGGGTCGATGCCCAGGTCGCCGAAGATTTTTTGAGTAAGCAGACTGCCCCGCTGCCTTAATTCATAATACAGTCCCCCACCGGCAACCAGAAAGACTATATCGAGATAGAACCTCTGCCAAACGGGAGCACGCGGGGGACGGGCAATCATCTGGCGGTGATGGAGGATACTACGCCGGGAAGCTTGAATGGCGGGAATCATAAAAGCCAACAGACACAAGACCGCAGCAACTCCAGCCAGGATGAATACCATGGGAGAGAACCTGATCGGTAAAAGGCCTCCCCCGGTTAATGGCAAAAAAGGCCCTGTTTTACCAAGTAAGCCAAAAACAAAGGCACCGAGTAAGGGACCGACAACTCCCCCGAAGGCACTTATAATGACCCCTTCTATCAGGAATATACCAAATATCTGGAAAGTACTGGCGCCCCGGCTTCGTAATAAGGCTATTTCACCGGTTTGTTGTTCGATGACCATACTGGCAACAGTGGCAATATAGTAGAAAATAATAGCTGCTATCTGGAATACCAGGAGATAGAGGGGCACCTGGGTATATAGTTGTTTTTTCAGATATTCCAATATCGTTGTATCGAGGCTGGTGAACACAGTACCGTTGATAACCTGAGTGGTAATACCTGAATCGACAACGTCTATCAATTGAGCAATATGTTTTGCATTGGTAGAATCAATCCGTGTAGTATCGATGTAGTAGTACCAGTGATAGCTGATCCTTGTTTTGGGGGATAACGGACCAATGACACCGAAAATAGTATCCTGGGAAACAAATAACGGCACGATGACATTTTCATCCGAAGGGACATCAAAAACCTTCTTATTGAGGAACCAGAATTCATCATCGGCATCCAGCGGCTCGATCAGGCCTACCAAATGAATGTAAATAGTCGTGGGATCCAGCCCGCTGCCTTCTTTATAAAAGATGATCCTGTCTCCCACTTCTGCATGAAGTAGTTCTGCCGTCCTGGGACTGATCAAGCCCTCAATTTCGATATCGGGATTGATTAGGTCTTCCGGCATGAGCGTTCCGGTGGTACCGGAAGAAGAACTCTGTTGCGCTAAAAGCTGTTGGTTGGAAGGTACTTCGCCGGTATATTTGGGAAAACGGCCTTCTACTAACCTTACGTGTTGTTCGAGGTTGGTATATGCCTGGAAGTAACCTGTGGGCCGGCTGGAGTCGGTGGGGATAATTTCCCCCGCGATCATGGCATTAAAGTCTTGACTCAGGATGAATGATTCTTCCTGACGAATGAAGTTTCCAATATAAGCGTCGACCTGTTGTTTGATAAATGCGGTCGTACTAGTAAATTCATCACGGTCGATGGGGTTGTTGGAGGAGTACACATCAATATCCAGCATCGGTGCCGGTTGCTTATCCAGGGTATGCCTGAGGCCAAGATCATTTAACGCATTTGAGTAGAGAGGAGTACTCGCTAAAATCGCCACGGCTACTACTACACCAACGACAATACTGGATAGCAGTTTCCAATGAGCTTGAGTCCGTTTTACTACCAGTTGTAATGCATTAAATAGCTGAATCATCTATCGGTACACCGTAACCCCAATTTCAATAAGATCCGGAACATACGATTGGATCGATGAGGTGCTCAAGGGATTATAACGGAGGTCAATAATGTCCCCGGATGAAATACCATTACTATCCAACAGGGGCGAAACATCTGTTATCTGGTTATATTGAAGGTCAATCCGTGCGACTAAAGGTAGTGATTTCAAAGACGTGATGTCAGTAATCGCATTACCTGCCAGATAAAGAGTATTTAGTTTGGAAAGATAGCTGAGTTCCGAGATATCTTTGATCCGGTTATAAGATAAATCAAGCCCGTTAAGGTTAGGAATAAATTTGAGGGGAGAAATATCCGAGATACTGTTGCCTTTCAGCCAAACCCAATTCAGCCGGGTTAAACGAGCCAGGGCAGTGATATCGGATATCCGATTGTTCTCCAACCATAATTTAGTCAAGCTGGTTAATTGTCCTACAGGGTCTATCGAACTGATTTGGTTGTTATTCAGGGAGAGTGTTGAAAGGCGTTTCAACGATCCCAGCGGCACGATGTTGGTAATATCATTGGCATCGAGTGAAAGTGTAGTCAAGTTTCCGAGCGAAGATAATGGGATCAGATCGGATATGTTATTGTTGGACATGCTAAGCATAACTAAACCTGAGCAATTTTGTATACCGTCAAGATCCGATATGCCCAATCCGCCGGCTGAAAGTGAAGTCAAACCCTTAACGTCTGAAACAAAGAGAAGTCCATCGGGTTTACTGATAGCTTTTCTAATAGCGGCTTCTAAAGCCGGATCATGAAATTCAGCTAAGGTAGTATCAATTACCTTGGATATCCAAACCACGGTAATACCTTTTCCCGTCAATAACGGAATAGATTCTTCAATAGTATTAACTGTAAGGGGATTATCTCGTAAATCCAAGAGGTCACCCTGGCCAAGTCCGGTATTGTCAAGTAGTGATTCTACACCGGCTAGTACGTTACCGTGGAGGTCCAAACGTGACAGGCCTGAAAGTTCAACAAGTGGGCCAATATCGGATAAATGGTTGCCTGCCAGAGATAGATCGGTAAGACTAACAAGTGACCTGATATCGGAAATGTCTTGAATATCGTTATTCTCAAGAGATAAAGTCGCCAGGCCGGACAGGGTAGACAGTGGGGATATGTCCTGTATGTTATTGAAATCCAGATAAAGCCTGTTAAGCGATAGGAGGGATGAAAGAGGTGATACAACGGAAATCTGGTTATTTCTTAAAAATAATCTGGTTAATTTTTGTAGAGAAATAAGGACTTTAATATCTGAAATTGAGTTGTCATTGGCCGATAAATATTCCAGTTCGGCGAGTGACTCTATTGAAGAAAGATCACTAATCCCAGTCCGGTCGAGTGATAGACTGGTCAAATTTTCCAGAGTAGATAATGGCATGATGTCAGTGATACGGTTTCCATTGAAAGAACACACCGTCAATTGACGAAGCGTCACGATGGGATTGATGTCTGTGATGCGGTTGCCGTCTACAGCCAGGGATCTCAGGTTGATCAGTGTAGAAATCGGGGAAAGGTCGGATATTTGATTCGTACTTAGATTTAAACTCATAAGATTATTTGCATATTCCAATCCGGAAAGATTGGTAATACTATAATTTTGTGCATCTAAAACGGTCAGTGAGGACATATCTGAGGCGGTAATCGGACCATTTTCGACCCCCGTAGCTTCCCGCAATGCAAAAAGTAAACCCGGATCAGGAATAAGAACCGGGGATTTATCAACAGTGTTTTCATTCCAACTGATATTTACACCCTTTTCAGATAACTTAGGGATATTTATGTCGACAGCTTCTGAATTAAGAGGATTTCCTGTCAGGTCAATGGAATCATTCTTTCCCAGTCCACGGTTTAAAACCAAAGGAGTGATATCGCCTACACGGTTATTACTGATATCCAGATATGATAGGGCAATCAGAGACCCCAGAGAAGTTATATCTTCTATATAATTATTATTGATAGTGAACCTGGTCAGACTGGCCAGAGTATTCAAAGGCGTCACATTACCAATCTGGTTTTCTGACAGCATGAGAGTATTCAACTTGTTTAAAGATGTTAACGGGGATATATCGCTGATCCGGTTATTTTCCAGGGAAAGGTTGACCAGTTTATTTAGTGAGGATAATGAGCTTATTGAACTGATTTTGTTATTGTTTATCGATAGATACCGGAGTTCCTTACATTTCGCTAACACATCAATATCGCTGATTTCATTATTGTCAAGTGATAATGATGTTAAAGTAGTTAACGAGGCAAGAAGAGAAATATCACTGATATCATTGTCATTCAAAGAGAGTTCAAGAAGCCCTGTACACCCTTCAATGCCGCTAAGATCGGTAATCTCTGCGGAATCGATAATTAGCGACTCGATATCTTCAAGCTGTGAAACAAATATGGTACCTTCCGGCTTGAGAAGTGCTTCTCTCACGGCCTCTTCTATATGTTCATCCTGGAATGTGGCGATCGTTGATGAAGCCGCCGCAGTAGACCAATTGACTGTAATACCACTTCGCTGCAGCTTGGGGATATATGACGTGGTTGAAGCATTATCCAGCGGATTATTCTTAAGATTGATGGTTGTTTTGTTGGTTAATCCGGCACTCAGTAAAGGAATAACACTTTCTATCTGGTTGCTGTTGAATTCCAGCTTGGTAAGGTAGGTCAGAGCAGTAATGTCGGGGACCAGGATGATCCGGTTATTGCTCAAACTGACCGTTTCAAGATGGCTCAGGTTTCCTATTGCCGAAGCATCAGTGATCTTGTTGTCTTGCAGAGAAAGAAATACAAGATTTTCGAGTGGAGAAAGCGGTGATATATCAGTGATTTCGTTAAAGTCCATTCGCAGGGAAGTAAGATTAAGCAAGTTAGAGAGAGGGGAGATATTAACAATATTATTCTCACTGAGGTCAATATTCTTTAAGTTCGTACAATATTCCAGGCCGGAAATATCAGTTATTTCCTTGTTTAGAGCAGTTATTGATTCGAGCTTAGCACAGTCTGAAACATATAGAGTGCCTTCCGGTTTCCCGACCGCATTTCTCACTGCGGCTTCCATGTATGGGTCAAAAAAGTAAACCGGCATCGTTTCATCGGGCTGTGTAGTCCATTGGATGTTCACTTTACGCGCTCTAAATTGAGGAATATATGTATCGAGTGATGAGGCATTCAAAGGATTATCCCTGATATCAACCGTATCTCCCTCTGCCAAACCTTTATTCATAATTAGCGACCGGATATCGGAAATACGGTTCTTGCCCAGGCCGATATACGCCAGTTTCTCCAGATTCACCAGTGGGGAGGTATCAAATATCTGATTATTCTCCAGGGAAAGGGAAACCAGATTAGGTAGTGAAGAGATAGGTGTTAGCAAATATATCTTGTTATCTTGAAGCCAGAGTTTACTCAAATTTACCAGCGAAATAAGGGGCTTTAAGTTATTTATCTGATTGTGGGAAAGATTCAACCGTAACAAACCGGTTAATTTACTAAGTTGAGTGACATCGGTTATTTTATTTGAATCCAGGGATAAATTGGTCAAATTTGAAAGTAGCGATAGTGCCCTTAAATCCGAGACCTGATTATTATACAAGTCAAGGCTGTTTAACTTGTACATCGAAGCTAAGGGTTGGATATTGGAGATATGATTGCCACTTAATGATAACTCGGATAGATTTGATAAACTACTTAAGGGAGAGATATCGGTTAATTCATTAAGATCAAGTTCAAGGCTGCTCAACTGATATAGCGAATTGATGGATGAAATATCGGTGATCCCGTTATTGTTCAGGCGAAGGGTTGTCAATTTCGGTAATGAGGTTAAAAATTTAATATCGGTAATCTGATTACTGTTGATCGATAGTGTCCGCAAATTTTGCAGACTCGCCAGTGCACTAACATCGTGCAGTTGATTGCTTGACAGGGATAAATCCTCCAATAATATCAGGGAAGATAAAGCGGAGATATCTGCAACTTCATTGCCGTCAAGCGACAGACTTATCATGGCTTCCATGGTGTTCAGAGGTGAGACATCTTTGAGACGGTTGCTGGCGAGGTTCAGTCTATTAACATTCCATAGCCCGGACAACGGTGTTATCTCGCCAATACGGTTACACGATAAACCAAGTGAGGTAATATTTCCTAGCGAAGCTAAGGCAGATATATCTGTTATCTGGTTACTATCAAGACTGAGTTGTTCCAGAGAACTTAACGATGCCAATGGTGAGATATCAACGATTTGATTTCCACTTAGGACAAGTGTTTCCAGATTGACTAGAGAAGAGATCGGTTTAACGTTAGTGATATTATTGCTTGCTAAATTGAGTGATTTTAAACTAGTACAGTATTCGATCCCTGAAATCGACTGGATCTTTCTCCCGGGTGCGTTGAATGTAGTGAGTGGTACCAGGTCATCCGGAAAGAGGTCGCCCATCGGCTTCGAGACCGCTTTGCGTAACGCCGATTCGAAATTTTTATCGATAAAAGTTAAAGGTTGTTTATCCTGGGCAGGTGTCTTCCATTCCACGATTACCGACCTGTTTTTTAGTTGCGGCAAATATACATCAAGTGATTTTTTATCCAGGGGATTCCCCACCAGGTTAATGGAATGCCCTTCAGTAAGCGAACCATTGATGATCAGGGGACTGATATCGGATATCTTATTATTTTGCAGCCACAACCAGGTTAAATTGGGAAGAGATGCCAGTGAGGAGATGTCGGTAATATTATTACCGGACAAGCCCAGTTGGTTTAGATTTACCATCGTACCCACGATGGAAATATCTGTGATCCGGTTGTTTCCGAGGCCGAGTTGCGATATCGCTGATAAATTGAAGAGGATAGAGATATCCGATATTTTATTACCGGATATTGATAACTCACTGAGATTCTGTAAGCTGGAGAGCGGTGTAATATCGGAGATGCTGTTATTCGATAGTTGAAGACGGGTAAGCCGTTCCAATGATGCCAGGGACGAAATATCATCGATCAGGTTGTTAGATAGCGATAATTCGAGCAGACCGGTAAGTCCCGATAACGGCGAAAGATCTTCAACCAGATTGCCATTTACGGATAATTTTTTTATAGAGTTACATGTGGATAGCGGGTTGATATCGGCTACGTTATTCCAGTCCAGATGTAGTTCGGTTAAGTCTGCCAGGTTGCTTAGAGGAGAAATATCTGAAATATTATTACCGCTAAGGTCGATTATCCGTATTTTTTTACAGTATTCTATTCCGGTAAGGTCACTGATATTTTTATTGGATGCTTGAAAAACAGTAATACCGGCTAAATCGTCCGGAATCAGAATCCCTTCCGGTTTGTTGACAGCAGAGCGTATTAAGGATTCGAGGTTTTTGTCCGTAATTACAATGCTACTTGTTCCCGGATTTCCGGTATTACTCTGATTCGAGTTGTTTTCCGGGGTAAGACTGCAGGATGTTATGGTTAGTACCAGGGCCAACAGAATACAGGAAAACATCATCGGTAGAGAAAACGGCATCCGAAAGGATGTATTCCGCTTTAACATGATGATATGCGTCCCTCCATAAGGAAATATTCAGGGAAGACTTAACAACAGACTCCCTTGTCCTGATGGTGTGCTAATACTAGCACGAAAAATGAATATGTGCTAGTAGTAAAATAATATGCTTATGAATGTACTCATCTGAATATAGACCGGAATACTATAGCAAATTTACTTGTTTTAAATCAATATATCAGTTAATGTAACAATAAATGTTGGTATAGTTTTTTTCTCGATGAATAATAGTACTTTTATCGTTTCCAGTACAGCATATGCCGGCGAAGCGGGGAAGTTGCGGCAAGACTTCTGCCTCGACTACACCAGTAAAAAGAAGAAGTCATTACAGCGTATCAACGATGAAATATCCAAACAAGTAAACGACCGTGGCGAGACGATTACCTGCCGTAAAGGTTGTCCGGTTTGCTGTGTCGCCTATATCGAGGCAAATATCCAGGAATGTGAAGCCATCGCCTTTTACTTATATGAACATCCCACAATACTGGACTCGTTCCTGGTCCGGTATAACAAGTGGCGCAGTATAATGCGCCAAATCAACGGTTCATTTGCCATGTGTGAAGCCATACTTCATCAGGATCCCGGACTGAAATTATCCGGTGATGATCAGGTGGTTTTACTGGAAGTATTGAAAAAATACCAGGAGCAGAATATACCTTGTTCTTTCCTGGAGGGGGGAGATTGTTCTATACATGAGGTACGGCCTTATGTTTGTGCCAATCATTTTGTGAGTACGCCGGAGGCCTGGTGCCGCTCTGAAAACTGGTATGAACCAAACTCGGCCAACCGTCCCCGGATATATATGACGAATATAGATGAGTTGTACGAAACCGGATTCTACGTAAATGACCTGGCGAAACCGGTGATCGGTTTCATGCCGGCGATGGTGTACCGCATATTGACGGAAGGGGCCGCGTATATCCAAAAATTAACCAGGCATGAAAAAGAATAAATTACTTGAAAGCCGCCGGGTTGAAAGCAGTATTACATTAATATAGATGCTTGAGGTGTGAAACTTTATGAAATATGATTTTGACCGGATCATCGACCGCGTGGGAAGCGATTCCGCGAAATGGAATTTACTTTCCTTATACGGGAATACTGACGTTATTCCCATGTGGGTCGCGGATATGGATTTCCCCATCGCCAAACCGATCACTGAGGCGCTAAGAAAGCGCACCGAACATGAATTTTACGGTTACAGCTATGTACGTGAGTCGCTGATTGAAGCCATCATTTCCCGGATGCAGAAAAAATACGGATGGAAGGTAGCACCGGAGTGGATCGTCTTTACCCCCGGGGTGATCCCTGCTTTAAATGCCGCGATCCGGGCGTTCACGCATCCGGGCGACGAAATCATTCTACAAGACCCGGTATACCACCCTTTCTGGTCGACGGTCGAACAAAATGGTTGCCGGACGGTAGCGAATAAGCTGCAACTAAACAACGGCCGTTATGAATTCGATCTGGATGACCTGGAAAAGAAATTTACCGGCAGGGAAGGTGCGCGGGGTCCGTCCCGGATCAAGTCGATGATCTTGTGTAATCCGCATAATCCTATCGGCCGGGTATGGACCAGGCAAGAACTAACCGCCGTCGGCAACATCATCCTTGACCATGATGCCATCATGATTTCGGACGAAATCCACTGTGAACTGTTGTATAAAGGCCAGCAGCATATTCCGTTTGCCTCCATCTCCCGGGAGTTCGAACAGCATTCCGTAGTGTGCCAGGGGGATAGTAAGACCTTTAATTTGGCAGGTGTTCCGGCTTCTACGATAATTATTCCTGATGCCAAACTCAGGGCGGCTTTTAACAACACCCGCGCCGGAATCTTGCCGCAGCCGGATATCTTCGGCATGGTGGCCCTCGAAGCGGCTTACCGGGAAGGCGATGAATGGCTGACACAGGTCTTGGATTATCTGCAGCAAAACCTTGATTTTATGCTGGCCTTTTTTAAGGAAAGGATCCCCAAATTATCGGTTGTTAAACCGGAAGGTACTTATCTGGTGTGGATCGACTGCCGTCAATTAGGCCTGGATAACACCGCCCTGCGGACTTTCTTCAGGGAAAAAGCAAAGATTGGCCTTGATGACGGTTATATCTTTGGGCCAGCCGGGACCGGTTTCCAGCGGATGAATATCGCTTGCCCGCGTTCGATCCTCGAGGAAGCATTGCAACGGATCGAAGCGGCCGTCAATAATCTGTAAGCCCCGGTGATAAACCCTCTATATAATAAGGTATATCGTATTAACTTTACATAATAATATCCAATTACTTGGATATAAAGTCAAGCTAAAATCTAGATACCTTTGGTTTTAAGTTCCTGGGTAAGCTGCAGATAACGGATGATTTCCGCACGGCTTAATAACCCGGCACATTGGCCGCCGGATACGACCAATAACTGGTTCAGGTCATGTTGCCCCAGCAGAGTCATAGCCTGGTTAAGATCGTCTTCCGGGCTGACAGTATATAAGGGCTGCCGGGTCATAACATCTTGTACCATGGTGATGCCCCATTTTTCTTGAGGAAGTCCTTTGATATCGCTGATGGTGACGATGCCTAAGGTCCGGTTGTCTTCACAAACGGGGACAGCCCGGTTATAACGGCGGCTGAAGACACCCCGTACCAACTCATCGATGGTTGCTCCGGGGGAAATAGTTTCCTGGTTTATTTGCATCACGTCTTTGACTTTGACGCCGCTGAGCCGTTCTTTTAGCGTTACTTCTTTGCGGGTAGTGTCGGCAGCATTACTCAAGAACCACCCGATTATACCAAACCATACTCCGGTAATAAGGTTCCCGCCGAAGATCCATAAAACACCCAGCGCAATAAAAGCCCAGCCGACTATCCGGCCGACAGTGGCGGCGATATTCGTCGCCCGGACCAGGTTGCCGGTAGCGCCCCAGATGATGGCCCGCAATACTCGTCCGCCATCCAGGGGGAATCCGGGCAGAATGTTAAAAACTGCTAAAGAAATATTGATCAGGGCCAGATACATCAGCCCGGCACCAAACAATGATGACTGGGGCAGCCAACCGCTGAAACGGAACAGGTCGGCAAACGTCGTTTGTGATTGGGTGAACAAAAAAACAAGCCAAAATACCGCAGCTAATATCAAACTGGCGGCCGGTCCAACTAATGCCATGATGAACTCGATCCCCGGTTTTTTCGGTTCTTCTTCCAGATTACTCACTCCGCCCAGGATGAATAACGTAATGCTGTGTACTGCAATACCCCGTGATTTTGCCACCAGCGAGTGGGCTAATTCATGGATCAATACGGAAAGGAATAACATGAGTGCGGCAATGAAACCGGCGGTCCAGTAACCGGTCCTGAGGTGGCCGGGACTTGCTTGCGGAAAATAGTTCAAGGAAAGGGTTATAAAAAGCAATAAAAAGATAAAAGCCCATGAATAATGGATACCGATATCGATACCGGCAATACGGGCGAGTTTAAATGAACTCTTCATCTGTTATTCTCCGGACTAATATTCTGTTGCTTGTGTCTTACTTAAGCTTATTATAACAAGTCTCTATATCAAATATGTACATTTTCGTTGTCATGCAGTAAGTGGTATGGTATCATTCTAAAATTGCCTAACCGGGTTCAGGAGATTAAGTGAAACTAAGATTCACCAAAATGCATGGCACCGGCAATGATTTTATCGTCATTGAAGATGAAAATATGGAACTGGATTGGCCGAAGATGGCCGTTGCCATGTGCGACCGGCATTTTGGTATCGGGGCGGACGGCCTGTTGCTGATCTCAACGGTCACCGGTGGCCGATATCCGTATGAAAATATTTAATGCTGACGGCTCGCAAGCTGCTACCTGTGGCAATGGTATCCGGTGTATTGCCAAATTCTTGGTTGATTCCGGCCGGTTTACGGGCACAGACGGCTATTTAAAAATTGAAACACAAAGCGGTGTAAATAAGGCCTGGTTCTCCCTTACGGACGGTCTTGTTGAAACCATAAAAGCAGGTATGGGCCGGCCGGCTTTCGGCCGCCGGGGTTTTCAGGAAATGATCGATTTTAATGAGTTAGTTGACATAAAAAAGCTGGACAACCTATATGCGGTTAGTGGCAGTAAAATCAAACTTGACTTAATTTTGATTGGAAACCGCCATGCCGTCCATTTCATCGATACCCCGGTACGTGAATATCCTCTTTCTCAAGATGGGCCGTTGATCGAAAAGGGCTATTTGGGTGACACTAATTTCGAAGTCGCCCAGGTAATAAATAACCATTGTATCGAAGCCAGGGTCTGGGAGAACGGCGTAGGCGAAACCCTGGCTTGCGGCAGCGGTTCTTGCGCTATCGGCGTAGCTGCTTATCTGCATGGATATACTAATGATAAAGTAGACATTGTATTACCCGGTGGTACGCTAAAGATCGAATGGGAAAAACAAGACCAGGTATATCTTACCGGACCGGCGGAAAAAGTGTTTGATGGTGAATGGTCGAATACCGGGCACTACCGGACCGCAATAGCAGCACGGTGTGAAAAAAATGAGGTGTTAACATGAAAATCGCCAAACGGGTGGAAAATCTTCCTCCCTACTTATTTGTTGAGATTAGTAAGCGGATCGCCGAAAAAAAGGCAAAAGGTGAAGAGGTAATCAGCTTCGGTATCGGTGATCCCGATATTCCGACCCCGCCCCACATCATCAACCGTTTGCTCGAAGCCTCCCGTGATCCCGTGAATCACCGCTATCCGGAATCGGAAGGACTCCCGGAACTACGCCGGGCGATCGCCGCCTGGTATATGAACCGTTTCGGGGTTTCTCTGGATCCCGAGACCGAAATTGCGCCGCTGCTCGGGGCGAAAGAAGGCATTGCTCATATCGCTTTTTGCTTTATTGATCCGGGTGACACTGCCCTGGTGCCCGATCCGGGATATCCGGTGTATGCCATCGGTACCAACCTGGCGGGTGGGCATCCTTACTATCTGCCCATAACGGAAAAAAACAATTTCCTGCCGGAGTTGAACAGGATACCTGCCGGAGTGGCTGAAAAAGCCCGGTTGTTGTGGTTGAATTATCCCAACAATCCTACCGGCGCCGTCGCCGGTATCGAATTTTTTCAACAGGCGGTAGAATTTGCCCGCAAAACCGGGGTCAGCATCTGCCATGACGGCCCTTATTCGGAGGTTGCTTTCGATGGTTACCGTCCGGTCAGTTTCCTGCAAGCCCCGGGCGCCAAAGAGGTAGGCATCGAATTCCATTCGCTGTCGAAAACCTACAATATGACCGGTTGGCGTATTGGTATGGCCGTGGGCAATGCTACCATGATCGGGGCCTTGAAGACGCTGAAATCGAATATCGATTCCGGGATCCCTCAGGCGATCCAGTATGCCGCTATCGAAGCTTTGACCGGGCCGCAAGACTGTGTTGCTGAACATAATGTCCTGTATCAAAGACGGCGTGACCTGGTCGTGGAAGGGTTGAATAAGATCGGCCTTAAAGCCATCTGCCCGAAGGCCAGTTTATATGTCTGGGCGAAGGTTCCGGAAGGGTATACCTCCACCGAATTTACTAAGGACTTATTGGATCAGGTCGGCGTCGTGGTCACCCCGGGAAATGGCTATGGGCCGAATGGTGAAGGGTATGTCAGGTTATCTTTGACCATCGCTGATGCCAACTTGTTGAAAGGCCTTTCGCGGATCGCCGGATGGCGGAGTCATAAAATGTTATCCGGGTTGAAATTAACTTAACATAAGGTGAAAGACTATTACTAAAAAGACGGTCAGTACCGAGATACCACAGGAAAAAGCGTACCTGGTTTCCGTTACTTCGGATAACGATAACCGTAGCGACTGGACATCTGAGGCTTCACTTAGTGAACTGGCGCAGTTAGTAAACACCGCCGGCGGCGTGGTGGTGGGAAAAATGTCCCAGCGGTTGACGTCGCCTTCCAAGAACTTATATCTTGGTTCCGGCAAAGTGGAACAATTAGCGGTACTCAAGGAATCGGTGAACTATGATGTCGTGATCACCGATGATGAGTTATCTCCCACGCAGCAAAAGAACCTGGAAGACCGCTTAAAGGTAAAAATAATCGACCGGGTAGCCCTGATACTGGATATTTTTGCCAAAAGGGCGCACACACGGGAAGGCCGCCTGCAGGTAGAACTTGCGCAACATGAATACCTCTTTCCCCGACTGGCCGGACAATGGTCGCACCTGGAAAGACTGGGCGGCGGCATTGGTACCCGGGGGCCGGGGGAATCGCAATTGGAGACGGACCGGCGGTTGATACGGAAACGGATCGACCGCCTGCAGGACCAGATCGAACAGTTAAGCAGGCAGCGGCAGCTTTACCGGGACCGGCGAAAGCGCAGCGAAATTCCTATTGTTGCCATCGTCGGTTATACCAATGCCGGGAAAAGTACGCTGTTCAATGCCCTGACCGAAGCCGGCGTCCAGGCGGAAGATAAATTGTTTGCCACGCTCGACCCAACCACACGCCGCATCCGCTTAAATGAAAACCGGAATATCCTCTTAAGTGATACCGTGGGTTTTATCCGGAAACTACCTCCGTCGATCGTGGCGGCTTTCCGGGCAACCCTCGAAGAATTAACCGAAGCAAATGTCTTGCTGCATGTCGTTGACATTTCATCGCCATATTCCTTGCAGCAAAGTAAGGTCGTCGAACAAACGCTTACCGAAATGGGGATTGCCGACAAACCACGGATCACCGTACTCAACAAAATTGATATGCTTTTACCGGCCGACAAGAAACTAAAAGAAGAAGAAGCCCTGGCATATTTTACCAACCCGGAAATTGCCGGTCCGCCGCCTGCCGAAAATACAGTTCTTGTTTCCGCCGTGAAAAAATGGGGTTTCCGTAACCTGTTTACGGCCATCGACTCGGTTTTATCGGAAAACCAGCCGTCCCCGGAAAATACCCCCTGAAAAAGGCCCTTTTTTGCCCCTGAAAAACCCGGACGCTATATTTCCCTATCCCGGGCCGTTTCCAGCCGCTCTTAAGTGATGTCAGATGATTATGAGGCTGATAACAACCTTTCAATTTGACATAATGATAGAGTAGGGCATCTTTTATTATAGATAATGGACATTAACCGTAATTATCTTTACAAAAATGTGAAAAATACTATTGCCGCCGGCATATCCGGGAACCTTGAGAAAACAAACAACCAGCGTAAATCGAATATTTTAGATGTATTATTACGCTTGGAGCCGGGGATATTGGAGTGGGGGGAGGAAATGGCGGAAAATATTCTTTTCTCAGCATTTTTAAGGATGAATCCATTTATTATGTCAATTACTTTCTGTAGGATTGGCGGTTCTACTTCGCACAATATATGTTATGTCACATCGACAAAGCAATATATACGATACCACGGTTTTTACACCCTGTCAATATCTTTTTAATACCATGACCATAAAGTAAGGGGGGCCGTCAGAATTTTCCACCGGGATAACTCAACTGAACAACCAGGCCACCGGTAAAGACCGAAATCTGATAGACGAATAATATGTAAAACTTACATTTTTACTAAATAAAACGTCGTTTTTTGACGCGAGTCCCAAAAAGGCGTTTCTACGGGGCGGCTTAAAGGGTTCGGTAGATAAAATATGACCGTCCCGGGGCCAACAGGGGCCTCCCAGGGGCATTATTGAGGGGGTTAGCTTTGATTAAGATATATGAGAAGCCTAAAGAACAGTATTCTAGAAAGTATTTCGTAGATCGGAAATCTAAAAACAAAATAATAACAGGTACAGTTATGTCAAATAATAGCGTCGAATTTGCAGAAATGGATAAATACTGAAAGTTCAAAAATTATCATCCGGGAAATATTGCTTGAAAAAATATAATTATAAATCTGAAATAATATTACACGGAAAAACAAAAATTCGTATTTAGTTCTCGATTACATTTGGTTATCTATTCGGTAACAATACAATATATGTCAGAAATATTATGTAAAATAACATCCATACTTGGAATATTGAATATTTAACTTTTAACTACCTCAAACTATATAGCCTGTTGTATTAATCGTCTGAGATATTTCTGTTACGTTTACTGAATTGTCCAATAGCACTTTCAAGTTCACCTAGTTTTTCCAATTTGTAATTATATTGCCTTTCTTTTACCTGAAGATTTTGCTCGGCTTCCTCAATTGACTTCATCAATTTCTCTAGTTCCGGTAATCTACCGTAACCTAATGATGAAGCCTTTTTCAGAAGGTTAATGTATTCTTTTTCAGCACTTAACGTATCAGCTTTATTGTCATCATCAGCATCTATTAAATTCTCTTCCTCTTCAACCTTAGTAAGTTGATCATGAAGGCCATGCGATAGTTCCCAACGTCAACACGCAATCGATTTATTTTTTAGTGTAATCCCGCTTTCAAGTAGTGCTTCTATATCTATCCATGATTGTCCTACTGCATATATAAGCATGGGATTCTCGAAAAGACTAATATATTGGCTTGGTGACATATTAACATGACCAACTAAGTGTAAAATGCCTAATAAGGTTGCAGGGCGTGTAGTAACATCGTCCTCTAAGTTCAGGATTTTGGCTCCTCTTCGATACTTTCCTGAGGCGGTTACTAAATAACAACAACTAGTGCCTAGTGTCTGTCCTGCTTGTTGAAATTGTCTCGAGAGAGCCTGTGTGGTAATAAACAATTCAGCATCTAGTTGAGCCAACCGTTCAACGTTTTCGAGGGAGCGATACTCAGATTTACGGGATTTAGCATTCACCTGTACTAATGCAGTTGATAATTTAGACACCAGATCTTTAGTAATCTTGGTTTCTAGTAATGTCGAAGGATCACAAATCTCAATTCCCTGCGGTAAGATATCTTTCACGACTTCAATGAAGAAACTCATAGAATCAGTCTTTTCAAGATAATTACTCAAGTATTCCTCATATGAGGTGGTATTTTCAATTTCTCCGTTTAGTCGACCGAAATAATAACCTTTTACGAAAACATTGCCCACCTGAGCATCAACCAATTCACGACTCAATGCAAATAACCGTGGGCCAAAATGATTATATGTACGTGTTGATATTAGGGCATGAGCTACACATTCACTAAGACATGATTTTGGAAGCATAATTCTACATCCAATCTCACGTAGCGCCTTTAATAACGCGATGTTTACAGTGCTGGAAGGACATTCCTTAACTATGCAATCAAGTATATAATCGGTATCGAGAATAAAGGTGCGTTGCGCTAATCGTGTAGATTGGAACTCTCTAAGCGTGGGGTCGAGACTCATTATTTCAAGTCCAAGATAAGCCATCGACCAGTTAGCTAGAGTCTTGGCTTGCTCCTCAGTGGGTTTCTGAAGGATGTCAGATATAACAGATATTAGTAATTCACCTATTTCATGGTTGAGTTTTCTTTTTGCGATTTCAATCAGTTCGTCAGACATGTCGATATTTGTTACGGAACGATTTTTTACTCCCAACAACTGACCTGAAATCCCCAAACCGAATAATTTGAAAGACTGTCTAGAAAAATATCTCTAGTATTAACTGAAATTACTCCGCAATCTTGTACTGATAATTTCTTACCCGATATTTGTGTGATTTCTTCGATGATGTCGCTAATGAGTGATTCCGTATCTTCATTAGCTCTGATTGTACTAGATTCTACAGTTATGATAGCTTTATCAGTTGACGAAAACAGGTCCCCAGATTTCACTAGTAATCCCTTGGTAATTAGGCGTTGAAGGCTAGCTTCGACTTGACTTTCTTGAGGTCGAATTCCACCTTGAGCTTTTTCATGTGCTGAGATGATTTGATTTTGTGTCATTCCGTTTTTTTCAAGAATTGCAAGAGTCATATAATCAAAAATCGATTTTCTAACCCGATGAGATTGATTATCAAAAGTGAATGCTATTGAAGCTCTCAACATTGCTGATTCTGTAACAGAAGCTGATTCCGATGTCACAGTTGGTTTTCGTAACACAAGAGTCCGCAATTGTTGCTCAATGTAGGGAAATGACGATAATATATTCCGTTATTAAAGTCGGAGAGACGATTTAAAAGGGTCTTACGTTCATAGATATTTAAACTTATTCCATACTTTTTCCTAGCATCTTGTTTCATTTGCAGTTGGCGCTCTGTACTTATTATCCTTGGAGTTACCACGACTAATTCTGAATAAGCTGCAGCCAACTTTTCCAGTTTAGTAACAGTTTCATCTATTTTACCTTGCAAATATTCCTGTAATGTATATTGGAAGATAACGACATTTCTCCCTTCTGACGTGTAAAATTCCTCTTGAATTGCATCTTGGCCTCAATAGTTCACTCCACCCAGCGGCTTGATATTTGGATAACCTTCATCTCTCATCACTTCTGATGCTAACTTTTCAAAATCATAATGATCAGTCAGTCATCGTATGGAGCAATTTCAACAATATCAACACTCATGTTTTTTCCCCCCGCCTTTTTATCAGAAAGTATACGGTTATATTATCCAGATGGCAAACAACTATTATGCCTAACAATGTTCACACATTTCTCAACATATTTTAAGTACAATCTGTTTTTTTGGTATGAAAATTAGTCTGATAGCGTATGCGCTTTTAAGTAGAAATAGTTATGTCAAATAAGACTAAAATGTTGGTGATGTTTTTGTAAACCTTCTTATTTGCTATAAGTTATTCAGAGGAAAAGCCATTATCGTCAATATTCGCCCCTAATATCTCTGGACAAGGCAATGAAAAAGAGAACTATAAAAATATACCAATAGGCACACAGAAATACCCGAAAAGCACGGTGGACACTATCACAAACTAGAAAGCCTTGGCAACCGAAGATGAATTGACATTAAAGATAATATAGACATACTATAATTCCAATATAGGAGGTAGTATGAAAAATCAATAGGAATATTGCAGATGTCGTTGATATATTTAGTGGTGCCGGTGGCCTAAGTTTAGGAGCAGCGCGCGCTGGATTGACCATTCGAGGTGCAATTGATAACGACCCGGAAGCAATCAACGCTCATAAAAAAAATTTTCCTGCAACGACTCATATAAAATACAATGTAAGCGAACTTAATGGTCGGATACTAAGGCACCTGTTGGGTTTAGATAACAGCGAAGAATTAACCGGCATCATTGGCGGACCACCTTGCCAAGGGTTTAGTAATATTGGAAATGGAGATAGAAATGATGTCCGTAATGACTTATTCGTAACTTTCTTTAAAATAATTTCAGAAGTCTGCCCGCGATTTTATTTAGCAGAAAATGTGCCTGGTATTATGCATGATAAATACTCATCCATAAGAATTAAGGCATTGTCATTTATTCAAGACGAATACATTTTCTCTTCCACCTTTAGTAGTAAAGGCTAATGAGTATGGGACCCCGACAACCAGAACTCGCATATTTTTCTTCGGCTATCTTCCCGATAAAATGGAACGCTTGACACCTGACAGCTTCAATCCCCCTGCGGACGTCGAAACAGTATATGTAAAGGATGCCTTGATGGACTACCAAAGAAGGTAAAACCGACTTGGCAAACAGAAGAGCAGAGTTGGAGGGTAGTCCATACTCACGGTGAAAGCCGCTATGT
>CAVUCA010000005.1:0-274938 GCA_963739865.1 uncultured Chloroflexia bacterium
TTTCAATACCGAATAGACCTCTTCTATCTGTAAGCAGGATTATCCCGGCATGACGTTCCCGTTTGACAGTATGTAACACATCGGTTAATTCCGGATCGGGAAATCCACCAGTATTATCCACTAACAAAACGCTGATGGTTTTATAATCGGCTAAGTCAGCTTCATGAGAAATAAACTCGCAGGTAAATCCCTTACGGATTAGCCCGGTGATTAACTCCCGTATGGGTTCGCTTTCCGGTGCCAGTATCAGTAACTTTTCTGATTCCAATCCTACTGCTCCATCCGGCGTCAATTATTTCAACTATATCACAAATAAAATAAGTCAGTGAAAAGGCAAACTATATAAAGATTACAATGGGCCGAATTCTTTTTGTAACACGATTGAAACAAATTTGAAATATTACCGCAATATAATTGAAATACAGTAGATACCATAAGCTGGTTCTAGGAGGTCAACTTATGGCAATTAGTGCGGCTGATACCGGCGTGGTTACTTGTTTCAGCAGCGATGGTTATGCTGATGACGCCGGCATGGGCGTTATTTTACGGTGGGATGGTCAGGAAGAAGAACCTCCTTTCAACCATGATGATGAGCTTTGCCATCATCGGGCTGGTCGGATTGCTTTGGGTGCTTTACGGTTATAGCTTGGCGTTCGGGACTGATCACGGAGGTATTATCGGCGGTTTTGATTTTCTGGGGTTAAAAGGGGTGGGACAAGAACCTTCCTCCATTTATGCCACAACCGTACCTCACCTGGCCTATATGATTTATCAGGGAATGTTTGCCGTGATTACGGTCGCCCTGATCACCGGAGCAGTAGTGGAGAGGATGAAATTCAGTGCCTTACTGGTTTTTGCTGTAGCCTGGTTCACGCTGGTCTATATCCCGGTAGCCCACTGGGTCTGGGGTTCCGGCGGTTGGCTGATTAAACTGGGGGTCCTCGATTTTGCCGGGGGAACGGTAGTACATATCACGGCGGGGGTTTCGGCTTTGGCCCTGGCCAGTCTCCTGGGCCGACGCAGGGTTCAACCAGAAAGAACCGATGGAACCAAACAACATTCCATTAGTCGCCGTGGGGGCAGGTATCCTCTGGTTCGGTTGGTTTGGTTTTAATGCCGGCTCGGCACTGACCTCCGGCGGTCTGGCCTCAAGTGCTTTCGTCGCCACCAACACTGCAGCTGCTGCCGCTGCTTTCACCTGGATGATACTCAGTTGGATCTGATAAAAGACCGAGTGTGCTCGGGTTAGCTACCGGAGCAGTCGTCGGATTAGTGGCTATCACCCCCGCAGCCGGTTTTGTCTCTCCCATCATGGGAATATTTATTGGTGCCGGAGCCGCAGCTGCATCTTACTATATGATGCTCTTCCGGGCGAAAAGGATGAATGTCGACGAATCGCTCGATGTCTGGGCTTGTCATGGTATCGGTGGGACCTTCGGTGCCCTCATCACCGGCGTCTTTGCCACAGTCTCGGTAGGTAAACTCAGCCGGATTTGATGGCCTATTGTATGGAAATCCTATGCAATTGCTTAAACAACTGGTAGGTGTAGCAGTGGTCTGGGTATTTGCTTACGGTATGACCTGGATTATCGGTATAGCAATCCGGAAAATTATCGGTCTCAGGGTTAGCCAGGTCGAGGAAACGATCGGCCTTGACCTGTCACAACACGGCGAAAGAGCTTACGGAGGAATGTTGCGGTGAAAAAAATAGAAGCCATCATCAGGGAAGAGAAGCTCGAAGCAGTAAGGAAAGCTTTGGCCAAGGATAGTTATTCCGGAGTAACGGTAAGCGAAGTCAGCGGGCACGGCCGCCAGGGAGGTTATAAACTTCAGTGGCGTGTGGGCGAATATCACGTCGACCTGTTGCCCAAGGTAAAAATCGAAGTGGTAATATTAGACGAAGATGTCGCTAAAGTGGTAAATGCTATTCGTATGAATGCCCGGACTGGTGAAATCGGCGACGGCAAGATATTTATAATACCGGTCGAGGACGCAGTGCGGATACGGACCGGCGATGCGGGTGACGACGCTATCTAGTAAAATAATAAAGAATACACAACAAAAGGAGAGGCAATGTCTAATACAAAAAGCACGGAGGAAGCCAAAAACTATGTCCTCACCACGGCGAAGGAACGTGATGTTAAGTTCGTCCGTCTATGGTTCACCGATATCCTGGGTACTTTAAAAAACTTTGCCCTTCCGGTGGAACAACTTGAAGCCTGTCTCGAAGATGGGGTGGGATTCGACGGGTCGTCGATACAAGGTTTCGCCCGTATCGATGAAAGCGATATGATTTGCATTCCCGACCCCGGTACTTTCCAACTACTCCCCTGGCGGCCGCAAGAACATGCTTCGGTAGCAAGGATGTTTTGCGACATCATAAAACCTGACCGCCAACCCTTGGAAGCCGACCCGCGGTTTGTCCTGAAAAGAAACCTGAAACGGGCGGCCGATCTGGGCTATGTTTACTACGTCGGGCCGGAACTGGAATATTTCTATTTCAAAGACAACAAAGGTACGGAACCACTCGACCAGGGCGGGTACTTCGATATTATGCCGGATGCTGCGACTGAACTCAGAAGAGAAACCGTCCTTACTCTACAAAAGATGGGGATTACCGTGGATAAGTCCCATCATGAAGTCGCCATGAGTCAGCACGAGATAGACATGCAGTACTGCGACGCCCTGACCATGGCCGATAACGTGATGACATACCGGTTAATCGTCAAACAAGTCGCTGAAAAATATGGGGTTTATGCCACTTTTATGCCTAAACCGGTCTTTGGCATCAATGGCAGCGGTATGCATGTACACCAGTCCTTATTTAAAAATGGCCGTAATGCTTTCTATGATGAGAAAGGGATGTACCACCTATCAAAAATCGCACTTAGCTTTTTAGCCGGTTTATTGAAATACGCCCCGGAATTTACGGCAGTAACCAGCCAGTGGGTCAACTCTTATAAACGCCTGGTACCGGGCTACGAAGCTCCGGTCTACTTGTCTTGGGCTCGCCGCAATCGTTCTGACCTGATCAGGATGCCCATGTATGAGGTGGGGAAAGAGAATGCCACACGTTTTGAAATCAGATCACCCGACCCGGCATGCAACCCCTATCTTTGTTTCAGTGTTTTACTGGCTGCCGGCCTGCAAGGCATTGAAGAAGGGCTGGTAGCACCGGAACCGGTAGAGGAAAATGTATTTCATATGCCTGAAGAAGAACGAAGGAAGAGGGGCATCGGAGTCTTACCGGCTAATCTCGGTGACGCTATTGCACTAACTGAAAAAAGCGATTTGGTCCGGAAGGCTCTCGGTGACGCAGTCTTCGAAGCTTTCATCAAGAACAAGAAAATCGAGTGGGATAAATACCGGGTTCAGGTTACCGATTACGAAACCAGGACATACCTGCCGATACTCTAGCACACCTCCTTTTTTTGTGTATGTGGTCTCCATACCCGGGATATTTTCCGGGTGTGGGGACTGCTCCGAGATTTTCCCTATAAATAAACACAAATAACAAGATTTTATTGACAGAAACGGGTGTGACATGGTATTTAATTGGTAAACGGTTGCCGTTTACCCTTTTATACATATAAGAGTAAAATTTATGATAATAGATGAATTCAAGAAAAAAGCAGGCGAGATAAAGATCCTCATCAAACCTGAAGAGCGCGAGATGTACAGCCACGATATCGGCGATATTCCTGCCATTATGATGAAAACACTCTTCAAGACCTTGCCTGAATTCGTGGTACAGCCTAAAACCATCGAGGAAATCCAAAAAGTGATTACCATTGCGAATGAACTGAAAATCCCGGTGGTTATCCGGGGAGCTGCTTCATGGGGTTTTGGGGGTGTTATCCCGACCAATGCCGGATTGGTGATTGACTTGTCCCCTTTCCGAAATATCAGTAGTATCGACGCGGTTAATAAAACGGTTACCGTCGAAGCAGGCGCCCGCTGGAGCGATATCGATATCGTGGTCAGGAGACAGGGCTTGTGCTTGATGACCTACCCTTCCAGTAAATTTTCTACTGTGGGGGGATGGATTTCGACCGGCGGTTATGGCATTAACAGTTTCAGATACGGACATATTTCGAAACACATTGTTTCGATGACCGTGATTACCGGGAAAGGTGAAGTCAGGCGAATCACCCCGGCCGACCGGGATTTTAATTACTACATCTCGACTGAAGGTGAATTCGGGGTTGTCGTTGAAGTGACACTAAAATTAAGGGATGTTCCGGAAGGTTCTTTCCCCCATATCATGTATTTCCCCAATGACGAGGAAGCTTTCCGCTTTATCGAGCGTTTTGTCAGGAATTCAACTGCACGTCAACTTAAGCCGAGTGTGATCCGCTTCCTGGATGAGAATGCCATGACGGACACAAATGAGGTGATGCGCTCGGCAATTTTTAAAAAGAGCCCTGCTGTTTTGATGGAATTCAGCAATCCCAGGGACGACAAGAATTTTATTCAATTTATTGATTTACACAATGATATCGAACAAGCCCCTGGTTATGTGGCTAATTACCTTTGGAACGAGCGTCTGTTCGGGATGAAAACGAAACGCCTGGGTCCAACCATCCTGGCCAGCGAGGTAATAATTCCCATTGAAAAAGCAGCGGAATTTATTAAAAAAGCGAAAAAACTAGCCGGTCATTTCGGGGTTGAGGTAACCATCGATTCTTATATAATTGATGACCAACAAGCATTAATCATGGCTAATTTTCTGTGTGATTCCCGGAAAAAGAAATACTATATCAATGTCCCATTGGTCTCGATGTTGACCAGGACGGCATTATCTTTAGGTGCCGAACCATATGGACTAGGATTATGGAATTCCGGTTTTTTCCATAAACTGTATGATAAAAAAAGGCAGCAGATTTATAAGGCATTTAAGACTGAGGTCGATCCGCACCATATCCTTAACCGGGGCAAAGCGTTTAGTGCTGGTGATAACGGCGTCAGAGGTATAATATTCCGTCCCGTCATTTTCAATACCGGTGTTCAGATGTTGATTTGGACAGCACCTGTAATCGGGAGAATATCTACTTTACTCTTAGGAAAAAACAGGAAAGTTGATAACCTTGATGTGGAGCTTAGTCTTCACGCCTGTGCAAAGTGTGGAAACTGTATGGCGGTATGCCCGTCTTACCTGGTTACCCGGAATGAAGAGGTTACCGCAAAAGGGAAGATAGCCATCGCCAAAAAAATCATATTTAACCAAAGCATTACCAAAGAAGAGGCCGCTTCAGCTTTCCAGTGCATGCATTGCCGGGCTTGCGAAGAGATTTGTCAGACTAATCTTGAATTGATGAAGCTTTGGGATGCGCTGGAGAACAAATTGGATAATAAATTCGACCGGCCGGCGGACCAGATCACAGGATTCCTGAAAAAGGTAGATGAGAGTAAGGAATATTGGGATATGGTAGAACGCAATAACTACCATTTAGTAAAATATTCATGAGCTACGGATAAAGAATATGCCGAAGAAATACCATATTAACACTAAAGCCACCCCCCTTAAACTGGATTATGTTTACAAGTTTAAGATCGTACGCGGGGAAAACTGTATCAACTGCGGTAAATGCACCAAGGTGTGTATTTATGAAGCTCATAAGCGCCGGCAAGACGACCCGCGTAAGATGGCCGAACCGAATACCGTAGTCTGCCGGAACTGTTTTCGTTGTATTCAAGAGTGTCCCCGGGGCGCCCTGGAAAAGTCTCTGGATGTTGATTATTCAAAAATCGGGGGGGGGTTCTGGAAACCTGATAATCTCCTTAGCTTGTGGAAACAAGCCGAAGACGGCAGCGTACCGGTATCCGGCGCCGGATATCGCGGTCCTTTCAGCGGCACCGGTTTTGACAGCATGTGGACGGATATGTCCGAAATCGTTCGTCCGACCCGCGATGGGATCCACGGGCGCGAAATATATCAATACTGCCGTTGAATTAGGCAGAAAACTAAACCACCTTACCTTTGATACCCAGGGCAGGTTAGTTTCCCAGGTCCCCCGTACGATAAACATAGCTCTGCCGGTCCTTTTTGATTATCCCCTGGAAAATCAGAGTGCGGTAGTTAAAGAAGCCCTGGTTAAAGCCGCTGTTGAATTAGGCACTTATGTCTTAATGCCCGCCGCCGAGATTACTTCAGATATTTCTCAGTATAGTAAAAGTATAATTCCCTGTTTATCATTTTATGAGATAGACAATTATGAAACAGTACTACAAAAAGCCGACATGGTATCTATCGAGTACAGCGAACCGGCTTTGGATGATATTCCGGGAACTATCAATAAGGTAAAACAATATAATCATGCCCTGGTGATCATCCGAATCCCGGCAGGTAAAAATATCGAGAATATTGTTTCCCGGTTGGCTCATGAAGGAGCTGAAATCATTCATATCGCGGCTGACTACCGCGGCTTGGAAATAAACGGAGTGGAAGCCGTAGAACGGCGTACCCTTAAAGATATTATTCGTGGTGTGCATCTGAAATTAGTTGAAGAAGGAATCAGGGATGAAGTAAGCGTCATCGCTTCAGGCGGTATTGCCATGGCAGAATTCGTACCTAAAGCCATGTTATGCGGGGCTGATTTAACAGCCGTCGATATTCCGTTGCTTGTGGCTTTGGGTGTCCGGGTCTATGAAGAACCGAAGAAACTTTTAGTTTTCCCGGAAAGCCTTGATAAGTTCCCCGTAGCAATACTGTCGCAGCGAATCATCAATCTCATGGGAGCCTGGCATTCACAATTTTTGGAGATGATGGGGGCTATGGGTATCAGGGAAGCCCGGCGTTTACGGGGAGAAAGCGGGCGGGCGATATTTTTTGAAGAAATTGACCGAGACACTTTTGGTAAATTATTTAAAAAACGGGAAAAAACGAATCTATGAAACCTTCATCAGTAAATTTGAAGAAAACCCCATCCCGGTTTAAGCATCAGGTGCCAAAATACAAAATTACCCGGTCTGATGCCTGTATCAATTGCGGGACTTGTGCTAAAACATGCCCCTATGGAGTTCATGAGCGGCTCGAGGGCCACAATAAAATAAACCCGCCGATCGACTATAAATGCATCGGTTTTGAATGTAAAAATACCGACCATTATTGTGTCGATAAGTGTCCGCGACAGGCTTTGAGCTTGTCGCTTAACCCTATGTACAACACTCTCGGCGATTACCGCTGGACTCCCGATATGATTACTGGTACCTGGATAATGGCCGAAACCGGTTACCCCCCGCAGCGTACCGACCTGGAATATAACATCGGTAATTCCGGCGGCGGTTTCGATAAACTACGTCTTAAGTTCCCGGCAAATCCTAGGAAAGTTGAAAAAAACGAAATATCTACTGAAATTCCGTTAAACCGCCGTAATGACGGCCGGGCGGATATCGTTATATCCACTCCGGTATACGGTGGTGGGATGTCTTTCGGCTCGGTTAGTTTACCAACCATGGTCTCCAAAGCACACAATGCAACCGTCTGGAACACCTTTACCTGTACCGGGGAAGGAGGTTTTCCGGATATCCTGATCCCTTATAGCGACCATGTGATCACCCAGGTCGCCACCGGTCTTTTCGGTGTAAGGGAAGAAACCATACAGCGGGTGAAAATCGTTGAATTCAAATACGCCCAGGGAGCGAAGCCTGGCCTTGGCGGGCACTTGCTCGGCGAGAAAGTGACTGAAAGCGTTGCCAAAATGAGGGAAGCAGTAAAGGGCTCATCGTTGTTTTCTCCTTTTCCTTTCCATTCGGTATATTCCATCGAAGACCATAAAAAACACATTGATTGGATCAAGGAAATGAATCCTCATGCCCTGGTATCGGTCAAGGTCTCTACCCCTAATGATGTAGATATGGTTGCCGTAGGCTCATATTATGCCGGAGCACATATTATCCATATCGACGGCGGTTACGGCGGCACAGGGGCAGCACCGGACATCGCCAAAAAGAATATCGCCATGCCCATCGAATATGCTATCACCAAGGTCCATAATTTCCTAAAGGACGAAGGGGCCCGGGAAGCGATGACCTTGATCGCCTCCGGTGGTATCCGCACTGCCCATGATCTCGTCAAAGCGATTTGCCTGGGTGCTGACGGCGCCGTGATTGGCACGGCTGAACTAGTGGCCCTTGAGTGTGTCCGCTGCGGCAACTGCGAATCAGGCCGTGGTTGTTCCCGGGGTATCGCCACTACCGATTCGGCTTTGGCCGACTTGTTCGATGAAACATGGGCCACACAGCGCCTGACCAACTTGTACCACGCCTGGAACGTCCAACTGGTTGATATCCTGCAGAAGTTCGGTATGCGCAGCATCAGAGAACTAGTGGGCCGGACAGACTTACTGGAACACATCGATTACAGCCGTTAATGGAGCCTGACCATGATTGACATTACAGATAAAATACTGGCCTCACGTACCGACTTAATTCGCGGTTTGCCGGCCCTCACTGCCGAACCCGAAGAGGAGGGGGGTTGTGGCGTCACGGGATTCATTTGTTCTATCCCGGTAACCGGCAAAAACATATTTGAGCCTTCTGTACAGATGCACAACCGCGGCAATGGTAAGGGTGGCGGCATCGGTGCGGTTGGCTTTGTTCCCGAAGCATTAGGAGTATCCCGGAAAGTACTTGATGAAGACTACATGCTGCATATCGCCTTACTTGATGAAAAAGTTAAAGGCGAAATCGAAAAAGGTTACGTCAGTCCTCATTTTCAAATCGAAAAAGCTGAAAAACTGGCTACCCTCGATGATTACCGCAGCCTTGGCCTGGATGTACGTCCCCCGGATATTATGAGATATTTCGTCCGGGTCAAAGATGACGTCCTGGACAGCTTCATTAAAGATAATAATTTATCTTCCCTGGACCGGCGTGACGCCGAAGATGAATTCATTTATCAAAACAGCTACCGGATAAATACCAAATATTATGCTTCCCTGGGTGAGAAAAAGGCCTTTGTCATGTCACATGGCCGGAATATGATGATCTTGAAAATCGTCGGATATGCTGAAAACGTCGTACGCTATTATAAACTGGATGATTTTAAAGCCCATGTTTGGCTGGCCCATCAGCGGTATCCTACCCGCGGCCGTGTTTGGCATCCCGGCGGCTGTCACCCTTTCAGTGCTTTGAACGAAGCTCTGGTTCATAACGGTGACTTCGCCAACTATCAGTCAGTTTTAGAGTATTTGAAGCAACGGAATTATCATCCCCTGTTCTTGACGGATACAGAAGAAGCGGCTTTACTTCTTGACCTTTGGAGCCGCGTCTACAAATATCCTCTGGAATATTTGATCGAGGCTATGGCACCTACTACAGAAAGGGACTTTGATATGCTGCCCCCACAAAAACAGGCTTTATATAAGGCGATCCAGACACACCATGTTCCGTCATCGCCTGACGGACCATGGTTCTTTATCATCGCCCGGAACGATGTGCAGAATAAACAGTTCCAGTTGATAGGCATAACCGATACCGCAATGCTCCGTCCGCAAGTGTTCGCTTTGCAGGATGGTGAAGTACAGGTGGGCTTGATTTGTTCGGAAAAACAGGCTATCGATGCAACCCTGGCTTCCCTGGAAAAGGAAGACCCGCGTTTCCGGCCGGTGGCGGACAAATACTGGAATGCCCGCGGCGGCAGCTATACGGATGGCGGAGCATTTATCTTCAGTCTTAAAGATGCCGACGATAAACCGGGAAATAAAAAACTGTTGTGTACTGATAAGTTCGGTAAGGCCATCGACATTGTCACAAATAAAATCGTCATCAACGTCTCTAAACATCAGGATAATGTTCAAGCGAACAGAGACCTTGCGGAAAAGGCCCGCAGTTTGTTCAATGAAAAAGCTGAAGAAACCTCTGCCCTCGGTCTTTTCAACTGGGTCAGGGATTCAATCCGGAATTTCGGGGCTGCTGAATTCGTGACCGTGATTGAAACGATAAAAAGCCAGGCATCGCTTAACGACTCTTTCCGGCAAATCGCTATTGCTTCGCTTACTTCACTTAATGACCGACGTTACGATACCGGGAAAGTAAAGAGAAGTTCTATCCGTCATGTCATTAACAAAGCTTTAGACGAAATAATGGACGCCATACCGGCGGTCGGTGAAAAAACAGCCTCACGGTTTTACCGTATCGATTTCGCTTCACGGAATACCTTGATTTCACCGGCAAATAAAAACCAGGTGCTGGTCGTTGATGCTCAACATTTCGAACCTGAAGGTGATAACTGTGATGCCGTGCTGTTAGTCAAAGCTCATAAACTTGGCTGGCAGCACTTTATCGTCTACAAATATCGCGGCCAACGTTTCACCGGCTGCGGCTTCGGCCCGCTTTCCAAGGGTGTACGGATCGACGTTTACGGTTCATCCGGAGATTACCTGGCATCCGGAATCGATGGTATGGAGATCTATGTACATGACAATGCTCAGGACCAGCTCTGCCAGATAATGAAAGATGGCAAGTTGGTAGTCTACGGAGATGTTGGGCAAACCTTCATGTACGGAGCGAAGGGCGGTGTTGCCTATATTATGGGAAATGCTGCGGGAAGGCCGTTGATCAATGCTGTCGGCAAACCGCGTGTCGTAATCAATGGTACCGCCCTTGATTACCTGGCAGAATCTTTCATGGCCGGCGACCCGCTAACCGGCGGCGGCTTCGTTATTATGAACGGCATTGGCTTCGATGAAAATGACGGCTCGGTCAGAGAACTGGATTCGCCCTATCCAGGTTCGAACATCTTTTCTCTGGCTTCCGGAGGCGCAATATATGTACGCGACCCGGAGCAGCAATTAGTGGATGAACAGCTTAATGGCGGTGAATTTACTAAAATTACCGAGGCGGACTGGAAACTGATACTGCCTTATCTCGAAGAAAATGAGCGGCTCTTCGGCATTACTATTGACCGATTGTTAACAGTCGGTAAAATGTTAAAGACCCCGCAAGAGATTTTTCGAAAGATCAGACCGAAAAAAACGGCGGCGTTGGTGAAAAACACCGATGGCTTAAGTGAGGTGATCCACTAATACCACGTATTCCTGAATATGTTTAAAAATTAAACAATCAGGCGAAACTACAGGTTATCCGAACTTTCCGGCTACATACGGCTGATGCTAATAACAGCCGTATTTCTTTACCGTATCTACCATCGCTCTGATATTCTCCGGCCGGGCGAAATCGATCACGCTGCCCGAACTCAAGATGAATCCGCCGCCTTTGCCAACTACTTTACACAACTTTTTACAGTGTTCTGCCACATCTTGCGGCGAACCGGCCTGTAAAATCGTGGGGGGTACCCCGCCCTGGATGCACATATGGCCGCCCAGTATCGCCTTGGCTTTAAATATGTCCGTTTTTTCACAATAAAAGACCACTTTACCTTTTGGTAGATCGAGGAGATACTCGAGCCGGTCGTCCCAGATACCTTCAAAGAACGGCGTGACGATATAACCCAATTCGACTTTCTTCTCAATCACTTTTTTTAAAGTCGGCCAGTAGAACTTCTCGAAGTCCTTGTGGGACATAAAACCATCGGAGCCCCGGTGTAAAGGCATGCCGGACCTGGCTGGATTTCCTCGAACATCCGGCTTGCCCGGATCTGCGGCTCCCATTTCCCATTTCAGGAGGGATTCGCTGGCAGTCAGTAACTTTTCCGCATTCCGGTACATGTCTATCATTGTCCCGCGCATACCTCTAAGCCTATCCGAGATAGTATCAAAAGGAGCAAAAGTGCTGCCGGCATATCCGCCTGTACCGCCACCGGATGGAAAACCCAGGCGTTCCATTTCAGTACTAAAATCAACCGCTTCTTTCGCCAGGTCTAACTGGATTTGTTGTACCCGGTACAAGATATCAAGGATTCCTTTGAGTGTCTTGTCATTCAACCTTTCCAGGATAGGGACGAGCATCCTGAAATTCGGCATAAACAACATCCCTAATATTGCGGCAATTTCTCTATCATTCTCCGGGGTCTTGAACGGTTCCAACCTGGTCAGCGGCCCGAAAACGCCATAGGTACGCGGCAGGTAATAGCGGATGACGAAATCTAAGGGATTGGCGATGAAGCGGTCATACTCTTCCGCCTTCATGTATTCGCCTTCAACAAACTGATATGTTCCATCCGCCGGTAGATTTCCACCCGGCCAACGGTACTGCTTTGAGTCAAGCAACTCCAGGACGAGGCCTGAACTACCGACTCCCATGGGCCCATTATCCGGTTCGAAATCGAGCAGCATCTTTTTACTTGCCGCCCGGTATGCAGCATGGTTGTAGTACATCGTAGAAGCAGGTAACCCAGCGTATTTGGCTGCGAAAACCCCGGTACTGACATTCACCGGAATACGGTCGGGTTCTTTCAACATCATTGCATCACGCACCCGTTTTTCCCGTTCGTCCCGCAGTTGTGCCACCGTCTTACCGTGTTTCTTTTCGATTTCGGCTATTAACCTTTCTTCATCTTGTTCAGGGGCTTTCCCTGCTGTATTTTGAGTTGACATTAAAAGATACTCCTTTTACTTTGTTTCCATGTCGGTCCGCCGCCGGCGCGCCAACAGCGGAGTTGCCGTCTCGCGAAGTATCCTGATTTCTTCAGCGGTAGGGGGTGAAGTATCTTTCAGATATGGTGATATTTTTAAGTTCCAGCCGGTTTCCGCTCTCACTTGTTCCACGGTCACCCCACATCCGGTGTGTACCGATGTTAAAACCATTTCCCCGTTCATGAATTCATAACAGCCGAGGTCTGTCACAACTGCCACGGGGCCGGTGCCCTTCCTCATACCCAACGCTTCCCGGCGTCCTGATTTACCGTCGAAATAACCGGGACAGGTATTGAAATCCACTCTTTCGGGAAAACGTCGTTTAGATTGATTCAGGATGATACAGGTACGTTGACAGAAGCTCATTACATCATTCGCCCCGCCACTGCCCGGAAAACGGTGCACCGGGTGATGATAATCACCGATCACCGTATCGTTGACATTACCGTAACGGTCGATTTGCCCCGCCCCCATAAATCCCAGGTTGATAAAACCGGCTTGCCCCAAATAACTGATATAACTCAAGCCAGCCAGTTTATCGGCATGGAACTGGGTGCCCAGGGTATCTGTTCCCTGGGGTAATTCGAATTCTTCTGTCCGTACGATTCCGTTTTCGATAACAACCGTTACGTCGGGGGCATGGGTCCGCTTGGCTAGTAACGCCGCGAACATCGGTAATCCCACCCCGACATAAGCTGCTTCTTTGTTCTTTATTAGATGAGCTGCGGAGACGATCATCTGGTCGTTGGCATCGTATTCTAGCATCTTCTCGCGACTCATCTCTCGATCTCCTTATAACCGTGATTGACCGGCTCGCTGGGTATTGTTTGTATCTGCAAACGCTCGAAGTAGGACTCGCCTTTCATCGCTTTTCTAACTTCAAGGAACTCAGCAAAGTCTTTCACTCCATATACACACATGTTCATATATGTATCATACCCTTCGTCCGAACCCAGTTCAGCTAACAACCCCGGCCAATCGCCTGAATAGTATCCGGCTAAATGCAGTGGATGAGCTCCCCAAGGTTGTTCCACTACCGCACTGACACGGTATCCCGGGATAATAGTCAGGTTTGGATCACGGTGTATTACTTCGGAATCAACGATTTTCTCCGTGGTTATGATCACCGTCCGGCTGGCATTGATGCCTTCTGCATCAACGCCGACAGTCCCCCACCTCTGGGCATTCCCTTCGGCATCACACCGCTGTACGTGTAATATCCCTACATCAGGCACGATCGCTTTTACTGCACCCGTTTTTTCTCCGGTAAAGGGGTCGTCAATTACCTTTACATTCGAGTTATACTTAAGCATGTCTGAACCGGACATGCTGCGGAGAGGGATAAAGCCGATACCCATCTGCCCGGCCATTAGAGCTTGTGCAATGCCAAAATGAGAATACTCGATAAATTCCGGGTACTTGCCCATTTCCCTGGCGCGGCTTAACCAGAATGCCCGGCTAATATCCTGGCCGTAATACCCGGTATAAATCTTGTCAACGCGTCCTTCACCGATTAACAGGCTCATTGAAGTTACCAGGCAGCCTACCAGTTGCAGGCGGTCAATTTTCTGGCGCAGGATTTCGTGCACTGCGGCAAAAGGTTCTCCATGCTGCATGCCGCCGATAAAAATCAGGTTGCCGCTTTTTACATAATTTGAGATTGCTTCCTTCATGGACGCAACTTTACCCATATGGTGTACTCCCTTTTCGATTACTGGATATGACTAACTAAAAATTTCCTCATAGTTTACCATGTCATGGCAAACCACAGCGATACTTCACCAGTTTTATATTTCCTGCGATCGGATGCCGCTTCCGGTGCGCTTTTTATGATAGGCTATTATTACCATGAATAATGAGTCCCTGCGAAAAATACTACCCGCCTTAATCCCGTACATAACTATCACTGTCGGCCTGTTAATGTTCCATAATGTCTGGTTGGCGATGCTGGGTTACCATGCCGGTATCGCCGCTTACATTATCTGGTTAAAACCAAAAATAAACCTGCTCCGTGGTATCGGCGGGAAAAAACCGGTTACCCTGATCATCGGCATTCTAGCCGGGGCTGTGGTCAGTTCATTCCTCTATCTTTGTTGGCCGTGGTTATCGATACCGGATGATGTTAGTGTATTTCTTGCCAGTATCGGGCTAAGTAAAAGCACCTGGCCGGTATTTCTGATATATTTCATCATTGTCAACCCGTTGCTTGAGGAATATTTCTGGAGATACAGCCTTAACTCCACCTTAAAAAGGCCGGTACTGCACGACCTCCTTTTTGCCGGATACCACCTGCTGGTCTTCTACAACCTGGTGGCTCCGGCCTGGCTTTTCCTGGTATTTCTCGGGTTGACTGCCGGAGCCTGGTTCTGGCGACAATTGAACCAGGTTAACGGCGGCATCATGGCATCTTACATCTCACATCTGGCCGCGGATATAATAGTAATCCTGACGATATTTTATAAAACCGCAATATAACCGGATAGGAAGGCGTTGATGAAGGAACAGCTTATCATTACACATCCCGGCAGTGCCCATTTCGACGAAGTAACTGCCATCAGCTTAATCATGGCTGTCAACCATGACCGGAAATTCATCGTTGAGCGGCGTGAACCTGTTATCACGGAACTGGAAGATCCGGAGGTATGGGTTGTGGATGTGGGAGGCCGGTTGGAGCCGGGAAAGTTGAATTTCGACCATCATCAAGATGCTGTCTGTCCGGCATCTTTCCATCTGGTGGCGGCATACCTGGAGCTGCAGGAAACGATGTCGGTGCTGCCCTGGTGGAACTTTAAAGAACGGGTGGACCGTATCGGAGCGGAAAGGGCTTCCCTTGAATTTAGTGCTGGTGATGAACTCGTCAACAAAAACCCGGTGGAGACCTGGTTGACCGATCATTTTGCTTCGGAAACTGAAGCCTCTCTGGATACCTTAAAATCATTCGGCACTCACATCATCGATAATGCCCGCACTCTTAAAAGACAAGTCGACTACTGGAAAAACAGTACCAGGCTAACGATCTCGGGCATCCCGGCGATGATAGGTGATACCTGGGAGTCGGACGGGTTGGAAGAATTCCGCCGCCTGGTGAAGGACCCGCCTGACATCGTGATTTCCATGGACCGCCGGGGTGAGGGGTGGCGTCTTTTCCGTTATGAGGGGACGCCCGTAGATTTTTCACGGCTCGCCGGCCTCCCGGAGATTGAATTCGCTCATAAAAGCGGTTTTTTAGCCAAGACCAAGGCAAAACTAAGTACCGGCGCGCTTATTTCACTAATCAGCAGGGCAATAATAAAGTAGGTAAGGTATATTGTTTAGTGAAATATGGAATCAGGTCTAAAAATGGGACAATCTAACAACAGTATGCCGTTGGGGTCCGAAATGCTGACCGACCTGGTCAGTATGAAAATGCCTTTTGGTAAATATAAAGGACGCATACTATGCGACTTACCGGAACCTTACCTGGGTTGGCTTAAGAGAAAAGGCTTCCCGGCAGGTAAACTGGGTTTGTTATTAGCCAGCCTCTACGAAATCAAACTCAACGGATTGGAATACTTGCTGAAACCAATCAGGAAAAACCAACCATGATTTTCGCGGCTAGATAACTGATCAAAAAAATATTCCGGATCATTCAGTATTATGCCTCAGGGTTAGTCCGCATGGACAAAGAGATACGTTTTCGTTCGAGGTCGACGGCGATGACTGTTACCGTAACCCTCTGATTGACCCGGACGACATCAGCGGGATTCTTGACGAACTTATCGGACATCTGGCTGATATGGACCAGGCCATCCTGGTGTACCCCGATATCGACGAAAGCACCAAAGTTGGTGACATTGGTGACGATTCCACTCATCTTCATACCGGCAGTCAACTTATCAATGGCACGAATGCTGGAGAAAGCAACTGCTTCGAACTGCTGCCTTGGATCGCGTCCCGGCTTCGCCAGTTCCATCATGATGTCCTGCAGAGTGGGCATACCATATTTATCGCTCAGGTACTGTGACAGGTCGATCTTACGGCGTAAATCTTCCTGCTTTATCAGGTCAGCCACACCGCAACTCAGGTCGGCCGCCATGCGGTCCACGATACTGTAGCTTTCCGGGTGTACGGCACTGGCATCCAGGGGATTATTTCCTTCATCGATTCTTAGAAAACCTGCCGCCAGTTCAAATGCCTTCGGTCCCATGCGGGGGACCTTGCGCAGTTCAGTGCGGCTGTGGAAAGGACCGTTCTCATTCCGGTAGGCGATGATATTATTTGCCAGGGTGGGGCCCAGGCCGGATACATACGTAAGTAGCTGTTGGCTGGCAGTATTCACTTTTACACCAACTTCATTAACGCAGCTTACAACCGTTTCATCGAGTTTATGCTTTAAGCCGGCTTGATCTACATCATGTTGATACTGCCCGACGCCGATCGAACGCGGGTCGATCTTCACCAGTTCCGCCAGCGGGTCCTGGAGCCGCCGCCCGATGGAGACTGCCCCCCGCACGGTGATGTCATGGTCGGGGAATTCTTCGCGCGCAGCGGGAGAAGCGGAATAGATAGAAGCCCCGCTTTCGTTGACCATAACCACTGTGATACCGCCCGGTAATTCCAGGCTGCGGATGAAGTCTTCAGTTTCCCGGCCGGCGGTACCGTTGCCGATAGCAACCGCCTCGAGGTGGTATTTTTGAATCAAATGGAGGACGGTTTGTGATGCAGCGCGTGACTGGGATTCTGATTGCCCGGGATAAATCACCGTACTATCCAGGAGTTTGCCCTGTGGATTGAGACATACCAACTTACACCCGGTCCGGTAACCGGGGTCGATAGCGAGAACCGCTTTGGTTCCTAAAGGAGATGCCATTAGTGTTTCCCGTAAATTACGGCCGAAAACCTGGAGTGCTTCCTGGTCGGCGCGTTCCTTGAGCAGTTGGCGGATATCGGTCTCGATAGACGGCGATAACAGCCGTGTATAGCTATCGGCAACGGCCGTGACAACCTGAGACGAAGATAAGCTATCTCCTTTAACAAAACGGCGCTGGAGTAAAGCCAGGGCGCTTTCCTCTGGCGGGCGTATCTTGACCTTAAGATATTCTTCCTTTTCCCCGCGCAGCATCGCCAGCAGGCGGTGGCCGGCTACCTTCGATACCGGTTCTTGCCAATCGTAGTAATTACTATATTTGATGCCTTCGGCTTCCTTACCTTTGACAACGCTTACCTGGATCACTCCCTGTTGATAAAACAGGCTGCGGATAGACTGCCGGGCAGAAGTGTCTTCATTAACCCATTCGGCAATGATATCGCGAGCTCCAGCCAGGGCGTCCTCGATTGAAGTTACGCCTTTTTCAGTATCAACATAAGCAAGGGCTGCCTGGGCAGGATCACCGGGTTGCTGGGCCAGGATAATTTTAGCTAGCGGTTCCAGGCCTTTTTCTCTGGCAATGGTCGCCCTGGTCCGGCGCTTAGGTCGGTAGGGCAGATAGATGTCCTCCAGGACGGTCATCGTCTCGGCGCCTTCGACGGCGGTACGTAATTCAAGGGTGAGTACACCCTGTTCCTCGAGGGATTTCAGGACCGCCTGCCGCCGATCTTCGAGGGCAGCCAACCGCTCCAACGCATCACGGATATTTGTGATTTTCACTTCGTCGAGAGAACCGGTCTTTTCCTTACGGTAACGGGCAATAAAGGGGATTGTTGCTCCTTCATCGAGTAATGCCTTGACGGCTTCGGCCTGCTGATAAGTGGCACCCGTTTGCCCGGCAATTTTCTTAATATGAATTTCTAACATCTCGTATTCCATTTCTGTGATTGATATGACCATCTTACTACAAGTCCGGGCACTCTCATAGAGGAAGGTTCAAACAGTAATATCTATATGAACCGACAACTGTGAAATGTGATAGAATAAAGCCGGCTTGAATTTGTGTGCATTCATATCAATCGACAATAAAAAAACTCCAGGGAGGGTACTATGGCAAAAAAGAAAGTCACGGGGAAATATGACAAATACTTTTTTACCGACGTTATCAAGGGAAATAAGTGGGGCGGCGAGGGCATCAGTTTAGCCGGTGCCGGGGATATCATTCCCGCAAATGCTAAAATCAGCCTGGGAATCACGGTTGTCCGCAAACCCTACATGTTCCACGATATAACCCATAAGCACATGTTCACGGAATACTTTTTCTTCTTCGGCTCCAATCCCAACGATATGACTCAGTTCGATGGGAACGTGGAATATTCCTTCGGCGCCGAAAAAGAAAAACACGTCATCTCCAGCCCCACCATCGTGGTGGCTGCCCCCGGCGTCTATCACGCCCCGCTGAATTACACCCGGGTGGACAAACCGTTTTACTGCCTGGAATGCTTCATGACATCTCAATACAGCGGCGTCGACCTGGGCGAAGACCTGAACGAGATCAGGACGCCGGAACCGGATTATAACCGTTATTTCCACAAAAGCGTGCTCCGGGTGAACCAGTGGGGCGGCGAGGGGATGGGCTTAAATGCGGTGCCGGATTTCCTGATTCCCGCCGGTGCCCGGATGAGCCTGGGACTGACCGTGGTCAGAAAACCTTATATCTTCCATGAACCGACGCATAAACACAGTTTCACCGAATTCTTCATGTTTTTCGGCTCCAATCCCATGGATATGAAAGAATTCGATGCCACGGTTGAATTCTCCTTCGGCCCGGAAAAGGAAAAACATTTAATCACCGGTCCAACGGTGATAGTCATCCCGCCGGGGGTGTATCATTGCCCATTGAATTACGCCAAGGTAGGCAAGCCGTTTTACTGCCTGGAGGCCTTCCTGACACCAACCTACGCCGGGACCAACCTGGAACCGGACACGGTTATGAAATTGAACTGACTGCATCCCCCGCATTCGATAATATGCCAGAGTTCCCTTTCAGACTACCTTGATGAATATATCGGGTGCACAATGTTATCATCTTTACCATTATCCGGTCACCCAGATATTTTTATGTAATGGTATCAAATGGTTGGGGGGACATGGGGTGGCATATAGGGACTTCCCCCTGTGCCTGCCCTTTTAACATGGCTATCATTTACTATTTTGCGCACTTGACAACCCCAGAACACCAGTGCTATGATACCAGGACTTATGTATTACTATGTTCCGGTTATTGTTTGGATCTTGTATCTTGATTATTGGTTATTTATTTGGATTTAGAAATTATTTGAGTTTACTTTGTATTTTGAGTTTAGAACTTAGAGTTTCCGTCTTTAGCTTCAATCCGTGCCTGAGGTTGTTTCTTCAAAATCCCGAATTTAGCTTCAGGTTGTTCCCCGGCTCCTTGCCCCTTAACAAGTGCCTGTCCTGAGCTTGTCGAAGGAGGAAAGCCAGAAAGGGGGGGTAAAGAACTGACAGGCGGTATTCCTGCCCTTCTCCTTTTAGGCCTTTAGTATTTAGTATTTAGTATTAGTCCTTAACCTTTTCCACCAGTACCGTGCCGTAAGATTGGCCGAAGACGACAAATGCCGACTTTACAGTTCCTTCAGCCGATGCCGTTTTGCCTTCTGCCGGTGGGGTTTGTTTGGTAAATACCCAGATGCTGCCGGAGTTGTCGGTCAGCTTATATATTCCCTGTTCGACCAGGGAAATCCAGGTCACATTACTAACGGTCCCTTTTACCGTAAGATTTTCCCCTTCATATTCGGAAGTATTATCCAGGATCTCCCCAATTTTGGTAGGGCTGTTACAACCCATTACTAATAACAGGGACAAACACATAATTGCTACTAGAACCTTCTGTAGTATTTTCATAAATCGATCCTTTCTATTTTCAGGAATCCAGGCCGGCGCAGATATAGCGGAGGAAATGGGTATGCGGTTTTCCCCCATGGTCCTCTGTTTCTTCAATAATACCAATGTCCTTTATGGCATATCTGGCGAAATGGCGCCTTAAATCATCCTCGGTAAAATAATGAGCCGGCCTGCCGGGCCGGGTCTCAAAAGTATTTGGTTCCACCGCTGTACCTTTTCCATAATCAGCTTCTTTCTCCGAGAAGACGGTAAAAAACATGAGGCCGGATTTGGCTAACCTGTCTTCACAACGTTTGATGAATAAAGCTCTTTTTGGTTCCAGAAACAAGTGGAGTACATTAAAACAATAAATGGCATCGAACTGCCCGTATACCGCTGACATCTCCAGTACCGAGGCTTGATGGAAATGGGACAGGCGGTCATACTGATATGCCATATCTATGGCTACCGGGGATATTTCGATCCCGGTGACATCATAACCTGCCCTGGCAAAGAAGGCGGTGTGCCGGCCGTAACCGGAACCGGGCACTAACACCCTTTTCATATCGGATTTCTGAAAAATACTAAGAGCGTGTTTTGCTGTCAGGCTTGGTTGATCCCCCCAAATTTTCCCTTCAGTACCATATCGCTTGTCCCAGTATTCTCTCACGGTCTCTATCTTCTCATTCATCATTCTGCCCTGAATTACTATTTCCAGACATTAACGGTATTCTAGCATGTTTTTCAATATTACTTTGAAGGCCGGCGATTACCGATTAGTAAATATCTGAATACTCCCCTGACTTCCTCGTCATTGACAGCCAACTATCCGTGAAATAGCATTGAAATAGATGAAGTATTTAGTTTATATATCTCTGGTACTTTTGCTGTTGCTGGCCGGATGTGATTTTCCTTTTCCCACCAGCCAGTCCGTTTTATCAACCAGTCCCCCATCAACTACTTATACGCCTACGACTATACCTACTTCCACTCCCCCACCACAGACCAATATCATGACTACTACCGCAGGTTCTTCCATGGTGATAACCCTGGAAAAGCCTCAATCCGATATTCTGATTACCAGGACCTATCACTGGTCATTTGACGGCAAAGACTGGACATGGGAATTACAGATACCCCAATCTCTTTACGATTATTTTAGTGGATTGCAGAGAGTACCGACAAACAATTACTCCATCTATGTGACGCACCCCTCCGATGACCCATACCTGAGTAAATTAATCACTAAATTACTTGAGACGGCGGCGGGGGAAGGATATTCCGAAATGGAGACGATCGGGTTTGCGGCATCATTCGTTCAGAGTCTCCCCTATGTGACCGACGATGTTTCCACCGTGTACGATGAATACGCCCGTTATCCGGTAGAAACCCTGGTTGATAACGGCGGAGACTGTGAAGATACTTCGATATTATTGGCCTCGCTTATTGATGGCATGGGCTACGGTGTAGTCCTCATCAATCCGCCAAACCATGTGGCGGTAGGAGTTGCTGGTGGTGAAGGTATTTACGGAACATATTGGGCATACAACGGCAATAAGTACTACTATCTGGAAACTACCGGGGAAAATTGGGGAGTAGGCGAGATACCGGATGAATACCATGACACGCAGGCGAAAATCTTCGAGATGCAGCCGGTGCCTATATTGACCCACAACTGGGAATCTACCGGACGGGCGGGATATGCCGACCTGAATATCACTGTGAGTAATCTCGGTTCGGCAACTGCCCGGGATGTGTATGTTTTCGCCGGATTCGACGCCGGCAACGACCAGGTATGGAATTCGGAAAAATCTGATTATTTTAATATTAATTTCGGCCAGACGATAACCTTAACACTGTCTCTCAAGGTACCCTACGGCGTACATACCCGGATCCTTGTCCAGGTAATCGATGACGGATATGCCGTGGACAACAGTTACTCAGACTGGATAGACACGAAATAATCGTTAACACAAACCGATATACTGTTATTCCCCGGCTGCTTGCAGCACTCTTAAAGTTCTAAGTGTTACCCATTTGTTCGGCGCTTTTTTGGGGCCGAAATCCACCCAGGTTTTACCGGTATAATCATACTCCAGTGCCCAGCGGCCGCTGGTGTCCTGCTTGTCCCGGATAAGATTCAGGGCACGCTCCAGTCGTGGGTCTTTCGCAAAACCTAGCCCCACTAACGCTTCCATGATCTGCAGGATATCAGTTACATAAAATACCGGAAAGCCGAGTTTCCACCAGTTCCCGCTTGGCTTGGCCGCATAGCCGTTTGGGTAATCGGCATCAGCCGGGTTTTTACTGAAGAGAAAATCTATACCAGCGGATATTGCCCGGTCTATTATCGGTGTATGTTTTTCTTTTGGTAGTTTGCTGAAAGCCAGCATCACCTTGGCAGCACCCCAGGCACATGGTTTCTTGTCGTTAGATCCGCAAGCAAAAGTTGGCCCGCATTTTCCGGCGTAATAACGTAATGCCGCTGTTTTATCCGTCATCGGGGCAATGCCTTCGCCGGTGACACTCCTTGCCATATATTCAAACGCTTTGTCCAATCGTTTATCCTGACAACCTAGATCCAGCAAGGCGGCACATAGGTTACCCTGCATACAATCCGCGGTTCCTGAAGGCGATCCACTCGCCGATATCTGTCCGGCTTCACAAAAAGCATGATCCATGAAGTATTGACAGGCCGTGCCTATCCGTGTAACCGCATCCATTTTTGCCCCTAGTTGCGCCAGGAGCATAATCGACCAGATGGTGGAGGTGTATTTTGGGTAATAACCAGGACCGGGAACAACCCAGTAACCCTCATCATTCATTTTCGCCAATACCGAGGCGATTGGGCCTTCCATATGGGCTTTGACCCGGGCATCCCCCAGCTCTTTTCCACCGGCTTGAAACAGGTCGCGTAAAGCCAGGTACCGGACGCCTATGTCTTGAGGTTCAAGCAGCCAGTTCTGAGTTGCAGATTTGTTATTCACCATCTCCAACCCTCCATACGATTTCCTTCAACGCAAAATATAATTACAGTTGGCTTTTCTTTGCTTCATCCCACAGTTTATTTTGTTCTTCGAAAGCTAAAGTTGAAAAGTCCCATCCGCGTTCACGGCATATCTTTTCCATCAAGGTAAACCTTTGGAAGAACCGCTTGTTGGCTTCCCGTAATGCTATCTCAGAGTCGATGCTTTGCCGTCGTGCAAAATTTACCAGGGTAAAAAGGATATCGCCGAATTCATTAGATTTCTCTTGCGCTGAATCAGCCTGCCTGAATTCTTCTACTTCTTCCCGTAATTTATCTATAACACCCCCGGCATCTTTCCAATCAAAACCGGCTTCGGCAACCCGCTGTTGAATTTTTTGGCTATATGCAAGCGCAGGCATCTGCTTGGGTACACTAGCCAACATCGAAGTGTCTGCCGGCCTTTCCGCTTTCTTGAGCTCTTCCCAATTATGTACTACTTCCTCTGCACTGCCTACCTTAATTTCACCAAAAACATGCGGGTGGCGGTATATCAGCTTTTTGTTGATTGCTGTTAACACATCGGCCAACTCGAACTCACCGGCTTCCCGGGCGATTTGGGCCTGGAGGACGATCTGGAGTAACAGGTCACCCAGTTCTTCGCATATTTTACCCGTGTCGCCTTCATCCAGAGCCGCTAAAGTTTCATATGATTCTTCCAGGATATATTCCCTGAGCGATGTATGCGTCTGCTTGCGGTCCCAGGGACAACCATCCGGGCTGCGCAGCCTGGCAATGATATCCACCAGGGATTCGAAGCGGCTTAAATCTTCCGGAATATCAACCTTAGTCAAAAGGCACCCCCTCACAACAAATAAGTCACAAAATGGATCGGAGTAAATAAGGAAATTTGTTTCCTATCCAGGCAGCACTGCCCCGATGAATCCCCGCTGCCCCCTGGCAAAGTCCGCTGCGGACATAATCCGCTTTCCTTCGTACTGCACGGCCAGGACACCCAGAATATCATCTCCCGTCTTGACGCCGAACCCGATTTCCTTATCTTTCACCGGCACCACCTCTCCCGTTCGCTGCCCGGCTGCCTGTCCCATTGGTCTTGCCGCTAATATCTTGAGTTGCCTGCCCTGCCAGGTGGTATATGAACCGGGCCATGGGTCATAAGCCCTGACCTGCCGCCAGATATTGACAGCCGGCTGCTGCCAGTTGATTTGACCGTCTTCTTTGTCAATCTTTCGGCAATAACTGGCTGTTGTTTTGTCTTGTGGGCGTGGTTTCAGTTGACCGGCAGTCCAACGTGGTATTACATCGAGGAGAAGCTGAGCCCCAATTACAGATAGCTTGTCCGTTAGTGTTCCCGTTGTATCCTGCGACAGAACCGGTATCCAGCCTTGAGCCAGGATGGGGCCGGTATCTATACCCGGGTCGGCTAACATTATGGACACTCCGGAATACTCATCACCCGCAAGGATAGTCGCCGGTACCGGTGATACTCCTCGATATAAAGGGAGTAAAGATGGATGGATATTTATACAACCAAACCTGGGTATATTTAATACCCTTTGCGAGAGGATTTGCCCGTACGCCGAGGTAACTATCAGGTCCGGCTTGTTAGCCTCCAGTTCTGCTACGGCTTCCTCAGTTTTTAAATTGTCCGGCTGGTAAATAGAAAGGTTGTTGCGTTGTGCTGATTTCTTCACCGGGGATGAGGTCATAATTTGCCCCCTACCGGCTACTTTGTCTTGCTGGGTATAAACGCCAACCACGGTATAATTATTGTTAACTAAAGATTCTAAAGGTACTACCCCGAACTGAGGAGTACCCATAAATACTATCCTTAATTCATTCATTTTGAAGGTAATTGTAGCACTCAACAACCTTTAATACCAGAAAATAATGATGGTGTCTGACATCGAAAAATGAAGTAAAAATGAGAGAATCGCAGACATCGCAAGGTAGAACAGCCACTCGCGTTGTCCTACAACCACAACAAAAACGCTTGCCAACCCTTTTTATGCGGGTTATCCTTGTTCAAGTTCAACTGGTTTCCCTCTAATTTTTCCATTGCCCAATGTTGGTGTAACTATGGGCTTTTTCCTGGGAGGGTTAATCGTGGAAGAGATTAGATCGCCCCAGCTGATTTGGGAATCGGCTTTGGGCGAGTTACAGATACAAGTTAATAAGCCTAACTTTGATACGTGGCTAAAAAAAACTACCGGACTAAGCTTCGAGGATGGTGAATTCTGTGTTGCTGTCCCGAGTACGTTCATCGCAGAATTCCTAGAGCGGAACCAGCGTTCACTTGTGGAAAAGGTACTAACTGGCATCCTGAATAGAGAAGTCAGGGTTGTTTTCCGGGTAGTACAAAACCAGGGACCTTATACCAGCCGGGGAAATCAAACCAGGACACCGGTACCCGCCCAACAGGGAACCTTACCATTGTTCAATCCCCGCTATACCTTCGACAGTTTTATCACCGGCCAGTGCAATCAATTTGCCCATGCAGCGGCGATGACAGTTGCTAACGATCCGGGACGTTCCTATAACCCGTTATTTCTCTATGGTGGAGCAGGACTGGGAAAAACACACCTTTTACAAGCCATCGGTCATGCTGCTGTCGCCAACAATATGAAGGTCCAATATGTGAGTGCTGAGCAATATACCAACGACCTGATGTCTGCCATCAGAGACCGTCAGACCCATGAAATGCAAATCAAGTACCGCAGCGTCGATATGCTGCTGGTAGATGACGTCCAGTTTTTTAGCGGCAAACAGAAAACAGGGGAGACCTTTTTTCATACCTTTGATGAATTACACAATGCTGGTAAGCAGATTGTTTTGACCAGCGACCGTTTGCCAAAGGCAATGCCTTTGCTGGCGGAACGTCTCCGCTCTCGTTTCGAATGGGGATTGGTAACCGAAGTCCAACCCCCGGATTATGATACCCGTCTGGCGATTCTTCAAGGGAAATCAAAACAGGATGGGGTTGCTTTATCGCAGGATGTTCTGGAGTACCTTGCCAGTCAGATTCAGCAAAATATCCGTGTTCTCGAAGGTTCTTTAAACCGGGTGGTTGCCTATGCCCGGCTGCTGAGGGCCATGATGACTCCTCAACTGGCGGCGCAGGCTATCAAAGATATCGCCGGCTATGAACCGTCTGTTCCCCTGTTAACGGCACCCAATATCATTGAAACCGTCGCCCGGAGTTTTCAACTCGAATCTGCGGATTTAGTAGGTAAAAAAAGGGATAAAGAAACCACTACCGCCCGCCGTATAGCCATGTATATACTCCGCCAGCATACGAATTACTCTTTGATTCAGGTCGGCCAGGAATTAGGGGGACGGGATGCCGCTTCCGTTACTAATTCCTGTAAAAAGGTGGCTGCCGACATCGAATCCAATCCTTACCTGAGACGTAAAGTCCTCGATATTCAACAAACCCTGAAAACCTGCTAGCCCTCAATTACTACTCTCTAATAATAATATTGCTTTCATTTTGGCTGGGGATTGTGAATTATTTGTGATTATTACTGCTTTACTGAGACTGATTCTGAAATACTATGCAGAACATCTGCTTTTATTACTCTCGGTCAGGCTGCTGTTATACTTATATTGATTATTATTTAATAACACTCTACTCTTAAAGTAATTGATGTTAATGGATAATGTATTTGTAGTTGAGTGATTAATATGTACGATAATGCCGAAGTCAGGGTAAAAGCAGGAAACGGTGGTGATGGTGCCGTTTCCTTTAGAAGGGAGAAATTTGTTCCTTTTGGTGGTCCGGATGGTGGTAACGGGGGGCAGGGGGGCAACGTTGTCTTGTTGTCCGACCAGCGAACTGCTAGCCTGAGATTATTCAAGCGTAATCAGTTATACCGGGCAGGCGATGGCGCCGGAGGCAAGGGACAAAAGAAAAAGGGAAGGCAGGGCGATGATTTGGTGTTAAGAGTACCGGTCGGTACTATTGTCTGGCAGGAGACCGGGGTGGGAGAACAAATCCTCTTCGGAGATCTTACTGAAAACGAACAGGAATTGATTATTGCCAGGGGTGGACGGGGAGGTTGGGGTAATGTTCATTTCGCGAACTCAACGAACCAGACCCCACGTATTGCTCAGAAAGGCGAGGTCGGGGAAGAGAATAGCTATACTCTTGAGTTACGGTTGATTGCCGATGTCGGTATCATTGGTTTTCCTAATGTCGGGAAGTCTTCACTGTTGGCAAAATCCTCGCATGCTAAGCCCAAGGTTGCTGACTATCCGTTCACTACTCTGGAGCCGGTTTTAGGTATGGTAGATGTCGGTAACCACAGCTTCGTCCTTGCGGAGATTCCCGGCTTGATCGAAGGAGCCCATACCGGCCGTGGATTGGGCTCGGAATTCTTGCAGCATGCCCTCAGGACCAAGGTCCTTATCCACCTGGTTGACGGCACCAGTTCATCACCAGCGGATGATATTGCCAGGGTGAATACAGAACTGCGGTTGTTTGATGGCGGCCTGGCGGGAAAACCGCAGATTATTGCTGTTAACAAAATGGATCTCTCCGAAGTGAAAGAAAAGGTAAAAGAAATCCGGAGTCTATTCAACCAGGCGGGTCTGCCGGTATTTTTTATATCGGCTGCTACCGGCGACGGGGTCCCCGAGTTGATGACCGAAGCATATAACCTTCTGAAGCAGGTTGAATCTCGTGAAAAAGAAGCTCATAACATTACTGAGAAAGTCTTCCACCCCGCTCCCAGACAGAGTCAAGAAGTCTACCAGGATGGCGATGTCTTTATTATCAATTCCTCTGAGATAGAGAGGATAGTAGCCCGGGTTGACTTAACAGATCCCGAGGTGATGCAACAACTTCGCGGTCTGATGGAAAAGACCGGTATCAGCCGTGCCCTTAATAAAGCCGGTATTAAGGGGGGAGATAAGATACGTTGCGGAGCGGTCGAATGGCTGTGGTAAAAGTGGGGGTTATGGGTGGTACTTTCGACCCGGTACATAATGGCCACCTTGCCATCGCCGGAGAAGCCCGTGTAAAACTGGATTTAGATGAGGTCATATTTATTCCCGCCGGTCAGCCTTGGCTGAAGTCAAACATGATTATTTCTCCTGCAGCGGACCGGTTGGAGATGGTACGGTTGGCCATTGCACCCTATCCGTACTTTAAGGTGTCCGATATTGAAGTTGAAAGAGAAGGGCCCAGTTATGCGGTAGATACCATGGCACAGCTAAAAAACAAACTGGGGAAAAACAGTCAGCTATTCTTTCTGATGGGTTGGGATTGTCTTGACCAGTTGCCGAAATGGTATAAGATTAAGCGTCTCATTGAGTTGTGTGAATTGGTGGCCTTGCCGCGGCCGGGCTATTCTCTCCCCGATCTCCCAAGCTTGGATGAGAAGATACCTGGCATATCCAGTAAGATTATCATGTTGGATTCACCCCGGATAGACATTTCTGCCACCGGTATCAGGGAACGTGTTGCGGACGGCTTACCTTTTTCCAGCCTTGTTCCTGCGGCGGTAGAACGTTATATTCAAGATAAGCGGTTATATCTGGCCTGGAAAACAACCTTCACCCAGGATTCAAGTTGAGTTTAACTGGAGTATCAATCTTATTTCACATCATTATGAGCCTGTGGTATAATGGGACGGTGTCGTATATTCAGTTCTGTTCAGATTCATTAGACGTGAAATTGACAGGCTCTTTTACCCACTGGAATTATTGTAAGGATGACGGCGCGATATGAATGACGGGCAACCCGTAGCGAAAGGTAATGACTACACCGCTCAAGATATCCAGGTACTCGGAGGATTGGAGGCGGTCCGCCGTCGTCCTGGAATGTATATCGGCAGTACGGACCAGCGTGGACTGCAACACCTTGTTTACGAAATTGTTTATAACAGTGTTGACGAGGCGATGGCCGGGTATTGTACCACCATCACTGTTACTTTGTTGCATGATAATTATATCAAGGTGGAAGATAACGGCAGCGGTATCCCCGTGGATACTCATCCCGTTACCGGAAAATCGGCTCTCGAAACTGTGTTAACTACTCTGCACGCCGGTGCCAAGTTCGGCGGTAAACACTATCAGGTTAGCGGTGGTTTGCATGGTGTCGGCGCTTCTGCTGTAAATGCCCTGTCCGTCTGGCTGCGGGCAGATATCAAGCGTAATGGGAAGATATACCGTCAGGAATACAAGCGTGGTGTTCCCCAAACTGAATTACAGATTGTCGGTGATGCCCGTGATGTGAATGATACCGGTACCACGATTACCTTTCTAGCCGACCAGGATATTTTCGGCGATGCCCGTATTGATGCCGATGCGTTATTACAGCGGTTGCGTGAGGTTGCCTACCTGAATAAAAGCCTGGAAATTATCCTGCGTGATGAAACTAAGGATAATACCTACACCTTTTTCTTCGAAGGCGGGTTGGTAAGTTTTGTCCGCCATCTTAACCGTAACCGTGTCGTCCAACACCGTTTCCCCATATACGTTGCCAAGTCGGTAAATGGCGTCACGGTTGAAGCCGCTTTACAATATAATGACGGCTTTTCGGAATCTATTCATGCCTTTGCCAACTGCGTTAATACCCCCGACGGCGGTACGCACTTAACCGGTTTTCGTACTGCCCTGACTCGTGTTTTGAACAATTTTGCCCAGAAAAACAAATTGCTTAAAGAAGACGATCCTAACCTTTCCGGCGATGACGTCCGCGAAGGTTTAACTGCTATTATCAGCGTCCGCCTCCCTGAACCTCAGTTCGAAGGTCAGACTAAGGCCAAACTGGGAAACCCCGAGATGAAGGGTATTGTAGAGACGATTGTCGATGAAGGGCTGTCCCTTTATTTTGAAGAGCATCCTGATGATCTAAAGCGGGTAATTGAAAAAAGCATGTTAGCTGCCCGGGCCCGGGAAGCTGCCCGTAAAGCCAGGGATCTGATTATTAAGAAAAACAGCTTATTGTCCGGGACCTTACCCGGAAAACTTGCCGATTGCTCCGACCGTGATCCGTCGCACTGTGAAATATATCTGGTCGAAGGTGATTCCGCCGGTGGTTCGGCCAAGCAAGGCCGGGACCGTGCATTTCAGGCTATCTTACCGTTACGTGGTAAGATTCTTAATGTTGAAAAAGCCCCCTCTGATAAAATGCTGTCACACGAAGAAATCAGGGCTATCATCACAGCTCTGGGTACTGGTATTGATGCCGATTTCGATATTGCCAAGCTGCGGTATCATACTGTGGTGTTGATGACCGATGCTGATGTAGATGGTGCCCATATCCGTACCCTGCTGCTGACCTTTTTCTTCCGTCATATGGCGGAACTGATCAACCTGGGCCATCTTTATATCGCCCAGCCGCCGCTGTACCGGGCGGTCAAAGGAAAAAATGAGAGATGGTTGTACAGTGAAAAAGAACTATCCAGCCTGGCTTTCGATGATTTGGATGTTCATACCAGCGATTCTACCGTTAAGCTAGCCGGAGCTGAACTATCCGATATGTTAACACAGCTAAACGAAATCGAAGAAGGTATGAAATCCCTGATGCAAAAAGGGTTCTCGCGGGAGATTATTCTTATCTTGTTACAAAATGATACTATGCACCGGTTAAAATTTCCGACTGCCCAGGAGATGGCCGGAGTAAAAACCTGGTTCACCGGGATTTCCGGAATTACTGCTGAAAGCCATTTTGATGAAGCTAAACAGGAATATTGGTTGGAAATCAGTACCGTAGATAAGAAATTGAGAGTAGACCGAGTACTTTTCGAAGATCCGGTCATTTCCAAGTGCTTCCGCATATTCCCCCTGGTTCGGCATCTCGATGACAAGAAAAGATATACTGTCTTGAAGAGCAAGAAAGAGATCGGCAAAAACCTGATGTGGGATGAATTGGCCGCTGTGCTCAGGAAAGCCTCGGATAATACCGGTCTATCGGTACAGCGTTATAAGGGTCTTGGTGAAATGAGTGCTGAGCAGCTTTGGTCTACGACGATGAACCCGGAAACCCGCACTATGCTTGAAGTGACCGTTGAGGATGCCGGCCGGGCCGACCAACTGTTCAATATGTTGATGGGCGAAGAGGTCCCGCCGCGTAAAGCCTATATTCAGGCTCATGCCAAGAGCGTGAAGAACCTGGATATTTAACCGCATCCTTTTACTTCAGCGTATTTTTCCTTCTGTAATCTGGGATAACTTATTTTACCGGGTTTGACACCGGTTACCGCGGCGCTATAATATGTCAAGTAACTGGGGTATTTTTTCACCGTAAATGTAAAACGCGAGGAAAGCGATGCGCTTAGGACCCTGGGAAATCGGCCTTATCCTGGTCATCATTCTGATTGTGTTTGGCGTTGGGAAACTGCCTCAAGTCGGTAGCGCTATCGGCAAGGGGATCCGCAGTTTTAAAAAGGCACAATCAGGTGAGGATGAAGAAACTGAAGAAAAATCTAAGTCGGGTTCTGTAAATAAGACTGAGAAAGGTGCTTAAAAAGCCTGATACGTTCCGGGTTTGTGTCGTTAGCAATTTCTTGGTGTCGGGAATCGGGCTTAAAAACCGGCGAGTTTTGAGAAGTCGAGGGTCGCGAAATAGTCGGCTGTGGTTTCCGCCCGGCGTATCTCTAAAATTTCCCCATTCTCGCAGAGCAGTAGTTCCGCCGAACGTAGTTTCCCGTTATAGTTAAAACCCATCGCATGGCCATGGGCTCCGGTATCATGAATAACGATTAAATCCCCGATTTGTACTTCCGGCAGCATCCGGTCGATGGCAAAACGGTCGATCGTTTCACAAAGGGAACCTGTCACATCGTACTTATGATCAGCAGGCAGGTTTTCTTTCCCCACTACGCTGATGTGGTGGTAAGCACCGTACATGGCCGGCCGCATCAAGTTGGCCATGCTGGCATCCAGTCCGATGTGTTTTTTATAAATATCCTTAATGTGTATTACCTGGGCTACCAGGTAACCATATGGACCGGTTATCATCCGCCCGCATTCCATGAACAAGCTTAATGGGTCAAGTCCGCCCGGAATGATGGTATCCCGGTACACGTCTCTGATGCCGTCACTTACTAATTTGAGATCGACGGCTTTGTCCTCCGGTTTGTAGGGGATGCCAATCCCGCCGCTGATATTCACGAATTCTATGCGTAAGCCGAGACGCGTTTTTACCTCGGTCGCCAGCTCGAACATCATCCGGGCAGTATCGACGAAATATTGGGGATTGAGTTCATTGGAGGCGATAAAGGTATGCAAGCCATACCTTTTTACTCCTTTATGTCGTAAGATGTCCAGGCCTTCGAATACCTGCTCCCGGGTGAATCCGTATTTCGCTTCCTCGGGTTTGCCCATGATAAAACTGCCTTTCCGGAATTTACCCGGGTTATACCGTATCGAGATCAAGTCCGGGATGCTGGCATTTTTTTCCAGGAAAGCGATGTGGCTGATATCATCCAGGTTGATTGTGGCATGCAATTCCCGGGCCTTTCGGAATTCACCAGCCGGGGTATCGTTGGAAGTGAACATGATTTCTTCCCCGGTGATCCCGGCTATCTCCGCCAGTAGTAATTCCGGCAGCGAGCTGCAGTCGGCGCCAAATCCTTCTTCCCGGAGTATCTTCAGGAGGAAAGGATTGGGAGTCGCCTTCACGGCAAAGTATTCCTTGAAGCCCTTGTTCCACGAGAATAATCGGTTCAGGTTGCGGGCATTTGCCCGGATTGCTTTCTCGTCATAAATATGGAAAGGAGTAGGTACTTTTTCGATTATCTTTTCCAGTTGCAGGCGTGTGAACGGATGTGTTTTTGTTGTCATGTCGGTGTCCCGCTGTTTTCCATCCGGAACCCGAATTTTGGCATGGCCTTGCCGTGGATATAGACGGTCCGCCCCTCCACCGCTACCCCACCACCCGCTATCAATTGCACGCCGAAAGGAAATATTTCCCAGTCGCCACTGATTTTTAAAGCTCCTTGGATGTTTTCCCCTGTGGTTTTCATGATCGCCCGTTCGTCGTCACTGGCTGTTGCCATGAACTCGTCGAAGGTCATTCCCATGAACCGTTTAATTTTTACCAGTCCGGCTAAGAGTCCAGCCGTTCCCGCAGCTTCTGCTTCGGTCAGGCCTTTGGTGATGCTCAGCGGCCGGGACTGTACCAGCACCGGCCCCTCATCCATACTCTTATCGACCAGGAACAAGGTCGAGCGGACGTTTTCATCTCCGGCCAGGATCGCTTTGGCCGAGGCGATCCATCCCAAGCCGGCATAACCCCTGGTCGTATCCCCCGGATGTACATTCAAGATTTTCAAGTGATAGCGGTCGACTAGCCAGTCGGTCGTCAGTTGGTCGTAGCCGGCCAGGCATATCAGGTCGGGCTGTTGCCCCAGGTGTACCTCGATCAAACGGGACACATCCCGGTCGTAATTTTCTCTTTCCGTACAATTGCGGGGTACCTTCCCCGGGCCATATTTCCGGCGGACTTCCCGCAGGTAAGGGACATGGCTTAGTTCAACCAGCTCATGTTTGTTATGCCGGGCAAGGGATGCCCCGCCGCATTCCGGCCGGTTAGTAAATACGAGGTAATCATGGTTCGAGTTTTTCCGGGCTATTTGAGCGTAGTTCGTCCCCGATCCGGAGACGAAGCAGACGATTTTCATCCTGGGGCCGGACCGTGACGGATCAAATATCAACTGTTTCATGGCTTCACCTTAGGAAAACCAGTTTTCGATGTGCCAGTTGTTTAAGGGTGGGGCGACGATGATAAAGGTGGCGATGTGTACCAGGAAGAATAGTATTACGAAGGCGATGGCGGCCCACTGTAATTTTCTTTTCTGCCACCACTTCGCCGGCTTCACCGGGATTTCCGGGGCAGCGCTATTTACTGGTGTTGCGGTTGCCTTATCCGGTGTTGCCGGTGGAATGACCGGATTATTTTCAATATTGGTTATTTGCCCGGTTAGAATAATAGTGGTGTCCGTGTTTGGTATTGCCGGATTTATCGCCGCTTCCGGAGTTGCTGAACTTGATATGACCGGTATCACAACTTGTGCTGGTTTAGAAACCTTCTTTTTCTGCCAGTAACTGATGAGTTGGTCCAGGGCTATCCCCAAACCGAAGCATATTGACGGGACTACCGGCAGGAAATAGAAAATAAAGCTGACCCGGTTGGTGATCAGGCTCATCGGTATCCAGGGCAGAAAAGTGCCGGCAAACATAGCGATGCCGAAGAGGGCGGTCTTGTCTTTTAAAATGGCTTTGACCGTCATGTAGATTATCGTAGGTACGGTTAAAGCCCAGACGCTGAAACTGACCAGGCCGATGAAGTGCGGTCCGTACCAGTAAGGCATGATTTCCAGGTTGAATACCCATTCCCACGGCCGGCTCATCGATACATGGGCTGCGGTTACGAAAGTCAGGCTGGCAGTAGCTTCCAACCCGTTCCAGAGTTCAGAGATGAAATCGATCATCCGTAGGTAGATAGCTGCGTCGAAAGCTGCCAGCAGCAGAAAGAAAGAGATGCCTGCTATCCCCATCGAGGCCAGGAAAACGATCCGTTTATCACGGCGACCGATCAACCAGTGGATGATGATAGCAAACACAGCAAAGACCCCGGTGTACTTGGACAGGGCGGCCAGGGCTACGGCTACGCCGGACATCGGATAGCTGCGGCGGGCATACAACCAAAAGGCTAATAAGGTAAATGACACGGTGAAGATATCGAGCATGGCGATGCCCGCGTGTACAAAATACAGGTTCTCCGTAGCTAATATAAATGTCCCCAGCGCGGCCGTCCGCCGTGAAAGGTTGAACTTCCGGCACATCAGGTAGAAAAAGACGATGCCCATCGTCCCCGCAATGACCGAAGGCATGCGCCAACCCCAGGGGTTGTCTCCGAAGATATAGATGCCGGAGACCATCATCAATTTTGCCAGGGGCGGGTGTTCGCCCCGGTTGGTGTAATGGCTGTTGATAATGGTACGGGCATCGGGGACATAGTGTGCTTCATCGAAAAGCGGTTCATCCGGGATGGCAATGATCACCAGGTGCAGCACCAGGGTCAGCAGTACGATCAGGCAAAGCCAGGAATACTCCCACCGGAAGAAGCGTTTGATGGTCTTTTTTATTACTTCCATGTCCATAACATGTTCAATAGATAATTCCACAAAGTTGCGATGATGATACCAATGCCGTTGGCAACAATGTCATTCCAGCCGATCACAAAGTGGAATAGCCATAATGAAGCGGCCTGGATGCCGTAACCGGCCAGGCTGATGAGATTGAACTTGATGAATTTGCCCAGTAAGTTAGATACCCGGTTAGCCCGCCGGTCGGCAAACGTAAAAAAGTTATTAAACAGGAAATTTGAAATAACTGAAGTTTCGAAGGCAATCGCCTGAGCTCCGTATTCGTTCATGTGCAGCAACCGGGTCAGGAGAGTATAAGTTCCCAGGTTTACGACCACCCCGCTGCCACCTACCACGATGAATTTAATGAAACGCAGCAGTTCCCCACTCCGTTTCATCAGGCTGTAAAGGTGCTTCAGGTAATCGATCTGGGTTTTCGCTTTCAGCTTGCTTTCGCCCTTTTCCCGTACTTTGAACATATAAGGGACTTCGGATACTTTCTTAAATTTGCCTTCGATGAGGATTTCCAGGAGTATCTTATAGCCGGTGGGTTGCAGCCTGGCGCCCTGGACCACGCTGCGCCTGAGCATGAAAAAGCCGGCCATGGGGTCCCGGATGCCGCGGGTCCGGGGGAGAAAGAGATGGGACAGAAAAATGGCACCTTTAGAGATGATGCGCCGGGTCAAGCTCCACCCCTCGCAGCCGCCCCCCTTGACGTAGCGGCTCCCGATCGCCAGGTCGGCCCCGTTTTCGATAGCTTTGATCAGGTCGGTGACTACCTCGGGCGGATGCTGCAGATCGGCATCGATGACACACAAAATGTCGCTCGTGGTGACATTGAAACCGTGCACTACTGCCGAGCCCAGTCCCCGTTCTGTGGTGCGGACGATGACCTTTACCGGGTATTTGCTTGCTAATTCCCGGGCGGCTTCAGCGGTGCCGTCTTTGCTGTTGTCGTCGATAAAGACGATCTCGTATTTTCGTCCGGCAAGGGCTTTGCCCAGCCTTTCTACGAGAGCAGTTACGTTGTCGTGCTCATTATAAGTTGGTACCAGGATGGAAATGGTTGAATCAGACAATACTTCTCACCTGTCCTATACCGGGAACTATATTGTAGCATAACGTTAGCGGAAGCGTTTGGTTAGGTGGCGCTGCTCTTTTTTCCTGGCACAAGCCCAATCACCAGTTGACTATTGCTGATATGATAAAAATCCTTCCCCGGTCTTTAGCTTTCAGGTTGACGTCCGTTAATTAACCTCGTAAATAGGGGGTCATGGCTAAACGGGATATTGCAAAGAAAAAATCTTTGCGATATTATATTGCGCAGTCAAACTTAGGAGGTCATCCAATATGGTTTCCCAGGACAAGACACTGCAATGTGCCGATTGTGGCGTCCAGTTTACCTTTAGCGCCGCAGAGCAGGAATTTTTCCGCTCCAAGGGCTATACCAACGAACCCAAGCGCTGTCCGGCATGCCGTGGACAACGCCGCTCGCAGCGGGCTAACCAGGACGGCAGCGGTTATCAGCCGCAACGTCAGATGTACCCGACGGTATGTGCCGAATGCGGTAAGGAAACTGAGGTACCCTTCCAGCCACGTAAGGACAGGCCGGTATATTGTAGCGATTGTTACGCAAAGGTCAGGCAGCAACAGGGCAGATAGTTGTGTGTTCGCTCGCTTTGCCCGGTTAACGGGATAAAGCGGATATCGACTTTCTGAGGGCTGATCCAGCATTCCGGGGACTTTCCGGGATCAAGCCCTTATGTCAACTCCATTTTTGAGCGATACCGCTGGATTTGGCGCGTCAGGTCCAGGTCAGCTTACAGGAGATTAGGGAGTCTTGGTTGGCGCGCTTCTTGACGACCTTTTTATAATTTGTTTCAGTTTGGTTATTTATAAAAATTGAGAAAAGGAGAAAAGGTTAATATGAAGATCGGAATTATCCGTTGTCACGAAAACAGTGAAAGGTGTGCGGGGTGGAATTGCTTTCCCGCAATGATGAATAAAACTGGCGAGTTTAGCCAGTATGAGACGATTGAGCTGGTGGGTTTTGATACTTGCGGCGGCTGCGGACATGGCAAGGCTAACAAGATCATAAAACAAGCTAAGAGACTTAAGGAACATGGTGCCGAAGTCATACATCTGGGTAACTGTATGGTGGGAGATTGTCCGTCAAAAGACATCTATATAAAAGAATTAAAAAAGAGAGTAAAGATTCCCATTGTTGAAAAGACGCATGGCGGCCCCACCGCTGAGCAAATGGCAGCTTATAAGGCCGCCGCAGAAGCTAAGAAGGCGAAGCGGGCAGCAGCCCGGAAACGCCGCTAAGCCGGATAAAAAGCAGGATCGGAATTCGAAGTCTGTCGCAAAATACCCGAAATGTCATTCCGAAACGCAGCCTGACCACAGTCAGCAGGATCCGTTTCTCAGTATTTTTAACTTGACGGGCTTGTTCCCTGAGGATGGGACATGATAAACTTTGTCAGTAATCTGGTTGTGAATTCGGTGAACTTTTAGTTGGCTTCGTCCACGTTCAAGGCGCATTCGTCTAGAGGCTTAGGACACTTCCCTCTCAAGGAAGAGACCACGGGTTCGAATCCCGTATGCGCTACCATTACGCACGGAGGGATCACTTCACGACAAAGAAAGAGACTCTCTTCGACCTGCTGGACCGTTATGCCCTGGTGGCGCGCGCCCAGCCCGTCAGCCCCACCACGGTCAATACCTACGTCAAACGGATCCATACCTTCTGGGCCTGGCTCACGCGGGAGAAGGTGATCAAGGAGAATCCCCTGGCCGCGGTACGCCCGCCCCGGGTTGGCCGGAAACGGCCGCGCTTTTTCGAAGCGGAGATCATCAAGAAAGTACTGGCTCAGTTGGTTGATAAACCGCGGGAACTGGCCCTGATCCTCTTGATGCTGGATACCGGGATCACTTTGCAGGAAGTGGTCGATCTCGCGGATAAAGATATGGACCTGGCTAAAGGCACGACCCGGGTTTACCGGGAGAAGACGAAGGAGGATCGCTCGCTCTTCTTTTGTCCGGCAGTGGCGGCTGCTTGCGCAGCGTACCGTGCCGTCAGGCCGCCCCCGGTAACAGACGCCCGTTTTTTCCTGACCTGGGACGGGCGGCCGCTGTCTAAAAATAGGGTCAAGCAGATCGTCGCAAGGATAGGTGCCAGGGCGGGTCTCGAGGAGAGGTTGAGCCCCCATAAGCTGCGTCATACTTTTGCCACGATGAGCCTGCGTAACGGTTCCAACCTGGAATACGTGCGCATAATGATGGGGCACCACGACGTCACCACCACCAGCCGCAACTACCTGCACATGACGGATGCCGACGTGGCCCATGCCGCCAAAACAACCAGCCCCGTAGCTAACCTGGGTTTTTCCAAGGCTAGCGCAGGAATGTCCCGGTCCCGGAAGGCCCGCTCCGACCTCCCGGACGCGGTCGATGAAGCCCCGACCGGCGAAAAAACCGGGAATACCTATGTCCTGATCCAGAACCAGGCGCCGCAAAAAGGCAGATTAGTGACAGGTTCAGGAAACACCACGATGCCCTGGCTGAGGTGGCCAAAACCCTCTATGACGTCCAGCGATTCATCCTCAGCTATAAGGCGGGGGAGCCCTTCAGCGTGCAGCAATCACCGGATTTTGCGGGGGTCTTTGTTTTCCAACCGCTGCCGAAAGATAGCCGGCCCCTGGCATCATTCCTGAATGGGGCGGTGGAAGTGGACTACCCCGAGGTCGAGGATTTTTTCCGGCACTTCTTGCAGGAGTTCCCCGATGTGAGGTTAACCGACTGGACAGAACTGATTATTTCCAAAACACCACTCCCCCAAGCGGTGATAAATCGATTACGCCACTGGGGCAGCACATCGGGTTTTACCTATTGTGCTACCTGTCAGGTATGCCGCGATCTAAACGATCAAGCCTGAGTATCGCCTGTTTACGCTAACTTGTTGATATAATAGGTGGATACTTCGGGGTTAAAAAGTATTCCTGAGGATCTTTGCCATCTTCGTATTTTTAAAATGACGTAATAAGGTTGTTTTTCTTACATATCATGTTATTAGCTGAAGTGCCAACACAAAGAAAGAAAATGCATTAGGCAACCTGGTTTAGCGCGCAGCGTTCGGGACGCTGAGGTCGGAGGTTCAAATCCTCTCGCCCCGACCAAATTATTTTTCTGTAAATATTCTTATCCATCTTGATACCTTATTGACGATTTTCCCACATAATCAGATGCCTTTGAAATGCACAAAACAATTTCCTTAATTACGAATCGCTGAGATCCATTTACCACTATGTTTGTTTTTGGTTAAAGTGGGGGAGAGCTGGCTTCTCCCTATAAAATGATGTATCAGAATGTGGCAGAGTATCGTTGTTTTAAAACTAAAATACGTCAACCAATTTTTGTAAGTTAGTTCGAATCCAGCATGGTAGCCCATACTGCACGAAAGGTAAAACCATTTTTGAAAAGGTCTTAAAACTTGAATTCTAGTGGTTCGAGTCCCCTTCGGTTCACCATTTGGTACAAAAGGTAGAACTTTCACTCCGACTTTTGCAAATACTTTCCCCCTCGTGTTCTAACGGGCCGGTTCGAGCCCCCTTGGTCCGGCTTTTCTAACGGCGGGGATATTGAGCCTGGTCACCTTTATCCTTGTCCTGTTTATCCGGGCTCCGAAGGTAATTACTGCCCGGGCCGGGACTATATCCGTTAAATAGAGGCTGTATCTTACCTCGGTCCTGAAAGGTATCAGCAGTTAGAAGGGAGGCCAGAGCAGCTGAATAGAGTGCCCCTTCCGCGTTATCGATTACTGCTACTGACCGTCCTCATAAAAGTAGTCCGGTTAATCCTTTCCGCTAGGCTTTATCGTCTCTGGGTGCCGACATCATGGCTGCGGCCGGAGCATGAGGACCACGTCTGGAGTTATGACTTTATGATAGACCGTACGGCCGATGGCAGGGCCTTTAAAATACTGAACATCATCGATGAATTCACCAGGAAGAATTTGAGTGACAAAGGTTAATCGCCGGATCAGGTCTCAGGATGTGATAGATGAGCTTTTTGAACTGTTCGTTCTACGTGGTATCCCGGAGCATATACGTTCTGACAACGGTCCCGAGTTCACCGCCAGGGCAGTGAGGAAATGGCTAAATCGGCTGGGAGTAAAGACGCTCTTTATTGAACCTGGTAGTCCTTGGGAGAATGGTTACATTGAATCCTTTAACGGGAAGATGAGGGATGAGCTTCTGAGCCGGGAAATCTTTACCACCCTTCAGGAAGCCAAAGTCTTGATAGAGCAATGGCGAAGGGAATATAATCAGGTACGTCTACATAGCGTCTTGGGTTATAGGCCGCCAGCTCCTGAGGTTATATTGGCTGCAATTACTACTTAACAACTGGTATCACTATTGGGGGCAGGACACATCAGTCGGTAATATTGCTTTTGTAAAAACCTGACACTGCCCGCTTGCTTCTACGTACTTCCGTATAGGAGGAACGCAAATCCGGGCGGAATATTAAGTATGGGAGATGACTATAATGGCAGAAAATCTTTTTCCCCGTCCCGCGTCTACTCTTGTAGATGTTGCTAAGAAGAAATTGGATCTCTCCGAATACTATACCGAAATCGCACCGCGCCTGGGCGGTAAACTTTTGGCTTTCCAGGAATCTATTATAGATTCCCGCACCGACCACTGGCTCGAGTATGTTCCTGACTGTTATAAGGCTGAAACTGCTGTTCCTCTGGTTATATCTGTGCACGGCGGCGGACAAAAAGATTACTGCCAGTTCTACGAAACATCCTGGTATCGCATAGCCGAGCGAACCGGGGCGATCATCGTTTGTCCCCAAATGCCGCAAAATGGTATGTCAGTATTTCCTGCAGGATCTACTCCCAGCGAAGACATGCTGTTTATTGACAAGCTCATTGAGCTCATGAAGAGCAAATACACTATTGATACAGGGCGGATCTTCATTCAGGGTATGTCAATGGGTGACCTGATCAGCACGCAGTATGGGCGTCTTTTCGGTCATAAGCTTGCGGGCATAGGCATGACCTCGGGCCCGACAGCACCCTCCAATTTATACGACGGTAAAAAACTCATGTACAACGACGGCCCTGTGGCGGTTTGGCAAAGCAGAGGTACCTTCGACACAATTGTGACTGAGCCGGGGCACCAACGGGCCGACATCAATATTGCAAATCGTCGATTCTGGATGGAGCTTAATGGCTGCACAGAGCTGCCCCGGTTAAGGCTTACCTTTAATGAGAACTGGGTGTATTATTCCGGTAAAAAAGCGCCTCTGGTTTACAAGGACTATTCAAACCACGGGCATAACCAGTCTTCCGACGACGCTGAGCGCGCTTGGGACAGCCTGTTCAGTCGTATCCGCCGCGATGAGAGCGGAGAAATTACACTTCTTGAGGAACTTCCCGAAGGCGACAGAAACGCGGTGGTGCTCCTTGACGGCAGCGGCTTTGCCTACGTGGACAATGAAAAAATTCCGGTGGAGAAACCGGTCTTTATCGAACCGGACTATGCCATGCCGTTTGCGCCGCGCCCCGGGTCTGGTGAAACTGCACCGAAACCCGAACCCGTAGTTATGGAAACCTATACTTATGTCCCGGTGTCATTCCTCGAAACCGCTTTCGGTGCCAAGGTACGGCTCGACGGTCAGACGGCTTATGTCACGGCAGCGGACGGCAGGCAGCTTTGTTTTGCCGATAATAACCTCGGCGTCTTGCTGGAGGGCCGCGTGTTCGACATGGGACGCGAAGCAAAAACCGTTGACGGAATTTTATTTATACCGGTGGAATGGTACGCTCACTGGGTAGAAGGAAAGTGCGTCAATAAAAAAGACAGCATCGTCTACATCGGCCCCAACCCCGGTACACTCACAAACGACATGGTGAATATTATCAAAGAAATGCTTGGTTGAAAAAGGCAGTAACAGTGGCCAAGAAATTTTCAAATCGCCGTAATGATCGGGTCTGGTATATTAGACCATAATTGCTTAAAGCCTGTAATTTCACTTTGATAAGCTTCGAATATACACCCTAGCCCCAAGTAGCTCTAGCGTCGGCGTAAAACCACATATATAACAGATATAGTATTTATTTCGGTTATCTAGGTCCAGCCACGGGGATTCGTATTCGATAGTTATGCTACACTAACTGCTAACTCGAACGTCCGAGTTCTGCCTACCGTCAAGTACCGCCCACTTTTGTGCTATTTTCTTGCTACATTATTAGACATTTTGTTTACACTTTGTTGCATTTCTTCGCTATTTTCCAAGCATTGATTCAAGAAGATCCGAGTGTGTCTTGAATTATGTCATTATTCAGTAATATACTTTAGGGCGTGTGGGAGGGCATTAGTCATGAAATGCCCAAAATGCCAAGCGGACAATCCTGAGGGTGTTAAGTTCTGTGGTGAATGCGGTCAGCCATTTTTAGTCGAACTGACCTGTTCAAATTGCGGTCACAAAAACCCAGCCGGAGTGAAATTCTGCCACGAATGTGGCCAGCCTTTATCTGAAACCGCTACCAAAACTTTATCCACTGCAAATCCAACTGTCTCCACCCCAACCTCATTCGCCCACGGCCGCTATCAAGTCAAGAAAATGCTCGGTGAGGGCGGCAAGAAAAAAGTCTATCTAGCCCATGACACCCTGCTCGACCGGGATATCGCCATTTATCTCATTAAGACCGAGAAACTGGATGAAACCGGCCGTACCCGTATAACAAGAGAAGCCCAGGCTATGGCTAAACTTGGCGATCACCCGAATATTGCCTCTGTTTACGATTATGGTGAACATGACGGCCAACCGTATATGGTGGCACCGCTGCTGTCCGGTGGAGACGTGGAAGGACTGATTAAGAAAGCCCCGGATCACAAACTCCCCATCGATAAAACCATTGAAATCGCCAAGTCGGTCTGTAAAGGTCTGGAGTTTGCCCACAATAAAGGTATCATTCACCGGGATATCAAACCGGGTAATGTCATGATCAGTGCTGATGGTACTGCGAAAGTCAATGACTTCGGCCTTGCGGTAGCTATCGATAGATCAAGACTGACCCAGGTAGGGATGATGGTGGGTACTGTTTCTTACATGCCGCCGGAACAGGCGATGGGTGGTCAGGTCACTGCCAAAGCTGACTTATATTCCCTTGGAGCCATGTTATATGAGATGGTTACCGGTAGGCCACCGTTTGTGGGCGATGACTCGTTTGCCATCATCGGCCAGCATATCAATATCCCACCGGTATCACCTACCTGGCATAGAGCTGACCTTCCGCCCGCCCTGGAGACTCTCATAATGCAGTTGCTGGAGAAAGACCCAGAAAAGAGACCATCTTCAGCCACCATGGTTCTTCAGGCACTGGAATCGATCGGAAAGACCAAATTAAGTGCAGAACCTGTAAAAGATGCAACTACTCCTGCTGGTAATCCCTTATACCGTCGGGTATTCGTTGGCCGAGAACAAGAACTCAAACAACTTCAATCTACCTTTGACGGTGCCATGTCAGGGCAAGGTGCTTTGATGATGGTTTTAGGCGAACCGGGAATTGGGAAGACTGCCCTATGCGAACAGTTGGCTACCTATGTGACGCTTAGGGGTGGTCAAACTCTAGTCGGGCATTGTTATGAAGAAGGCTCATTATCTTTGCCTTACCTGGCATTTGTGGAAGCGATGAGATCTTATGTCCTTGCTCGTGATCCAAACGACTTGAAGAAGGAGCTTGGCACAGGAGCAACTGATGTTGCCCGAATTGTTTCGGAGATTAGAGAAAAGCTGAAGATTAAGCCCAGGATGGCTGAAAACCCCGAAGAAGATCGTTACCGCTTGATGCAGGCCGTCACTTCGTTCCTGACTAACGCGGCCGCCGTTCAGCCATTATTGGTCGTCCTGGAAGACCTACATGATGCAGATAAGGGGACCTTGGAGATGCTTACCTTCGTTTCACGGAACCTTAGTGGAGCAAGGTTGCTGGTTGTTGGGACCTATCGAGATGTGGAGGTAGATCGTACTCACCCCCTATCCGCGGCGTTGGCTGAATTGAGAAGAGTATCAACATTTGGCCGAGTTTTACTTCGCGGTCTGAATGCAGACGAAGTTAAGCGGATGCTGGACAGCATTACTCAAGAGAGTATTTCTTGGGGCTTAGCAGAGGCGGTTCATCGCCAGACCGAAGGTAATCCCCTCTTTGTACAGGAAGTGGTCCGATATCTCACTGAACAAAAACTACTTGTCAGAGTAGATGGTAAAATGATCAATCCGGGTGATAAACCTTTGGATATGAACATCCCAGAGGGGTTGAGAGATGTCATTGGAAAGCGTTTGTCTCGGCTAAGTCAGGACTGCAATCGTTTACTCTCTATTGCTGCTGTAATCGGCAGAGAATTCGCCTTAGAGACACTTAAGGCTGTCTCCGGCATGGATGAAACGGCTTTTGTCGGTTATCTTAAAGAAGCTGTACAACTGTCGATTTTGGAGGAACGTTCTCAAGGAGGAATAATACGCTACCGATTTTCACATGCGTTTTTCAGACAGACCTTATACGAAGAGATGATCGCTCCTGAGAGGCTTAAGTTACATCAACTAGTAGCAAGGGCTTTGAGAGATCTTATACTCCAAACGACTGGAAGAACATGCCGCTGAAATGGCAGAGCATTTTTCCCATTCGACCGATCCCGATGATCTGAAGAAAGCAGTCGAATACGGAAGGATGGCAGCCAGACGAGCTAATGAAGTCTTTGCCTATAGCGAAGCAGTCCGCTTACTGGATTCAGCTGTCAGGGTGCAAAAAGTCCTCGATCCCGATGATAAAACCAAACTATGTGATATGTTACTTGACCTCTGTGATGCTTTGCTCTCAGTTCCAGATACCAGGCGTATCATTGAGGTTGAAGCCTCGGCGGCATATACATTAGCAGATACTATCGGCGATAACCATGCGGCTGTTCGGGCATGCAGGTTGGCATTACACGCCATCACTGTTGAACAAGTGACTGTAGGAATTGCTTCTCCTCTCTTCACTCAATGGCTAGACCGAGCAGACCGCTATGCTTTGCCTGAATCCCCCGAGCGGGCTATTGTAGATGGATATCTTGGATCGGTGAAATGGGAGAAAGGAGATATGCACACAGGCGAGAAGCTATTCACACAGTCCCTTGCCGTGGCTCGCCGTCTGGATGACGATGTTGCTTTCTTGTCAGCCGGCATAAACCAGGTCGGGTATCGCTGTGCACCGCAGTATACAGATGAGAGGTACCAAGTGGCTGTAGACCTGTGGAAGAGAGCTAAACGGGTTGGTGGACTTTGGCCAAGTTGGTCAGTGACTGCGGTAGTTGATTCGTTTTTAACGTTTGGTAGGAGAAAGGAATTCGAAGTAGTCTGTGAAGATATGCGAGCTTATACAAAGCGTATAGCGTCTTTCTTTAATGAGTTCAGTTCGGTGGCAGTGGACTCTATTTCGGCACTCATTGATGGTCGTCTCGAAGAGACTACTAGAATGATTGGGGGTAATCTCGAGCGAGCTGAACAAGCTGGTTTGCCCGGGTTTGTTGGTTCGTGGTCACTCATAACGGCGAACAGGGCTCGAATATACTTGGGCGTTACTCCCTTGATTCCTGATTACATGGTCCATACCTTCCACGGGAGAGTTGGCTCTTGTCTGGTGTCCGCTCATCTTGGCCGGAGGGAAGATGTTTCAAAGATACTGGAGAGGTATGTTCTTAAGCGTACTGGCATGGGGACGAACGAAGATTACATGCCCGCCTGGGGAGATACCGTGTTTTTAGAGGCTGCCGTAATTACAGGTCATCCACAAGCAGTTCAGATGCTCCTAGGTCGTCTGAGCGGGACGAAAGTACGTACATCGGGAGGGCGATTTACCACCTGCCTTGCCCGCCACCTTGGCGGCGCCGCCGCCCTTCTCGGCAGATATGACGAAGCCCGCCAGCATTACCATGAAGCAATAAGGGTATGTACGGAGATGAGGTTCCGGCCGGAGTTGGCATTATCCCGGCTTCAATTAGCTGAATTATTACTCGACCACTACCCTGATCAGAAGAAAGAAGCGCTCGAACACCTCGACTTCGCTATCAAAGAGTTCCGGGAGATGAAGATGCAGCCAAGTCTCGAGCGGGCACTGAGACATAAGGAGATTTTGAAGGCGTAAAACCAATAAAAGACCAACAAATGTAGTATCGAAATTAAAGATTTATCTTCCCGTTTCGGAGGATGTTATGGCAGAAAATGATATATACACTGAACTGGCTGAGAAACTCAAAGCCTCTCTATCCGAACGCTTTCTCGCTATCCTTCATGAGATGTTTACCCGTGAAGAAGCAAGTGTATGCCTGGAATTGTATATTCCGGGTACTGTACAAGATATCAAGGAAGCTCTTGGCTATGACGAAATCACACTAACCAAAATACTTGATAATCTTGTCGATCGCGGACTCCTCACTCATGGAGAAACACAGTTCGCCTTCACTACCAGTCTGCATGGTCTCTATGTATTATCCGGGGCTGGTGTCCACACCGGCCCAAACGCCCTTTCCCAGAAGGTAAAGGACCTGTGGGCCGATTTCTTCTACAACGAATGGGCTGAGATATGTGCCAAGCAAGCCAGCGACAGGAAAGCCGCAGGAGGACAAGGCAGTAAAACGATTCCTGCCATTGGCGCCCTCGAGATCAGCAATATCTCCGATGATGACCTTCTCCCACAGGAAAACTGGAAAATGGGAATAAAACTTGCCAAGAGAAGGATCATCGGCGCTTGCGCATGTCGTATACTATGGGGAAAAGACAAGTGCGACCACCCGCTTATGACCTGCTTTGGCGGATTTGATAACTCTATCGGGATATATTTCCTTGATAACCCGGGACGATTATACAAGGAATACACTGAGGAAGAAACCCTTGAAATCGTTCGCCAAATTGAAGAAGCCGGTCTTGTTCATATAGGGATCTGTAATTGCTGCGATGATGCCTGTATAATGCTCTATTCTTATACGAAGCACAACGGGTTAGACCTTATAGAACCCAACCGCTTCCAGGCGGCGGTGAATCAAGAGACCTGTGTCGGATGCCATGATTGCGTTGAGAGGTGTATCTTCAACGCAGTGGAAATGGTAAAGATCTCCGGATCCATGAAGTTCAAGGCATCAATTATCGCCGAGAATTGTAAAGGATGCGGTATCTGCGTTGTAGGCTGTAAAGAGCAAGCACTAAAACTTGAAATAGTAAGACCGAAGGAATTCGTAAAGCCCCGTGGAGCGATTCAGACTCCTGCTCTAGAATCGAGTAAGTCCGGTCGCCGAATTCCTGTCAACATCCCAATAAATCCCGCCGGTATCTTCATTGACCTTAAATAAGCCTGCTGCACTTTATTTTAGGATTGAACAAGAGAATAATCGCACCGACCATAAGGACATACTGAAGGCATAAAACCAATAAAAGACAAACAAATGTAGTATCGAAATTAAAGATTTATTTTCCTATTTCGGAGGATGTCATGGGTGTTCAAAGGCACCAATCAGCGCAAGGATGCTGGTCGGTGCCTTTTTATTGTTGATAAATGGAGGTGATGACTATCGGTTTCAAACAATGCTGCAAATAAAACATCGGTTTAGATTTATAAGAGGAGGGAAATACCATGATCCGTGTATCAGTAATGTATCCAAATGCACCAGGGGTAAGATTTGACTGGAATTATTACCTCGAAAAACACGTGGCTGCGGTACACAAATTACTGGAGGCGTACAACGCACGCGCTGAGGTGGACAAGGGGATCGGTACGGCACAGCCAGGAGCAATGGCTCCATTTGTAGCTATATGCCACATGTATTACAAAAATATGGAAGATCTTCAGAAAGTGATGGCCCAAGCCAGTGAGATGAATAACGATATTCCCAACTTTACCGATATCCAACCCCAGGTCCAGATTAGTGAAATACTTTAACCGCCGTATCACAACAAAAATATGAACTGATGAGTTTTTTCACGGGAGAAACCTGATGTCAACCGTCAAACAAAATTATCGTTGGGTGATGCTAGCTTTGATATGGCTAGTGTATATGCCTTTCGGCCTGGTAATTGGAGCCCTTGCTGTTCTGGTTACTCCGATAGTCAAAGACCTTAATATGTCCTTTTCTCAATGGGGCCTGGTACTCGGAGCATTCCAGTTGTTCTTCATCGGCTTCTCGATATTAGCCGGAAATCTGCTCGACAGGTGGGGCATCAGAAAATCACTGATGGTGGGGGTGTTGATACTTACTGTATCAGCCTGCTTGCGTTACTTTAGCAACGGGTTTGGAACATTGTACCCTATCGTAGCTTTGGTTGGTATTGGTGGCCCTATGATATCTGCAGGCGGCCCTAAAGTAATAGCACAGTGGTTTGAAGGTAAGGAACGCAGTATAGCCACCGGTATATATGTAACCGGGGCATCAGTTGGTAGTCTGCTTGGAGTGGCATTGACCAATAGTGTAGTAATGCCCATCTTCAATAACTCGTGGAGAATCACTTTTCTGTTCTACGGTGCCGTGACTTTCGTGATCAGTCTATTCTGGTGGTTTTTATCCAGAGAATTGAAACCGATTACTACAGCAGCCAAAATGGGTGTTATTAAGACAATGACCCATATCATTAAAATCCGTAATGTACAGTTAATCCTGGTAATAGGATTCCTAACGTTGGCGATATATCATGGGTACAGCAACTGGCTGCCTAAAATACTACAAAATGGAGGGATGTCACCGTCATCAGCCGGCTTTGCTAATGCATTGTCAGTATTTGCGGGAATACCAGCGACAATATTCCTAGCGCGTTTTATACCTCGTCAATTCCGGGGACGAGCTATAGCCTTGTCTGCCCTGGTTTATGCTGTTGCCTTATGTGGTTTGATAGAGACATCCGGATTACTCCAGTATCTCTCACTGATAATAATCGGTATTTCCAGCGCCTTGTTGATACCGATCATTTTACTGATACTAATGGACAGTTCCGGTATATCACCAGAATTTCTTGGTTCAACGAATGGAGTATTTTTATGCATTGCCCAGATCGGTGGCTTTTTAGCACCATATGCATTAGGTGCGCTATTTGACAAAACCGGCGATTTCATCGTTGGCGTATTCGTTCTCGCAGGATTGAGTATTGTAACGATACCAGTTGCTTTAAGCCTCAGGACAAAGACTGCTGATCAGAATATCTCTTACAAACAGCAAGTTACCACTAAGTGAATATAGGGGTTCGTCATGCCATACGCAAACAATAACGGAGTCAAGATTTACTATGAGGTGGAAGGGGAGGGACCACCGCTAGTTTGCCGAAAGGATTTTGTTGGAGTGGATACTATAGAAAGGCATTGCGGGGTACCTGCTCGCCGTAGTCATATTTCAAGGTAGAAACAATTTTTTATGAATAACTCAATCTTTGTCCGGGAGGTAATACGATGTACGCAGTGGTTATTAAGTTCAAGGTGAAGTCCGGTAGTGAAGACGATGCCAAAGCGAAGGCTTGGGAAATACTTGAGAGTTTTAAAGGTGTCAAGGGATTTCTAGGTGCTGTGATCTATTCTGATGAAGAGACGAGCGAATGGTGTAGGACAATAGTCTGGGAAACTAAGGAGGATCAGCTTGCCTGCAAGAATGTGCTTTCACCTGAAAGCCACGCAGAGGCGTTAGAGATGGTTGACGGGGCAATAGAGACGATGGGGTACAACGTTGTCGGTTATGTCACAGCAAGTTCATAGTCGACTGCTCATAGGTGGTTTGCAGGACCTCTCATAGTCAACACGAATCGAAGGAGGGTCATCATGTCAGTCGAACAGAACAAGGCACTGGTGCGTCGACGATTCGAGGAGTTCGCCACTATTAGGGAAGATATCGCCAAAATACGTGCTTGGTGCGAGAAAGACTTTGCACCGGACCTGATCTACCACCTTCCATCTAAAGACGTGAGTCGACAAGACACAAGACCGATGCTCCACAATCAGTATTTCTAACAAGGAATGACAATTTATGACTTCGCTGTCTTCGACTATTAGTTAATTCCTCTTTATTGCGCAGTCTAGACTCACTATTGGTTGTATTATGATTAATGAAGCAGACTAACTGGATCAGAGAATAGGAAATAGCAGCTTAAAAAACGTCCGGTATTTTTCAAGTGTGGTCTGCTGAGTGTAAATGAGCTAACACAATAAAGGATCGTTATTTGAATTACTTAAACTAAGAAAACATTCGGCACCCAAGGTGTGAAAGTGCTCATAGCACTAACTCATTAGTTGGTGCCGACTCTGTGAGGTCAGGTAACAGTGTCGGTTTTTTGACTTAACTTAGGGTAATATATCTTGAGACAACATGCCTTAAATACTGACCTGATTACCTTCTTTAGTACAGGTTACTTTTAACTATAATGCTTGCATCCCTTTTGTGCGAAACAGCTGTTACATCGCTTACACCAGTTTATTTCTTCAAATCGATTGTTTTTAAGTTTCTCGGGCGTCAATGGGTCAGCAATAGCTTGTCGACCGAAACCTAGAAATGCCGGGGCCAATCTTGTTTGAAGAGCGAGTCTCATTTTTTCAACAGGGTTTCCGTGGTTGGCTAAATAGGATGTGAAGCCAGATTGAATGACGGCTACATGCGGCTCCATCATCTTCACCGCCTGTGTAAGAACGGAAATGGCATCGGCGTTGAACATATCCGGGAAGTTAGAAATATTTATGAAGCCGAGATGTAAATCTCTATATAGGATGGTAACAATATCCCTCAGGTTGGCTAAGTTGGGCTCCGAAACCCGGGCACCGATTATGAAGCTTCCCCTATTCTTGTGGGCCAGTTCCTCCCTAATTCTTTGGACTGCTTCTATAACAAAGCGAGCCCTCTGTCTGAGGGTCTCTCCGCCCCATTCATCCCGTCTCGTATTCGCCTCACTCAAGAGTTGAAACGTGAGATGTCCGTGGCAGAGCTTAAGGTCTATCCCATCAAAACCGGCTTCAGCTGCCAGAACTGCTCCGTTTACCATATTCACCAACGACCTGCTAATGACTGAGGGAGTCAGACTCATGAAGTTTTTATTCCCTTCATGATCGTTGCCTGGTGAACCAGTGCTAAGTTGTATCATCAAAACCGTTTCCGGACTTACATCCTTTATCTCCCGAACCAGCCGTTTAAATTCAGGGAGATTTTTCTCAGTCATCAATAATCCATTAGGCAAGTGACCTCTTTCAGCAGGATTATCGGAACAAGTGGTGTTTTCTACAACAAGGACACCCCAGTGACCGGCGGCCAGTTTTCGATACCAGTTATATGCTGATTCACTGGGTTTGCCTTCAACCGTTCCATCTCCCCGTTCCAGGGGTTGGAGCACAAGAAGATTCGGTGCCATCTTGGAACCGATTGCGCGTCTCTGAAAAAGCCAATCATAGTTGTCGGCCATATCAAAATCTCCTTTCTACCACGCTTTTCTTCTATTTTCTTAGTTATTACCGACTGCGCTAATTTGGTATGGAGCGTCAGCCAGAAGGCTTGGTTCTTTTTCTTATTCTGGCCAACCAGAAAGTAGCTAACAGACCTGCTATAGAGATGCCGGTAATCAAGTAGAACCCGGAATCCAGTGAGTGCGTCGAATCCCTCAAGACACCAAGTACATAAACTGAAACCAGCCCACCCACATTCGCAAAGAGGTTACCGAAACCGGTTGAAATGCCAGCCTGTTGCTGTCCCAGGCTTTCCAGGGGAATGGCAAAAAGCGGCCCGAAATACATTTGCACAAAGATGGAATTAATACATATCAGGGCAATTAGCAAAATATTACTGGATACGGAAGCGAATAAAGCGGTGGTTACCGCAAGTACAAGCAATGAGACCCCTATAACGACCGGGGGATTTCTCATCCTGTCCGAGATTGCCGCCCCGATAAGATTTGAGGGAGCCGTCAGCAAGGCTTGAACTGCAACAAGCATGCCGACGTTACCCAGGGAAAATCCCTTTTCCTCCATGAGAAAGGTGGGCAGCCAAAACGATATTCCCTGCATAACGGCCAGCCTGACAAACTGGACGATCCCGCAAGACCACATCAACCCGCTGCGAAAGAACTGTAATGATGCCAGGATATTAAGATTCTGATGCCCTCTTGAATTTGGGGATTCTTTTCCGAAGCGCATGAGTGCCAGAGAAGAGAATATTCCCACGGCGGCAAAACTCAGGAAGGGGAAACGCCAGTCAAAGTGGGCAACCAGCAGCGGCCCCACGATATCCAGCGCGACAGTACCCAAAAATCCACCCACCAGCCATAGAGCCATCGCCGTAGCACGTCGTTGAGGCGAGAACCAGCTTGTCAGTAATGACATCCCTGCTGCAAAAACCAGAGATCGGAACAAGCCTGACAACAATTGATTGGCGACCGCCTGCCAATAGTTGGCTACCAGGCCGAAGGTGAAGGCGAAGATTGTCGTACCAAGTACACCGATCCAGTAAACTCGTTTCGCGCCGAACCTGTCGGATAGATAACCTGCGGGGATTTGCATCAGAGCGTATACGAGCGTCGTGGCAGCGGCGAGCGACCCTCCTTGTGTAGATGACAAGCCCAAATCCTGTCGGATCAAGGGAAGAAAAAGGGCAATCCCACCCATGGTCAACGACTGGAAGCTTTGACAAAGGACCGCCAGCGAAACCGTCACGATCCGGTCTTTTTTATATGCACGCCCACTTGTGGTATCGATTGCCAATGGCTTGAATCCTCAAGTTGAAATAAATACTGCTATAGTCTCAATCTTAACCCACCGGTGTCAACTTGATATCCTGGTTGGTGCCGGTTCTCCTTATTTCCGCTACCCCCCGGATTTCGATACCAATTACCTGATTTTCATACATATTTATCTGGAAATAGTTCTGGCCAGTTCCGTTATATCGCATTTTCAATCGAATTTTTAATGAATTGGTTGATGAGGCGAAAGATATTATTGAAAAATATTTAGATGATATTGAAGAAGAGGATTAAGTTACATTTCCTGAAAATTAACCCTGCCAACGAACTATTCCAGAAGAAAAAGGGTAGATTATAACCTTGAATATTGGTTAATCAACTTGGTTCTAATGGCATATAGAAACAACCTGGTAGAATCAAATTTATAAATTTTACCTATCACCGGTTGGGTAAAGACCTTACTGTACCTGTTATGTACACGTAAGTTAGTCTATAGAACCATTAGGGTGGATTTATGAGCAGCTAGGGGAAGGGACTAGTCAAATAAATCAAGAAAATATTCATTTTTAAGTGGTTGATATCCACAAATAATTGCCATTTAAGAGGGGTTTGCAGGCTCAAATGTAAACATTTCTACATTTTCAACGGCTTAAAGTGGGTTTTCAGGCTCCTTAACTACCTGTTATCCGGGACTAATAGACCATGAACGCCTGCAAAAGCAATCAACAACAAAAGTACACTTGTCAATTGACAAAATACTCAACAACGAATATTCTTTATGTTCTATACTTGCTATATTGGGTAACTTAATGGAATAGAACCACTCTTACGGTGAAGATCAAGTAAGACCTCCACAATATGACCTTTCCAGGAAAGTAATTATTCTGGATGTCTTACATGTTTTTTCTTCTATCAACAATAAACACATTATAAGTCCGAAAATAATATTGGGCTTTTTAATTACCCGGTATAATCAGTAAATCATCTCCTGAATGATATTACTATTATGACTATATTATACTGTCGTATATGATATGATATAACATGGTATCAAATCAGAATAACTCTCGGGAGGATATTGTTCATGGCATCGAATAAAAAACAAAGTGAAATACATCCTACAGACATACTTCGACTGATATCTGTAGCCGGATTACTTTCCAAGTATGCCGACAGGAAATTTCATGCGGAATTATCGATCTCTCAAACAACATTTGCCGTCTTACTGGCAGTAGATTCCACCAAACCTCCGGTTATCCAGAGTGATGTATCAGCTAAACTCCAGAGGGGACTTAACACCGTCAGTATGATGATCGACCGGATGGTAAGGCAGGGTTTGCTGGAACGGACAAGATCAGTTGAAGACCGTAGAGAAAATATCCTGACCCTGACTCCGGAAGGTAAGAAGAAACTCAATCAGGGAAAGAAAGTTAGTGAATCTCTGAACTCCCAAATCGTTAACATGGTTGGGGAGAAAAGAGTTCAGGGATTGCAGGATATCATCAGTACAATGGAAGAAAAGATCATCTACGAAATCAAGTAGATATTCGTTTCCTATCAGGATTACAGCTTGTTATGGAAAATACGAAAAATCAAGTTTCACCGTTAATTAAACTAACCGTAAAAGATCGTCTTTCTGCAGCTGATGTACTGGCTAGAGCTTTCCGAGATTACGAGGTACTCCGGTACTATTACCCGGATGAGCAAGCACGGGAAGCGATCGCCCATACGTTTTGTTTCATCGCTATATCGGTCTGTTTTAAGTACGGTGAAGTGTATACTTCTTCAACCAACATGGAAGGAGTATCAGCCTGGTTGCCGCCGGGGAAAGCTCCCTTCGGCGTATGGCAATTGTTAAGTTCGGTTCCTTTTTCAGCACTGTTAAGATTTGGCCGACAAGGCGCAAAACGGATGCAGGCTTTCGGAAGATACACCGACAATCTTCACCGCAAACTTGTACCATATCCCCACTGGTATCTACAGATGCTGGGGGTTGAGCCCGAGTACCAGGGACAGGGCTATTCACGGGGATTGGTCAGTCCTATACTTGAACGGACCGAAAGGGAAAAACTGCCTTGTTACCTGGAGACAAATAACAGGAAAAACGTTAGTATCTACCAACGATTTGGGTTTGATCTGATTTCGGAGGATATCGTCCCTGATACAGAGCTAACTAATTTTGCGATGTTCAGAAAACAATCGAAGTGAAGGGCAACGTGAATTATCAGTTATTAAACATTCCGATGAAATGTTGCCGTTGGAAGTGATAGACTGATCTCTCTGTTGATCGAATTACGACAAGCCAGTTCTTTTGTGCCACAGATCCAGTACGAAGATTACAAGTTCAGAGGCGATTCGTACAGGTTCTTCACAGTACAGAATATGTCCTGCACCATGGAACACCACCAACCGTGATTCTAAGATACCATTAGCCAAGGCTTCCTGATCACTTAACGGAACGATTGTGTCCCGATCACCCCAGAGTATGAGAGTGGGGGCTCTGACTTCATAGAGTCCACCTGAGAAATTATCCTCCAGAAAACCCTTAAGCGTAGCCTTCCAAACTCGCGCCGGAACTTTTAGATTCTCCTGTACTAATAAGTCCAGAAAGTCTTGGGGTATAGGTTGGACAAAAGTGCTCTCGACAAATCTACGAACGAAGTCTGGTTCAATCGGGTCTGTGAGTTTCGATATTGTGGTATCCCATAACTCTAACACTGCAGGATTATTGTGCAAAGTAAGAGGTGAACCTATGAGCACTAGCCCCAGAGTGCGCTGAGGATAGTTCATTGCAAAGCGACGGGCAATTAAGCCACCACTGGAGCCTCCTGCGATGATGGCAGCATTCAGATGTAACGTATCCATAAAAGCTGCAAGATCATCTGCAAAATCATCCAGTTGATAACCAGTTGTAGGGCGACTAGCATCCCCATGCCCTCTTTGTGTAAAAGCCAGGGTGCGAATCGACATCGGTAGATTAGAAAGGACTCGCTCAAAAGAACGCCAGGAATCAGCGTATCCGTGCAGGAGTATCAGCGGGAAACCGGATAGTTCACCCTGGTCAACGTAAGGGAGTTCGATGTTATTAGGAAGCTGAGCAGTCTTAACAATACGTTCCATGTCATGAATTTACCGTTATTTTCTAAGTTATGATAGTCAATTCGTTTATTTAATACAATATGACGAACTGTTCAGTTGGTTGAAAAACAGCATTCCAAAACCAAGTCTGGGTTTATTGAATACTTTCATCCCGATAATGCTTCTTTGGTGATTGGAAAGGCGACGTATATGACTATTTTAAGTCTTTATTGTTTGAGCAGTTATTCAGTGAAGAAACTTAATACTTAAGTGTCCCACTATTTCTTTTATGTCAACCTTTCCGGCGTTTTTTCAAGGAAGAAGATAACTCTGTCTTTCCCCACCCACTAGCTTGAATAAGCAACTGTTGTATTGCCGGATTAACATTTTCTTCTCAAACAGTAGTTCGGGAACAGTCCTGAGTGGCTAACCATCGCCCATAATATGGTGATGTGGTGTCAATGTTAACCTCGAGTGTTACACAACATCACCATAATACTACCGCCCTCTCGTCGCCATCCCGCGCCTGAGCATGGTTCGAATCCGGAATGCTCTGCCCAAGGAAGATGGTTCTGTATACAGGTTGGCCAATCTTCTTGAGAAAACCTTTATCTTAGCTTCAGGAGAGCGAGTTAGCCGGTTTTTCGATCAGTTGATTCTTGATCACTAGGTTCAAGGTTCGCTTCTTGCACGGCTCATCAACTTGGCAACTTTTTCTCGACTTTATTGTTACCTAAACATGTTCGGTCATTCTTTATGCCCCCCGGATTACCAGATTGTAATTCCTTCCGGTTTTATTTATTCTGAGCGATTTGAGAGAAACCGTACCTTACCTGCAATGGGTCAACGATGTAAAGGTATTTATCAGTTGCTTTATCGTAAGCGGGCCAGTCGATCAAACCCTTCACGCTGGGGTTTCCTGTCCGGGCGAAAGCCGTCCACATTTGCATCATGGCTTCAGCAACTTTCCTGTCGGCATCGGTAATCACGGGCATCGGTGATTTCGCTCCAGCGGATTGATACATATAGCGGAGTCTTTCCCACGGCAGCGGATCGTCAACGTCACCAAAAACAAAATGCAATTCCATGGCGTGGGCAGATACTCCACCTTCCTCTCTGAAATTGCCTGGTACCTGGTCGAATATCGCCGCGTATCCTTTCACGCCAGTTCGTTTTGCCGCATTGAGAAGTTTCACATAACCCGGGACCATCTCCGGGACATGCACATAGCCAGGCCCGGTGAGTTCCCCGAGATTAGCGCATGTAATTATGGGAACGGCATTGTGTTTATTCTGCCGCGAAGATATCATACGGAGTTTCAGGTAAAAACCACCCGTCTCTGACTATCCCCCAGGGGCCCATAAAAACGTACTGCCCGCCCATTTCTACGTTCATAGCCTGGCTGACCTCGATAAATTTTTCGAAATTTATCGATCTGGCGGCAGCGAGGGGATTGGATTTATTATCCACACCAAGCCTGGTAAATAACCTGATCCCGAATTCTTCCATCTCTTTCAAAGGCGTGGCGTGGGCGCGGCTTCCACCGCTTTCGCAGATCGCCCTGTGGAACAGTCCCTTCGCCAGAGGCGAAGTAAGCATGCAAACGACCTTATCTCCACCTCCGGACTCGCCGAAAATAGTGACATTATCAGGATTCCCCCCAAAAGCAGCGATGTTCCGCTGTACCCATTTTAAGGCCGCTATCATATCGAGGAACATATAATTACCGGACGAATGGTTTGGTGATTCCTTTGTAAGTAAAGGATGAGTGAACAGCCCCATTTCGCCAAGTCGACTGTTAACAGTTACCAGTACGACACCGTGTAGTGGAAGTCCGGGACTATTTTGGAGTGGCTGGTTCCCACTGCCGTATCGTAAACCACCACCGTGCAGCCATACCATCACCGGCAAACTTTCAGCATCGTTTTTAGCCGGAGTATGTACATTCAGGTAAAGGCAATCTTCGCTCGACGGCAATGCCCGGAATTTTTCGGACAGGTTAGCATCTGGATACTGGGCAGCCTGGATGCTATAATTTAGACACTCACGGGTTCCCTTCCAGGGAGTTACAGGCTGAGGAGGTTTCCAACGGAGTTCGCCGATAGGCGGAGCAGCATACGGAATGCCAAGAAAAGTACTAACTTCCTTGCCCGGTTTTCCGATTTTTTGACCGGAAACGAGACCAGCATCTGTTCTGACAACGTCCATATTCTTTCATACTCCATTAACAACCCTTTTCAGTTATGGGGATATTACACTAGTGACCGGCCCGGTGCAAGGCACCGTCTCTTGAGGATGTAGAATGCCTTCTTCGAGAAACAAGCTTAAAGGCGTGTACATGAGTAAACAAAACTATTGTATAATTCAAAATCACCGTGATAAGTGAACAGACATGATATCGATGGATGAGTCGCGAATAACCATACAAAAGAGCATAAAGAACGTCGACGCGACGATTTGGGAGTAGAAGCGATGACAAATCGATATCCTTCACTGGAAGGTAAAGCTGGTATCCTGACGGGGGGCACAAGCGGCTTTGGTTATGCGATGACCCGCGAATTAGTCGGACAGGGGGCCAGGGTCGCGGTTTTTTCAGCCGACGAACTCCCGGAGCACTCCCGCATTGAGCTCCAGGCGGCCTGCAAGGGCGAGTTTGTCTACTCGATCAAAGATGTTACGGAGAAAGGCGCTGCCGAAGCGATGGTGCAGGAAACCGTCGATCGCTTCGGTCGGCTTGATTTTGTCATCGTGAACGCGGGCCTCGCACTCCGCTTTGAAGAATCGTTGTTGACGCTCTCTCTTGACGAAGTGGCCGAGCGCATGCGCAAGCAATTTGAAGTCTTTCCGATCGCCTTTGCCACGTTAGCACTGGCAGCCGCACGCGTAATGGCACCTAGATTCGCGGCCGTCCCGCCAGATAGCAACGGGCATCGCCCGGATTCAGGGGCAATTGTGGTGACACTTTCGGAAACCGTACTCAGTCCGTTAAGAGATGACTTAGTGGCTTACGCCGCTGCCAAACGCGCCAGTCTGTCCGTTATGGAAAGCCTGGCGGCGATATTAGGTCCACATAACATCCGGGTAAACGGCATCGCGCCGGGCTTTGCCAATACGGCAGGTCCGCGCAAGTTCTATGACCGCTTTCCTCAGATCAAAGCAGACATTGAAGCCAAAGCCCACTTGAAGCCGTCGTTCATGGCGCCGGAAGCAGTTGTTTCGGCCGTTCTATACCTGTTGACCGATAACTACGTAACCGGCGATGTCATTGCGCTGGATGGAGGATACCATATCGAACTGAATCGTTATTTCCAGGGTAAATAGCATGACTTACCCCGAGTCCCGGGAGATCCTGGAAAGAAATTGCCCAACGAACCTGATCGTCTAGATTGATGGCTCTCAAGGAGGTCCCATGAAAGCGTTGAGATACTTAGGACCTGGACAGCTCGCTGTTCAAGAAGTGCCCGCACCAACTATTTCCGAAAATGAGGTGCTGGTTAAAGTGATGGCATGCGGGATATGCGGCAGTGACGTGCATGGATACCTGGGACTGACCGGGAGGAGAACCGCTCCAATGACCATGGGGCATGAGTTTTCAGGTCAAATCGTGGAGTCTGGCAGCTTAGCCCGAACATTCAATAACGGAGACAAGGTAGTTGTTCAGCCCTTGAATTTCTGCGGTGAGTGTGCCAACTGCCGGCAGGGAAACACCAACATGTGTCTGAACGGCAAGCTTTTCGGGGTACTGGCGGTTGATGGGGCGATGGCTGAACTAATAGCGGTACCGGGAAAACTCCTGTTCAAGTTGCCTGAGGGATGTTCCTACGAGGAGGGCGCCATGGCGGAACCATTTGCCGTGGCCTTCGGCGCGATAAAGAAGGCGGGGAGCCTGAAAAACAAAAAGGTCCTGATTGTTGGGGCGGGTACTATCGGACTGTGCATCCTGGAGCTCGTAAAGCTGCAAAACCCGAAGCTGATTATCGTGTCTGATTTGAGTGATGTTCGCCTGAAACTCGCCCAGGAACTGGGTGCCGATAGAACTATTAATCCGGGGAAAGAAGACTATCTTGACGGGGTGACCAGGTTTACGGGCGGGACTATGGTCGATGTTTCCATCGAAGCAGTGGGAGTCGCTGCCACAGTGAATCAGGCGATAAAAAGTCTGAAAAAAATGGGAACATGCCTCTGGGTCGGAAACTCTGCCAGGGAAATTGAGATAAACATGCAGGAAGTCGTCACTCGGGCGCTGAAAATCTACGGGACCTATATTTACACGCACGGAGAGTTCGGTGAAGTGATAGATATCATGGGGGCAGGTGGAGTGAAGATAGAAAAACTGATCAGCAAAACCGTCTCGCTGCAAGAGGCGCCGGACGCTTTCAAGGCTTTGCATGGGCAGCCGGACTCGTTCATCAAGATTCTTGTTAATCCCCAGCTCTAACAGGGAGGGTTTATGACAGCGGATGTGAAGAAAATTCAGCAAATGGCGGACCGGATACGCCGCAACATTGTGGGAATGATTGGCGGCGAAGGTCAGGTTGGACATCTCGGCGGCTCTTGTTCTTGCGCGGATATCGTGGCGGCACTGTATATACACAAGATGAAGCAGAACCCTAATGATCCAAAGTGGGAAAGCCGCGACAAGTTCCTGATGAGCAAAGGCCATTCCTGCCTTGCGCAATATGCAGTGATGGCGGAGCTGGGCTATTTTCCAAAGAATAACCTGTCGACGCTGAAGTCATTGGGTTCCATGTTGCAGGGACATCCCGACATCAACAAAACACCGGGTATCGAGGCCAATACCGGATCACTAGGTCAAGGACTCTCTATTGCCAACGGTATGGCGCTGGCAATGCGCCTCGATGGCAAGGATAGCAAGGTCTACTGCATACTGGGCGACGGTGAGTTAACGGAAGGGCAAATCTGGGAGGCGGCCATGGCGGCAGCCCATCATATAATCGATAATATCGTGGCCATTGTCGACCGGAATGGTTTTTCGGCCACGGGCGTCATGAAAGAAAGGTTCGACATTGACCCCCTGCCGGAAAAGTGGTCTGCTTTTGGCTGGCACGTGATGGAAGTCGATGGGCACGACATTGGCGAGATTATAAAAGCTTTAGATGCAGCCGATGGAATTAAAGGTAAGCCCACCGTGATTATCGCGCACACAATCAAGGGGAAAGGCATTTCTTTTGCGGAAAACGTGGCTGGTTTTCACAACGGTGCCATGACCAAAGAACAATATGCGCAGGCACTCAGAGAATGCGACGAGCGTATTGCGCAATACGATTGAGCGGGAGTGGTCAAATGAGTAAAACACAGAACCAACGTACGGCCTACGGTGAAGAGCTGGTGGCTCTTGGTAAAGAAAATAAGAATGTCGTGGTCTTGGAGGCCGACCTGGGCAAATCGACCATGTCGAACCTGTTTCAAGCTGCCTTTCCAGAGAGGTATTTCGAAATGGGGATAGCCGAACAGGACATGCTTTCCACGGCAGCCGGGCTGGCGGTAGGGGGTAAAATCCCTTTTGTAAGCTCTTTCGCGGTGTTTGTTACTGGACGGGCTTACGACCAGATAAGGCAAACGATAGCAATTGGTAAACTCAACGTGAAAATCTGCGGCTCCTCGGCAGGTTTTTCGGACTATGGCGACGGCTCAACGCACCAGGCCGTTGAAGATGTGGCGATTATGAACGCCATTCCCAATATGACAATTCTGACCCCGTGCGACGCGGAAGAGACCCGGCAAGCGGTAAGGGCAGCTGTGGAAATCAAGGGTCCCGTTTATATCCGGGTAGGCCGGAATGATACCCCGGATTTTATTAAGCCCGAAGATACCTTCGAACCGGGCATGATGAGGGTGCTAAAGGATGGAAGAGACGTAGTCATATTTGCCTACGGCACCATGGTCGATGCCGCCATGAAAGCATCGTTGGAACTGGAGAAGAACCATATCAGTGCTAAGGTAGTAAATGTAAATACCATGAAACCGTTTAACTGTCTCAGTACCATCGAGTTGACTCAAGGTGCAAGGGCAGTTATCACAGCTGAGGAGCACTCATATCTCGGCGGCCTGGCCAGCGCCGTCTGTTTGGCGCTCCGTAAGACGAAAGTTCCCATGGAATACGTTGCAGTAGAAGATAGCTTCGGCCAGTCGGCCCGCAGCGCTAGGGAATTGATGGAAAACTACGGCCTGACGAGCCGGAACATTGTCGACAAGGCAATAAGCCTGCTGGCGATGAACATCAGCTAGTCTACTAAGCTTGAGACGCTTGCGAGCGAACAGGTTCCACAGAATTCAAACAAGGAGATGCCGAATGGATGTAAACGTTGGGTTCATAGGCCTAGGGACGATGGGCATGCCGATGGCACGCAACCTGCTCAAAGCTGGATTCGAGGTCACCGTATTTAACCGAACAGCTTCAAAATGCGAGAGGATACGTAAAGATGGCGCCAAAGTTGCCAGTTCACCCAAAGAAGTAGCTGCGGGAAATACAATAATTGTCACGATCGTTTCTGATACTCCAGATGTCGAAAGCGTGGTCCTTGGCCGTGACGGCATCATAGAGGGCATCAGGCCGGGTTCTTTAGTGATCGACATGAGCACCATATCTCCAGAGGCAACACGCAGAATGGCACTCCGTCTGAGAGAAAAAGGGTGCCAAATGCTGGATGCGCCGGTCAGCGGCGGGGAACAGGGAGCGATTGACGGTACGTTGTCGATCATGGTTGGCGGCGAGAACGAAGCATTGGAACATTGCATGCCTGTGCTAAAAGCAATGGGTAAGATTATTGTACACGTGGGGCCGAACGGGATGGGACAAACCGTCAAACTCATGAACCAGATCTTGGTTGCGGGAACCCTGAACGCGGTAGTTGAAGCCCTCATCTTCGCGAAAAAGCAGAACGTCGATTTGGAGAAAGCCATCGACGCAGTCAAAGGAGGGGCGGCTGGTTCCTGGCAGTTAGCAAACCTGGGGCCGCGCATGATCAAGAGCGATTTCCGGCCAGGGTTCAAAGTGCGTCTCATCAAAAAAGATCTCAAGCTAGTCATGGAAGCGGCCGCAGAGTGTGGTGCTCCTCTACCTGCCACGGGTCTCATCCAACAGATGTTTTGCTCTCTGCCTGAGGCCGAATGGGACAGTGGTACTCAGGCTCTGGTCAAAGCGCTGGAGCGTCTGTCGGGCTGTGAAGTAAGACAGGACGATTGACAGTTGCGGTCGTATGCACTGAAGAATGCTTGTATCATTGAATTCGAAGGGATAGCCAGGGGCATCTACACAATTACTTGCTGCTCTCTGAACTCCTGGCATTACCGTTCCAATGACCAGCCCCCGTAGATGGCACCAGTTAATGAATTAGAGTACCGAGCAACTTCGTTTGCGTCGGTAGCGGGTGTTCTTCTTCTCGTTGATCTCGGTGCTTATCGTGATGTGCCAGCGATGCCGTGCAACATTTATACTGCACTTTATAGTATTTTGGGACATTTTAAGAAAAGTCGTTCCTGCATTTGGAAACTCTGAATTTCCAGTTATAACGGCAGTAACTCTGATATATATTCAAAAAGGGTTTTATATCAGTCCTCGATCTTTTCATGGGTTCCGGTGCAACTTTGAGTCGTTCCCAAATTATCCTGGCATATACATGAACTTGTTTCTTTTCCGATAGAACTTGGATTTTCTGTGGTTCCGGCACTATTCGACCGGAGTATCGAAGTCGCATACATAAATGATACACGTTCAACTAGTTTCGACGGAACTCTGCCAATAATGGTTATAGAGTACTTTCGTCGAGTCATTTTCTATATTCTCCAGGTATATTCGTCCAATTCGATCCTGCATTTCGGTGCATCATGTTTTTCCGGTCTACCTTTTCAGTTATCCTGTCAGATATAGATTTAGTTTTTTACCAAGCTGATAGATTCGTTTCTATTTGTATTGCCCTGTTCTGGGAAAGTATTTTTTAAAATATATCCCCAACCTCATATCCTTTCGATTTTGCCCATCGGATTAAGTACTGTATTAGTCTGGTTCGCGTTTTCCTTCTCTCATCCTTATCCATTTCGATCATTGCCTGGTTGTTTTCCGCTATTGCAGTACCAAGCATCCGGCTGATACCCAACTCAAGTAATTGATTAACTGTTTCCATCTTAGTTAAGCCATTCACTTTTGCCAGGAAACTGATAGCTTCCCAGAGTCGCTTTTCAACATAAACATGGGCATAATACCGGTCCGGCTGTTCCTGAAAAGTTTTATTACTATTTTTTGTTCCTACCAGGGCTTGAAAAGAGCGTTTCAATCGATTCTTTTTATAATTATGCTTTTCGTATGGATTTTTCATTGCGGACTACCTTTTTTAGATTTATTATTTTTACTTGAATAGAGGTTAGCATTTTTCTATCCTTAAGCAGACAAATTTAGCGCCGTTAATGCCGGATTTAACGCCGTTTAAGGAGGTTCAATGCGTACAGACGAAGCCGCACAAATATTGAGATATGCGAAAAGCTACATCACTGAGTTGATTAGGGACGGGAAATTAAAGGGTACCAAAATCGGTCTACGTTTTTGGGATGTAGATCCTAAGAGCGTTGAGGAATACCAGTCACTAATGGAGGGGACTCGAGCAATAACACCTGTGGAGTCCAGTAACCAACCAATGAAAGAACCGACCCAACTGGTGGAACAGGAACATGTTAAATCAACAACTGTAAATGGCATAGACATAACTGAAACGGAAACAATCAACATGGTTCAAGAGTTAGAAAAGAGATCTTATTTCACCGATGGTACTAACGTTAACTTCGCCCGGATGTTTTGGATGCTCAGCCAGTTCTTCATGGATGGGATCGAGCCAGCATCTATTTTCCCAACACTGTTACAAGTTGTACCGGTTAACGACCCCGAAAAGAAAGCCAATGCCACAAGCGAAACCCTGAGGATGCTTATGTTTGAGTTACGTACCTTAGGGCTTGTTCATGATGAGCAGCGATGGTCTCGAAAAACAGGGTATATGGTTATCGTGGTCACAGAAAAGGGGCTAAAGGTACTTAGGGTCCTGGAAACCCGTGGTTGGCCCAGGACATGACCGGCCGGTGGCGGTTATAACCCGCGTATGACCACTTTTAGACTTTTGGGCTGTCCGAAACGCCTGATTCAGTAATGTTCAGTTCGATCTTTACTCGGATATATTACCGGTCAGTAACGTTATGTAACCGAATAGTCCCATCATGTTGCGGAAAGTAGTTTAACAGTTCCTAACAATACGTTTTCAGGACTATCTGTTCCGTTAAAAACAGGAAATTATTATTGAACTAAATATGCCATAAAGAGCATGTCCCAGACTCGATTTTGCAAAAAATAACATGCCTTTCCGTAAAAATAGCGTAACAGGCTCGAATTAATTACCGGTACACTCAACTAATCCACCGTTAAATACAATTAAAGATATAAAATAGAATATTCTTTCCTTGTCTTAAAGCATTATGATTTTCGAACTACCACTGGATGCTTAAAACTAATTCTCATATCTTATCCCTAACTGGTCAAGCTCATGGAGTTCCCATTGGCAAGAGGGTTATCGCTCTCTCATCCATTCCCATATCAGAACAATAATCAAAGATAACCCCAGGATGAGGTTAAGCCAGGCGACCGGGTAAAACACCGTACCCCGGACGACGAGCAGGTGAGTACTCTGGAGGGTGTCCCCATATACCCTTAAAATGACGAAGTTGCCGATCAACACCAGGGAGATAATGAATAGAAACAGGCGAAGTTTTCCTTTCACTCGCGCAATGTACCTCCCTTGCTTCAGTCCAACAGCAGTCCCATGGTGCGGGCATTGATCACCGGTTTGAAATCAAAGCAATTATTGAAAATCACGTGCAGTTGCATCGTTTTTACGACCGTGTCTTTTATCCTCGGGACCCATTCTTTAGGTTCATTTTCATTGTATAGGTAATTGAACTTGCCGTAAGCGGCATTACTTGAATTTTATTGATGCTGATGAGTTATTTCTCAGAAATTCGAGTGTTAAGAGTTTCTAATACTGAATCAAGTGATGGATTAGGCTGTCTTGAATTCTGGTCAGCCAGTGGTGTTGATCCCACCAAACGGTACATGTCGGCGGCACCCAGCAGCATTCGTGGAGTCAAACCTACACTTTCAAAAGTCTTTGCGATCTCTTCCATCTCACCCACCCAACGCCGGGATCGTCTGGGCATGGAACAGATCCTGCCACTGAGTTCTTCAGCGCCGGATCCTCCTATTTTCAATTCAGCCATCAGGGCTTCTTCGAGGTCGAGAGCTCGCGCTGCCACCAGTAATTCCATCCACAGTGCTGTTATCCCTTTAGTAGAGGCAGCAAAAACCATCTTTAATCCCGAAGCTTGTCCGATAACCTCTCCCACCTTACGTATATCCAGACCTGCTTGAGATAATGATTCAAAAATCTTAGTTTGGGGTCCCGAACAATAGATACGAGTATTCTTCTTACCGGCCATCGGAGGTGCCCCGATGATACCGGCATCAATGAAATTGACTCCGAGTCCTGTCATCAATTCATCGATTTTACGTACCGTCTCCGGGGCGATAGCGTTAAGATCGGCATAAACCGGACGGTGGCCACTACGCTGCATACTGTCAGCGACTTGCTGAGCTATACCAAACGCCTCGGAAGGTACTAACACCGAAAGGATCAAATCTGTGGTAGCTACAAGTTTATCGATGGTGCCCAGATCTGAAATATTAGACTCCCGGGCTCTCAGTTTTGTCAGGTCACTACGCCCATCTAGAGCTGTAAATACTGGATATCCTGCATCCACCAGGACCTTTCCGATGGCAGAACCCATATCTCCGGGACTTAATATTCCGACTCTAATCTTTTCCATTTTTCATCACCCTCATTTTCAATATTGCTGATTTACGCTTAGTGTAACAATTATAAGGAGTACTCCGGGTTGGAGAGATAATTTCATTGAATAAAAGTTTTGTACTCATCGATCTTCGTTAATAATCTATCTGCCAACAATTTGCTCGCATTATGTAATGTATTATGGATCTCAATAGCTTCCCTGCGATAATCTTCTCTTTTTTGTTTCGTCCATTCCTTTGGAGGCGGCTGAAGATTGGTGATCCTGTCAGCCAACTTGACTACCCATATTTCACGTGGCTGCTGTTGAATCCGGTTTAAACTATCTCTCATTCGGATTGTTTTATCAGGAATTTCCTTATTCTTGCTCAAAGCGGATACCCCACAGGCTACTTTCTCGCCAAACATACGGTTAATCTCTTCATAAGTTTTCCCAGTATCTTCCATGACATCATGCAGCAGTGCACACTGCAAGGTTAAGTCTCTATCAATCCCCGGATCAGCCTGTAAAGCAGCCAACACTTCCATGCTGACTAAACTGACATGCATGATATAGGGCAAATCAGTACCGGGCATCTTCTGTCCGTTATGGGCTTCAGCGGCATATCGATATGCTTTGATATAAGTGTCCTGATCCCAACCAAGCTGCATCGCATTCTCTCCAGGAGATTCATTAGCCCAAGATCATCATCGACAATTAATACTCGGGTAGAGGTGAATAGAATCAGTTGTGCTTCCAGCAAGCATCACTGATAAAACTTTAAGCTATTATTCAGGTTACTGTGTATCAGGGCCTTCTAAAGTCTGAATAAATCAACAGGCCGGGGAGCTTTACAATCCGGACATTCAGCATCATACCACGATAGGTTCGCTTTACAATGCGGGCAGGTCCACCTTTTTTCTTCCGATAAAGCCCAGTCTCTGATACCTACTCGCTGTAATGATTTTAGATTATCGACAATCTCAAGATGATGCTTCATGCCATCATTTTGAAACCTTGTTAGTCGGGAACAGGGTAATTCATCACAATCTGCACACCGAACCTTCCCTGATTGCAGTTTGCTACACACCCGTATCTGGCAATTTCGGCACCACAGGTCCAGTCGTCCGTTACTCAGACAGCCATCACACCGCACATCATCAACTGTAAATTTTTGCCCGGTTTTATTAGTTAATCCCTGAGCAAAATCTTGCAGTTTCTCTTCGTTTTTATCCTGAGTAGCCCGGTATATCGAACATGCTCCACAATATAGTCCGCAAACACCAACCAAATTCTCATTCCCCATTTTTCACCTTTTCTTATTTTAGTCCCACATGCTTCTGATCTTGTCCTTAATGTTTCGGTTCGGACCGTGAGAAATAATTTCATTGTTCTTACTACCAGTGTCTTTGTATTCGACCTTATCCATGGTAGCCAGCACCTTCGGCGTGAAGAAGCGGCATAACTGGGCATAGACATGGTTGTCGGCAAATGCCCTGCTATAGAAGCGCATCGGCCATAAAACATACAGGAAATCACGTGCCCGGGTCATCGCCACATAAGCCAGCCTGAGTTCTTCTTCGATCTCCCCTTCATCACCGGTAGCCAGGTCCGACGGGATGCAGCCGTCTGCCGCGTGTATCAGGTATACGGCATCCCACTCCAGGCCTTTCGCCGAATGGATCGTCGATAACACCAGCCAGTCGTCATCGATCGTGGGCGGCCCGGCATAATCACCGGTCGAAGTTGGCGGTTCCAGCACGATCTCGGTCAGGAACTCCCCCCTGGTTCCGTAACGGGAGGCGATTTCACCAAGATGTTCGACATCATTTTTCCGGGGTATGGAGTTTTCATAATTCTTTTCAAGCAGCGGAATATAGAATTTGGCGATCCAGTCCATTTGCACTGCCGGGAGGATTTCACCTGCTCCCGAAAGGTCTTCGGTCAGCTTTAAAAAGTCGGTAAAGTCACTTCGGGCACCAGGTGGGACTCGGAACGAGGAAAGCGACCGGATATCGAAACCACTGGACTGAAGGTGCAGGAAAGCAGACGCGGCGGTCGACGGACCCACACCGCTGAACAACTGCAGGACCCGGAACCAGGCAATCTCATCTTTCGGATTTTCCAGAATCCTTAGAATGCTGATCAAGTCCTTGATATGGGCTGCTTCGAGGAACTGTAATCCTCCGTATTTGCGGAAAGGTATATTGCGCCTGGTCAAAGCCATTTCAAGTGAAGCGGAATTGGAGGAAGCCCGAAACAGCACAGCCTGTTTACGGAGGGGGATCCCTTCCTCATAATGGGCCAGCACCCGTTTGACCACTTCCTCATCCTGGTGGTTCTCGTCGCTACAGGTGACCACCTGGGGTTTTTGCCTGTCTTTCCGGTTCGACCACAGGTCTTTGGTATAACGCTCGCGGGCTTGAGCAATTATCTTATTGGTGGTATCCAGGATGGGTTGGACCGACCGGTAATTCTGCTCCAGGGTAATTATCCTGGTACCGGGAAACCGGGAGGGGAAATCCATCATGTTCTTTACGGTGGCCGCACGAAAACCATATATACTCTGGGCATCATTACCAACTACGGTGACATTCTTGTTCGTATGCCGCATCCTCTCTACTATCCCCGCCTGAATACGGTTGGTGTCCTGATATTCGTCAACGAGGATATGATCGAACCGATTACTTAGGACAGTAGCCAGGGAATCGTCCTGCAGCTTCTGGTACCAGTAAAGCAGAAGATCGTCATAGTCCAGGATATTCCTCTCCTGTTTACGCTCGACATATTCTTTGAAAAGAGTTTTGAGCTCATCTTTCCATTCCTGGCACCAGGGAAAATGTTTCTTCAGAACCATATCCAGATTATCATCATCATTTACCCTGCGGGAATAGATATCGATACAGGTGCTCTTACGGGGAAACCTTTTTTCCGTTCGTGCCAAGCCAAGATTATTTCTAACAACATTAAGAAAATCTTCAGAATCAGCCCGGTCCATTATCGTAAAGTCCGGGGTTAAACCTGCTGCCTGATGGTACATGCGCAGCAAGCGGTTGGCCGTGGCATGAAAAGTCCCGCCCCAGACCCGGCTATTGACTGCTTCCTGGTTAATTGCCTTGGTAGCTCTACTTAGCATCTCTTCCGCAGCTCGTCTGGTAAAGGTCAACAACAAAATACGTTCCGGGGGTATTCCTTGGGAAACCAGATGGGCGACACGAGAGGCGAGGGTTCTTGTTTTTCCGGTACCTGCCCCAGCAACTATCAGGAGCGGTCCATCCCCATAGGTTACCGCTTCCATTTGTGATGGGTTAAGTGATTCCAGCCATTCTTTCGAACTCATCATGGTCGTCAACCTGCCTGGGAATAGAGAGATACCGGTAAGATTTCCTGATATCTAATTATATATGCCGGATGTTCAATCTGTGTAAGTTTTCCCGATCGTCTGCCGGTACCAGTGGTGGCTGATCAGGTCTTTATAGATCACCATCCGCATACCATTCTTCAGAACCACCGCATAATACATCCTTGAAACTGCCTCGGTCCGCCACCACTCATCATCGATGCGCCAGCGGTCTTCGATGCCGGCAACTGGTAAGTTACCACGGCCAACATTTATCGGATGGCCTGTGGCGTCTTCCTTAACCGGTAAAAGTTCTGGTGTGTTGAGTAATTTATAGGGGGTGGTGTCCATCCGCTTTTATCCTGTCATGATATCTTACGGTGATAACCGGACTGCGGCTTACTAATATATAGAACCCATGTTCGTTTGTCAAATCATCTTCATTTCCAGTGTTTATACCGAATACTTTCCACCTCTTCCCACTAAGGATTCATTACTATGGTGTTTTGGGGAGTAATGAGGAAAGAAGGTAATTCCGTCAGCCTTATAGGATTTTGGTATTTCCCCACTCTGGCCCAGATTATTAAGTACCAAATATAGTATAAGCCTATTACCAGACAAGTTACGAAACCTTGAATCAGCTTTAAAATCAACCTTTTTTGCTCATTACTTAACACTTTCTACCACCTCCGCCCACTTATGTCCATCTCCATACCGTTAATGGGTCAATATTAATATCATGACCCATGATTACAGACGGTTTATAATACCGGTTTAAATTTGTTATCAGTAGTTCCAGAAAACAAAATGTTTTTTATCCAAAGAAAATACTCCAGCGAGGCTAGAAGCACGGTCAATCAAGAACGGCCCTTTTCCTGGGTATCATTTCAAAACGCTCTTTGTATCCTTGAACATTATCCAGATGAAAAGAAGGACGCTCTGGAACACCTCGACTTCGCTATCAAAGAGTTCCGTGAGATGAAGATGCAGCCGAGTTTGGAGAGAGCGCTGAGACATAAAAGGAGTTGTCATTTACAAGTAAAAATAGCCTCTTTGTCCAGTCCGCTTCAATTAATTGCTGATAAAAGTCTTCTCTGTGCATCTTATTGATAAAAAATGAAGAAAAGTTGCTAAGTTGTGGGCATTACTTGGCTTGAACTTATTGCCCAAACTTGGAATTGAGTATTTAAAGGAGCATTTCGATGTTTGTTTTTTAAGCTAACTAGAATTTAGAACCATTTTTAAAAGGTGTTCGAATCTAGAATTGATACAAGGAGTCTCCTTACAAGATTGATCCTTATTAATAATGCCGAGTTGATTCTTACGACCGTAAAGTACTATATTAGTCGTGATTTTTTCAGCGAATAACTACATATCTAATGGGGAAGATGAACCGGCACTCCGAAAAGAAGCCACTCCTACCGGTTTGTAGTTATACCTTAACCCGAATAACAATCGAAGAGAAAGCATCAACTTCCTATTTAGATTCGCCATATTTTTAGTAGAAATCCATGCAATATGAAATGCAAGAATAAGGGCTGCATGTAATTCAGATGGGAACAATATAGCCATCTCGGAAAGTAATCTGACCGAATCCAAAATAGTAACCCAGCTTGATTGAGATTATGAGATGCCATTACAGTCAATAATTCAAGAAGGAGCGTAAAATGACCGATATTATAAGGTGCGTGAATCCTACGGGAATCTCAGAACCGGTCAATACATTTCCCCTGGCACCCCGCCTGGATAAACTAGACGGCAAAACGATACATATCAGTATAACAGGCGAACCGGATATTACATTACCACTCGAGAAGAAACTGCGGAACAATTACCCAAATGTAAACTGGACGCAGAAGAAATCATATACACCTACTCCAGTTTACCTGACTGAAGAAGAAATGAAGACCACGGATGCTGTAATCCTGGCGGTGGCATGGTGAAGCGGTGCCGTCTGGGGGCAGTTGCCCTATATAACTAAACTCGAAAAGGCGGGCATACCAACTGTAATCGTCGATCTTGAAGACCAGCACCAGATGGTGAAACAGACAGCGTTAAGGTACGGTGTGCCCGAAGTTCGTTTTATCGCTGCTTCACGGGTACTGAGCGGTGAAGAGGACGTCGACCAGTTGATAGAACCCATGCTGGAAATGCTAACTCGCCCGTTAACGGCAAAAGAAAAAGAAAGCGGGAAATGGATACCTACTCCAAACGACCATATAATTTTCGAAGGAACTATAGTACAAGCCGAAGTATTCTTTGACCAGGTAGAATATGTGCCGCATCCGGTAAGAGCTCCGATTGCCAAATTCACGGATGGCTTACCTGTCAGGTTACCTACCGAAGAACGGGTGTCGGAGATGTTAAAGGGTACTAGCCACAAACCGGATGAGCTGATAGTCCACCAGAAGAACAGCGCCGGTTTCAAGAAAGGCGACCCCGTAAGATTCCAGCCTATGGGCTGGACGGCAACGGTGGAGAAGGTTGCAGCCTGTGCGGTAATGGCCGGCTGCCGACCTGAATATCTACCAGCCGTACTAGCCATCGCCGAATCGGGGTCTTTCATCGGAAGTACGCACACGTTTGGACACTGGCTCTGCGTGAGTGGGCCTTACGCCAAAGAGGTCGGCATGAGTAGCGGATGTGGCATGCTTGGCCCGGGAAACGTGGCCAACTCAACCATCGGCCGCGCCTATGAAATCATCGCTCGTAACCTGGGCGGCGCGATTCCGGGCGTTAACCGTATGACCAGTATCGGCAGCCCTTTTGAAGGGAGCCGCTGCTGCGCTGAAAATGCCGACGGCTTACCGCCGGGTTGGAATGGCTTGAATGAAGAACACGGTTACACGAAAGACGAGAGTGTGGTGCTGGTTATCCCCCATGTCAACGACGGTATTCGAGGCGTCCAGTTCTCCCCGGGAGGATACCGGGCTTTCCAAAAAAGCGGCCACGGCGGAATCGCCAGAAAACTTGGCGTAAAGGGAATACCAGGACCGCATAACTGGCTGAAATACCTGATAGATGAATTCTGGGCAGGTAGAGAAGGGGCAAAAACAATCGTTATGGTCCCCGAGATGGCAAGACATCTTTATGAATGCGGCTTCAAATCGAAGGAAGCAGTCTATGAATGGCTTTATAAACAAAGTTTTATGCCTTTGAGCCGATATAGGAACTTCTCTTGGCCGGACATGGGAACTAACGGCTGGTTAGGAATCGAGCGATCTTCCGGTAAACATTGGAAGGAGATTTCAGACGATTACCTGGTTCCGGCAGCGGAAGACCCCTTTGCCTTTTGTATTATTGTTGGCGGAGGGGATGAAGAAGTCAGTCATCAACTGAGTTCGCTGCACCATCTCGGTATCGACCCAATCTATAGCATCGACGCTTGGCGTTAGGCGAATTGAGGTATCAACAGGGTAATTAACTATTCGCAGTTCGTAACAAAGGGGGAATGAAATAATGAGTTCAAAGAAATCAAATACAGAATGGCCATTACCTTCAACCGATCCGGAAAAAGTGGGCATCTCCTCGAAAAGATTATCTCGTATTCGTCCGAACCTGCAAAGGTTTATCAACCGTAGATTTGCACCGAATTTCGTAACCCTGGTAGCTCGGCATGGTAAAGTTGTTTTCCACGAAACCCAGGGATACATGGACTTCGAAAGTAAGATTCCGGCGAAGATAAATACCATCTACAGACTCTGGTCAAATACCAAGCCCATCACCGGGGTAGCTACGATGATTGGTGTGGAAGACGGACTTCTATCTCTGGATGACCCCGTTTCTAAATTCATCCCGGCCTTCAGAAACCAGCGGGTGCGCATTCCCGCAGCACAGGGACCTATGATAGGTACCCCTACCGTTCCAGTTTTGAGAGACATCACAGTACGAGACTGTCTGCGCAACACTACCGGCCTTACCACGGCACGCCGGGCACCCCTGTCTTATCTTACTGAATTTAAGGATATCGTATCTAAAGCAGGTATCATGGGCAATCCAGCAGCAGCAAACAACATCAGGGAAACGCTTAACGCCCTGGCTCAATTACCCCTCGAATCCCAACCAGGGACACAATTTGAATATCAAGTAGGATACCCTATCGTTGGCACCGTGTTGGAAACAGTCACCGGACAGACCCTTGAGGAGTTTTATCAAAAGCGGGTATTTCAACCGCTTGGCATGAAAGATTCGTCGTTCTATCTTGATAAAAGCAAGCTTAACCGTTTTCCTACTCTCTATTCCGCAGTCCAACAAAAGGGAAAATGGCAACTAGCAGTCAATGAAGAACCAGCCAAAAGTGAAAAGGTCCTAGGGCCAAAAACCTATTTCGAAGCTGGAGGTGGCGGCGGCGGTGTGTTATCGACGGCTGCTGATTATGCGCGTTTTGCGCAAATGCTGCTGAATAAAGGAGAGTTAGACGGGGTCCGTATCCTCAGCCGGAGGAGTGTGGAAATTTTGACCAGCAGCCATACCGGGACAATTAATCTGAATATGTCCAATCCCGGATTAGGTTTCGGAATGGGAGTCGGCGTTTACCAGGGAAGCACTCCTCCGATATACCGTTCCGCGGGGACTTTTGGCTGGAGTGGGGCAGCGGGTACGACATTTTTTGCCGATCCTGAAGAAGGCCTGATTGCCATTTGTTTCAGCCAGGTCTTCATGCACGAAGTCATGCCGGGTAACACCTATCAGGAAGAATTTGAGCGGCTGGTGTACGAAGCTCTTATTTAGATGCTTCATGGGTATGGAATCCTTACACTAAAAAAACATTATTATGATACCATTACCTTAAACGAGATAACGGTAAACTAGGGGATAAAAGTACACCAAAATAGACAAAACAATGAAAAGTGCGAGGTAAGATCAGGATTGCCGTTAAGTAGTCAACCGGTAACTGTTTCTGGATAGTATCGGTGCTATCACTTTTCCGTGATGGCACATATAATAGTGTGATAAGAGAGTGGTCATTATCTAGTTAAGAACTCTCGAAGGTTCAATCATCGACTCTGAAAAATGCACTTAGTTCGGGTATATTCGATGATTCAAGAACGACAGGGACACGAGTATTCAGGGTAAGACTACGCTGGTAGTATAGATGGGTTTCCAAACCGATACTTGGAATGATGGCTGTACTACGATGGCTGTCTGTCTCCACGATAATCGCTTCTCCCCGCCACTCTGGTATCTCTGATAGATAGACTATGGTCCAATGCAAATTTGAAAGCCTCTCTACTTGGCGAACGTTGCCGGTAACCGCCTCTGCTGCCCCCAGCTTTTGCAGCATTTCCTCAGCAGTCAGGATATCATGTCCACTAATATGTGCTCGCAACTGTTGATGGGTTATCAGGTCTTGATAGCGTCGAAGAGGGCTGGTAACCTGAGTATACATATCCAAGCCTATTCCAGCATGTCGGGATGGTAAACTCTTAAGTTGACTACGTTTCATGAAACGGCGAAGAGCATACATCCCTGCCAGACCATCTGGTAACGCAGGAATCTGTGTCACTTCCTGCGTGGAGAATGCACATGGGATCCCTTCTTTGAACGCGTACCCAGCAACTGCCTCTCCGGCCATCAGCATGGCTTCACTTACGATCATCTGACTTTTCAAGGGGCGTATTGGATGAAATACGATTTTCCCATCTTCTACGCGGATATCAACCTCCGGTAGTTCAATGTCGACTGCCCCGTTCTTCATTCGGCGGGCTTTGTTGTTTTGAGCCAACTGAAGCATTCCCTTAAAAGGCATATCCTGACACATGCCCTCGACTTGCTCGTAACTGAGTCTTGAGACCCTTATCCAACTGGGCACGATCTCTATCCCGATAATTGCACCTTCCGGGTTCAGGTTTAGACCGAATGACAGTGCTGGCGAGACATCATGGATGCCCAAGGCTAACCGTTCTCTAGCTTCAGTTGGTAACATCGGGACAGTCAATTCTGGCAGGTAAAGATTGGCAGCACGATTTCTGGCTTCAAGCTCTGCCGGGCTATCTGGTACAACGAGGGCTGCTACATCAGCGACATGAACCCACAGACGATTGGGTGATTCCACACTCAGGGCGTCGTCAGGGTCTATTGTCCATGTATTATCAATAGCGAAAGCCGGTAAATGGGTCAGGTCTACCCTGTCTTCTTGAGGCATTTCCGGTAAATCGATCACTGGAGCTGACAGTGAAACCTCAAAGCGTTTCGGGTATGGATTGAACCTGTTGTTCCAACGCTCCAACTCCAATAACAACGAATGAGCGTTTTGAGGAGTCTGACTGCGGCCGAGTTCACGTAAGACCCGGCTTTCTTTAGCTTCACCCAGAGCTACGGCTTCAACATCGGCTAAGTATCGATCGTCTTCTGAGATTACTTGACGGTTTACGACGCGAGCCAAGAACTCTGTCCACGCGGTCTTCTGAGATGCTTTCAACAGCCGTGCTTCTTGTTTTTGGAGGACTTCTTCACGGGAATAGGCTGTTATTTGATCGGGCGTCCCATGAAAGTAAAGGTTATCGCATATTAGTTGCCATGCCACCCAGGCCGCGGATGGTGTGAATACACCGAAAACAAGTTCGGTAAGTTCTTGAAGGTTTAAGGGTTTATCTGATAGTAACGACCATGCGATCTCCACGTCTCCAGATTGAGGTTCAAGATGAGCAATATCGAGCAATGGGCCAGGATGGATCAGGATTATATCCTTGGAGCGAACCTTTTGCGTCCTGCCATCTTCCAGTTCAATCTGTAGATCTGGATCGTTTTCAATTATCAATGCAGGACGATTCTTGTAGGCAACAAGACTATGTTTCGGAAATATCATTGAAAGATATCATACCAGAGAATTGGATCTTCTTGCTTTTGTTTACATATCGTTCCCTGTCATCTGATGGATGAAGTATCTAGCTACGAGTGCAACTGTCTGGTGTGATCCCGATTAGAAGCCGGTTTCTATTAATCCCTGACAGAGATGACGTTGTGATGGTGCAACAGTTACTAATTATTAGGCAATGTATAGGAATACTCTGCTACTCATTTCCAGACGGAATAATAAAGAACAGTGTCACGGGACATCCAAATTAGGCCACCTGTGGACTTTCCCTACCTGGTCGGTTTTGGGTGTCCGATAACAGAACAGCCAATATGAAGGGATATTGGTATTAATGTAATAAGACATGATGGCATATAACGATGTTTTTTTCGATGAACAATATAACGAATTTTCAATCACATTTTTGAAATTCCTTAGCTCGGAAAAGTAAGGCTTTGGCACACTTTGATACCACACCACCACCAATGATGAAGGCCGTACAAGAAGAAGGGTTTTGGAGCGGTACCTACCTATATTCCGATATACAACAGTAACTGCGACTATAGATCCTAAACTTCGGACTATTTCTGGCTATCCCTCCTAAGTGGCTACAGTCTATAATTGCGTTTTAAGGATATCAAACTAAGTAAAGCAATAGAAATTCATAATAAACAAGACCACTTAGAGTTACACCGCTACATTAGGGATAGCATGATGGTTAAACGATTACTCTATCGGTATCGAGAGAATTCCGTTATTATGACAGCCTGTTAGTAGCCTTCCTCTTTCCATCTGGACCAATCCACCAGTTTCCTTTCTTCTTCGGTTAATATCTGTGGATAGAGTTTTTCGGTGTGCACTGGCCCCTGGTTGATTTCCACAAAGATCCACGGCCTGTCTGTCCTCCGGATAATATAGGGGCAATGTACTACATTCGCCGGAATAAAGACCACGGTAGACTTCGTCATGACGTGTTTTTCCCGTTCGGCACCCATTTGTAGTTCCACTTCCGCTCCCAGGTCTGTCGGATCATCCGGGTTGGTCCCGATGAGCATCAGGATTTCAGCGTCCTTATGTGTGTGCGGAGGGTGTCCTACGCTGATCATCTCGGGAGCGGAGTGTCCGGAAGCGTTAGGCAAATTCCAGTGAACCCAGTAGAAGTTACAACCTTTAAACGTATTGTAATCTACACGTGCGATGCCGGTACGACCCCTTTCGATCTCCTCCGGTTTTGCTTGGTAATCCTTGAAGAACCGTCCATATTTGTCAGCCAATTACAACCTCCTATATTTTTTATATCTCACCAGCATCTCCAGACTGGACTCAATATTTACCGCAGGACTCTTTGATGGTGAGGCTCAGTGTTCGATGAATCCTGGCGATTTTTTCACCCGCCAATAGAAACAGTCAAGCCAAGAGCTTCAATGGTCTTCTGGATAGCTGTCATCTGTTCCAAAGTGGGTGGGTTGATGTTAACTCTAGTTTGGTCTCTCTCGAGACGGTCGTATTTAGTTTCTCCCAATCGGTGATAGGCCAGGACGTTCACTTTTATGTCTGACCCTATTTCGTTAACAATAAACCTCGCAGTAGCTTTAATGTTTTCCAAGTCTGCATTGTAGCCCGGAATAATGGGGATTCGGGCTATTATCGGGGTGTTAAAATTCGTTCGAATCCGTTTCAAATTTTCAAGAATCAGGTCGTTGCGTATGCCGGTACATCTTCGATGAGATCTCGAATCTATGTGTTTCAGGTCGTACAACAACAGGTCCACATATTCCAACACTTGCTTAAGAGTTCCCCACCTGGCCATGCCTGTTGTTTCAATGGCAGTGTGCATACCGGCTCGCTTACACAATGACAGGATAGCCGTAGAGAATTCAGGCTGAGCCAGTGGTTCTCCGCCGGAAAGGGTGATCCCCCCTCCGCTCCTCCTGTAGAAGGCTTCATCCTTTTTGACTTCGTTAAAAATATCCTCAGCTGACCAAACCCTGCCGCTCAGTGTGCGGGCAGCATTCAGACATATATCTGCACACTTTCCACAGCCGTCACAGAGGTTTCTCTTTGTATGCGATTTTCTATCTGCGATCCAAATTGCCTGTCTGGGGCAGGCTGTTACACATTGGCCGCAACCGGTGCACCTCTCCGGGTAAAATAGTACCTCAGGTTGATGATGCTGAGATTCCGGATTTTGACACCAGAGGCAGGCCAGGGGACAACCTTTAAGAAAGACCGTTGTCCGGATGCCCGGTCCATCGTGTAGAGAATAAGTCTGTATGTCAAAAACGGTTCCTTGTACCATTATCAGCACCGAATATCAGGAAGCAGTTCTATATTGAAAGTAGATTCGTCTTGCGCTCCAATTTGTCCAGTTTTTAGAGGAGACCTCAGTCGCTCAGACACTCACTTCCATGCGTCTGATAATATCATCCTGGACCCCTTTTCCAAGATCTACGAAATAGGCACTATAGCCAGCTACTCGCACAATCAAGTCGCGATAATTCTCGGGAGATTTCTGAGCTTCAAGCAACTGCTCGTTTCCAACAACGTTGAACTGTATCCATTTACCTCCCATATCAGCGTACGTCATAATCAAGCTACCCAGCTTTTTCAAGTCCTCTCGAGTTGTTAGAGATGATGGATGTAGCTTTATATTGAGTAGTGTTGACGAACACAGGGACTGGTCGATCTTGGCTGCACTTCTGAGCATAGCCGTGGGACCATGGGTGTCTTGTCCCTGGGCTGGGGAGACTGTTCCATCAGACAAAGTTGTACCGGCAAGCCTACCGTCCGGTGTTGCCCCGATTATTGATCCGCCAGCAAACATCGACGATATAGATGCTCCGCCAATTCCTCTTATTCTCCCACGCATGGGAAAGCCGGGTGAATGAGGTTTTGCCTCCTCGTCGATGATAAACTTGTACAATCCTCTGGCTATCGAGTCAACGTAATCAATATCATTCCCGTACTTCGGCACCTGCAGGCACATCTTTCTGATATTCTCATAACCTTCCCAGTTGGCATCCAGGGATTGTTTTAAAAGCATCATAGTGATCTTCTTCTCGTCGAAAACCAACTTCTTGATTGCTGCCAGCGAGTCTGCCACGTTGATGGCACCGACAGGCACCATCACAGCCCTGAAGTCATAAGGAAATTCTGGCTCTCTTCTCATTAAGGGTTTCCCCATCTTCATCCCATTATGCATCAACGCAGTTTCCAGAATATCCACAACGTCGCGGTAACCCTGGAGTTCTCTGGAACGCCCCTGGGTGATGAAACTGTGCTCATGCCATACTCTGATGAAGAAGGCGAGGAATTGCAGGAATGCATCAAAGAACTTATCAAAGGTCGTATAGTCTTCAATGTTCGGTTTGAAGGGACCGAGTTCCAATCCAGTACGAGGGTCTAAACCATCATTCAGGAAAATCTCCAGAACCTTAGGCACCACAAAGAATAAACCAGCCAGAAAGCTGGCTTTCCCCGGAATAGCTGGGTCAACACAGCCTGCCAGGTGATAATTACGTGCTTCCTGGATTGGGATACCCCCGGACGTCATATAATCAATAAACGATTTGTCTATAGCGATTGCTGGCATACCAATCCCGGTCTTCACAACTTCCAGTGCCTTTACCAGTAAGTCTTCTGGAGTTTCGTTATGGACTCTCAGTGTAATCGTATGATGAGGTGTCCTCAGCCGATTGGCTGCCTCCAGTACCAGGTAGGTCAATTCGTTGGTTGCATCTTGACCATCGGCGTTAACACCACCGATGGTCATGTTACGCCATTTGGCGAATCCGGCATGCTGCGAGCGCTTGGCTCGTGAAAGCTTGATATTCTCAGGCTTCATGCACTTGATACGTAATTCATACAGCAGAGTCAGAACTTCCTCGTTGTTAATCCGTTCTTCATCACGGTCCTTTTTATAGAACGGGTACATATATTGATCGAATCTGCCGAGATTATGGGTCGAAGTAGGTGTAGATAAGATCTGGTTGAACCATAAAGACTGCATTGCTTGAAAGAAACTTCTGGGTGAATTGGCCGGAACCCACCGACAGGCTTCTGCGATTCTTTCCAATGCTGCTTTTCGTGAAGGATTTTTTTCACTTTTAGCCATTCTTTCGGCTGCATCCGCATATCTGCCGGCAAATGTAATGATGGCTTTGAGTACCATGACTGAAGCTTCGAGGAATGCCTTCTTATCTGCGTCATCCCGTGAGAGAGACCCCATTCTCTGGAGTTCCTCTTCAGCTTCTCGAATAATCGGATTCAGTCCGCCAAGCCACCTGACGAAGTCCATATGGCAGTCGGTAAAATTGAAGGATAGGCAGAGGCCACTGCCAGCGTATGCTCCTCTGAATTCATCTTTCTGTTTCATCGGCGGCAGAGTGATGCCAACTTGCAGGTACTTGAACATATCATCATCGATGCTCTTAGATTGAATATACTCCGAACATCTGGTCTCCCAGTATTTGCCCAATTCTCGCAACATTGGCCAGTCTATATCTTCAGTCGAAATAACCCCATCTTCAACCGCACCCCTGATCTCTTCCTCTTTCCATACGCCTAGGAACGGATCAATTTCGGCACCCCAGGGTTTGCTGGCCCCTTCGCCCACGAAAAGCTCATCTTTGTCGATCAGAACGGGCATATTCTGCAGCATATGTGAGTAAACTTTGGCGTACCTAATGACTCCGGTTTCGCCTTCTGTTTGTTTAACCGCTTCTGTAATGAGGCGGGCTTTCTCGATACAAAGGGGAAATCCTCCCCGACGGATTCTGGATAATAATCTTTCCATATCAACCTTTAACACTTTGGATTAAATAAAACGATTCCAGTTTTTTTATGTTCCACTTTTGTGCCCGCCGTCTTATATCATCTGTTGTGATCTGTCCGGCACTATCTTTGTAAGGTCCGAATATCCTTGCTTGATTTGTAGAGGGTCCGTGATTAGTAGATATTTGTCGGTCTTACGTTCCCATGCAGGCCATTCAATAAGTCCTTTTACACTGGGATTACCCGTCCTCGCAAATTGCGTCCATATCGTCTGCATGTTTTCAGCTACTGCCCTGTCGGAATTGGATATTTCAGGTATCGGCGATTTTACCCCGGAAGTCGACCGCCCACCCATATTATTAGCCCAGGTTTTGACATTATCGAGTGCACCGAATATATAGTACAGTTCCGTACCATGAGCTGCCACTGCCCCTTCACGTTTTCGGCCTTCCGGCACTTGATCGAAAATGGCTGCATACCCACGCGAGTTGATAGTGCTGGTGCCGTTCAACAACCTCAAGTAGTCTTTGATCATTGTATCGGCAATAAGGAAACCCGGGCCGGTCAATTCTCCTTTGTTAGCTACAATGAGGTAGGGTACTTGGTTCCTGCGACCGGTCTGGAACATATTCACCAACGTGTCCGGCAGGAACCAACCGTCATGAACGATGTGCCATGGTCCCATGAAAACGTATTTTAGTCCCAGTTCCACGTTTAGTTCTTGGTCGCGATTTATGATGGTTTCCCACGGTAATTTTCGTGCTGCAGCGAGGGGATTATCTTCGTTTTCAATTCCTAGTTTGTGAAAGAATTTCTTTCCGAATGTCTCTATTTCTTCAAGGGCTATAGTATCGAACTCACGTCCTCCGCTTTCTATGATAGCCCGATGGAACAGGCCGTCCACAAGCGGGGAAGCCATCAACGCTGCTACTTTCAATCCGCCTCCGGATTCACCAAAGATAGTCACGTTGTTTGGATCACCCCCGAAAGCGGAGATATTGCGCCGTACCCACTGTAAAGCGGCGATCATGTCGAGGAACATGTAATTTCCCGATACATGTTTTGGCGATTCTTTGGTGAGAAGAGGATGCGCAAATAGCCCCATCACCCCTAACCGATGATTCAAGTTGACCTGGACAACGCCATGGAGGGGCAGCCCGGTATTGTCGCAAAAGGTAGAATTTCCATTTCCGTATCTGAGACCACCACCATGAAGCCAGAACATCACCGGTAAGTTGTCGGTCGACTTCTTTGCCGGCGTCATGACATTTAAATAGAGACAATCCTCACTCGAAGATAATTTTTGCATACTTTCGGATGCATGAATATCATGATATTGTGCGGCTTGGATACTGTATCTGGTACATTCACGAACTCCCGACCACGGAATTGCCGGTTGTGGCGGTTTCCACCGAAGGTCACCGATGGGCGGAGCGGCGTAGGGAATCCCTCTGAATATGTAGATTTTCTGACCTTTTTCAGTTACATCGGTCCCGGAAATCATACCCGTATCCAGATTAATCGAGACCATCAGCGTCCCTCCTTGTTACACTCCAGTGACTCAGGATGTTTGAAATACCGCTTTCAGCATCGGGATTTTTTCATGACATCTCCCGCAGTTGTATTCACAGATGATTGAGTTATTCTCCTTGCCCTTTGAGGTATGTAACTTTCATCTCGCAATGCCGGAGGAAAAAGATGCCTCATGATAACATCGCAGTGTGATATGGTCAAACACCTGTAGTTGGTCTGTCAGGAAATAATAAGAACCCGCAACAACAATCCCTTACATTACTCAAGTACAAAACGCCGCATATATCTCTTCAGTGGTGTGGTTCGATGCGCGAATAGCTACCAGACTAACCATGATGAGCCGGCGAGAACCCGTAATGGGCAATTTGTACTCACGCTCGAACATCACACAAGGCGGTGTGATTTACAATCAACCCAGGTGACTGAATCCGCCATCAAAAGTAAATTCTACTTACAGGTATTGCCGCAACTCCAATTGGACGAAGGTTGGAAAAAGGCCATATTAGCGTGTCTGAATGGTGGACACCATGATGTCGATGAGGCCGAAGTCATCCGTCTTGATGCTTCTATTTCCAGACTCCGTGACCTTTATCTATGGGGAGATATAGGCTCTGGTGAGTACCAGAAAAAAAACTCGAACTGGAAATCAACGTCAGCTTGCGGTTTTAAAAATCAATGACCCGGAATTATACAGCTTGTAAAGTTCATCGGAGTTAATCGATGACTTAACAATTCTTTGGAAACATCCTGGTGTAAATGAAAAATAGCACCAGGAGTTATTAAGAGAAATTTCCGAATGTCTGATTCTGTTTGACCTAGCTGTCGTTAACTTTAATCATCTATCCAAAGGTAGGGCAGGAATCGAACCTGCCCTACCCAAGCGTTATTATCGGTTATTGGTATGAATTAGTAGCCTAGCGACTTCTTTTTAGCCTGATCGATCCATATGTACTGCATATATACATGTTGATTATCATAACCTACGTTGTATTCACCGTCAAAACCCTGGATCCACGGTTGCCATGTGCGGTATACATGCGCTACCGGCAGCCAGACGCCCGGTGCCTGTTCAATAATGAAAGGATAGATTTCGCGAATGATGGATATCCACGCATCATCATCTTTGCCGACGTAAGGTTGAATATCGTTATAGGCTTTCCGCGTACGTTCGTGATCAAAATAAGCAACGTCGTCAGTGTTCTGGATTCGGGTTTCATTCATTTTATATGGAAAGCCGCGAGAAACCGATTCTTTGTAAAGCATTTGTTCGTGCGCGCGGCCACGCATAACGCTGTTGAATACACCGGTTTCCATAGCCTGGATTTCCAGATTGACATTTATCTTTTTCCAGTCTTCCACGATTACGGACAGGAAATCGGCATCCTGTGCATTACAGGCGACCTTGGTATTAAAACCATCGGGATATCCCGCTTCGGCAAGAAGTTGTTTTGCTTTTTCAGGATTATAGGTGAAAAGGTCCTGAACACCCTGGGGCATTTCTTCAAGCGGAGTATTGAAGGGCGCAAAAGAATCGGTGAGGGGATAGATCGGTGCAAAGAGGTCAGCATGTCCCTGGTAGTAATCATCGACCAGTGACTGTTTATTCACCGCCATATTAAGTGCCTGGCGTACTCGCAGATCTTTAAAGGGTAGTTCCTCTTTGTCCTCTCTTCCCCAGAGAGCGAAGTGGGAACCGCTGGCTTTCTTATACTTGATAATGGAGTAGGATTTTGTCATTTCCTGGAGATCATCCCACGTCAGCAGCAGGTCGTTTGCCAAGTCAAGCTTACCGGTACGGATCGCAGAAAGCCGTGTGGAAAGGTCAGGTATGATTAGTACTTTAACGCCATCGGCATAGGGTAGCTTATTTTTGGGACGGAATGGGTCCGTGCCCCAGTATTTGTCATTCTTATTAAAATATATAGAGCTTGAAGTCATGTAGTCTTTTAATATCCAGGGTCCGGTACCGACTGAATTATGCCAGTCTTTCATATCTCCGTATTTCGCGACCACTTCCGAGGGTACGATTCTGGCCTGATCGCCGCAGATGAAAAGATTCAAACCCTGCGCTGTTGCCGCGGTTTTGATTTCTACGGTGTATTTGTCGATCGACTTGATAGAAGTTGGTTTGTCGGCCGCCGCGTTGCTTGTATTGATGAAACTGGCCGGCATGTTCCAGCAACGATCGATTGAATAGGCAACGTCTTCAGCAGTGATTTCTCTTCCGGCTACCAGTCTGCTGGCTTCATTGTTGATGTCAAGTGCAAAGTGGACACCCTTGCGGATTTTAAAAATAACGGTGGTATCATCGGGCATTTCCCAACTTTCGGCCAGGAAGGGAACTTCGGCGCCGAGCCGGCCGCCGTACCCATTCAACCAATCGAACTCCCCGGTCCCCTCAGGACCCTTGGCCCAGTCACCGGATAGCAATTCTTCATTGGTAGTTTTGAGGGTTCCGCACATCATCATGGGAGTATAAGCTTCATCAAAACCCATGGGATCAGATGTCCAAAGGACATTCAGGGTTCCTCCGTATTGAGGTTCACTTGAGGTGGTTGTGGTGGGTGGTTTAGTAGTCTCATCGGGTTTGGTTGTCCCAGGAGAAGTTGTTCCCGATGGTGTCGTTCCGGAGGTGGGGCCGCAGGAGGCGAGCAGGAGGAGTGTTAACAGGAACGAAGATAAGAGTACTCGGGTTCTAGACATGTTCGACTATTCTCCTTTCATGTGTAATATTGGAAATTGATATTAATTGGTCATTTGTCGTATATGTATACCTATTAAAATATCGTATATAACATCGCTGCGTTACTTTGCCACCTTAACCGCCTATTTTCTTGGTAATCCGAGTCCTCTCGTGGCAATCGTCGTTCTTTGAATCTCCGAACTACCGCCCAAGAGCCTCGACTGGTGGCTGTTCAGATAGGTCTGCCCGATTAACCCATCCTGCCAGGCCCATTTCGAGCCTTTCATTAGTTGACCATGCTGGCCGAGTAGTTGCGTTCCCAGGTCGACGATCTGCTGGTTCAATTCGGAGCTGAATACCTTACCGAGCGAAGCCATCAGGGTATAGTCTTTGCCTCGTGCCTGCTGCCAGTACGCATATTTACCGAAAAGTCCAGCGATTTCCGCTTTTATCGCTACATCAGCCATTTTGTAAAGCCAGACGTCTTTTTCCCCGCGCAGCGCTCCAGTTGCCTCGGCTTCCTTCATGTATCTTAACAGGCGGTCGGCCGAGCGGCGTGCCCCGCTCCCCACCAGTATTAGGCTGGACCGTTCGGCGTTCAATAATGCCCCGGCGACCTTCGCCCCTTCGTTCAGATTACCAACCAAATTTTCTTTGGGAACCTTGACATCGTCCAGGAAAGTTTCACAGAAATCAAAGACCCCCGCCATGTTCTGGATCGGTTTCACGGTTATGCCAGGTGTCTTCATGTTGATCAGGATGAAGCTTAAACCCAGGTGTTTTCGTGGGGCGTTCGGATCAGTCCGCACCAGGAAAAAGCCCCAGTCCGACCGGTGTGCCCCGGTCGTCCATATCTTCTGGCCGTTGACCACAAAATGATCGCCGGCATCGACTGCTTTAGTTTGCAATGAGAAGAGGTCCGAACCGGCGTTTGGTTCGCTGAAGCCTTCGCACCAGAATATCTCACCTTTCGCCATCGGAATCAGGTGTTTTCTCTTCTGTTCTTCGGTACCATGAGCCAGCAGTATCGGGGCCAACATTTCCAGGCCAAAGCCGTTCACTCCGGGCAAGTTTACTTTCGAGGCCTCGTCGGTATAAACCAGCTTCAAAGGAATTCCGGCCTCCCCCCGCCCCCCGTATTCTATCGGCCAGGTCAGCGATAACCAGCCTTTTGCCCCTAACTTCTTAGCAATTCGCTGCGAGGCTAGGTTGCTCTCGTCACCGGGTTGTGAACCGCGGTTAGCGGTCATCAATTCGATATCAGCCGCTTCCTGTTTTAGAAATTCCTTTACTTCTAACCTGAAAATTTCTTCTTCAGGAGTACTTGAAATACTAAAATCCATCTCTCGCTCCTACCCGCCGATCTCTCGGGCTACTTTCCACTGGTAATAATCGACATCGCCGAAAACCGATTCCGCAGCTTTCGTCCGCCGGGTATAATAATGCAGATCGTGGTCCATGGTCGTCCCAATGGCACCGTGTATCTGGTGAGCCAGGGCAATCACCCGCGGGCAAGCCGCACTCGCCCAGGCTTTCGCCACCGCGACCTCCCAATCACACGGCAGATTTTCACTCACCTTCCAGGCTGCCTGGTAGGCCGAGAGCATGGTCCCGTTCACATCGATCGCCATATTGGCGCAGTGGTGCTGTACTGCTTGGTAACTGCCGATCGGTTGTCCATGTACCATCCTTTCTTTAGCATAGGCCAGTGTCATCTCGAACACCTGCTGCAGGCTTCCCGCCATGTCGCAGCATTTGGCCGCCGCCGCCCGGCGGATGGTCTTTTCCATCGCCGGCCAGCCTTTGCCAATTTCTCCCAGGACATTATTCTTGGCGACTTTCACATTATCAAAGACGACTTCGCATAGCTTGTCATTGGCAATCGTCTTGAGTAATTCGTACTTGATTCCAGGACTCTTGGCGTCCACGATGAAGAGGGAGATACCTTCTTCGGGATTATTCCCGTTGGCGGTCCGGGCGACACATATCAGGTAGTTCGCCACGTTGGCGTCCGGGACAAAGAGTTTGGTGCCGTGCAACGTAAAACCGTCTTTATTAGCTTCCGCTTTGAGGGTTACCCCCTGGGCATCATAGCGAGCGCTCACCTCGGTCAGGGCAAGGGTGAAAATAAGATCGCCTTTGGCGATACCCGGCAGATATTTCGCTTTTTGGGCTTCCGTGCCCAAGTCAAGGAGAGGTAATGCTCCCAGTATCACTGTCGAAAAGAAGGGCCCCGGTAAACAGGCCCGTCCCATTTCTTCCAGTAAGACCGCCAGGTCCTGGAAGCTCATGCCGGACCCTCCGTATTTTTCCGGCAATACCAGCCCCATCCAGCCAAGATCCGCCATTTGTTTCCACAATCCGGAGGAAAAGCCAGCCTGGCTATCCTCCAATTCCTTAACCGTCTTTTTGGGCAGGTTCTTAGTGAGAAAGTCCCTAGCCGATTCCCGCAGCATAAGCTGCTCTTCCGTGAAATCAAGATTCATTACGTGTTCCCCACTTTATCTATAATTGTTGTGTTCTTCCTACGTGTATTCCGTGAACCAAACTTCCTAGCTTTTCGGGATTCCATTTGCCACTTTAGGGATCTTTCAGAAAACACTGATTAACTCATTGCGTCCGCCAATTCTCGTCTCCAAGTTATTTCATCCTCTATCTTTGCTCCAGTATTTAGCTTTTACGCTAGTACACTTTTTAGCACGTCCTAGCGATGGCCATGAGTGTCAGTCAAACATCCTTTCCCTCAGATTGATTAACGACCAATGCTTTGCTTCAGGGACTGGCCGATACGAACCCAGCTGAAGACCCGGCTTGCTGTCTTTGAATAATAGCTAACATCAATTTCGCCATGGTAATTTACGGCCCACGTCTGCCAAATATCGTAGATTTCGGTCAACCAAAAACCCCAAACTTGCTTGATGCTGAACTTTCCAACCTCTTTAAGTCGTTCGTTAACAATGGCGTCGTCAACCCCAATAAATGACTGACTTCGTCGTTTCTATGGTACCTGTAGGGCTGGTTCAAGCGGCTTGGCGACTAAAAGTTGGAGAATATTAGCATGCCCGACGTGTTGTGTCAATATAGACGTCTATATTGATTAACATCGGCTTCAATTGCAGTTGATTCTCAAATAGTTCCTGTACCTCAAGATTTTCGTCCAAAGTAATTACACCTCGGGACCTCCTGTATTTAACTTCGGTCACAGGAAACCCTATTAATTCTATTTTGAATGGTTGGTTTTTGTTCCGTGGATTTAGGGGGTTTTAACTCCGGTGGTTACAGCATTAGCTATGACATGATAGAATGCATCTGAAAAGTTAGATTAAAGGGTTGCTGCGTCAGATTGGGAAATACGTTAGAAAAAACTTCGTGTTCGCTTTCCGATCGCCAACTATGGTCTTTGCTTGACTTTGTTCGCTTTGCAGTCAGCAGAGTTCGTTCCATTGAACTAACACCTTTGGGGATCACTGTCGAGCAAGCTGCTCTGCTTTTTTTTATTCAACAACGTGGGAGTGTGACAACTGCAAAGCAAATAGAAGAACTTACGTTTAAGCAGCACAATTCGGTATCCGTTTCTGTAAATAGGATGTGCAGGCTTGGTTTGATGACAAGACATCCCGCACCTGGGAAACGAAGTAAGGAGATAATCCTTACTAGCAGCGGTGAAAGCATTCTTCGGGCAATACCCATGGATTCCCTGAAAGCGGTTTTTGGAGCTTGTAAAATTCGAGAAAGACGTGCGCTTTCAGATTGCCTTCATGTTCTGTTGGGGAGGGCAAAGGGGTTATTGGGTACTCCAACGGCAGTCCCTTTTATGAAGTACCTCGACGGTGAAGGTAGTGCGCAACACGATAGGCGAGACCAGAATCCTTCGGACCACTCACTCTGGTCAACACTCGACGGTACAACGTTTTGTATCTCACGCTTGAGGCAGATGGAACTAGCCAAGTTCGGTTTGACCGTCGAGCAATCATCTATACTTCAGCTTTTGGGGAATGAAGGTGTAACAGCTAAGACTCTAAGTCGAATGACCTTACGTCAGCATAACTCTATAAGCATCATAATTAGCCGAATGATTCGATTGGGGTTGCTTGAAAAAGAGAAGTTGCCCGGTCGTGCAAGCGTCATCCGTTTAACAAAAAAAGGTGTTAATTTGAGGGAAGGTGTTTCGTGGAACGCCCTGGCTCTTACCTTTTCGTCATTGACTCCGGATCAGAAAAAACAACTTACGGAAATTCTGTCATCTTTACGGGTGAGAGTTATGAGCTTGCTCGACCATGCAAACATCTAGTGTCATGATCAATCCGCTGAGACGAAGGTGGTAGTGTTGTTTACTGAAAAGTCTAAAACGTTCACTAACTGGTCCAATTAACTGGTCCCAGTTTGCGTCTGAGCAGTTAAAATGCGTTTTAGTTTTTGTGTACCACGTCGGTCGCAAGAAAAAGATACAACATACTATAGTTTTATTTTAAGCAAATAGATTAGCTGAGATGACTTAGTCTTAGTGAAACCTACTTCAGAGTATCATATTATGGTTCTTCATCCATTCAATGTCCTCCCAGGTATAACCGATATCAAGTAATATTTCTTCTGTGTGCTGCCCAAGCTCAGGAGCCGCCGCTTTTATTGAGGAAGAATTATTACTGAACATTACTGGGCTCGTAATCAACTTAATTTTCCCCTCGGGCACACCTGAATATTCAACTTCTTGGAAGACACCAGAGGCGAGGGCTTGCGGATCCATAGTCACATCTTTAGGGCTCTGTACCCGTCCGTAAATACAGTTATTCTTGCGGAAACTACGTTCCCATTCTGCCATCGTTTTGCTTGCCAGCACGTCCTCTATGATGTGGATGAGAATTTCGCAGTGGACGCGGCGCGCATCAATATCAAGGAAACGTGGGTCTTTTTCCAGTTCCGGCTGGTCAATAGCCCGGCAGAACCCCGGCCACGCCGGATCCGGCTGCAGCATCGCAAGCCAGAACCATCGACCATCCTTGGTTCGGTAGCTGTTCCATAACGGATTGTTCGCTTTGGTGCGGTCGTGCTTGACAGGCTCTTTTCCGCCCATGGCATTCTGAATGTCCGTGTTTAGCATCCACACGCCTGTGTGGAACAAGGAGACTTCAACTTCTTGTCCTTTACCTGTCCTCTGTCGCTCAAGTAAGGCTGCCATGATGCCGCTGACCAGATGTGCACCCGCAGCGCTGTCAATCATACCGGCCCGTTGTGGGGCTGGCGGTGTGCCTGGCTCACCGATCATATACATCATCCCCGACCGCGCCCAGCCGGCAGTAAAGTCATAGCCACGCTCATCTTTGTCTGGTCCGACCTTTCCGTACCCACTGATGAACCCGTAAATAAGCCGCGGATTTAGTTTGCTTAAAGTTTCGTAGTCCAGACCCAAATTCCGCATCGAATTCCGCTCGTAGTTGCACATGAAAACGTCCGAACGCTCAATAAGCTTATACACGGCTTCCTTGCCTGACTTCTGCTTCAAGTCAATTGCCAAGCCCCGACTGCTCCGGTTCAGTACCTGAATAATCCAGTTAACCGGACCGCTCATTTCCATACCTTGCGAGTGCTGTAAGCCACGGTGCATTTCACCATTTAATGGTTCTAGTTTGATAACATCGGCTCCCCAGTCTCCCATGGTAGAGCTGGCAGCAGGTATCGCTACGATCTGTCCCATTGAAATTACTTTGATGCCTTCAAGGATTCCACTCATTGTCTAACCTCCGCGAAGGATTTGCTTTACCTCTTTCTCGTGCAAGCCGCGTGTTGTTCTGGAGACACAACCACTAAATTCAGTTGCGTCCGGCACACTGGCGCGCAGCACCGCTACCTGGCGCACCAAGTCATACATACGTTATGCCCAGGTTGAGTTTGGCGTTTAGCCAGATTGACTACATTGTCTTTACCGGCTATGGCAGGATTAATGTGCCATTAACCGACCCCTTAATAATCAAATAACGCATCAAAGCCTGAGGCGTCTCCGGAGCACGGCGGTTGCTTTCCTGAGTGTAAATCATGTGATGATTTCGGTCAGACCCTGTACTCTGGTCCTTAACGGCGCTATGGCTGCGTCACTGTAATCGGTCTCAACATAAATGTTTGGCAAGCTGATGCTTTCAAGATAATCCTTAAGTTGAGGAACATCGTACCCGTGGCTATCACAATATTTCAACACCTGAAGGACCACCCCATTTACCTGCCACTCTTTTGCATACTTGCCAATGTAACCGAAGCGGCCTTCAATGTCAGCCTTGTAACCGATTTTAGCTCCATTGACGTTTGATTCTCGAAAAGTGCGTGGACAGTTGATGCCATCAAGATATCGAAACGCCAGGCCGTCTAAGGGGTCACTGGTGAGGGGCACGTCCGTGAAAAACGCCCTACTACCAACACACGTATCGTCCATCACCACGTTGGCATCCAGGCTCTCTATCATTTCAATATAGGCTATATTGTCGGCAACGGGACCCCAAACAAGGAGCCTATATGGCTTTTTTACAGGGCCGTCTTTACGTTCTTTAATCTCGGCTATAACCTCTCTCAGCAAGGTATTTCCTTCCATAACCGGGATACTCATCAGAGCAATCATTACTTGCAAAGTCTCTATTCCTGAAATCAGCGGTGGGTCTGGTCTCCGCAGGTCGTAAAGCTCGCGTACCAAGGCCCTCTGTTCGTTGTGCTGTTCGACGGCGTGCTTAAGGTTCGCCGTTGAAAGACTCTTACCTGTATACGATTCGAGGCTTTTGCGAAAATCATGGAGCAGTTCCCTGAATCTTTCTTGAGAGACCTCACGGTTGGTATGCGGAACATCTATGAAATAAGAGTAGGGTGTCTTTACGCCTACGTCCCACAGGTGGCTTACCCTTGCACCGACATCACAGACGTGGGCCATGACGACCCCGTCCAAAAAACCGTATCTGCCTTTTAGTCCCAGATCAACCAGGCTGCGCAAAAAGGGGCACACCATCCTCGGCAGGTAGCCGTCCGCTAGAGTAATTGTCTCACTCATATCGCCAAACATTCGGTACGGAACTAGGTCAAGCGCGGACATCATCTCGAGGACCGGATAGATACAGAGATAACCTATCACCTTTTTTCCTGCGACCTTTAATTCCTTGACCCTTACGTCCCTGTTCCGATAAATCTCTTTTGCTCTGCGGAGCCCCTTGCTCTGTGCCTCTAACATTGGTCAGCCTTCCTGGTTAATTCCATGTATATTACCACGGCAACCCTTCCTTTCTCCTGACTTCCCTGTAGTAATCCATTACCTGTTCGAACGCCTCTGCTTCCTTCAGACCAGCCACCGGGTCGAACAGATTCAGGTCAACTATGTCTCCTTCAAGTATGAGCGAAGGGACTTTATAAGTGTCCATCAACTGTTTCTGGTAAAGGTAGAGTGGAGCGGTAAAGGCGCGGCAGGTAAGCAGGGGATGTAGGAATGCACCATCGCATTGAAACTCGCACACGTTCTTGGTGGCTAGCCGATTGGAGAACCCCTGCTTACGGATCTCCTGCTTAATCTCGGCTGCTTCCAAAGGCTCGAAGTCACGGTCAATGGTGGTTGTCAGATCATGACTGTTGGCTCTGACGTAACGCTCCATCGGATCGTTATAATGGCTCAAATCTATTTCAACCGGCCTTGCAGGGTGATAATTGCTCTCATGTACGAAGTTCCAGCCTCGTTCCGCTAGTTTGTCGAAAAATGCAAGACTGTGCCAGGGAGGAAGTCCCTCAAACGTCAATCTGTATCTTTCCTTTCGGTTTATCCCGGATATGCCTTTGTCCACCCTGTCTTTAACCTCGTCGTACATTTTGCTGTACAAAACAGTCATTTCGTGGGGGTCTCCGGCCTTGTAAAGGGCCCCGGACATCGAACTCCAGAAATCCCGGGAATGCATCGGACTGGGTCGGGCTTTGCGTAGTTCATTAGTGTTCCACCATACAGTGTCAAGCTGATGCGTACTTCGAGTTTCACCGATCTTGTCCCAGTCCATTTTTTTCCCCAGGAACTTCTCCAGGAAAGTTACCAGCTGCTTGTATTCCTTGATAAGGAACTGTACTGCACTCTCATGAGCCCCCTCCATCAAGGACTCCCTTTGGCCGCCAGCAGGCGATTCGACGATGTATACCGGTACGTCCAAATAGCGTCCAACGGCTTGAAAGAACTTGTATCTAGAATCACAAACTGCTCCGGATCCCACAAGCAGCGTTGGTTTGGGGAGGCCGTCCCCTGGAGCCTCTGGCGGTATCTGGCCTTGTAATTCAGCCATTCTCGCGGCGTAACCAAGCCCATTTCGGCAGTAGCCACACATGTGAGTGGGGAAGCCTTCGCTCTCTGCCCTCTCCAGGAAGCCCGCTGCCGCACCGGCAGATGCACAAATCGTTCCGTAGTTTTCAGGAAAGACGGCCTCCATACCCATCGCTGTCAATATGGGTGTAGGGATAGACAGCATGCACCAAGCGACAGGCCGACCTTCGTCTTTAGCTTTTCCGCCAGCCTTATACATCGAGTCTACGTACGCCCGTAGCTCATACATTGCCTTGAGCCTGTTTATTGGCCTCTCTTGTACTCCGTCCCCAGATGGCCGCTTCAATACCATATGCACAACCTCAGTCAAACTAACGGGTAGAATATATCCTCAAACTATGGATCATGGAGCGATTTGGCCATTCGATTGAACCTAAATGACCTTAATAGTCGTCCGATACTACCAGCATTCACACTCCCAACAAAATACTACAGTCGTTTGGGTTATGAGTAACGAGCTTTAACGCTCATCCGAGGGCAAAGTACTTTTCGATCTCCAGTGAGTTCACTGCAAGTCGTCACGTGAGATAGTTCAGTCCCTCGGAGAAGTTGTAGAAGCCCTACCTACAAATACGATGAGTCATAGTAACTCTAACGGTACTGACCATTCAAGCGATTTGACCGGAGAAACGCCACTGAATAACCCCCCCTGTAAAGGGGGGGTTGACTTTCAATTGCAGGAAAGTGTAACATCCTTCTGGAATAGTTGTCAATATGGACATCTATAATGACTTAACCAATAGATCGACGCTCTACTTGATAAAGGGAAGAAGACATAGTGTATAATTTGCAACAAATAATCGTATAAAGATTCCTATAAGATTACCTATAAGAAAAACATAACAAAATTTGAAAACGGCACTCCATTTTGAAGCAATATTTGCCAAACGGCCAATAAAATATTCGAGGAACAACAAGGAGGGTATCAATATGGACTACGGTATTAAAGGGAAAATAGCTATTGTGACAGGTACTAACCGTAAGGGGGCGATGGGCGAGGCAATTGCCACTACTTTGGCCAAAGAAGGGGCTATTATCGCTTGTGTAGACATCGTCATGCCGGGTGCCGAAGAAGTCGCCAAATCCATTAATGAAATGGGTGGTAAAGCAGTAGCCTACAAATGTGACCAGTCCCAGTACGAGCAGGTCAAAGCTACTGTTGCGAAAATTAAAGATGAACTTGGCCCACCGGAGATCCTGGTCAATAACGCGGCTATACTTCGAGGTGGCGGCCGTATCGAGATTACCACTGTAGAAGATTGGCATAACCTGTTAAAGATCGACCTTGATGGGCCGTGGTATTGGACTAGGGAAGTCTGGAACTATATGGTTGAGAAGAAGTTCGGCCGTATTGTCAATATTTCTTCCATTGCCGGTACTCACGGCGGCTTCGGGCAGGCGAACTATTCTGCCGCTAAAGCGGCCTTGATCGGCCTGGCTAAGACGGCAGCTCTTGAAGGTGCTAGAGTAGGGATTACTGCCAATGCGGTAACCATCGGCGTAGTGGACAGTCACAGTGGTTCAATTCAACAAACGGCTGCTGTTGCGGCTCCGGGACAACCACCGCGTCCACCGGGAGGCGGAGCAGGGGGGATGATGGACCGCATTGTTGCCAAGGTAGCCATGCGTCGTCAGGGCGAACCTAATGATGTTGCACATGCTGTTGCTTATTTTTGCTCAGCAGAGGCCAAATATGTTACCGGGCAGGATCTGCACGTAATGGGAGGCCTTGACCTCTTCACCTATTAGGGAACATAGCCGGATTATTCCGTCGTTGTGTTAACATGGGGCGCGAAAATACCGAAGAATTGTTACGACGTCGAAGGTACTTTCGTTGACTGGGTGCGAGTATCAAACCAGAACAATAAAGTGATTATTCGGGTATTCCCTCCTTTCTTTAGGTTCGGGATTAAGCAGTCGCCGGCTTAGTCCCGAACCTATCTGGGAGGTGAATACACAATGAATATCAAAATTCTTTATAAAAGCGTATCGGTTCAAACGCGAGATAGAATTGATACGGCAACAAGAAATCCAACTCTTGAGTGAGCTCGAAACCTGCCTCTTTCATTTCTTTCTTAACCACATCTGGCGGCGTCTGATGCCCGTGCGGTGGGACAACTGGAGAATCTGCCGGACGATCAATAATGATGAGCCTGCCACCCTGTTTGAGTTGCTGTTTTAAATGTGAAAAATATACAACTCGGTCCGTGATGTGATGGTATGAGTCAACACACATGATTAGGTCAATTTTTTCTGGCAGGTTTGTCTGACCACCTGATTCAGACAAGCGGACATGCACATTCTTCAGCGCTGACCCCCCAACTCTATTTTTCAAGTACGCTGCCATTTTAGGGGAGGTCTCCAGTGCGATGACATTGCCATTTTTCAAATGTTCCGCTAACCGGACAGTGAAATATCCAGTACCTGCACCAATTTCAACGACCGTCGCATTGTCTGATAGATTGAGTGCGTCTATAACTTGCTCTGGCTTCTGCCACTCATCGCGTTCTTGTGCGTCAAAGCGCTTGGCAAATAATTCTGGGTTGTCAAACGCCTGATGTAAATGACCCTCATCTTTATGATTTTTCATGTAACTTGACCTTAATCCGTAATCAGATCATCCTACATAAAAGTTTTCGCAGTCATTACAGCATAATCTTCAGGAGTGCATCCTTTCAATGAACTGTACGGTCTTACTTCGTTATTATCCTTCCTTCATTCTACGATTATTTCTCCGGCATGATTCAAGCTGATAAACCATTTTGTATTCAGACACTCGTCTTTAAAATTACAGGTATCGTTATCTTTAAACAAGCAACTGTTGTAGTGCCGGGATGAACTGCTTTTTCTCAAATAAAAGTTCGGGAACAGTCCTGCGTGGCCAGCCAAATCAAGAAGCTTTCCGAACTTCTATTTGAAAAGAAACCTCTCGTCCCAGCAATCAAGCAATTGATTTCCGTCTTGATAAACGGGCTTTTCGAAAAGAGTTCGAGTCCACGATGGTGGACTACTTGCAGAAGTGGAGCAAGCCTTTAACATTTATTTACTGCTGCACGCAGTCTACATATATTATTGGACGTTCATGGCCAGCCAATATAATCACCATATTGTCATCTTAGAAGCAAGATCCCACCTTAACAATGTGTCCGGATTTTGGGAACCAGCTCAAAGTATTTTTAACGTAGCTTCTATTAACAGATCTGTAAATCACCACCCTAATCTTCTCTTTCAATATATTCTGATTTTGAAGTGTTTTGAAGCGGGGTTAGTAGACAAGATATAATAGCCTAATTCTACTGTAAATAATTGAATAATGGACGCAATAATGAATTCTCAGCCAAGCGCGTTTAACAAGGCTCTCTCTTTCTGGAAAAGGCAAGAAAATGATTGGAAAATCACGGTAGCTAGGACATCGTTGGATCGGTTTGGTTACCAAATAATCTTACCCTACCTCTCAATCTACATCGTGGCACTGGGGGCAACAAAGACACAGCTTGGCCTTTTAAATAGCATCGGGCTGATTCTCGCCGGTTTGCTGGGGCCGTTTACTGGATGGATTATCGACCGGAGCGGTCCCAAAAAAGTATATCTCGTCGGTATTCTGCTTCTGGTAATAGCCTACCTGACTTACGGATTATCTCAAAACTGGCTAATCTGTATCTTAGCTATAAGTATCTACTATATCGGCAATGGTACCAGCATTCATAGTTGTGCCACTATTTGCGGGAATTGCCTGGTAAATCGGGACCGTGCCACAGGTATGATGATTTGTGAAACGGCAGCAGCCGGTTTACTCGGGATGGCTGGTCCCATGATTGGCGCGTTTCTGGTAGTGCGATTTGGAGGGGTCAATGTTGCCGGCATCCGTCCTTTGTTTTTTGTAGCGGCAGGAATTGCAGTTGTCACATTCCTGCTTGTATTGACACGGCTCTCAAATCAGAAATGGGCAGGGACAACCCAGTCCGGGTTTAATATGTTAAAGAACAGCCTCAGCATTCTGAAAGGTAGTCGTAACAAAAAGAAATGGATTGTAATTGGTGCGCTTTCTCAATTACCGGTGGGAATGATCATTCCTTTTACGCAAGTATTCGCCAATGAGCAAAAAGGAGCAAGCGAATTTATTTTGGGAGGAATGGTAACCGGGGCCGCTGTGGCATCGATAGTCTTCGGTTTGTTCGCCGGAACAATGGCAGACAGAGTCGGAAGGAAAAGAGCCTTATATGTACTTATACCTTTATTCTGGGCTGCGAACCTGATGCTGATATGGGCACCCTCTCCATTCTTCCTGATAATTTCTGGAATCCTGATGGGATCATATTACATAGCGGGGCCGATCGGGGCTGCAATAGAGAGAGAGTTGGTCCCTGCAGAACAAATGGGGAGATGGATTGGTATTAACCGTTTTGTCAAGGCAATATGTGGTGCAAGCATGGCCTTAATGGCAGGTATTATCTGGGATAAAATGGGACCTCAATACATATTTATAATCTTTGTGGGCCTTGATTTGATAATAAGAATCCCACTTCTAATTAGCTTACCTGAGACCTTACATTATGATACCGTACCTAAGGCTTAATAATTAGGTTACTTCTGTTTCAGCCCCTGGCATAAGCTATTAAGGAATGATAAAGAAAAAGCTCCATATCAGTGTGGTCTACGATAACCAACGGATACCTGATACTTTAGTTCATTAGGAAGAAGTAATATCCACAGCCTATGATGTGATTAAGGCGATGATCTGGTAGTCGCCCTCACGATGATTGAATCCTAGGAAATAATATTCCTTTATCTTCCTCATGAACTTGAAGCCATATCATCCAAATTATAATTCCCCTAAGTGATCAGTATCGGAACATGATTAAACTCATGTATGACGTTATACATTGCTCAGTAAAGTCAAAAAAGGTCACCCAATAGTAAGACTTTGTGATAAAGAAAAATCTAGTCCTACTGATTGATACATCAGCGCTGGAGCTGGAAATTTGAAACTGCTCTCAGAGAACCAGCACGAAAGTCTTCTCGAAAACTAGAATTTGAGTTTTACGTTTTGAACATGATAGTTGACTCAAGGTAAAACTGATGCGAACTACTGATACAAACTATCTGTTACAACATTAAGGTTGTAGTTGGAATTGACCTCGCTAGTGAAAAACGCCTATTCAATTGTTTAGCCACCACTGTTAAGCATGTCTAGTTTCATTGTCCAACAAAAATAGATTTTATTCCCCCAGAAGAACTAGCTCGTTTATCATCCCCTCCAGGAGCTGGGGATGAAAGCAAAAACACGAAGCCTCCCAGACTTGAGAAGCATATAACAATGAATGTGTGATTAATGGTTGGAAGAAGACAATTCAATCATAAAATGCCCGACTGTAGCAGTTCGAACCATTAAAGCTGGATCTGATAGTTTATGGTGATACTTTGATGATACGCATTCTCTTTTTTTACATGTGCTAAAATAAACGCAAAAAGTAGTCGCAAGAATTCTTCACTAAGTCAGTTAGGAACCTACGTGGAAATTTCATCTGAATCATTGGTCGAAGATTATGGACAAATGGTATCCTCCGTATGCCGCAGGATGATTCAAGACAATGATTTGGCTCAGGATGCATCCCAACAGGTTTGGCTGTCTGTTATTAAAGCGCTTCCCGGATTTAGAGGAGACTCTAAAATCTCAACATGGATTTACAGCATCACTCGCAGGATTGTCCTCGATTTGGCGAGAAATGAAAAAAAGTATTCGACAAAATACTTGCGTGGGTATTTCCGTAGCGGCGATATTGATTTACCTTATTATCCGGATTTTGATAAAAAAATATGGGTGCGAGAGATGTGTGATAAATGCCTTACCGGCATGCTTCATTGTCTGGATAATGAATCTCGTTTAATCTACATCTTGAAGGATGTCGTACAACTTTCTCACGCAGAAATTTCTGAAATCATGGAAAAAGAGGAACCCTCTGTCAGACAAATCTTATCCAGAGTACATAAAAAATTGAGGAATTTTCTCAATAACGAATGTGTTTTATATAATCCCCAGGGTGCCTGTCACTGCCGGATGAAGAAATGGGTAGTTGAGGTCAATTTACCACAAGAATATGACAGACTGCGTTCACTAGCAAGCTCGTTGAATCTATATTTGGCTTCCGAAAAGGTACTGCCGGGTAAAAATTACTGGTTATCTAAAACATAGTTGTCACATATCCATTTTCCTCCACACTAATTAAATAGAAGCGCACAATAAGGAGGAAAAATGGATACCGATAAACAAGTTCAAATTTTACAGATGGCTTATGCCGGTGCACTGGTAGACGCAGTTTCCCAACTCAGCAAAGAAAACGTCCTGGATAGAGTAATTCAGAGGAAGCATCAAGAACAGATTTCGTCAGGGCAAATGCGAGCCGATCAATTCGGAATTACCACCCCCGAAGAAGTATTCCTCAAGTTGTCCCAGATATTCAATTGTGCTCGATGGGACATCATTAATCGACCTACGGGTGGATTCAACGCACAAGCTGTTAGCTGTAAACTCTGCACATTAGCCAGGAAAATCGGTTCTCCTAGTCCATGTCATTTATACTGTCTTGATCCAATGGAAGGACTTGTTAAAGCTGTGAAGAAAGATGCAGCTTATATAGTGAAAGAAACTTTATGGAATGGAAATAAATGTGTGGTGAGCGTTGTGTAGGTCAAAAAATAAGTTTTGCCTGGTCATCTTTCCAGATAACAATCTACCAAAGTGAGGAGGACCCCGTTCTAAGGAAAGATAGGGGTAGGGATTAGGAGGAATCCTGCTGTATTAACACGGGATTGTAGCTTATGTTGAAAAATAGAAAAGGGGAGCACTAATTCTACCCCCCTATATAAACCTGCCGGACTCTGACTTCCACTATTACTTTATCGATGTATCAGGCTAATTTACTGACCCTTAGAAAATCTTGTGTTACAATTTTTAGTGGATTCAGAATTATGAAAGAATACTGTTTTAGGATTTTAATAATTGAACATTAAGATCGTTACTGATAGTACCGTCGACCTACCACCAGAATGGGTGAAACAATTAGGTATCACTGTTGTGCCTTTATATGTTCGGTTTGGAGATCAGGTTTATCGTGATGGAGTAGATATCTACCGGCGAAACGTTTTATCGCAGGTTATCAACCGATTCTTTACAACCGCAGACATCACAGCCGACGACACAAGATTTCATCGACGTTTATAAAAGCCTGAGCAAACAAGCTGAAGGAATTGTATCTCATTCATCTTTCCAGTAAGCTTAGTGGCACCTATCATTCAGCTCTTAGGGCCAGTGAAGCTGTGGCTAACGAGTGCCATGTGGAGGTAATTGATTCAAAGACGACTTCAATGGCCATGGGATTGCTTATTTCGAGGGCATCCCAGTTAATTAACCTGGGAGTAAATCTAAAACAGGTTACTGCAATAATAAAGCAAGTCACCACGAATGTTCATTTGCTGGTTCTCTTTGATACGCTGAAATATATGGTAAGGGGGGGACGAATCGGGAAAGTTAAATCACTTTTGGGTTCCGTATTAAACGTAAAGCCTTTATTAACGATAACAGATGGCGAGTTCGTGCCTGTAAATAAGGTCCGCAGTCGATCCAGGGGAATAGAGAAATTATTCGACTTTGCGGCAGCGGCTTCTGATACTGCTGAAATGGCAATCGTGCATAGTACCACACAATATGAAGCCGAATCTCTGGCTTATCGGGTGAGTTCTGAAACTAAACATGAGAATATCGTTGTATCCAGATTTGGACCTGCTCCTGGGAGCACATGGAGGTCCCGGGGTATTAGCTATTGGGTATTTGGAGAAATAAAAATTACCGAAAACATTTCGATCGAGGGAGAGGCATTATCATGACAATAAAAATCGTTACCGATAGTACCTCTGACATCCCCCTGGAGTTGGCCAAAGAATTGTCGATTACTGTGATACCGTTGTACGTCCGATTTGGTAATAAGACATATCGTGACCGGGTAGATATCAGTGAAGATGAATTCTATGAAAAACTGATTAACGACCCCATCCAGCCAACTACATCACAACCGACACCACAAGATTTTGCAGAGGTGTACGAGAAGATTTCCCGAGAGTCTGATGGAATCCTGTCGATTCATATCTCAAACAAGATGAGCGGCACATTAAACTCGGCATTACAGGCCAAACAAACGATGCCTGATAAATTTCCATTGGCGATTCTGAATTCCGAGACAGTGTCCATGGGATTGGGACTTCTCGCGATAAAAGCCGCTCAGTTAGCCAATTCAGGGAAAAACTTACCCCAAATAATCGAAGAAATAAATAAGTCGATCCAGGAGACTCATGTGTGGGCTTTGTTCGATACCTTAAAATACCTGGCCAAGGGAGGTCGTATAGGAAAGGCGAAAGGGTTGCTGGGGACGATACTCAATATCAAACCTTTACTCATGGTGAAAGACGGCGAAATGGCCCCGGTTAGTCAACCTCGAACACGAGCCAAGAGGAATCGACTTATTGTACGACTCTGTAGGTGGGATCACAGATATTCAGGACATCGCTATTGCGTATAATACAAGACCTGATGAAGCTCAGGCTTTGGCACAACGGTTAGGCCAAAAATACGATAAGAATCGGATAAGAATAGCCAGGATCGGATCAACAATAGGTGTCTACGCAGGACCGGGCGCTCTCGAGATCGCCGTTATTGGGAAGAAAACATAGTAATTCCCCAATTTGGGTGCAGAACCGTCTTCCTTGGGTAGAGTGTTAGCGGACACCCAAAACCGGCCACTGAATGTGACACAGTTTAGTCCGGAATACTGGTACAGTTTACTCCAGAAAACGGAATGATATAATCTTCTTAGTTTAGGTTGTGAAATAAGCCTACTGAAATGATAAAAAAGGAGGATATTTTGATGGCTGAACAGAACCGTTCCCCGGCCTCATGGGGATCACTTCCCTCCCTTAACGACGAAGCTCTCAACAGGCTCGCCGACCTGGTGGTTTCGAGGCTAACAGAACAAAAGCTCTGGAGACTTCCCTCTCAAGGAAGAGACCACGGGTTCGAATCCCGTATGCGCTACCAATTCCCTTACAGCTTTAGAAACATCGATTCCTCACTACTTGCTTCTCAACATTGAGATTAAGAACGGTTCGAATCCGGTTCGTTCTATTTTAACAGTTTTACAGGCAGAGCATCGCCGAATGAGTTTAAAATAGACAGCGGTTTATGTTTTCTGTGAAAGCATCTTCTGGAATTTTGCCATCCAGAAGGTAGATTCGAGTTCCAGATTTCTCTTACGGTTTTCTTCCAGACCCATACGTACTCCAATGACCCAGTATCCGTTTGATTTTTCCTCAAGGTAATTGGAAGGAAATATGTATGTGCCTTTTTCCGTTCGATAGCTTTCCAGATGATTCATACTTTCTGTTAACCATGGATGCTGTCTGGCGGCATCAAAGTTTATTAACAGGCTGATCATGTGAACTACCGATTTATCCATAAATTCTTTATCAAGTATATCGAAATACCGTGGCACGTGTGCACTCCAGCCCATATTCCAAGTCCTCCCGGTACCATCGCCCATCACTCCGTATCCCCAAGGTAATTTCTGGTACTCTGCATTGAGGATATACCGTAGTATGGTATCCGCTTCATCACGTTCTTCTTCTGTCCCAAACTCCGGCAGATACGCTGACCAGCCAATGATGTCATAAATAAGCGGCAGGTAACTATCTCCGTTCGGCGTCACTTCCAGCTTGATCAAAGGATGTTTGCGTATGAATTTATTGGGAACATAAATATCATAATTGCCTTTCCGGGTGAAATCATAGACCATGTTCAGTCGCGTTTTTAATGCATGCTGTACACCAGGTTCTTCAAGATAACCGGCGCGAGCAAGAAAAGCAGCCAGCATGAAGATATTATATTTACCAAAGACATTTTTTATAGGCTGTTCTACATACTGCGTCAACCATTCACGGTATGGCAAGGTTCGCTGGTCCAGCTCAGGTATACCTTTTTTCACACCGAAATCAGTCAGTTTCCCTAATACATTCTCCAGTCGTATCGGTTGACTGCCATGGAGTTCCATAATCCCGGATTGCAGAACATGGGGAGTAATATCAACGGGTTCTTTGAGAAGAAGCACCGGAGGAACTAAACATTCCAGCCATGTCTTTACAATTCGACTTTGCAGCATTTCATCTTTTAATTGCTGTATGTCTAACTCTTTATCAGGAGCCATTAGTTCTGTGGCAGTACGGTAACAGATTACCGGACCACCATGTTCGAACAACCATGTATATAGTTCTTCTTCATTCATTGCCGTATAATCTCCAGATATGTGAATAAATTGTATCACTGATGCAACAATCCCTGTAACACTGGCAGTTTCAGCCAGATACAATCAATAGTTTAAAAGCAGGAATCAGACTGTTCTTCTCGAAGAAGAGTTCGGGAAGCTTCTCGTACGGGTTACCAGATGAGTCGTATTATGCATCGATCAAGGCTTGCTCGTATTCCCTGGCTGCATTCTTTGTCGTCATCACTGCTCCAGCCGCCATCTTTTTACCGGGATAATCTCGCATCCGGGCACCGGGCCGGGAACCGAAATCATACCATCGCTGACCACAATACACTGGAATTCACCGATATCAAGATGAAAGCTGGTGCCGGTCATACTACTCCCCTTATCTCTATAAGGTCAATAATAATACCAGGATTCGAAGTTTACTATTTTCGGTTTGTTCCATATGCGCCGTGCCGTTCAATAAACTCTTCGGGATACTTGAAATTCATTTTTATCAAAGCTGTCATCTGCTGGCCGAGACGACGGGCGGCACTCATACACTGTACCATGGTTTTCAGCTCCTCCGGATTACCGGTTACATATACAGAAAGTTGGTTCGCCGGCAGCATGCGGCGCTGTATGAAAAAATAACTGAAATCTTTCAGGGCGTCTACAAGTCCGAGGCTGCCGCAGACGGTAACCACCCCGGCTACTTTATTGGTCAGATTTCTTCCCGGTTGATTCAGGGCGATCGTCCGGTCTATTACTGTTTTAGCCTGGCCGGTCATGCCCCAGAAGTAAATCGGTGTTCCGAAGATGATGCCGTCAGCTTCGACTATCTTGGCGTAAAGTTCCTGCATATCATCTGTTATGTGGCACTTGCCTGTATTGGCACATGCCCAGCAGCCGTCACACGGTTGTATGGTTTTTCCGGCAACACTGTAAAGTTCCACCTCGGCTTGTTGTTCCTGTGCCCCCTGCAGTACCTCTTTCAGTATTGTTACCGTGTTTCCGTTTTTACGGGGACTGCAGGATATCGCTAATATCTTCATCTTAATTCCCCCTTTGGCCGCTTCTTCTTTTATTGTGGTTTATTAAAGTATAGCGTTGTTAACGATGAATGTATTTTAGTGGACAACTAGACGTTAAAGAAAGTATGAAGTGATCAATCAAAAAAGGACTCCAGTAAATGTAGAGTCCTTTTTCGCCCGAATCTTTACCCGGGTATTTTCTCTTTAGTTACCTGGAGAACTTTATCTCGCCGTACTTTATCGCCACGGCTTTCAACTGGGTATAACAGCGCGTCCCTTCCAGTCCGCTTTCCTTACCGATGCCGCTTTCCTTGAAACCACCCCACGGCATCCCCGGCCCCAGCATCGAGTTGTTTACTTGTACGGTGCCGGCGTGCAGCCGGTTGATAAAGGTCATTCCCCGGGCTACGTCATTCGTCCAGACGGACGCCGCCAGCCCGTATGCGTTGTCGTTGGCCAGTTCAACCACTTCCTCTTCCGAGGTGAAAGGTTCCATGATTATCGCTACCGGGCCGAATATTTCTTCCCGCGCTACCTTCATGTTCTGCTTGACATCGGCCAGTACCGCCGGCATGATGAACCAACCCTTATTCAGAGGTGGTGTGGCCGGCCGTTCGCCGCCGTGTAGTAATTTGGCACCTTCCTGGATGCCTAACTTGATATATTGTTCGATACGGTCCCGGTTTTCCTGGCTAGCCATAGGGCCCATCATGGTATTCTTATCGGCCGGATCGCCGACCACAATTTTCTTCATCTCGGCTACATACATTTCGACAAACTTTTTATATAGGTCCTTGTGTACGTAATAACGACCAGCCCCCGAGCAGTGCTGGCCGACATTATCACACTTCTGGCGGGCGAACTGCGGTACGATTTCCTCGAGATTGGCGTCTTTCAGGATGATGAACGGGTTCTTGCCGCCCAGTTCCATGGTGAGTCTTTTAAGCGTCTTGCTGGCTGCGGTCATGATCTCTTTACCCGTGGCGCTGCTGCCGGTAAAACCGATCATGCCCACGTTCGGATGCGAACACAGGGCATTGCCGGTCGTCCCCCCCGACCCCGTAATGATGTTGATGACTCCGGAAGGTACCATATTCCCCAACCTGGTGATGATCTCTCCCAGTATCAGGGTGGTGGCCGAATCGATGCTGGGTGGTTTGATGACGCAGGTGTTCCCCATCACCATTGCCGGTGCCAGCTTGGACACGGCCTGCACTAACGGTACATTCCAGGGTGTGATAAGGGCACAGACGCCGATAGGTTCCCGGTGTATAAAGGCAATGCTTCCCCGGTTGCTCATAATATCGCTGCTGGACTCTTCCCAGAGAGACTGGCTGGCGGCAGCCACGCGTTCCTAAGTGGCCGGCACACCCATCATCATGCCCCGGGCCACCGGTGCCAGTGTGCCGTGGTTCTGGATTTCCAGCTTGATGATCTCTTCCATCCGGGCATGCAGGCCGGCTGCTAATTGACGGAGTGCGTCTGTCCGTGCCTGTGTTGGTACCTGCGACCAACCGGGGAAAGCTTTTTTGGCAGCAGCCACCGCCTTCTCTACGTCCTTATGGTCGCCTAGGGCAATCGTGGCAAACTGTGCTCCGTTTGCCGGGTTCATCACGGGAAAAGTCTTCCCGGATTCCGCTTCCACCAACTCCCCGCCGATAAGCATCTTGTAGTCCGACATTTCTTTGACCCTCCAAAAATTATGCCTTCCGTCTGTGTCCCGGAGGATCGGAGATATTATCGGCTTCTCATGGGGGGAAGCAGCTTCCGGAATCGTTTTATTGAACAACCCGTCATTTGACCGGTCCCGCCGCCGCTTTATCTCCTTTCCGAACCCGGGAGGCGTTACCGTTTCCAGTAATACCCTTAGTCTCGACTTTATCGGGACACCGGCTGAAAACCATACCCACTGGGGCTTAGGTATACAGCTCGGAGATTTTTCTATTTCCTGCTCTAAAAAAACAAGCGCCTCGCAAAGGAGGCGCCCAGAATTACACACACTCTCCGAGTCAACTCTCCTTTCCTAACACGGGAGGCATAAAAGTTTCCTTTTTATACCCTCGAAGCTTTTCAGGACTTCTGGCCGTTAACGGCATAGCCTTGGCTGTAGCCGTCAACGATCGAAGAGTTAATTACTATTATTTTGCCGTTATCCTACCAACAAGTACAAGGCTTGTCAAATACTATGAGTTTGAAGATTACCGGCGTAGATGATACTTGCTCGAACGAAAACAATAATAACCGCTAGATACGGAATATCACTCTCAGGACTGTTAGCAAAATACCGACTGCGATGTTGGCCGTCTCTTCAGCCTGGCTTGATTTCTCTGCGGAGCCTGCCGGGAGGGCACTGTTGACGTCCATATCAGTCGATAGGAATTTACCAAGTTTCCCCAGTACTACGGTCGAACTCCCGGTTTTGTGCAGGGCTGCGAGTTCTTCTATATTCGCCAACAACTTTTGATTTTCCGATTTTTTGTCTTTGCTTTGGAGCGATTCCCAACGTGCTTGCTGGTATCTGGTAAAGTCGCCCCGGTTTAACCAGATGCCGCGGCAAACCGGACACCTTGCTAACACGATGCTTTCCGGGAACTTCTTATCCGTAAAACGGAATAATTGGACGTGGTCTTTGGGACAGTCGAGTATCAGGCCGTCCATCGGGGTCGGTGTCATCAGGAGTTCTGAGTTCAGTGATTCGATCTTATCAGCTTCGCCCCGCCCCGCCCGAAAAAGTTCGGACTCATCGAACCAGATGCCGCCGCATTTTACACACTGGTCGATGATGACCGGTTGCCCATAGTGGGAATTGATGGTTACCGGGCGCATTTCTAAACCGTCATTTGGACACAACACGGCCCTATTATATCTTTAATGCAACTGGGTAGGCAATCGTTAGGCAAACTGAGCTTGCAGTATCTGTACGGGCGGGGTGTATAATCAGCCAGCACTTGTCCGGAATTCATACGAAGCTATGATATCCGTATTAAAGTAATATGAAGGTCTGTAAATCATCAGCGGGAGGTGTTGCGATGGGTAACCCAGATTCAACTAACCAGTATGAGGTCCTTAATCCATGGGCGGAAGTGGATCCGGTCCCTTTACGGGGTATTTCACCCCGCTTAAATACGCTGGCAGGCAAGAAAATAGGCCTGTTTGCCAACTTCAAACGAGCTGCTAAACCAATGCTAGCTGAGGTGGAGAAGAAACTGAAGGCCGGGTTCCCGGGTATCGAGACCAGCCTTTATGATTCCCGGGCGCCTAACGTTGATGAGTCGGAAAACGAAAACCAGGCCGGGTTCATGGATTGGGTTAAGGGTGTAGACGCCGTTATCGCTGCCGTTGGTGACTGAGGGTCCTGTACCAAGTTCGTTGTGTACAACGGAGTGGCAATCGAAAAACTGGGTACCCCGGTCGTCGTATTGGTCAATACCGGTTTTGTGAATGATGCTCATTCGGCTGCCTCCGGTAAGGGCTTGCCGGGCGTGAGGATCGTGCCGGAACTTGTTTTATGCGAGTCGAATATTACTTCAGATATCGAGTCCGGTATTACTTCCGTGATGGACGATATCATCACCGGCTTGGTGCGGCCATTGACGCCCGATGAGATTTCGCCGCAAAGAGAAACCGAAAACCTTTCCCGCCTGGTCTTTAAAGGTAATCTGGCAGAGGTCAACCGTTTCTATTACAGGAGAGGCTGGACCGACGGCCTTCCCATCATCCCACCGACCGAAGAAGCAGTTGCGGAAATGTTGGCCGGGACTGATCTACCGGCAGACCACCTGGTGGCCAAGGTAATTCCGCGCATGGGGAAGGCCACGGTAGAGAAGATTGCCGTTAATGCCATCATGGCTGGTTGCCTGCCTACATATATGCCGGTGCTTATTGCCGCCGTCCAGGCGTTGATGGATCCGAAGTCACGATTCGATACTTTTGAAGTCAGTACCGGTTCTTGGGCACCTTTCTGGGCGGTTAACGGTCCGGTCCGCAACGATATCTTTATTAATTCTTCCTCCGGTTCGCTTAGCCCTGGTAATATTGCCAACGCCGCTATCGGCCGGGCGGTCGGCCTGATCGTTAAAAATATCGGCGGGGCACGAAAAGCCATTGAAGACATGGGGGTTATCGGCAATCCCGGCAAGTACACCCTGGTAATTGGTGAAAATGAAGAAGGATCCCCCTGGCCCCCGCTGCATGTTGAACGTGGTTTTGAAAAGGGAAACAGCACAGTCACGGTCTTTTTCCCTAATTCGTTTACTCAAGCGATCCCTCTGGAAACGAATGCTGATGGTATCTTAAGTGCCTTGGCAGGTATGGGCGCTGCCCCGCTCTCCGGTTTTATCATTAACCCTACCTGGGCAAAAATACTGGCCGGGGCAGGCTGGACCCGGCAAAAAGTCATTGAGTACATCGCTGCAAATACCAGGTCGCCCTTTACCCCTGCCAAGCCGGCATCCGGTACTACACCACGGCCGTTTTTAAAACCTGAGGATATCATGATGGTCGTTGCCGGCGGCCCCGGGGCTTTTATGGCCTTACTTCGCAGTGCCGGTGGTTTTAATAATACTTTTGTTTGCAGGAAGATCGAGTTACCGGAAAACTGGTCCAGGCTGGTGGCAAAATACAAAAACCTGGTACCTGTTTATGTCCGGTATTAAATGAGTCTGATTGTCTTGAGGTTAAACGGTTGTTTGATTGGGATGTGGTCATAGTTGGCGGCGGCCCCGCTGGATTAACCGCCGGGCTTTATTTAGCCCGGGCGAAATACCGAACCCTTTTACTGGATAAGGACAGTTTCGGCGGGTATCCGAAAAATGTCGCTTTGATCGAGAATTATCCTGGCTTTCCGGACGGGATCGCCGGTGCGGCGTTGGCTTCGGCCATGGTGGCACAAGCTGCCCGATACGGCCTTCAGTTCAAACAAGCTGAAGTCAACGGGCTGGAATTTTTCGATAGCTGCCGTTGGGTTGGTTGTACCGGAGGACGAGGCTATACCACGGCGGTAGTGATTCTCGCCGGCGGCTCCTGTATGAAAAAATTGGGTGTCCCCGGTGAAGATTCATTCCAGGGCAAAGGGGTCTTCGAATGTGCTTTGTGTGACGGTAATCAATACGAAGGGCGTGTTGTGGCCGTATGTGGTGGGGGTGATGCTGCCGTTTCCGAAGCCCTTTATATAGCCCGGCTGGCCTCTCATGTTTTCCTTATTCATCGTCGTAGTGAGTTCCGAGCTGCGCAGGTTTTACAGAATAGAGTATTCTCCGAACCGAAAATTGAGTTTATACCGAATTCGGTTGTGACTGCGATTGAAGGTAGTGTGTCGGTGGAGAGGGTTCGCGTTCATAACACTAAAAATAATAACGAGACCAGCCTTAATGTTGATGGCGTCCTGGTTCACGTTGGAGTGGCCCCGAATACGGAGTATCTTGAAAGTATTGTACCTCTTGATAGTGATGGGCAGGTTCTCGTAAATTCGAACATGGAAACGAAAATTCCCTTTATTCTTGCTGCCGGCGATATCCGGCGAGGTTCTCCCCGGCAGATTGCGGCTGCCGTGGGGGATGGGGTCGTTGCCGGTATTACTGCCCAGCGGCTGCTTCAATCATTTGGATAATTTTCAAAACAAAGTAACCTGAACGAGGAGCTTTTTATTATGTATCATTAAGTAGGTACTACGGATACTCCTGGATGGGAGGTTGTTGATGGAAGTTCTCTTGATCGGGGACAACGAGAAAACTGCCGAAGAAATCTCCATGTCTTTACGTATAAGGTATCCCGGGGCGGCCATTACTCGACTGGACCGCAGTATTCAGATACCAGATGGGATCAGACAATTTAGCCCTGACTTGATGATTCTACATTCTGTAACTTCGGGTGAAATCGCCGTCGAGTTGATTAAGATGATTCGCCGGTATTCCCGGGTTCCCCTGCTTGTTCTTGGTGAGAACGAAAGTGGTGAGGAACGGGCTTTCGGACTCGAAGCCGGGGCTGATGAATATGTTACCCGGCCTTATAACCTGATAGAATTCCTTGCCCGGTGTGGGGCGGTATTACGCCGGAACAACTCTCCTGTGGAAGGCCGTGTCGCCTGTTTTAACAGCTTAAAAATACACCTGGATACCCGGGAGGTATTTTTATCCGGAGAGCGTGTCAAGCTAACCCCGATCGAATATGAACTCCTGGCGAAACTGGCTCGCGATGAAGGACACCTTGTTAATCAGGATGACCTGCTGGAACAAGTCTGGGGTCCCGAATACCGGGGGGACTCTAATTTACTTAAAACTTATATCTATCGGTTGCGTAAGAAATTGGAGCATGGCAATGAAGGCCCGTTTATCATTAATGAGCGTGGCTTCGGCTATCGTCTGAACAAGGTATACATCACCCCGGAAATGGAATCTCCGGTTGCCTAATTGTTGTAATAAAGGAGTTATATATGATTATCATAGAAAAGGAGGTGATATTTTAGGTTTATATACACCTTGTGTATATCCTGTCGCGACTTTTCGTGCACCTCAGGTCTACTTTCTATGTACTGTATTACCTTTCTTTGTTTGCTATTTTAGTCCTTAGCGACGGACTAAGGGACTGCCGGTCAGGAAGGTTGTGTGGACTATTAGGCCGGCTAGCAATGGAGGGAACAAATGATAAGGAAAACATTCTTATGCTTTGCCTGTTTTCTGGCGACTGTGTTGTTGGTTATGTCAGGTTGTAGTGGTGAACCCGCTGAAACTACGACAACCAAGCCAATAACAACCTTACCAACCACCAAAACGGTGACTACCACGCCTGATAAAACCGAACCCCAATATGGTGGTTCAATTTCCCTGCTATTAGGTGCCGAACCAACTTTCGATTTACTTCAGCTCGGCAAAGCCTGGCCTCATATGCAGAGTCACGAGTATCTCTGGGATGGTGATTGGACCCGGGGTAATGCCGGTGGTTATGGTTCTAAGGAATTCACCTGGTCTGAAAGTACAAATATTCCCGACCTCAATGTCGGTATTGTCGCCGACGATATTTCCTGGGAAGTGAAGGCTGATACTCAGGAAGTGGTTACTACCATCAAGGTCCGCCAGGGCGTCCACTTCGCTCTTGACCCGGACAACGCGGCCAGCCGCCTTGTGGCCGGCCGGGAAGTGACCGCAGATGATGTAAAGTTCTGTATGGATGAATTTCACAACAATCCCGATTCCATGAACTATAAATTATTCCCGCAAACCAGGGGATTGTATGTAGAGAAGACCGGTCCCTGGGAAGTCCAGCTTACCCTTCCCTTCAAAGACCATTTAGCCGCTTCGATGCGTGTTCTTGGCCTGACGATCATTTATCCCAAAGAGGTTTATGATAAATACAAAGCTGCCATGAATGACCCTAAAAATGATGTCGGGTCTGGCCCCTATATCATCACAGACTATGTTTCCGGTAGCATGGTCTCCCTGAAGAAGAATGATAAATACTGGATGATGGACCCCATCGGCCCGGGTAAAGGCAATCAACTCCCCTATATCGATAATGTGAAATACTACATCCTGGTTGATATCTCGACTCAGGAAGCTGCTTTACGTACCGCTAAACTCGATATGCGCGGCGGTTTTAATCCGGAAGAAGCCGAGCAGATGTTGAAGAACGCTCCGGATCTTAAAAGTGCCCCGGCCGCTACCTGGAGTGTCAGCCCGGCTTATATCAGGGTTGATAAAGCCCCTTACACTGATGTGAAAGTACGCCGGGCTTTGTTCATGGCTACGGATTTTAACGCCATCAATGATAGTCTATACGGCGGCCTGGGACAGATCCTGAGCTGGCCTACCTGGGATACCGTGGCATACCATGACATTTACCTCGGTCTTAATGACACTGATTGTCCGGAATCTATTAAGGAACTGTACACGTATAATCCCGAAAAAGCTAAAGCTCTCCTTGCCGAAGCCGGTTATCCCGAAGGATTAAATACCTCTATCGTTCTTACTAACACGGAAAGAGAAGTCGATTACTATTCGATTATCAAAGAACAGTGGTCCCAGGTGGGTATCCGCTTAACCCTTGAACCGAAAGAATCTGTATCCATCATTCCGATCGCTTTCGCTGCCAGTTACGAACAGTTGTTTGCCCTATTTTATGCACCGCCTTCCACCTGGCCGGAACAGGCGAATTACTCCAATATCTATAACTGGGTAAATGCAGCTAAGGTTAACGACCCCTTTATCGAAGAAAAAGTGGCCGAATCACAAGCGGCTGCGGTTTCTGACTTCAGAGGTGCTATGAAGATCACCCGCGAACTGATGAAATATGTCCTTGACCAGGCCTATTGTCTACCCGCTCCCCGCTACCCCCAGACCGTGATGTGGTGGCCCTGGCTCAAGAATTATTCCGGTGAACTCAGTGTCGGTTACTTCTCCGGTGACTCCTGGGTGCGGTATGTCTGGGTCGACCAGGCAATGAAGAAGTCTATGGGCCGCTAAATTGTATTAATCATGTTTGGCTTCGTCACATAGATTTTAGCGGTGACTAGTAAATAACAGTTGCCAATACCCGGGATCAAGGCGAAATAAAAGTCGTCTTGACCCCGGGTTTTTTATTCCCGTACCTCAAACGGTTCAATATAAGCCTCCTGTATGATAAAATTCATTATTACACTTGGAAAAATCGCATAACGAGACTATTTATTAAGTTATATCTCTGTTGATTACGTATCCCTCTCAATTACCAGGAGGTATCCCATGGCCAAGCGTCCGGATGAACTGTTCCAGGAACGTGTTGTAAGGATTAAGAATGCGATCGAATTACAACCTTCTGATCGCATTGCCTTTGCTCCTTTTATTACCTATTTCCCGGTTAAATATGCCGGCCTCAGCTTTACCGAAGCGATGCATGATTATGGCAAGTTGTCCTCCGCAATGATTAAGTTCATGAATGATTTCCAGCCGGATACCTTCCCCGATACTTTCCGCCTCCTGGCCTGGGCGCCTACTCTGGAGATTCTCGATTATAAGCAATTGGTTTGGCCCGGCCATGGCGGTAAACCGGATGTTACTTATCAGTTTGTCGAGGGTGAATATATGAAGGTGGAGGAATATGATGCATTTCTGGACGATCCTTCCGATTTCCTCCTACGCCGCTTTTCCGGACGTGCCTGGGGAGCCCTTCAGCCATTGCAGCGTTTGCGGCCGCTGAGTTGGGCCTGGTATACCCGGATGCCGTCTTATGTCTCAGTCTTCGGCAGACCGGAGGTCGCCGGTGCCTTGGAATCCTTGATTAAAGCCGGTCAGGAAGCCCAGAAAATGATCGCCGCTGCCGGTGAATTGGTCCGGGAGATGGAAAGCCATGGTTTCCCCCGCCAGTTCGTTTCTTCAACCTATGCCCCGTTCGATTATATCGGTGATTTTTTCCGGGGCACCCATGGTGTCATGCTTGATATGTACCGCAATCCGGAAAAATTGCTCACTGCTGTCGATAAGGTACTTCCTTCCCTGATTGAACAGGCCGTCTCTGTGAATAAGACTACGGGTGTCAACCGCGTCTTTATCCCCTTGCACAAAGGTCTTGACGGCTTTATGTCTCCTAAACAGTTTATGACTTTCTACTGGCCTTCCCTGAAAAAATTGATGCTGGCCATTATTGAAGCTGGCTTTACACCTAATCCACTTTTTGAAGGAGACTGTACTTCTCGTCTGGAAATCATTAAGGATATTCCCCGCGGTAAAGCCGTTTATTGGTTTGAACGGACCAACCTTTTTAAAGCGAAAGAGGTTTTAGGCGATACGGTTTGTATCGAGGGGGGTGTACCTTCGTCAATGATGATTGGTGGTACCCCTGACCAGGTTAAAACCTATTGCCGGAAACTTATTGATGTGGTTGGCAAAGGTGGCGGTTTGATCATTAATGGCGATGTTGGTATTCCGGATGAAGCCAGGCTCGAAAATGTTCATGCTGTTGCCGATTTGGTGAAACAACATCGTCCTTTATAAATTCAGTCCGGTATATCCTTGAAAGTAACAAAATGAAGGTGCTTTTAAGGCATTCCTACCAGTCGTTTTCCCCCGCTTGATTTTTTCCCACAACCGGTGCATAATATATCATCATAGATATCATATAAGATATCATACTAGATATATTATGTTATCTTGACCGGATATGTTATTGACTGAGAACACCGTTACATTTCCCTGAAGTAGTTCAAAGGGCAAGGGCGGATAGGCCGAAAGTTTCATCTTTCCCTTTTAGTCGCCCACTGTTTCACAGTAACTACGTCCAACGCTCAGTACTTGAAACCGTGCCTGCGCGTTGGACTTAGTGAAATATATAGGAGGTAACAATTGATCGGTATTAAGCGTGTCTCGTTGGTACTAATCGGGACGATCATGGTCTCATTGTTGGCCTCGTGCGGTCAATCAGAGCCCACGACCACCACCACTACTAAACCCGCTGGCTCGACTACGCCGGCGAATACCACCACAGTGTCTAGCGATAAACCTCAATATGGTGGGATCCTCAACCTCTATGCAAACAATGATCCCAACAGCTTCGATGAGGGGTATTCAGCTCCTTGGTGGACCTGGCCTTGCCACCTCACTGAAGACGAAATGTTGAATGGTGACTGGACTAAAGGTAATGCGGGGGGTTATGGCACAAACGATTGGACCTGGACCCTGGATGGTGTGTATAACTGGGATTCCAAGAAAGGTTCGTTGTGCGAGAGTTGGGAAGTAGTCGCCCCCAATCATTATGTTCTAAAGGTTCGTCAAGGTGTTCACTTCAGTATTGATACTGAGAATGAAGCCAGCCGGCTGGTCAACGGTCGTGAAATGACCGCCGAAGATATTGCATACAGCTACAATCGACTGTGCACCACCCCGGAATCCTACATCTATTATGCCCATCCTTACTTCACCAAGAACCTTACTTTTAAAGCTACGGATAAATATACGGTTGATGTGGTAGTTCCGGATGACGCCGACTCTATCTATCAGATGGCCCAGATCGTGGTTGACTGGAATGGCGTTATTGCCCAGGAAGTAATCGACCAATTTGGCGATATGAAAGACTGGAAGCATGCCCACGGTACCGGCGCCTTCCTGTTGAAAGACTATGTCTCCGGCAGCACTTTGTCCTTCGCCCGGAATCCTGATTACTGGGATACCAATCCTATCGGCCCGGGTAAAGGCGATCAACTGCCTTATGTTGATGGCGTCAAAGTTTACATCATAACCGATAGCTCCACTGCCTTGTCCGCTCTGCGTACCGGCAAAATTGATACCGAAGCCTGGCCGCTGGGTATCGATGATACCAAGACCATCACCAGCACCGTAAAAAATATCCAGAAGTTGGAAATCCCCGGTGCTTTGATCAACGGCCATATCTTTATGCGGACTGACAAGACCGATCAACCCTGGGGCAAGATACTGGTACGCCAGGCCCTTACCAAGGCTGTCGATTACGATGCAATTGTTAATGATCTTTATGAAGGGAAAGCTGTTTATCCTACCTTCCCCATTGCACCGCTACCCGACTTAAAGAATGCTTATCTGCCTTTAGACCAGGCTTCTGCGGAAGCTCAGGACCTGTACGTATACGATCCTGTCAAAGCTAAACAAATGTTAGCTGAGGCTGGTTATCCGGATGGCTTTAATGCTACTATCTATACCCAGAATAATGAAGCTAATGTCGACTATCTCGCCATCATTGCTGAGATGTGGTCCCAGGTCGGCGTAGAACTGGAAATCATCCCCCTGGAAATGGGTGTTTACAATAATCGTTGGTATTCTCGTGATTACGAGGATATGTTCTTTGCCGGTGCCGCCAGTGCCGGTACCTACCGCTCCATGGTTTCCAGCCAGGGCAGCGGCGGCGGTTACAATATCAGCTACATCATCGACAGCCGTCTGGAAAATGGTAAAACCGATATGCTGGCAGCCTTCGCCAGCGGCGATGAAGCTGGTTGCGATGCCATCCACCGCGAACTATGTGGTTACATTTACGAAGATGCTTATGTTATCCATACTCCGGGCCAGACCGGCAGCTATCTATGGCAGCCGTGGGTGAAAAACTATCATGGTGAAACCGCAGTTGGTATCCTGAACAATTATGGCTGGTCCAAGTGGGTCTGGATCGACCAGGATCTTAAAGCATCCAAATAAAAAATAGTATTAATTCTTGATCACCTAAAGAGCCCGTCATTAACTGACGGGCTCTTTCATTTATCAACATGGAAATTTCAGTAGATTAGTTTTATTAAGTCATATATGTAGATGGATTGACATCACCGTTTTTTAGTGGTAGTATCGTGATTCCGGGACGACCTTTATAGACGTCCTGTGAATTTTTATGCCGGTGATTGTTATAACAAGCGCACTGTTATAATCCGGAAAGGAATAACTGGGACTATTTCAATCGCTGTTCAAAATTAGTGCTTTATAGCCGGAATATTTAACTATTTATTTGAATATTCCGGCTTAGCAGGGGAAAAAAAGAAAGGAGGCAATAATCAATGCACGGTTTCAAGCGCATGTTGCCGGTAATGGCTTTGGCTATGTTGTTTACATTACTGGTAACATCCTGTGGCGGTACTGATGAACCTACAACGACCACCAAACCGCAGACAGGAACTACTACGGCTACCACCAAGCCGGTCACGACAACAACTGACTCTGAAAAACCACAGTATGGTGGCACATTAAATCTGTGGGGAAACGGGGACCCCAATAGCTTTGACGAAGGCTATTCGGCTCCCTGGTGGTGCTGGCCTTGCCATCTCACCGAAGACGAAATGCTCAGCGGTGACTGGACCCAGGGTTGGGCTGGCGGCTATGGTTCTAAAGAGTGGACCTGGACTCTCGATGGTATCTATAACTGGAGCTCCAAAGCAGGTCAACTGTGCGAAAGCTGGGAATTCGTTGCTCCCAATCACATGGTTTTAAAGGTACGGAAAGGCGTCAATTTCTGGCTGGATACTACCAACGAAGCCAGTAAATTAGTCGGTGGCCGTGAAGTTACCGCCGAAGACATCGCCTACAGCTACAACCGCCTGTGCACCACCCCGCAATCCTACATCTATTATGCCCATCCCTTTTTCACCAAGAATCTAACTATCAAGGCCACGGACAAATATACTGTCGACTTCGTCGTCCCTGATGATGCTGATTCTATCTACCAGTTCGCTCAGATCGGTGTTGACTGGAATGGTGTTATCGCCAAGGAAGTCATCGATAAATGGGGCGATATGAAAGATTGGCGGCATGCCCACGGTACCGGTCCCTACATACTGAAAGACTTTGTCTCCGGCAGCACCGTGACCTTCGTCAAGAACGACGATTACTGGGGCACCAACCCCATCGGCCCGGGCAAGGGCGATCAACTACCTTATACCGACGGTGTCAAGTACTACATCATCACCGATAGTTCTACCTATCTGTCTGCTCTACGCACCGGTAAGATCGATACTCTGGCCTGGACACAAGGTATTGATGATTCCAAGTCCATTCTTAATACCCGCAAAGACATGCAGTATTTCGTGATCGAAGCCTCCACGGCTCCCGGCCATATCCACATGCGGACCGATAAAGCCGATTCACCTTACAGTAAAAAACTGGTCCGTCAGGCACTCACCAAGGCCGTCGATTACAAGACTATCGTCAATGACTTATATGAAGGACAGGCCCTGTATCCTACTGCCCCCATCTCCCCGCTTCCTGACCTTAAAGAAAATTATCTGAAGCTGGAAGATGCATCCGCTGCAATTCAGGACTTGTATGTATACGATCCTGTAAAAGCTAAAGAAATGTTAGCCGAAGCCGGTTATCCGGATGGCTTCAGCGCCACTATCTATACCCAGAACAACGAAGCCAATGTCGACTATCTCTCCATCATCGAAGATATGTGGGCTAAAATCAATGTCAATATCGACATCATCCCCTTGGAACTCGGTGTTTACAACAACCGGTGGTACTTCCCGTGACTACGAGGATATGTTCTTCGCCGGTTTCGCCAGCCCGGGTACCTTCCGCACCATGGTCTCTACCCAGGGTTCCGGCGGTGGTTACAACCTCAGCTATATCGTCGACAGCCGGTTAGAAAATGGCAAGACCGACATGTTGGCCGCTTTCAACGATGGCGACGATGCCAAATGTGCTCAGATACACAAAGACTTAATGGCCGTCATTTATGAAGAGTGCTATATCGTCAGCACCCCGGCTCAAAATGGTTACATGATGTGGCAACCGTGGCTCAAGAACTACCATGGCGAATCTGCCGTTGGTATCCTCAACAGCGCTGGCGGCTGGGCCAAGTACGTCTGGATTGACGAAACTCTAAAGGAAAAATCAGGCTACTAAAAACAGCATACAAAATCATTAGTAAAAAGGCCCCGCCTTTATAAAGGCGGGGCCTTTTTGTCTTCTGGTTTTACTAAAAGCCTTATAACTAAATGATATTTCACCGTTTTCTTTCCCTTTGTTGGGAAGGTGATTTAAGAATAATAAAAGTATCCTGATAGTATCACTTTTGTATTAAAGCCACCCGGAAAGAAGGTACTGTAGAAGTCCATTTGGTATATTTTAGTTCATAATGGATTTGGTATCTGTCGTTTAATGAAAGCCCTAAATCGCACCGGTTAGATTCTATAAAAAGAAAAAAACCCGGACAGTCCTTATTATTATGTATTTAAGATACTGTCCGGATTATTCGACTTTTATTCAGTTGTTTCTGACATATTATGTCAGATTTATAAGCCGGCCGTTTCTTTCAATTAGTCGGTTACGTATTTAGCAGGCAGTTGGTCGCCGATCGAGTTTTGATAATCAAAATTTACTGCTCTTACTTTTTCGGACGTGACAACTACATTCTTGGTCATCCATCTTTTGTCTACCGAATTCTGGTCACTGGCTGGAGCGCTGCCTGTTACGGTGTATGTTCCCGGTGCTACTCCCTGGATATTGAATATTCCATCGGATTGCGAGACTGATGTATACACCTTCTGATCGTTGGCATCCCAAACTGCGATATTTACTCCGCCAAGTGGAATGTTACCGGCAGTACCGACCGCCCCATTTGGGTCGACCCATGTAACGCCACCGTTTATGATGCCTGCTTTGGGAGTCGTTTCTCCCCCACCCCCGCAAGATACGGCCAACACCAGCGTACTTGTGAGTAATAAGGTTGCCAAAACTGTCGAGACTATTTTTTTCATGATTAAACTCCTTCAATCCTATAGTATGCAAAAATATTGGGTGTTTTGTCAATTTTTTACTAAAGCTCAAGGTAGGCGATATATGAACATACCCGGTAAAGTAATTTCTCTATCCGGCAAAATTGATATATACTAAAATGATAATATTACTCATATGCAGTCGCACAAATACTTGAGATATACCGCCGGAATATCTGTAGACTCCTTGTGATTGTCTTCATATTAGGAGATGACCATGGAATACCGTACTCTGGGAAGCTCTGGCTTGAAGGTTTCTGCGGTAAGCCTGGGGGGAGATACCTTCGGCCGTGATATTGATGAACAAAGTACCATGGCAGTTATCGGTCATGCCCTGGATATCGGTATCAATTATATCGATACTGCTGATGTCTATGGACACGACGGGGGCCGGTCCGAGGAATTTATCGGTAAAGCGGTTAAAGGGAAACGGGACCGGGTGATTATCGCTAGTAAATTCGGCGTCGCCGTCGGCGAGGGTTCTCAGCAATTCGCCAACAAGGACGGCCTGGGCTCCCGGGCATATCTCATGAAAGCCGTGGAAGCCAGCTTGAAACGGCTGGATACGGATTATATCGACCTGTACCAGTTTCACCAGCCCGACCCCGCTACCCCCATCGAAGAGACGCTGCGGGCGATGGACGACCTGGTAAAAACGGGTAAGGTCCGCTATATCGGCGGCTCTAACCTCCCGGCCTGGGAATTGAGTGAGGCTATGTGGGTGTCTCAAACCGCCGGTATAAGTTCATTTGTCACCGTTCAACCAAGATATAATCTTCTCGACCGGCACTGTGAGGAAGAACTTGTTCCATGCTGCCTGAATTACGGCGTGGGTGTCATTCCCTGGTATCCCCTGGCAGGTGGTTTTCTCACCGGAAAATACCGCCGCGGAGCGCCTCTGCCGGCGGGGACCCGCTTCGGTAGCAATCCCGCTTTTTATGCCTGGCTGTTAACGGAAGAAAATTTTAGTATGCTTGATAGGCTGAACATATTTGTTGAGTCGCATGGGCATACCTTGGCTGAGTTGGCTATCGCCTGGCTCGTATCCCATCCCTGGGTTAGTACCGTGATCGCCGGGGTGACCCGGCCTGTCCAGGTCACTACCAACGCTGCCGCGGCTGAATGGAAGCTGACCGTGGATGAGATGAAGGAGATTGACCGGATAACCGGGTACCGGACTTATACTGAACCAAGGCCTCGCAAATATACTTTAACCGGGGGTTACCTCAATGGACGCTAGAATACCCTTATATGGAGTTGGTAAAAGATGCATGATGATATTTTAAGTACTATCGGCGATACACCCCTTGTCCGTATCAACCGGCTTAACCCTAACAAGAACACCACGATATTGGCCAAGGTCGAAGGTTTCAACCCGACGGGCAGTATCAAGGACCGGATTGCCCTGAGTATGATTGAGCAAGCGGAGATGCAGGGTACGCTGAAGAAGGGGCAAACCATTATCGAACCGACCTCCGGCAATACCGGGGTGGCACTGGGCATGATTGGCGTAGCTAAAGGATACGACGTTGAAATTGTCATGAGTGACGCCGTGTCCGTGGAACGGATGCAGATGATTCGTGCTTTTGGTGCCCGGGTTACCCTTACCGAAGGTAAATTAGGTACGGACGGGGCTATCCGGCGGGCCCGCGAATTGGTTAAAGAAAATCCCGGCAAGTATTTTATGCCGGACCAGTTCTCCAACGAATACAATAAGATGGCACATTATAAGACTACCGGCGAGGAAATCTGGAAGGAGACCCGGGGCAAGATCGGCTATTTCGTGTCCTCTATCGGTACTTCGGGTACTATCATGGGCGTAGGCATGGCCTTGAAAGAGCATAATCCCAACATCAAGATCGTGTGCGCCCACCCGGTGAAAGGGCACTATATCCAGGGCTTGAAGAACATGGAAGAAGCCATCGTCCCGGCAATTTATGACCCCTCGAAAATCGACATCACCATTATGGTGGAGACGGAAACTGCCTACGAGACCGCCCGCCAGATCGTAAAACAGGAAGGCATCTTCGTCGGTATGAGCAGCGGCGCTGCCATGTATGCCGCTATGGAGACCGCCCGCCAGGTCGATTCCGGGACGATCGTAGTTATCTTCCCGGACCGCGGCGAGAAGTACCTCTCTACCAAGCTATTCAACGGCAAATCATAAACTGGCTGTCCTTACTCATCCAGGATATGTATCATCTCTGGATGGGGCAGCCCGCCGGCTGAATATTTCGCCCGCACGAACCGGGTGCCGTCGATCCGGTACAGGGCCGCAGTCAGGATATCGCTGATGTCACTGGAATATGCCTTGACCGAGTCACGGGCGCTTTCCATCTCCGGTTCCAGGTAATCTGCCGGCCGGCCGGTGACCGGTGTTTTTCCTTTTTTATAGTGTTTGAGCGCCAGCTTGAGAACTTCGGGATCGATGGGTGCCGGAGGCTGGCCGTAAAGCCCGTAACAGTAGTCCATTACCTGGGTGGGGATTAACTTATAACGGCCCACGATGACATTTTGCACTGCCTGGACCCCCACGATCTGGCTCGTGGGGGTTACCAGCGGCGGATAACCGAGTTCCCGGCGGACCCGTGGTATCTCTTCATATACCTCAGATAGCCGGTCGAGTGCCCCCATCATCTTCAATTGGGCTACCAGGTTGGATATCATACCCCCGGGCACCTGGTGTTCCAGCACGGTGGTATCTATCATTGAGATTTTCGTTTGGTTTAGCTGCGTCCGGTGGCTGGCTGCAACTGTTTCGAAGTATTCATCCAGCTTAAGCAGCCGGATCAAGTCCAATCCGGTATCCCGGGGCGTCCCTTCCAGAGCGACGACCATTGGCTCAACCGCCGGTTGTCCCGAACGCAGGGCGAAGGGTGCCAGGGCGGTATCGATAACATCGACTCCGGCCTCCACCGCTTTCAGGTAACTCATTGAAGCCAATCCCGCTGTGTAGTGTGCATGGAGTTGGACCGGTACCCGGAGGTTACTTTTCAACGTACCGATGAGATTGAAAGCGTCGTCCGGCGCCAGCAAGCCGGCCATGTCCTTGATGCATATACTGTCAGCGCCCATCTCCTGGAGGATGCGGGCTTTCTTCAGGTAATACTCGAGATTGTATATCGGGCCGCCCATCTTACGTTGGGTCAGGGAATAACAGATAGTCAGTTGGGCTTGCTTGCCGCTTTGCTTGATCGCCTTCAGGCATGTTTCCATATTGCGTTCATCGTTAAGAGCATCAAAAACGCGGAAGATATCGATACCTGTGGCCGCGGCATGCTTGATGAAAGCTTCCACTACGTCGTCGGGATACTGCCGGTAGCCGACCAGGCTTTGTCCGCGTACGAGCATCTGCAGGGGCGTATGCGGCATAAGTTCTTTCAATATACGTAAACGCTGCCATGGGTCTTCATTGAGATAGCGGATGGAGACATCGAAGGTGGCGCCGCCCCACACTTCGGCCGAGTAAAAACCAGCCCGGTCCATCTCGGCAGCTATTTTTACCATGTCGGAGGTCCGCATCCGGGTGGCGATCAACGACTGGTGGCCGTCGCGCAGGGTGGTATCGGTGATCTTGACGCGGGTCTGGCTGCTTTCTTTCATCATGGCTAAAACCGCCTTATTAGAAAATTTGAATATGAATGAGGTCCGGGGGGTTGTTGACAGTGTAGGCAATCCCGGCGGCGGTGTCAAACGTCCCGGTGCGGGTACGTACTGGAACCCCGAAAATGATAGAATAGCGGTATGGATGAAAAAGATAAAAAATACGGCGAAGATATTTATAAGTTGAATTTATATAAATACGGACTGGAGGACCTGGAGGGCAAGAATATCCTGTCCTTGGCCCCGGAAGATTTGGACCGGCTGCTGATAGCCCTGGGTGAAGATGAAATCTCGCTGAACCTGCCTATTCCCTGTAATGAAGAGAACGTGAAGGAATTACTCGCCCTGTCAACCTGCCGCCGCTGCGGCAAATGCTGCCGTCCCAACCCGCAGAATCCGGCCAGCCCGGGCATCGAGGCCTTCGAAGATGAAATTAGAGCCATGGCCGAATTGCTGCACTGGAATTACGAAGATATCAAACGAAAGACCAACCCGGGTGATATGACCTCCTTAGCTTTTCAGGTAAAAGAGTTGGGCTTTACCCGCTGGCTGCCCCTGCCGTGCCCCTTCTTCAGCCAGGAACAATGCGGGTGTCAGGCTTATACTCCCCGTCCGGTCGTTTGCCAGGTTTACCCGATAATTTTTACTGGCGATGACGGTATCATGTCTATCCGTCTGACTTGCGAATACGGCCGTGATATCACCGCCGCCGCTTGCCGCCGCCTGCGGGAAAAAGATCCCAACCTGGAAATCACCCTGTAACCCCCTAATACCACTTAACTACATGTCCTCCGTCTTAAAGGGGCGGGTGATTATCCGCCCGAATTCCCTGTGCTCCCATTTCTTCATTATTATTCACTGATTTCTTTTCCACTCACTTTAAAATCAACTACGCTGTAGGCATAAATACTAAGCAGATCCGTCCGGTAATAGTTGCGCAGGGCGATGTAGGCAGGATTGCTAAAATCCTGATTATATTGGATTTTGAGTTCAAAAAAGCCGGCCTCTTCCCTTTCCATTACCGCTTTATGTATCCGGTCGAAAAGCTCCGTTACGGTATCTAGGCGGTTGATTTCTTCCAGTACTTGCACGGACTTGCCGGTCGAAGGGTACTCCCGGATTTCGGAAATGGCGTCGCCCGCCTCTACCCTTACCGCCGCCTTGGCAATTCCCGGGGCTTCACCGGTTGTCCAGTCGATGGTATATCCGTAATACGAAATTGCTTTACTCTGCCACAACTGCTCGTACTTATTTAGTTCAGCTCTCAGGTAATACGGAGTACGTACGTATCTGTGCAGTAAATATAAAAAGGCATGTATAATTCCCTTGATTATTGTCACAGAGACATTATGTCTCTATGAAAAAACTTTACTTATCTTTGGTGCTGATGTATGTTATATATATCTAACGTTATATATTTATAACATATTTATCATGGATGATGATTAGCTATGTATGCTGTCATAATGATGGAAGGGTAAAATGAAAAAACTAAAACACATATTTCTTGTCATATTCCTGATATTAGCGATGTTGTCAATTTTTAGCTGTGAAAAATATCGTGAATCGGACGAAATAAATGGCTTGATAAAAACCAACGATCTGTCCATTAACATGGAAGTCGGGGATAATTACAACGGTTTTACAGTTGAGAAGATTAGTGACAGCAATGATGAATACTACCTGAAAATCATTGTCAAAGACACCTATTCACTTCGAGGTGAAGCCGAGATAAAACCCGGGAATGTATACGAACTATCTATTACTCTGAAAAATATCGACGCTGATCCGACAATAAATTATTCATTTTGGGAAAAGCCTAAAACATCATTAAGGCATTATACTTTCAAAGGTGTGAACGGCAATCCTCCGACTTCTGAAACTCAGGAACGATATGATGACTGGATAACATATAAAGAAACCTTTGAAACACATGAAGGCGAAGACTCGTTTATGCTGACTATGCATAGTGGTGAGGGTACCTTCTTTATCAAGGAGATAAGTATCAAGCAAATGCAATAGCAGGCAGGATTTGGCTTAATAAAGTAGCGAATTGTTCATTCCAGTGGATAATGTGTTATTATTCCATGCACCTTAAGATTCAGTTTCTGCTAAACGGCTAAACGTATATATAAAACGGTGTCATATTCTTGCGGATTGTAGGTTATTTTATGTTCTATCATGTATCATTCGTGTATAGGCAGGAATTGTTATGGAAATCATCAATATTCATCCCCAAAATACAGAATTGGTAAATCAAGCAGCGAGTTTGCTTGTTGAAGAATTTAGGGATACCGGTTCTACTTCTTGGCCGGATTTGGATGCAGGGTTAAAAGAGGTAGCAGAATTACTTCAGAAAGATAAAATCGCTCTCGCTGCGGTTGACCAGAGCAATACGGTATTGGGATGGATCGGCGGAATCCGACATTATGACGGACATACCTGGGAATTACATCCCCTGGTAGTAAATATGGGATACCGAAAACAAGGAATTGGGCGTGCTTTAGTCATTTCCTTGGAAAAACGAGTTGCAGATTTAGGCGGGAATACGATTTACCTGGGTACTGACGATGAGAACTATCGTACATCTTTATCTGGAAAGGACCTATACCCCGATGTCCTAATGCATCTCCTCCATATTGAGAATAAGAGTAACCACCCTTATGAATTCTATCAGAAAGTAGGTTTCACGGTCACTGGTATAATCCCTGATGCCAACGGGTGGGGGAAACCAGATATTTTCATGACTAAAAGGGTAGGGAGAAAGCCATTATTTACCAGTTAATGACACATATTGATAATTAAGGTTTTCCTGGTAGTCCGTGTTTGTTTTTTATTGTTTTGATCATGAGAATATGAACCGTAACTCCAATAAGAACAACAGCCAGGATTATTTTAACTACCAGGCTATCTGTTGCAAAAAATACTGTAAATGATATTGCTACCCACAACATGCTCAGAGTCCAGATTTTCATTCTCCGGGACATCCCTCTTCCTTCCATGTAATTCCGGATATAAGTCCCAATAAACCGGTTATTGAGGAGAGCAGTATAGAGCCTATTTGAACCCCTTATAAAACAAAATGCAGCTAATAGTAGAAACGGTGTTGTCGGTAACACCGGTACGATAACGCCGATGATTCCAAGTAATAAAGAAATCATGCCGGCGAAAACAAATACCTGTTGCTTCAATTGATCTGACTTAATCGTCATTGCGTCATTATATCCAGGATGTATCGTACTAACTAGTACCATTAGGTCGGTTGTCAGGGTTGAAAACAGCTGCAGACAACATTGGCCGTGTTAAGATCGTGGATGGTAGTATGCCAGATCTCTATGCACAAGATTAAAACAAGGCTACGGTTTTGTGGTGATAAAAGGTTTCTTATCTTTTTTGCAGATAAGCTGGATCGTATGGTTGCCGGACATCACCGCCGTGGGCATGCCGCCGCCGGGGTTGACCCACTGCCCCGCCATATAGAAGTTATCCAAGCCAGGCAGGGTTTTTTTCATCGAGGACGTCAGGTTTTTTGGATCGAACATCCAACCTTCGTAAGCGCCCCGCCAGTTGCCGGTATACCGTTCCCAGGTAATCGGGGTGGCGATATCCCGCATCTCGATCTGTGTCTTAATACCCGGAAAACGTTCTTCTAACCCGGAGACAACGTCGTCGGCGATTTTTTGTTTTTCCGCATTGTAGGCTTCCAGGTTCTCCCGCAGTTTTTTCCAGTAGTCATAGCTGGTCTCGAAAGACACGACGGCTACATTCTTTCCGGGTGGTGCCAGCGTAGGGTCAAAATTATAGATACGCAAATTCAGGGAATTCTGTTCTATCCCGGCAACCTTAAACGGCTGCTTAAGCTGGTATGTAAAACCGTTGATTGACGGGTGAATGTCATCGAACTTCCGGTTGACTCCCAAGGCGACATATACCAGCGGTGCGAACAGGTTGGGGTGTTCGTATTTGTTTTTTACCGCATCATCGATATATTTACCGTCCAACATTTCGAATATCGTGGTGCGTCCGTCGGCGGCGGAGATAACCCAATCGGCGCGGTGTTCCGTCCCATCGGCCAGCTTAATGCCCACGGCTTTGTTGTTCTCAACAAGTATCTTTACCACTCTTGAACCAAAGTGGATTTCGCCGCCCAGTGACTTGTAGCGTTTCTCAATAGAGTCCACCAACGCCAGTGCCCCGCCGATTACATAACCGGCGGATTTCTGGTTCTGCATCGAGAGTGTCATCAGGGACATTGCCAGTGGGAAATCCTCGCCGAAGGCAGATACAAACATCTCCCTTAAAAAGGGATTTTTAAAACGCTTCGCATATCCCTTTGTGGTCACTTTAGTCCATTTGCGCATAAATACCAGGTACGGTGCCAATTTCAACATCTTAACTTTATCGATAATACTGTATAACTCGGCAGGTTTATCAACCGGGGCTTCGAGATTGAGAGAGCGTAGCGCCCCGGTCAATTCCTTGATGCGGGCTTCATCTTCCGGGGCGATTTCCAGTAGATATTGTTCGAAGTGATTGGCATCACAATAAACAGTAAATGGTTTTCCGTCCCTGTTTTCTATGATTGATTGCCGCTCATTGTTATAGATTTTCCAGTCCCGGGCCGCCCCCAATTCTTCCCAGAAACGATAAAAACCCGTACCTGGCTTGCTGCCCATCAACCAGTTCATAGAACCGTCGATGGTATATCCTTTACGTTTCCAGGCGGTGGCCACCCCGCCGGCGATGCTGTGCATTTCGAATATTTTGGTTTTATACCCGTTCATCCGTCCGTAACAACCGGCAGCGAGTCCGGTTAGCCCGCCCCCGATGATGATGATCGATTTTTCCATCACCCCCTCCTTTTAGACATAATAGTTCAGCATATTCTACCACCGCCGGGAGCTTTCAAGCATATCAACCAATCCAAGGCTTTACCAGTTTGAGGCCGCCCGGAACTGGCGGCTAAATGAAAAACCGGGAGGAACTATCCTTTCGGACGGTTCCTCCCGGTCGATCTTTTACCGTTGAAAACTAATATCTTTTTACGGGGTTGGTTTTGCGGTAACAATCTGAACAGTATACCGGCCTGTCACCACGAGGCTGAAAGGGCACTTGAGTGTCCTTGCCGCATGTGGCGCATTTCACAGGATACATTTGCCGCGGTGCAGAACTAAAGCTATTACTTCTATAATTACCACCGCTGCTTTCACCCTGCTGAGCTCTTCTTACCTGCCGGCAATTGAGACACCGTTTCGGCTCGTTGGTGTAGCCTTTAGTGGCAAATTGTTCCTGCTCCTGGGCACTAAAAGTAAAAGTAGCGCCGCAATCGGAACATGTGAGTGATTTGTCTTGATAATCCATCAGACGACCTCCTTCTTTAATATTTGGTAAGAGTTGGTCATCCGATATTGAGGGGAATTGTGAGTCTCACTAGGAGATAACCATTTTCGAACCAGTTAAAGGTATTATAACACAATTTGAATCGTGGTGTTTTATACAGTCTTGTCAAGTACAAGATGAGCCCCTCCCCTCTTCTTTACTTCTTTCCCCCTCCGTTATAGACTATGGCACCATCATGGGACACGGGCATCCGGGAGTATCAATCACTACCGGCACCCCGTGGCTCAAATTTTGTGAAAAAGGAAGATGTGTACATGGCGAAACGTAAATACGATTATTTATTCAATCCCGAGATTATCCACGAGACCACCTACCCCCCCTTCAAGAACATGATCATGCATACCCTCGATAACAAGAATATCAACTTCCAGATCCGCTTCACCCACGTCAGCGTCCCCTTCGAGGGCATCGAACCGCCCCATTCCCACGAATTCGACCAGATCATGCTCTGGGTTCCCTGCACGGATGACCTGTCCGCTTATGACGCCGAGACCGAGCTTTATCTGGACGGCGAAAAATATATCATCGACCGGACCATGTCTTTATACCTTCCCGCCGGATTGATGCATTGTCCCATCCGGCACACGCGAGTCGGGACGCCCTTTTTCTTCGTCAATTGCCCCATGACACCCGATTACGCCTTAAAAGGAGCCGATGGGAAGCCGGGGAGCTTTATCGACCTTAAACTCATCCCTCAGGACAAGAATAAAAAGAAATAAAAGTTCGAAAAAAGACGGGAGTTGATGCTCCCGTCTTTTTTCATGACTTTCGTTATTTGACCGTTACGTCGATTTCACAGGTCAACTCATCCTTTTCTCCGCCCTCCCAGGGCCGGCTGTAGTCCAGTTTGACGGTGGTCGAACCTTTCTCCAGGGCTCTGAAGGTAAAGGACTGGCTTCCCGCCGCCCCCACGATGCCTTTACCCTCCGGTACCAGCATCTTGTTGCCGGTCTGTTCCAGGATAGCGGTGTCGGTTATCTGTGCCGTTTCCTCCCAACTGAACCCGGTAGTGGGATTGGACTCCAGCGTCACCGTGAGGGTCCCTCCCGCTGCCACCTCGGCCTCCTTAACCACCTGTTGGGTATTACTAAAATCGTCACCGGGTACGACCAATGCGGCGTCTTGCGGTATCCTGGCGCCCATAGCTAATGAGCAGGCCCCGGCCGCTAGTAGCAGGGTGACCATGACTGCCATAAGGATCAGCTTTGTTTTCATCTTTATATTCTCCTGTAATTGTCTTGTTCATTTTACTTGTACGATGCTGCCGGCCGGGTATTACATTGTTTTCAGGGCCTTGATGCCCTTTATCAGGTTGTCGCCCGCGAAATAGATGGCGATTACTTCCAGCCAGGTGAATCCGGGCAGCAGCAGCAGTCTTTCCAGCATGCCGAACCAGTGGGCGTCGTTAAGCATCAGTAGTCCCCCCAGCCCGATAAGCCCCAACTCCACCGCCCCCACCGCAAGTGTCCCCGCCTTGATGATGTTGCCCAGCCGCCCCGTCCCCAGCAGCCGGCGCCAGCAGAAAGCAGGCCGCCGGGAAGAAGAACACGATGCCGTAGACGGTGATGCCGTGGATGACAGCCGCAAGGTTCTTCAATCCGCCCGGGCTTTGCGTCGGGCAGATGGCCAGGATGATAAAGCCAGCTCCGGTTGATAACAATAGCAAGCGGCCGATTTTAGCCCGGAGGCTCTGCCCCGCCCACGGCCGCAGTTCTACCGCCAGCGCTCCCAGCATCAGGCCGATGATGACGAAGTTTCCGGTCTGTAGCCAGCCTTGCGGCCCCCACACCATCGAACTGATGGTGTCCCGCAGTGGATTATATCCCGGCTGCAGTCCTTGGGCAGCTACCATGAGCAACTGAAATACCAGCGGCGCTGTAATGATGAACAGCGGCAGCGCCGTAGCTAGTAATGCTCGGCTGATTCTCAAGGCCCGGTGCCATATCGTGCTCTCTTCCCTTTGCTCCGCGGCCCATGGAGTGGTTATTTCTGCTGCTGTGGTCGTCGTCATTATCTCCATCGGTATCTCTCCCATTGTTTTTTGCTCTATTTTTCTATACGATTTTCCCGGTGGAGTATTACAACCCCTTTTCCCGGATTGGATTCCGGGCTGTAGTTGATATCGAGAGGCGGAGGATGTAATACTAGTACCGCTGCCTCGTATAATCTGTTAGGCAGCCGGAAGGACCGGTATGCAGGCGAATGATCGGATAACAGCAAAACAGGAGTTGTTTGCCGGGCTCTATGACGAGTTCATGCCTAAGGTGTACCGCTACCTCGGCTACCAGGTAAACGATGTGCAATTGACGGAAGATTTGACCTCAGTGGTGTTCGAGAAAGTCCTGGTAGGTTTTGAAAAGTACAGCCGGGATAAAGCGGCTTTTTCCACCTGGATTTTCACCATCGCCCGTAATACCCTGATCGACCATTTCCGCACCAGTAAGTCCGGCCGGCAGGTTCCCCTGGACGAAGCTGCCGATGTGGCCTCCCCGGTGCTTTCTCCCCAGGAGCAGGTGGAACGGTCGGCGGAGCAGGTATGCCTGCGGCAGTGCCTGTCCCGGCTTCCTGCAGATGACCAGGAGATCGTCCGCCTTAAATTCGCCGCAGAATTCAATAACCGGCAGATCGCGAAAATGCTGGGTTTGTCAGAATCGAATGTGGGCGTCCGGCTTTTCCGGGCTGTGAAGAAATTACGCGAGGAATTTGATGTGTCCTGGAATGGATGAAAAACAGCAGCAAAAGGATTTTACCCGGAATGTGGATGAACTCCTCGCCGGCCGGTCAGGCCGGGCGAGTGAACCGTTGCCTGCCGAATCGCGGGTAAACTTCGAGTTTGCCAAAAAGGTAATGGCGAACCGTACTGAGCCCTCCCTTGCCTTCCGTGATAACCTCAAACAGCGCCTGCTGGCAAAAATGACGGAACAGGAAGCGGCCGGTGTCTCCGCTCCCTCCTGGTGGAACCACCTGCTGGATCTGTTCTCCTCCCCCCCGGTTTGGAGAATGGCTGCCGCAACCGTTGCCGTGGCCGTGGTGGCCCTGGTGGTGTGGCGGATGGGCGTGTTTGCTCCTGAAGAGCACACTATGATGACCAGTCAAATGGGCGGTGCTATGGTCTCTGTAGAAGCCCGGGTTGTCGACCTGAAACGTACCTATAACACCGGGGATACGGTCGCCCTGCACTTTTCTTTCAAGAACGTTACTGCCGATACCATAACTTTTCCATTCCCTCCCGGTATCGGTATTGAGAGTGCCAATTTCCGGACGGTGCGTTTCTTCGCCGCCGGAAACGGGACCGTGACCCTGCGCCCGGGTAAGGTGGAAATCTGGGATTTAACCTGGGATCAGCGGGATGCCGCCGGGCAGCTGGTACCTCCGGGTGATTACCTTATCGTCATGCCCCGTATCCCGGTAACTGAAGGCGGCGGTATGCTTAGCCTAAACCAACCGCTGACCGTTACCATTTTACCCGTCCCCTAAGATTCCCCACTATTAAGCTATATCCGATTGTTTATGCCCTTGTCTTCTGTTATAATTAAAGAAATTCAGTTTAGGTTATTAGATACTTTAAGTAGCCCTGCCAATATCAAGCGTTTGATGACCCGAACTCTATTTAAGGAGGGTCGTCGATGCATTTCCGGGACAATTCTACTCCTTTTTCTCCTGTTTTAAACACCCTGTGTTTTCTGCGTACTGTTCGAATGGCCTTCATTACTTTGAACATCTCTTGATCGAGTTGATTTTAACTTCCTTATCATCATGTAGGAGGGTAACATGCCAATCATTATCCTTGGAGTACTGATCGTGGTGGGAATTATCGTGATGCTGATTCTCCGCAGCCGGTCCATTAAGGCCGACGCCCGTAAACTAGACGCACAGAGAAAAAGCAGAGAATAAGCAACTGACCGCTTTCCCGTAAAAACAGAATAACTGCCTTCGTTATTATTCCGGACCTTATCATATTTTCCAGTGATATGGATATTATGAAAGCCTTGGCTGGCCTCTGGCTATCGATGAACGATCCAGGTTTATAGGGAGATTCAATCGTATATAATTTTGGTGATTTGAAGCTACCGGCAGGGATTCTTTTGGAAAATGAAGAATCACCATACCTTCTCCCTGCAGACCGGGAGTCGGAACCGGAAGAAGCCGACCTAAAGACGATTCAGGAATATCCGGTCGCGGCAGACGCCGATCTAATTGAAGACCCTATCCGTGTGTATCTGCATGAGATCGGTTCGAAGTCTCTCCTGAAGGCCAATGAAGAAAAAGCCCTTGCCCGGAAGATCGAAGTAGCTCGGTATCTGAAAGACATCGTAAGGGGCTGTCCGGGAAATAATGGGGACGGCAATTCTGTTAAGCAGGTCGTCTCCCTGGTTCAATCCAGGTTGAGACACGCCCTCCCTATCTTGACGGTACTCAGGCAAGCGCTAGGTTTACCGGCAGTTATTAACCCTGTTCTAAATATCACCGATGGCAATTTCAGGGAAAGCATCTCCGGAGTGATCGATCCGGACCTCCTTCGTAAAATTTCTGCCCAGACTGGAAAAACAGACGCCGAAACGGAAAAAACCCTGATTGATTTATCGCTCTGTTACGGCCTGATACCTTTTGAATTACTGGAAGCGTCGTCTGCCGACCTTTTCCCTGCCACGCCGCAGTCGCCGGATATACCCGGTTTCCTGCGCCGGTATGAAAAGCAGATCGAGCGGTTCCACCTCAAGATTTACCAGGAATCTGATGATGCCAGCCGGAAGCTGGTTGAGTCCAATCTCCGTTTGGTGGTCAGTATCGCCAAGAAATACCTCGGACGGGGTATGAACTTTTTAGACCTCATCCAGGAAGGCAACCTGGGCCTCATGCGGGCGGTCGAAAAATTCAACCACCACCGGGGTTTCAAGTTCAGCACCTACGCTACCTGGTGGATCCGGCAAGCCATCTCCCGGGCGATCGCCGATCAAGGCCGGACCATTCGCATCCCGGTACATATGGTCGATGCTATCCGGCAAGTCATGCAAGCCCGGCTTCATCTCACCCAGACGACTGGCCGGAATCCTACTAATGAGGAGATTGGGAAAAAGATCTACTTGTCGGCTGATAGAGTGAGTGAAATTTTGGGCTATGCGCAATTCCCGTTGTCTATGGAAGCTCCCGTAGGTGAAGATGGGGATGCTCAATTATCAGATTTTATCGAGGATAATCAATCGGTTCCTCCCCTCGATTCGGCTTCTAAAGAACTGCTTAAAAATGAAATAGCCGCTACTTTATCGGAATTGACGCCCCGGGAACAGCGTGTCCTGGTATTGCGGTTTGGCCTGGAGGACGGCCGCTGCCGAACACTGGAAGAGATCGGGGTAGAATTTTTCGTCACCCGCGAGCGCATCCGGCAGATCGAAGCAAAGGCTCTCCGCAAAATGCGGCATCCCAAGCGAAGCCGCCGGCTGCGTGATTATCTTGAATAACGGTACCGGGGGAAAACCCGGCCGGACTATATCTACAGGGTTAAGTAAATTGGAATAAAAACGAACAACCCGAAAAAAAGGAGTATAAGATGCCGCTGGAAGTTAAAATAAGGGATGGCGAATCCCAGGAAGCCTTATTACTGCGCTTTCAGAAATCAGTCCAGTTAAGCGGAGTGTTGCGGGAACTAAAGAACCGGCGTTACTTCGTCTCCCGGGGCAGTGCCGCCCGCATTAAAGCTAAAAATGCCGCCCGTAAACGCCGTAGACAGGCATCCTAGTTTTTACGGACAAAATTTATTGAGGTGAAAAGATGAAAATTTATGTCGGCAATCTACCTTATGATGTGACGAAAGAAGAACTTCAGGCCGAATTCGCGGCTTTTGGTACCGTAGCTTCCGTTGAAGTCATCATGGACAAATACAGCGGGCGGCCTAAGGGTTTCGCCTTCGTTGAAATGCCCGCCATCACTGAGGGCCAGGCGGCGATCAATAAACTCAATGGCAAGGCCTTGAAAGACCGGTCTATTTCCGTTAGTGCCGCCCGTCCCCGGGAAGACCGCGGGCGTTCTGGTGGCTTCGGTAGAGACCAAGGCAGGTCCGGGGGCGGCCGCTCCGGTGGCTACGGACGTGAACGGGGCCGGTATTAGTCGAGTCTAGTCCCGGACTTGTATGCTTGTTATCAGCAGTCCATGGTTGCACTTGATAATCCTGGTCCGGCCCGCATAATGTGTTATTGTAATAATTGATAAAGAAGATGCATAAAGATGAAAATATTGTTAGTCTACCCGGAATATCCGGATACTTTCTGGAGTTTTCGCCACGCCATAAAAGTCAGTTCTAAAAAAGCGGTCTTTCCGCCGCTCGGCCTGTTGACCGTAGCTTCGTTGCTGCCCTCTTCCTGGGAGAAAAAACTGGTGGATATGAATACCGACCGGCTCAAATCCGCTGATATCCAGTGGGCTGACTATGTCTTCATCAGTGCCATGGTCATCCAGCGTCAGTCTACCCTGGAAGTCATCCAGAAATGCCGCGCCCTGCATAAAAAAACCGTGGCGGGTGGGCCGCTCTTCATCAACCAGCATGAAGAATTCACTGATGTCGACCACCTTGTTCTCGATGAGGCGGAGATTACCCTACCGCTCCTGTTAAAGGATATCGAAAACGGTTGCGCTCAACATCTATATACATCTCAACAGAGGCCCGATTTGACGGTATCTCCCCTGCCCATGTGGCCGCTTTTGAATATGAGAAAATATACCCAGATGAGTTTACAATATTCCCGCGGCTGCCCCTTCGATTGTGATTTCTGCAACATCGCCGTATTGAATGGCCGTGTCGTCCGGACTAAGAGTAAAGACCAGATCATCCGGGAACTGGATGCCCTGTATGAAATAGGCTGGCGTTCCGGGGTCTTCATCGTAGATGATAATTTTATCGGCAACAAGAACAAGTTGAAACAGGAGATCCTCCCCGCCATGATCGACTGGCAGCAGCGGCGGAAATATCCTTTTTCCTTTTCTACCCAGGTGTCCATCAACCTGGCGGACGATACCCGGCTGACCGATATGCTGGTTACTGCCGGCTTCGACGGTGTTTTTATCGGTATCGAAAGTCCGAATGAAGACAGTCTGGTGGAATGTAACAAGATCCAGAATGAACACCGCGACCTGGTAGGCTCGATCAGGATACTGCAGAATCACGGCTTACAGGTCCAGGCTGGCTTTATCCTTGGCTTCGATAATGACCCGGTCTCCGTTTTTAAGAGTCAGATAAAACTGATACAGCAGAGCGGCATCGTCATGGCCATGGTGGGATTGTTGAATGCGCCCCGCGGTACCCGTTTATTTCAGCGGATGAAGGACGAAAACCGGCTTACCCCGGAAAAAGCCACCGGAGACAATACGGATTGCTCTATGAATTTCGTGCCCAAGATGGACCAGCAAACCCTCGTCGACGGCTACAAAGAAGTCATGACTACCCTCTACGCCCCAGGTGAATATTACCGCCGCATCAAGACTTTCCTGTCCCAATACCGGCCTCAGAAAAGAAAAGCTATTTCACAGATCAAGTGGTGGCATGTTATCGCCTGGTTCCGGTCCGTATGGTATCTCGGTATCATCGATGCGGACCGCCTGTCCTACTGGGCTTTCATCTTTTCCACCCTGTTCCGGCGCCCCCGAACATTCCAGTTGTCGATGACCCTGGCTGTCTACGGCTTTCATTTCCGCACTATTATCCGTAAGTTAATACCCGGAACATCTTGTGCGTATTCGGTATAGTGTAAAATAGCGCTGCCCGGTTTCGCCGGAATTAATTATTACCTCAGGATCATATAATGCAGATCGTGATCGACTGCGGGATTGCATCAGCAAACAGTTCGATTTTAACTGGCTGCCTCTGAAAACGCTGTCCATTGTGCTGGGGGCACATACCGGCCGCTCCGGTAGATATTAATGGAAAAGAAAACTTTGGCCGCCTCGTCGCTGAACTGGTCAGAGATAATATGTTTGCCGATTTGCTACCCTTAATTCACGGCATCGGCTTACCACCGGGTTGGTGCTGATGATATGTTTTTTCTCGTGCTTTAACATCGGGATCCGCTTCTTCAGGTCCAGGTCTTCTACTACCTGCATCGGTATGCTTTCATTCGCCCAATTCGGGGCGTCTCTACCGGTAAATACCGGGTTGAACTTGATGGCATACAGGTCGATGATCTCGCTTTCCTGGCCGGCATCCTTTTAGCCCTCTGGTAAATTGCTCCAGGATGGCATGGCAAAATGATTTCGGATTCGGATAGGCATATATCGTCAGGACCTTCATCTCTTCACTCTTTTTAAGTTTTTAAGTTGGCCTTATCAGCGCCTGCCCATATTGTCCCTTCTTATTATCAACCGGGCAGGCGCTGTGTTGCCTTATGATGCATACGTATGGTTGCGGTGCTGCAGGATCCCTTTCGCAATATATCCCACGCCCACCGGGACGAACACCAGCGGCCACCAATCGCCGAAGCCATTCAGGAACGCTATTCCGATGTAAACCATGGATAGTCCGACCACCAGGCTGCCTAAGCCGCTCCAGCGGTTGGCTTGATTTGAGAAGAAGTGGACTAAAAACTCAGCTATCAATATCGCTCCTGTACCGATGGCAAAATACAGCCACCCCTCGCCTCCCGTTACCCACCCCTTGTTGCTGGCAAAGATCAACCCGCCCATGAGTATGAAAAATATCCCCCACCCCAGCCCCGACCAAATCCGTTCTAGTCCCCAGTTCTTGTTTTGCATTTTTTCGCCTCCATTTCCATTTTTATTATTTTCCATTTTTAGTTCAGACATTTTGTATCTCCTTCTTAATCACCTTTTGATTTGGTTTATGTTTATCCGTTGAATTTGCATGATCTGGCTTGATGAGCCTTCCAGCCCGGCCACCATTTCTTGTGCCACAGGTGTAGCCGGGCAAATACCGACCGTGGCTGCTTGATGGCCATGAGCCGGATGGGGCATTCTTCGCAGCGGTGTACTTTCTCGATGAAGAAGGCACTTCTTGGGATCGATGCGTTTTGAGTATTGAACTGTTTTGTATTTTCCATCTTTTTCTCCTTTATTGAATATTATTATTTCCTCTGATTGGTTTTTCTTAGTGAAACTATGGTCAGGTTAAGGCTATATAGTTTATTAAGTATCCCCATTAATGCTGCCTGGTCTCCGATATTTCCGGTAAGTATCATTTCTCCCTCATTTGCCAGTTCTATCTCCATTCCCCCCAGCCACTCCGACCAGCTTTTATCCAGTTGCCCTTTGACGTAGATTTCGAAAAGGCCGCCGCTGGTGTCGGTGGTTAGGAATCTTTCATTTTCGTTGCTGTTGTTTTTCATAGTTCTTAATTTAATCGGTTTCCAGGGAAGGGTTCATCGTCAAAAAGATGTAAATGGGGTTGTATTTTCACCGCTCCCTGATACCCTCTTTATTTCGCACAGGCAACCACTTTTGTGGTGAACTGGATTCTCAAATCTTTAAGTACTGCTTGCAGCCAAATGGGGGCTTTGTATTCCGCAACTACGGTTGGACGGTTATCAGTCTGTCTGCGTATCTCTTTCATTTGTTTCTCCCTGGTATGTTTTTTCCTTTACAGCTTCTAATTTAACGGCTTTCCCGTATCGGTTCATCGTCAGAAGGATGTATTTGGAGTTGTATTTCGGGGATACAACCGGGATGGTTATTTCTATCTGGTTTCACTGATTAGTGTGAATAAAAAAGCCGGTAGTACACTCTGTCTACTACCGGCGGACGGTGGTTGAAAATCAGTTTAATTATGTACCGGCGGTACTACTGCTGCCGGCGATTGTTCCGAATCAACGACAAGAGAAGGCCGGGCACTAACGAGCCCGGTTTGCCGTTTACCGTGTAACATCATCAGTCCCGTAAAAGCCATCACGATGCCGATAACGGCACTGATCATAAACATCGCTTGTGGTGTAAGCCGGGCACTGACAAACACCGCCAGTAAAGGGCCGATAGCCTCTCCCAGGGCCATGAAGGAACTTCTGATGCCTTGAATTCGAGACTTATTGTCCTTATCACTGATGTCCAGGATATAAGCACTGGTTGCTGAAGTCGCCAGGGCACTGCCGATTCCTCCAACCGCACTTACCAGAAAGCAAGTACCGAACTTCGTAAAGACGATCATCCCTACGTAAAATATGGAAGAGATGACTAAACCCGAAATAATAACCGGTTTGCGGCCGTACTTATCACTCAAGCCGCCCAGGAATATTTGCCCTAAAACCATCGCCAGGCCTAAAACACCGATCAAGAGTCCGAATTGAGTCGCCGAAAAATTTAGATCATCGTATACGTAAAAAACCATCACCGGTGAGATGAAGGCGAAGGTAAAGGTTAACACAAAGCTGACCAGGAGCAGGATTATGAATGTGATTAGAGGTTTGGGTAAATTTCCCCATAATGAATCTCTCAACCTGGACTGAGTAGAATCGGCCTTTACCTTGATCTGCGTTACCCTGCAACGGCTTTCCGGGACCATAATACTGGCAAATACCAGGGCGATCAGGCCCATGGAGGAGGAGGCAATGAATGGCGCGGCAAAACCGAACATGTCATAGAGTAAACCACCGATGAAGGGTCCCAGGATGAAGCCAAAACCATACCCGGCCATCACGATGCTTACTCCCTGGGCTCGCCGGTTGGCTGGTACAATATCACCGACCGTTGCTTGAGCCGCGGGAAGCAGGCCGGCTGTTACTCCCCCTTCCAGACAACGAAGAACCACCAAGGTCCCGGTATCAGGAGCGAACAGAAAGGCGATATTTACTGCAGCATATCCGCCCAGAGCCAGTAATATCAGCCGGCGGCCGATGCGGTCGCCCAAAATGCCGAGTATCGGGGAAAGGATAAACTGGGCAAAAGCGAATCCCATCGTCATATAACCCAGTTCAACTGCTCCCGAGCCGAAATCCTCCAGGCGGTGTGCGAACACCGGCATAATGATCCCGAAACCGGTCATGATCAAAGCTACACTAACCGCCAGCAAGATGATGATATGACGAGATTTCCGTATCCCCGTATCTTCAGTTGCTGCCGGTACGTTATGTTTCCCGAATGTGATTTTCAATTTCTCAAACCTCCCGTTTTAGCTTCGTTTATCTCGTTTTTAGTATTCTCTGTTGTTATATGCCTAATATATCGGCCTGCCGGTAAAGGAACATCCTCAAAAAGATGTAATTGGGGGTTGTATTTCTCTGAAGATATGAAAAAAGCCGGCAGTAGATTGTCTCTCTACTGCCGGCTTTTTTTTACCGCTGTGGTGTTTTAATCTAAGAGTTTGAGTTCTTTTCCGATTGCTACTGCCTGCGTCCTGCTTTTAACGTCCAGCTTCGTATAGATATTACTGATATGGCGCTTTACGGTAGTGAAGGAGATGATCAGTTTATCGGCAATTTCCTGGTTGGAGTTGCCGGCCCCGACGAGTTTCAGGACTTCCACCTCACGGGCAGTCAGCGGCTCGTTGAGAAGTCGCGGGGCAGGTTTTGACGGGCTAACATCTGCTTTTACTTTAGACAACAGGTCGGAGACGTAATCCGTCTCGATTTGCCGTGACCGGGCCATGTGCAGTAACCTGATCATCGGTTCGCCTTCATCGATAAAAGTGCGGATATACCCTTCCGGTTTGGCCAGTGAGAGAGCTTTCTTTAAGGCTGTCAGTGCCTGGTCCGTCTCTTTCATCCCTTGCAAGATCAGTGCCTGAAGTACGAGGACTTCTATTACTCTCCCCTTTCGCTTGCCGCTCTCTGCTTTCTGAAGCAAACGCTCACTCAATATCAATGAAGCGTCATAATCCTCCTGGGCGATGAGTAAACGCAGTAAAGCCAGAAATTCGAGTTCGCGCAGGTATGGAATATCATCATTGATTGTGACGGCGCTCTCTTGAACTATGCGGGAGGCTTTTTCAAGGTTCCTTTGAGAAATTAAAAGGCGAACTAAGCCGTACTTAACCCATGCGGTGTATTTGAATGCAAAATGGTGCTCTCTCACCAGTTTCTCCGCAAGGTTCATGCTTTCTATGGCAGTGGCTGCATTGCCCTGAACTAGCTCAAGGCGCGCTCGCATTATTGAACCGATTGCTTGAAAGGTTTCTTGCCCCGAATTACTACAGAGTGCTATACAGTGGTGGACGTGTTCTTTTGCGGTTTCCAGGTCGTTCCATTCGTAAGATACCTGGCTGAATTCGGCATAGGCTTCTCCGCTTGATACCAGCTTCTTACCGTCCGGACGAGTTGCTATCTGTAAAGTCTCGGTATGTATTTCAGCAGCCTGATGGAGCAGGCTTTGTTCCAAAAATATCCTGCCCAGGGCACAATTGACGATAATGACCACGTGAACATCGCCGGCTGCTTGTCCGATTTGCTTTGCTTCTGTACAGGCTTGCCGTGCTTCTTCTAGTTCGCCGTTCATCAAGCTGGCTTCCCCAAGGAGAGCAGTGGCGATACTGCGTATACTGCGGGAGATAAGATCAACATCAGTTAGATAATCTACCGCCTGCCGGGCAAAGACGGCAGTCTGGTTGATGTCGCCGTTCATGAAAGACCGGTAGGACCGGCCGGTTGCAATCGCACCTTTCATGGCCTCGAATTCTTTATCTGCATCGAGGGATGAAATTAATTTCTCGGCGGTTTGGAACACCTCTTCTGTTTGTTCATGCTTTCCGGCAAGAACAAACAACCAGGCTTTCATAATATGGATCCAGGGACGCCTCTGAGAATGAGATTCCACTGCCTTGATCCAGTTGGATAGATTGGCTAATTCGCCGCCGATTAAGAGGAGAGGGCCGTTTTTCTCGATCAACTGGATTACTCTGCCCTGGTCGCCGGCTGTTAGTGAATGGCGGATAGCTTCGGGGATAAGCCCGTTTTGCTCATACCATGCGGAGGCACGCTGATGCAGCTCGGGGAGTAGGCGCGGATACTGTTGTTCCAGGCGCTTCCTCAGTACATCAGCGAACAGGTGATGATAACGGTACCAGCGCCGCTCGTTGTCAAGCGGGATGACAAAAAGATTCATCTTTTCCAGCGATTCCAGCATTGCCTGCCCGTCTACCGGTTCGTCCGGATCCACATTGATGACTGACTCGCACAGCAGTCCGCATATATGGTCCAGGATCGAGGTTTGCATCAGGAAGTCGCCTACCTTTTTGGGCTGAATCCTGAGTACTTCTTCAACTAGATAGTCCATGACATAGTGATGGCTGCCGGTGAATGCTGCTACGAAACCGTGTATATCTTTACTGCTTTGCATCGAAAGGGCCGCCAGTTGTAAACTGGCTATCCATCCTTCTGTCCTTGTCTCGATGGCGGCAAGATCCTCAGCGGATAATTTCAATCCCATCACATCATTTAGAAAGGCCGTAATCTCATCATGCGTGAAACGTAGTTGTTCGGCACGGATATCTACGAGTTGATTTCGTACTCTCAGACGGGAGAGGGGCAAAAGTGGATCGATCCTGGTAATGATAACCAGGTGTTTTTGAGACGGGAGATGCTCAAGAAGATAATTAACCATTTTGATCACGGTTTCGGAGCTAATAAGGTGGAAATCATCCAGGATCAGCGTGAAGGGATTTGAAATTGCCGCGAGTTCGTTCATTAACAGGTTCAGGACGTTCTCGAGTTGTGCTGGTTGTACGCCTTGCAGCATGGCGGCTAAATCGAGCCCGGAGTTCGGCTGAGTAGACTGAATTGCCGTCACCAGGTATTGGAGAAAACGGCTTGGTTCATTGTCGCCCGCATCAAGGGAGAGCCATGCTGATGGGATGCCGGTTTCTTTCAGCCATCTGCTGACCAGGGTACTTTTACCGTAACCGGCCGGGGCAGATACTAAAACGAGTGATTTATCCGCTCCTTGATTCAACAGATTGATAAGCCGGGGGCGGAATATCTGGTCGGGGCGTACCACCGGGACATAAAACTTCGTCAGAAGTAGATGTTTACCCTGGTTCAGCTTTAATTGGCCTTTTTCTTCTTCACCCGAAGTCATGCCGGAACTGCCTTTTAACACAAATTATCGGTTCATATTATCACGCGGATATTATCTATATAGAGCGGGTTTTATTATCAACTCATTCGGAAGCGTGAGTTTGTTTGGTGTGTTAATTATATGTCCTTGAGATTTATTGTCAACTTCCCCATCTTACTTGTGTAAATCACCAAGCTGGTCTGAAAATCATATGCATCTCCAACCGGCGAAGTCCCGCTCATGTTGAGCTTTTCGAAGTATCGGGACGATGTCTACGGTCAGATTTATTGGCGCAAATCCCTTACCTCTCCTTCTGCTCTTTTACCCTGAACTTCACGATCTTCTCGATTAGGTCGTAGGGGATGGGTTGGTTCAGCGGAAATCTGATGGAACCCTTGCCTCCCTTATATTGCGCTAGTTCTTTTTGAAAAGCCTCGGTTCCCGAAGGAGTAGGGTAGAAACCGATGTGGTTTTTGTAAGCGGCGAAATGGACCAGGTTGCCCTTCATCTTGAAAGTCGGCATCTGGTAGCTGATCGTTTCCACGCCTTCCGGAGCGGCTTTGTGTATCAACCATCTTATCTTTTCCAGTATTTCCTGCACTTCCGCCGGAAATCCGCTGATGTATTCATCGATCGTTTTGTACTGCGTTCTTACTGTTTTCGTCGCCTTCATTATGTTAACCTCTCGTCGGCCATGGGCATATTATATCAATAACGGCATTAAGCCGGGGTATTCTTTTTCAGCCAGTATGGATTGGTCCCTTGTATTGAAACCCAGCTTCACCACTTCCCGACCTACGGGATGAGCTTGCATCTCCCGCTCTTCATAGGGCTTGAGCATTGATTTGATTTCTTCCCTTCCCAGGTCTTTCTTCAGCCAGTGCCGTTCGTCGGCTCGGGATAGAATTACCGGCATTCGTTTCTTTGTGTTGTGTATTTGGGCCATCAACGGGTTGGCTGAAGTTGTTATTACGGCAAATGTCTTGATTTCCTTCCCCGTGCCCGGTTCCTGCCAGCGGTCCCAGATGCCTGCCAGGGTGAACGGCATTCTGTCCTGTAACTGGATATAATATGGGTAGCTTTGCCGGTTTTCATGCCGCCACTCGAAAAATCCGTCCACTACCACCAGGCACCGTTTGTTCATGATGCTGTGCCGGAACGCTGGTTTTTCGAAGATGGTTTCTGCCCTGGCATTGACGGTTCGTTTCCGCAGTTCCCGGGCAGATGCTTCATCCTTGACCCAGAAAGGGATCAGGCCCCATATTAGCATCGACACTCTATCCGGTTCCTCCCCGGTGATCACCGGCATCCGGGGATAGGTAAAAGCCGAAGCACTGTATACCGGCTGGTAAGATTCCCGCTGAATGAACTCTACCCCGAAGCGCGTTTCAATTATCTTGAAACCGACGCTGATCGATGAATAATAACACATGCCGTCAACTCTCCCTGTGTATATTTTAACCTGTTGCCGGGAATAATGAACGCTATCATTCATCTGTTTGTCTGCTTGCCTTTATTGCCTTATAATCTGCCTATCTATTAGGGACATATTATTTTTTTACCCGCAGCCAATATTATCAGGAGGGCAAAGATGTCTGAGATTTACAAGTGTCTGAATCCCACCGGCAACCAGGAACCGGTCGAGTTGTTTCCCCTGGCTCCCCGCCTGGACAAGCTGGATGGCAAGACTATCCATCTTTCTATCTGTGGTGAGGCCGATATCTGGGTCCCCCTGGAAAAGAAGCTGAAGTCCGACTATCCCAACGTCAACTGGACCGTCAAGAAGCGGTATCATATCGTCCCCTGGGAATTGACTGAGGAAGAGCGCAAGACGACCGATGCCGTCATCCTCGGCGTTTGCTGGTGACACGGCGCTGTTAATAGGCAGTTGCCTTATTTAACTGACCTCGAAGCCTCCGGTATCCCCACCGTCCTCATTGTTTTCAATGAAGAGACGGAAAAAGTGAAACATGATGCCGTCATCCACGGTGTCCCCAGGTTACGTTTTGTGGTTGCCTCCCGTAATTCCCTGGGCGGTGTCTCGGAAGCACACAAGATCCTGGAGCCGGTTCTCGATGCCCTGACCCGGCCCCTCACCCCGCAAGAGAAGGAAAAGGGCACCTGGGCACCCAAACAGTCCCGCATCCTTTTCGAAGGCACCCTGATGGAGGCCGAGAAATTCTATAAGCAGACGATTAACATCCCCCGCTTGCTGGGAGCGCCATTTTCTAAATACACCGACGGCCTGCCCATTGTCATCCCTACCGAAGAGCGGGTCGCCGCTATGCTCAAGGGCACCAGCCACAAACCGGACGAGATTATCCGCCTGCAGCGGGATATGATCATTCGCGGCGGCCCTACCGCTTCTGTAGAAAAGCCGATCGAGCGGAAAAAGGGTGATGTGATCGATTTCATGCCTATGTACCGCACGGCCACCGTGGAACAGGTCGCCGTCAACGCCGTGATGGCCGGCTGTGAACCGGAGTACTTCCCCGTCGTCCTGGCCATGGCGGAATCCGGCGGCGGCACCGGCGACGGCCGGGGCGGTGGCGGGGCTTTCCTGGTCAGCGGCCCCATCTATAGAGAGATCGGCATGAACGTGACCAACTTCATCTGGGGCCCCGGCAACCCGGTCAACAAGACCCTGGGCCGGGTGGGCAGCCTGATGTGGCGCAATCTCGGTGGGTACGAAGAGACCATCTCTACCATCATCACCCTGGGTAATCCCGTGACCAACGGCGGTTTTATCTTCGCCGAATATGCCGAAGGCCTGCCCAACGGGTGGCTGGGCTTGAATGAAGAACTCGGTTTCCGTAAAGATGAAAGTATCCTCATGCCTTTAGGGATGATGGGGGGGTGGGGCATCGGCCAGCAGCATGCCCCGGGCGTCTACCGTTCCCTGCAGCGCACCGGCCACGGTGCCATGGCGCGTTACCTGGGCGTCAAGGGTATCCCCGGCCCCCATAACTACCTGGTATATCTCATCAAGGATATCTGGGCGACCATGGAAGGCGGCTTTACCCTGGTCCTGCCCCCCCAGATTGCCCAGGACCTGTACGATTACGGCTTCAAGACTAAGCAGTCCATCTACGAGTGGATCTGGAAGCAGAGTTTCGAACCGGTCGGCCGCTTCCGCATGCGGGGTTCCCAGGACTACCTCACTAACGGCTGGCTCGGTATCGAAAGAACTTCGGGCAAACCGTGGCGGGAACTGCCGGACGACTATATGGTGCCCGCTGGCGGCGATGACCCCTTTGACGATTACAATATCGTGGTTATTAACATGGAGGAGACGGCCCCCGCCCGCTTCAGTGGTGGCCATAGCCCGGCCTTCAGCATCGACGCCTGGCGCTAGTATCCCGGTTTAAGTGAATTAAAGGCGGCCGGACCGGTATTTTATGGCTGGTCCAGCCGCCTTCTTTCCTTACTAAGGACACTTAATATTTCTAAGCTACCTTGTAGGGGATGGTCTGTGACCATCCCGCCCTAAAGCAGGATTTACCAGGTCGTCGCACTGATAATCATGAAGTCAGGACATAAGGCGGGTGGGTCCGTCACCCCTACGAAATACCATTCCTTATCGGAATTAGTCTATAAAATCTGCAACTGACTATTTATGAAAATCTGCATTGTCTAAAGTCAGTATGTAAAGACAGGAATCTCATGGATTTCGGAACTTCAGTTTGTAATTTGTTTCTTAGTGTTTGGTTACTTATACTTGGTTCTTTCTCGCCTCTTACTAAGGGGAGAGATGAAAGTGAGGGGTTGTTCTTTACTTAGTATTTAGATATTAGAAATTAGAGTTTAGATATTCGTCTTAATATATTACTACTTCCCTCTTTAACCTCTCAAACTCCTCCCCTGATAAGCCGAGGATTTCTTTAAACACATATTCGTTATGTTCCCCCAGCAGCGGCGCCCTATTTAGTTGATAATCGTATTTGGACAACCGGAAATGGGCGCCCGAATTGGCCCGGTAATTGCCCACCTCCGGATGCTCCAGCGTCTCGAAAAAACCGCGTGCTTTAAGCTGCGGGTCGTGCTCCATCAGGTCTTCTCCCGTCTCCACTATCCCCACCGGCACTCCGGTTACTTGCAGCAGTTCCATGACTTCTTCAGCTTGGCGCGGTTGGGTCCACTCGTTTATTATCTGGTCAAGTTCTAACTCATTCTCTTTCCTCTTTATAAGACTGGAGAACCTGGGGTCTGTTGACAATTCCGGCTGGCTTATCGCTTTACAAAAGGCCTGCCACTGCTCATCGGTGAACACGGCAATCGTGCACCACCGGTCCTCCCCTTGGCAGCGGTAAGCGTTGTGCGGGGTGGCGTAGGAGCACTCGTTTCCCCTCCGCCCCACCGGCTGCCCGTTTGCCTGGTAGTCCAGTAGCAGCGGTGCCATGAGCTGCACCCCCGCCTCGAATTGAGAGGCATCCAGGTACTGCCCTTTCCCGGTGCGCCGGCGGTATTCTAGGGCGGCCATTACTGCCAGGATGATGAAGCGCGGTGCCACAAAGTCTGTATAAGCCCCGATCCACCCCGGCTCCCGGTCCGGCCAGCCGGTGATGTGGTTGAAGCCTGATAGGGCCGTCAGGCGGAAGCCGATCCCCGGGTGCCGGGCAAACGGCCCCGTTTGCCCCTGCATGCACGAACTTACCATGATGATATCTGGCTTGATTTCCCGCAGCACTTCGTAGCTTAAGCCCATCTTCGCCATGGCGCCTCCGGCGAAGTTCTCCATCACCACGTCCGACTTCGCGATAAGCTGTTTTACCAGTTTCAGCCCTTCCGGCTTCTTCAGGTTTAGTGTGATGTCCAGTTTGCCGGTATTATGCTGGTTGAAGCTGCCGTATTGGGCACCTGTCCGCTGCATATCCAGCCGCGCCCGGCTCTCGATTTTGATCACTTCCGCTCCCAGGTCGCTGAAATGTTTGGCCGCGATCGGCCCGGTCAACGCCCAGGTGAAATCCACTATCCTGATGCCCGCCAGCATTTTTTTCAAATTTTTATCTCCCGGTCTGGGGAAAATGTTTGACTTTTGAAACCATGATGGAGATATAGTTCTCTCGCCCCTTGACTCATATCAACCCCGCCTGCTTTAACCTTATTATTTCTTCTCTGCTCAACCCCAATTCCCCCTCATAAATCTCGATGTTATGCTCCCCGGTGTGCGGGGCCCGGCGCTGTATCCTGGGACTTGCTTCTGACGCCACTACGAAGGGGCCGGGGTATTTCAACGTGATTCCCATCTCCGGGTGCTCGATTTCCTGCCAGAAGTCCCGTGCTTCTAACTGTGGATTGACCATGATATCGGCCGGTGTGCCTACCGGGTATAGCTGGATTTCCCGTTTTCGTGCTTCCTCCAATAGTTCCGTTTTTGTGTGCGCCAGGAATAACTTTTCTGTCGCCTCCACTATTTCTTTCGGAACCTCCCGCTCCACCCCCGCCGGCCTGTTCCCCACCGGGGCTTCCGGGATTTCCGGAGTTTTTTCCAGGAAACCCTCCCCTATCAACCAACCCACCAGGGCTTTATTATAATCCGTGCCGGTGATTGCTCCCGAATAGGCAAAAGAAACATAGCCGTCCCGGCACGGCCAGAGCTGCGATTGCCGGAAGCCGGTAGCTTCGCCGCGTTTTTGTATCCGCTGCCGGCGGTCCCAGCCGGAAGTGATATGTTCGGTAGTTTGTACTACTGACTCCTGGATGGATACATCTACCTGTTGCCCCTCTCCCGTCCGCCCCCGATAAAACAGGGCGGTCAGGGCTCCCTGGGCGGCATCTACCCCCGCCAGCAGATATGATTGGGCGTGGTGGCTGATGCGGTAGGGAGGACGGTCGGGCTCGCCGCAGGGAGCCATCTGCCCGCCCATCGCCCAGGCGGTGATGTCCGCGGCTGGCCGGTCTCGATACGGCCCAGTCTGCCCGAAAGGTGAGATTGATACCATTATGATCCCGGGATTAAGCTGTTCCAGGTGGGTATAACCCAGGCCGAGTTTATCCAGGTAGCCCGGCGGGAACGATTCGATCACGAAATCGGCTTTTCTCACTAATTTTTTGAAGATATCCCGGCCGTCGGCCGTTTCCAGGTTGAGGGTAATACCTCGCTTGCCCGCGTTCAGTGCCCACCAGAACAGGCTTCGCTCCGGGTGTGGTTCATTATGATAGAAAGGGCCCAGGCTGCGGGCAGCGTCGCCTCCCGGCCGCTCCACCTTGATGACATCGGCGCCCAGGTCTGCCAGGAGTTTGCCGCAGTAAACTCCCTCTTCGCCGGCCAGGTCCAGGGCGCGGTATGGGCTCAACATGCTTTCGGTTGTCCTGTTTTCGGCCATTGTCCCGGCCTCCCTTTACCGTTATTCTCGGGGTCAGGTTTGGCATGCCGCAGCAGGAGAGTTCCCGTTTAAATTGTTATATACTATACACCAAATCCGGGTAAAAAAGTCCCTCAGCCCGGTAGATTTTAAGGAGTGATACAGATGAAAGTATTAGCTTTGAACGGCAGCGCCCGCAAGAACGGCAATTCCGCCGCCATGCTAAAGCATGCGGTCAAGGGAGCAAAAGCGGCGGGGGCGGAGACGAACCTGGTCCATCTTTACGATTTGAACTATAAGGGCTGCACCGGCTGTGTGGCCTGCAAGTTGCTCGGCGGCAAGAGTTTCGGCCGCTGCGCCAAAAGAGATGAACTTACACCTCTTCTCACCGAAGCCATCGGCTCCGACGTCCTCCTCCTTGCCTCCCCTATCTATTTTAACGATGTTACCGGTGAACTCCGTTCCTTCCTGGAGCGTTTCTGGTTCCCCGCCATTACTTATACCAAAGAACGTAAGCTGCTCTATCCCAAACGCATCAAGGTCGGCCTGATTTTCACCACCAATGCCCCCGGCCAGTTTTATACCGACTTTTACAAAGGCCTGGTAGCGACCTTTAACCGTATCATCGGCGATGCTGAGTATGTTGATGCCTCTGAGACATGGCAGTTCGATGACTACTCCAAGTACGCCGCCGATATGTTCGACGTCGCCGCCCGCAAACGCCGCCATGAGGAGGTCTTCCCCGAGGACTGCCGCAAGGCTTTCGAGATGGGAAAGCGGCTGGCTGGCAAAGAACCAATGTCATCCCGAGCGTAGCCGAGGGATCCGTACTCTAATTAAAGTTCGTAACGTGTAGGACAGGTCTCCCGAAGACTGTCTCAAAAATCCTCGAAATGTCATTCTGAACGCAGTGAAGAATCCGTACTCAGACATGGAGAAACGGATTTCTCAGTCGTTTCACTCCTTCGAAATGACATTATGACACAGTCTCTCTCGGCTTATCCGGCTCCTTCATTGACAACCTCCGGCATCGTAGTATGATATTGCCTTATGGACGTAAATTTAAGCTTGAAAGACTGAGACTTTAAGGAGAATAATCATGGAAACTAAGAAATACTGGAAAAATGTTATCCGGGGCCCTTTTTATAAAAATGCCGAACCGGGTGTAACCGGTACCTCCATCTGGGCGCATCATAACGAATACAACAACGGCACTACCCTGGGCTACCATTGTATCAACGGCCCTTACGGGGCTCCTGAAGCCCATTCCCATGATTTCCACGAGTTGATCTGCTTCCTGGGCGGTAACCCGGAAGATATCAATGACCTGGGGGCGGAGATCCATATCCGGATTGGCGAGGAACTGGAGGAACACGTTATCACTACCGCCACCGTGCTTTCTTTCCCCCCGGGCTTGAAACATGGCTATCTCGAAGTGAGAAACCTTAAAAAACCTTTCATCTTATTGGAGATATCTTCTACTAAAGACTACGGCCAGCCTGCCGAAGCAAAGAAAGAAGTAAAAATTAGTACACCGGGATGCTACAAAAGAGTGATGGTAACATTACGCCCATGGTTCGGCCCTTTTTGTTTAAAATGGGCCGAACCACCATACCAAGCTCATCCAATGTGTGAGTAGTTTGCTAATTCTCCTATAGGGGCACAGCATGCTGTGCCCACCCCCGAGAAGAGACTGTGTCAGAATGTCATCCTGGGGAGCGAAGCGACTTTCGACCGCAGTCGACGGATCCGTCTCTTTGTGCTTATGAACGGATTCTTCCGACTGCGAGTCGACACGGGACTCCTTAGGAGGTAGGAGTTGGAGTCCCGCTCATCCTGCCTGTCCCGTATAACGAAAGAGATGCTTTCGTCCGATTCGTAATCGGCATAATCGGGAAGCGCAGCGTAAGGGATGAGGACCATCGTGGATGATAGAGTCCCCTCTCCAAATTTTTTGGAGAGGGCTAGGTTGAGGATCCCTCCTTTCTGAACATTGTCTGAATAATCGGTCCCTTTTTCTGAATTTTTTCTTAATTCCTGCCAGACCTCCTCCCCCTCCGTATCTCCCGACCCCATTTCTCTATTCTCTATTTTCTAATCAGGGTATTGACAAATTCTTAGAACAGCAGTACTATCTAGGGTATGCATACGAACATTTCTGCTATTACATATCACTATTATTATAGCAATCGAGGAGAATAGAGTCCCCTCTCCAAATTACTGGAGAGGGTTAGGGTGAGGATTAAAAGTAGTTCGAGCCTGCCCTGTCGCAGATCCCGTATAAGTTCTCCAAATTACTGGAGAGAGTTAGAGTGAGGGTTATTTGGTATTTTATTTTGTGTTTAGAAATTAGAAATTAGAATTTCGTCTTTCGGATTTCGTCTTTAGCGTCAGGAGGTAGCTATTATGAAGCATTATCATCATCACCGGGTCGGTGCCCCCCTCGGCAACCAGAATGCCCGTAAACATGGTTTCTATTCTAAGGTCTTAACCGCCGAGCAACAAGCCCAGTTCCCCCGCCTCGCCGCCGCCCGCGGCCTCGATAACGAGATCGCTGTCATGCGCGTCAAACTCTTCGCTATCCAGGAACACACCCCGGATAACGGCTCCCTTGAGTTCCGTGTCGTGCGCCTCCTCGCCCGTATGGTCGATTCCCAGGAAAAACTCAGCAAACGCGACCTTAAAGGTATCCGTTCCTTCGTCCAAAAATATATGCCCGACGATATTAGTGGTATTGGGAGTATCGTCAAACCTGCTTTTTCCGCACTAAATTACGATGGAGTTGTTTCCCATGTTTAGCCTCCCAGCCCCCCAATTTAGCCTCGAATTGATCCGCGACGGACTTCGGGTCACCGAAGTCAGCGTTCTCCCCCTTACCAAGGGGAGATATAGAGGGGTTAAAACAGGCGGGACGCCTTGTTATACCATGAACTCACTAAATTACATAGATGATAGAGTCCCTTCTCCAGATTACTGGAGAAGGTTAGGGATGAGGATTTTCCTCTCTCCAGATTACTGGAGAGAGTTAGAGTGGAAATAGGATTTTAAGCGTAAGGAGAACAGCCATGAATGAAAATTATGATCAGTCCAATCAGTCCAATTATTCTGACCCGTCCGACCCGTCCCCTTCTTCCACCCCACCTCGCCACCGCTGCCTCTACTACGAGGCCTTCACCGCGGAGGAAAAGCGGATCTACGAGATCATCCGTGATGCCGAAGCCCTCGATGAGGAGATCGAACTCCTCCGCGTCCGTATCTTTGCCATGGCTGCCCAGCTGCCGCTGGATATGAAAACTATGGTCAGCGCCCTGCACTGCCTGAACTCCATGTGTAAGACCAACGTCAAGTACTTCAAGCGTGGTGCTTACGACCTCAACAAAATGCACCGTAACTTGTTGCAGATGTTCAAAGGCGTCAATATCCCCATAGAACTCGCCGACATGGAGCTGACTTGATGAACGGTTAACCGTTGAGGAGAGGGATATGGTGCCTTTATTACGTCCGTATCAAACGGATATCTTTAACGCTGTCGTTGATAGTGTCCTCCACCGGCGCGGCTTGACCTTTTCCGTGGAGATTGCCCGCCAGGGTGGCAAGAACGAACTCTCGGCGCGCCTGGAAAGCCTCCTCCTGTGGTTGCGTCGTAATAAACAGGAAAACCTGGTCAAGTGTTCCCCCACCTTCCTCCCCCAGGCTTATATCTCCATCTCCCGCCTTAAAGACTGCCTGGCCGCCGGCTTATCCGCCGCCGACCTGTCGATGGAGTTCGGTTATATCATTCGTCTCGGCGCTGCCCGCGCCGTTTTCCTCTCTGCCGAGGAGGGTGCTCGCGTTGTCGGCCATACCGCTCATCTGCTGTTGGAGATCGATGAAGCTCAGGACGTCTCTAAGGAAAAGTACTCCAAGGAGTTCCGCCCTATGGGTGCTGTTTCTAACGTAACTACGGTACTCTACGGTACCGCCTGGGACGATAATACCCTGCTCGAAGAGGTCAAACAGCATAACCTGGAGTTAGAGAGAAAGGACGGTATCCGCCGCCACTTCCAGTACGACTGGCAGGAGGTCGCCAAATATAATCCAAATTACCTTGCCTACGTGGAAAGTGAGAAAATGCGCCTCGGCGAGAATCATCCCCTGTTCCTCACCCAGTACTGTCTACAGCCCATCGCCGGGGGCGATGCCTTTCTCTCTCCCTCCCGACGCGCCCAGCTCCAGGGGGACCATCCCCGCCTCGCCGCCCCTGTCTTCTACCCGCCCGGCTCTCTTTACCGCCCCATGCGCACCACCCGGGTCTACGTCGCCGGCATCGACCTCGCCGGGGAATCGGAAGCCCTGCCCGAGGAGAAAATGACTTCCCTCACTCCCCGCCGCGACTCCACCGTGGTCACCATCGCCGAGGTGGATTACTCCATCCTGCCGCCGTCCGCTCTGCTGCCGGTAATTCCCTTTATCCCGGGCGGCAACCCGCCCCCCGTTGCCCGTATCGTCCAGCATTACGCCTGGACCGGTAAGCGCCATGCCGAGCTCTATCCCCAGCTCGTTGATATCCTCAAGAACGTCTGGAAGTGCCGCAAGGTGGTCGTCGATGCCACCGGTATCGGCCAGCCCGTCGCCTCTTTTCTCAGGAATAGCTTGGGCAAGTACGTCGTCCCCTTTACCTTCACCGCCCCCTCCAAGTCGCTGCTGGGCTTCAACCTCCTGGCCGCCGTCAACTCCGGGACGGTCAAGATGTATGCCGGAGACGGCTCGCCGGAGTACCGCGAGTTCTGGCACCAGGTGGAACGGGCCAAGTCCTATTACCGGGCCAGCCAGACCATGAACTTCTTTGTCGACCCCGCTCAGGGGCACGACGACTACCTCATGTCCCTGGCCCTGGTGGTTGAAGCCGCTCGCGACTCCCGGCCCCGCGTCGCCTACATGACCCGCGCCCCCCTCGACTATTCCCCGTAGGGCAGTACCTTAACAACTGAATATCACCTCACCTGGCCTCTCCCGTCGAGGGAGAGGATAAAACTGGATATTTTATCTCTTGGTTTCATTTTTTGACTATAATATTCTGCAGCGGTCGAATTTGCTGCCACTATTACCCTCAAGGAGAAAATAATATGGCACTGCTTGAAGTAGCAAAAGTCAGCAGCCTGCCGCCGGGCACTATGAAATTATACCCGGTGGGGGATAAGCAGGTCCTGGTGGTGAACTTCGAAGGGAAATTCTACGCCCTCAATGGCAAATGCACTCATGCCGGCGGCGACCTGTCCAAAGGAAAACTGGAAGGGAAGCTTGTTATTTGCCCGCGGCACGGGTCCAGGTTCGATGTAACCACGGGGACGTGTGTTCAAGGCCCGAAGATCGGTATCTTCAGCCCGACAATAAAAAATGAGAAAGTATATAAAGTGCAGGTCGAGGGAGACTCGGTGAAAGTGGAAGTCGACTGAACACGGCGGTGGGTGATAGAAATGAAAAAGTATATCCTGAAATGGGAACTAGCCGGGATAATTTTCGTGTTCCTGGTAGGGGCGTTACTGCATTTTCTATTCGAATGGTCTGGCGAGTCTCGTGTCGTCGGAGCTTTCGCCTCGGTTAATGAAAGCGTTTGGGAACATTTCAAGCAGGGTTTTTGGCCGATGTGCCTTTTTGCTACCATCGAATACCTGTTCCCGAAGATGAGATTAAAAAACTTCCTGCCGGCTAAGGCCGTCGCCGTTTATGTTATCCCCATTTTTACCGGCCTCGCTTTCTATGGATATTCGGCTGTGATTGGTCAAGAGATATTTGATCGTCGATATCCTTATCTTCCTGGTCGCCATCATTATCGGGCAGTTGCTGAGTTACCGCATCATGACAGCCGGTCAAGTGTCTTCTCGGGCAGTTAAATTGGCCGGGATATTTATCCTGTTATTGGCAGGAATCCTGATAGTTACCACTTTTTATCCACCCCACTGGCCCATCTTTTTAGACCATAATACTGGAATATACGGTATTCCTTAGCTGCTGATATCAGATTTTATAATAATTCGGACAGGATATTGGAAATGGAAGAAAAGAAAGCGGTCGTTGTATTAAACCGTTTGTTGAAAAAGGATATTCTCGAACCCGAAGAAAAAGAAGCGGTCTCGGCAGCCATCGGCTTGTTGAGTTGGAATGCCCTGGCTAAGAGCAGATTGAAGGCACTGAAGACCAGGAAAACCAAAAGTACTGAGTGGTAGAACAACCCCGTCCCTGGTTAGCCGTATACTTGATGCCGTGTTCGGTAGCCTGTGGTCTTCATGCTAGAATAGTCTTGTGTTAAACCGCATTTCTTATTATCGCTGATATACATGCCAACCTGAGTGCCCTGGAAGCTGTTCTGGCCGGATTTAATACATCGAGGCAAGTATGAAAATCAACGGGCTCAACTTCAATGTAAAAGTCGAAGGCGAGGGTGTACCTTTTATCTGGGGCCACGGCCTGACTATGAATATGGCGGTAGAAGATGCTTTGGATATCTTCCGGTGGGGAGAGGTGCGGGAAGCAGCGAGGGTTATCCGTTATGACGCCCGTGGTCATGGTTTGTCCGGAGTGACCTATTGCCCGGAAGACTATATCTGGTCCAATCTGGCTCGCGATATGATACTGGTAGCCGACGAGTGCGGTACGAATGGTTTCATCGCCGGAGGCCAATCTATGGGTTGTGCCACAGCCATAAACGCCGCCCTGTTACAACCCGGACGGGTGAAAGCCATGGTACTGGTGAATCCAACCACTGCCTGGGAAACGCGTCCGGCACAAGCCGCCCAGTACCGCCGCAGTGCAGAGATAGCAGAAAAGCTGGGGCCGGGAAAACTGGCCAGTGCTATGAAACGGGTACCTACCGGTATGATGCCGGCTTATGTTGTGGCCTCGGTAGGAGAACGGATGGAGGTAGTTTATGAAAATCTCAGTCGGTACGACCGCCAGGTCCTGGTGAATTTATACGAAGGAGCTGCCCTGTCTGACCTGCCGCCGCGGGAAGACATTGCCCGGATAAAACTGCCGGCCTTGATACTGGCCTGGGAAAATGATAGGGTCCATCCCACGGCATCGGCTTATGCTCTGCATGCTTTAATGCCGCAGTCGGAGTTAGTTATTGCCGGAGACATATCTGAGGTAGGACAGTGGCCGGACCGGATCAAAGTATTCCTCAGAATAAATACGTTCGGGTAGCGCTGGAGTGTACAAAATCGATTTGTATTTATTATCGCTTATATGATATGGTTATGGCACCTTATCTTTAGTTAGTTAATCGGTTAATATTAAATATCAGTGGGACTAACATCCTGGTTATTTTTTCGGGATATCTGCCGCTTCGTAAAGGCGTGTACAACCGGGGCGGCTGAATAATATCCAGGGAAATTGAACAAGGAGGGGAACATGAACAGGAGACGTTTGGGTCTCATTATTGGTTTTCTATTGATCACGTCCCTGGTCCTCATGTCATGCGGTTCAGGGACCACCACAACCACCACTACCACGGCTACTTCGAAGCCAACGACAACAACTACTACTAAACCACCCACGACTCAACCCGGCACCAATACCCCCCAGTATGGGGGTACCTTGAACATCGCCCGTACGGGCGATATCCTCGGCTTTGATGAGGGTTTTCAAGCCGTCTTCTTCACGGTTACCAACCATCTAACTCATGACGAGCCAATGACTGGCGACTGGGCTAAAGGCCCCGGCGGTACCAATGAGTACTCCTGGCTGTCGAATGGTAACTATTCCTGGGCCAGTAAGGGTGGCTCGGTTGCTGAAAGTTATGAAATCCCCGAACCGGGGAAAATCATTCTCCACATCAGGCAAGGGATCCATTTCGCTTTGAACCCGAATTCTCCCGCCAGCTTGCTGGTGAACGGCCGGGAACTGACCGGTGAAGATGTTGAGTGGACCATGAACCGCATGCGGACCATGAAAACTTCCTACTGGGTCACCGGGCATCCCAGCTTCGTCGCCGGCTTGAGCATTAAACTCGTCGATAAGTGGACGTTGGAAGCTACCTGTAATCCGGCCGATGCCTACAGTTACGCTGCTTACCTGGTCGACTGGTGCAGCATCCTCCCCAGGGAAGTGGTGGAAAAGTACGGCGACGTGCGCGACTGGAAGAATTCCGTCGGCAGCGGCCCCTTCTTCCTGACCGACTTCGTATCCAACAGCTCGGCTACTTTCGTGAAGAACGCTAATTACTGGCGGACTGATCCGGTAGGTCCGGGGAAGGGTAACAAACTCCCTTACGTCGACCGCATCAAGCTGTTGATCATCACCGATACTTCTACCCTGCATTCCGCCATGCGCACCGGTAAACTCGATATCCTCCAGGGCCAGACCTGGGACGATGCTAAGAACGTGAGAGGCAGCATCGAAGGTCTGAATGAGTTATCCTACATCTACCAGAACCCGCAGCAATTATTCATGAGAACGGATAAGCAAGACCTGCCTTATAAGGACAAGCGGGTTCGCCAGGCCTTGATGTATGCCACCGATTATGATGCCATCATTAATGATTTCATGGAAGGCAAGGCATTTGCTCAGTCTTTCCCGATTACACCGATGCCGGACTTCAAAACTGTCTACATTCCGCTCGAGGATTTATCTGCCGACATTCAGGACTTGTTCAAATATAATCCGGAAAAAGCCAAAACCCTTCTTACGGAAGCCGGTTATCCGGACGGTTTTCAGTGCAGTGTCATGTACAGCAGCACGGGTAACTTTAATGTCGACTACCTGTCTATTATCAAAGATATGTGGGCCAAGGTCGGCGTTGACCTTACCCTGGTCCCTCTGGAATTCGCTGCCCACAACACCCGCTGGTCACAGCGCAACTACGATGATATGTTCTTCGGCCTCATGGCCAGTGCCGGGACATACCGCCGGGCCACCAATTTCTTGGGTACCGGGGTCGGCTATAATCTCAGCTATATCAACGATCCTGCTTTTGAAAAGGCGAAAAACGATATGCAGGCCCGCTTTAATGCCGGAGATGACGCTGGCTGTGATGCTATCATGCGGGAGATTACTCCCTCTATGATCGAGGCGGCTTATGTCGTCCCCACGCCGGTCCAGTATCTGGTCACCTTCTGGCAGCCCTGGATCGGAGGGTATCACGGTGAATCCAGCCCCGGTATTATCAACGAATGGCAGGAAAATATGTACCTCTGGATCGACCAGGACCTGAAGGATTCGATGGGATATTAGTAACGGGATAGATGATAGTGGCGTAAACGTTAAACCGTTGCGTCGTTTATTAAAAGACAATTAAATAGAGTAAGAAGGAACGGGGATGTTTCATCCCCGTTCCTTCTTAGTTTTAGTATTCAGACTCAGTCAATACTAAGTACCTGAGCGAGAAACCCGGTAACCGTAGCTTCCCATGCTGTGGGTGCTACAAACAAGCCCTGGATATGGTCGGCTTCCGGAATATTCCAAATCGTAACCTTATCCGGGGCATACTGCTGGAGGTAGGCGGCGGTATATTGCTCCTCTTCTACCTTACCGCCAGTGATCAGCAGTACCGGCCGCCGGGCATACTCTACTGCCTGCGCCAGGGAGACTGGTTTCGCTGCGTCTGTCAGGAAATCGGTCAGGGTGTACTGAAAGAATTCTAGTCCTATCTGGATGCTGCCGCGAAAACCATATACTTCCCGATACCATGATTTATCATCTGTCGTTCGTGCGGTGACTCCCTCGGCCACTACGGCAGCGATATGGGGATTCCCGGCAATTGCTCCTATCGCCTCTTCCCCACCCATCGACAACCCCACAATGGCGATACGCTGTGCATCAACTTCAGGTTGGCTTAACAGGAAGGAGACCGCGGCATCGATGTCGATATCGCCGTACCAGCCGAAATCCATCGCGGTTCCACCGCTTGAGCCGTGCCCGCGGGCATCAGTGATCAGGACACCATAGCCGTGTTTTACCAGGACGGCGGCATGGTTGAAAGTATCTAAACCGGTGGATCCGGAACCGTGGCGTAATATCACGGCAGCTCCGTTAGTTGAGGGAATATACCAGGCAAATAAATCTGTCTCGCCAGGTTCTCTAAGCATGATTTCTCGGGCTGAGGGAAATGGGGAAGTTGAATAATTAGGTGGTTTATGTGGCACATAGGTGGCCAGAAAAGCCGGTAAAAAAGTCCAGGTCAATACGGCAATAACCAGGATTGTTACTGGGATGGATATCATCCGCCATGTCAGGCGGGTTTCGGATAGTAAAGCAATGCTACCGAGAACTAATAATCCTATCCCGGCAAGTAGTCCTGCTAGTCCTGTTAATGCCTGCCAGCACAGGCCGTTGTTGCTGAGGAAGCGGACCCCTAACGCAATGCCGGCTGCCAATCCAATAGTACTTAAGATAAGGGCCAGGATAGCCCCCAACCTTGGTTTTCTTAGTGTAAACCAGATAGAGAAAACTGTTAATGCAATTACTACCGTAATCCGGTATAACCTTCCGGACAGGGAATCCTGGCTGCCCAGGATTATACTTAAAACGATTCCCCAGGCTACCAGTAGTGGAATCAAACAGCGGCCGGTAATAATCGACCGAAAAGAATTACGGGCACGTTCCTTAACATCAGATAACATCTTCCTCTCCAGCATAATAAACGAACATGCGAATTATTAGAGAATAATCTTATTTCCTCACTAAGACAAGTCTGATAACCGGCGGAAACGGTAAGGAATTAATCACATGGTCCGAGAGGACCGATGAAATTAAGTACCCGGCGGCGTCTGGAGAGTTCGATACCCTATAAGTAGAGGAGAAAGGAAGTTACTGATAACTATTTTGCTTTGTAGTCTTTCAGGAAATCGGTTACCGCCTTGTAGAATTCTGTAAATTTCTCCCGGCGGATATTATGTCCGGCTCCTTTTATCATCACCCATTTGAATGGCTTTTTACTTGCCCATAACTTGGCGGCGTTTTCAGCAATATCCCTGGTAACGATGCCCTTTTCCGCACAGATCAGAAGTGTCGGGCATTTAATCTTCGGAATGATTTCAGTATAAGGCTGCTGGTTGGCCGCTATCCTCGAAAATAAAGCTGGATCGAACTGCTGCTTGGCTTTTGCCCAGGGCAGCCTTTCTTCTTCATCCCAGGAAGGGTCTCGTTTCCGGCTTTCTTTCAGTAATTCTTCAAGGGAAAGGTTATGGAGGTTGGACATGGAGGTCCGCATAACTTCTGCTTGCTTCCGGGCTTCCGGGTTGTCGGTCGCTGGCGGCATGCCCCAGCCCGGATCTTCCAGGATAATTGCACTTGGAATAGATGGATATTTCGCCGCAAGGTTAGCTGCGGTACCTGCTCCCATGGAATGGCCCATGATAAAAGGTTTCCTCAGGTCGAGTTCTTTGATTAGCGCTGCGACTTCATCAGCAGAGTTCGTCGAGGTCGTATCATTATTAAACCTATCGGACAAGCCGTGCCCCAGGGCATCCGGCATAATGATATCGTAGTCGTGGGCAAGCATCTCTGCAGTCCGTGTCCAACAAAGGCCATTGTCCGTAGCGCCGTGGAGCAAGATAAAAGGCGTTTTGATGCCGCCGGTGCGGTAATAATGAATATTGACTTTACCGGTCTTGACACTTCCCTCACGGTAGCTGAGCATTTAAAAGTCCTCCCACACACAGATTGTTGCCTTATTATAACGGTTTGTTCAGTTTAAGGAAAATGGCTAATAGTCATTGTATATTTCATATTAATTGACTAATGTGTTATATTGTAAGCTGAATATGTTGGCAAAAGTCACGACGTGTGCTATTGTGGGGCTGGACGGCGAGATGGTCCAGGTGGAAGCAGATATCTCTCTGGGGCTGCCGTTTTTCGCTGTGGTGGGACTGGCGGATACGGCTGTCCAGGAAGCTCGCGAAAGAGTACGCCCGGCGATCCGCAACTCGGGTTTTACCTTCCCTATGAAACGCATTATTGTAAACCTTGCCCCGGCTGACTTGAAAAAAGGCGGCCCGGCTTATGATTTACCGATTGCCTTGAGTGTTTTATTAAGTTCGGAGCAGATCACGGCTGACATTTCCGGGATGGTCTTCTTAGGTGAATTATCTCTTGATGGTGCCCTGAGGCATACTAATGGCGTCCTGCCCATGGTCTCCCTGGCCCAACAGCAGGGTTACACCACCGTCATTGTCCCGGAAGCTGATGCCAAGGAAGCGGCGCTGGTTAGCGGCGTACGGATACTTCCGTTTTATTCACTGGCCCAGTTGACAGCGTTTCTTACGGGCGAAAATCCAGCCCCGGAATTTACCCCGCCGCAAAACGAGAAGGTGGTTCCGGTGTTATCGGCCGGAACGGACCTGGCCTATGTCAAGGGACAGGAACATGCCAAGCGGGCCCTCGAAGTCGCTGCAGCCGGGGGACACAACCTGGTGATGGTAGGGCCGCCAGGGAGTGGAAAAACCCTACTAGCGCGGGCACTGCCCTCGATACTACCGCCGCCAAGTGATACGGAAGCACTGGAAGTGACCAAGATATACAGCGTGGCCGGATTATTACCGTCGGATACCCCGTTGATACGTCAACGTCCCTTCCGGGCTCCCCATTACACGATATCGAATGCGGGATTGGTGGGTGGCGGCCAATATCCGAAACCGGGGGAAGTCAGCTTGAGTCACCGCGGGGTGCTCTTCCTGGATGAACTGCCGGAGTTTGGTCATAGCCTGCTGGAGACGCTGCGTCAGCCCTTGGAAGATAAAGTAGTCACTATTTCCCGTGCTCAGGGAAGTGTAATGTATCCAGCCATTTTCATGCTGGTGGGGGCGATGAATCCCTGTCCATGCGGCTATTATGGAGATCCGTTCAAACAGTGCACCTGTACCCCCAGTATGGTTGCCCGTTACCAACACCGTATCAGCGGGCCATTCCTCGACCGGGTCGATATCTTCATAGAAGTACCGCATATCGATTACGAAAAGCTGGCGGATAACCGCCTGGGAGAAAAATCAGAAGCCGTACAGGCACGGGTAGTCGCTGCCCGGACGATACAGACGAAACGTCTGGCAGGTACCAGGTTGACTTCGAACGCTGAGTTCACTGCCAGTGAAGTCCGGCAATTCTGCCAGGTGGAAGAAGCCGCACAAAGTTTACTTAAGGCCGCCATGAAGCAGCTTTATCTTTCAGCACGGGCATTTCACCGGGTACTGAAATTGGCCCGCACGATAGCCGACCTGGATAACAGTGATCTCATCAGAACCCATCACGTGGCTGAGGCGATCCAGTACCGGCCGCGCACGATAAGCTGAGGTATGTCGTTTGATATTATTCGCTAATGTTGCTTTTCACAAAAGGGGGCTTTTTACAGTACTATAAGGCCTTTTTATAGCGTGTTCAGGTGAATTCAATTCCGATTTTGACAAAATAGTAATTATTACCCTCTCCAGTCTATTGACAACCACGCTCAGATGGATTACGCTTTATCTCAATAATTAAAGGGGGTGAATACGATGCAAGCATATTGCGTAAAGTGTCGTGCCAAGAGGGAAATTAAAAATGCCAAGAGTATTACTATGAAGAACGGCAAACCTGCAACTCAAGGCGTATGCCCCGTCTGCGGCACTAAGATGTTCCGAATCGGTAAGGCCTAAGCCGACATAGAATAGCCGACTTGACTTAGTTACGAACTAGTCTTTTAAGGGCGGTTAATTTCTCCTACTTGGAGAAATTAACCGCCCTATATATTTTCATTGAATACTGAGAGTGAAAACTTGGGAGCTTTTTTAGCATGATTAATATGAAAAGTGGAGAAAATGCGCGATTATTAAAGAACGAAATAGTAAGAGATCGTCCATATATTATATTTCCCATACACGGCTGATTGACAGTCCGACGGGGTAATTAGATAATCGATTCATGCTTGAGGGAATTTGTCCGAAATGCGGTGTCCGACAAGTGGGTTGGGCTCTTCACTTTGAGAGGTATCAGTCCTGTCCGAGATGTGGCACAGGACTTGACATATATGAAAACAGTAAACTGATCGCAAAAGGCTATTCTCCGTTTACTGCCCAGGAATATAAAGTAAAACCACCCGCCAATTCGACGCCTGCAGAAGAGACGAGCGCTAAAGAATAAGCCGCCGAACTTGCTGGTTACCTTTCCGGTACCGGATACGGGAATAACCATATGTTATTTACCTTTGTATATTTTTCTTATTTTGAGCCTGTGCGGGATTTAGAGTTTGTTCTCCTTTAAGGTATAATAGACACCGTGACTGCACAGGTATTTTACCGTAAATGGCGTCCCCAAACCCTGACTGATGTGGTTGGGCAGGAAACGATCACGCAGACGCTGCTGAACGCCCTGTCTTCCGGCCATATCTCACATGCCTACCTTTTCTGCGGCCCGCGGGGCACCGGCAAGACCAGCACTGCCCGGATATTGGCAAAAGCAGTCAATTGTTTGAATAACGGTAAATCCGAGCCATGCAATAACTGCGTTATGTGCCAGGCGATAACCGAAGGCCGGGCGCTGGACGTGATCGAGATCGATGCTGCCAGCAATACCAGTGTGGACGATATCCGCAGCCTGCGGGAAAAAGTCAATTACGCTCCCAACCAGGCACGGTACAAGGTCTATATCATCGATGAAGTCCATATGCTGAGCAATAGTGCCGCCAATGCATTGTTGAAAACACTCGAAGAACCACCCGCTCATGTTATCTTTATACTGGCAACAACCGAGGTCCATAAAATCCTGGCTACCATTATGTCCCGCTGTCAACGCTTCGATTTTCACCGCCACTCCCAGGTCAATATCATGACGGAAATGGCGCTGGTCTGCCAGGGAGAAGGAATCAAAATAGAGTCGGAGGCCTTGCGGTTGATTGCCCGCAATGCCACCGGCAGTATGCGGGATGCCCTGAACCTCCTTGAGCAACTGACCACATACTACGGAAACGATATAAGCCTTCGTCAGGTTCAAGCAACCCTGGGGATCAGCGGCGACCAGCGTGTGAAGGAATTGGCCCGGCATATAGTAAACGGAGATATCCCGGCTGGCATGTCTACTATCAACAGTGTGAATGCTGATGGTATGGACTTAAGACAATTTAACCGTGAATTAGTGGAATACTTGAGAGCATTACTCCTGGCCAAGACTAATGCCGGTAACGCAATCGATTCCACGGTAGACGATATCGCTGAGGTGAAAGCTCTGGCGAAAAAAACAACGCTGGACCGGATTGTGAAAGCAACCCGGCTTTTCGGGCAGCTCGGCCAGCGGTTCGACAATTATTCGACCTTACCACTGGAACTGGCCCTGGTTGATACAGCCGTAATTGAAGACGAGAAGCCCTTCTCAAGACCGCCGGACGAACCTGCTCGGGCAGCCGAGACGGCTCCGGCAGTAAAGCCATCACCTGCTGTCAATTCGCCAGCTCCGCTAAGACCGGAAACAGAAAGTAAACCCTTGGTTGAAGTATCGAAACAGGCACCGCCGGTTGTTCCCCCCATCCAAACCATACCGGCAGCGGCGCCACCATCGGTACCGGTAAAAACTCCGGCTGTAAACCTATCTTCATCTCTAGCCGGTACTCCCATGGAAATTACCGATGAACTGGAGCGCCTTCGGGTGAATTGGAAAACGGTGATCAAACAAGCTCCGGCTGACACCCAAAAAACCCCGGCGGTCGCTATTCTCAGAAGTGCCCCGGTAAGGCCGGTATCGATCGAAGATAACGTAGTGTGCCTGGCCTTTAACAGTAAAATCTTCAAAGACAAGATAGAGATATTGGAGAACCAGCGGGTTACTGAAAAAGTGATCAGCAGTTTCCTGGGACGACCGTGCCAGATAAAATGTATCCTGGAAGAAAACCATCTGGTCAAAGAAGCACTTAAGATAGGTGCCCAAATCACCAAACAAGAAGAGAACAAATAACAGTCGTTTAGCTACTGATTATATGGAGGAAAAATGAGTTTCGCTAAATTCAGACAGGCAAAAGATCAAATCAACCAGATGCGTGAGTTAAAAACTCAGGCCGAAGCTATGCAAAAACAGATGGCAGCTATTGTTGTCGATGTCGATTCCGGTCATGGTGCCGTTAAAGTATCGGTGAATGGAGCCCAGAAGGTCCTTTCGATTAAGATTGACCCCAAGGTGATCGATCCTGAAAAAGCGGAGAAGTTGGAAAACCTGTTGCTGCAGGCGGTTAATGATGGTATCCAGAAGGCACAGAAGACGGCTGCCAAGCAGATGATGGCCAGCGGAAATTTCAAACTACCGGGCCTGGGATAAAAGGTTTTCCCGGGCACAACCAAAGAATCTTTTCGGCAAGGGGTACGTAACTATAAGGGGTCTAAAAAAGGTTGTACCCATTTTCCTCTCCTTTGGGGGAAAAGTGATATAACTTAAGTACTAAAGGACAAGATATTGAAGGGAAAATCTGATCTTGAAACCAGCGCTGCCCCCGGCGGCAGGACCGATAAATAAATTGATCGAGGAATTCAGTAAACTACCTGGTGTAGGGCCGAAAAGTGCCCAGCGCCTGGCTTATCATCTACTTAAGGCTCCTGCAGAACAGGCAAAATCTCTTTCCGATGCCCTTTTGTCACTCAAACAGGATATTTCCCTGTGTTCGGTATGCTGCAACGTAACGGATATCAATCCCTGTGCTATCTGTTCGAACCCGGAGCGCGATCATAGCCGGGTATGTATCGTCGAGCAGCCGCAGGACATCCTGGCCCTGGAGCATACCCATGCCTATAAAGGACTCTACCATGTCCTTCATGGTGCCATCTCGCCTACTGAGGGAGTAGGCATTAACGACATCCATTTTCAGGAACTCATGGAGCGGTTGAAAAATGGCCTGATTACTGAAGTCGTCCTGGCAACTAATGCCAACCTGGAAGGCGAACAGACGGCGATGTATCTCAACCGTTTGATTATACCACTGGGGATAAAAGTCACCCGCATTGCCCGCGGCCTGCCGTTCGGGACCGAACTGGAATATGCCGATGATGTAACCCTGACGCGGGCACTCGAGGGAAGACAGGCCCTCTCGACGCGACGCTTCTTCCACCGGCCGCTGCGGAAATAGAATCCGTAAATGATAGACCGGGAAATAATACCCGCAGCCATACCCCACCATACCCCGGCCACCCCAATATCGGTATGCCGTGATAACAGGTATGCCACCGGTACCTGGACAAACCACATACCGAACAAGGTAAAAATCATGACGGGCAGGGTATCGCCTACCCCGTTCAAGACCTGGGATAAGACCATCCCAAAACCGAAGAATATATAACCGGCTACTTGTATTCTGATGTAAACTCCGGTCAGGTTTACCAGTTCCCGGTTGGGGGTAAAAACTGAGGCTATCGGTTCCGCCCAGAGAAGGAGAATTCCCGACAATACAAACAAGATGACGGTAGACCATCCTACCGCAATCCAGCCTGTTCTGGCGGCTCTCTCCGGTTGATTGGCGCCCAGGTTCTGGCCTGCCAGGATGCCGCCGGATTGGCCGAACGCCATCAGAGGGGTGGCAACCATCTGGTCAACCCGTTGGCCGACGGTATGGGCAGCTACTGCTATGGTCCCGAAGGGGACCACCAGCCACATCAGTACCAACTGGCCGAAGGTGCGTTCCATAGCGGTGATCGAAGCCGGAATACCTATTTTTACCATCCGCCATATCGTCTCCGTGTCAAGACGGAAATGATTGAAGTTAAAGTGGAGCCGGGTGTATCCGCCGAAAAGGAACCATAGTCCGATGCCGGCTCCGAGCGCTTGTGAGAAAACATTGGTTACCGCAGCCCCACTGACACCCATGTGCGGGAATATCCACCAACCGAAGATGAGAAAGGGGCATAAAATCACGTGGAAGACGCGGAAAAAGATGGCGATCCGCATCGGTCGCATGGCATCACCGGAGGCTTGCATCGCGGCTTCGGTCATCATGCGGAAGGTCATAGTTACAGTACCGATGAAATTAATACGCAGGTATGCCGCCCCTTCATGGACAACCTCCGGGGTAACACCGAGCATGACTAATATCGGTTCGGCGAAAAATACCCCGATCGCGGCCATTACCACGGAGAAAACGACACTGATAACGAAAGCTTGGCGGGCAACATGGTTGGCCGCTTCGGCGTCACCGGCACCGATGAAACGGGCGATCATTGCCCGCATACCGGTGAAAAGGCCCATGGTCATGGCATTGACCAACTGCACGACCATACCGGATACCCCGACGCCGGCAACCGAGGCTTCCCCCAACCGGCCGACCCATATCATGTCAATGGTCGGCCCCAGCATATTAAGTGCCCCGCCAACAACGATCGGCCAGGACAATGCCCAAAAATTTGCTGTGATGCTGCCCTGTGTCCAATCACGTTGAGGTGAGGTGGACCGTCCGGAGAGTCTGGTATTACTGCTACGCATCTGTTAACATCAACTGCGGGCATCATATCTCAGGCAGGTAGGAGTGTCAATTTTACGGACCAGTAGCATTGTTATGTCCACGTCTATGTGGACATAACAATTTTTGTGCCTGATGTCCGGTCTGTTATAATGGCTGTAAAAGAAGCCCGTTTCTGGAGGACTTATGGCTGATATCAAAAGTGCCCGCGAAATCGCCATGGAAAAAGTAGAAAAACTCGGCGATGCGACGCCGGAAGAACGTCTGAACTGGAAATACCGTCCGGAAGGTGAAACCCTGGCCGCTCGTTATCTTAAAGATGACGATAACCTGGTGGCCGGGCTGTCCAAATTCGAAGAGAAATACCGCCCGTTTGTAAAAGCCGGGGCTGGTGATGTTTTGATACGGACCATCACCCTGCCCAAGAATGATTTTCTAAAAAATACCAACCGTAAAGCCATGGAAGGACTGCGGTCGCTCAAAAACGATAAAACACAATTGGAGAACATCTACACCCGCATGCGGCAGTTGTTTACTCATTATTCCGAACAGGGAGAGAAACAAAAAAAGCAGGCATTCCAGTCGCTGAAGATGGACTTTGAAGCCCGTATCCGGCCGGAACTGGAAAAACAACTGGGGTCGATGTCCGGAGCGAATATCGATGTTGAGAAGCTGCCCCAGTTCCAGCAGGAATGGCGGAAAGTACAAAATCAACTGGACTCACAATACCTGGTTGTGCTCAAAGATTATAAAGATGCACTGGAGAAAATCACATAGAAAAACCGTTTCTATCGGATAGACGGTGCTTCCCGATGATGCCTCGAAGTCATGTAAAAGTACCTTAATAGTTTTTCGCTGTGGAAACAATAAATGGAAATTGATGACGAACGGATAAAAAATGCCGTACTGAATACGGAAATATTACGGACTCCGAAACAGAGTTTGTATACTTTCGGTATCACCACGATATCTTATTACCTGATTACTCAACCGGCGTATGCCGAAAAAGATGTACCGGTAACTGAAACCGTCGTACGGGAAGGCAAGGTGATTGCCGAACGGCCCCGTATCGTTACACCATATTACCTGTCTCATCTGGAAGGTTTCGGCGCCGAAGCGAGAAAGTATTTTGAATCATTAGCTGCTGAATTCGGGCCGGGCCTGGCTGGGATATATTATACTTATAAGAACGAACCAAAGGAAATGAACATTATTTCCGAGAGCCTGCGGGTGGTAGTGGAAAAGATAAATACTCAAATTGATGAACGGGGTGATAAACTGGCAGCGATCATCCGGGGCGAAGATACCCTCTGGGATGTATCTCTACTAAAGTTTATCTTCGAACTTACCCGCCGCTCGGTCGGCGATAATGTTAGCCAGATGGGACAGCGGGGACTGTTGAATATGGATACCAGTGGCTTACCGCTGGATGCCCGGCTGCGGATCGACGAGATGTTCCGGCAAGTATCGCGGGGTGAACGCGAACCTCATGAGTTAAAAGATGAACTGGACCGTTGGCATGTGTTTGAAGAATATCAGGACCGGTTCCTCGCACTTTTCAAGAAATAGGCAGAGGAGTAGCGGAAATTGGACGTTATACTCATTGAAGCCAGAGACCTGTCCGAGGCATGGTTCCGTTGTCTCGGAAAAACACTAGCGGTCGGACGGGAATATCAGATCGAACGGGGTAGTTATAAGGGACAAAAGCGTAAAGAATTGGGACTGGTTGTGGTAAAAATCCAGTATCCGGGTACCCGGCCGCTGATTCCCGACGTTCCACCCGGGGTACCGGCTCCAACTTCCAATGAATATATCGAAAACTACCTGCCGTATTTGATGACAGCTCATAAAGCCGATGGCGAAGAATATACCTATGGACAATACTTGGAGAGTCAGATCGCCGAGGTCATCCGGATGTACAAAACCGACGGCTTCAATACTAACCAGGCCTTTATGGCTGTTGGTGATGCACAGTCGATAACCTTGCCCGACCCACCCTGCCTGAGGATGATCGATACCCGGGTGCAGGATAACAAACTGAATTTCGTTGTATATTTCCGTTCCTGGGACCTCTGGGCGGGCTTTCCCTCCAACCTGGCAGCGATCCAGTTGCTTAAAGAATATATCTCGGGAGAGATCGGGGTGGAGGACGGAGAAATCCTGGCGGTAAGTAAAGGCCTGCACCTGTACGACTATTCCTGGGACCTGGCCCGCACCGTCTTACACCAGGAATAGGCCGTATTACCCCGTCATTATGGGTTATTTTTTTTCAGTTGTTATTATCCTTATATGCCTGCTTAACGTTGGCCGTGGTTCCGGCTTCGACTCGCAAATAAATCAAATCACTAAACCGCATGCATTTGATATCGCCGGATGGGAAGTCTCAACCCTGGTCCACGAGTTGGTTCAACCTTCACCGAAAACCGGCGACTCTTCAACCGTGATTACCTATTTCAAACTCGCGGCACAGGCTAATTACCTTGATTACCGTTTGATGTGGGCTGTATCGGCGTCGCCGGAAGAAGCCGGTGAAATACAGTATGAATTAGACCATGTCCGGTATCAATTGGACAAGATACAGGAAACCGTTGAAAAGGTCCTGGAAAAACAGATACGGGACATGTATGCCGAACAGGGTATTTATTGCCCGTGGCCTGGTTTTAAAAGTGTCTTTTCCGCCCATGAACTTCAAGCTGACCGAACCCCCGAAGTTACTTGTTATCTCACCACGGGATCGGATAGAAAATACCGGCGAGACGATGTTGCAGCCGGATATCATATTGGCAGACATCGAGGATATCGAAAACCAGGTAGACCGGCTCGGAGTATCTTCGCTGGTTACCGACATCGGGGGTTTGGGGGCAACATATCCTACCTTCGTAGCAAATGATATGAGTTTACGATCGACCATCAATGCCGCCGCTGAAGAGTGGCTGCACCAGTATCTGGCGTTCACCCCGCTCGGTTTCCGTTATGTCCTGGACTCGGTGGGACTGGTTCCGGACTATGATGTCGCCTGTATGAACGAGACCCTGGCAGGTATCGTCAGTAAAGAGATTGGCGGCCTGGTCTATGATAGATATTACCGTGACCTGTTGACTGGAGATACGATACCGGAAGAAGAACCGGAAAAGCCTGATGTTGATTCCGGGCCGGTATTCGATTTCAATGCCGAGATGCGTGAGATCCGGCAGCAGGTTGACTTGTACCTGTCACAGGGGCGGATTGAGGAAGCTGAGTCATTCATGAAAGAGAAACGGGATTACCTGGCTGATCAAGGGTATTATATCCGTAAGCTTAACCAGGCATATTTCGCTTTTCACGGGACCTATACCGATAGTCCGACATCAATCGACCCCATAGGTGTCGATATGAAAAAAATGCGTAGTGTGCAGTCATTCCTTAAAAGAATTCCTGGATGATATCTCGGTGATGACCAGCCGGCAGGAATTGACAGAAACTACTGAAAGGTAAAAAAGGGGGGATATATGTCGAAGTTTGCGGTGATAAATACGGAAATGGGTTGGGTCGCCGTTATATCATCGGAGAACGGACTGGTTGCCACTACTCTGCCCCAGCGATCGGCGCAGCATGCCCTGATGGCCTTGGGAAGTGATATCGGGGAGGTGCAGCAGAAGACGTCGGTTGCGCTGAAAGATATTACCAGCCGGTTGCAAGCATATTTTAAAGGTGAACTCATCGAATTCAACGATAAAATTGACCCGCAAGGGACCCCGTTCCAAAAGCAGGTCTGGGAGATGACTCGGCGTATCCCTTATGGGAAAACGCAGAGTTATCTTTGGCTTGCAGAACAGATAAATAGGCCGCGTGCTGCCCGGGCGGTTGGCCAGGCTTTAGGGGCAAATCCCCTCCCCATCATCGTCCCCTGCCACCGGGTCTTGACCAGCAGTGGAGAATTGGGAGGTTTCGGGGGAGGGGTGGAAATGAAACGCAGTTTGCTGAAGCTGGAAAGCAGCGGAAAAATCCCGGGATAACTGATAGAGTAAGCGTGATCGAAGTAGTCCCCAAAAAAGAAATATATCAAACGCGTCCTATACTAATAACAATATTGCCTTGCTTCAGTCCTTTGTCGATGTACCGGTAAGCTTCGACGATCTGTTCCAGAGAAAAAACCTTATCTATAACAGGTTTAATATGTCCTGTCTCAACCAACTTAACAAGGAATTCCAGGTCCCTGATTTTTTGACGGGTAGACCGTAAACCCATAGGGGCGAAGACGGCCTTCTTTCTACTAAAAATTGAAGTCCATACCATTTGCCGCAACACTCTCAGCCAGGGGATGGTAGTAAGGTATTTCCCATTTCTTGTGAGAGAACCTTTACATTGGGTAAAAGAACTCTTCGCCGGGGTATCGAAGATGATATCATAGGTCCGGCCGTTTTTAGTAAAATCATCCCGGGTGTAATCTATGACCTGATCAGCGCCCAGAGATCTGACCAAGCCAATCTTATTAGTGCTGCATACTGCGGTGGTATCTGCTCCGAAATATCTGGCAAGCTGGACGGCATAAGTCCCGATACTCCCGGAGCCGCCGATAATCAGGACTTTTTGTCCCGGTTTTATTTTTCCCACATCCTGGAGAAAGGGCAAAGCAGTAAGTCCTCCATATGTCAACGCCGCGGCAGATTCATAGGTCATAGCTACTGGTTTTTTTGTGAGCACGCCTTTTTCCCGTACACATTTGTACTCCGCATAGGCACCCGTGCTCCAGACATCTCCGCCGAATACCTGGTCTCCCTTTTTGAACTTCTTAACGCTTTTACCTACCTCTACCACTTCTCCCGCCAGGTAATACCCCAACCTCTTTTTAGTTACTTCGCCGGAGGCATTTTTTATAGGAGAATTCCGGAATCTTCTGTCTATCGCCGTTACCGATGAGGCAATTACTTTTACCATGATCTCGTTGTCCTGGGGAACAGGCTTGGGAACCTCTTCCACTTTCAGAACATCCGGCAGTCCGAATTCGGTGAATACCACTGCTTTCATCTTGTTTGAGTTACTCAACTCAGTCTCCACTCATCTCGACCGGGAGACGGGTACGTAGTCCATCTCCCGGTCGATCATGTTTCTCTTAAATATTGGTTATTTCGACTGTCCGTGCTGGTTCCATACTACGCATAGTCTTCTGGGAAAGTGCCATAGCTCCGATGCCGAACAAGGCTGTTGCAAAGCACAGGAATGGGCCGACATACGGGATCAATGTCACCAGAGAAAGGATCACGAACCCGAGGGCGAATGCTCCAAGTAGCATACCTCTGGAATTAACTTTGCTGAAATATCCGAGTATCCAGTACCCGAGGAATAGTCCGACGGCTACCTGGCTTAGATAAAGGGCGAGTACATAAAGGATGATACCGATAACACTCACCGGAATCCCAATGACTGTGACAAAGGCTATAAACGCAGCGATAGGAGTAGCACAAAAGATCAGGGCACCCCACCCCAGGCTTAATAATGGTTTTCGCTTGATCGAAGCTGCGACTGCCGCCGCTCTTTTCGGGGCCAGCAAGATGATTAAACCACCGGTTATCAGTGTCATAAAGAAAGCGACCACTCTGAACCAGACTTTAGCCGCGGTCGGGATAACCGGCTGCCGTGTTTCCGGGATATTATGGGTGGTGGCTCCACCGATATGGGCGCCCGGAATTAACTCCACTTCATTTTTACTGTTATAGATAAGATTGCCTTGGATATCAGCCGTCGACTCGATGGTCAGGTTTTTCACTTCGACATCGACGTTCCCTTTCACCTGGCTCGCCAAGTCCGCCGTCGTGCCGTAGCCCTTAATACCATCTTCGATCAAAGCATCAACCCGGATTTTTTCCGAAGCGAAGACGAGGTCACGGCCGATCTGAGCGGTCTTTTGTATATCTATCGAGGTTCCGGCTACCATGACATCCTTACCGACTTTACCCCGGATGTCGACGTTCCCGCCGGCGACGCGCACGGCGTGGGTGACTTCGCCGTCAATTACCATGGTCGAACCGACGGCGGTCAGGCTGCCGTTGATAATGCCGTTGACTGTCGTATCGCCGATGCACATGACATCGCCGTTCACCGTACCGTTGATCACGATTTTCTGGGCTGCCAGATAAAGGTCGTCATCAATGACGTCACCGCTGGCGATGATGATCGTATCTTCACACTTCAGATCTGCCGCCAGGGCAGAGGAGGCCGGCAGAAGGACCAGCAAGGCCAGCAGCGGCAGGATTGCCCACCATTTAAAAAACTTTTTTAACATACCATACTCCTTTTACATGCGATGTTGCTTAACAGTCTAACGCTCGCAGTGGTGTTTGACTTCAGGAGGATGGCTGGTTTTTTATAGACAAAAGGATGACCCCCGGGGTCAACCTTCTGGGGGAGGAGAGGTTGGAAGGAGGAGGTTTACAGGCGGACGAGGCCTTTTTTTATCGCCTGGGTGACGGCTTCGGTACGGTCATTGACACCCAGCTTGTTGAAAATTCCCTGGATATGGGTCTTTACCGTACTCTCACCGATTTGCAGGTTTGCTGCGATTGATTTGTTGCTGGCTCCTTGGGCGATCAAGGCCAGTACCTCAAGTTCTCGCTCGGATAGGGATTCCGCCGGCTGGGTCTGGCGCGACAACTCAGCCAGGCGGTCCAGGACTTTACTGGCGATGGCTGGTTCGATAAGTGATTCTCCCCGGTTGACGGCCTTGATGGCTTTAAAAAGTTCGCTTCTGGGAGCATCTTTCAGCAGGTAAGCCCGGGCACCGGCTTCTATCCCTTTAAAAATATACTCATCATTATCATAAGTAGTCAGGATGATGAATTTTACTTTCGGATTTTCGGCTTTAATCCGCCGTATCGCTTCGATGCCGTCGACTTCGGGCATTCTAAGGTCCATGAGAACGATATCCGGCTGCAGTATCCGGGCTTTATCGATCGCTTCCCGGCCGTTTTGCGCTTCCCCAAGTACTTCGATATCGCTTTCCCGAGCCAGCATCGTGGTCAGTCCTTCTCTCACTACCGGATGATCGTCGGCTACCATGACTCGTATCTTTTGCGGCGTGGTCTCACTCATGTAGTCCCCCTTTCCACTGGAATCCTGACCTCCAGGAAAGTCCCCTTGCCTATTTCACTGTTTATTTCTATCGTCCCGCCGAGGAGTTTCGTCCGCTCACGCATGATTACCAGCCCGAAATGGTTTTCCGCGATAACCGCAGTATCAAAACCGATACCATTGTCCTGAATGGATAACCGGAACATTTCTTCCTCGTAACTGATATTGATGTTTACCTGGTTGGCCCGGGCGTGGTTCCTGATGTTTATCAACGCTTCCTGGCAGATGCGCAGGAGGGCATTTTCGATATCGGGAGATAAAGTGTACATTTTCCCGGAAATATTGAAATTGGTTGCGATTTCGGTATCCCTGGTAAATTTTTCAGTTTCCTGGTGTAAAGCGGTTTCCAGGGGTAGTTGATCCAATTTTTGTGGACGGAGGGCCCAAACCGAACGGCGGGCTTCGTTAAGGCTTTCTTTCGCTAACGACCTTGCCCGGTCGATATGTTGTTGTATTTGGGACGTATCTTTACTAAGGGATTGTTCGGCTGCCTCAAGCTGGAGGATGATACCGGTGAACCCCTGCGCCAGAGTATCATGTATCTCCCGGGCCATACGGTTACGTTCTTCCAGGACGGCGATATTTTGGCTCTCCCGGTATAAACGGGCATTTTCCACCGCTACCGCCAGCTGGTCGCCCAGGGTCTGAATGGTGAACAAATCGATTTCATCGAAGTCGTCCGGTGCGATGCTCTGGATATCCAGCACCCCGAATATCTCCGTCCCTAACTTGATGGGGACGGCCATCTCTGGCTTCGTTCCCGAACCGGCACTTACCGGTTCTCCGGTCCGGGCGACTTGGCCGACCACTGCATCATCCCGCGGTACGGTTAATTCGAGTGGGACCGGTTTGCCGTCGCCGCCCGCCCCGGCCTTCAGTACCAGGTTCTCCTGAACCTGGTCGAACAGGTAAATGTTTACATTATGATAATCAAAGGTCTCCTGTAGGGAATTTGCCACGTACGGTAAGAGTTCTTCGAGACTCAGTATGGCGCTGATGCGGCGGCTGACTTCATTGATTTCGCGGAGCTGTTCCGCCCGGCGTCGCTCTCCCCGGGTCCTGGCTTCAACTTTTTGTTCCAGGTCGTTTCGGGCTTCCTGTAATGCATGTTGTGAGTTTTCCAGGTCACTCGCCATAAGGTTAAAACTGTTGGCTAATAATCCGATTTCGTCCTTGGTCCGGATATCTATTCTTACCGACAGGTTGTCCGGGTTAATCTTGCCGATAGTACGGGATATTAGTTCAAGCGGTTGGATGACCGACATTTTCATAAAAACGATCAGGGAAATTCCGGCGATAAGAAAAAAAGCGACCAAGGTGATTACCAGGATGAAAGTTGTCTGCCTGGCGAGGTTGTTGATGTAATCGCGGGAAAAGGCGACTTCAAAACGTCCAGCCGGCGCACCGCCTAAGGTGATATCGTGACTTTCGGTGGCATATTCTTTTTCCTCAGCATCCTTGTTGGAGGTATTTGCACCTATCAATGACCCGTTATTGTCATAAACGGCAATGTAGTTAATATGCTGGTAGATCAGGTTGGCTCCTATTAATTGGTTCACTTGCTGGTAATCTGCCGTTTCCAGCAGTGGTTTGAGGGAATAAGAAAGGGACTCGATGGTTGCTTCTTTATCCGCTGCATACCTGGTGGTGAGTTCATACTGAATGACCAGGTATACGATCAATCCGGATACCAGGGCGCACAAAGCAGTGATAAAGATGATGGCCAGGATGGTCTTATTTCTCAGGCTGTATAATGAAAGTTTATTTTTCACCTGGTATTTCCCCGGTAGAAGCCATATTAAAATTGCCGGCAGGCATTATCCATAAAATGATAACACACCTGCCGGCAACCCTTGCATTTCATGCTCTCGTTAGTACCGGCCGTATTTCTTGACGGTATCTATCATGGCTTTCACATTTTCCGGCCGGGCATAGTCCATGGCACTGCCGGGACCAACGATTAATCCCCCGTTTTTCCCCACCACCTTGATGAGTTTTTTCACATGCTCTTCTACATCCTGGGGTGAGCCGGCCTGGAGGATAGTTGGTGGTACCCCGCCCTGGATACACATATGGTCGCCCAGTACCTTTTTCGCTTTGAAGACGTCGGTTCGTTCTACCCAGAAGATCACCTTGCCTTTAGGCAATTCCAGCAGGTACTCCAGGCGGTCGTCCCAGACTCCTTCAAAGAAGGGGGCGGCGATATAACCGAGTTCCACGGCTTTTAGGATGGCTCGCTTCAAGCCCGGCCAGTAGAATTTTTCAAACTGTTTTTTCGACATGAATCCGTCAGAACCACGGTGCAGGGCCATAAAGATCCGCGGTGGGTTCCCCTGGGGGTCAAGTACTGCTGGAGCAGCGTCGGCAAATCGCCATTCCTGTATCTTCTCACAGGCCTTCAGCAGCTTATCGGGGCAGCGGTACATATCGAGCATGGCACCCCGCATCCCCCGCAGGAAATCAGACACGGCATCGAAAGGTACGCCGCCGATGCCCATACCCCTACCACCCATCGGCCCGAACTGGGAGGGGTAGCCGAGTTCGGCTTCGAGTTCGGCCAGCTTTATAGCTAACTTCATCTGTTTGTCTTGCTCGGCAACTGCTAGCGATAGTTTCTTTCCCATTTCCCGGAACTCCGGCCGGGCTAGGATCATCAGAAAATTGGAGAAGAAGCCACCGGCCTGGTTCCGCAACGGCGGTAATTGGGCTAATGGTTCGAATGCTCCGAATGTCCGGGGCAGGTAATAACGGAGTACGAAATCTGAGGGATCGGAGAGGAATAGATCGTATTCTTCCTCTTTCATGTATTCGCCTTCGACGAATTGGTAGGGGACATCGGCGGTAGGTTACCGCCCGGCCAGCGCGAAGTCTTCGGGTCCAGTAATTCATTAATCAATCCTGAAGCTCCCGACACCCGCCATGCCGCCGGTATCAGGCTCGAAATCGACAATGGTTTTTACACAAGCTTCCCAGTAGGCAACGGGATCATAGTACATCGCTGAGAGTGGAATATCCGCATATTTACAGGCGAAAACGCCGGTCTGGATGGTGACCGGAATACGGTCCGGTACGTTCATCCGGATGGTGTCATTAATACGCTTATCCCTTTCTAAGCGTAATTGGTCGACTGTCTTGCCGTGTTTTTTCTCGATCCCAGCCCGTAACTTTTTGACCGTTGTTTTCAGACTACTGGTTACAGCCCCTTTAGCCATTTTGCTACCCTCCCTATTTTATTAGTGAAAAAGTTTCAAATCGTTAAGGCGCGTCCCTTTTTACCGTTGGATTAATGCTGTTCCCCACGCGGAAAGCTGAGCCCTTCTGTTCACCCAGGCTGTAATAATTCCCGTTGGCAAAGAAGAATGGATTCATTTTTACTGTATCTAGCCGGCCTTCGGTCAGGTAGTCTTCGGAAACAAAAGTTTCGACGATCCGGCCGACGATTAGTTCGTGGCTTCCCAGGTTGAGCATCTGTACTACTTCACAAACGTGATTGACCGGGCACTGCTGAATGAGGGGGGCGGTCTCGAGTTTGACCGTAGAAGATTTTATATCCGCAGTCTTTTACCTTGTCCGTTTTCGCACCAGAGGTAATGCCGCAGTAATCGGTCTCCTTGATCTGGTCGAGGGAAGGTATATTAACCGAAAAGGTCATATTCTGCCGGATGCCCTTCAGTGAGTAACGGTGATGCTGCAGGGCGATGGTTATTGCCGGAGGTACACTGGCAGCTACCCCGGTCCAGGCGGCAGTGGCAAAGTCCGGTTTCCCCTCCACCATCGCGCCGGCCATCACTACTGGATAAGCAGCTAAAATCGGGACCGGTCCCGTGCCCTGTTCTAACTTGATCTTTCCCATCTTCCTCCCTCCAATACAATATTGTTTTTAAAGACAGAAACTACCCTTTTTAATTGCCAACAATATAACATGATTCAGGTTACATTGGTATTTTCGGAGATTTGTTGTGTCTCGTAAAAGGTTATTCGTGTGGTTTAATAATCGGATCTACTATTGAATTGGTCATCTGTCCGTTTATTAGTGAAAAGCCATTCGTCGTCTTTCATCATATTTGCATTCCTGCTCGTTTGAGGACCCGCAAAGCTCTCAGGGTAACCCACTTGTTGGGCTGTCCGGTTGTTCCGTATTCTACCCACATTTTTCGCACCCGGTCGACAAAATCAATTGGCCATCTGCCCTTTTCATCCTGTTTGTTTCTTATCCAGTCCAGGGTATTTTTTAGCCTGAGGTCGGAGCCGTAACCTAATGCGGTGAATGCTTCGGCTAACTTCAGGATATCGGCAGGGTAGAAATCAGGGAACTTAAACTGCCACCACTTCTTGTCAGGTACCCCTGATTTACTATCGTGAAAATCAGCAGTGGCGGGGTCGATTCTGAAGAAAAAATCTATTCCGGCTTTGATTGCCCGGTTGATAAGGTCAGATCGATTTGAAATTGGCAAACGGGAAAAAGCCATCATTACACTAACTCCTGCCCAGCCGCAAGACAGGCCTTTATTCGTCCGGCAGCCGAATAAAGGATCGACAATAAACTTAGCGTAATAGAACGGTCCCATTACACCCTCTGCAGGAGCCAGCCCGTCAACATTGATTTTCCGGGGTAGATCGTCGCCGGTTATTCTCCGGGCCATCCATTCATATGCTGTGTCCAAACGTTCATCCTGGTAATCCAGGTCCATTAACGCCGTCAGCAAATTACCTTGCAGGCAAAGGCCCATGTCGGTAGGCCGCCTGGAAGTAAATTGACCACCCCTGGCCAGCGCATGAGTCAGCAAATAGGTACAAGCGGTATGAATCCGTTGATCTTCTTTACTGGAAGCGCCTAATTGTGCTAGTGACAGGATTGACCAGACGGTGCTCTTGAATTTTGGAGAATAGCCTAATCCTGGTGTTATCCAGTAACCTTCCGGATTCATTTCCGCCAGTATCTTACCGATCGACCCCTCTCGGTATGCTTTTTGCCGGGCTTCAATGATTTCTTTCTTCACGGCATCAACAATGTCTCGTAGAGTCAGGTATTTTACTCCGGGGTTTTCCGGTTCCAGTAACCAATCAGTTGGATCAGCTTTGAGTAGTTGTTTCCAGTCGGATGGTTGACTCATTTCAATCTCTCCTGACAGTGATTCACCGGCGGTTGATTAGTGAAGTATTTATATGAATAGGTATAGAGTGACGCAATTATATCACTAAGTTGCCGGTTTATTTTATTTAAAGGAATGGAATCATTATTGTTTTACGGACCTTATGTCAGCTATTTAACTATAATTTATATGGGACAGTATCTCAGTTTTCTGATCGGGGAGGGTTTGATGTATAAGCGGATATTAGTACCACTGGATGGTTCGGAGGCTGCCGAGATTGTTTTCCCATACGTTGCAGAAATCGCCGCCAGGATCGGGGCGGAGGTTACCTTGACCAGCGTTTCTGAGTCCCGGGCTTCGGAAGCCTCTCACTTGTACCGGGCTTATTTGACGCATGCCTGGGAGGTATTTCAACGTGGGCTAACTAACTATCGGGCTGGTGAAATCAAAGTACACCGGGAGATATTGATGGGCAGCCCTGCCGAGGAAATATTACGATATTCCGGACAGAGCCGGATAGACCTGCTGGTCATGGCCAGCCATGGTTCTTCATCTAAAGGTCCCTGGGTTCTGGGTAACATCGCGGCCAAAGTCCTCCGGGCATCGGCAGTACCAATACTGCTGGTGCGGAATCCTGCTGAAGAGGAAGCCGCCCGGCAAGCTAGGATTATCAAAAGGATACTTCTCCCTTTGGATGGGTCGGAAGCCGGCAAATCGGCTGTCCAACATGCCGAAACTCTGGCTTTAGTTCTGGAAGCGGAGATAACGTTATTTCAGGTATTGGAACCGATTACCGGTTTAGCCGGGTTCTCTTCGATTCCATCGGGTTTCATGGAAGAAACCCGGTCCAGGAGAAAAACTTTGGCAATTGAATATCTCAGAGATTTGGGTAAACCTCTATCGGACCGGGGGGTGAAGGTTTCGGAAGAGATTGCTTTCGGTGCCCCGGCTGATGAGATTCTTGATTTTGCTCGTATTAATGCCATTGATCTGATTACTATTTCGACCCATGGCCGGTCGGGTATCGGCCGTTGGGTTTTTGGTAGTGTCACCGATAAGGTATTGCATGGTGGTGATACTGCCATCCTGGTGGTACCGGCGAAATAATACGTGGAACAATCAGGGTTGCCCGGGCAATCATTACCTTATTTGCCGAAAAATCCGGGGTTGCTTTATTCGTTAGCATAGATCAGGAATTCCATGATTTGAGAGAGGACCAGGTCCCGTTGGGTAATGGCGGTGATGTGATTTAGTCCCGGCAGCCCGAGGAAAATAGCTCCCGGGATATGCCCAGCTGCTTCCTTTGCTCCGGGATAAAATGGGTCCTGGTCACCGCAGTAGATCATGCACGGTGTCTTTATTTGTGCCAGGTCCTGGTCGGTGAATACCGGCCCGCTGATCATCGCCGATAATCCGGCAATGCGGGCTTCCGCGTCCTGGTTCAGGAAATGATCTCTGTCTTCAGGTGTCAACGGCCGCCGCAGCATCTGGCTCATCCGCAACAGGTAAAGTTCGGGCGATTCGATGAGCAGCCGGTAGAGGTCGATAGATATTTGCACAGCCTTGACCATCGCTTCCGGCCAGGCATACGGCGTCATTCCACCGAGGACGAAACTGCAAAACCGGTCGGCATGATGCAGTGTCAGGTCGAATCCCGCCGCCGCCCCCGCTGAGTAGCCGAAATAATGGGCTTTATCTATGCTTCAGAGCATCGAGGACTGCCACTACGCTGCTCGAGATTCCTCCCTGTGTCCCGGAGCCTTCCGGCAGCCGGTCGCTTTGACCGTGTCCCGGGAGGTCGAAAAGGACCAACTGGTAATTCTCTTTGAGGTCCTCGGTATACCCGAATTTCCGCCACATCTCCAGGCTGTCGCCGCCCCCATGCCCCAGTACCAGGGGTGGTCCTTGCCCTTCCACCTCGTAATAAATTCTGGTCCCCTGGTTCTCAGCATACGGCATGGTAGTCTCCTGTAGTCATGGGATTATGCCTAATCATACACAAATAGAGGTGTTGTAGCCAGTCGGTATTTAACAAGACGAAATTTTTACTAGGGAATAATGAGGGAAGCAAATATTATTCCCACGGGAAACCCTGTTTATTTTCCTTCTTGGTAAATTGTCGTGGTTTGTTTTCTGAGACGTTTTTCATTTTCAGAGTCAGGAAATCGATTTCATATTGCTCGATTAACCCTGTTCCGGCAAAGCTGAAATAGCGGTTCTCGCCGATAATTATGTGGTCGAGGACCTTGATTTGCATGATGCGGCCGGCATAGACCAAGTCCCGGGTGATATCTTTATCGCTGTCGCTCGGTTCCGGGGCGCCGGAAGGATGATTATGCACAAAAATTACGTTGGCCGCAGCGTGCTTAAGGGCTTTTGCCACGACCTCTCGCGTCCAGACCACGCTGCTATCTACCGTACCTTCGAACAGGTCTTCACTGGCCAGTATCTGGTTCCGGTTGTTCATGTATAGGACTTTAAATCTCTCTTTTTTCAGGTCGCGCATGGCATGGTATAGATAATCGAAGATTGCCTGTGCCGAGTCCATGACCGGTGTTTCCATCATTTTTTCCTTGAGGAAAACACGGGCTACTTCCTGGACAATCTTAATGCCTAAAGAATTGACTGGCCCGATCCCTTTTATCTTGCGGAGTTCTTCCACCGGGGCTTCCAGTACCCCCCGTAATGAGCCGAAACGGGCGATGGCTTCTTTCCCCTGGTTTTTCACGTCCTGCTGAGGAGTTACCAGGCTAAGGAGCAGCTCAATGATTTCATAATCATGGAAACCGGAAAGTCCAGACTGTTGAAATCTTTCTCTGAGTCTTTTCCGGTGGCCTTCGTTAGGGTTTCCTGTTGAATATATGTCTGCTGTCACCATTAGAGGCAAATTATAACACTATTAGCCTTATAACATCTAGAGGGTTTATCTCTATGGGTCTACCTTAACCCCGTCCTCGCCCACCAGTTCCTCCAGCCGCTGTTTGAGTTCGGCATTGTATGCCGTATTGACGTTGGTCAATTTGGCATAGGTCACGCTGCCGTTGCTGCCCAGGCGCAGGCTGACCTCGTCATTACCGCTGTATTCTTTAACGGTTTCGACTACTTTATGCAACCGGGCGATATCGCTGTCCTTATCTTCGCTTTCCCCGATACTGATAATGATATGGTGTTTTTTTCCGTTAGTAGCCGAAACAGGGGTCACTGGTTGGTGGTTCTCGGCTGACACCGGTAGTGCGGTCTCCATCCCATTGACTTTCACCTCGGTGTCCGGTTCCTTTCTCGTGGTATCGCTAGTATTTCCGGATGTCGTTTCAGGTACCGGCTGATAACGCCGGACACGGTCGCAGTTCAACTGCAGGCTTTCATCACGCGTCCTGACCTTTCCTTCGATTACCACGGTGTTGCCTTCTTGCCATATCTCCCGGTCGGTTTCATATATCCTCGGCCAGACCATCGTCTCGATACTGCCGCTGATATCCTCGATATTAGCTTTGATGAAGGCCTTGTGGTCGCGGGTGAACAGCGGCGTGACGGCACCGATTTCACCGACCACCGACACGCTTTGCCCGTCCATTTCGGTATCGATTTCACTGGGCCAGATCATGCCCGGCTCTTTCTTGCTGCTGGCAAACTGTCGGGATAAAGCTACGCCCAGAAGTTCTTTCTCCCACAGGGATTTTTCTTTGGCATCGACATCAGCACCTCTCAGTTCGATCTCGGGCAGCGGAGTGGATACCGTCTGGCCGAAGAGGTCGAACATAGTCGCTTGCCCCGATTCTTTCAACCGCTGCTCACGCTGGGCAAGGGACAGGATATCGTTCACTTTGATTAGTATCGTGCCCCGGTTCCCGAATTCATCCAGGGCTCCGGCTTTGATCAGGCTTTCCAGGACACGGCGGTTCATCGCCCGTAGATCGGCCCGGCGGGAAAGGTCGTCCAGAGATTTGTATAAACCGTGCGTTTCTCTTTCCGCTACTACTCCTTCGATTGCCCCCGCCCCTACATTTTTAATGGCTGCCAGGCCGAAACGAATACCCGGTTTTCCGTCTGTTTGGTGCTCGATGCTGAAACTGACCTGGCTTTTATTGATATCCGGCCCGAGTACCGGGATGCCCAACCGGCGGCATTCGGCAACTGCCGCGGCCACTTTTTCCTCCCTGCCCATATGAGACGTTAGCAGGGCAGTCATGTACTGGACCGGGTAATTAGCTTTCAGATATGCGGTCTGATAAGCGATCAGGGCATAACTAAAGGCATGAGCTTTATTGAAAGCATAACCTGCGAAAGGCTCGATCAAGGCGAAGATCTGATTGGCGATATCGTCGCTGAAACCGTTTTTCTTTGCGCCGTCCATGAAATTGACTTTCTGTTTCTGCATGACCTCAGCGATCTTTTTCCCCATCGCCTTGCGGAAAATATCCGCCTGCCCCAGGGAATAGCTGGCCAAGGCGCGCACGATAAAGAGCACCTGTTCCTGGTAAACGATAACGCCGTAAGTTTCTTTCAGGATATCTTCCAGGGCGGGGTGTAGATAACGTATCGGCTCCAGCCCCTGCTTGGCCTTGATGTAGGTCGGGATGTGCTCCATGGGGCCGGGACGGTACAGGGCTACCATGGCCGCGATTTCCTCGAAGCTGTGCGGTTTCAGGTCCCGGATGTACCGCCGCATACCGGCACTTTCCAGTTGGAACACCCCGGCGGTCTCTCCCGATGATAACAATTGAAATGTCTTCTCATCGTTCATGGGTAGTTTGAACAGGTCGAGATCGACTTGGCGGTCCTGTTTGATGATTTCTTTGGCTTTCCGCAGTATCGTCAGGTTGGCCAGGCCGAGGAAGTCCATTTTCAACAGGCCGATCTGGGCGATGTCTTCCATGACGAACTGGGTCATCACTGCCTTTTCGTTGTTGGCTTTGGCGACATGCTGGAGTGGGACATAACGGGTCAGCGAGTCCTTGGAAATGACTACCCCGGCGGCATGGGTACTGGCGTGGCGGACGATGCCTTCTACCCGCCGTGCCGAGTCGATTAGTTTATGAATAATCTCATCCTGATGATAGATGCTGCTTAATTCCGGGCTTTCTTCCATCGCCCTTTTCAGGGTCATGTTGACGGCGAAAGGTACCAGTTTGGCCACGCGGTCGACATCGCCGTAAGACATCCCCAGGGCTCGTCCGATATCACGTAAAGCCGCCCGTGCCCCCAGCGTCCCGAAAGTGATGATCTGGGCTACATGGTCCTGGCCGTATTTCTGGGATACGTAAGCGATGACCTCGTCGCGGCGCTCGTCTTCAAAATCGAGATCGATATCCGGCATCTCCTTGCGTTCGATGTTGAGGAAACGCTCGAAGACCAGGCGGTTCTGGATGGGATCGATCTCGGTGATGCCCAGGCAGCGCAGCATGATGCTGGCAGCCGCACTGCCCCGGATGCCATATGCTATACCCTTGCTCCTCACGAAAGAGATGATATCCCAGACCACCAGGAAATAATTGGCGAATTGGGTCTTGTCGACCACGTCGAGCTCGTAAGCCAGCCGTTCCTTGATTTCAGGAGTAGTGTCGGGATAAAACTTCGACAAGCCTTCATGACAAAGACCGGACAGGTATTCGAAAGGGCTCTTCCCCTTGGGGCGGTCGATTTCGGGGAGATGCAGCCGTCCGAAGTCTATTTTAAGGTTGCACATCTCGGCGATTACCCCGGTGTTTTCAATAGCTTCCGGGATATCCTGGTACATCTCGGCCATTTCCTCTTTACTTTTTAGATAGAAATAATCGCCTGCCATCTTGATGCGTTTTTCATCATTAACGGTAGTGTTGGTGCCGACACAGAGTAAAAGATCGTGGGTAGGAGCATCTTCCTTGTAGATGTAGTGGGTGTCGTTAGTCGCCACCAGGGGAATGCCTAACTCTTTCCCCATAGCGATTAAGTGCTGGTTTACCGTTTCCAGTTCAGCGATGGGATGGCGTTGTATCTCCAGATAGAAATCGCCAAAGGTCTCTTTATACCACAGCGCTGCCATCCGGGCATCATCCTGACGCCCGGCTAAAAGCAACGATGGAATTTCGCCGGCCAGGCAAGCCGAAAGAGCTACTAACCCTTCATGATGTTCCTTGAGTGTTTCCCTGGTAACCCGCGGTTTGTAGTAAAAATTATCCAGATGGGCTTTGGTAGTCAGTTGGATCAGGTTTCTATACCCGGTCTGGTCTTTGGCCAGCAATATCAGATGGTAATTGTTGCGGCTGCCGTTCTCGCCGTTGTTACCCTTACCGGCTACATATACTTCGCAGCCGATGATCGGTTTTAGGCCGGCTTTCTTGGCTTCCTGGTAGAACTGGATTACCCCGTACATCACACCATGGTCGGTGATGGCCAGGCTGCCCATCCCCAGTTCTTTCGCTCGCGCTACTAGCTGCGTAATTCGACACATGCCGTCAAGCAGGCTATACTCGGTATGAACATGGAGATGGGTGAACATAGTTACCTCGGGCGGGGTGATTTTACCCGTTATTATAACACAGCAAATGCCCCCCGGGGGAGTAAAAAACAGGCTCGATTTTCAGATAATTTTTAACTTATTTGTAGTTGTTTCAATAAATGCTGTGAAAATCCTTAATATTATTCTCAATTGGTTGTTTATCCTGTGTTTGCCGTGGCTTATCGTCACCGCTAGTTTACGTATCCCGGCTAACTGTCCTTACCTGTATGAGTACCTTTTCCGGAAATATGATGTGGCTGAAACTACCAGGTTGGATGATGCTGCGCTTAAAGATACCGCCCGTGGTTTGGTGCACTATTTCAACTCCGGAGAGGAGTATATCGACCTGGTGGTGCAGAAAGACGGTATGCCGTTCACCCTTTTTAACGAAAGAGAGGTTGTCCATCTCAAGGATGTCAAAGGCCTTTTCCTGCTGGACTTGTGGGTTTTTCTGGGTACATTGGTTTATTGCCTTGGTTATGCCGTCTGGGCTATAGCACGGGAGCTGGCTGCCCGGAAAATACTAGCCCGTTCGCTGTTGTGGAGCAGCGGTATTACCCTTGGCTTGATGTTCCTTCTCGGTATTGGGATGTTGTTTGATTTTGATGCTTTGCTGTTACGTTTTCACCTCTTGAGTTTTACCAACGATTTCTGGTTGCTGGACCCGGCCCATGATTACCTGATTATGCTGGTGACCGGTGGTTTTATGTACGATGCCTCGTTCATTGTCGCCGCAGCTGCTGTAGCCGGGGCGGTTTTTGTGGGGGGGTGTGGAGGAGCTTTTCTCTGGTATCAACGCCGGCAGCAAAAAGCGGCCTGAACGTATTGCTTTTTTACGCTGGCAAAGTCATAATACTTTGAATTCGATGATATGGTTTTCGAATTACAGGAGTAAAAAATGAAGAGATGGCGCGTTTGGACCGCTTTGACACTGGTGTTAATTATCGCAATATCTCTCGCCGGATATGGTTGTACCAATCCCTCCGTTACCAACCCTTATGAATTTAGTGACTTTACCCGGCTGGATATCCAGAATGCCTTCGATGTGGAAATCTTTCAGTCCGGGACATATAGTATTTCGGTCACTACTAACGAAGCCTTGCAGGATTATCTCTTCGTACAAAAAAACGGCGATACGGTTACCATTAAACTGGCACCGAACCATCCCTTTACCGATTTCGTGTTGATGCGGAAAACACTTAAAGCCAGGATTGCGATGCCGGTTCTCAATAGTTTGAAGGTCTCAGGTGCCTGTCACTGCCAGGTAAAGGGATTCGAGTCGACTAACAATCTGGATATCAATGTCTCGGGGGCGAGTCGTGTCACATTAAATAATATCGAAGCTGGTGATATTAACCTGGTGGTTTCCGGAGAAAGCGAGATATCTGGTAAATTAACATCGGTTGATGTTGATTTAAACATTTCCGGTGCCAGTCAGATTGAGCTAACGGGCTCCGGTGAGGACGTAGGACTTATCGCCGAAGGAGCAAGTAAAATAAACATGGAGTTCTTTGTTACTCAGACCGCTGATATCACCCTCAGTGGTTCCAGCCATGTCACTACCGATACCCGTTCCCATTTGGATTTTTCTTTATCCGGGGCATCCCGCCTTTATTTCCTGGCGAACCCAAACATCGGGAAAATGGAAGTCCTGGGGGCTTCTACTGTCAAACACAAATAACCGGAGAAATTATTTATGACATCAAAACCCGAAATCACGGTAAAACCTTTATCAATAGAGAACTGGCTCGATATGGGCACTGTCCTGGGGGTGAGTGGGGATGGGGGTTGCTGGTGCATGTGGTGGCGGTTGACTGACGATGAGTTCGAGGACGGGCGCGGCGAAGGCAATAAGCGGGCCATGAAACGGCTCGTAGAAGCCGGTAAAACCCCCGGGGTGATTGCTTATCTCAACGGTCAACCTGCCGGTTGGTGCGCTGTCGGCCCGCGGGAAGAATACAGCCGCTTGATGACTTCATCGCTGTTGACCGGGATAGATAACCAGCTGGCGTGGTCGATTGTCTGTTATTATATCACCCCGCGCTTTCGCGGCCGGGGACTCATGGAGCACCTGACCCGCGGCGCGGTTCAATTAGCCCGTACTAAAAAAGTATCATTGGTCGAAGCTTATCCGGTGGAAGTGGCAGCCGGTTCTTCCCCGGCTGGGGCTTATACCGGCGTAGCTACCGTCCTCCGCAAGGTAGGTTTCCTGGAGGTGGCAAAACAAGGCAGTCGGCCGGTCATGAGGATTGACACGAAAATTTAAGTTCTCATCCGCCCCAGTCTTTGGGCGGCTTCTTTCTTTTCAGTGATTCCTAACTTAGCCGAGTGGATTGCTTTTGCCAGTATCTCGATCGACTGATCGTATGACTTTTTGTCCACCGGGTATGGAATGCCGTCCTTGCCGCCGTGGGCAAAGCTATATCGGGCCGGGTCGCGGTAACTCGGCGGTACTCCATAGACCAGTTCCGATATCAGGCTCAAGGCCCGGATCGTCCTTGCCCCCACCCCCGGTAGCCCCAGCAATGTTTCGAAATCCTCCGGTTGACGTTCGTAAGTACTAAGTAATATCTTACTCAGGCTGTCGGGATGCAGGTCCGCTGTGCTCAGGTAATGGTGTTCGGGTAAGGTTAAAGTTTTTATCTTTTTCAGGTCGGCCAGCAGTTTTTCCGGTTTTTCGTTGTCCACTATCTGCGGAATGATTACTCTAACTGGATCGCTTTCCGTAGCGACCAGGTTCAATGCCCGGCCGCGAGCTTCGGAGGCAATAGCGGAATGGGGTTCTTTAACAAAACTGGCGACTGATTCACTTAACCAATGATAGCGGCGGGCATAATGGTTGCTCTCGTTCATTCCCTGTTGTACTACTGCCCAGGCTCCACTTCGGGTAAACATGAAGGAATGATGGTAGAGTTCATAACCATCCTGGATGCCGGCACTATCGACTTTAGCGGACATCCGGCTGGCATATACCAGCGGAGATGTGTCCAGCGAAAGTTGTTCTCCCCATGTCTTAAGTTCTCCGGGTGTCTTGCGCGAGGTAGCGCCTTTCCCCCCGGCCACGAACAACCCGAGATCGTTCTCGATCCCCTTGACCCCTTCTTTCAGTGCTCCGCAGAGAGTCGTGGTCACACCGCTGGAATGCCAATCGAAGCCGAGGACACAACCGAAAGCCTGAAACCAGTGCGGGTCGGAAAGACGCCGCAGCATCTCTTCAGCGTGAAAATCGGAAACAATGACTATCGTGATTTCGCGGGCTAGCTTAACCATGCGGTCAAACAGCCACTTCGGAGCCTTACCGTAATGAAGCGGCAGGTTCGCTACACCGGTCCGTGTTCCTGGGCCGGGCGACATATCTTGTCCTTATCCGGCGTGGCAGGTGCCGCAACTGCCGCCGCTGCAGGAACCGCAGGAGCAAGAAGAAGTCCCGGCTACCGGTGATGCTGAGCCGCCGTCATTGACAGTGAAGCAGGCAAAAGTAGACAACATCCGTTCCGCGCTATTTTTACAATTCGGGCAGGTTGCCGGAGATGTCGATTGGCTGAACGGACGCATTAATTCGAATTTGTTCTCACAACTGTGGCAGTTATATTCATAAATAGGCATATCTTATCTCCTGTTATTAGTTTAAGCAGTGTGGTGGGATGAAGTCAAGGATTTGCTCAGGCGGTATCCGGGCAGCATCATTTGACCGGAGCCGGGGCGGGCTTTAGCATTTTGATGAAGGTCCCCAGGTCGCGCCATCCGTAAGCAACTTCGACCAGGTTGGCGCCGCCTATATTTACTTCCTTTTCAGCGAATGGCCGGCCGCCCAGGGCTTCATAAAATATCTTGTATTGATTGGCGGCCATTACCCATACCAGCATGGATTTGTGCCCTTGTTGTTTAAGTTTGCGCGGCAACTGTGGCCATCAATTGCCGGCCGATGCCCTGGCGTTGGTGCGATTTTAGTAGATAGATAACGCCCAGTTCACCGGTATATAGTTTGTTGCCGTCACGGGACGGGCCGCCGCCTGCCATACCTACAATAATGCCCTGGTCATCCTCGGCGACATAATAGAACCATCCCGGCCAGAGTTTGTTAGGGTCGGAAAGGCGGGCCTGGAAGTTATTCGTGAGCTGTTCATAGGATAAGGAATCCAGATAACCCTGGGGTACGATACCGGCGTAAGTCATCCGCCAGCTATCGATGTTAACTTTCGCCATGGCTGCGGCATCAGCCGCTCTTGCTTCACGAATATGCATAAAATCCATTTCTACCGTTCATAAAGTGAAAGCGTTTCCCGTGTAAACGCTTTCATCGGATGAAAGGTTAGGTTATCTTTATATTCTCATACTTCCTTAGAAATAAAGCAACTATTTCATTTTCCAGTAACAAAATTAGTTGAGATGGAAGTAAAATATATCATATTAGATATTTGGGCTTGACGTTAATTTTAAATCAAAGCTATAATAGTTTTTACAGGACGTCGTATTCCAATTATTTTTTAAGGTGGTATGTTATGGCAAATCAAATTGGTAAAAGATACACCTGTACCAAGTGCGGAGCCGAATTGATCATCACCAAAGCCGGCGCCGGCACAATCTCGCACTGCGGTCAACCCATGGAAATAAAGAAATAATCTAGTACGAAAATCAGAGGAGGCTTACTAATGGCCACTGAATTAGGTAAAAGATATCGCTGTAAAGTATGTGGAACTGAAGCTCTTTGTGTAAAAGCTGGCAGCGGCACTCCCAGTTGTTGCAACCAGGAAATGGAACTCGTTCAACCGAAACCGGTCCCCTCGTCTGACTAACTGCACATCAGTTAGGTGTTATTTACTGCTGGTTGTCGCATTCAGGATTGCTTGTTCAACAGTACCCCCCATCAAGGGGGGTACTGTTTTCTAAATCAGGTTGGCTTATCTAGGGTGTTGGATTAGCGAGAAGAATTCGCTTCTAGTCTTGGACTGGCTTCTGAAGGTGCCCCGTACGGCGGAAGTGACAATAGCACTCCCCGGTTTCTTGATGCCCCGCATCGTCATGCACAGGTGTTGGGCTTCGATCACTACCCCCACCCCGTCCGGTTTGATTCCCTGTACGATCGAGTCTGCGATTTGCGAGGTCAACCGCTCCTGGAGCTGCGGCCGCCGGGCGACTATTTCCACCACACGGGCGATTTTACTGGCGCCGACTACCCGGCCGGACTCATTTGGGATATAACCGACATGAGCTATCCCGAAGAACGGTAGAAAGTGGTGCTCACACATCGAATAGAAAGGGATATCCTTCAGGACCACCATTTCCCGGTGGCCTTCCTCAAAACCAACGGTTAACTCTTCACAAGGGTCTTTACCCATGCCTGCGAATAACTCTTCATACATCTCAGCTACCCGGCGCGGTGTTCCCTGTAGGCCTTCCCGTTCGGGGTCCTCACCGATGGCTGCGATTATTGAGCTGACTGCTTTTTTTACCGCTTCCTGGTCGATCAACGCCCCTCTCCTGAAACCACCCTGCCCCTCTTGCCGCCGGGACCGGGCAGTCCCCTGTTTATTTCAACTAAGCCCAACCGAGAGCCTGTTCGATTGCTTTCAGGTCGGCTTTCGTTTCGATGAATTTGTGCTCGCCCTTCAAGACAATATCGGTATCTTTGAGACCGTTGCCTGTGACTATGCAGACGATGCGTTTTCCGGAAAAGTCCCTTCCTTGCCTTTTTAGTTTCAACAGCCCGGCAAAGGGGGCTGCCGAAGCTGGTTCGCCAAAGACCCCGGATTTATCAGCCATCGTCCGTTGGCTGGCCAGTATCTCTTCATCACTTACCATATCGATGATGCCGTGAGATTCATCCCTGGCAGCAACCGCTTTTTGCCAACTCGCCGGATTCCCTATTTTAATGGCAGTGGCAATCGTATGCGGGTCTTCAATTGGTTTATTGTTCACGATGGGTGCTGCCCCTTCTGCTTGAAAGCCCATCATTTTCGGTAGGATTTTGTTGCGTCCTGACTTATGGTATTCTACAAACCCCATCCAGTAGGCACTGATATTGCCGGCATTGCCGACCGGGATAAAGAGATAATCAGGGGCATCTCCCAGGATATCGGATACTTCAAAAGCCGCCGTCTTCTGCCCTTGCAGACGGTAAGGATTAACCGAATTTACCAGAGTGACCGGGTGCTTTGATGTCAGCGTCCGGACAGCATTCAGTGCCTGGTCGAAGTTCCCGTCGATAGCAACGATTTTTGCTCCGTAAATTATAGCCTGTGCCAGTTTCCCGAGGGCGATATTTCCCTTAGGCACTACGATGATTGATTCAAGCCCGCAGTAAGCAGCATAAGCGGCTGCCGAAGCACTCGTATTTCCTGTGGAGGCACACATCACCGAACGGCTGCCTTCTTCGACTGCTTTAGCGATTGCCATTACCATACCCCGGTCTTTGAACGAACCGGTGGGATTGCATCCTTCCAGTTTAAAATACAGTTCCTTACAGCCGATTACTTTTTCCAGGTTTTTCCCCCGTACCAGTGGAGTATCGCCTTCTCCCATGGAAAACATCGGGGTCGCCGGAGTTATCGGCAGCAGGTCTTTATAATGGTAGAGAACGCCCTTCTCCATATTTTTTCCTTCTATATTCAGGATTTATATTCCTGCTATATTTCTTGATTATAAACTGAAATCCCGGTATTAACTTCCCCCCGGCTTGACCAGCGGCTTGCCGCCGAGACAAAGGGGACAATTTTCCGGTTTATAAGTGAGTTCATTCGCTTTGTAACAACAATACAGGGGATGTCCTAACTCATTCTTTTTCTGTGAACGGTCTACCAGGACGCCGATACCGATGATGTTCCCGCCCAGCTTTTTTACGGCATCGATCGTTTCCATGATCGACCCGCCGGTAGTCATTATGTCATCAACAATCAAGACCCGTTCCCCCTTACCGATGCTGAAGCCGCGCCGGAAAGCCCGTCCGTTGGTAGCTACTTTTTCTGCAAAGATCCCCCGTACCCCGAGTTGTTTGGCTACCTCGTACGCCAGTATTACTCCTCCCGTAGTAGGCCCGGCTACCACTTCGATATGCTGGTCCTTATAATGATTGGCGATCATTTTGCATAGTTCCACCGTGTATTCCGGGTATTGAAGTACCTGAAATTTTTCCCAGTAGACCGGCGAATGTAGTCCGGAAGCCAGTAAAAAATGCCCGTGCCTGACCGCTCCGGATTTCCTGAATATCTCGTCAACGTTGGTCATCTATATCCTTCCTCTGATTTTGTTAGCATGACTGGAATCTTGAATGTTGTGTCCCGGAGTTTTTATGGTACCGCCACTTCGACCGGCGTCCGGTTGGCTGCGAACCCCCAGTCACTCGGCGGCCAGGTAGATAACCAGGCTCTCCCGAAAATATCGTTTTCCGGGACCAGCCAGCCGTACCGTGAATCATCAGCTACCGGCCGGTTGTCTCCCAAGACGAAGATATACCCTTCCGGTATCGTCGTTCCGGTAAAGGAACGCGAGTCATGATTGGCAATATAGGGTTCTTCTAAAGAGATTACTTCACCGTCGGTCTGGTGTATATATACTGTCCCGTTTCTTATCTCCACTGATTCACCCGCGAATCCAATCACCCTTTTTATCAGGTTGGAACTGCGGTCGTGCGGCGACCGGAAGATTATTACATCGCCCCGGTGCGGCTCTCCTAAATTATAAGCTAGTTTATTGACGATTACCCATTGTCCCGTCTCGAAATTGGGCAGCATGCTCGGGCCGTCGACACGGAAACTTTGGATCGCCATCCGGAGACCAAGATAGACCACGGCTGCTATTAAAATCGTGATAATAGCGTCGCGGATCAATAGCTTCATCTGCTTAGAGTCACCTCGAAACACACCTTATTATACTTCGCATCGTTCCTACTTGCCAATGAGTCTTTTGTCCCACGGGAAAAACCACGGTTGCGGGAAACAAAAATTCTCATGGATATTTCCCCCGGTTAAATTTTAGCGGTGATATTGTTACACCGAATCGGTTGTCGGGCCTGGCCCCATGGAACTGGCTATCACCTTATCCGCGACTTTACGGAAATGCAGCCCGAAGACGGCCAGATTGACCGAGGTCGGAACCAGGCGGGGGTTGTGGAAGAGGGTATGCAGGAATAATTGCCAGAAATGCCGTCGGCCTTTGTCCAGTATCCCCAGTATCCAGAATACCCGGAAAGCAGCTAGTATATGGTAAGGCCGGAAAGCACTCATTACCCTGATTTTAGGTGGTTTATATTCTTTCAGGAAGGTAGCGATGCGCCTGTAATATTGTTTTGGCGAATATATCGTGGCCAGGATATGTTTATAACCATTGATTAGTGTTTCCCGTTTCATCTTGGGGATGAAATTCAATGAACAATCGGTATTGTCACCGGAAAAATCCTTAACCAGGCGGTTCTCTTTTTTCAGGCGCTGGTACAGCCGCGTTCCCCGGGGCGCATTCAATAATCCCACCATGGCAGTAACGATGCCTGTCTTCTCGATAAAATTGATCTGGCTCTTAAAAATGGAAGCCGGGTCGTTGTCGAAACCGACGATGAAACCGCCTTGGACTTCGAATCCGTGGTTCTGGATGATTTTTACCGAAGCCGCCAGGTCCCGTCCCCGGTTCTGGTATTTATTACATTCATTCAGGCTGTCTTCATTCGGTGTCTCGATGCCTATGAAAACTCGGTTGAAACCGGCTTTCGTCATTGCCTTCATCAATTCTTCATCGTCGGCTAAATTGATCGATGCCTCGGTGTAAAAATAAAATGGATATCCCTTGGCTTCTGACCACTCCGTCAATGCCGGTAATATCTCTGCTTTCAGTTTCTTTTTATTGCCGATGAAATTATCGTCTACGACAAAAACACTGCCGTGCCAGCCGCGCTCGTAAAGGGCATCCAGTTCCTTTATCACCTGTTCTTTACTCTTGGTTCGCGGGACGTGTCCGTTCAGGTAGATGATATCGCAAAATTCACAGTCAAAAGGGCAGCCTCTCGAATACTGGATATTCATCGTGGCGTACTTATTCATGTCGACCAATGACCACATGGGCAGCGGCGTATTCTCCAACTGCGGCCGCTCGTTACATTGATAGATGCGTTTCGCACAGCCTTTTTCGAGGTCTGCCAGGAATGGCGGTAAAGAGACTTCCGCTTCTCCCAGGATAAAATGATCGACATCCGGAGAGCGTTCTTCTTCCATTGTAAATAAAGGCCCGCCGGCTACGATTTTCGCCCCCAGGCGTTTGCAGCGGGCAATTACTTCTTCGGTCGATTTTTTCTGCACGGCCATGGCGCTGATGAAAACGTAGTCCGCCCTCTTGATGTCTTCATCTTTGAGTATGGAAACATTGATGTCGACGACCTGCTTTTCCCAATGTTGGGGCAGCATTGCAGCAACGGTCAACAATCCCAGCGGTGGAAAGCAGGCCTTCTTCGATATGAACTTCAGAGCGTGGCGGAAGCTCCAGAAAGTATCCGGGTATCCCGGGTAGACCATGAGTATTTTCAAAATGTCCCCTATGTCTGATATCTGGACAAAATATTACGCGTTATGCTACTCTTCTTGTTATTATATGTCAACCATTCTCGTATCTCCAAACTGAGGATGCTTGGCATAATGCTTGGCATAATGCTTGACATCTGAATCTGTAAGCTGGTACAATTCACTTTTCGGAGGTCCGACGATTTACGCTATAATTGAAACTGGTGGAAAACAATATCGAGTCTCTCCCGGCCAGGTTATCGAAGTCGATTTCCTGGATGAGATTGATGGCGCTGCTGTCGAGATTGACCGGGTGTTACTGGTCGGTGACGGTGATAAGACGGTTACCGGAACACCCCTTATTGATGGCGCTAAGGTTATTGCTACTTCACAGGGTGAGGTACGTGGTGATAAGGTCACTTCTTTCAAATATAAGAACAAGACCAGATATCATCGCAAAATCGGTCATCGTCAACCCTATACTCGGCTTGCGATCGACAAAATAATCGGCCCGGGTATCGCCGAAGAAAAATCGGTTAAGAAGACCAGGGCAAAGAAGAAAGAGGTCACCGAAGATGGCGCATAAAAAAGGGGCGGGGCGGACCCACAATGGTCGAGATAGTCAGTCACAACGCTTGGGCGTTAAGAAATACTCCGGTGAAATCGTCAGTGCCGGTAGTATCATTGTAAGGCAACGCGGCACGCACATCAAACCTGGACTGAATGTCGGCGTTGGTAAAGATGATACGCTCTATGCTCTGATTGATGGTTCTGTGAAATTCGAGCCTGCAAGCAAGACCAGGAGGAAAGTTAGCGTTTACGTTAGCTAAAGATACATGAAAGAGAAGATCCATCCTCAATATTTCCCGGATGCCAAGGTAATCTGTGCCTGCGGCAATATCATGACTGTAGGCTCAACTAAAAAAGAGATCCGGGTCGAGCTTTGCAGCAAGTGCCATCCATTTCTCACCGGAGAACGCCGTGTCATGGATACTGCCGGTAGAGTAGAACGGTTTAAACGGCGCTATGAAAAAATGGAAAAGGCCAAGGAACCTGCAAAATAATTCGCTAATCTCAAATTAGAATAGATCCTATTTCGGAGCGGTCGTGATTTACCGCTCCGATTCTTTTATATGGTATAAAATAGTCAGGGGAAAATGAAAGTAGCAAGGACCTATTACGGTGGACAGGCAGTCATGGAAGGGGTCATGATGCGCGGCAAAAAGACCCTGGTGACCGCAGTACGGCATCCCCAGGGCAATATCGTAACCGATACCCAGGTGCTGGCTAATCTCTACACCGGATGGGCACGTAAAACCCCTTTTATCCGCGGTGTTGTTGTTATGCTTGAGTCCCTCATCCTGGGCATCAAGTCCCTGATGTACTCTGCCAATGTTTCATTGGAAGAGGAAAAGGAAAAGATTTCCGGGGGATTGATCTGGGTGATGTTGGCTGTTGCGATGGCTGTGGTGGTCACCCTGTTTTTTATCGTCCCTTTGTTGCTGACCCGGCTGCTTGATATTGAGTCCTCTTTCCTTTTTAATCTGGTTGACGGTATCATCCGCATTGTCATTTTCATTATCTACCTTTGGGTAATGGGTTTTATGAAAGACCTGCGGCGGGTATTTGCTTATCATGGTGCTGAACACAAGACTGTCAATGCTTATGAAGCGGGCGCACCGCTTGAAGTTGAATCCGTCCGGCGTTACAGCACCGCCCATGTCCGCTGCGGAACCAGCTTCTTATTCAGCGTGGTCATTATATCCGTATTTGTTTTTGCCCTCGTGGGCCTTCATGGGATATGGTGGATGGTCCTTTCCCGTATCGTCCTGGTGCCGTTCATCGCCGGTATCAGCTATGAATTCATCTATTTCGTCGGCCGGCATGCTGATAACATCTTTGCCCGTATACTGGCGAAACCGGGTTTGTGGATGCAGTCCTTGACCACTCGTGAACCGGACGACCGCCAGATGGAAGTGGCTATTGTGGCTTTAAAACAGGTCATTGAGGCCGATCAGCCCTCTTTTATCTCCAAGGAAACTGAAACCACCGGACCTGTTGCGTAAACCGGTTTTATATTACCGCTCGTCTTTCTTGAATAACCTGTTGTACAAAAGGGTGGGGGGTTCCTCCCGGACTAACCGTTTTTCCAAATTGAATTTTCGCACCATTTCTATTAACTCGGCCTGACGCTGCAGTGTTTCTTCTGGTGTGGCTGCCGTTTTTTCCAGTTCAACCAGGCATGGCACACTTAAGTCCGGACAATTCATCAGCTTGGTGGCAATGCCCAATGTCCGGTCGTAACCTAGTAGGTTGTGTCCGTGGAAAGCCGTGAATTCCCGGTGTCCCAGCCTCTCAAGTTCCCGCCGGGCAGCTTCCGGCGTAGGGATATCAGGATTGCCCCCAATTTTCTGCATTACCCCGCTGTGATTGTTGCCTTCCGTAATTTCTTCTTCAATCTCTTCCCGTATATTAGCGGTCGTCCCGGTATCTTCCCCCTTCCACCCCAGAAAATGCCCCAACCGGCCGTCGCGGTTAACTTCGCTCATCCGGAGTAATTGCCCGGCACGGAATAATTCCAGTCCGTAGTGCTGGGTGCTCCATTCGATTTCCCGGTCCAGGCTGGCTTTCAGGAAAGGCAGTATTTGATATGCTTCCCCTGCCTCCCGGAAACGGCACCGGATCTCGACTTCGTATGAAATTTTGTTTTCTATCATTTATAGATTTGGGATTATTCCAGTTCGTCTCTTAACGTACTTTATCATGGATGCTGAACACGCACCCGCAGTAGTGCTGGCGGTACAATCCCCATTTCCTCGCTAGCTCGGTAGAGCGTTTGAATCCGTCCTGCTTTTTAAAGTCTCGCGCCAGGAAATGTTCCCCTCCGGCTTCTTTGCCTACCCGGTTCACCGAGTCTGCTTTTTTCCGGGGGCTGATGGTCAGGGTTGTGGTGAAAGCATCGCCTTTGCTTTCATCTAGATATTGCTTCGTCCGGGTTAACCGCAGCCGGTAGCAGACTGTACATCTTTCGCCGTCCTCCGGCTCGTTGCCCATACCCCCCGCTGCCTCATACCATTCCCCCGGGTCGTAAGGCGGGACGATGAGGGGGATTTTGAATTCACCGGCTACTGTCCGGGCTACTTGCAGCCGCTTTTCGTATTCTTCGGGCGGGTGTATATTCGGATTGTAGAAAAATCCGGTTACTTCGTGTCCTTCGTTTTGCAGCCGTTCGATCACGCCGGCAGCACAGACGCCGCAGCAGATATGCAGAACGACATTCATCGTGGTTATTTCCAGGCTTCCAGTTTTTTAATTATCTGGTGAAAATCACCGAATCCTGTATTCGGCACCCCGGCGGCTTCACATTTCTGCAGCAGTGTCTCCCGGGCGAATATCTTCTGACATTTCCGGGCAGGTTTGAAGTCGGATGTCCCGTCGCCGATATAAATAATACGGTAACTCTGGCTCAGGAAATGGTCCACGAAAGCTTCTTTCAAGCTGTTGTCTTCTTCCTGGCCGTCGGGGCCGGTATATCTGGTGCTGACCCGCCCGCCGCTGAATCTTAAGTTGGCGGCATGGAATTCGATACTATCCAGGCCTAGTTCTTGCAGGATGTGTTCGATATAGAAATCGAAACCGTTGCTGACAATGACCAACCGGTAGTTTTTACTTCGGCAGTAATTCACAAATGCGGGAAAGCCGGTGCGGAGTGTGTATTTTCCTGTAATTGCCTCCCGCATCGCTTTTTTCGTTGCCCGGACCATGGCGATGGCTTCCCGGTTGAAACGGCCGACGTTCATCTTGCCCGCTTCATATTCTCCATTGAGCTTACGCCAATCCCCGCGGGCAAAGGTATCCAGGATGATAAAACTGACATCCTCTACGGTCACGGTACCGTCGAAGTCGCACTGGACAAGGGTCTTGGTTTGAGCGGTGGGTTTATCGCTTGCTTGATTCATTTTAGTCAAGAATGATGTTCTATTTAATTAATTGTACCATGCCTTTCCGTTTAGCCGGTAAAAGGCCCATACTGAATAAAATAGAAGGCAGGGATAATACAGCCCTGCCTTCAAACAACTAAAGGTAATTTTATACGAACTCCCACAAGTACTGTTTTCCGGTCAGTACGGAAAAGTGCACAATTGGCGTTTTCACCTTTTCTAGCATTAACGGACCGTGTACCAGTTTCGCCGGTACATATACCAGGCATGTCTTCGTAATGATGTGTTTTTCATCGCCCAGCCACAATTCTATTTCACCATCCAGGTCCTTCGGGTTCTTGGGATTGGTCCCCACGAAGCCCAGGATCTCATCTACATCGTGGGTGTGCGGTTTGACCCAGACGCCGGTGCTCTTGTTCCCCGGTTCGATCATTACCAGTTCCATGTAAAAGGCACCCTTGACGATTTTCTCGTCCAACCAGAGCAGGCCGCGTGAGTACGGGACATCGGGTAATTTTTCATCCGGGGTCCGCCCCCGTGCCCTTTTCTCGGCATCTGAGATATAGTCCGTGATGATATATTTACCATATTTGGTTTCAGCCATTCGTTTCCTCCTTATTCGAGTCGACCCTATTGTATACCGGAAGCACTATCCTTGCCACTCTGTCCTGAGTAAGCCGAAAATAACCTTATCGCAATATTTCCCGTTCTTGAAAGCGACCTCTCTCTGCCGCCCCTCCTCCTTAAACCCTACCGCCAGGTGCATCCGCAGGCTCCGTTCATTGAAGGCGTAAGCAGTAGAAGAGATGCGGTGCAGGTTGAGTTGTTCAAATCCATAATTCACGATCAATTGGCAGGCCTCCGTACCGTACCCTTTACTCCAATAGTCTTTTTCCCCGAGGGCGATGCCGAAAGTAGCGGAATGGTCCTTCAGATGTATTCCATCTAAGCTGATGCTGCCAATGGGTTTGTTCCCATCCTTTTCTATCGCCTCGATGACAAAATACACATCGGTCCCCGGATTGTTGGCTAGGTTTCGCTATCAATTTTTCCTCGGCCATTTCCGTCATCGGCAGGTAAAACATCAGGTATTGGATCACCTCCGGGTCGTTGAACCATTTCACGAAATTGGCCAGGTCCGTCCTCCGGAACGGCCTTAACTCTACCTTTTTACCTCTTAACATTTTGACTCCTCCTGTTGTTATTCTCGATGCACTAAAATGAAAAGCCCGGGATTTTTCTTTTCCCGGGCTTTAGGTGCGGTGATGATTTCTATTTATTAGTTTTTCATGATGTTGCAGACACCCAAAGCCCAACGCATGTATTCATTAGCCGCTGTAGAAGTACAGCCGGCAGTAATATACTGACGGTTGTCAATGTTAACCGGATGGGCAGGTGCCTGTTTCATCATGGGAAAGCATTCTAACATCAGGTATGAATTTATGTCAAGTCCTGTGATGTTGATGCTATAAAACTTAAACCTGATAATTTTTTCATCATTCGTTACTAAACTGTAACTTGTGTTACGCATAGCATATTTCCAGTGTCGTCTGAAATATCTTGAGAATTTATCAACCGTACAGTTACAATATACCATGGGTATTTTAATAACGGACACAACCCTTCGTGACGCTCATCAGTCCCTCATTGCCACCCGCATGCGCACCCGTGATATGCTCCCCATCGCTGAAAAGCTTGATAAAGTCGGTTTCTTTTCCCTGGAGATGTGGGGCGGGGCTACCTTCGATTCCTGCATCCGCTTCCTGAATGAAGACCCCTGGGACCGGTTGCGGGAGTTGCGCTCCCGTATTAAGAACACCCGCCTCCAGATGCTGCTCCGGGCGCAAAATCTGGTCGGTTACCGCCATTACAGCGATGATGTCCTGCGCGAGTTCATCCGTCTCTCGGTGAAGAACGGCATCGATGTCTTTCGGATTTTCGATGCCCTCAACGATCTGCGTAACATGGAAATGGCTATCAAAGTTGCCAAAGAGCACCGGGCCCATGTTCAAGGAACGATCAGTTATACTACTAGTCCCGTCCATACTATCGATGGCTTTGTTGGTATGGCTGCCCGGTTGGAAGGGATGGGCTGTGACAGTATCTGTATCAAGGATATGGCCGGCCTCATTACCCCGGAAGCCGCTGCCAGCCTGGTAAAAGCAATCAAGCAGAAGATCAAGATACCCCTGGACCTGCATTCCCACTGCTCCAGCGGTATCGCTCCTATGAGTTATCAGGCGGCTGCTGAAGCAGGTGTCGATATCGTCGATACGGCCTTCTCTGCTTTTGCCTGGGGTACCTCCCAACCCCCTACCGAGAGTATCGTGGCCGCTTTTAAAGGTACGTCTTACGATACCGGCCTCGACCTGGCAAAATTGTATGACATCGGTGAATACTTCGCCTCCCTGGCTAATAAATACCGGCCGCTATTTACTGCCGAAGCCACCCGGCCAAATATCAACGCTTTGATACATCAAATACCGGGCGGGATGCTCTCCAACCTGGTCAGCCAGCTTCGGGAGCAGGATGCTTTGGGCCGTATGGGTGAAGTATTGGCCGAGATACCACGGGTCCGTAAGGACCTTGGTTATCCCCCGCTGGTGACGCCGACCAGCCAGATCGTGGGTACCCAGGCTGTCTTGAATGTGTTATCCGGTGCCCGTTATAAGCAGGTCACCCAGGAAGTTAAGGCTTATCTCCTCGGCCAGTACGGCCGCCCGCCGGGAATAATTAACGAAGAGATCCGCAATATGGTTATCGGTGAAGAAAAACCGATCGCCGTACGCCCTGCGGATACTATTGCCCCGGAATTAGATAAGCTTAAAGCGGAAGCTACCCGGCTGGGTATCCTGCATCAGGAAGAAGACCTCATGACCTATGCGCTTTATCCCCAGGTAGCCGTCAAATTCCTGCGCGGCGAGGCTAAAGAGGAAACTGTCCCCTCCCCCTCAGTTGTCCCGGCTGCTTCGTCCGTACCGGAACTTCCGACTGAATTCAGCGTCGATGTCGACGGTGAGATTTTCAATGTTAAGGTTGCCTCGGTTATCGGCCGTACCCTGGAAATAGGTAAATCTTCAGATAACAAAAAGACTCTTAAAGGGGCGGTCCCGGCGCCAATGCAGGGCATGATTTTGTCGGTCAAAGCTAAAGTTGGGGATAAGGTTAAAGAAGGCGATATACTGGCGATGATCGAAGCTATGAAGATGCAAAATGCCATTCGCGCCCCTCATGCCGGGGTGGTTCGTGAAATACTGGTGCATGAGGGTGAAATAGTGAAGTCCGGCGATGCCGTCATGGTGATAACCGCGTGATCAAGAAAGTCCTCGTCGCCAACCGGGGCGAGATTGCCGTCCGGGTGATGCGCGCCTGCCGTGAGTTAGGCATCCTGTCGGTAGCGGTATACTCCGATGCCGACGCCAATGCTATTTTTGCCAAATATGCCAACGAAGCTTACTACCTCGGTGCTTCCCATGCTGCTGACAGCTATCTGAACATCGGCAAAATCATCCAGGTGGCTAAAGATTGCGGCGCTGATGCTATTCATCCGGGATACGGTTTTCTTTCGCAAAATCCCAATTTCGCTTATGCCTGTGAACGTGCCGGCATCAAGTTCATTGGCCCGTCCAGCAAGGTGCTGGCTCTGATGGGTAACAAGATTGCTTCCCGGCGGGAAATGAAGAAAGCCGGCGTCCCGACCGTGCCCGGGACAGAAGGCCAGGTAACCGATGCCGGCCAGTTGAAATCGATTGCTGCCGAGATCGGTTTTCCCTTGATGATCAAGCCTTCTGGCGGTGGCGGCGGTATCGGTATGACCGTGGTTAACAGCGAACATGAACTGGCACATGCCCTCGAATCCGCCCGCTCTATCGCCAACAGTACCTTCGGCCTGTCCGAGGTCTATATCGAGAAATATCTTCCCCAGCCCCGCCACATCGAGTTTCAGATCCTCGCCGATACCCATGGCAATGTCGTCCATCTCGGTGAACGGGAGTGCTCTATCCAGCGCCGTTATCAGAAACTAGTGGAAGAATGCCCCTCCCCCGCCATCACTCCGGAACTGCGCCGGGAAATGGGCCGCATTGCCGTCCGCGCCGCCAAATGGGTCCACTATGAAGGTGCCGGTACTATCGAATTCCTCTTTGCCGACGGCCGGTTCTATTTCCTGGAAGCCAATACCCGTATCCAGGTCGAACATCCCGCCACTGAGATGGTAACCGGTATCGATATTGTTAAGGAACAGATTATTATTGCTGACGGTAAGCCATTAAGTTTCCGGCAGCGGGATGTCCATCAAAACGGCTGGGCTATTGAATGCCGCATCAATGCCGAAGACCCGGAAAATAATTTCGCTCCGTCACCGGGTAAATTGCGCCACTACAGATCCCCGGGCGGTATTGGAGTGCGGGTGGACAGCGGCGTCCATACCAGTTATTCCATCCCCCATGTGTATGACCCCATGATTTCCAAGCTGATCGTCTGGGGCCGTGACCGCCAGGAAGCTATCTTACGCATGCGGCGGGCTTTGTATGAATATATCGTCGTAGGGGTAAAAACAAACATCCCCTTCCATAAAGCCGTCATGGAAAATCCCCGCTTTGTCGCCGGTGAGTTGAGTACTCATTTCATCACAAATGAGACTACGCTGCTCGACGATATGAGACGCATAAAGGAACGTGAGAAGCCTCTCGAAGAAAAATTATCCCAGATTTTCGAGGACAAGCGACGTGTCGCCGCAATCGCTACCGCCACCCATGTCGCCCAGTTATATGCCCGTTCCCGCCAGGCCGGCACTCCGGAACAGCCTTAATCCTTTAGCTCGTCAATCCTTATCCTGCTTCTTTGCACGCCAGGTAGATGTTATTGAATAACTTATCGATCTTGTTCAATGGCGTCGAGGCAAAGGCGATCCGTAATACCGCTTTCTCAGCGTAGCAGATCACCCCGGTACTGTACTTATTCAATAGTAGTTCCCAGACCTTTTCCGGATCGGATTTTTTCAATTTGGTGCACATAAAATACCCGGAATTGAAAGGCAGTGCTTCGAAGTATTCCCGGTATTCCGGATGCTGCCGGAATACCGCTTTTACTTGGGTATACCGCGCCCCGATTTTTTCCTTGTTTGTCTTCTTTTCTTTGGCGTAGTCGTTCGAATTAATCGACCTCAGGTAAAGTGACTGCGAAACATGCGTAGAGTTGGAGATATTACCCCTGATTGCCCCTGCCGTCTTGTCTTCGAGGACTTTGTATAACGCTTGACTACCGTTCTTGATACCGTAGGTGAGGAAGCCCACTCTTAGCCCCCACGCATATTCTTCTTTAGTCAGGCCGTCGGCTTTTACCGCCAGGATATTCTCGTGGCACTGCGCCAACCTGGCGAACAGGGACTCGGTCATCACTTTGTCCTCGAAGACCAGCCCGAAATATGAATCGTCCAGCACCACCACCAGCTTGTTGCCGGCCTGGGCAGCTTCTTTCAGGACCTTGATGATTTTCTCCCCTTCGGTTATCGTCGGCGTATAGCCCGAGGGGTTGTTGGGGAAGTTCAGCACCACCATTTTCTTGCCCGTTTTTCCAGATTGTAAAGTATTCCTGAGTGCATCGAGGTCGATACCCCCGTCTTTGAAAAGGTTGAAGAATTTCAGCTTGCCGCCGTAGGCATTGCCGAAGACCAGGTCGTAATTCTCCCAGTAAAGGTCGGACAGGATGACCTCATCGTTTTCATCAATGAACAGGTATCCCGTAATGCTAAGTCCGTTGGTGACGCCGCAGGAGACTACTGGCGTGCTGATTTCCTGTGTCCCCAGCGACGGATTCTTGGCTCTGACTAGTTCCTTCCACTTATCTCTTAGTGGTTTTAACCCTTCACTCGGGGCATATGGAAAAGCGTCCTTGCTGTCTATCCCCAGCAAGCCGGCCATGCTGGGCAGCACCATGGGTCTGCCGTCATCCTCGTATGCGGTGCCGATGGTCGCATTAATCTCTTTGCCTTTGGCGGCTGCCCCTTGTGCCAGGATGCCTTTGGCTGGATAGTAGATGGCCTTGCCTCTTTTTGATAGTAATTCATATACAGTGGCATTCTGTGTCCGCAGGATACGGTTGAGTTCCTCGGCTTGGGGATTCAATGTTACCATCTTCTGGCCTCCCTCTAACTAGGCATGAATTGGATTATTATACCGGATTTTATGAAACAACGTAGGTTTTCTTTCCTGAGCACGAAAAACGGGACGCTAGTTTAGTACCAGCGTCCCGTTTTTGTTTAAATATTAGTCTTATTTCGTAGCGGGTTGTTTTTTCTCCCGGTGCACCAGACTATACACCGCCGGTATTACGAGTAGAGTCAGGAAGGTTGAACTTACCATACCTCCGATCACCACGATCGCCAGTTCGGCGCTTATCGTCGCTCCTTCACTGACAAAGATGGCCATGGGTATCATCGCCAGGATAGTGGTCAGTGCGGTCATCAGGATGGGCCGCAGGCGGATTTTACCTCCCTCGACCAGGGCTTCTTGAATAGTTAGCCCGCCTTTACGCTGTTGCTCTACCATGGTGACCAGCACAATGGCATTCGTTAAGACGATGCCTACGAGCATCAATAAGCCCATTAACGCCGATACCCCCAGCGTATGGCCGGTGATGAGTAACGCCAGCATCGAACCGATGAATGCCAGCGGAATACTGACCATAATGATCAGTGGATTGATGATAGAGCGCATCATGAGGATTACGATTGCCAGCACGATGACGATGGCAATCAAGATGGCGATGAACATTTGCGAAAACGTATCTGTCATCATTTCGCTGATGCCAGCTGCTTTAATTTCTACCCCGGGATGAGCTGGCAGGGAGTCTATTTGGGCCTGGACTGACTGGTTTACCGCACCGACATCTTTGTCTGTGATTGTTCCCGATATCGTCGCTGAAAGCACTGTGTCTGTATGACTGATATGGGACGGAATTTCCACGATAGCTACATCAGCCAGGTCGTTTAGGGTTACCGATTGCGGGTAGCCTATCTTTAGATTTTTCGCCTGTTCCACATCGTTCAAGGTATTGGTTACCCCTTTGATATAGATGGCATAACTTTTATTATCCAGTGTTACCGTTTTGCCGGGGATTTCCCCACCGTTCATCAAAAGGTTGAATTCCTGCTGCATCAGGGAGAGTTGTTCCATCGATAACCCCGAGGTAGCTACCTTCATCATATTTATATTGATGGTCAGGTCCGGTATTACCGTTGTCAGGTCGCTTTGCAGGTCTTCGATGCCACTGACTTTCTGTAGTTTTTCCAGGAGTTGCGAGGTTACTTCCGCGATATCTTCCTGCTTGTCTCCCTGGATCGATAGGCTCAGGGTGGAAGAAGAGAACGCTCCGCCCATGCTCGAACTGGAGCCGGAATTGACGGAGATGAATCCCTCGTTGGTGATGTCCTGACAGGCTGTACTTATCGCTGCCGCCTCTTTTTCTATGTCTGCTTTTGGTTTCAGGTACACCGTTATCGCCGCTGTATTGGACCCGCCTCCCTGTGATGCACTCATGATACCGGAAATGGAAGTGGATGTGCCGATGGTCGAACTAAAACTCCTGACTGCCGGGTTTTCACTCAAAAGCGCTTCTACACTGGTGGTAACGTCGCTGGTTAAACCGACATCGGCGGTGGCAGGCATGGCGATGTTGATGGAAATGGTGGCTTCACCCATCGAACCGGACATGAAGGATGTGCCGGTCAATGACAGCAGGCCGACACTTCCGAAAAGCAGTATCACGGCAGTGATTACTACTGCCAGGCGGTGTCCTAGCGTCCACCTTAGCATGCCCACATAGATTTTCTGGTACCAGTTGTCCTTTGGTGCGGTGACCGGTTTGGTTTTTGCCCCCATCAGCCATTTGGACAGGGCAGGGATCAGTGTCAGGGCTACTAATAAGGAGGCTAACATGGCAAAGGTAACTGTGAGGGCAAAGGGAACGAACAGTTCTCCCACAATGCCGCCTACGAACATCAACGGGATAAAGATTGCTACCGTCGCCAGGGTTGCCGTAGTAATCGGATTGGCGATTTCCCTGGCTCCTTCGATCGCCGCGGTCTTAAAGTTTTCCCCTTTTCGCATACGGCGGTAAATTACTTCCACGATTACGATGCTGTCATCGATCAAACGGCCTACCGCTATTGCCATGGCACTCAGGGTAAGTATATTCAAGGTTGTTCCTGTAAGGCGCATGCAAAGGAAACCGATGAAAATGCTTAAAGGTATCGAGATTGCCGTTATCAACGAAGCACGGACCGTCCAAAGGAAGAAAAAGACTACGAGTACGGCCAGGATGCCGCCGACGATTGCCTTTTCCTGGAGTTGGGCAATATTGGCTTCGATAAAGTCCGATTGGTCGAATACTACATTGATTTTCACCCCATCGCCCAGGTTGTCCTGTAATACATCGATCAACTTGTTGACGGTATTGGCTACCTCGACTGTATTCGACTCTTCGGTTTTGGTGACTGACAGGCTGACACTTGGTTTGCCATCTACTCGGCTGATCGATGCTGACGGCGGCGGGTTTTTACTCACCGTTGCCACATCACCCAGTGTGATACCCGTCCCCAGCGGCGTATTAGCGACGGCTTCCAGGGATGTATAATCATTCCCCAACAAACCTGCAATCTGTGCCATCGAGACGCCGTACTGGTTCATCTTTTCCGGATCCGGTGATACTACAATTTCATCTTTTTCCCCGCCCTCACCGTCCACTCTCAGTACCCCTTCTACCTTGGTTAACAGGGGTATGATCTTGGTATCTGCAATCTCTTTAAGTTCTTCCGCCGGTCGGTCGCCCGTCAGACTCAGGTTCATCAAAGGGATCATATTCATATTGATAGGGACGATTTGCGGGTTGGCACTGATGGCGTCCGTCATCTTTGGTAGACTGGTGACCGCCTCAGGCAGTGCCAGCTGGCTGATGCCTTCGTTAAGGCTCCTCGTGACCTCGGTCATTTCTGTGCCGAATTCAAATTCGGCCATGACCAGGGATACCCCGGCGGAAGAGGTGGAAGTAACGTGCTTTAAACCTTTCCCGGCCCATCTTTCCCATACTAGTTGCTCGATCGGTGCCGAGACTTCGTTGGCTACTTTTTCCGGGGTGGCCTGCGGATATATCGTAACCACCGTACTGTAAGGTAGGCTGATATCGGGGATAAGCTCCGTCTTTAATCCCATGAATCCCCAGACGGATACCCCGGCCAATACTGCTGCCAGTAGAATGGTAATGAATCTGCTATACAGCGCCCACTTGGTGATATGCCACATAAAAACTCCTTTCCTTAGAAAGGCCTCTATTCTTGTCGATGTCCAATCTTTCTGCGTCGATGCTTTTGGATGGCGGACTCAGGAGACCTGTCTCTGTAATATATAATTGGTAATTTTATTGTTTAATTTCCTATACAGGGCTAATTCTTCGTCGGTTAAATCATCAAAAAATACGGTGAACTCCTCTATCATTCTATCTTCGAACATCCTGATCTGATCGCTCTTCTCTTCGCACAGCTTGATTTTTATATAACGCCGGTCGGCGTCATTCACCTCCCGGTTCAGGTAACCCCTTTTCACCAGGTCATTGACTTGCTGTGTAGCCGCGCTGCTGCTGATACATAACATAGCCGCCAGTTCTTTTAGGTTGATGCCCCGATTCTCTTTTACCAGGCTTAGAATAAACATCTGGGTCGGGGTAATATCCAGATTGCGGAAGAAAGACGGCGCGATCCTGGCCATTGCCTTATATACCGTGCGGAAATTCTCGATGATATCTGATATCTGTTTTTTTCTATTTATCATGTGTGGTCTGGTAAAATATAACCTGGATTACTTAGTAACTTACTTGCTTAGTACCTGAGTCATTTAGTTACTAAATAGATTAGTTACTTAACTAATATTCAAGCATATCATACTAAGTATCCGGATACAATAGTGATTTTGTCCTTATTCCCTCATGTGCCAGTATTCGTAGGCCTTGCGTAATGCCAGCGCCCCTCGCTCCATCCCCGGGAAGGCCGGGATGCCGATTGCCTGGAGGTTGCCCATTAGTTCCATGGCCGCCTGTACACTCGGTCCGTCTAAAGGACTCGATACGATGGCCATCACTGGCTTGCTGGTCCGTTGCCGGATATCGTTAAAGGGCGCCAGTTGCGACTCCATGGGCGGCTGCCCCACCGGCCCCCGGTGCATCACCGCGAATAATGCCGTGATGTTGTCGGTGTTGGTATCCCGGATCAGGATATCCAGTATCCGTTTCATCTCCCGACGGTTGGCGTTATACGTGTCCACCGGGTTCTTGTAGCCGCCCCCCACGTTGATCCAGAAGGAAGCGAACTCGGCGTAGGACTCTTTCGTGAACGGTGGTAGTTTCAATCCCGCTTCGGCGAAAGCATCTGAGACTGCTACCGAGCCCCCACCCGACCCCCCTACCGCCGCCACCCGGTTGCCTTTCACCTCCGGCAGGTATATCAGGGCTTTTAAGACGTCGATCATATCTTCCATCCGCCCCACCGTGACTGCCCGGCATTGCCGCACCGCCGCATTGAAGATTGCCAGGGGTATCGCCAGCGAACCAGTGTGCGAACTGATCGCCCGGGCTCCTTCGTCGCTGCGCCCGCCCTTCCATATCACTACCGGTTTCTTCGCTGCTGTCTCCCGCAATACCTTGAGGAACCGCCGCCCGTCCTTGATGCCTTCGATATACATCCCGATCACTTTTATCCCGGGGTCCCGGGCGAAGTATTCCAGATAGTCCGCTGCGTCCAGCACGGTCCCGTTGCCGAAGCTGGCTACTTTGTTGATTTCCACTCCGTGAAGGTGGGCTTCCGAAGCGAAATTTACGGCGTGGTTGCCGCTCTGGGAAATAAAACCTATCGGCCCGATGGTATCCGAATATTGCATGGCATTCTGTTTGACCCCGGAGGCTGGGCTGAATATCCCCATGCAGTTGGGACCGACGATATGGAAATTGGCTGCTTCGGCCATCGCTTTAAGCTGGCGTTCCGCTTCTCTCCCGTCCTCGGTGTCCGTCTCGGAAAACCCGGCTGTGAAAAAATGCGCTGCCCCCACCCCTTTCTTTATCATGTCTGCCAGTACCTTGAATGCCACCACCCGCGGCACGGCTACGATAGCGAAGTCCACTGGTTCCGGGATGTCCAGGATGCTGGGATAATTCTCGATGCCCAGTGCCTTGATCCCTTCGATTTCCCGGGAGTCGATCTGGACGGAATACAGCTTGCCCTTAAAGCCGCTGTTGGCCCGCAGCCACATGTAATTATTGTCTTTTTTATCTCCGATCACGGCCATGATCCGGGGGTTGAATGCCTTGTCCAGTTTGTTGAAATCTACCTTCAATTTACACCTCGCCGGTGGAATCTCGCCTAATTATTCCCGGTATCGCGATATAGTGCCCGATTTAACGTCGGTTGTCAAAGATGCCCGGTCAAAAAACAACCTTCCGAGACATCTGGAGCAGCCCATGAGTCAAAAGGGTTGGTGAATATGTCCTCGCATTTCGCTTTTACTCCGGATTTAGGTTGCTTGTTACTACTAGATTATTCTATTATTGGTTGCCTGGTAAAAATTAGTATCACTAGCCTGTCAAATATCATCTGCGAAGTTAAATATGGCTTTCCGGACAAGGTATAAAATGTAAAGGGGGCAGTCGACATGCGGAAATTCAAAAAGGGTGACAAGGTTAAAGTCCGTTTAGATAACCCTTCGCCATACCGGGGCCGTATCGGGGTGGTGCAGCAAGAGCTTCCCCAAGACTCACAGGGATATTGGTATATGGTGGAATTTCAGTCGGCCTGGTCACGTGCTGTCAACCGCTTCGCGGAAAAAGACCTTGAGCCGGCAACTTGACTTGAGTCTTGCCCTGTCGTCCTCTTGCATAATCATGAACGATGAGGCAAAATCCCAGAAAAATATCAAGTGTGCTTGAGGTGGTACTGAATGAATACTGTGATCGTCGAGCAGAATGTTCCCGCCCGTATGCGTGATGGTATAACCTTATACGCTGACGTCTACCGCCCGTCTACCCCGGGACGCTATCCGATATTGTTGAGTCGTTTACCTTACGGCAAACAAGCCGTTGTTTTTCAAAATGTTTGGGCTTTGCTTCAGGCCGGCTACGTGGTCGTTATCCAGGACTGCCGCGGGACCTTCTCTTCCGAAGGCCAATTCGCATATTGTCCCCACGAGGGAGATGACGGCTACGATACGGTCGAATGGGCCGCTGCACTACCCTATTCAACCGGTGCCGTAGGTATGACTGGCGGCTCTTACCTTGGTTGGACGCAATGGTCCGCCGCCTTGCGGCGGCCTCCACATCTGCGGGCTATCGCCCCTTCCCAAACGTGGTCCGACCACTCTGGGATGCGCTTCCGTGGGGGCGTCTTCGAGTTGGGTGATACCCTGCAATGGCACCTCCAGATGAGCATGGGTAAGCTGACGCGGGAGTTGACCGCCGCCGGCAAGTCCCCGCAAGAGATTGCTAACACCACGCGTATCATCGTCGATTTTATGGACGCCTTTACCGGGGACGGTTACAAAGAATTGCCGCTGCGCCATCTCAAATCATTGGAAAAGGCAGGCCTGGCGGATATCATCGGCGTTCTCCTCGACCTTGGCCCGGGTAACCAGAAGCCGGGGATGAAGATCGATTATGCTGAAGTGGAAATTCCCTCACTTAATATTGCCGGCTGGTATGATGTCTTTCAACAATATACCCTGGATAACTATATCGGTGCCCGCAAAAACGGCCGCGGCCAGGCAAAGCAGTCTCAATTACTGGTCGGGCCATGGACGCACGGGGTGATGACTGCAGCTCCGGGCATGATGGTCGGCGAAATGAACTTCGGGGCGCGGGCGAGTGGAGCAATGCTCGTCCCAGAGGTCCAGATCAAGTGGTTCGATCACTGGCTTAAAGGCATCGACAATGGAGTCGCTTCAGGGGCCTCGGCTGATATCTTCATCACCGGTGAAAACCGGTGGGCTAACATGCCGGATTGGCCGCCGCCCCGGGCCAAAGAAAAATCCCTGTACCTCGGCGCCAATGGCAGCCTGGATTTCTCAAAACCCGGCTTTGGTAGTAATGATGGTTCTACTACTTATACCTCTGACCCGTTGAATCCTGTCCCTACGGTGGGCGGCAACATTATGCTGGCCCTCCCCGGTGTCCGGGACCAGCGCCCCTTGAGTACCCGCCCGGACGTCTTGACCTTTACCGGCCGTCCTCTGGATAAATCACTTATAACTGCCGGCCGCATCATTGCCGATCTGTGGATATCATCATCGGCACCGGATACGGATTTTGTGGTAAGGCTCATCGATCAGCACCAGGACGGCTACATGCATAACCTTTGCGACGGCATCCTGCGTGCCCGCTACCGTGATTCTTTACAGGAACCTTCCTGGTTGAAGCCGCAGGAAATCTATAACCTGAAGGTGGACCTCTGGTCAACCGCCCATGTCTTCAAACCCGGCCACCGCATCGTGGTCCAAGTCACCGGCAGCAGTTTCCCCCGGTGGGAGCGGAACTGGAATACTACTGAAGACCCTGGCGCCGCTACCGGCGGCCAGCCGGCGTACCAGACTATCTGGCACAATAATACTCATCCCTCATGTATCTTGCTGCCGGTACTGGAGTGAAAAACCGCCGGCCCCATTTTGAAGAAGGTGCCGGAATTTCAGGGAAATATAAACGGTTTAGTTCCTCAAATAACCAAAAAGGAAGTTGTTATGAAAGAACTGAAAGGGAAAGTAGCCTTCATCACCGGCGGTGCCAGCGGTATCGGTTTGGGTATTGCTAAAGCTTGTACCAAATACGGGATGAAAGTAGTGATCGTCGATGCGCGTCAAAATGCCCTGGATGAAGCTTCGAGTTATTTTAGGGAAAAAAATTTACCCTGTCATCCTATCAGACTGGATGTTACCGACCGTATTGCTTATGCAAGGGCGGCCGATGAAGCTGAAGCCGTCTTCGGTAAAATCCATGTCCTGGTCAATAATGCCGGGATCGGCTCCATGGGAGCGGTCCAGGATTTAACCTATAAAGATTGGGACTATAGTATGGGCGTTAACCTGGGTGGTGTGATCAACGGCCTGGTCACCATCCTCCCCCGTATCCTTAGGCACGGCGAAGGCGGGCATATCGTGGCCACTTCCTCCACCAACGGTATTGCTGCCACCGGTGTCTCGATCGTATATTGCACGACGAAATTTGCCGTCGCCGGCATGATGGAAGCTCTGGCTACAGAACTCCAGGATAAAAATATCGGGGCTTCTGTCCTCGTGCCCGGCCCGACCATGACTGATCTGGGCCAGTCCTCGCTGGAAAACCGGCCGGCACATTTGAAGAACGAAGGGGAAATCCCACCGCCGGCACGAAACGAGCAATCCGGACAGCCGCCCCGGGACCCGGCCGTCTGGATGGACCCGCTGGAAACCGGGGAACGGGTCCTGCGCGGGATCCGCAATAACGACCTTTTTATTATTACCCATCCTGAATTTAAGGCCGGTTTTAAAGCCCGGCATGATGCCGTCATGCGCGCCTGCCCCGATGAACCGCATAATGAAAAGCGCTGGCAGATCATCAAGAACTTCGGCACGGTGATCTATAACGATATATATGATAAACAGCGGCAAATTGGCCCGCCCGACTGGTAGCGGAATGAGGTTTGTTGTCTTGAGCGAGCCTGCTGTCACCTTTGGTAAGAGGAGAGGGCTGACTTTGGTGACCCGAAGTCCGTCGCGGAACAACCTGAGGCTAAATGCCGGATTTTGAAGAAACAACCTCAGGCACGGATTGAGGTTAAATCCCCCTCACCTTAATCCTCTCCCGCAAGGGGCGAGAGGACTAACGACCATGGTTAGGCTGGGATGAGGGTGTTTTCGAAACGTTTCAGCATTATTTGATAGAGTAAAACCATCATGGGTGATATTGGCTAGTTTGCCCTGAAATATAAACCTGTTTTGGCTTATGGTCTTTTGTAACCAAGAACGTGCCTGAGGTCCTCCAGAATACGCACGGTTTGCGGATCGTTCTTTGCCGCCGTGTCCCATCTCTCGGGATTCTTCAGGTCAAACCATCCGATTTCGACAATGCTGTAGTTATAAGAATCAGGCTCCGTCCCTGATGCCGCGACGCCGTCGATTATCTCACATAAAAAGGTCTTTCTATGCCGGTAGAGTGAGTTATCTTCGGGAAGGCGTTCCTGGTCCAGGAGCAAAGATATCACCTTCACGTTCAGGCCGGTCTCTTCTCTGATTTCCCGCTGAACGCACCCTTCTTTGGTCTCTCCTGGTTCGATACCACCGCCGGGTAAGGCCCAAAAAGTCCTCCCGCTGTGTTGCTGCAGATGTTTTACTAAAAGAACATGGCCGTTCCGGATGACCGCTCCCTGATACCGTGTTTCCCGCCGGAACATCCGTTTCGGCAAGCCGATTTCCTGTTCCAGCTTGATGATAAACGTTTTCATGAATGCGGCTAAGGGTGCGTTGATATCTCTTGCCGCTCGGGTATGTAAACCGTCGTAATAACGGATTTGTTGATTGATCTGGTCAATTATCGTCTTGACCGTGAACTTTTCCTGTCCCAGCCCTGCCGGAAAACGTTCGAGAAATTCTATGGTAGAGAGTCCCCATGTCGGGCCTTTAATATTTGCCGGATCGTATTCCGGTAAGAAAGACTTCGAGGTAAGAGCACGAACTAAACCAACAGCACCCATGGCGTCGGTCATATCCGCATCACAAAGGATCTTGAACAGCTCTGCTTTATTTTGTTGTTTATTGATATATTCTGCAGCGGCTGACGGGGGATTGCTATGGTGCCGGATCGCATCGCCCATGAGTTCAATCGTATCTGCCTTAAAATCTGAATTAGTTTTCAAGAATACGGCAGCCATCTCTGCCCCAAGAGGTCCGTGAGGCGGTAAAACTACGTGCGGTTGTTGTGCTTCTACTCCGGTAATATATCCCAGGCCGATATCATGTAATAAAGCCGTGACTTCCACCACGGTAAGGTCCGGGTATCCTTCCAGTCGGCCGTAAGTCAATGCCCAGTTTCTCACCCGGTCGACATGCATATAGTTATGAGCCACTGCCATCGCCGGCGACTGCCTGCCCATCACTTCTTTCACATAAGCTTCTGTCTTCCGGACTATTTCGCTGTGGTTCATCTCATATTTTATGCTTTTGATGTAATTTATCTTATGATGCGCGTAATGATACCACATCAACTACGGGAATGAACATTACGCGAAATAATTACTTTTGCAGGATCCCAGGATTATTACTCAATACTACGCACCTATTCGCTGAACCTCGGAACGAAAAAAGATGGGAGATCATAAGGACTTTCGGAACGGTGGTTTATAACGATATCTACGATAATCAGCCGCAGGTCGGCACGCCCGACTGGTAGCTTGGAGCAACGACAATCCTTTTTTATTTACTATGGATGTGGTGTTATTGTTACGATGGTTATCTTGCCCCTCCCCGGGCCGAAATACCAAAATACCCGGTAAGCCGCCGGTGTTTTTTGTTGTGCATACGCCTCGAAGATTTTTTCCCCTTTCGGGCCTTCCAGGCTGGTAAATTCATGTGTTTCCAGACTGTTATGCCGGGGGTCCCGGGCCAGGAATTCGAGGGTTTTTTTTACTGCTTTATATTGTGCCTTTTTCGCTTGCCCGCTCTTGAGTTGAGAGTATCTGGATTCAGCTTCCTTCGTCCATTCCAGTTCAAACAAACTTCTGTCCTATAATTCCTCGGGTTTGACCCTGGTAACCTTCCCTTGTTTGGCCTGTATGAGACCACGTCGCACCGAACTTAAAGCCTCTGTATTGTTAAACAACCATGCTTCCGCTGCCGGTACTGTTACCTGGGGGTCCAGCACGATCTGTCCGCTACGGTTGCGGTAGATGTGAAAAATAACTCCTTCCGGCACTCTGATACCGCGCAGGTTGACCCGGTTCTTGGTATCCGGTTTCACATTCTCCGCATATTTCTTAAATTCGGTGTCCCGTACTATCGATGTCTTTGCTGCCATTTCTTTTTCCATAGTGTTATTTTCACCATGCCATCTTAATCCTGGTGGGAAATGATGTCAAGTGGGATAATCCCACCAATTTATACCCATCCCGAGGAACGCTGCGATGTCATATTGTGAGTCTGCGTTATTACGGTTTATTCGACATGAAAGGTACTTAAACAAGGGGTAAAATCCGTTTTCCGGTACTAATATGCCTTTTTCAGTATAAAACAGCCGCTCTTTCAGAGTAAAGACAGTCTCATCAGAGAACGTGAGATCCCGTAAGAAATACTATGGAAAATTATCCGGCGAAGTGTGGCAATTAACCTGAGAAACGGCAACTGGACTCATCTTTTTATTGACTGCTGAATCATTATTGAACTAGAATTCAGCGTGATCAAGTCATCTTCTATTATTTTCGGGGACCAATCATAGAACGAAATGGATATCTACATACAGGGCGCAAGCGAACATAACCTGAAGGGTATCGATGTACACATCGGCGACGGCCTGACCGTGATCACGGGCGTTTCCGGATCAGGTAAGACGTCCCTGGTTTTCGATACCCTGTACCATGAATCACGGCGCCGCCTGCTCGATATTCTGTCAACCGGACGAGCCGGCGACGGCCGGTATCAGTTGGCCCCGGCGAAAGTGACCTCCATTACCGGGCTCGGGCCGGCGGTACTGGTCGGCCAAAACGTACTTAACCGTAATCCGTTATCGACGCTGGCTACCGCTTCCGGACTCCATCCTTTTCTGCGGTTACTCTTCACGAACTACGGAGCACGGTACTGCCCGAAATGTACGGCGGAAGTGAATGTCCTGACAGAGGACGACATACTCGATGAAATATCGAAACTGGCAGGAAGGAGCAGGCTGCAGGTGATTGTGCCCCTGGTACACGGCATTCAAGGAAGCCACCGGACGCTGCTGCAGTTATTGGCTGCGGAGTTCGAGGAGCAAACACTGATCGTGGACGGCGGTACCGGGAAATTACAGCCACTGGACCCGCTCCGGCTGCACGATATCGAAGTGGTGGTGGGCGTACTGGAGGCCGGCACACCGGCGGCAACCATCCGGGAAACCATCAAAAAGGCGGCGGCGATAGGGGCACAGGCTATTAAAGCCCGCGGCGCAAACACCGATATTACCCTGGCCAGCGCGGCGGTGTGCCCGGAGTGCGGTACCCGGTTCAGCAGGCTGGAAGCAAAATACTTCCATATGTCCTGCCTTAACTGCGGAGGTAAAGGCTGTGCCCTTTGCTTAAATACAGGACTACACCCCCAGGCAGCAAATGTGCGCTGGCAGGGGCTGAACCTGCCGGGGCTATTAGCTAAACCTGTTAAGGAAGTACGGGACCTGTTCATACAGGCGAAAATGCCTTCAACTGCAGAACGCCTGCTGCGGGAAATCAAGCGGCGGCTGGATACGCTGCACCAGGTCGGATTGGATTATTTAACACTGGACCGGCCGTCACCTACATTATCCCGCGGCGAGTCACAACGGGTACGGCTGGCAGTGGTCCTGTCCTGCCGCCTGGAAGACATGCTCCATATACTAGATGAACCTACGATCGGACAACATCCGGCTGATGTCGCACGTTTCTTACCGGCTTTCCGGGAACTCGCCGGGCCAGTTGTTTATGTCGAGCACGACAGGGTTGCCGCGACGGTGGCGGACAGGGCGATCGAGTTGGGGCCAGGAGCGGGCAAAGAAGGCGGACAGGTGACCTTCAGCGGCACCCCAGCCGGGTTGTGGGCGGCGGATACGCCGACCGGACGCTACTTCAGCCTGCGGGAACATGTGGCAAAACCGGAAAAACGTAAATACCCGGAAAAATTCATCTCCCTTCACGGTGCACACCAGCATAACCTGAGGAACATCGATGTTGATATCCCAACCGGCCGGCTGACCGTGATCACGGGGGTATCCGGCTCGGGCAAGAGTACACTGGTGGAACATGTCCTGGTCCCTTCCATGGAAACGAAAGCGCCGGTTGGTTGTAAAGCAATCGAGGGGCCGTTTATCAAGACGGTATATATCGACCAGAGCCCGATCGGCCACAACCCGCGGTCGAATCCCGCCACCTATACCAAGCTGGCGGACATCATCCGCGATCTATATGCAGAGGCGACGGGGCGATCAGCCTCCCACTTCTCTTTCAACCGTCCGGAAGGAGCATGTCCGACGTGCAACGGGATGGGATCGATAGAAGTGAAGATGCAGCTCATCAACCCGCTCTGGATACCGTGCACCGATTGTGAAGGGAAGAGATTCAAAGAAGATGTCCTGACCTCGTATGTTTCTTTCGGGGAACGCCAACTTTCGATTGCCGACTTCTATCAACTATCGGCCGCAGATGCAACTACCCTGTTTAACGAAGAAACACGAATACCTCACAACCAGGTACAAACGGCCCACGCCCTCCTGCGTGCCCTCAATGACGTCGGCCTGGGCTACCTTCCTTTAGGGCAACCTTCGACGACGCTTTCCGGAGGAGAAGCGCAAAGGGTAAAACTTACCAAATACCTGGGGCATAACCAACTTGCGGACCATCTCCTGGTCATGGACGAACCTTCCACCGGATTACATCCACAGGATCTTAATGGACTACTTGTGGTTATCGGTCGGTTGGTCCAGGCCGGCGCCACGGTTGTCATCGTGGAACACAATACCGATATCATCAGGGCGGCCGACTGGATCATTGATCTAGGCCCCGGAGCCGGCCCGGAAGGAGGCCAGGTATTATTCTGCGGACCGGCTGCTGAATTGACACTTGTCACAAATTCGGAGACCGCCCAGGCACTGAAAAACGAGCAGATGAATACCCCGAAGCAAGATGCCGGGGTGCCGAGACACTCTTACAGCGACTGTATCACGATTCGCAACGGGCGGGCGAACAACCTTAAAGGCGTGGATGTCGATATCCCCAAAGGGAAGCTGACCGTGGTGACCGGCCTCTCCGGTTCAGGTAAGTCCAGCCTGGTTAACAATATCCTGGAAGCAGAAGCGCAAAGGCGGTACCTGGAGTCGCTGTCAATGTATGAACGCCAGGGGACAAGGGAAGGCCCCGAGGCGCCGGTCGACTCGATATCGGGACTGGGAGTCACACTAACCGTAAAAGATACTCAGGCACACAAGTGGAGTGCATTGACGCAGTTTACGCGAAGGGCAAGTGTGGGTAAAGCCAGTGAAATGAGTCAATGCCTATCAGTATTACTGGCTAAAGCCGGGGACCGAGCCTGTCCGGAATGCGGGGCAATGATGGAGCGAAAAGAAGAGTGGTTATGCCCGAACTGCCAGTCGAAGGCCTCCATTGCCCAACCACGCCATTTCCTCACGGAGAATTATTCCAGTGTTTGTACGCGGTGCACGGGTATCGGGGCACTATTTTCCCCGAAGCCGGAAAAACTCATCATAGCACCCGAAAAACCTCTTTGCCGGGGGGCAATGTATTCTCCCGGTTACTGGCCGCAAACATACCTGTGCCAGGACCAGCCGGTAATACCGGCACTGGGCAACCGTTACGGCTTTGACCCTGAGGAAACCCCCTGGAATGAGATGTCCGAGAGAGCGAAAAAGGCTTTTCTCTTCGGTGACGATAAACCGATAACCGTTACCTACCGGAGCAAGGCCTCCGGTGAATCAAAAACGTGGACCAGGGCATGGGAAGGTTTCTATGGCGGTTGGGTCAGAGACTGGGATGTACATGGCACGTATACGGATAAAACCGTCTGCCCGGAATGCCATGGTTCCGGCCTGCGCCGGGAATACATGGCGGTAACCCTGGCAGGTTATAACATGCATGAACTCAGTGAGATGCCGCTAAAACGGCTGGAAAATGTGTTGCATAACCTGTCTTTACCGCCGCAGGCTGATGCCGCCGCCCGTGCCAATCTCGATACGGCACGGCAGAAGCTGCGTTTTCTGAATAAGGTCGGGCTGGGATACCTGCATCTGGACAGGCCCAGCGGCACACTATCGGCAGGCGAAGCGCAGCGTATCCAACTGGCAGGGTTACTCGGCAGCGGACTGGCATCACTGACGGTATTGCTGGACGAACCTTCCCGGGGCCTGCATCCGGGTGAACTCGACGCCCTGCGCGAGGTGCTGGAGGAATTGCGTGATGGTGGCAACACGGTAATAGTGGTCGAACACGACCTGCAAATCATCCGAGCCGCAGACCATATTATCGAACTGGGACCGGGGGCGGGGGCCAGGGGTGGGGAAATCGTGGCCTCAGGTACTATCCGGGATATTGCCCGGGCCGAAACCGCTACCGGGAAATGGTTATCCGGGGCGGGGAAGATGGGGCGGCGCGCGGATAAGATATTGCCGAATCCAACCGAATGGCTGGTAATAAAGGGGGCGCAGGAGAACAACCTGCGCGGGTTGGAGGTGAGGATACCGCTGCATATGCTGGTGGGAGTCTGCGGGGTATCGGGGTCAGGCAAGAGTACGTTGATGATCGATACGCTGGGACGCGCCCTCGTTCCGAAAACACACACGACCTCATTTGCCCGGGAACCACTGGAACCGGGCAAGTATGATGCTATCGAAGGAGCACCGGCAAGGACAGTGATCGTGGACCAGACCCGCGAGAGCATTCGCAGTCCCGCGGTGTTCCTGGGGTTGACGGCCCCGCTTCTCAGGCTGTTTGCCGCGACCCCGGAGGCAAACGCACTGGGGCTGGATGAGCAGAAACTGGCGGTCCCCTGCTCTTCGTGCGGAGGGACGGGATTGGACCGGATAGATATGGGTTTCTTGCCCGATATCTTTGTAGAATGCGAGGCTTGTTCCGGGACCGGATGCATTCCCGAAGCCAGGGAAGTATGTTTCAAAGGGGTGGCTTTACCGGAAGTGAATGCCCTGACACTCGAGGAAGCTTATGCATTATTTGCGGATGAAAAGCAGGTCGCCAGGCCATTGAAAACCGCTCTCGAGGTTGGCTTGGGCTACCTGGTATGGCAGCAACCTGCCCATACCCTTTCCGGCGGTGAAGCTCAGCGCCTGAAGATTGTCAAGGAGTTGTGCCGGCAGACCGCGGCTAGTACCCTGTACATCCTTGACGAGCCTACTTTAGGCCAGCACATGGAGGATGTGGCAAGGCTGATCCAGGTACTGGAGCACCTGGTCGAAGCCGGGCATTCCGTAGTGGTAATCGAGCACCATCCACACGTCCTGGCGCGTTGTGACTGGTTAATAGAACTCGGACCTGGAGGAGGCCCTGAAGGCGGCCACCTGATTGCTGCCGGCCGCCCCGCTGATGTCGCGCGCATGGACACACCGTCAGCCCGGTATATTCGGGAAGCGCTGGGGGAGCAATGACGACGAAGATCCCGCTGTTACTTACCGACCCCTCGCCGAATCTACGGTTACTGGTGCTCTGTGAGTTACTGCACCGTGCTCCGGATGACGATGAAGTACTTGAACTCACGGTATTACGTGAGGAAGATGCGATTGTCCGGGAATTACTGGTACTACAGAATACTGACGGATCCTGGCGTTCGCGAGACGGCGGCAACGATGGCTGGTCTGGAATCAAAACGACAGCCCAGGCGTTGCTTAAGTTGGGGTATCTGGGTTTTGGCCCTGATTATAGGCCGGTAAAGAAGGGTGCAGATTATCTTTTCTCTCATCAGCTAAAGGACGGTTCCTGGCCTTTACCGGATAACAAAGCCGAGAGTGAGATGAGGGACACCTATTCCGTAATACCGCTACAAACAGGTTTGCCCTTACGCGGCCTGGCAGCAGCCGGATATGCCGCGGACCCGAGGGCAGAACGGGCTTACGAATGGCTGCTCGACAAGCGGCTGCCTGACGGCAGTTGGCCTTCCGGTGTGAAAGCCGGCCAGAACGTCTTCCCTGCAGGATACCGGCACCTTTCCCATTCACGGTATGGTTGCCGTACCAATACCACGTTTGCGGTCAGTGCCCTGGCGTTCCACCCGCAGCGCCGGAAAAGCCCTCAGGCACAGCGGGGCCTGGACCTGCTGCTCGCCCAGGACACGCTGCAGGGTTCGAATCTGGGATATGAAATAGCAAGGATCGTTGGAGTGGAACGTGACAGCGGTTTATTTACTTACTTCGCCCGTTATGACATCGCCCTGATTCTGGACCTTTGCCAGCGGGTCGAAGCTAGCCTGGAGGACAAACGAATCGCCGATATTGTCGAGTACATCAACCGATCGCGGGGGCAATACGGCCTGTGGGAATATGCGTCACATCCGGAGGCATCTCGATGGGTTACTTTCGACTTATTACGTTCTCTTTCAAAATTAGACGAGAAAACAGACTGGGTGAGTCTTGAACCGCGTACCCCTTCCCAGCCTTACCCCAAGCGTCCTAAACGATATTAGTCCACGCAAATCCAGTTATCGGTCACATTTACTCTTTTATTTACATTGTTGCGATCGTACATTTTTATGAGTAATTTCTCAAATTCGCGTCACTTTTTCTCTCTCGTTATAAGTAGCTGTGGTGAGGATTATTTTTAGCCTCAGGTTGGTCCGCGGTCTCCTTTCCTGTAATATTATTTTCGGCTAACCGCTTTACATCTTCCCCGCTCTCTTCATGCTTATGAACGTCTCATCCCCCACGATCACATGGTCCAGCACCGCGATCCCCACCAACTCCCCCACCTCCACCAGTCGCTTTGTCAGTTGGATGTCTTCTACTGACGGCTCCGGGTCCCCGGAAGGATGGTTATGCACCAGCACCACCGAGGCTGCGGTGGCCTTTATCGCTTTCTTGAAAACCTCCCGCGGGTGGACGATGCTGGCATCCAGGCTGCCTTCCGATATCTGTTCGATCTTGATGACATGGCCCCGGGTATCCAGAAATACCGCCAGGAAGTGTTCTTCTTTCTTCCCCGCCAGCCGCCCCTGCACCAGCTCCCATACTTCTTCGGGTTTCTTGACCCGGTCCCGTTTGACCGGTTTGTTATCGTCCTTTTCTTTCTTCAGCCGCTTTGGCAATTCAAAGGCGGCTTTTATCTGGGCGGCTTTGGCCGTGCCGATCCCCCGCACCGCCATCAGTTCCTCCATCGAGGCTTCCGCCACCCCCTCCAACCCCCCGAAATGACTCAGCAAACGCTGTACCGTAACTGTTACCGATTCGTTGGCGATGCCCCGCCCCAGGATCACCGCCATTAGTTCCGGTATCGAGAGTTTCCCCTCCCCTTCTTCCTTCAACCGCTCCCGCGGCCGCTCCGATACCGGCAGGTCCCGGATCGTGAATGATTCTGCTATGCCGTCACTCCCGTTGCCTTGGCCGGCTTGTACAGTTCGTTGACATATTTACGCCAGAGGGTATCCAGCCCTTCGGTATCGAAGCCGTACACCTTCATCAATGCCCCATCGTATGTACTACCCCGGCTGAATACCGTCAGCAGTTCCAGCATCTTGTCCTGTCCGTAGGTGGAAATCAGGAATTCCACGATGCTGAAGCTCTCGCCGTATGATAATGAGGCTAATCTGGAATCTGCCGAGAAGGGACTGGCCAGGCTGCGTACCGATATCAGGCTGTCGTCCTGTACTGCATTGTACAGGGCGGTGCTGAAGGCTACGTCGACCACTCCTTCGGCGTATACCGCCAGCCCCTCGTCCAGCCACCGCGGCAGGTCGTTATACGGATTCATCGTCACCTGGTATATCGCCACGTGCGACAGTTCGTGGGCTACTGCCATCCTCCCCCACTCCAGGTTCGATGGCTGCAGCCCGATGGCGATGGTACTGAACTGTGAATAGGTGACCGCTCCTGTCCATTCGTAAGGGTATATTAAAGCCCCCAGCAGGTCCTGGGTCGAGCCGTAAACATACATGTTTGATCGGTTTGCTTACTTCCGCACCGGTGTCCTGCGCCAGTTTGTCCAGGGCTTCCTTGGCCGAAAACATCAACTCGTAAGCGAATTCCGTACTGCCGCTATACCAGTAAATATTGACCGGCCCGTCATGTATCTCCTGCCACTTGTACCTGGTATCATTGAAAAGGATGCTGGTTGGTTCGGTCTCGACCTTGCCTCCGGCAGCATCTTTAATGACCCACCAGTAATTTAGCTTCACCCCTGGCGGCAGCCCGCCCGTCTTTCTCATATCGAGCGCATATTGTACGTCGACGGTGCTTGCCGGGGCAAATACCACGTATGCTTCTGCCGTTACCTTGGCGAAGCTTTCCTGGTCGATGTTATAACGTAGGCGGATGTCGGTGATGGCTGATTCGCTTTGTGCCTGCAGGCTGAAATTAAGCTGCAGTGGGAAATTAACTTCGGCTTTACTGCCGGTTACCTTGATCCCGTCCTGGCTTTGCGCTGCCGCCGGTTGTACAGTGATACATGCCAGTATTATGGCAGTTATAATGAACAAGATTTTTCTAATCACAGGTCCTCCCCTACGGTGCTTCTTAAGTATGCCCGGATGAAGTCGTCCAGGTCGCCTGCCAGCACGGCGTCGGTATTGCCGGTCTGGTGGTCGGTCCGGTGGTCTTTGATCATCCGGTACGGATGTAGTACATAACTCCGTATCTGGTTCCCCCACCCCGCATTGATCCGTTTCCCCTTGATCTTCGCCCGTTCCTCTGCCTGCCGCCTCAGTTCGGCGTCCAGCAGCCGTGACTGTAGTATCCGCATCGCGATGTCCTTGTTTTGATGCTGGGACCGTTCGCTCTGGCAGGTCACTACCAACCCGGACGGTAGGTGTGTCAGCCGGACCGCGGTACTCGATTTTTGCATATGCTGCCCGCCGGGGCCGCTGGAACGGAAGAATTCCACTTTCAGGTCCTCCGGGTCGATGGTTACATCGATTCCTCCCTCCGCCTCCGGCATCACCTCAACCAGGGCGAAGGAGGTGTGCCGCGCATGGTCGGCATCGTACGGCGATAGCCGCACCAGCCGGTGTACCCCGTGTTCCGATTTTACGTACCCGTAAGCATAATCGCCGGAGATGCTGACGGTCACTGTTTTGATACCGGCTTCTTCTCCGGGAGTTGATTCCAGTATTTCCGTCGCGTAGCCCCGCTGCTCCGCCCAGCGCAGGTACATCCGCATCAGCATTTCTACCCAGTCCTGCGATTCGGTGCCGCCCGCTCCGGCGTGTATGCTTAACAGGGCATTCCGCGAATCGAACTCTCCGGTAAACGCCGCCTCCAGTTCCATTTCATCGAGTCGTGCGGAAATGTTATCCAGGTCGGCGGTCACTTCCTCCGCCAGCGGGTCGTTTTCATTGACGATCGCTGCTAATTCGGCTGTCTCCGTGACTCTTTTTTCTATCTCGCGCCACTGGCTTGCCAGTTTTTTCTTGTTCGCTAATTCCCGCATCAGGTGCTTGGCGGTATTGGTATCCGTCCAGAAATCGGGAGCGGACGACTTTTTCTCCAGTTGGCTTATCTCAGATTCCCTGGTTGGAATGTCAAAGACGCTCCAGGGCTAGTGCTATTCTCTTTTTAAGGTCATTGAGCCTTTCGCTCATTTCCACGGCAGGTAACCTCCCTTGTCGCTGTTAAAATGGCCTTTGTCTTTATTAGTTTTCTCCCTGGGCTGGTTTTCCGTCATGCCCCGGAGATATCAACATTCACTATTGTACCACTTTATCTAGAGTTGGCGCTGCTGCCGGTCCGTTTTCATGAAGTAATGATCCTCCGGCAGCCAGGTGGGCCATCCGTGTCGGTTGGGGTAAACGGTAGCCGCGGCAGCAATCCAATACGTATTCTATTGCTGTTGTCAGGTCGGTCCGGTGTCCGACTGAAATGAATAACGGCTTGGTGCCCTTTTTCGTGCGTAGTACGGCTCCAATAACCTCACCGTTGTCTGTCAACTCACGATAGCTGGCAGGTTCTTCTCCCGGCATCTCGTATTGTCCGCATAATCTGGATTTAGCACAGCCTATCGTTGGTATATCCAGCAGTACTCCCATGTGAGAAGCAATGCCGAACCGGCGGGGATGGGCGATCCCCTGCCCGTCGACCATTATCAGTTCCGGTGTCATTTTTAAGCGTTCGCATACGGCCAGCATCAGCGGTGCTTCCCGGAAGCTTAATAAGCCGGGGATATAAGGGAAAGGCGGTTCGCCTTCCAGCGTTTGTACTTCAGCCAGTTCCATCCCGGGATAAATCAGTACCACTGCCGCCGCTCTTGCCGGCCCGTTCCGCTTCACTGAGATGTCCAAACCGGCGACCAGGCGTGGCTTCGATATTGCACTTCGGCAAATTACTTCCCCTGCCAGCCGGAGTTGCAACTCGCGTGCCTCGGGTATTGATATTTGCCAACTGTGCATCTTTTTTGCTTTCACCCTCCGATTATAGCCGCTGAGGATATGCTTGACAACCGGTGTTATTATATTCTGTTGTTGTATTCTTGACAGGCGCTTTCATATAGCGCATAATGTTATACGATTATGGTTAAAATAAGATTACGAAGAACCGGAGGCAAAAACCAGCCTAGCTACCGACTTGTTGCTGTCGATTCTCAGTCTCCCCGCGATGGGGCGTTCCTGGCCATCCTTGGCCATTACGATCCCCTCACTCAGCCGGAAACCGTAGTCATTGATAATGACAAGGCTTCATACTGGCTCAGTCACGGAGCTCAACCTTCAGCTGCTGCCGCCCGACTTTTGTCTAAGGCAGGCTTAATCACAGCTAAATCCGTTACAAGCGAGGAAAAGTCATGAAGGAACTAGTCGAGTTCATTGCCAAAGCTATCGTGAATGCTCCGGAACAGGTAGAAGTCACCGAGGAACAGACTGAGCAGGGCATAGTTCTCAAGCTTAAAGTCGCTGATGATGACAAAGGTAGAGTCATCGGTAAGCAGGGTAGAATTGCTGAGGCTATGCGCACCCTAATACGGGTTAAAGCGGCCAAGACCGGTACTCGAGCTACTCTCGAGATCGTATAGCCGTTCCTGCATACGTTCGCTCTGGTTTACATTTCCCGGTAAGAATCAATTTTACCGGGATTTTGGACTGGTTTCCTTTCTGTACATTTAACCTGCCTCAGGACTCTTCCGGCATAGGTCTCGGGAACGTAAATTTTAAGTCTAAAATGCCAAATGGAGAGTGGGATGGGTTCAGATTCCGGGAAAGAATTCTGGGTTGTGTGTCCGGTTTGCTATAAGGCAAATCCTGCCGACACCAAATATTGCAAATACTGCTGGGGCGCTGCCCTGGGCTCTCAACCCCAGATAGCTGCAGCGGACTTGCCTGCATATCAGCAGAAACTTCTTAACCGTGTCCGAAAACGTAAGCTGTATATTCGTTTGGGTATTATTACCAGCTTCGTTCTGCTTTTTGTCACCGCTACCCTGTGGTCGCTTTACAAATATTCCGATGTTATGGCGCCTATTAAGGCAGATGTCAATTCCAATTCTCGACCCGGCGAATGGGCGATGTTCCGCCATGACCTCTCTAATTCCGGCGTCAGCGGTCCTACTGATGTCGTGCCCGCCGGAAAAGTAAAATGGATATTTAATGCCGGTAATGTGATTCGTTCTTCGGCTACTGTGGTTAACGGTACGGTCTATTTTGGCTGCCGGGACTGGAAGTTGCATGCCGTCGATGCGGAGACCGGGGTTGAAAAGTGGTCGTTCCTGACCGGCAGCCGCGTTGAATCTTCCCCGGCTGTTGTTAATGGTATCGTCTATTTTGGCTCCAATGATGGCAATATGTATGCCCTGGATGCTGAAACCGGACAGCAGATCTGGTTTTTCGAGACCCCCTACCCGGTCGTATCTTCTCCGGCTGTCGCCGACGGTAAGGTCTTTTTCGGCGCAGATGATTATCACGTTTACGCCCTCAATGCCGCTACCGGTAAACAGATCTGGAAATTTAATGCTAAAGGCCCTGTCGGTGCTTCGCCGGTCGTCGCTAACGGTATGGTATATGTCGGCTGCGGCGTCGAATATGTGTATGTGCTTAATGCCAATAACGGTTTACCCCGGCTGCGTTTCCGGGTCTATGAATCTACCTATGGTACCCCGGCGGTTTCCGGTTCTACTGCCTATATCTCCAATTTTAAGGGTGATATCTATGTCTTTGACGGCAGCAACCGCAATTGGCTGCTTGAATATGAGATGAAACCAATCTGGATTCAGATTTGGGCCTGGGGCCTGGCGCCTACCCCACCCGTCCAATCCGGCTTCCTCTGGGCTTTACGTTTGTTCCAACCCATGGATTCTTCCCCGGCTTTATCTGCTGACGGCCTTTATCTTGGTGCCGGTACCAGTTTGTACCATGTCGATTTAGCAGAACGTAAGACTATCTGGAATTACCCTACCAACGGTAAGATCGTCTCCTGTCCGGCCTTACTGGATTCCATGGTTATTTTCGGTAGTCTGGATGGTAATCTGTATGCCGTGGATTCCCACACCGGCAATCTGAAATGGCAGTTCGAGACTGGTGGCAGCATCCTTGCTTCGCCGACCGTTGCTGACGGGGTTGTGTATATCGGCTCCGAAGACGGTAACCTTTATGCTTTGGAATAATTTCTTTTTCTCTAGCTGAAAAAAAGATATTCCGGCAGGTATTTTGTTAAATCACCTTGTTCCGCCGCCGCCGTTTTTCTGCTACTCTGATTCGGGTAAGAGCGCGCCTTAATGAAGCTTCGGCCTGGGCTGTATCCACCCCCATCTCATGTTTTGTAATGCGTTCTTGGGCTCTCTGCTTGGCAGCTTCGGCTCTGGCGAGGTCGATTTCATCGGCCCGTTCCGCGGCATCGGCCAGCACGATTATCCGGTCCGGTCTTACTTCCATGAACCCGCCGGATATCGCCAGCGAATATTCTTCCCCGGCTTTCCGCATGACCAGTTCGCCGGGTTGTAACGTCGTCATCAGCGGGGCATGGTTCGGCAGAATACCCAGTTCGCCCTCGGTACCGGGGGCGATCACGATATCCACTTCTTCCGAATAGACCACCCGCTCGGCGGTCACGATATCTATTTTAATGGGCGACATTAAGTGCCTCCCATGGTCTTCGCTCTCTCTACCACATCATCGATGGTTCCTGCCATGAAGAAAGCCTGCTCCGGCAGGTTATCGTGCTTGCCTTCCAGGATTTCCTTGAAGCCGCGTACCGTCTCCGCCACCGGAACATAAACACCCGGCCGGCCGGTGAAGACCTCGGATACGAACATCGGCTGCGATAGGAACCGCTGGATGCGCCGTGCCCGGGCTACCGTCTGTTTATCTTCGTCACTGAGTTCTTCGATGCCCAGGATGGCGATGACATCCTGCAGGTCCTTGTATCTCTGTAATACCCGCTGAACCTCGCGGGCAACCATGTGATGTTCGGCGCCCACGATTTCCGCTGTCAGGATACGGGAAGTCGAGGACAGCGGGTCAACCGCCGGGTAAAGGCCTTGCTCGGCGATCGACCGTTCCAGGGCGATGACGGCGTCGAGATGTCCGAAAGTAGTTGCTACGCCCGGGTCGGTGTAGTCGTCTGCCGGGACGTATACTGCCTGGAATGATGTGATCGAGCCTTTCTTCGTGGAGGTAATTCGCTCTTCCAGTTCCCCCACTTCGGTGGCCAGCGTCGGTTGGTAGCCTACGGCCGAGGGCATGCGCCCCAGCAGCGCAGATACTTCCATGCCCGCCAGTGTATAACGGTAGATATTATCGATAAATAGCAGTACGTCCTGCCCTTCGACGTCGCGGAAATATTCCGCCATCGTCAGCCCGGTCAGGCCGATGCGCAAGCGTACTGCCGGTGGTTCGTTCATTTGTCCAAAGACCAGGGTGGTTTTCTCGATAACCCCCGATTCTTTCATTTCTACCCATAGGTCGTTGCCTTCGCGCGACCGTTCCCCGATGCCGGCAAAGACCGAGAAGCCGCCGTGTTCCGTGGCGATGTTGCGGATCAGTTCCTGGATGATGACCGTCTTGCCCACCCCGGCCCCGCCGTACGCTCCGACTTTTCCGCCCTTGGTGAACGGGGCGATCAAGTCGATGACTTTCAACCCGGTTTCCAGGACTTCGGTCTTGGTGTCCTGTTCTTCGATGGTCGGCGGTGTCCGGTGTATCGACCATTGCTCCTCCGCCCCCACTGCCCCCAGGCTGTCCAACGGATTACCCATGACATCGAATAACCTGCCCAGTGTCTTTCGTCCCACGGGAACTCTTAACGGCGTCCCCGTATCTACTACGTCGATCCCTCTTTGCAGGCCTTCGGTTGGCGAAAATGATAGGCAGCGGACCCAGTTGTTGCCTACATGTTCCTGGACTTCCAGTACCATCTTGGTCCCGCCGGTATTGATTTCGATTGCATTGAAAAGGGCCGGCAGTTGGTCCGGCGGGAACTGCACGTCCACTACCGTTCCGATTACCTGCACCACTTTACCTGTAGCCATATTTCACCTCGATATTATGCTGCCTGGCCTGTTTAGTCTTCCCCTGACAGAGCCGATACGCCGGCCGTGATATCCAGCAGTTCCCTGGTGATGGATTCCTGGCGGGCTTTGTTGTACATCAGGGTAAGATCACTGACCAGGTCTTTGGCGTTCTGGGTGGCATTGCGCATCGCTACCATGCGGGCGGACTGCTCGCTGGCAATTGCTTCCAGAATCGCATGATATATTTCCATCTCTACAAATCGCGGCAGCAGCCCGGCCAGTACTCCCGCTGCATCCGGTTCGTAGATGTATTCTACGTTGGTTGACCGGGGCAGTTCCGCCGGTTGTACCGGCAGGATTTGCTGTATTACCGGCCGCTGGTTTAGCGTGGTTACGAATTGGGTATAGGAGATATAGGCGGCATCTATCTGCCCGTTGGTATAATCATCAATGATTATTCGGGATATCGGCAGCGTATCCAGTAAGCCGGGCTGGTCCCCCAGCTTGGTGAATTCCGCCCGGATATCGCGTCCGTAGCGTCTCATGAAATCGAGTCCCCTTACGCCCCACACATATCAGGCTTACCGGGACCGTCTGTTCCAGGATAAATGTCCCCGCATTGCGGTTGATGTTGGCGTTCAAACCCCCGCACTGGCCGCGGTCGGTCGTGATATGCACCATTGCGATTTTCTTTTTCTCCCGGCGCTGCAACAGGGGATGCAGCGTCGACCCGTCTCCCGGAATCGCAGCCAGGTCGGAGATCACCTGTTGTATCTTCTCGGCATAAGGCCGTCCCGCCAGCCCCCGCTCCTGGGTCTTGCGCATCTTGGAAGTGGCGATCATTTCCATGGCGCGGGTGATCTTGGCGATACTCTGTACACCGGTGATACGCCGGCGGATCAAACGCATGTTAGCCAATTGTACGGCCTCTTGTTCTGTCTGAAGCTTGCTTTCTCATGTTATTTGAAACTCACCTTGAATTGCTGGATGGCATTCTTGAGTTTGTCTTCGGTATCTTTGCCCAGTTCCTTCGTCCGGGCGATGGTCTGCCCGATTTCAGGATAGGTAATATCCATGAATTTCAGTAGTTCTACCTCAAAGCTGGCAATCTTGTCCATGGCCACATTGTCGAGGTATCCGTTGACGGCCGCATAGATGATGGTGACCTGTTTCTCCAGGCTCATCGGCACATATTGGCCTTGTTTCAGGATTTCAGTGATGCGGCGTCCCCTTTCCAGTTGTGACTGGGTCGCCGCATCGAGTTCGGATGTTCCGAACTGGGCGAAAGCTGCTAGCTCACGGTACTGGGCCAGTTCCAGCCTCAACCGTCCCGCTACTTGCTTCATCGCTTTGGTTTGGGCGTTGCTGCCCACGCGGGAAACTGATAAACCGACGTTTAAAGCTGGCCGCTGTCCGGCGTTGAACAGGTCGGACTCGACGTATATCTGGCCGTCGGTGATGGATATCACGTTTGTCGGGACATACGCCGACAGGTCGCCGGCCTGGGTCTCGATGATGGGCAGGGCTGTCAGCGAACCGCCCCCCAATTCCTTCGAAAGTTTAGCCGCTCTTTCCAGCAGGCGGCTGTGCAGGTAGAAAACATCCCCCGGGTAGGCTTCCCGTCCCGGCGGCCGGCGCAGTAGCAGGGACATCTGCCGGTATGACCAGGCATGCTTGGAAAGGTCGTCATATATCACCAGGGCGTCTTTCCCCTGTTCCATGTATTCTTCCCCGATGGCACAGCCGGAATAAGGTGCCAGGTATTGCAAGGCGACTGAATCAGCGGCGTTGGCCGCCACGACTATCGTATGCGCCATCGCCCCGTATTGTTCCAGCGTCGCTACTACCCGGGCTACCTTCGAGGCCTTCTGCCCGATGGCTACATAAACACAGAAAAGGTCGCCGCCTTTTTGGTTTATGATGGTGTCTACGGTCAGTGTTGTTTTCCCGGTCGAGCGGTCGCCGATGATCAGTTCCCGCTGTCCGCGGCCGATCGGGATGACCCCGTCGATGGCCTTGATACCGGTCTGTACCGGGCTGTTCACCTTGCCGCGGGTGGCCACGTTCGGTGCTACCCGTTCGATCGCTCTCGTTTTCTCGGCTTTGACCGGCCCTTTCCCGTCCAGCGGGCGTCCCAGCGGGTCCACCACACGTCCCAACAGTGCCTTTCCTACCGGTACTTCGGCGATCCTGCCGGTACACCTGACCTCGTCGCCTTCCTTGAGTTTACTGTAATCGCCCACGATGATGGCCGAGACATTGTCTTCTTCCAGGTTCATGGCGATGCCCATGACATCATAGGGGAATTGCAGCAATTCATTGTACCTGGCCTGGGCCAGTCCGTGAATACGGGCGATACCGTCGCCGACCTCTACTACCGTGCCTACGTCAATAAAGCCGGTGGTGCCCTTTCCGAACTGTTCGATCTGTTGTTTGATGACCGAAACGATATCTTGCCCGCGTGTCGTCATAGTTCTACCTCATCCTCCCGAAACTCCGGTTGCCGGTTATTGTAAAAACTGCTCGTCTGGAAATGATGTTTCCATCCTTTTCCCCATCGGGAGTCCTTTCGTCACTAATAATTATCCGGGTGCCTGGCTGATCTCCTTTTTTAAGGCTTCCAACCGGCTTCTTGTACTCGCATCCAGCAGCTTGCCGTCGAATCGGGCGATTATCCCCCCCACCAGCGCCGGGTCCACCCTGGTGTTTACGGTTATATTCTTGCCCGTAATCGCCGACAGCCGCTTTTCTACCTGTGCCAGTTCCTCCCGGCTTATCTCTACGGCGGTCGTCACCTCTGCTTTTTGTATGCCCCGGAAGCTGTCATAGAGCCGCTGCATCTCTCCGTAAATCCCCGGCAGTAGTTTTAACCTGTTTTTTCCCAGCAGCAAACCGGCCAGGTTGACCGCCAGTTGTCCTACTTGCGGGTACCGGTCTTTCAACAGCAGTGCTTTATTTGCAGCGGTCAGGTTTGGCGTCGCCAGTGCCTGCACAAACGCGTGGTCCTGCAGCAGCCCCGTCAGGACTGCCAGGTCGGCCAGCCATTTATCGAAGGTGTTGGCCTCCCGGGCGATCTGGTAGACCGCCTGGGCATATCTTTTCGCTTGCGCAGAACCAGCCACTGCTCAATTACTCCCGTTTTAACGTTCCGGCTTCTTCGAGTATTTTCTCGATCATATCCCGGTGTGCTTCATTGTCCAGCGATTTATCGATCACTTTCTCGGCTGCCTTAATGGTCAGGTCGGCGAATTCATGCCGCAGCGCCCCGATGGCTTCGTCACGCTCCTGCTGGATCTCGCCTTTCGCCCGGCTGATCAATGCCTGGGCTTCTTCCTGTGCCTTCTGCTGCGACTGCTGCCTTAACTCGTCTCCGGCGCGGGTTGCCCGGGTGATCAGTTCCTGGCCTTCTTTGATGCCGGCCTCGACCACCCGTTTCGATTCTTCGGCAGCCCTGGATGCCTGGTCTTTCACCAGATCGCTCTGGTCTATGCTTTCCTTGATCTTTTTAGCGCGCTGGTCCAGCATGCGCAGTACCGGTTTATAGGCGAACAGGTACAGCAGCAGGAAAAGTATCCCAAAATTGATAATTTGCATTATCAGATTGGGTAAGGATATTCCCAGTTGTCCTAGAGCTTCCCCCATAATCAGACCCCTATGCCGCCGGTGAGAATAAGATAGCGGCTAAAATAGCGGCAGCTACGATGCTGGCGCCCAGGATCGCTCCTGCGAATAATATGGCAATGGACATCGGTAGTCCTTCCTGGTTCATAGGTCACCCCCTGTCGATTTACCCCAAATATTTATTGTGCTTCCCGCATTGCCTGGTACCTTAACTCATCAACGGGGACATGATAATGCCGATGATCAGGACGTAAATACCCAGGGCTTCGATGAAGGCCGCTACCAGGATCATGTTGGTAAAGATCGATCCGGCGGCTTCCGGGTTGCGGGAGATTCCCGTCAATGCCCCGTAGCCGACCAGCCCCAGGCCCAGTGCCGGCCCCAGCATTCCCAGCCCGGCAGCCATACCTACAGCCAGCATCTGCATTACTTCTGCATCCATTAGGTGTTACCTCCTCTATCTGTAGCTTTCAGTTTGTAAATATTAATGGTGCTCCTCCCCGTGCGATGAAACTGCCAGGGTCATGAACACCAGCGTCAGTCCGCTGAATATCAGGGCCTGTATCAAGCCTACCAGTAACTCCAGTCCGTAAAATGGTATCGCAAACAACAATGGAATCAGGAAAGCCGTCATCAGCAACAGGATTTCCCCGGCCGTCATGTTCCCGAAGAGACGGAAGGTGAAGCTGACGATGCGGACGAACATGCTTAAGAGCTCTACGAGCCCGATGAAGATATCGATAATGCCGGTGAAGATTCCCCCCAGCGCCCCCTTGATATTGCCCCGGAACAGCTTACCGAATCCCCCGAACATCTTGCCGAAATTAAAATAGGTGGCCAGGTACTTGATGCCCAGCGACCTCAGGCCGAAGTACAGGACCACTGCGAAAGAGACAAACGCCAGCGCCAACGGTGTATTGATATCGGTATTGGCGCCACGCAGCAGGTGTACGGTATGCCCCTCCGGGTTCACGATGGTGATCGAGCCGAAGCCGGGCAGCAGGCTCAGCCAGGCATTGAACATCACGAACAGGAATATCGTGGTTACCACGGGGAAAAATCGGCGCCCGTTCTTTTCCCCCGCTACCCGCTGGCAGAACCCCAGCAGCCACCCCAACCCGAATTCCAGCAGCATCTGCCACCGGCGCGGCACCGGGCGTATTTTACGTGATATAAAGAGAACCAGCAGCCCCAGCACGATGATGGTGAACCAGGTTGCCAGTATCGAATTGGTGATGGGCAGCCCGAAGAGGTTGAAGATGACTTCGGCCGGGAGTTCTACCACCGGTTCGTGCAGTTTCAGAAATCCCGGTAAGCTGTCATAGACTCCGGGCACCATACTTTTCCCGATGGGGCCGGAGAGGAAACCCAGGACACAGTAAACCTAGTGCCACGACGGCGATGATAATGATGACTGGGAAAGAACAGCCCAGCAGCTTGCGTTTCTTGGGCACTATCCCTTCCCCTTGTTCGGTTTATTGTTATTCATACCAGGCTTGATCATACGGTACACACCGAAAAAAGCTGTCGCCGTACCGGCTAACAAGCCGGCTGCTGTGAACCATGGCCCGGTATCAAAACGGTTATCCAACCACCGTCCTCCGAACCCTCCCAACAGGATGCACGCGGCTATAAACCATCCCAGCCCGATAAATCTTAGTGGCGCCTGCCATCTTTGCATACCAGGCTTTCGCTGCGTTGGCAGCGTCCTCCGGTAGCTTAATTGCCGGAAACGGTCCGTTTCTTTTTCGGAAACAGCCTCGTTTCCATCATGGGAAACGGTATTCTACCTTTCGTGTATGTGCCCGGATATGGCTGCGCTATTCTTAGGATTTTCGCTTATCGAAGTCGGATAGATCGATGCTGTTGATGAAGTCTTTGAAAGCAGACATCTTCTTCATCTCGTCTTCGGTTACTGCCTTACCCTGGCTGAGATCGGCGGCTTCCTCATCACTGATGGGTTTACCGCTTTCTTTATCAAGTAGTATGCCGGCTTTGTCCAGCACAGTATCTTCTACGAATATGGGTACATCCACGCGCACTGCCAGCGCCAGAGCGTCACTAGGCCTTGAGTCGACTTCCAATTGTTTCCCATCGACATTCAGGATGATCTTGGCAAAAAAAGTGTCGTTCTTCAGGTCGTTTACGATGATCGAGTTGACCGAAGCTCCTAAAGCACCGACCACTGAACTCAGGAGATCGTGGGTAAGAGGCCGGGGAACGCTGGCGCCCTGGAGTTTGACGGCAATCGCATCGGCTTCTGCCGGGCCTATCCAGATGGGAAGGTAGCGGTCGGCCGCTTTTTCCTTCAATATTACCACCCGCTGGTAATTCATCAGGCTGACCCGGATACTGTCAATCGTCATCTCCACCATGCAATAGAACCTCCTCGGCGTATAGACCAGCAAGGTTATTCTACTCCAGCGCCATATCACTGTCAATTAAGCTCGTATATGACTAGCCCTCCCTCTCCTCTAGTCCAATCTTTCTATCTGTGCGGATGGTTTATCTTTGATCGTTATCTCTATCCCGGCTTCCTTGAACAGCTCGATGAAGGTCTTATCAGCGTATTCTCCGGAACTGACGAACCGTTTGATGCGGGCATTGATCAGCATCTTGGCACATAATACACAGGGCGTATGTGTGCAGTAGATGGTGCTGCCCTCCAGGCTTACGCCATGCAGCGCCGCCTGGATGATCACGTTCTGTTCGGCGTGGATGGCCCGGCAGATCTCGGTCCGCTGTCCCGACGGTATCCCCTGCTCATTGCGTAGACAACCCAGTTCCAGGCAATCTTTCAATCCTGCCGGCGCCCCGTTATATCCCGTAGTCAGAATGTGCTTGTCCCGTACCGCTACCGCCCCCATGTGGTGCCGCAAACAGGTCGACCGTTCGGCTACCACCGACGCTATTTTAAGCATATATGTATCGAAATCTGGCCGGCTCGTCTTCATCTCAATACCTCAATGATCCTTTCCGTATTTCTCCTGAGGTCCTCCAGGCTGGTTTCGTTTAAAATCGTAAAGTCCGCCATGGCTATCGGTCCGCCCTTGTTGATTTTCTCAATCTCCGCCCGGTCCCGCCCCGCCGCTTCCTCCCGGGTTAACGGCCGTTCTTTTCGCCTTGCCAGCCTCCGGTACCGCGTAGCCGGTGATGACCAAACCGCCACTACGGCAAACTTCTCGCCGTAGTATTCTTTCATCAGGCTGTACTCCTCCCAGGAATACAACCCGTCCACTACCACACTGCCGCTTTCCAATGCTTTATCGATGGCCGGCAGGTTCAGCTTGGCATAAGCGGCCATACCGTGCTCCCGGCGTAGGGCTTCCCGCACCTGCCGTTCGTTTTGTTCATTCAAGTTCCAGCTTCCGCTGACGGATCTCCCGGTCGGTGATATCCCCGAACCGCACGCGGGTGAAGTTCGCTTTTTCGAAACCACGGGATACTTCCGATTTGCCCGACCCCGCCATACCCACCAGGGCGATTACTTTATTCATGGTCAGTCAAACATTATACGCAAACGTGCCGGTCCTGGCAAAAGACGCGCGTGAGGCCTGGCATTTCAACGCAGGCCTCACCATAATTTGCTTATTATTGATGGTTTTATTTAGACAGGGCTGATGTGCAGTTGGGGCACCGGGTTGCTTTGATCGGGATCTGGGAAAAGCAGAATGGGCATTCCTTGGTCGTCGCTGCCGCCGGTGTGGCTTTTGCTGCTTCTTTAGCTGCCTGCCGTTCGCGCATCTTGGCGATCGGCCGGACGATGCAGAAGAAGACCACCGCTGCAATGATAAGGAAGTTTATCACGGCATTGATAAAGATACCGTAACTGATGACGACCGCCCCGGCTTCCTGTGCTAAAGCCAGCGTGGCGTAGGGCCCTGCCGTTGTCCCTTCCTTGATGACCACAAACAGGTTGGCAAAGTCTACCTTGCCCAGCAGCAGGCCGATCGGCGGCATGATGATGCCGTTGACCAGTGTCGAGACGATGGGTCCGAAGGCTGCCCCAATGATGATGCCGACGGCCATGTCGACCACGTTGCCGCGCATAATGAATGCCTTGAATTCTTTCATTTTCACCTCCTCCTTACTGGAATTAATTTTTCGATTCATGCATTATACTACATATTACGGCTATAAGTGAGTCTTGTATGACGGATGCCGGTGTAGTATTTAAGAACGCTGATGTTATCACAATGGACCCAAACCGTCCGACTGCCCGGGCGGTTGCCGTGCTGGACGGCCGTATTCTGGCTGTGGGTCGCCCCGAAGACGTCGACCCTTTGGTCGGCCCGGCTACTCACTTCGTCGACTGCGCCGGCGGCACCCTCATTCCCGGCCTTATTGATGCCCATTGCCATATATTTTCCTTTCTTCGTAAGCAGTTGACACTGGACCTGGGTGGACCGCATATCCGTTCTATCACTGATATCCAGGCCGCTGTCCGCCGCCAGGCGGAAATTACCCCGCCCGACTGCTGGATCAACGGTGCCGGTTACTCTGATTTCTCTCTGGTTGAGAAACGCCACCCCACCCGCTGGGAACTCGACGCCGCTGCCCCTCACCACCCCATCATCATCTCACACCGCTCGCTTCATGCCTGCGTCCTTAATTCCCGCGCCCTCGAACTAGCCGGCATCGGCATGGCCTCTCCGGAACCCCCGGGCGGTTCCATCCAGCGGGATATCCATACCGGCGAACCGGACGGCGTTCTCTACGATATGCTCGGTTACATCCGTTATCAGGTTATGCCGCCTCTTTCTGAGGATGAGCTGACTGCCGGCCTTAGAGCAGCCAACCGCCAGTTCCTTGCCGCCGGTCTGACCTCTCTGCAGGATGCCACCGTTACCAACGGCTTCGACCGCTGGCAGCTCTACCGCCGTTTTCAGGAAAAAGGCTTATTCCAACCTCGCATCTATCTCATGACCGGGGCTGACCGCATGTCCGGTTTCCTTGCCGCCGGCCTGGATTTTCGTGCTGGTGATGACTCATTACGCCTGGGTGGCCTTAAGATCGTCCTCGGTGAGGCTACTGGCCGGCTCTTCCCCTCCCAACCCGATCTCGACCGCCTGGTCCTGGACGTTCACCGCAGCGGCGGCCAGGTCGCCATCCATGCTGTTGAACCCTCTACTATCGAAGCTGCGCTACTCTCTATGGAAAAGGCTCAGGCGCAATTCCCCCGCCTCGCCACCCGCCACCGCCTTGAACACTGCGCCGAAGCCATTCCCCCTCTCTTCACGCGGATCTGGAAACTGACTCCCGTCATCTCCCTGCAACCCCCCTTTCTTTATTACAGCGGCGAACGTTATCTGTCCTTGGTGCCGCCGGAAAATATCCCCTATCTCTACCGTATTAAGTCTTTCCTCGAAGCCGGCCTGATTGTCGCTGCAGGCTCGGATAATCCCGTGGTCCCGCATAATCCTTTCGTTGGGCTTCAGGCCGCCGTTCTCCGTACTACCGATATGGGGCATGTCATTGCCCCCCACGAGTGCATCTCTCCCCTCCAAGCTCTCGCCCTCTATACCACCCACGCCGCCCGTGCTTCCTTCGACGAAGACATTAAAGGTTCCCTTACCCCCGGCAAATTAGCCGACCTCGTTCTCCTTGACCGCAGCCCTCTTACCGTATCCCCCGAACGTATCGGCGAGATCAAGGTTCTTAAAACCTTCATCGGCAGCCGCCTCGTCTGGGAAGCCTGATTTTGTCAGTTGTTGAACAAATTAAGCCTGTAGGTCGGGTTTCCCAACCCGACTGTACCCCCTCTAACCACTCAGAGTCCCGATCTCTCAAACTACAAATTACAAACTACATACTACTTTACGGCGTATTGACCCTTCCCCCAAATCGCCCTATACTGCATACTTAAGATTCTATCCCGGTAAAAGGATATCAGGTGGCAAAATTATCTCTTCGCTCCGGCGATAAACGGTTCTTTCTCCTCCTCCAGCAAGCCGCGGCAAATGTGGCAAAAATGGGCACTGAATTTCAGGGCCTGCTAAGTGATTGGGACTATATCAAAGACCGTGTCGCTATCCTGGCCGACCTCGAGCACGACGGCGATGCTATCACCCACGATATTCAGAAGATGCTCTACCGGTCTTTCATCACCCCCCTCGACCGTGAGGATATCTCGCTCATTGCCGGTGCCCTGGATGATATTGCCGACCGTATCCACTCCGCAGCCGACGTCATGCTGCTGTACCGCGTTGATGCCCCCACCCCTAAAGCCCGCGAGATGGTGGATGTCCTCGTCCGTGGCACTACTGAAGTGGAAAAGGCTATCCAGCTCCTTGATAGCGAACTCGACCATGACGAACTGCGCCGCCGCGGCGAGGCGCTTTACCAGGTCGAAAATTTGGGCGACCAGCTGTACCGCGAGGCTGTTGCCGACCTGTATGAACATGAAACCGATGACCTCAACCTGGTCAAATGGCGTAAGATATATGAAATGATGGAGTCGGCCGTAGATGGCTGTGATGCCGTGGCCGATGTCCTGGAAAGCGTTGCTATCAAGTACACATAATACCGGCTCTTTTTGGGCCGGGCCCGGAACGGTCATCCGGTCCGGAATGAGGAGGACCTATGGAAAATCAATCCGGCGCTCATTCGTCTGATTCTCTCCAGGGATTGAAGGATGAACTGAGTAAGATGGGAACCCTGGCAGAAAAATCCTTGGGCAGTTCTGTCGATGCCTTGAAGAACCGGAACACACCGTTGGCCCGTAAGACTATGGCTGATGATGCCGTGATCGACCTGAAACGTTACGAAATTGAAAACCGCTGCATTGACCTCATCTCCGCCGGACAGATGGTTAAAGCTGATCTCCTGATTGTGGTCTCCGTCCTCAATATGATCACCGAACTCGAGCGTATCGGTGACTACGCCGCCGGTATTGCCAAGATCGTCATCCTGATTGGCGATGAGCCACCCCTCAAACCCCTCATCGACATCCCCCGCATGTGCGAGATGACTATTGAAATGGTCCGCTCCAGCCTCCAAGCTTTCCAGACTTCGGATGTTGCCCTGGCTCGCAAGGTCATCAGCATGGATGCTACTATCGACGGCCTTTACGACCAGATTTTCCGAGAACTCCTGACCTTCATGATGATGGAACCCAAGACCATTTCCCGCGCCACCCGCCTTATATGGGTGGCCCATAATCTGGAGCGCGCCGCCGACCGTGCAACAAATGTCTCCGAGCGGGTTATCTATGCCATCACCGGCGAGCGTGAAAATACGGGTAACTCCAGATATTAACGCATTCGCTTGTATCATTTAATTTATAGTGGCTGTGGTTTCCGGATGCCCTCTTTCTCCCCGCTTGATCATATCCCCCTTGATTCCCTGCTGTACCCGGCTCACGAGAGCCTCCATTGACAACTTTCTTTTTAAACCGTTATCATCAGGAATGTCTCCCATGAGGGTGATTTCCGGCACCGCAAAAGGCTGCCATATCAAGGCCCCCGGACGCCCCACCCGCCCGGCTACCGACCTGGTGCGGGGGGCTATCTTCTCCATATTGGAAAATATGGCTGAAAACTGGGAGAACGTACTCGACCTTTTTTCCGGCAGCGGGGCCATGGGCATCGAGGCCCTCAGCCGTGGCGCTGGCTCGGTCGATTTCGTTGAGCGGGAGCCTAAATGTTGTGCTATAATCAAAGAAAATCTGGAAAAGACCAAGCTGGTTAATGGTGCTCGCATCCACTGCATGACTGTCGCCAGGGCGATCTCTTCCTTCAATAAGGAGTACGGCATCATCATTATGGACCCCCCCTACGCCGACCCCGCCATCAGCGAAACGGTGGCGCAGTTAGCCGGGTCCGGTTTAGTCGGTAAGGATACAGTCGTCATCGTGACGCATTCTTCCCGCCTCCCCCTGCAAAACGATTACGGCAGACTGCATATGATCAAAGAACACCGTCATGGTGATAGTACTATCGCAATATACCGTAAGGAGAACGGGGTATGACCATCGCAATATACCCGGGCAGTTTTGATCCCATTACTAATGGCCACCTGGACATCGCCACCAGAGCCTCCAAGCTTTTCGATAAGCTTATTATCGGGGTTTATGATACCCCGGCCAAAAACCTGATGTTCAACACCCAGGAACGTGTGGAACTCGTCACCCAATCCACCAGCCACCTGCCAAATGTCGAAGTCCGTACTTTCATCGGCCTTACCATCGACTTTGCCCGTAAAATGGAAGCCCGGGCGATCGTACGCGGCCTGCGGGCGATGACCGACTTCGAAAACGAATTCCAGATGGCTATTATGAACAAGAAATTGGCCCCCGACTGCGAGGTGGTCTGCCTCATGAGCAGCCTTAATTTCCAGTTCCTCAGCGCTTCTTTACTCAAAGAAGTGGCAAACCTTGGAGGTGATATCGACGACCTGGTACCCAGGCCGGTCCTCGAAGCCCTGCGTAAACGGATAATACTCAGGTCCAGTTCCTTAAAAAAATTTTAGGAGGAAATCAAGTTGGCCTATAAAATAACCGAAGACTGTATTAGCTGTGGCGCCTGTGAATCCGAATGCCCCAATAAGGCGATCAAGGAAGGCGACATCACCTACGTCATCGACCCCGCCCGTTGCACCGAATGTGTTGGTGCCCACGCCTCACCCCGCTGCGCCGAGGTCTGCCCCGTGGAAGCCCCGAAACCGGACCCCGACCGCAAGGAAAACCGTGACGCGCTCCTGGCTAAGTGGAAAAAACTCCATCCCGGTGAGACCCCCAAATAATCCCTATTCTGATAACCAGATAGATAAGGGGTTGAGGAATTTATCCCTCAACCCCTTATTCTTTCCTTATAATACTAATACTGACTATTGAGAGGAGATAAGCTGTACCTCCAATTCTTCTGCCCACCAACTAGTTTCATTATCCAATCTCAAATCGACAACTCGCTTTAACTCACCAGTTTCGATACCGTATACATGGATCGAGGCAGGCATCTGGTAATTCTGTTTTTGAGGTAAGAATCGATAAATCACGTGGAGTTCTGAGCCCTGCAAGATTGTCTTATATATATATGGTTCTCTATTTCGATAAGTATCAAGAGCATTGTCCGCCAGTTGATATCCACTAATAGTTTCGTAATTACTATTAAGTACTTTCATTTTGCCCGCAGTACTTAATATAAAAATATTATCTTGATATATACTTAATGAGTTAGGGAGGAAATCATCTTCAAAATATACTTCCCGAATTATCTCATGAGTGTTAATATCAAATACTCCCAGGCACGGCGGTTGTTGATTAAAAGGAACTGTCGAACTATCTCCATAGATCAACAGGTAGTCACGATACGTCTTGATACGTTTGCCCAGTAATACGGATAAAGAATGATTAGACAGCGTAGTATTAAATAATTCCTGCCTGGCTTTTAAATCATATGCATAGATACCGGCATAACGTTTGTAATCGGAAGATGCCGGATCAAATACCCCGGTTTCCACAACCATATAATGGGCATACAGTACATTATCTTGAATGACCGCTGAATCTATGATTCCCAGATTTAATGATATATTATCCTGCGGACCTTCAAGTCCTTCCTGGAATACAAGTTCAGTTGCATAACCGTCGATAGTATTACCAATATTCATGGTGGAAATTACCCAACCTTGTGAATAATCAACGAAATAAGTCCCGGTATGGTAATTCGGCTTATATTTATCTTCGACGAATGATACAGGTTTGATACCGCCCTGGTTATCGACAACATAATGTGTATTTATCCTGGCAGATGTGAATAAAAAGCCATCTTTAGATATAATCGAATCGTGTAATGCCTGGCCATTATCCACTTTTATATCTTCCAGTATGGTACCGTCATTTTTATAGATAACAAGTCTCGCAGGTTTACTAAATTCCCGGGAAAAAGCCACCAGATATTCTCCTTCTGCCAATTTGGATAAGGAAACTGATTTATGTTCGCAGCCAGCCGGGAATAATAGTAATAACAATCCTAGAATGAAGATGACAATTCGAAACGAATTCAAACTACGCATTTCCAGTAATTCCATCCTTGTAGCGACGTATTCCCCGATTTTTCAAGAGGGAATACATCGCTACACATTATTACTAGTTGTCCTTTGATATAAACATTGTCAGTAAGAATTACATAAATCATTAGAGAATATTCCTACCTTACGGACGAAAATAGTAGAGAAAAACATCGAAATCATTAGTTATATCAGCAGGTGTTACCCAAGTATCAATAGGTGTTCCATCCACATTGTAACCTTGTGTATCCCAAGCACGCCAGACCAGAGAAGAACAATAAAAGCGGCTGGTATCGAATTTGTTGATAAAAACTAAATTAAAAGGTTTTCCCACTTGGTTTTGAGCGAAAATAGCTGAGTTCTGATATTGACTTGTTGTCGCACCAGTTACCCCGAATCCAAAAGTCATAGAATATGAACCCCAGTTGTTTGTATAATATTGAACTCCATCTACACCAATGGGACTATTAAACCCAGGCCATGACTCTACAGTTAGTGTTGATGAAACCAAGGAAACAATACCAGCATGTCCTGTAATGACAGCCCAAGAACTGATACCATATGAAACTAAAATATCACCATATGTTCCAATAGGAATAACTGAAAGTGTTTTCATCTCTGTCTGGCTGGATTGAGTGGAATCAGTAGACATCTTTGGGTATCGCTTTGCAGCCTCATCAGGATTGTTTTTGAATAAGTCAATAATTACCTGATTATTTCGTGTAAAAATTGCTTCTCCATTATTTCTAAAATATTCCACTTGTTCTTGTTGTTGTTTTATAAAAGTTACCAGTTCTTCTATAGACATGTTATTAATTACAGCAATTTCTCGTAAAGTTGGTTCTTGTTTTATGTTATATATTCTTTTAAGCAACAATTCTTGTCTTTGTTCGAAGGGCAAACTGTCAATGTAGTTCCAGTCATCGTCTGTTAGTGTTACCTTTGAAACAATTGAAATACTCTTATCTTGTTCTTGAGCAAAAACGACATTCGTTGTAACGGAAATCAATAATAAAACTAATAGAAAACAAAATATATATTTGGAAAATTTAAACATAATCTATCTCCTTTTAGAACCACAATAATAGGTAGTTTTTCTTCGAGTTACTGTATATATAAAATATCAGTTGACCAACATTGTTTCTCTTGTAACTCTCAAAAGATTACTGCTCTTTGATGGACTATAAGATATCCACCTGCCATACTCCGTACCACTTGTGCAGCGTGATCCTTGTCATACACACAATCCCCCTTTTTTTGTTTCTTATTCCGGCATCTGACTACTGCAGCCAGCCCACCAGCGCCAGCATTAACTCCATCAATGACAAGACATCGTCAATGCCTTCATATGACTGGTTTATACCTGATGAATAGTCACTGTTTCTACCCTAACACATGAACCTCAAATTATCCTCAACGCAACCTCAAATTTCCCTCAATTTTGCACTATTTTTCGGAAATAGGACTAAATTACTATCCCAAACAAATATTATTCATAGATACATGACTTGCCGATGAATTTTTAAAATCCAGATCATTTCCTGGGATTTTCGAGTGTCCGTCAGGGTCCCTTATTTACACAATACCAGACGAACCTGAAGATTGGATGAAGAAAACCTGAAGATTTGCTGAAGATTTACTAGTATTTAGTTTGTCCTGACTAATACACACAGGTATCAAGAAGGCAATTAGTCAGGATGGTATATGAAATTACTGGTGGTTGAAGACGATAAACGGATGGCCGATTACCTGCAGAAAGGCCTTGCTGAAGAGGGTTACGTCGTTGAACGGCAAGCAGGGGTGCGAACTGGCGGACAGCGGGTTCTACGGTCTTATCCGTAATGCAGGGCATCGATGGGATTCAGCCTGGCCGCCCGCATCGCCGGGTATATCCCGGAGATCAGGCCGATGAACAACGAGACCGATACGGCCAGGATGATGATGTCCGGTGAGACCACAGAAACGATCTTGATCCCGGAAAATTCCACCTGGGATATCAATACCCCCACCAGCCACCCCCCCAGTATCCCGATGGCACCACCCACCAGGCTTAACATGGAAGCCTCGATCAGGAATTGGAACAGGATATCGCGCCGCTTTGCGCCCACCGCTTTCCGGATGCCGATCTCCCGGGTACGTTCGGTGACCGAGACCAGCATGATATTCATGATGCCGATGCCCCCTACCAGCAGCGAAATGCCGGCGATGGAACTCAGAAAGATGGTGAAAATGCCGGTGATCTGGCTGAAGATATCCAGTACCTGCTCCTGGCTGACCACGGCGAAATCGGGTTTGTCGTCGCCCGTGATGTGGTGGCGCCGCCGCAGGACGGCGTCGATATCATCGGTAACCTGGTCGATTGCCTCGGCACTGGCTACCTTGACGGAGATGGACTGCACGGCGTCTTCGCCGCTGGCCGTTTTACTGGTGAATAGCTTGGTCTGTGCGGTCGTGATGGGGACGACGGCGATATTATCCATACTCATCCCCATCATCGCCCCACCCTTGGCTTCGAGTACCCCGATTACGGTAAAACGCAGCCCCTTTATCTTGACCCGTTCCCCGACGGGATTTCGCGAAGCGAACAGGTCTTTGGCCGCCTGGTAACCCAATACGGTCACCAGGTCGCGTGAGGTTACGTGCCGTTCGCTGATGAACTGTCCGGACAACAGGTTGTAGGCAAAAGCCTGTTGGTACTCGGGAGTGGCTCCTTCCATTATTGGATTGATGCTTTCTCCGCCGTAAGTGATCTCGATAAAATTCTCATTCACCGGGGCGACGAAACCCACCCCGGGGATGCGCTCGATTGCTTCGGCATCATCCAGGGTTAGCGACTCAGCGGAGGAGGTCATCATACCAGCCATTCCGCTTACTTCGGGTGACCGTGGCATCACGTACAGGATATTGGTGCCCAACTGCTCGAAGGTAGAAGCAACCGTCGCTTCCGCTCCGCGCCCCAGCGACATCAGGGATATGACCGCCCCGACACCGATGATGATGCCCAGCATGGTCAGTGCCGAGCGCAGCTTATTGGATTGTAAAGACCGCAGGGCGATGATGAAAGATTCGAACAGCTTCATGCTTCGGCTGTCCTTTCATCGCTGATCACAATCCCGTCCCGCAGGCGGATGGTTCGTCTGGTCTTGGCAGCGATGTCCATTTCATGAGTCACCAGGATGATGGTGATGCCTTCCTCGTTCAATCGTTTGAAGATATCGACGATGCCATCGGCAGATACGGTGTCCAGGTTCCCGGTTGGTTCGTCGGCCAGTATCAGGGAAGGATTGTTGATAAGCGCCCGGGCGATGGCCACACGTTGCTGTTCACCACCCGATAACTCGGTAGGTCGATGCCCGGCCCGGCTCTCCAGTCCCACTTTTTGTAGGGCGTCCATTGCCCGCCTTTTCTTTTGTACTGTACCCCGGTAGACGAGGGGCAGTTCGACATTGGAGATTGCGGTGGAACGGCGCAGCAGGTTAAAGTCCTGGAAAACGAAACCAAGTTTCCGGTTGCGGAACTCCGCCAGCCGGTTGTCATTGAGCCGTGAAATGTCTTCCCCTTCGAACAGATATCTCCCCGAAGTTGGCTTGTCCAGGCATCCCAGGATATTCATCAGGGTGGACTTCCCCGAACCGGAGGCACCAATGATCGAAACCAATTCGCCCTGTGCAATCGTCAGGCTTACCCCGCGTAAGGCATGGACGGCTACTTTACCCATATAGTAAGTTTTGGTCACGTTCTCCAGTTGAATAACTGTTGTTTCCGCCATTAGAAAAAGCCGCCCATCGACTGACTTGCCCTTTCCACCACTACCGTATCGCCTTCTTTTAAGCCGCCGGTTATCTCCGTCTGCAGGCCGTCGCTGATACCCGTGGTCACTACCTTCAACTGATCGGTGCCATCTATCCGCACCGTAACGACGTTCTCTCCGGCTTCATTCTTGCTTAGTGCCCGGTCCGGTACCAGCAGCACGTTCTCGCGAGTGGCGATAACGATATCAGCAGAGGCACTCATACCTACTTTCAGTCCCTGTCCTTCGGGTACGCTGAAGGTAATGCGGGTATCATAGACAATCACGCCGGACTGGGCCGAAGGCAGGTCGCTGATAGATGCCACCGTTCCTTCCAGTACCGGGCCGGGCAGGGCATCCAGTTCTATCTTGACGGCTTGTCCGGGTTTGACATCAACAACATCGATTTCGTCGATCTGTATCTCGAATTGCATGGCGGAAGGATCCAGTACTACTGCGGCGGGAACAGCCGGAGAAACGATATCCCCTTCTTTAACGTACCACTGGGCAACAATACCGTCGAAAGGCGCTATCAGGTTAATCTCACCGAGTTGACGGTTAGCCTCATCAAGCGATTGCTCTGCCAACTGAAGTGATTTATACGCCAGGTCCAGCGATTGTTTCGCTGCTTCCACCTGGACACGTGCCAACTCGAGTTGGTCTTTGTTCAAATTGGAGGAATATATGCGGTGTTGTTCTTCAGCTTGCTTCACGTTAAATTCAGCACTCTGTACGGCTACTGCCGCCTGGGTGACGCCTACTTCGGCCTGTGTATATGCTACTTCTGCCTGCGCGACATTAAGTTCGAAGGTATTGGCCGTAAGAGAAGCCAACCGGTCTCCCTTTTTAACCGTTTGTCCCTCTATGACATGTATTGCCTGGATTTGCCCGGATATGCTGAAAGACAGTGTACGGTTCTTCACGGCTTCCAAATTCCCGCTGCCGTTGACTGTAGTAGTCAGATTACCACGGGAAACTTCAACCAGTTGTACCGTAATGTCATCCCGGCTGCCGAGCGAACCGCACGATATCAGGCCGGTTGAGATAATAAACAACAGGACTATAACCAGGAACCACCGAGCTTTCAATTGTCTTCCTCCTGACAATGACACTCAATCCTTAACTATAAACCTGGATATTCCAGGATGCAATATTCAATCTGGAATTACTGCCGTTTCCCGGACTTTAAGAATACAAAGCAGATAGTTCCGGATAGGGCTGCCAGGGACCACAGGAGAAAAGGCCACACTGCATTGGTTTCAGCAAGCTTCCCACCTGCCAGCGGCATGAGAAAACCACCGATGTTGGCCATCCCGCCGATCAAGCCCAGGGCAGTCCCGGCTGAGGCTGCTCCGATCTCCTTGATCTGGACGGCCCGGGCTACGATCAGAGTCCCGATGCCTTGCGTGAGACATCCGGCGAGTGGTATCAGTACCCAGAACAGGGACTGGTTGGCAATGGTGAAAAGAGCGATGACGGCGGCGGTTACAATCGAACTGACGATAATGACCGCCTTTGTCCCGCCGATTTTTTCCGCCAGGGTTGGTACACCGATGGCGCCTGCAATGCTGGCCACAAAAAGGGTCGATGACATGGTATCGCCGAGACTCTTGGAAAGTCCTATCGTCTCCAGATATGTCGGTAGATACCCGTTCAATGAAATGAACGCCCCGACCACACCAAGGTTGCCGATCGCTAATAACCATGATTCCTTGACCCGAAAAACAGTCTTGATTGAACGTCCGAAGGAAGGCTTCTCTACCGGTACCGGATTGCTATCGGATTGGCCGGGAGGGCGGACTCCCCGCATCGTCAGCAGCCAGACGATGCCGATGAGGACACAAAGGCCGCTGTAAACGTAAAGCACATTCCGCCATGTCCCGACCAGCGGCATGATCGTTGTCGCGCTCAGCGCCGTTGTCAGTACGCCGCCGATAGCAAAGCCGGAAATGGTTATCCCGGTGGCGATGCCGACCAGGCGGCGCGGGAAAAAGACCCCGGGAATCCGCTGCAGGTTAGGGAAAACCAGGGACACACTGGCTCCGGTGAGGAACATGGTGACGGTCAACATCGGCAGGCCGGTGGATAGTCCCCTCAGCCCGTTCGCCAGGGCGACCGCAAAACAACCGATGCCGATCGCTTTCGTAAAACCAAGGCGGTCGCCGATCAAACCGCCGGGTAATGCTGATATCGCACAGCCCACGGGCATCATACTCCATAACAGGCCGATCTGTGCCAACGACAAATTCATGTCAGCCGAAGCGGCCGTGAATAATACCGGCATTACCGTCCAGGGGATGCCCACGGCGATTAAGTGGACTAATACCACCAGGGTCAAGACCAGCCACTTATTAAGCGGCCGTCTTTTGATACTTATTTTTTCATTGAGGTCCGTTGTTTCTGTTTTAAGGGTTGCTCTGGTATTCGTTAGTTTCCTCCATTCGAGTTAAACGGCAATATAGGTTCGTTATCAGTCTTCGTAGTTATACCTGCGGTTGATTTTGCGGGATAGTATAATAGTAGACGGAACGATTGCTTATCTGATCCTTATCTGCTCATCCTCGAGTATTTTTAATACATCGGTATCAGGTACATCATGCCAGTGCCGGTAATAATCGGCTACGGTAAACCGGGCAGCCGCGCTTTCCGCTAGCAAAACAACCCGGGCTGAGTTCTGTACCTTTTCCAGAGCTGTAGTAGAAGCCACAGGCACCGCTACTACCACTTCACTGGCCCGGCGCCGTTTGACCGATTCAATGGCAGCTAACATGGTATAACCCGAAGCCAACCCGTCATCGACGATCAAGACGGTTTTACCTCTCACCATTAACAGCGGCCGGTTCTTACGGTAAAGTATACTGCGCTGCCTTACCTGGGAAGTAACCACGGCAACCTGCTCGTTTATCTGCTCGGTGGTCACATTTTCCCGCTGCACCAACGCTTCGTTCAGGATATAGGTACCGTCATCGGCTACGGCTCCAAAACCGGATTCAGGCAGTAGTGGCAACGGCAGCTTCCGTACCACGACGACGTCCAGGACAGCCCCGATCGACCTGGCTATCTCAGCGGCCAGGTGCATCCCGCCGTTGGGTATGCCTAACACTACCGCGGGTTTATCTTTATATTCGTTTAACTTTAGAGCTAATTGCCGTCCCGCATCCTGGCGGCTGGTAAACAGGGGAGTAACTCTCGGAGGGTACAATTATTTCTCCTTATAGATCGAACACGAATATCTCCGATATGGCCTTATAACTGGAATTCAGGATCATCCCATAAGGATGATCCTGAATTCATTAACATCAACCATTCCGAGGTCGGTAATTTTTAGTTCCGGGATGACCGGTAATGCCATGAATGAGAGGGTGGCATAAGGATTGGGTAATGCAGAACCAAGGCGGATAGCGACCTTTTCCACCACCGTCAGTAAATCGACTGTTTTTTCCAGGGGCTTGTCTGAAAGCAGGCCGGCTACAGGAAGCGGCAGCGATGCCAGTACCATTTTCCCTTCCACTGCCGCCAGTCCCCCTCTCATCCTCTGTATCTCTTCGACGGCCGTATATATCGATTCATCGTCAACACCTACAGCCACGATATTATGTGAATCATGAGCAACTGTTGCCGCAATCGCCCCCGTCTTCAATCCGAAACCGGTAACCATCCCGACTCCGATATTCCCGGTACCTTTATGTCTTTCGATCACTACAATTTTCAGAATGTCGCGGGTTACGTCCGGGATGACAGTCCCATCCACAACCGGTAGTGTTTCCCGGCGGTGTTTCGTGATTATCTGCCCCGGGACCACCTCGATTACCGGCATCGGCATGGCACATCTTAACCGGAAAGCATTTCGCTCGGGTATCTTGATATTGATCGTGTCCCGTAACTTCGGCGATGCCGGCCATCCAGCCCGGAACTCAGGTATCCCATCCCGGGCTGCCGGCTTCCCCCGGGAAAAGACCATCGAAGCTTGCAAGTGATAGAGGTCTTCGCAGACGACCATATCGGCTTGATATCCGGGCGCAACGGCGCCAATATCTTTCAAGTGGAAATATTCTGCCGGATTGATTGTTACCATTTGGATGGCTTTCACCGGGTCCAGTCCCAACCGGATCGCCTTTCTTAATACGGCATCGATATCTCCATCCTGCTGCAATTCTACGCAACTCCGGTCATCCACCACCAACATACAGCGCCGGTATGTTTCTTCGCTTACCAGCGGGAGCAATGCCTCCAGGTTCTTTTCCGTTGAGCCTTCCCGGATCATGATGAACATGCCCTTCCGCAGTTTTTCCCGGGCTTCTTCCAGGGAAACAGATTCGTGGTCGGAGTGGATACCGGCAGCGATATAAGCACTAAGGTCGTTGCCGGCAAGGCCGGGAGCATGGCCGTCGACCAATTTCCCCTCCGCCAACCGCAGTTTCGCCATTACTTTTTTATCCCGGTTGAGTACCCCGGGATAGTTCATCATCTCACCAAGGCCGATGCAGTTTCGCCATTTCAACATCCGGCTTACCGCACCGGCATCTATTTCAGCTCCCGAGGTTTCCAGGTGAGTGGCCGGAACACAGGATGGTGCCATCAGGAAAATACGGAGTGGTAAACGTTGTGCCCGGTTGAGGATATACTTAATACCTTCCAGGCCGGTGACATTAGCTATTTCGTGGAGGTCGGTCACGATTGATAAAGTACCCCGGGGCACGACCACCCGGGCATATTCCCCCACATCCAGCATCGAGCTTTCCGGATGTACGTGGCCGTCGATGAAACCGGGTGCCACGTATCTCCCTTTCAGATCAATAATTTCCCGGGCATTGCAATAATCGCCCACCCCGGCCACCATCCCCCCGTATATAGCGATGTTGCCCGGTTCGATGCAGCCGTTAAAAACATTGATGATGCGGGCATTTGTCAGGATCAGGTCGGCTGGTATATCACCCCGGGCAACTGGTATCAGATCGGCTTTATTCATGTCTTTCCAGTACGCATATATCAGGCAAATTACGGTACTTCTCGTCCCAGTCCAAGCCGCAGCCTACCAGGAACTTGTCCGGTACCGTAAAACCGAGATAGTCGATTTTGACCGGCGTCCGGTGGCGGGCCGGTTTTTCCACCAGGGCACAGAGTTTCAAGGAAGACGGGTGTTTCTGCTGCAGGTATTTCATGAAATGAGCAATGCTTAAACCGGTATCGATGATATCTTCGATAACAATAACATCCCGGCTTTGCACTGCCGCACGTGGTCCGTGTAAGACTTTTACCCGGCCTGATGTTTCCATGGCGGAGCCGTAGCTGGAAAGCCGGGCAAAATCGATCTCCACCGGGAAATCCAGCCGGCGCACCAGGTCAGCCATAAAGATGAAACACCCTTTTAGTACCCCGATCAACAACGGATGCTTGTCCTGGTAGTCCCGGTTCAACTCTGCGGCTAACCGGGCAACCTCACGGTCGACCTGTTCCCGGGCAATCAGGGGTGTGCAGGTAGTCTTAGATTTCATCCGTTTATCCTGGTTATAAAATTAAAAAATACGGCCGGTTTCACGGTACCTGAAATACAAGCCGGCAAGCAACCCGAACACCAACCCGCCCAGGTGCGCTTCCCAGGCGATTCTTCCGGAAGCGATAAAAGTCAAAAGAAATGCTCCGATGACGGATACCCATAATGGGATTGTGACCGGAATAGGGAAGATAATCACAGGTAAACGAGGTCTTAAAATGACCAGTGCGCCTTCCACGGCGAAAATGGCACCGGAGGCACCAATGACCAGTGAATACGGTACATTAAAGAGCATGAAAAGGAGATTGCCGGCGACACCACCCAGAAAATAAACGATCAGGAAACCGGTATTGCCTACCAGGCCGATCAGGAAATTACCGAAGAAAAACAAGACCAGCATATTAAACAGGATATGGGTAAAATCCGGGAAACTGGCATGGAGGAACATACTGGTGATGATCGTCCAGGGATGCTGCGTGAAATTCGCCGGGATAAAGCCGAAGATATTCAACAGGTTGTCATTGATGGAAACGGCGATATAAAGCACGATACAGGTGATGATGATATAAGCCACCAGCCCCAGGCCGGGGGGATTTCCGTAATTCCTATACCTCATGATTTCCTCTTTTATTTCCCATTATCACATATCATAGCGACAGGGCTGTATTCGTGCAAGCAGTGATATCTGCCAGCAACGTCCGTCGTTATTCGCCGTAATTGACCGCCGGAGATGCCGGTCGCCTGACGATGGTAATATTGACGGTGTGGCATCATCCCGGTATCATTTGATTGAGTGATCAACACTCGTATACGTAAAAATGAAAGCACTGAAAATAATCGGCCTCATCGTTCTCACTTTCCTGTTGGTTATCTCGCTCTCGGTATTTGGTGTGGCTTTCAACATTGATCGGACTGCCCTCGATCCCGGTTTCCTGCCAGGTCAATTGGACCGCCTGCCTGTGGCTGCCCTGCTGGAAGAAACCCTGGCAAGTAGTGATTCCGGCTTATCCGTAAATATGAATGATACGGTCGTCCGGGTAGTTTATACCCTGGAACCACAGATCAAGAAACAGATCCGGGCGGCGAATTCACAGGTTTATGCCTATCTGCTGGGACGGCAGCAGGACATCGACCTGCGCCAGGTATTGAAAGATACTCTGCTGAATCAAGCATTCGTCGCTTCCGTGTTGAACGAAGCCGATGTGTTCTCGCTCATCCGCCACAACTTGCGGGACGAATTAGCGGCTATTATCCCTCCCGGACAACAACAACTCGTGGTTTACCTGGATCAGGCCATGCCCAGCCTCGACCCCTGGTTAAAAGAGCAGGTTAACACTGCTGCCGGGCCGGTCATCGACTATCTCCTGGGTGATACGGCAACTCTCAGCATATCCATTCCCATGGAGCAAATGAAGCCGGCATTAAGAGCAAGCCTGCGGGAAGCCTTTCTGGATTCACCGCCGCCGGAACTGGCCGGAGCCACCCGGGAACAACAGGAAACGGTTTTCGACCGGTATTACCAGGAGTTCGCTGCTCAAATCCCGTCTACCGCCGGCATCGACCCGTCTTCCCTGGGCATCGAAACCTCTTCCTCGTGGGCACAATCGTTCGAGGATGCCGAGTCTGCCCTGGCCGATTCCCGTTTGTTTATCAGTTACTTTCGTACCGGATTCTTGTTCTTGATACTATTCATCCTGCTGTTGATAGCCGGTGTCGTCCTGATATACCGGGATGTGAAAAGTACTTCCCGGGAACTGGGGATTATCTTTTTATCCTACGGGATACTCGAATATCTGGTAATCATCATTGGGAAATACAGCTTCAACGCCGGCTTGAAAATGGCTGAAATGCCGGCAACTTTGCGGGCCTGGCTGCCGGGTTTTTATACCGCTTCCTTCCGGCCGCTGGAGATTTTTAGTTTCGTCATAGCTATATTGGGCCTGGCACTCATCGTGTTGTCGGTTCTTTACCGGAGGCGTCCCCTTCAAGCTGTACCCCCAGCTTAAGCCCGTCCTGCTTTATCACCTTCACCGTTGCGCCTGGTTCGATGTTTCCCACCATCGCCCGGCAATTCCACAACTCACCCTTTATCCTGACCAGCCCGTCCGGTTTGAGTGCTTGTACCACTACCCCCACACTCCCCACCATGCCGGACATCCCCGGGACCGGTTTATTTAACAAAGCCCTGGTCCCCTTGCGGTAAGTGAATATAGACCAGCCCAACCAGGCTGCCATAACTACCAGGATTACCGGCCAGGGGATGTTTACATTTAGCAAAGGCAATATCCGGTATCCGAGCAGTAATATACCGCCTTCCTCGGCAATGGTACTGATGATTGCTAATAACAACCGTCCACTCATCTTCAGTTCCTGTGGTGATTATAACAAATGAGTTGAATATTTACTGGCATTTATCCGTAGAATTTTGGTCAATCCCTCCGGGCAATGTTATAATTCCCCAGGATAATCATCTGTGAGGTCCAACATGAAATTAAGCCGTGAAGAAGTTCTCCATATCGCCCGCCTGGCCAGGTTGGGTGTAACCGATGCCGAAGTCGATAAGATGCAGGAGCAGTTGTCCAATATCCTGGACAATTTCGAGGTACTCGCGGGAGTAGATACGGAAAACGTACCACCCACTGCCCAATCGATCGACCTGCTGAGCGTCATGAGGGAGGACAAGGTCACTCCTTCACTGCCGGTAGCAGACATCCTCGCAAACGCTCCCCGCCAGGAGAGTGAGTTTTTTAAGGTTAATGCCGTCCTGGAAGAATAACAAATATTGAAATCGAAATTTTTTGGGGGCCTGATTTGGATACATTCTTGACTATCCATGAAGCTAATGAACTGCTGAGAAAGAAGCAGGTATCTTCGGTTGAACTAACGAAAACCTACCTGGCAAGGATAGATAAGGTTGATGCGAAAGTTCGGGCGTTCGTCACTGTGACCGGAGAACTGGCCTTGGCGCAAGCCCGGCAGGCTGATAAAGTACTGGCTGAGGGCGGCGGGGGGCCGCTGACAGGAATCCCGGCTCTGATCAAGGACAATATGTGTACCAAAGGTACCCTGACTACTTGTTCTTCAAAGATACTGCAGAATTTCGTGCCTCCGTACAATGCTATGGTCGTGGAAAAACTCAACAGCGCCGGGGCGGTAACCGTGGGCAAAGCTAACATGGATGAATTCGCCATGGGTTCTTCGACCGAGAACTCGGCCGTCTCGATAACCCATAATCCCTGGGACCTGGCAAGAGTGCCGGGCGGTTCCAGCGGCGGGTCGGCGGCGGCAGTAGCGGCAGGAGAAACGGTCTATGCCCTCGGTTCGGATACCGGCGGCAGCATCCGGCAGCCGGCCAGTTTTTGCAGCGTCGTCGGCTTGAAACCGACATACGGCCGGGTCAGCCGTTACGGGCTGGTTGCTTTTGCCAGCTCCCTGGACCAGATCGGCCCCTTGACCCGTGATGTGACCGATGCCGCCCTGGTGATGAATGTCATTGCCGGGCACGATATACGGGACTCCACCTCGGTACCGGCACCGATACCCGACTATACGAAAAACCTGATTCCGGATTTGAAAGGTTTCCGCCTGGGCATCCCCAAAGAATACTTCGTGGAAGGCATGCAACCGGAAGTAGCCGGAGCGGTACGTAACGCTATCAAAAAACTGGAGGAACTCGGAGCCACCACCACGGAAGTCTCTCTTCCCCACACCGGCCACTCCCTGGCGGTTTATTACATCATCGCCCCCTCCGAAGCGTCCGCCAACCTGGCCCGTTATGACGGTGTCAAGTACGGTTTTCAATACAAGGATACCGATAATGTCTGGGAAACGATTGAAAAGACCCGCCAGTACGGCTTCGGGCCGGAAGTCAAACGGCGTATCATGCTCGGTACCTATGCCCTCTCCGCGGGGTATTATGATGCTTACTATCTGAAAGCCCAGAAGGTGCGCACCATCATCCGCCGCGAGTTCGATGCCGCCTTTGAAAAATATGATGCTCTGATCACCCCCACCTCCCCCACTGTACCCTTCAAGATCGGTGAAAAAGCGGATGATCCCCTGCAGATGTACCTCAGTGACGTCTGTACCCTGCCCATCAATATTGCCGGTATACCAGCTATTTCCCTTCCGGCCGGGTTTGCCGGCGGCCTCCCCATCGGCCTGCAGATCATCGGCAAACCCTTCAGTGAAGAGACTATCCTGCGTATCGCCTACGCCTATGAACAGGCAGCGGGGTGGTGGCAGAAAAAGCCGGTTATTTAGAGTATAGAATATGTCAGAAGGGCAGCGGTTCAAGACAGGTCAAGCCATTGTCCTCCGTCAGTTTTGGCAAGGCCGGATTTGGACCGCTCGCCCTTTCATTGTCATACAAGATACTCCACAGTTGATGGCTTTTTATATGTCAACAGGAACAGTCACCAAAAGCGGAAAACCGGTGGCGAAAAATATTAAACCAACTGAGATGTTACGGACCGGTTGGAATTTGCATGATGATATTTGGACCGGGCATGGCCGCATACGTTTGACTATTCCCGGGCAAAAATATTCAGTGTTGCTTTTCTGGAACAATGATGGCAGCCTCAACCGGTGGTACATCAACTTGGAAAATCCGCTTGTTCGTACCGGATTGGGCTTTGACTATACCGACCAGGTTCTGGATGTCATCCTCACTCCCGATCTTACAAGTTGGCGGTGGGATGATGAAGATGAACTCGCAGAAGCGGTCGCTGCCGGCCTTTTATCTCCGGAAAAGGCAAAGTCTTTATACGTCGATGGCCGGTCAGCGATAGAACTATTACAATCAGGCAAATCGGTATTCAACCATTGGGTGAATTGGCGGCCGGACCCGCTCTGGCCCGTACCGGTATTACCGGCAGGTTGGGACCAATTATAACTTATTCATCCACGACTTTATTTGACAAAGTTAGGCTCAGACGGTACATTTACCTTATAACTCCGCAAGGAGGCAAGTTATGCTCAATGAAATTTTAAAAGTACTCCAGGATGATGCCCGGGCAACCCCGGAGCAGATCGCTGCCCGCACCGGCATCCCTGCCGGACAGGTGGCTAAGCTCATCGGCGAAGCAGAAAAAGACCGCACCATCCTCAAATATCACACGCTCATCAACTGGGAAAAAGTGAATAATGAGCGGGTGTGGGCACTGATCGAGGTCAAGGTCACCCCCCAAAAGGACGTCGGTTTCGATTCTATCGCCGAGCGTATTTACCATTTCCCGCAAACGCAAAGCGTTTATCTCATCTCAGGCAGTTATGACCTGTTCGTGCTCGTGGCCGGTAAATCGAACCGCGAAATCGCCGATTTCGTGTCCCAGAAGCTTTCCCATATCGATGGCGTTCACGAGACCTTTACCCAATTCGTACTGAAACGTTATAAAGAAGAAGGCGAGATCATCGACGCCAAGGAAAACATGAAACGCCAACCGGTTATTTTATAAACGCCGGTAGTACCAGGAGAACCTGATGTCCACTAATCAGAAAATCGGCAAATATCACATCTCCCGGAAAGCCGGTCAACTGGCCCCTTCCGGAATACGTAAGTTCTTCGATCTGCTTGCCAATATGGAAGGGGTGATTTCCCTCGGGGTAGGCGAACCGGATTATTCGACGCCGTGGCATATCCGTGAAGCAGCGATTCGCTCGCTCGAAAACGGCATGACGATGTATACCTCGAACTCCGGCATGCCCGAACTGCGCAGCGAACTCTCCCGCTATCTGAAAAATGAGTACCAGGTGGGCTACGATGCCGGCGGGGAAATTCTGATTACCGTCGGCGTCAGCGAAGCCCTCGACCTGGTGATGCGGGCGATACTGGACCCGGATGACGAAGTCATCGTGCCCGACCCTTCCTTCGTGGCTTACTCCGCTTGCGTTTTCATGGCCGGCGGTGTTCCAGTAATGGTACCGACCTATGAAAAAGACGGTTTTGAACTTGATCCCGAAGCCGTGGCGGAACGTATCACGTCTAAGACCCGGGCGATCCTGATCGGGTACCCGGCAAACCCCACCGGTGCTGTGATGCCCAGAGAAAAATTGTTAGCCATCGCTGCACTGGCGAAAAAACACCATCTCGTCGTGATCTCCGATGAAATATATGCCCGGCTTATTTATGGCGTGGAACATACCTGTTTCCCCGCCCTGCCCGGGATGCAAGACAATACTGTCTTGCTCGGGGGATTTTCCAAGGCCTTCGCTATGACCGGTTGGCGCATCGGCTACGCCTGCGGGCCGTCTGAGATAATCGCCGCCATGACCAAGATACATCAATATACCATGATGTGTGCTTCAACCATGGGCCAGGTAGCTGCAATTGAAGCACTCAAGGCAGGCGAAAATAGCTGCATGGAGATGGTGGCCGATTATAACCGCCGCCGGCGGGTGATCGTGCACGGCCTCCGGGATATCGGCCTGCCCTGTTTCGAACCTAAAGGGGCTTTCTATGCCTTCCCTTCTATCAAGAATACGGGCTTGAGCTCGGAGGATTTCGCCGAGAAGTTCCTCACCGAAGAAAAAGTTGCCGTCGTGCCCGGCTCCGCTTTCGGCGAATGCGGTGAAGGCTATATCCGGTGCTGCTACGCCACATCGATGGCTGATATTGAAGAAGCTCTGGTGCGTATGAAACGTTTTGTTAAGAAATACAGCGTCAGATGATAAACTGCCTTAATAGAGGTAAAATATAACAGGGGACAAGATGAAGATATTAGTATGCGACCGCTGCGGTTTCGAACTGACGGAAAAAGATGACATCACCCTGGTGGTGGAAGGCTCGGAATCCTGGCTGACGGCCGCCCGCGGCCGGGGACAGGAACCCCGGGGTGTCTATCCCTGCAAAAACTACATCCGCTGCAGTGGTGAGATGATCTTCCAGGAAAAGAAGAAAAAACGGCTGTTTCAAAAATGATCCGGCCTTCACACCATCCGTGATTGAAATATCCGGCGGAGGTTTGTCATGGGCTATTTCCGAATCCTAAGTGCCATTCCCGGTTTTTTCCTCAGCGCCCTCATCCTGATGTTGCTGTGGAATGTGGTCGCCCCTAACATCGGCCTGGACAAGATCGGCTATGTGATGGCCATGCTTATCAATATTACTTTGTGGTTGGCCGTTGCCCCCATCGTCGCTGCCGGGCAGTTCAAATTCTTCGGCTGGTTAGGCGTCGTCCCCGGATTTTTCCTGAGTTCGCTCTTTGTTATGCTGCTGTGGGGTTCAGTCGGGCCGAAGTTCGGCTTGGATAAGATCGATTATCCCCTGGCAATGGCGGTCACCATCACTTCCTGGTTGGCCGTCGGCCCGCTGGCTTTTACCTCCTTCCGCTGGCCGTGGCGCCATAAATAGATTCCGGTTTTGAGGTGCAGTTGTGAAAAAAGAAACCACCGGTAAAGTAACTCCCCGCCCAAGGGCACCTGTAAAACAGACTTACGCCCGGGCTGGGGTAAATATCGCCCTGAAAACCTCGGTCATTGCCAATATCCGGAAAATGGCCGGGGCTACCCACGGGCCCCAGGTATTAAGCGGGGTGGGCTTCTTCGGAGGCATGTACGAATTCAAAGGCTATCGAGAACCGGTACTGGTCTCCAGTGTCGACGGCGTCGGCACCAAGATCAAGCTGGCCCTGGCCGTGGGTAAACATGATACCGTTGGCCTGGATATCGTCAACCACTGCATCAACGATATCCTGACCTGCGGGGCGGACCCCGTCTTCTTCCTCGATTATATCGGCACCGGTAAAGTCGACCCCGCCACCCTGGAAGCCGTCGTCAAGGGGCTGGCAAAAGCCTGTAAACAAGCCGGCTGCGCCCTTATCGGTGGCGAAATCGGGGAAATGCCGGACGTCTATGAAGGCCCTGATTACGACCTGGTCGGTTTCATCATGGGCGTGGTGGAGAAGGACAAGATCATCATGGGCAAGGATATCGTGGCCGGCGATACCGTGATCGGCTTGCCCTCCAGCGGCCTGCACACCAACGGTTATACCCTCGCCCGGCACATCCTCGGCGATTCCAAAGCAGCTATGGACGTATATTATCCTGCCCTGGGGCGGAAGTTGGGCGAGGTCCTGCTCGAACCGCACCGCAGCTATTATAAAGATTTAAAACCCGTCCTCCCTTTACTGAAGGGCATCGCCCATATCACGGGCGGAGGCATCATCGGAAATGTGTCCCGCATCCTGCCCAAAGGGCTGGCTGTGGATATCGAGACCAGGCTTTGGACGGTACCGCCTATATTCAAAATGTTGCAGGAAAAAGGCAACGTGGAAATCCGGGAGATGTTCCGCGTCTTCAATATGGGTATCGGCATGGTGCTGGTATGTGACCCCGGAAAGGCGGCTAAATTGACCAAAGCCCTGCCTAATGCCCGAATCATCGGCCGCGTCCTCCGTCCACGGGGACGGGTGCGGGCCGTCATCGACGGCATCGGTTACCGCTCGGACAAGGTGCGGTAACGCCTGAGTTTTTTAATATTGCCATGTCCATAAACAACAAAAGCCCTGAAACGGTAGAGACCGATTATCAGATGATGTCGTGGTTATATTACCTCGGGCATTGGGGCGTCAGCCTTTTCCTTTTTCTCTTCACCCGTTTCCAGGTAAAAGGACGGCAAAACGTGCCCAAACGAGGGGCGGTGCTGGTTACCTCGAACCATTTAAGTCTGATGGACCCGCCGGTAGTGGGGGTAAGTATGCGGCGGACTATCATTTTCATGGCTAAAGAAGAATTGTTCCGCTCGCGCTTCTCCGGCTACTTCATCCGCCGTTTCGGCGCTTTCCCGGTGCACCGCGGCCGCTTCGACCGGGAAGCGGTACGCCAGGCGGAACAAACCCTGGCGCAAGGCCGTATGCTGGTGATGTTCCCCGAAGGGCACCGCCGCGGCCAGGAAGGTTACACCCCAGCCGGATATGTCGGAGCGGCCCTCATCGCCATGCGTACCCGGGCTCCCGTTTTGCCGGTGGGCATTACCGGGACCGAAGCCATTAAAGGTTGGCAGTGGTTTTTCCGGCGCCCCCGCATCACAGTCAATATCGGACCCGTGTTCCACCTCGATGCCGCCAAAGGGCCCGGCGAGCGGGCCCGCCTTGAAAAGGACACCCGACTCATCATGCAGCATATCAATGAACAGTTGCCGGCAGCCTACCGCAGTTCCTCCGGAGAAGAGCAAACATGAGGTTCGAGATCGAGAAGGCCTCGCGCACCGGTTTTTGCTTCGGTGTCAAGCGGGCTATCGATATCGTCATTAAAGCTGCTGCGGCTCATGGCCACATCGAGACCCTGGGAGCGGTGGTGCATAACCCGCAGGTCATGGCGAAACTGGGCGAAATCGGCGCCGCTGTCGTCAAGGATATCGCTGATATCAAGGGCAAGGTGGTGATCACCAGTTCCCATGGCGTCAGCCCCGAGGCCGAAGCCGCTCTCCAGGCTCGCGGCATCGAAATTATCGGCACCCGCTGCGGCGATGTCCGCCGGGCCCAGGTGGTGGCAAAACGCCTCGCTGATGCCGGGTTCTTCGTGGTGGTTTTTGGTGATGCCCGCCATCCCGAAGTCCAGGGCATTCTGGGCTGGATCGAAAATAAAGGCATCGCCACGACCGATGTCAATGTTATTGCCGCCCTCGACCCCCTGCCGTCGCATATCGGGCTTCTCTCCCAGACCACGCAGGTCGCCGAGGATTTTAAATCCTTTGCCCAAAAAGCCGTTGCCGTTGCCCTCGTGAAGGACGCTGAGATTCGCATCATCGATACCATCTGCCACGACCTCCGGGAACGGCAGTTAACCGCTCTGGGACTGGCGCGCCGGGTGGACCTGATGCTCGTCGTGGGTGGACACATCAGCGCCAATTCCAATCACCTGGCGCACCTGTGTTCGACCGTCGTCAAAACCCACCTCGTCGAGACGGCCGAAGATATTGACGAATCCTGGTTTAAAGACTGCCGTAAGGTCGGCGTGACCAGCGGTTCTTCCACCGCCGGCGAGACCATCGACGAGGTTATCGCCCGGTTGGAAGAGATCGCCAATCAACCATAACAAACAAACCGGTGTTTATTTATCCTCTGGGACGAGTAAGATTTAGACGCACGGACTATTTCCGATAGGGAATGTTTTTTCGTAGCGCGGGTCTCGGGAGACTGTCTCAAAAATCCCTGAAATGTCATTCCGAGGAGCTTTGCGACGACCGACCGCTTTCGGCAGAATCCGTTCTCAGGGGGAAAATATACGGATTTCTCAGTACTTCGAAATGACATTCTGAGACATATTCCACAGACCATCCCCTACAAGATTACAGGCTTCGGGACACTAATTGTCCGAGGTCAATGTTTTCTTGCTACAGTCCCATGCTGCGGGCCACGGTTTCACGGTAGAAATCACCGTCCCCGTAAGTCAGTTCGCCTTCCTTGCCGCGCTTGGTATAGTACTGTAACTCATGGTCGATGGTGCAGCCGATGGCCCCGTGCACCTGGTGTGCCAGGGTGATGACCCGATTAAATGCTTCGCTCATCCAGGCCTTCGCCACCGCCACCTCCACCGACGCCTCCAGCCCTTCGCTGATCTTCCAGGCTGCCTGGTAGGTGCTGAACCTTGCCCCGTCCACATCGCTGGCCATATTGGCACAGTGGTGCTGTACGGCCTGGAAACTGCCGATCGGCTTACTGAACTGCTTGCGGTCTTTGGCGTAGGCAACGGTGATCTCCAGGGCTTTCTGCATGATGCCGACCATTTCGCAGCACCGGGCGGCGGCCGCCCTTTCTACAGCCCGGCGTACCAGCGGCCAACCCTGGTCCAGGGTACCCAAAAGCCGTTCTGCCGGCACTTTAACCTTATCAAAAACGACTTCGAACTGTTTGTCCCCGGCGATCGTCTTGAGCGCCTGGCAGGTGATGCCGGGCGACTTCCTATCCACCAGGAACATACTGATGCCGTCTTCGGACTTGCCGGATGTTTTGGTCCGCACTGCACAGATGATTTGATCGGCAACGTGGGCGTCGGGGACGAACAGCTTGGTTCCGTTGATAACAAAGTCGCTGCCGGACTTCACCGCTTTCACCTGGATGTCCGCCGCGTCATAAGCGGCTTCCTGTTCCGTGATTGCCATGGTGACGATGGTATCACCGTTGGCGATGCCCGGTAAATACGCTTGTTTTTGTGCTTCCGTGCCGGCATCGAGGATGGTCAGGCCGCCCAGTACCACCGAAGTAAAGAACGGCCCCGGCAGGCAAGCCCGCCCCGTCTCTTCCAGCAGCACCGCCAGGTCAAGAAAGCTCATCCCGCTGCCCCCGGTTTTTTCCGGGAATACCAGCCCCAGCCACCCCAACCCCGCCATCTCCTGCCATAGCGCCGGCGGATATCCCCGCTCGTCCTTCGCCATCTCTTTGACCAGGGTTTTTTTACATTTTTCGTCCAGGAAGTCCCGGGCCGATTTTTTTAACATTTCCTGTTCTTCAGAAAGTGAAAAGTCCATCTTCGTCCACCCTTTCGGCTATTCGCTAACGGTCATTTGCTGCTTCTATGCTTCCGGCAGGCCGAGCCCCCGGGTCGCAATCACATTCCGTAAAATCTCCGATGTGCCGGCTTGCAGGCTGTAACCCATGGAACCCAGGAAAGAATGTGCCGCCATCCCGGAGATGGGCGCCCATTTGGAATCCTCGGTCAACTGGCCGTACATGCCCACGATTTTGGTGGCCAGGTCCGCCAGGTGCTGCTCGAAGGCGGTGCAGTAGACCTTGGCCATGGCTGCTTCCGTGTTGGGCACCCGCCCCTGGTCGATCACGAAAGCCACCCGGTAGGTCAGTAAACGGCCTACCTCGAATTCCACCTGCAGCCGGGCGAGTTTATCCCGCACCAGCAGGTCCTGGCAGACCGGCTTGCCATGCCGCATAGTCTCTTTGCTGAATTTTATGAGGGCCTCGAACAGGGGGTAATTACCCATCAACCGTTCCATGCCCGAACGTTCGTAATCAAGCTGGTTCACGATCTGGTAGAAGCCGCGGTTCTTTTCCCCGATGAGGTTGCTTTTCGGTATCTTCACGTTGTCGAAGAAAACTTCCCCCCAGGCTTCGGTGCCGGTTATATCTATCGTCGGCACGATATTGACCCCCGGCAGGGGGATAGGGATGATGTATTCACTGATGCCGCGGTGCTTGGGGGCGGTGGGGTCCGTACGCGCCACCAGGTACATATAATTCATGTAGCGGGCGCAGCTCGTCCACATCTTCTGCCCGTTGATGATGTATGAATCGCCGTCCTCGGCCGCCCTCGTTTGTACCGAACCCAGGTCCGACCCCGCTTCCGGCTCGCTCAAACCCAGCCCCACCCAGGCATCCCCGTGTAATATCCTGGGCAGCATTTCCTTTTTCTGTTCGGGCGTGCCGAAATGCATCACCGCCCGCCCGATCTGCCGGTCGGCGAACCAGTGCAGGGCGGCAGGAGCACCGTAGCGCAGTATCTCCTCGGTCAGGATGAAGCGGTCGACGTTGCTGCGGCCCTGGCCGCCGAATTCCTTCGGCCAACTCAACCCGATCCAACCTTTCCGGGCCAGTTTCCGGGTGAATTCCGGAGAAAAACCGTGTATCCAGCCGTCGCAGCCCGGTTTGAATAGGCCGCCTGCGATCTCTCCTTCAAGGAATTCACGGACTTCCCCGCGGAAAATATTCTGTTCTTCGGTGAATCGAAAATCCATCACGTACTCCTTCGTACCGGAAAATGATTATGAAGACATGACCAGGCAGGTAACCGTCCTGATGATGCCCGGGACAGGATGGATATGCGTGGTGACGATATCCCCGACCCCCACCAGCGAGTCGGCTTCAACCACCACGATCAGGTCGTAAGGGCCGGTGATCAGTTCGACGCTGCTGATGCCCTGTACTTTTTTTAGGGCTGCGATGATCTCGCGGTTGCGGCCAACCGTAGTTTCCACCAGGATGTATGCTTTCGTCGCCACGCCGGCACCCCCTCCTCGTCTTTCCGGGTTGCTTGTCCCGGGTTAAGCGATAACGGACAGCCCCCATAATAGTAGATGGCTGAAAACCTGTCAAACTGGTTTTGTCACGTCTTTGCTTTGCTTCGAAATCCTGTTGTATGATGGAATCATAGGGAGGAAAAGTAGATCTATGTGGCTTAAATTCAGGATGTATTTGCTGGTCGCCGTCCTCTTTGCCATCCTCTACGGCGTACTGGTGTGGCTGGGGTCACTGACAGGCATCGGTAACAGCATCTCCTACCTGGTGCTGGCCTTCGTCTTCCTGGGCATTCAATATCTCATCGGGCCTGCCCTGGTGGGGTGGACGATGGGTGTGAAATATGTCACCGAACAGCAGGAACCCGACCTGCACCGCATGGTAACGCAACTGGCGCAGCAGGCCAACCTGCCCAAACCGAAAGTCGGCATCTCCGAGATGACCATTCCCAACGCCTTCGCCTTCGGCCGCACACAGAAAGACGGCCGTATCTGCGTCACCCGGGGCATCCTCAACATCCTCAACCGGGACGAACTGCGGGCGGTGTTGGGGCACGAGATGTCCCATATCAAACACCGGGACATGGTTATCATTACCCTGCTCTCCGCTATCCCCATGGTGCTGCACTGGGTGGCTTTCAGCTTCATGTGGGGCTTCGGCGGACGCCGCGAACGCAACGATTCGGCGGCTATCATCGGCATAGCCGCCTTTGCCCTGTATTTCATCACCAATATGCTGGTGCTATACGGCTCTCGTATCCGCGAATATTATGCCGACCTCGGCAGCATCCGGCTCGGCAGCCAGCCCCAGTATATGGCTACGGCCTTGTACAAACTGGCCCAGGCCAGCGTCCGGCCCCGGGTGAAAGAAGAAATGAAGAAGGCGGAATCGGTCAAGGCTTTCTTCATCAACGACCCGTCGCGGGCAGCCATGGAAGTCCGTGACATTACGCAGATCGACCGGGCGCGTGACGGCATCATCGGCTACGACGACCTGCTCGATTTAAGGCAAAAACAGGTGCGCATCGGCTTCGGCGCCCAACTGGCCGAGCTCTTCATGACCCACCCCAACATGGTCAAACGCATCAAGCACCTGTCCACCGTCATCCCGTAACCCCGGCGGCATTATGCGCACCGACGATTTCGATTACACGCTGCCGCCGGAGTTCATTGCCCAGACACCGGTAGAGCCGCGGGACCACTCGCGGCTGATGGTGTTGCACCGGCCGTCGGGAACCTTTCAGCACGGCCGTTTCTACGATTTACCGTCGTGGCTGCAACCGGGCGATGTGCTGGTCTTCAACGATACCCGGGTCATCCCCGCCCGCCTTTTCGGGCAAAAAGACACCGGCGCCAAACTGGAAATACTGCTCCTGCAGCGGCTGGCGGCCAATACCTGGCAGACGCTGGTAAAGCCAGCCAAACGCCTGGTTGCCGGCAGCCGCCTGAGAATTACCGGTCCCACTGCAGGGCCGGGCATCGCCGCCGAAGTGCTGGGGGAACAGGAGGGCGGAATCCGCGTCCTCCGCTTCGGTGATGAACAAGCCCTGCCGGCGCTGGGCCGGGTGCCCCTCCCCCCTTATATCCACGCACCCCTGGCCGACCCGGAACGTTATCAGACGGTATATGCCCGTATCGAGGGCAGCGCCGCCGCTCCCACCGCCGGGCTGCATTTCACGCCGGGCCTGCTGGCAAAGCTGGCTGCCGCCGGCGTGCACAGCGTCTTCGTCACCCTCCACGTGGGACTGGACACCTTTCAGCCGGTACGGGAAGACGACCCCGCACAACACCGGATACACCGTGAATTCGGCATCGTCCCCGCCACTGCCGCCGCAGCATTGGCCCGGGCGAAAGCGGAAGGCCGGCGCATCATCTGCGTGGGCACCACTTCCACGCGCCTCGTCGAAGCTACCGCCGGCCTCTACCAGGCACCCGATCCAGCTGGTTTTGCGGGTTGGGTGGACCTCTTCATCATGCCCGGCTATCAGTTTAAAGTCGCCGACGCCCTCATCACTAACTTCCACCTGCCGCGGACAACGCTTCTCATGCTGGTCGCGGCTTTCACCGGCCGGGATTCCATCCTCAAAGCATATCAGGAAGCCATCCGGGAAAAGTACCGCTTCTACAGCTTTGGCGACGCCATGTTGATCATTTAACCGCTGCCTATCACACTCCCCTCGCTCATGGTAAGCTTGTCAAAACATAATCCTGCCTGTCCCGTATTTATCGGGAATCCGGTTGAAGGACCGACTGATGATTCAGTCGGCGGAATATCCCACACTGGTTATTGATCGAGGTGGGAGGACTCTGCCGACTGCGGTCGACGGAATCCGTTCGCAGGCACAAAGAGACGGATCCTTCGTCGCTTCGCTCCTCAGGATGACATTCTAACATAGTCTCCAAGCCGGGAATGACGATAAGGCTATGACGGTGTTGACAGACTCAATATTTCCCAGAGGTAAGGCGGGCGAGGTTGGCTTTGCCTTCCGAATTGTCAAGCTGCCGACAGGTGTTCAATTCCGGGCAAAGGGTGAAGCCATAGAAGGTGGCATTTGTTTTATTCCGGCAGCCACGGCAGTGCAATTCTTTGGGGTTTACCATTAGGGCAAGCAGCAAGTATCATTATCTTCTAGAGTATATATTTCAATGGTGATATCGTGAAGAGAAGCATTCGGGAGAATAAGGGAGTATACCTGCGATTAAGGCTATCAGGGAAACAACCATTATGCCTCAACTGTGATAGAAGGTGGAAGGGACATATCCTTCAGGTTTGACGCTATCTGTTATGCTTAACACGCTTACTTAAATTATTAGTCCGGCATTTCAAACAAAACCGCAGCAAAAATCCGGAATTACACGGCCTGTACAGGTATTACTTCAGGCGCGGGCAGGGGGATGTACCCTAGCCGGGTTTAAAAACAATAGACACAAATAATACAATCGTTAATATTATATAGAGATACAAGATGCAGAAATATACCGAGCTTTTAGGGACAGCGCCGCTGGGGCGGCTGCTGATAAAATTAAGCCTGCCGGGGATAGCGGCGACGGTATCGACGAGCCTGTACAACATCGTCAATACCATCTGGGTGACCCGGATCGGCTACCAGGCGATCGCGGCGCTGACGATCATATTTCCCTACCAGATACTGACGTATGCGATCGGTGGGGGGACGGGCATCGGTATGGCAGCGCTGGTATCGCGGCGTTTCGGGGAGAAGAATGTGGAGGCGGCGAACCGGGCGGCGGGGCAAATCTTCGTAATCAGCGTCTTTTGGGGGCTGCTGTTTATCCTGACGGCGACGCTTTTGGCCGATAAAATCCTGCCCATCCTGGGGTCGCGGCCGGATATTTATGATTATGCCCGGCAGTACCTGGTGATCACGGCTTTCGGGGCGCCCCAGGTGATCTTCATGATCGTGACCTCCAGTTTAATACGCGGCTCGGGCGATGCAGTGAAGCCGATGATCATCAACATTTCTTCGACCCTGATAAACGTGGTGCTGGACCCGTTCCTGATATTCGGCATCGGCCCCTTTCCGGAGATGGGGGTGGCGGGGGCGGCGTTGGGTACCGTCATCGCCCAGACATCAGGCGCTTTGCTGGGGCTATATTATTTCCTGGCGGGAAGAACTGCTTACCACTTCAGGCTGGCACATCTGAAGCCGGATTTTATCATCCTGAAAGATATCTACCGGGTCGGGATGCCAACGATGGTTTCGCAAATCCTGGAAAGCGTGGCCTTTTTACTTTTCAACAAGGTAGTATCTTCCTTCGGTTCAATGGTAATCGCTTCCCTGGGTATCGTGATGCGCATCTCGGACTTCGCCTTTATGCCGGTGATGGGAGTGTCCAACGGGATGCTCCCCATCGTCGGTTATAATTTCGGCGCCGGGCTTTATAAACGCCTGTGGCAGACGGTCAAACTGGCGGCAGTGGGCATCATGGTGTTTTTAGCGGCGGCCACGATATTGATGGTGATCTTTGCGCCGCAGATCGTGGGTATTTTCAGCCAGGACCCCGAGTTATCGGCGACAGCGGTCCCGGTACTACGGATAATGATGTCGACGATGGTGCTGGTAGGGCCGACGATGGTGTTCATCACTGCTTTCCAGGGGCTGTCCAAAGGGACGCTGGCGTTGTTCCTGTCCTTATTACGCCAGTTCCTGATATTCATCCCGATACTCTTTCTTTTCCGATACCTGTTCGGGTTGTGGGGGGTGTGGTGGTCGATGCCGGCAGCGGACACGCTGAGTTTTACCCTGGTGTTTTTGTTTATTTTAAAGGAATACCGGAAAAGAGAAAAAAGCCCGGCGGTAGTACCGTAAACAAGGGGATGAACCTCTTAACGGGTACCCGTCATTTGGCGACCGGTAAAAGGCCGGCTTTTTTAAGGCCGTCATTCACGGCTTTGCCGATGCTGCCGTTAGGTGAATTCCCGGCCAGTTGCGCCTCGGCTTCCCGTTTGACCCAGGACCAATCCAGCAATACCTGGCCTTTGGATATCTCCTGGTATACTTCTTTCACAACTTTCTCGATATTCTTATCCATAGACAACCTCCTGCCTGGATATCTGAGCCTGCCGGAAGGCGGGCGCTAATGAAACAGGGCTCTGGTGTCACTATTATGAGGGATGGTTATCATGTCCTTGATCATCCTCCCACTTAGCCGATTGTCCCACTAACAATATTATATCATTGGAACAAAACGACATCTAAAGAATGACGACGAATCAGGGAAGTGTTAGAATCGGGGGGGAATTTTATTTCAAGAAGGGGAAGTCATATCCGGTAAGGTTAAGCTCTTTAACCAACTGCCGGATATTTTCCTGCAACGGCCCATTGACAGGAACGCCGCGGTCCTTGCGGTCCAGCCAGGCGAGGTATTCCTTTTCGCCGGCGGTATAGATACGGTTTGCGCCAGGGGCTTTTTGGGAAGCCCGCAGCGAGCGGAGGATATCGCCGGTAGTTATCTTGAAAGCTTCCAGGTCAGTAAACTCGTTGATATTGACAGCCATGAAGAAATGGCCCAGGTGGTAGGGCTGGGGTTTGCCATCAAGGCTAAAACCCAGTAATCCTTTCAGAAAAGAACCGCCCTGCAGAGCAGCAGAAAGGATTTCCACGACGGTGGCATAGCCATAACCTTTGTAACCGGCAAGCTCTTCGCCGATGCCGCCCAGGGGGACGAGAGCGGAGGTGCCTTTGACGAGGTCGATGAGGACCTGATGCGAATCGGTCTGGGCTTTGCCGTCAGCGCCGATCACCCAACCCTCGGGCAGTTTTTTACCGAGCCGTTCGTAGACCTCGATCTTGCCGCGCTGGAAATCGCGGTGGCGCAGTCCAGGACGAAGGGGAAGGCCTCATCGGTAGGCATACCGAAGGTGAGGGGATTGGTGCCCAGCATGTTTTCCACGCCGAAGGTGGGGGCGATGGAGGGGCGGGCGTTGGTCCCAGTGATGCCGATCATGCCGGCACCGGCAGCCATCAGAGCGTAGTAACCGGCGATGCCGTAGTGCGTGGAATTACGCACAGCGACCATGCCCAGGCCGTATTTGCCTGCTTTTTCGATAGCCAGGTTCATGGCTTTTTTTGCTATGACCATGCCCATACCGTCATGGCCGTCGATGACGGCGGTGGTGAATCCCTGGCGGACGATTTCAACATTGGTGACAGGATGCTGGATTCCCTGTTTGATACGGTCGTAATATACCGGTTTCAAGCGGCCGATGCCGTGGGAGTCGATGCCCCTCTTGTCTGAGGTAATCAAGACGTCGGCACAAATTTTGGCGTCTTCTTCCGGTACGCCCACCCCCTGGAAAACGTCCACCATGAAACGAGCCATGGTATCAAAGCCGATCCAGTAAACCTGATCATTCATTATTTTCTCCAACAGCAAGAAGCATTACTTTAAATTAAAACGAGAAATCAGCCGGAATACATATCGTGGCTATACCGGCGTCCAATCGATCTCGGCGGTGACGTGGGCACAGAAAGCGGCGATCAGGCGGGCGGCATTTTCGATATCGTTCAGGTTAATGATCTCGTTCGGGGTATGCATATATCTTAAGGGGACCGAAATAAGGCCGGTAGCCACACCGGCCCGGTTGAGCTGTATGACGTTAGCGTCGGTCCCGGTGCCGCCCGGGGCAGCTTCGATATAGTAAGGGACGTTCAGTTCTTTAGCGGTTTTGACCAGGAGGTCGAAAACGATGGGATTGATATTAGCGCCACGGGTAATGCTGGCGGCGACCTCAACTTGACATCACCTGATTTTTTCTTATCGCCGGTAGGATAGTCGGTAGCATGGCCGACGTCGGTGGCAATGCCGATCTGGGGGTCGATACTGAAAGCACCGGTCTGTGCACCGCGAAACCGACCTCTTCCTGGACAGTGGAGACGCCGATGACAGCGGCTTTGAGGGGTGTGCCTGGGAGGAGGCGGAGGGCTTCGGCGACGATAAAGACGCCCATCTTATCATCGAAAGAACCGGCGAACACAAAGGTCGCCGTGTAAACGCTGCAACTCATGTTCATAGGTAACACAATCACCGATAGAAACGACCGACTGGGCATCGGCTTTATCTTTAGCCCCGATATCGATCCAGAGGTCATCGAGTTTGGGGACCTTGGTACGTTCGTCGGGATCGAGGAGATGGATCGCTTTACGGCCGAGGACGCCGTGGGGGACAGGTCCGGAAGCCGTATGCACGGTTACCCGCTGTCCGACGGTGACGATGACATCATGGCCGCCGATGGAGCCGAAATACAGCATGCCTTCATCGCTGATGTAGCGGACCTGGAAGCCGATCTCGTCAGCGTGCCCGGCGAGCATGATGCGGGGCGACCCCGCGGGATTCATGGCGGCATAAACATTACCGAGCACGTCGGTACGCACTTCGGCGGCATAAGCACCGACACGGTCACGGAAGACGCGCT